>NZ_JBBOWI010000005.1:0-2681 GCF_038006965.1 Bacillus sp. FSL K6-1338 | reverse complement strand
TATGATGATAGGTAAGGCTTTGATGTAATCTCCACCTTTTCCCCCACCTCACACCGTACGTGCTAGTTTCCTAGCATACGGCGTTCCATCGTTTCCAACTGACTTTAAAATCAAATTATGTTACTATCGGTTCATTTCCAGCTTTAGTTCTTAGCACATTCAGTTTATCCATTTGTTTCTTGTTAAGTTTAAAAGACCGAAGGTAATGTGTAATCTTATTAAGATTCGTCATGTGAATCAGTTTGTGTATAAACCAATCTACAATTACCAAGTTGTTGTACTTGTCATCCCCACCTTGTTTAATGGGAACAATGTGATGACAATGAACACGTTCAATACCAATTTCCTCACCAGTTACATAACACTTACCATATTGAGCAACGTATTTTGATATCCTATTATCGTTGTACTCAATACTTTTATTCTTCGAATAAGTCCTCATAACTTGGTTGAGAACATCCTTAGGTATTGCCTTAAGATTACTATGTACTTTATTACGCCCCGTTTCCGTATAGTTACAGATAACCTGCGAAAAATTCCACGGGTTTTTATGATGTATTCCTGTAACTGGTAAGAGTGGAGTGTTCTGTACAGCGTAAATCTTAGTGTTGGGTTGTATTCCTTTGGTCTTCCTTTTAAAATTCACAGATGTTTCACAGAACTTCATGTGCTTCATATTGTTTCTAAGTCTGGTTCTTATGACTCTTCGCAGAGAGTAATTTACCTCCGTTAAATCCATGTAAATTGTAACCGCATATTTAAAGTAATTTTGTATACCAAGAAGGGTTGAATTAAATTGAGTAACTTTCTCTGAAGTCGGCTCCTTTTGAATTCCTTTGATTCGTTCTTTTAGTTGTCTTTTAGCTTTTGTAATAGCTTTGTCGGACATACTGGTTTTTGCAATATATCCAAATTTAGCTTTACCTTGTTTAACCACTTTGATTTTGAATCCAAGGAAAACTGACGAGTTTTTCTTGAGATTAACCACTTTGGACTTTTTGGGGTTAATTTCTAATCCCAAGCGGGATTTGAGAAAATCAACTGTCGCATGATAAAAGCGTTGTGCTTCATCATAAGTCCGACACATTATTTTGAAGTCATCCGCGTATCTCACTACATAACCACATTTTAGATTCGTGTACTTCCTAGCATATTGTCGAAACCCTAAATGCCGAGTAGAGATTCTGTGAGGTTTGTAGGTTTCCCATTGGCTACTTATCCACCAATCAAGTTCATTTAGAACAATGTTGGAAAGTAAAGGAGAAATAATTCCTCCTTGCGGAGTACCCTTATTGGGAATACCCTCTCCTTCTATCTCAGATTTAAGGATTTTTGAAATAACACATAGAAGTGATTTGTCTCTTATTCCCAGAGTCCACATTTGCCTTAATAGCTTTTTGTGGCATACATTATCAAAGAACCCCTTAATGTCAATATCAACACAGTAGTTTTGGTGACCTATGTTAATAAGACTTACAACTCTACTTAGTGCATGGTGTGTACTTCTGTTCGGTCTAAATCCATAACTATGGTTATGAAACTTAGCTTCACAAATAGGTTCCAATACTTGGAGGATAGATTGTTGTACTAATCTGTCCCAAATTGTTGGAATCCCCAGGGGTCGCTTCTTATCACTGCCCTCTTTTGGGATAAGGACTCTTTTAACTGCTTGTGGTTGATAGTTATTTAATCGTTTTCTAACTTCATGAATAATCTTTGTATCGTTTAGGTGCCAAATATCTTTAATGGTTAAATTGTCAACTCCAGCCGTGTTACTCCCCTTATTAGTTTTGATGTTGCGGTATGCTAATCTAATATTTTCTTCCGAACCGATAATATCAATTAATTTATAGAAATTGTTACCATTAAGGCTATTAGAATATAACTCATCATACTTTCTTTGCATGTCGTAATATTCACTGTGCCTTAGTTTAGTTTTCTTTAACATGGGCTGTAACCTCCCCTTATTTACTGGAGGTTTACATCTCTTTAGTCTTACTCGAAACCATGTCAACCATAAGTAACAGTCAGTTTTCAATCGACTAGTGGCTATCCCTCCACGTTCATTACACGTTTCATAGGTACTGTGCCACCACTTTCACTGTCATAAACCTAGGTTATACAATTTACAATTGTTTTCCCTAGAACCACTTCATCGGAAGCAAGCCCTCAGTGTTGACAGCTTACCACGTTCCGTCATTCCTATCTGTGCATATACCGTTAGGTTTCTCCTATGAGCCTGCTACCTTGATATTGCCTGTAACAATATATGGACTTTCATAAAGGCGAGTTTTACTCATCCACAGTAGCGACACTAATTGTGTCAGTAAGCCTTTCGACTTACTTCCGATATAGACCCGTACCATCAGAGATTCGTCCGCACATACCATACTCTATTGGTTCATAGTGCATACTAACCATAGGTAATTTATAGACTTCCGGTTTATAGGTTACACCACCCACCTCTGAGTGACTTTCGTATCCTATAGGATTACGGTAACTCTCAACCGACTTCACCGAGCTTCATACAGTTCAGTTCTTGCTAACTTCACTGCATGTCGGAGTATTAAAGGAAGCCCTTCAAGGCGTTACCCTATCATTTGACTTCTTGGAATGACAGTTCACTGTTGAACTGTAAGTTCGACAATGCCTAAGCTTTTCACTTAGGAACGTGTCGCACC
>NZ_JBBOWI010000004.1:0-74096 GCF_038006965.1 Bacillus sp. FSL K6-1338 | reverse complement strand
GGGGTACCGCCAGCATTTCGGAAAAAAACCACGCTAAGCAAATTTATATGAAAAAAGAGCCGTATTTTACTCCGTTAAGAGTAAATCGGCTCTTTTATATTCAAAGGGCGTAAGGATTGTAAACTTGTTGCATGTAATCCCTCAAACTTATATTCACCTAAGAAATTGATGTGTTCCCAACCTAAAGGCCATATATACGGCATTAAATCCTCTCGAAATTCGCCTGTATCTTTTAATTCTTCTACGGCTTTTTCCATATAGACCGTATTCCATACACTTATCGCATTAATAATAATATTAAGTGCACTGGCCCGTTGCAATTGATCTTGGAGGGCTCTTTCTCTAAACTCTCCGCTCTTTCCGAAAAATATAGCTCTGGCTAAGGCATTTGTGGCTTCGCCTTTATTTAAGCCTTTTTGTATTTTTCTCCTCACTGATTTACTCGAAATATAATCTAAGGTAAAGATCGTTTTTTCTATTCGACCCATTTCACCAAGGGCGGTCGCTAATTTATTTTGTCTTGCATAAGATCCAAGTTTCCCCATTATAAGTGAGCTAGATACTTTACCTGTTCTTACGGAGTATGCTAACCGTAAAACATCATTGTAATTTTCTTGAATAACCTTTAAATTAATTTTCCCTTTTAATAGTGACTGAACATTTGGATATTCTTGCACACCGTTAATAGTAAAAAGTTTTGTATCCATTAAGTCACGAATACGTGGTGCAAAGCGGAAGCCTAGAAGATGTGTTAATCCGAAAACTTGATCTGTATATCCGGCGGTATCTGTATAATGTTCTTCAATCATGAGGTCTGTTTCATGATGAAGTAAACCGTCAAGGACGTATAGTGCATCTCGGGCATTTGTATTAATTACTTTTAAATAGAAGGAAGCAAATTGATCACTTATAAACCTATAGATAGTTGCTCCTCTTCCTGTTCCATAATGCGGGTTTGAATCAGCATGTAAAGAGCGAACGCCAATAGGTACCCGCATTCCATCTGAAGACGATGTATTACCGTCTCCCCAATATGTTGCTAATTGTCGCCTGTGTTGAAAGTTAACTAGAACAGACTGAGCTCGAACCATAGCATCATCATACATTCTCCATTGTGCAGTGTTTGCCATTTGTCTATAAGAGATTCCAGGAGTAGCCTCTGCCATTTTTGTAAGACCAATATTTGTACCCATTGCCATCAGAGTTGCTAATACTACATTCTTCTCTTCTTTATCAGGAGATTTGTTCGTTGAAGCATGAATAAATTGCTCATGAAATCCAGTCCAGCTGGAAACTTCTAATAGTAAATCTGTGAGCTTTATTCTTGGTAACATATTATGTAGACGGATACTAAATGCTTTTGCTTCTTCTGGAGTCCCTTTATCTAACCTCTCCACATATAGCTTTCCTTGGCTGATATCAACACCTTCTAATTTTTCACTATTTTTTGATAACCAGTCCAAACGTTGGTTTAGCGAAGTAATCCTTTCTGTTAAGTACTCCTCGACCGTTAAAGGAACTGCCAAGTAATTTTCCGCATTTATTATGTTTCTCCAATCCTCTTCAGATATTAAGTAATCATCAAATGCCTTATGCTGTCTACTTCCTGAAACAAATACATCTCCTGATCTTATGTAATTTCGCAACTCTGTTAATGCTGCAAGTTCGTAATAATGTCGGTTAACATTACCTTCGTCATCATATACATGTTTTTGCCAACGATTTGATACAAAATTCAAAGGTGCACTCATCGGTACTTTTCGCTTTCCGTTTATGTTTAAATCATGTATAGTATGAAGCGCTTGAAGTACTGGATCTGCCGATTTAGTTGATCCAAACTGGAAGACCCTTAATAGAGTAGGCGCATACCGCCTAATATAGGAATATCTAGTCTCCAATAAATCTAAATAATCATAACTTACAGGTCTTGATAGCTGTTTGGCTTCCTCAACCGATTCCACCATTTTATCCCACGGCATAACGTCATCTAGAGCTGTAAAAGCATCTTTTCCTACTTCTTTTGCTTCAATAAGTGCTCCACATATCTTGATAAATTGTATAAGTTTTTCATTCAGTTTTTTACCATTTACTTTTTGCATCTCATCTTGTGCTTTTTTTCCTTTTAATTGAAGATTCATCATAATACGATCGTGTATTTCAATTGCATAATCAATTAAATCTTGTGTGATTTCTAACATAAAAGCAACTAAAATACTATATCTTCTTACTTCGTCAAACCTTCTAAAGGCATATGGTTCATATTTTGATCCTAATCTTGCAAGTTGCCGAAGGCGATTAGAATTAATCTTGCTCGTATCAACTACAAGCCCTATATCTTTTACATATTCAAACCGCTCCACAACCTTGAGAAAAGACTCTGGCGATGGTTGAGAAGGAAGCTGTTTCAACCAAGCTAATGGCGAAATTCCATTGTTTGTGGGGAGAAGCAAAGCATCTATTCTTTTCTTTTGCTCAGATGTTAAGTCATCATACAAAATACTGTATATCTTTTGATCTGCTTGCTGTTTAGCTTCCCAGACTATATTTTCAATTACATACATGGCAGGAAGAATAACTTTTGATTTCCGCAACATGGACAGTGCTATTTCAATTAAATGAAGTGAGTTGCTGTTTTCCATAGCTTGTTGTGTGAGATGCATTAACAAATTCTCTTCATGTTTAGAGGAAAAATTACTAAAATCATACTCCTCACGAATTTCACTAAGATGCTCCCATAATGTATTACTACGATTGGCATATCTAGAAAACTCTTCTGCAGGAATCTGTAGCTGTCTTGCGATATGCTTGATTACTGACATAGGAATATCTTTATACTCGGTTAAAGCCCATCCAGGATAACGAATTAATGCCAGTTGAAGAGCAAAACCTAAACGATTATATCCTCTACGGTGCTTGAAAATTAAATGTAAGTCATGTTTAGAAAAGGTATGAAATGTTACCAAATCCCATTCTGTTAAACGTGATAAATCCATTAACTCAATTCGTTGTGCCTCCGACAGTAATTGTTTAACTCCCATTATTTCCGTTTTCCTCTCTTTAAGAATTTATTTTTATTTTTTAGTTTAGGTAGTTTAAAGTTATGTAGGGCAATGTTGTATATACGGTTAATTCTTTAACCACTTGTAGAAAGATCTCTGCAGATGCTATAAGGGGACATGAGAATAGCCTTTATTATACAAATTATAACATTTAACTAAGTATAATTTGATTAGTATATATCAAATGTAAAATCCCAGTCTTAATCCATAAAAAAAGAGCCCTATATCCCTTGGGCTCTACCATAAATTCGTATACAATAGTAGTCCTTCAAAACTAGTATTGTATGTATATAGTATTAATTTTTTTAAACTGCAGTAGATATAAATACAGAGTATACAGCACTTTGAGTAATTCCTGGAGTTATAAAAAGTGAGATAGCATCTGTCCTTGCAACTGGATTACCAGGTATTGTACTAGTCCATGTAACTGTTGCAGGGGCTACCACTGGATTAGGATTAAATACCTTTACAGGTTGTGCTCCAATATCAGTTGGTTTAATCGAAAACACTATAGTTCCAGTAATATTGGCTGTAAGTGTAAGCGTAATTGTAGAGACTATTTGACCAGCACCCGGTGAAGCTAGATTAGTAGGTACATTATCACATACTCGCAACAAATATACACCTGTACCTAAGTTATTTACATTTATAGAAGCAGAAAACGCAACAACACTACCAGCTCCTGCTGTTACATAAGGGAGCGTTTGTGAATCTGCACCAGGTGATCCTGCTATGCGCTGAAATCCCGCATTAGTACCACCAAAAAGGATAGCCTTTGTAGAAGTTGTTGCTGTAGCGCCAGTAGCTCCGGTAGGACCTGTAACTCCCGTAGGACCTGTAACTCCGGTAGAACCAGTGGCTCCCGTAGGACCAGTAGCTCCCGTAGGACCAGTAGCTCCCGTAGGACCTGTAACTCCGGTAGGTCCTGTAATTCCCGTAGGACCTGTATCTCCGGTAGGTCCTGTAGTTCCCGTAGAACCAGTGGCTCCGCTAGGACCGGTGGCTCCAGTAGGACCTGTAACTCCGGTAGAACCAGTGGCTCCCGTAGGACCAGTAGCTCCAGTGGGACCAGTAGCTCCGGTCGGACCGGTCGGTAGTGTAAATGGTGGAGTTGGCGGCAATGTAGGGCCTACAAGACTAGGATCAAACGCTGCAGCAGATATGAAATCAGCTTGGGCTAATTCGTTTGAATACTTTTTTTCATTCTCATCTGACATTATATACCTCCTTTCTCTTTAAAAAATTTATTCAATGTAGGGCTTGTACATACTATAAATTATAAAAGAAACAGTCTTTTCTAAAATAATTGAAAATATTCTTTGGATTTTCAAAGATTTATTTATTATTAATCAAGGTTAATCTCATTTGTATTTTATAAACAAACCCATTAAAAGAACTCTTACCAAAAACCAATATTTTTGTAACATTTCTCCCCTTGCTTCTATTTCTATATTTATAAGGGTTTTCGAGTTACAAAAAATAGTTACCAAAAGTATTACCAAATACCTTTACAATAAATGAACCTTCGGTACAATGAAAATATATGATTGTACAGGAGGAAGCAAATGATTATTGGTTATGCACGCGTATCTACGATTGATCAAAATTTAGATCGGCAAATCCATTCACTTACTGAATATGGATGTGAAAAAGTCATTCAAGAAAAATTCACTGGAACAATTCGAAAAAGACAAGGTCTTATAAATTTGTTTGATGTGATAAGAAAAGGAGATACTGTTGTAGTTGAAAGTATCTCACGTTTAGGACGGAAAACATTAGATATCCTAAGTATTATCCAACAGTTCGAAGAAATAGGAGTTCAATTTGTATCATTGAAAGAGAATATGGATACAAGAACGCCTACAGGTAAGGCTATGTTGCAAATGATGTGTGTCATTGCAGAATTAGAAAGAAATTTGATTGCAGAACGAGTGAAAGAAGGATTAGAAGCAAGTAAGAAACGTGGAAAAAAATTAGGTAGACCCAAATTAGAAAAAGAAAAACTCTCAATTGCATTACGCATGTATGACAGTAAAGAATACTCTATTAAAGAAATTGTAGAAGGAACTGGTGTATCACAAGGTTCTCTTTATCGAGCAATTAATCAACGAAAACTCGAATAAACACAGAATTAATAACCCTCTAAGTTTTCTATGCACCCTCTACATATTAAAGAGCCAATTTACTCTTAACGGGGTAAATTTCGGCTCTTTTTTAGATAAATTCTCTTAGCGTGGTTTTTTTCCGAAATGCTGGCGGTACCCCATGCCCATCAAGCTAAGGTTGGGTATTCCATGAACTTCCGTTCTTGTTGCCTACATGCTTGATATTTTGTTTATTTGTTTTTAAAAATACGCATTCCAAATAAACCTTAATAAGGTTTATTTTTAAAAGTTATGCAATTTTTTTATTTATATTGGATATAGTGCACTGATAAACAACGCCTAAAATATCAAAAACTGTCTTTTTCTCATATCGATGGGATTTCCGTCCGTTTTTCTGTAAGAGGTCAAACAGACGAAGAAAAATTTTTGATACTTCTTGAGTGTCTTGTTGTATAGCTTCATATACTAAGTACAGATGATCTTGAATCATATAAATTGCTTTATATTCACTTAATTCTTTTTGTTTTTTCTGTAGTAACAGCTGTCGCATTTTGAACATAGTGGAAGAACAAAGAAAAATAGCGATTAACTGTCCATAAAGATGACATTCTAGACGCTCTCGCTTAATATTGTGACAATGATTGATACCAAAAAGAGATTTCCATGTTTTAAATACAATCTCTATTTGCCAACGTAGAGAGTAAATCTCGTGAACATGTTCCATCGGAACAATTTCCCATGGGATGTTGGTAATATAAACATTGATTTCTGTTAAACGTTTACTTTTTTCAGAGTATGTAACCCCTTTTTTCTTTTCAACATAAGTTTGCTGTTTCCTACGTTTATGAACTTGAGTTGATGTGAGTCTATATATTACAACCCGTGAGGGTAATTTTTGTTGTCCAACATAGGCATTCTGAATTTCATAAGTATCTCCTGGTTTTATCTGATGCATGACATGTTCAAGGTCAAGTAAAGCATATAAAGATTGCTTTTTTACTGTCCCATCCCGAAAGAATTCTGGAGATTCATTTTTCACATATACTCTATTATTTAATTTCAACCGTGAAACATAGAATACCCCTCGTTGATCCATCTGATCTAAATCTTTTAGAGAAAAGTATCCTAAATCTCGGATACATAAATCTCCTGGTCGTAAGGTATCCAAACATTCTGTACCAAAGGTTTTATCATTATTTTTACCTGGTTCCATTTGAAAATTGAGGAATTTCCCACTATGTAAATCATACTCTAGTTGAATCTTAATACCAGCTGTCTGTGCACATCCTCCTGAACCAGGATAAATAGAAGCTAAATGATTGGGTACTTGAAAAATAGTAGCATCTAAAATACGTATACGTTGAAAATAAGAGGTGTATTGATTTGAGATTTGAGACGAATCGTTTAATTTGCTTTTGATTAAAAGGGAAAATACACGTTGTAGAAATAAAACAGCACATCGGTTAAAACGTTGATTAAGTCCTTCTGGACTTATAAGTGTAGCTGTATTTGCATAAAGCTGACTACATAATCGAGTAAGAGAATCGCTTGCTACCTGTTGACTAATCCAGATACATAAGGCAGCCAAATCTCGTGCACCATACTTACTTTTACGTTTTACAAAACCTACCTCTTGTGCGAGTTGTTGAAGAATATGTGGAGATAGATATCGCTCTAGTTCTTCAGCAAACAAATGAAACTCATCTTGAATCGATAGATTCATACAAAAAACGCCATCCTTTCTGTATATTTCTACAAAAAGAATAGCGTTTTTTTCGTTTTATGGATACAAATTCGTTTTTTCTTGATGAGCTGAACCACATAAATGGTTTAACTATGCTATCAAAACGCTTGGAGAAATCTCCAAGCGTTTTCGGTGTGTTTAATTTTATTTTTAAACAAGATGCACACTTAAGTTGTGGAAAGTAAATTATGTATTTTTTGTTTTAAGTGATACTAACAAAAAAATTATGAAATGAATGCAATATAACAACCGACCATAACGAACCTGTCTTTTTAAACACAAACCCAAAAATTAATCCAAGAAGAAAAACATATATTTGACTCCATAAATTTAAAAAATCCCCGTTATAAATCCAGATTGGATAGTGTATTGCTAAAAATAAGAAAGCTGTGATAAGATTGGCGTTCCAAAAAGGTAATCTTTTACTAATCTCTTGCAGAATTAATCCTCTAAATACAATCTCTTCTGTAATTCCTACTAAAAGAATAGCATTAAGATAGTTGTTGAAAGATAATGTGAAGTCAAATGTTTGATTATTAAGCATATAGGTTTCAAAGGCAAAATATAAACCAAGTAGCAATGAAAGAACTACCCCAAAAAATAATCCTTTTTTCACATTGATATTTATTTTTAAGTAGCCAATTGGATTAGTCTTTAAATAATATTTTATGTATAACCAAGTTGGAACAATCCAAATGGAAATCTTAATTAACGCAGTCAAAAAAGCTGCAGTAGTATCGCCAAATAAATGAATATATTTTGCTAACCATAATTCTTTAAAAGTCCAAGCGAGGTAAAATACGAAAAGATACAATGTAATTGGTTTTATATCACTAATTTTGTTTTCACTTTTTACACCTAATTTTGTTTCCATTTGTCCCTCCTAGAATTTGATATGTTTAAAATTTTCCGTCTATTGAATTTATTAAAAATCTTGTTCTACTAAACTTCTTCATCAGTTCAAGTACAACATTCCACAATCTGTATATTTATTTTAACATAAAATTTCCATTTCCCTTCAAAAAAATAAGTTCGCTCGATAATTACCTCGTTCTAATCGGATAGGTAAATATTAAAATAGTAGGGATACCGCCCCACATCCATTAACTTAAGAAATTGGTAGCTCCCCAAAACGAAGAAAATGAGTTGAATTCTCATAAATAACGGTAAAACAATAAAATTTTCGTCTTGGGGGCACTTCAAAATTTTAGCTTGATGGGCATGTGACGCTACCCCTAAAAGAAAAAATACAGGTGCAAAAATGGTCTTACGATCAAGTTCGATCATGGCGAAACGGAGAACTTGATTCGTTTGTTTCAAAAGAAGAAAAATCAGAATTAGAAAAGAAATTGGATGAAGTATTAGAAAATCAGCAATTACAAAATCAGTTTAATCAAGCGCTTGTTCAAAAATTACAGGAGATTACGAATGAATTATTGACGACGAAAGAGCATTTAGCTAATACAGAGAAAAAGTTAACAGAAGTAGAGGGTAAAAACAGTGAATTAGAAGTTTTTATAGAGAAGAAATTAGAGAAGCGAGATCAGTTATTGCTTGAAAACATTAGAGATATGCAAAAGCAAAATCAGAAACAAAAACGGAAAGGTTTTTTCGGTTTGTTTAAAAGTTAAATGGAGTTGCTATTATATAACAAGGAAATGCAGTACAGATCAGCATACAAGCATTCCCTTGTTATTATTATGTTACGCAGTTTTATAATTTTTTGTTTTTATTTTGTATAAGGAATCTAGGAATCCCATGAGAAATATAATTGCAAAGATACCTGTTTTATAAGAGATAGATTGGTCCTTTATTAGAGATACAGAAAAATCAATACTATAAAAAATAAATAGAATCCCAAAAATCCATATCCAGCTTTTTAACGTTTTGAAATTATATTGATAATTCGAGATTTTTTTCCACATATGTATTTCCCCTCCTTTTTTCTATGAATCATTATACATTAATTATAAGGTATTATTTTCCGATAACGGGAATTATATAAAAAAGCTAGCATGCATCTAGCTTTTTCTTTTTTGTTCGTGGATGTTTTAATCTCTTTATTTATCATGTTTTGAATGTATACTTTTATTAGTATTTTTGAGAGGAATGAGTAAATTCCTATAAATCTAATAAAATCATGGTAATGAAAGTAAAAAAGAGTTCTATGTTTTTGGGATTCTTTTTTTAGTTTCTGATAACATTGTATTAATTGAATGCAGAGGGTAATTTAGTAAGGATTTGAATATGTGAACCATTAGTTTACATGTATTAGATTAATGGTTTCTTTATTGGTTAGGGGTTTATATGTAATGATTTCTTAGAGGTGAATAATATGAATTTAGGCTCGCAATTGAAAAGGTTTCGTGAATTAAAAAGCTTTTCACAAGAAGATGTGGCTCGAAAGGTTGGAGTGACTAGACAAGCTGTTTATAAATGGGAGAGTAATAAAAGTTATCCTGATATTGATAATTTGATTTTACTTAATGAATTATATGAAGTAACAATTGATGAGTTAATAAAAGGATTAGGGGATGATAGGGAGGGGTTAGATAAAAAAGATAAAGATGAGTGTGAAGATGATGGGGATGAAAATGATTTTGGCTTTTTTATAGGTATTGTTCTTATATTTGTAGGGATATTTATTGGCATTGAAGGAATTTCTTTATTTATAACTATATCAGGGATGCTAATAATGGTATTTTATAGTGATGTGAAAAAAATAATTGTTAATGAATTTAAAATAAAAAGAAGACCAAACTAGATTTTTTTAGTTTGGTCTTCTTTTTATTGCTGTTTATGCCAAAATTGAACATATCTATGTAGGGCCTCAATGCTTTTTAATCCCAAAAACCCTTTAATTTCAATGGGCTTCATGCCATTCTGTAGCGCATTTAATATAAAACGGTTCCGTAGCATAGTAGGCGTGACATGAATTTCGGCGCGTTTTGCTTCTTTCTGTAACATGCGTTGTACAGCGATTCGAGTTAAAGCGGCGGGCTGATCGTTTTCATAGTCCCAGCGGAATGTCTGCGGGCCGAAATCAAATGCTACAAAGAAGGGATCGCCTGTTTGTTGGCGTGGCCTTACAAGATTAGGAATCTTATTGTAATAGGATAAGGCAAGTTTTATATGCTCTTTTGAAAGGGTAATAGATCGCTTGTAGGCGTGTAGTCCTCCTGGGGTAATGGTATTCGTTCCAAAGTGTATATCATGCATGGATAACGTTAAAATGTCCTGGATAGATAGCCCATAGTCTAACATGAAATGAATCAATAAAAGGTTTCGTTCCAGAATAAACTTTCTTCCTGACGCCTGGTAGTCGGTTAATCCGTTATAACTACGCATGACGCGGAATAGCTTTGTAATTTCTTGATCCGATGCAAAGTGTTTGGAAGTTAGTCCAGGAGGGGTGACATCACTTTTTAAATCCTGGGCCGCGCCATGAAACTGTAAAAAGTTAATTAAAATACCTCGTACACGTTTGATATTAGAAATTGACGCCCCACGTTCCTTTTTAAACGCTTTTAAGTATCCGTCTAATACATTTACATCAAAAGAACGAAAAAACGATTCTGGGGGCGATTTGATGTGTTTCTGAATCCAAGATATAAAAAGTGTGAGATCGTAGCGATATTGTTTAACGGTGGAGGATTTACGACCATGTTTTAACAAATCAGAAAGGAAAACATCAACAGAAAGTTCCCAAGTCATCTTTATATACTCCTTTTTCCTAAAAATTGTGTACCGCAATTATATACGAGAACTATACAAACAAACAATAGGGGATTCTAGGTCGAGGTGTTTTCTTTTTGGCTTGAGGGATTCCATGGCCAGGACATTGCGGGGCCATGCGGAGACATATGGGCCTGGCTAGACAGGACGTGTGGTTGTGATATAGGGGGATGTATAGATGTATTGAGATGAGTGGAAGGCGAATGATGGACCGATGTTGAGGGAGGACGATATGCGAGGAATGGGAATGGCCGCCGCCCCGCCTACGTAGTTTTATGAAAATCTGCCTGGCAACGGAATCTGATTCATAGCTGAATCAAGATACCCTTACCAGGAGAGCTTCAAGTTAAATCTAAGTTTCTATATATTCCCCGAAACCTAGTTCTATCAATGAGTTTAAGATAAGAATAAGTTCAGAATAACCTTAGTATGTTGTCGCAACTAATTCTGTAGATTTATCTCATATTATTCTGAATTAATTCTGAGGTTATTCTGTTTACTGAAATCCTCCTAATGAACAGAAATAATTGTTTAATTTTAAAGTGTTGTACTATATATTTACGGTAAAAATCACGAATATTAGTATGTATACTGTCTACAGATATTCGGTGTTCTATAGATTTGTATATTAAACGAAAAGAAGAGTCCTATTTTGATATTTAGTGTGATCTGTGGTTTATGTTTAAAAATCTAGAAAAATATAATGCTCAATATGGGATACTTTTTATTAATAAATCTTGTTTGAAAAAAATTAAAATAATTAAATACATTAGGATTTTTTTTTGCTCAATAAACCTTACTCTCACAAGGGATTAGAAAATTCTTCTTATTTAATTACTGATTTAAGAGCAAGTTCAATTCGAGTATAAATTCATAGTGTATTTGTTGTGAAGAACGTCCTTAATTTACGAAAATATAATAGCTTGATAATATGTTTAATCTATTAAAATAAAGAATGGCATGACAAAAAGCCTTGTTAGGGGAGATTTTTTTGAACAAGGCTATAAAACAATTATTTTTTGAAAAAAGAGATTTAGGCGTTCGGATCAATCATTTTTTTGAATAAATCCATTGATGGTATTAGATTCTTCATTGGTTTTCCAAATGCCATATTTGTTGTGCGTTCTTTTGCTTGTTGCTGTCTACGCTTCCTATTTGCAGTTAACTGTTTTGTATATGTTGTTATGAAGTGTGCAGGTGTACTTACTTGTGATTTGTTTACTTCAAACAGCTGTACACAGTCCTCAAAAGTCTTTCTTGCTTCCCAATCTACGCATGGCGGCATCCGTAATGCGATTGTATAAGCATCCTTTTCAGTGATATTTGTATCTTTACTTATGATATACATATAAAGTTTCTTTTGATCTTCGCTCATAAACTCATCCATTTCGCGGAATCGTAGTTCTAGCTTTTCACCCGAATTAGGGGCATTCATTGGCTGTTCTTTTACTTCTACTTCTTCATTTGTAGGAGCAACAGAATCCAATATATCTACTCCCTGGCATGTAGGTACAGTTGGCTTTTCGGTTTGATCTGTAGGTTTCTCCTGTTTTTTACTTAGTTTTTTAGATAGAAACTTTGTAAATGTAGAAAAAATATCAATGGAAAACGCCCATTTTTGCTTAAAATATTCAATGATTTTTAAATAATTAGTATTGAGGCTTAATATGTAAATAGATGGTGCAATCTTACCATGACGTCTTGTTTTGATTTGATGGCATACTTCAAGGTCCTCTAACCAATTCAGAATAAAGTTGATAATCGGCACAGAAATACCCGATTTTTCACTGATTTGATTTTGTCTCATTTGAGAGTATCCTTCTTGTACTAGGTAAGATAAAACAACTTCCAATGCCTTATAGCGGCGTGGTGTTTGTATGAAGAAATCTTTAGTGGTTTTACCTTCTGTATCTAAAAGAATTAGATCAATGGCTTTAATTACCTTTTGTACTGTTTTATTGATAGCGCCTGTAGGAACATGAACCAGGTGTGGGCTTAATTCTCGTTTTGCTGTACTTAGCAAAAAGTTATTTAGTAGCATAAAAAAACCTCCTATTTTTCCACCACAAATAAACAGGAAAAACAGAGGTTTTATATTCACAATAGATATACGTTATGGTATAATTTTAGTATCAAGTTTGATACTAAAGAAAAACATATATACTTATAGTGTGAATTAAAGCCCCTATCTCTTGGAGTTTTTAATTGGATTCTAGTTTGGCGACCGGGAACCAATTAAAAACGATGCGGTGGGGTTTTATTTTTTTTATTTATATCCAGCGTGCTTTCTGGAAAATTAATGATACGAGTAAGTTATTTTTATTTTACAATTCTATTTGCATAATATCAACACTATAAGTTCATATTTGACTATAAAATATGAATTTAAATGTCTTAACATGTCTACTTCTAAAATTTTCAGAATATTAAGGGTATAGTTTAGAAAAACATAGGTTCGTATGATATGGTATAATTTTCTTATTTACATGTACGTTTCTGAATATTCTTAAAACAAGAAGAGGTGAAAATATATGAAGAAGTTATCTAAGGAAATCGACAATTATTTATCATCTAAAAATAAGACGTATACAGATTTAGCAAAAGAAATTGGAGTTGCCAAATCTACAGTTTCAAACTGGATTAATAAAGATAAAGAGTTATCTATATATACTTTTTCTAAAATTACACATGTGGTTTTTACAAACGATAAAGATAAACAGGAACAGAAAATCATAGAGTATTTAAGGACTTTAGGTGACAGGTTAAATATTAATATAAAAGTAGCGTTTGCATTGGCTCATTTAAACGATCATTTAACACTAATGGAACAGATTTATGAGATGTGTGAAGAAAACAATGATCTGGAAATGAAACGATTAGCAAATGTTTTTAATTTATATATTGAGCGTTTAAAAGGAAAAAATGTTAGAGAAGTGTATTTAAATATTGAAAAGGCACGAGCTAAAAATAATAAGAAGAATTATGATATAGAAATTTTTTGTGACATACTTAGTATGTTAATTTTATGCGATTTGGGCGATTTTGGATTAATGGAAGGGTATAAAATTAGGATTGAGGATAATTTTAAGTTTGTGACTAATGTTTACTTGAAACAATTATATGAATTTTGGGTAAAAGAACTTTGGAGTTATGCAGTATTAAGGAAAGATAAAAATTTAGAGTTTGAAAGAGAAAATAGACAACTAAGAATGTCTAAGGATTTGAACTTTTTCCCTGTTATGGAGGCTTTATTGAATATTAGAAGTGGGGAAAATGTTATGTTTTCCGATTACAAAAAAGCTTTATATTTCTTCCAAGAAGCATTGTATGTATTAAATGGTGCGAAAAGTAGTTTGAAATACAACATTGCATTAAATGATATTAATTTCATTAGAATAGTTTGGTGGAAAGATTTAGACAAAATTGATTTTGCAAAACTTCATCTTGCAGAATATGCATTATATTTGATTAAATTAGGGAAATTCCAACAAGCAATATACATATTGGAGCAAATAAGGCTGAAAAATGGCGAATTAACACCTCTTCAAACATGTTATATGGGTATGGCTAAAAAAGATGTACAGTTAATAAAAAAGTCTATTGATATGTTCAAAGCAAATAACGATTTTTTATATGGGAAATTTGCAGAAGGAATATACAATGAATATGCAGAAAGTGTAATGTAAGATTAAAGGGAGGAGAGAACCAAGTGAAAAAGTTATATGCGTTGATGGTAGTTACTTTGCTGTTATTACCCATAGCAAATAGTTCACCAAGTAAAGTGGATGCAAAACAATATTACGCTAAAGTTGAAAACTTAGAAAATCAAAAACAATTTTATAGAATGATGGTTGATCCAGGTGGTGGAGGCTGATTCTTAATTTAAAATTTAATTTATATTTTTCAAAAGACATCGTTTAAGCGGTGTCTTTTGTGATTTTATAAACTGTTTTACAAGTTCTTGGATAGGATTTTGTGAAACAATTGTATGTTTTTTCACAATATAATACTAAAAGCGGAGGGTTAGTTATGGGGACAAAAGGATTAGGTGTGAATGAGTTGATTGAAATTGTAAAAGAAATAGATTTACAAACTTTTAGTGAAATTATAGAATTATGCGCAAGCTATGAAAATGAAGAATAAGAGAGTCTCATTATTGAGGCTCTCTTATTCTTTTTGTTCAACCTCCATTTTTAATTTAGTCGCATATTTTAACAATTCTCTCTCGATTTGGGGCTTATATTCATCTGGCACACTCATGTATTTTTCGTGAAGAAGTCGTGCTAAACGCTCAACAGGATCTTCACCTTTTACTGTTTTTAATATTTCGGCATCTGGAATTTCACTTTGTAACAGTGACGCAGTGTTTACTCCTAGATAGTTTGCGATTTCTTCTAATTTATTGAGGCGAGGCTTCTTTTCACCAGTTATCCAACTAGAAACGGTTCTGTAAGTTGTTCCTAAATCTTTCGCCATTTGTTTGCGATCAACACCTTTTATAGCTATTAATTTCTTTATGTTTTTCCCTAAAACATTCTCTGTAATTTCCATTTTATATCACTCCATTTTTAGACGTTTAACAAAACAAGAAAATAATTATCACTTAAAGTGATAAAAATATGAACTTTAAGTGTTGACTTTCGGCTTAAAGCCGAATACAATGTAATTAAGGGAAGGGAGGGTGAAAAAATGCTAGCGTCAGAAAATAAAACCATTGTACGAGAATACAGGGAATCCAAAGGTTTAAGTATTAAGGAAGTTTCTAAAGGCGCTAAAATTCCAATCGGCACATTATATGATGTTGAAATTGGGAGAAGGAGTCTCAAAGCCAACAAAGCCAAAAAAATGGCTGATTTTCTTGAAGTTCCGATCGAGAAACTTTTCAAACCAACATATTATCGTGCAATACCCATCACAGATTGAATTAACCTCATGTGTTATTGATTAAATCTATCTTATTTATATTCCTACTAAGTGTATTGTAAATGAAATTCGGCAAAAAGACGAAATAATTATGACTAAAGTATGTAGTTCTATATTTAGAAAGATAAAATTCTAAATATTCTGTCCTTTGAAAACTGAATAATCCTAAAGGAGCTGTAAAAAATGGTTTTGAAACGATCGTATCAAACACTACTACTCTTTACGAGTGTACTTTTATTCGTTATGAGCTTCTTGATTCCACTGAATCAAGCCAGTGCGGAGGTAATCAATAGAGAAAGGTATCAGATGGATTGGGCCTATAGTCCGCAGTATGGGAAAGATGTTCGTACAGAGCTTCTAAAGAACGCGAGTGGTCAAATTGCGTATTGTCTGGTATACGGTTTAAAATCCCCAAATGGAGAGGATTTACCCGAAGCGGGCAAAACAGATGATGTATCCTATCATGTCTTAATGAATGGATACCCACAGAAAACACCAGAAAGTTTAGGTGTTTCGAATAGGCAAGAAGCCCATTACGCGACACAATTAGCTCTTTGGAATGCACTGGGCCAGATTTCTGTTGATGAATTACAGTTCAAGAATGTGGCTGTTGAAAAAGCGGCAAAGAACATTATTCATGCGGCAAATCAAAGCCAGGATACACAAGATGTCTGGATGAATGTCATTCCAACGGATAAACAAGAAGCGCAATTAAACGGTGAATATTTTGAAACAACAACATACAACGTTCAAACAAATGCAAAAAAAGGTACATTCCACGTAGAAATGAACAATGCACCACAAGGCACACGTATTGTGACAGAACAAGGTGAAGCAAAAGAAACGTTCCAACTAGGAGAAAAGTTCCGTATTCAAGTACCAAAATCCTCTAAGAGTAGTGAACTATCTCTAAAAGTCGTTTCAAATCTAACAAATATTCATGCAGTTGTGTATAAAGGAACAAGTACGATTCAAGATGCAACTGTATTATTAGAGCGTAGTACAGAACAAGTAAGCACAGATTTACAAGTATTCTGGAAAGCAAATGGCGCCTTAAAAGTCATGAAAGTGGATGAAAACAAAAAGCCGCTACCAGGCGCAGTATTTGAAATCGCCAACAGCAATCAACAAGTTATGGGAACGATTACAGCTGACAAAAACGGTATCGCTGAAATGGGTAACTTAGAACTTGGCACATACACTGTAAAAGAAGTGAAAGCACCTGTTGGATATGTGTTAGATGCTACACCAAAGCCTTTTGAAGTAAAAACAGGTGAAGTTGCTGTTGTAGAAATGAAAAATGTACAAATCAAAGGCAATATTGAAATTAAAAAGGTAAGTGATACAGGCAAGATTCTCCCAGGCGTTGAATTTACAGTATTTACGCCAGAAGGAAAGCCAGTCACAAAAGTAACAACAGATCAAGAGGGGATTGCGAAAGTACATTCTCTTCCGTTTGGAAATTATTACTTCCAGGAAACGAAAGGATTAGAAGGTTACTTATTAAATCAAACAAAGTATCCATTTGAAGTAAAAGAGCATAATCAAACACTTACGTTTGAAGTGAAAAACGATCAAGTAAAAGGAAATGTACAGCTCTTAAAAGTAGATGAAGATGGAAAAACGAAATTAGAAGTTGCTGTTTTTATCTTAGCTGATGAAAAAGGTAAGAAAATCAGTGAGCATAAGACAGACAAAAACGGGTTAATCAAAATTGATAACATCCCATTCGGAAAGTACCAATTCATTGAAAAGACATCACCAGCGGGTTATGTGCTGGTAAAAGAGCCGATTCCGTTTAGCATCACTGAAAACGGGAAAACAATTGAGCTAGTTGCAAAGAATACGAAGATTAGAGGCTCAATTGAAATTACAAAAGTAGACGTAGCCGATGGAAATAACAAGTTACCAGGAGCAGAGTTTACGATTTATAACGAGCCAGGCCAGGAAGTCGTGAAAGGAAAAACAAACGAACAAGGCATTGCGAAGTTTGATAAACTCCCAGCAGGAAAGTACACATATAAAGAAACACTTGCACCACAAGGTTATGTGTCACATGAAGAAACATTCTCCTTTGAAATTAAAACGGATGGTGAAGTGATTAAACACATCGTAAAAAACAAAAAGATTGAGGGTAGCTTAGAAATTACAAAAGTAGATGTAGCCGATGGAAACAACAAGTTACCAGGAGCAGAGTTTACAATCTATAACGAGCAAGGCCAGGAAGTCGTGAAGGGAAAAACAAACGAAGAAGGCATTGCAAAGTTTGATAAACTTCCAGCAGGAAAGTACACATATAAAGAGACATTCGCACCAGAGGGATATTTAATCAATGAAGAAACATTTTCTTTTGAAATTAAAACAGATGGTGAGATTATCAAACATGTTGTAGCAGATCAGAAAAAAGAAGTTCCACCAACACCAGAAACGCCACAACCAGAGCAACTGGAACAACCACAGCCAGAACAACCAAAACCACAACCAGAGAAGCCACAAACACCACAGGTCATTGAAAAACCTGTACCAACACCAGAGAAACCACAACACATTGTAAAACAACCACAACCGATGAAAGAACAACCTAAGAAAGTAGAAAGTCATTTACCAACAACAGGCGGCAAAGCTGAAAATCCATATTGGAAATGGATTGGTGTTACATTTGTCGTTCTTGGTAGCATCCTAGCTGTTTACGCATTTAGAAAACGTAAGAATCAAGAAGTGTAAAAAACTCTCAACTGATAAGGGAGGGCGGGATCAAATGTGCATATTTGATGTACATTATCAAATCAATGATAGGAAATATACGAAATCATATTTACTTGCATTGGTGGAAGATGGGTTTCAGTTGCGAAAAAATATCCAACATGTTCTGTTCAAAGAGCACCAACAAGAAATTACGATCCTTTCTACAGATTTAGAAGAATTAGATTTAGTAGCTTCATAATGAATGAAACCTCTTAGATGTACAGGATATTTCTATTTAGCGATATAGAAAGATAAAACAATACAGGAGGATTTCTTATGAAACCAATTAAGCATATGCGAAGTAAACGCGGTTTTTATATCGGTCGAGTTCCTCATACAACACATACACCTTCAACAAATAAGCGTACAGAAGAATAGGCGGGAAGAATGGGGAAGAGCATGATTTTCTCTTCTCTCTTGGTCACGCTAGACCCTTACAAAAAAGCGCGCAAATCATAATATTCATGGGAGGACATTCTTTCACTGAATATCCTCCCCACTTAAAAGGAGGAAGCAAGTTGGGAAAACAAGCGTATCAAAATCGTCAAGAATGCTGGGAAACGTTCTGGAAAGAACAAGTAACGGTAAATGGTGAATTAGATATTGAACAAGTGAAGCAAGAACTCTTCAATTATAAAACACTCTTAGATCAAATTAATCAACCTCAAAACGGAATCATGCAACCTCAAATTCTAATTCAACTAGCCGCTGAAGAACGAACACAAAAGCATCGTGAAAAACTAGTAGCCCTTGCATAAGGTCATTTCAAGGATAGAAAGGAAGTGAAGAAGTGGCGCACAGCAAGCTCGACAAAGAAATTGAAAACTTCATAGAAAAGAACTGGAAAATGCTTTTAGGTATAGGAGCTGTCGCATTTGTCTGGTTTTCTAAAGAAAAAATCCTCACAGAATTGATGAAGCTGGTGCCAACTGTAGTCGGTGTGTTTCGTGGGATTGCCTTATTGATCCTGTTAGGAATTGTCATACGAATTGTCTTACATGGCATCTATTTATACCTAGAAAAGAAGCGGTATCGATATGTATTATTCATCCCTCACATTGATGATGAAGTTACACCAGATAAGCTAGGGCAAATGATTCGGCATGTACATGGTTCGGGTCGAAAGCCTTTAGAACGCCTGTTAAAAGGGCGCGATTGGTACCGCATGACTATGTATCGTCCAGAGGGAGAAAATGAGCGTGTCCGCTTTTATGTAGGTGGTCCAGAGGATAAGATCAAACAGGTTGTGCAAGCCATACAAAGCGCCTATACCCACAGTGAAATTTATACCGTCCCAAAGGAAGAAATGCCATTTCCAACAAGGAAAGCGGTAGGAGGACGGATGGTATTAAAGAGAAAGCGGCTAGATGCCACGTTATCACTAGCACGCTATACACGTGATGTATTACCGATGTTAGGAAGCGCAATGGAAGAAAAAACATGGATTGATATTGCTTTTACACCAGATAACGGATACCAGCTGACAAAAGGGATTCGAAAAGCAGAAAAGGCCATTCGAAAGAAGAAAAAGCATGGGCTAGATGCCTTTGAAAAAGAAGAGATTCGCGCATTAAATAAACGGTTTGCAAAAAATGAAGTGGCGTTTCAAGTATCTGTTTCATTTGCAAGTGACTATTATCCTGGTGTACCTGTTATCAAGAACTTAGGGCATATGGTCGCAAGTATTATGGCAGATGTGAATGAACTTAGATACAGGCGTTTTAGACGCAGTATGCCAGCTGTACCACATCCCGTATACGGAAAAATGATTTGGACGGGATCAGAGCTATTAAACTTGTTGCATCTTCCAAATGTAACGGGTGATAAAAACAGCAAGACAGAGCGCAACATTTTGTATCTAGATAAAGGGGAAAACATGATACCGAATGATTTATTAGCCGAAGGCATTTCAATTGGTCATGTGATGCATCCCTATATCAAGGATCGATTAGTGAAAATTCGAGAAGACTTTTTCAAGAATCATGGTTACATTACGGGAAAAGTTGGGTCTGGTAAAAGCACCATTGCTATGAGGTTGATGCAAAGTGTCATTGATAAATGGATAGAAAATCCGAATGAAGCGGGTGGATTGTCTCTATTTGATCCAACTGAAGATTTGGCATATGTAGCAATGAATCGACTATTGAAAGCGGAAAAGGATGGGAAAGAAGTGGATTGGAGTAAGGTTCACTTTATCCGTTTTCGAAACACAGATCATCCACCAGCTTTGAATTTGTTTCATCGTTTTCCAAATGAAGATATCCAAACAGTGGTTGAATCCATTATGGAAATGATTAAGTTAATGATTCAAGGGCAAGCACAACAAACCGAAAGATTACTAAGAGCGATTATTGGGACGTTACTTTGTGATAAGAGTCAAATTCATACCATTTTAAGTATCCCATTATTCATAAGTGATGAACTGTTTCGAGCAAACGTAATAGCCAATTTACAAGGGCCAGAACAAAAATATTACTCTCACTTTTGGAAATATGAAGTAGGAAGCGCATTAGAAGACAGCACACAGGCAATTTTAAACCGATTAGATATCTTCCGTAATACGTTGTATTTAAAGCGTATGTACGGGCAAACAGGCTTTTCCTTAGAAATTCGGAAGTGGATGGATGAAGGCCACCTTATCTTTTATGATTTAGCGGGCATGGGAAAAGAAGATACATTACTAACAGTCGGTTACATTTGTAATCAATATCACCGTATCGCCCAACAGCGGCCGCATGGTTCAAAACTACATTTAGGCGTAATAGATGAAGCCCATGACGTGCCAGTACCCGTTCTTCCTAAAATTATTGCGAAGGATCGGAAACATGGATTTGGATTATGGGTGATTACCCAGCAAGTTTCGGGACAGTTAGACAGAGAGCTAACAGACATGTTAACAGAGGCGGGCGGAAATTACTTTGTATGTAGGCAAGGTCATAATTCCGCGAAAACGTTAGAGGGCATTATGCAAAAGCAATTCCGTACAGAGTATTTGCAAAACCTTCCTAACTTAGTTGTAGCGATTCAAACGCAAGATTATATCAGAGGTGAAGCAAAAAATGTATGGTGTACCATACGTGTTCCACCATTAGACCGCTATCTACCAAATGGAAAAGCGGCCAATTACAAAAACGAAAAAGAAATTCATACATCAAATAAATGGACCAGAGCAAAGATTCATTCTTTAGAGCAACAAAACGGGAAAGCAGGATTAGAAATCGATAAGGAAATTGATGAGTTTCTATATGGAAAAGGCAAGTATCAACAAGCCGAAAAAGTCAATTTAACAAAAGAAGAACCTGTTGTGACATCGGGGCTAGATGAATTAGAAGAAAAAGCACCTTCCAATGAAGAAGTGAAAGAACCTGTTTCCGAAACAAAGCCAGTTGAACCCACACATCAAGCGCAAATTATCCCATTTCGAAAACAAGCTACCGAAGCGGTAAAGGTGAAAGAAGAAAAACAAGAAGTGAAACAGCCAGAAACACAAACAAAAGAATCAGAAATAGAACTTCCAGAAGAAACGCCAATCATCGAACCATCAAAGGGTGAGGATGAAATGGAGGCAGTTATGAAAGGAGAAAAAAGCATTTTCGATATGTGGGAAAAGGAGTAGAGACTATGTGCAGTATGTTGTTATTGGAAGAAGACCAAAGCTTACTTATGGATATACACAATCACATCTATGTTGATATGGAGTATATAACAGAAAAAGTATATCCAAACCATAAGAAAAAATCAGTATACTACCGTTTGAATCGTTTGGTACAAGAAAAATATTTAAAAAATGAATTACTTCCCATACCTGTTTCAAGAAACCAGGTTCGTAAATCTGGAAGACCGCAAAACGTATATACGCTTGCGGCAAAGGGAGTAGAAACAGTTTGTGGATTAAGAGGGAGTGTGCATTGGAAAAGTAGTTGGTCCCAACGTTCGGCATCCTTTGTATATCACAGTTTAATGTTAGCAAAAATTGAATGTGCCATGACATTAATATCGAAACGAGAAGAAAGATTGGAATTAAAAGAATGGATCAATGAACCGCGGGCCACATTCCAATATGCAAAAGGAAAAAATCGCGTCATACGCCCAGATGGGGTTGCGGTAATTGGATTAAAAGAAGCAATTGATAAAAACATTGGTGTATTCATGGAAATGGAACGTTCTTACGGATCAAAAGAAGTATTAGAAAAAAAGATCATCCGTTATAACGACTTCATGACGCAAGAAGGAAAAAAGGCAGACTATCGGACACATGCTGGTATGGGATATGAAATACCGATATGGCGCCTGGTATTTGTTGCAGGTAGTGAAAGTAGGGAAAAAGAATTGATTCGCTACTTAAAAGGGGTAAGCAGTCCAGAAATTCCAGTTTATATCACACTGTTTCAAGATATATTGCAAGACCCATTCGGGAATATTTATCGGAATATTCAAAATCCAAATGAGAAAGTGAGGTTCTAAGAATGTGTTTCGGTTTATTTTATCGATAAGCGCCAGTATTTTTCTATTAGTTGTCTTTTCAGATTGGTTATTTGAAAGAGTACCAGGATCACGAGAAGCCTGGGAAGCGATGAAAAGTAAAGTGGTGGAAATTTACTATACGCAAGGATGGGAAGGTGTCTTGCTTTTCTTCCTGGTGGTAGTGGGAATATGGAAGATGGCCGATAGTCGATCATAAGGGGGAGATAAACGATGTTTACACATAAAAACACTTATGAAAGAGGAAATGTGGGAGAAGTTGAAGCTCAATTTCTAGTGGAAATCTATGAGGGAATGGGTTGTGAGGAAGTACATGAGATTTGTTTGTCTCAAACAGATGTATATATGCAGAAGTTTTATCTGATGGAAAACGGAAAAATTATCGAAATAGAAATTGGATTAAATACAGATGAATTGGAATGGAAGTGTGATGGGGTAGAGCTTACAAAAGAAAAAGCCATGTTAGAAATCGAGCGTGAAATCAGCTGTTATGACATGTTCGAGCAAGCAAGGATAGACAAAGGATGGATGTTTAAAGAAAAGGCAAACAAGTTTCTTACAGTTTTAAGAGAAAAGGAGAGTGCATGATGGACGAATTGGAAGGTTTAGAGTTTGTAAGGGCGTTTCGGGCTACAGATGGAGCGTCCTTTGAAGTGGGGATGGATGAAGACAAACGGTATGTGGTTCATGCTCGATTTCCCTATATCACAGGCAGTCAAACGAAACCCAACAATTTTATCAATTATGCAAGAAATGAAATAAAAGATGAATCAACCGCGGTTGGTATGGCTTCATTCGCTTGTGATTGCTACGAACGATCTTTACGCCAGTACCGAAATTGAAGGGGGGATGAATATGTTTCAAAAGGTGAAACAGTGGTTTGCAAAAACATTTGAAAGTAAACAGGGGAAGGCAAGGAAAGCCACAAAGATTCCTTCCTATAAAGGCCGCTTAATTGGAAAATGGGCCTTTTGGCTCCTGTTTTGTTGGATGCTCATTGTATCCATCACAACCGTAATAAAAGGGAAGGGAGATATACAAGCAAAGGCCAGCACCACTCCAAAGGAAGTCACACAAAAACAAAACCTTGCCTCACGTCCAGAAGCGATTGAATTTGCTCGCGGGTTCGTAAAAGAATACTTTACGTGGCAAAGAGGGGATGAAGGCAAGAAGAAGCGTTCAGAGCGCTTACAGCTCTATGTACCGAAAACATTTGATCCACAAGTTGGTTTGGATTTTGCAAGTATACAATGGGATTCCCATTTTCTATACGCAACTGTATTAAAAGTAGATGAGGTCACAGATAAAAAAGCAAATGTAATTTTTAAAGTGAGATACAAATTAAGCCGCATGAAAGCAGATAATAGCGGGCCAGAGGATAAGGAGGTGATCCAGCAAGTGTCGGTTCCTGTTCAATCAGATGGAAAGGCTTTTGTAATTAGTGGATTCCCTCAAATCGTCAAGGTGAATGAAAAAGCAGAAGTACCAGAAGGGAAAGAAGAGAAAGAACGAGAGGAAATTCATGAAATGACTGTAAAAGAAGACATTCGAGAATTTTTGCCAACCTTTTTTAAATCCTATACGACCGCAACACAAAAAGAACTCGCGTATGTTTTAGCCAATACAGATATTAAAGGGTTAGAAGGAGCCATGAAATTTGAAAATGTACTTTCCTCTAAGATTTATCCAGGAAAAACAAAAGGCACATATGAGGTACAAACAGAGGTATCTATGATTGATCCACATTCTGAATCGAAAATGAAAACAGGTTATACGTTGTTTGTAAAACAAGATGGAAAGCAATGGATCGTAACAGACTTAAAAACAAAATAGGAGAGGGGCATGTATATGTTCAATATAAATCATTTTGTGTTAGGAATCGGGTTAGAAGGATTTTTCGAAATGATGAAGACACAAGGAACATACGCGTTATATTGTGCGTTTATCATTGTTATCTTGATCGTAGCGGCAAAGCGCGCATGGGGAAAAGCGATTACGTTAATTGTTGGTGGCGGAATTGTTGTATTCTTCATTAACAAACCAGATGCATTAAAAACAATCGGAACGTGGTTAGGCGGATTGTTTGGCGTCTAAGTAAGGGATGGAAAGGGAGAGGGCTACATGAAAGAAAAAGAATCAAAATCTATCATTGTCTATTGTTTCGGAAGCTATATGAACTATATGCGAAGACAGTACGAAATTATGGGGTATCGTCTTCCGCGTGCGGTTACATGGAGGGCACTTGGTTATTTTGCGGCGGTAGAAGCGGGGCTTGTAGCCTTCCGCTTCCTTCCTCCCTTTAAATGGATATTTGGAGATATGATCGATCAAGTTTGGCTCATGTATTATGGTGTGATTCCTCTTTTCCTCGTATGGGGCGCGGATAAATATAAAACAGATGGAAAATCACTTTTCTCTTTTGTTCGGTCCTGGGTTACATTTCGTTTACGTAAACATCAAAGTAGCCGATTAGTGACCTTGCCTAAACTAAAAAAACATGTGATTCGTGGTCATGTGTGTGTGCAATATGACGTTAAAGATATATCCATCGTACATTCATCTAGCGAAGAAGAAGAGAAAGACATACACGCTTATAACCTAACATTTTTACCCCAAAAGGAGGAAGTTGAATATGTTGAAAACGATGAACAGATCACCGTTAAAGCACGTTGAAAAGAATTTAGCGTTTAGTACAGACGGAAAAGTATCCGCAGTATATGAAGTAGACGGATTCGAATACGATCATCAAGACGAAAGCACGAAAAAAGTATATTATCGCAATCAACTCGCTCTTTTTACCCATCAAGAATATGATATCCACTTACTTGTGATTCCTCGTACAACAAATTCAGATGAAATTCTGGATGAACATATTTCCACTTTAAAAGGGCCAATGGCCCCAACAGGACGCTTTCTTTTTAAAAAGGTAAAAGAATACTTACGAAATGCGGCCATTGCGAAAGAGAACATGGAATATCGCTTTTTCGTTTTAGTACAACTGAATATGGAACAGAAAGAAAGACAAATTCGTAACCCTGTCGTAGAAACATGGAAGTTTATGAAGAAGGTTAGAGAAGGATTTGCAGAGACAGCCCAAAACATATCGGGTATGAATGTGACGGATATTTTAGAAGAGGAAATTGAAAATTATTTAGAAGTAGAAGACGTGTTATTTAGCCAGGTTAGAGGGGCCTTTCATAATACCAGACGTGCGAAACCGTCAACAACGCGCTTTTTATTCCATCATAATTTCAAACGTGGCATGAAAGAACTGAATCGGGATCAAAACTGGAAAGTAGGTTCTACAGTTACGTTGCAAAATGAAGAAGGAAAGGCGGTAAAAGTACGTCGGCCAGATTTACAAGAAATTGTGCACTTAACAGATACGGTGATTGATGAAAGCCCAGGGCGTTCTCTTATACTCGAAAGACAAAATGAAGAAGGGGAAATCGAAACCTCTCATGTTGCTTTTCTTGCGGTGAAAGATATGCCCGAAATATCGGCTTTTCCTGGTGGAGAGTGGATTTATCGCATTCAATCTCATTCATTAAAGTTTCCTGTTGAAATGAGTATTCGAGCGTATCATTTAGAAAACCAGATGGTTACACAAAAACTCTCGAACAGTGAACTGGAATTAAACGATCAACGCCAACAAGCAATGGTAGGCGGTCGCACAACAGATTTAACAATTGATCGTAAAGCAAGAGGTGTCAAAATTGTAAAAGATCGATTTGAAACAACGGGAGCACCTGGATATGAATTAAGTGTACTGTTTTGTGTATATGCAGAAGATGAGAAAACATTAAAATCACGCGTCAATACGCTGATTACAGAATATCGCAAAATGAAAATTGAATTGGTCAATCCATATGGAGAACAATTAGCATACTTTTACGAGTTCTTACCAGGCTCTAAACGTTATAATACGGATTTTACACTGTTTGTGGAACCAGGCGTACTTGCACAGGGCATGTTTGGTGCGACAACACAAATTGGTGACAATCAAGGGTTTTACATTGGAAAGACAAAGAAATTAAATCGTCCTGTTTTTGTTCGTCCAGACTTGGCGGCGAAAGCACTAGATAACATTGTGACAGCGTTTGAGAGTTTGTCGGTTATGTTTGCGGGGCAAACAGGGAAAGGAAAATCCTTCTTAATGAACTTACTCGCTTTCTGGATCGTGATGAGTGGCGGAAGGGCATTTATTATTGATCCTAAGGGCGGTGCGACACGTTCCTAAGTGAAAAGCTTAGGCATTGTCGAACTTACAGTTCAACAGTGAACTGTCATTCCAAGAAGTCAAATGATAGGGTAACGCCTTGAAGGGCTTCCTTTAATACTCCGACATGCAGTGAAGTTAGCAAGAACTGAACTGTATGAAGCTCGGTGAAGTCGGTTGAGAGTTACCGTAATCCTATAGGATACGAAAGTCACTCAGAGGTGGGTGGTGTAACCTATAAACCGGAAGTCTATAAATTACCTATGGTTAGTATGCACTATGAACCAATAGAGTATGGTATGTGCGGACGAATCTCTGATGGTACGGGTCTATATCGGAAGTAAGTCGAAAGGCTTACTGACACAATTAGTGTCGCTACTGTGGATGAGTAAAACTCGCCTTTATGAAAGTCCATATATTGTTACAGGCAATATCAAGGTAGCAGGCTCATAGGAGAAACCTAACGGTATATGCACAGATAGGAATGACGGAACGTGGTAAGCTGTCAACACTGAGGGCTTGCTTCCGATGAAGTGGTTCTAGGGAAAACAATTGTAAATTGTATAACCTAGGTTTATGACAGTGAAAGTGGTGGCACAGTACCTATGAAACGTGTAATGAACGTGGAGGGATAGCCACTAGTCGATTGAAAACTGACTGTTACTTATGGTTGACATGGTTTCGAGTAAGACTAAAGAGATGTAAACCTCCAGTAAATAAGGGGAGGTTACAGCCCATGTTAAAGAAAACTAAACTAAGGCACAGTGAATATTACGACATGCAAAGAAAGTATGATGAGTTATATTCTAATAGCCTTAATGGTAACAATTTCTATAAATTAATTGATATTATCGGTTCGGAAGAAAATATTAGATTAGCATACCGCAACATCAAAACTAATAAGGGGAGTAACACGGCTGGAGTTGACAATTTAACCATTAAAGATATTTGGCACCTAAACGATACAAAGATTATTCATGAAGTTAGAAAACGATTAAATAACTATCAACCACAAGCAGTTAAAAGAGTCCTTATCCCAAAAGAGGGCAGTGATAAGAAGCGACCCCTGGGGATTCCAACAATTTGGGACAGATTAGTACAACAATCTATCCTCCAAGTATTGGAACCTATTTGTGAAGCTAAGTTTCATAACCATAGTTATGGATTTAGACCGAACAGAAGTACACACCATGCACTAAGTAGAGTTGTAAGTCTTATTAACATAGGTCACCAAAACTACTGTGTTGATATTGACATTAAGGGGTTCTTTGATAATGTATGCCACAAAAAGCTATTAAGGCAAATGTGGACTCTGGGAATAAGAGACAAATCACTTCTATGTGTTATTTCAAAAATCCTTAAATCTGAGATAGAAGGAGAGGGTATTCCCAATAAGGGTACTCCGCAAGGAGGAATTATTTCTCCTTTACTTTCCAACATTGTTCTAAATGAACTTGATTGGTGGATAAGTAGCCAATGGGAAACCTACAAACCTCACAGAATCTCTACTCGGCATTTAGGGTTTCGACAATATGCTAGGAAGTACACGAATCTAAAATGTGGTTATGTAGTGAGATACGCGGATGACTTCAAAATAATGTGTCGGACTTATGATGAAGCACAACGCTTTTATCATGCGACAGTTGATTTTCTCAAATCCCGCTTGGGATTAGAAATTAACCCCAAAAAGTCCAAAGTGGTTAATCTCAAGAAAAACTCGTCAGTTTTCCTTGGATTCAAAATCAAAGTGGTTAAACAAGGTAAAGCTAAATTTGGATATATTGCAAAAACCAGTATGTCCGACAAAGCTATTACAAAAGCTAAAAGACAACTAAAAGAACGAATCAAAGGAATTCAAAAGGAGCCGACTTCAGAGAAAGTTACTCAATTTAATTCAACCCTTCTTGGTATACAAAATTACTTTAAATATGCGGTTACAATTTACATGGATTTAACGGAGGTAAATTACTCTCTGCGAAGAGTCATAAGAACCAGACTTAGAAACAATATGAAGCACATGAAGTTCTGTGAAACATCTGTGAATTTTAAAAGGAAGACCAAAGGAATACAACCCAACACTAAGATTTACGCTGTACAGAACACTCCACTCTTACCAGTTACAGGAATACATCATAAAAACCCGTGGAATTTTTCGCAGGTTATCTGTAACTATACGGAAACGGGGCGTAATAAAGTACATAGTAATCTTAAGGCAATACCTAAGGATGTTCTCAACCAAGTTATGAGGACTTATTCGAAGAATAAAAGTATTGAGTACAACGATAATAGGATATCAAAATACGTTGCTCAATATGGTAAGTGTTATGTAACTGGTGAGGAAATTGGTATTGAACGTGTTCATTGTCATCACATTGTTCCCATTAAACAAGGTGGGGATGACAAGTACAACAACTTGGTAATTGTAGATTGGTTTATACACAAACTGATTCACATGACGAATCTTAATAAGATTACACATTACCTTCGGTCTTTTAAACTTAACAAGAAACAAATGGATAAACTGAATGTGCTAAGAACTAAAGCTGGAAATGAACCGATAGTAACATAATTTGATTTTAAAGTCAGTTGGAAACGATGGAACGCCGTATGCTAGGAAACTAGCACGTACGGTGTGAGGTGGGGGAAAAGGTGGAGATTACATCAAAGCCTTACCTATCATCATATCGCACAAGGTGGCCCGAATTATTGCCAGGATTCAATGAGGAGACCTTGCAAGTATGGACACTTGGGAAGGATAAAAAGGATGCGGGCTGTTTAGACCCATTCCGAATAAGCGCAACAATAGAAGATGCGAAGAGTTTAGCACTTGAAATTTTGACGTTCCTATCCGATGTAGGTTTAGAGGATATCAGATATGACTATTTATATAAAGCTATTGAACGAGTGGCGGAAAAAGAAGATGCATGTTTAACTTTGGTTCGTAAAGAGTTAGTGGAAATGAAGAAAGAACCTAACTTATTGCCAACTGAATTAGAAAAGTTAAATGCTCTTACAAATCGTTTAGCAACTTTAGAAGGCATCCAGTTAGGAGATTTATTATTTGGTAAACAAGGGCAAGATTACCGCGTATTAAGTCTAGAACGTCCATTACAGGTATTACAAATTCAACATTTACGCATTCCGAAATCAGAGGAAAAGAATGAAAGTGTTACAGATAAATTATCTCGTAGTATCTTAATTGCATTAGCGGCATTTGGTAAATCCTTAATGCATTCCGATCGTAGTATTTTCAAAGTATACCTACAAGATGAGGCATCAAGTATTTTGAAAAATAAAGAGGGTGCGGCGTCTTCTGACAAAATCATTCGAGAAGGACGTTATCACAATATCGGCTTGTATTTAGGAACACAAAACGCATCCGATTATCAATCTGAAAATAAAGAGGTTGCAAATGTGGGGATGAAATTCTGTTTTGCATTGAAATACGATAAGGAAGCGGAAGAAATGTTGCGTTACTATAACTTACCAGTCACAGAAGAAAATATCTTAATGTTACGCCAGCTTAGACGCGGCGAAGCCTTATTCCAGGATATTTTTGGGCGAACCGCGGTTGTAGAAATTGATCCTGTTTTCCAAGAATTAAAGACTGCATTTGATTCCTCTACGAAAACAGACGAAGAACGCGCACAACAATTAGCGTAATTCGTATTACAATACAGATAAGAGTATTCTAAATTATCTGTATATGGAGGATGGAACAATGAAAAAATTACGTATGTTATCTGGATTATGTGTAGCAGGAATGTTAATGGTAACGGGGATTACAGGTTGTTCAAATGAAACGAAAAGTAATGCAAATCAACAAGAAAGTCAGAAAGAGCGCGATATGAAAGAAGCGGATAAGGCCGCGATGGAATATGTGAGAGCCTATATTGAAATGGATGCAAAAAAATTAAATGAATTCCAATACAAAAAATTTAATTTTGGTGATGATGAGGTAGTAAATCCAGGTTTTGGTGAAAAGTTGAAAGATAGATATGACTTAGATCGTTATGATTTAAAAGAAAAGGAAAACGAATATTACTATCATGTTAGATATTATCATCCAGTAGATGAGGCACAGCGTGGAATGGATTTGAGGATAGTAAAAGATGAGAAAGATAACAAGTGGAAAAATTATGAGTGGGCATGGGGTAATAGTAATAGTGTAAGTGCTATTGCAGGAAGTATAAAACCAACACGTGTCCATAATTGGGGGCAAAAAGAATGAAAAGATTTCTTTCTGTTTGTATGATTTTTGTACTTCTATTGATACCGCTAGGGTCACAAGTTGCCCTAGCGGAAGATCAAAAAAATGAGGAAAAGCAAGAACAAACGGGTCCGAGAATATCTGAAAATCTATTTCAAGGCCATACAGATGAAGTGTATAAGGGTAAATATTATGAAATTGATACACAACCCGTCAAAAAAGATGATAAAAACTTTTTTCAAAAAGGATGGGGGTATTTATTTGGTGATGATGATGTTGGGCAAGACATCCAAAGAATGATTTACAGTACATTTCAATGGTTAGTAAATCTAGCGTTTCAATTTAATACCCTTTTAGTTCAATTAACACTTTTTTTAGTAGATCAGTCACTTAGTTTGGATATTGTAGATGTTATTGCAGATAAACTAGGGGCGGCTATGCAAAATATTGCTGGTGTTGGTTCGAATGGTTTTTTCTCATCAGGTTTATTTCCAGCGATTATTGGAATTGTATGTGTGTTATCCGCTTGTTATGCAGGATATATCTTCTTTATTAAACGTCAGCCTTCAAAGGGTTTAAATGAGTTAGTAAAAACAGTATTGGTTATTGCTGGAATCATTGCTTTTATCGGCAATGCTAGTTCAGTATTAAAGACCGCAAATACTATTAGTTCAGAAATTAGTACCACAATTATGTCGAAGGCAACGGGAACTGTCGCAGGTGATCCAGGAAGATCAAAAGAAGCGGCTATCTCTTCTGTAAAAAAACAAATATGGACCTTACTAGCGGAACGACCATATTTATTCATGCAATATGGAGAGGATTCAAAAGAGAAAATAGGTTCTCAAAGAGTAGATGAACTATTATCAAAGCCTCCTGGTAAGGATCGTAATAGTATTGTAGAAAATGAAGTAAGCAAAAAAGGGAATCAAATGATGAAATTGGATTCAGTAGGAGAAAGACTTGTATTTACAGTGATTTATTACATTGTGAATACATTTACAGGGGTTCCAATTCTTATATTTTGTTTACTAATTATTGCTTTTCAATTATGGTTCCTTGTAATGAGCTTAATTGCACCGATTGTAATGGCAGTTGCGCTATTACCAGGACACCGTCGAGTAATAGAAAGTTGGGCCACACAATGGATTCGTCCGCTAGCATTAAAAGTATTAATGTCCATTATGCTAGTTATTATTTTTACGCTTTCTGAACTTCTGTATATAATGCCAGAAGCAAGTGTGGCAGGTTATATATCTACAATGGTATTTCAAATTATTGTATTCGTTTTATGTTACATCTTTAGAGAAAACATTGTTGCGGCCTTTAATCGAGCACGTGGCGTATATGAAACGGTCACAAATATATCTCTTATGACTGAAAACTTTGTGGATAAGGGGAAAGAGTACGCTGGAAATACAATGTCTTATATTGGAGACAAAATGGGAATGCATTTTAACAACGCGGCTGAATTGGCGGCGGCAGGCGGCCAGTTAGAAAATGCAGGGACAGACGACGAAAAGACAAAAGCCAACCCGTTAGTGCAAGCAAATATACCCAATGATTTACCAAATAATCAAACGGAACAAGAAAAAGAGGAAAATAAAAAGAAAGGAAAACTTATTTCCTTACAGGATTGTGATAAAGATGGGAATTTACCACAGCAGGGAGAGGAAGGGAAAGAACAAACGACACCAGGTGAAGAAGAGGCACCAATGCAACAAGACCTTATCAGCTTAGATAAAGAAGCATTAGAACAAGAAATGGAAGGACAACAAGAAGGAACAGAGGTAGAAGAATCAGAAATGGACGTTCAACCAGAACTTGTATCTTTAGAGGATGAGGAAATTCCAACAGGAGAAGAAATGCCAGCTGATATAGAGGGATATGAAGAAATTCAGCCAGAAGTACCAGAACAAGAGGTGCCATTAGAAGACATTCCGACTGATATAGAAGTATATGAAGAGGTACAGCCAAAAGTACCAGAGCAAGAGGTACCATTAGAAGACGTTTCAACTGATATGGAGGCATATGAAGAAATCCAAACAGAGGTACCAGAACAAGAAATACCACTAGAAGAAGTTTCAAGCGATATGGAGGCATATGAAGAGATTCAAACGGAAGTACCAACACAAGAACTTCCATTAGAGGAAGTGTCAACAGATTATGAAGCACATGAAGAAATCCCATCCGATATCCCACAACAAGACATTCCAACAGAAGAAATTCCGATGGATATTTCAAGAGAAGAAATACAGCCAGAACAGGAAAATTCAACACATATTCCACAACAAGAAATTTCAACTCCAATTGAAACAGAGTCAAATGAACCTTTAATACCAGATACAATTCGTGCTGATGTAAATGAAGAAGGTGTCATTGTACCTCATACATCAGAAACAACAAGTGCAGATATTCCAGACGCTATTCCTGCAAAAGTGAATGAAGCGGGGGAAATTGTTGTAAAAAATCTGATATAGATGTCGAGTCAACTACACGAGTGATGGATTCTTCTGACACATTTATCCCAACAGAATCCAGTTCCTCTGCTGATTTAACACGAGTAAATGAGAAAGAAGTAAGCAAAAATGAACCGATTCAAGGAGAAGCGGAAACAATCGATACACCAGATATACAATATGGAGCTGTAGCCGCTGGAAGTGAAAACTGGATACCTTCTACTGATCCGCAAAACTTAGATAACTTAGATGATTTGGAGCCACCCAAAAAAGATGAGTAGAGTCCTAGACCTTTAGGACTTTACTATTTTTTTACGAAAAAAGGAGTGATATAGCTATGAAACACTGGGGATTAATGTGTATGAAAATGGTGAGTATCGGTATTTTTCTTTGCATCGGGTGTTTAGGATGGATGAACATAATCATCCTTTTCATACAAAGAGAATGGCCGACAGATTTATTAGGATGGATTGGTTTAGGATTACTTATCTGGTATACGCTTATCCTTCTAACTCTTCAAATCATCCATAATGAGTTACGTTGTCGTATTGATGATAGGGCCAAACTAGCCTTTTTCATTTGGTTTGTAGGAATCGGTCATTTTGGATTACTACAATTTATACAAGACCAGCAATCTACTGTTTTAACGTTACTATTTCATGTTTTAGCGATTATTCCTATTCTTTTGGCCCTTACATATGGGCTGATTGTTCGAAAATATTCTAATCAATCTTGATACATGTTGTAAGGGGGGAGGGATGATATGAGACCAGAAATAAAAGAAGTTGTAGACAAAACGGTACAAGAAGAGATTACACAAGAACAAAAAAAGAAGAAGAAAAAAAAATCCTGGTTACTGAAATTTCTTTTTGGAAGTTCTACTTTTACGATAGGATTGTTCGTCTGTATTGGATTTCTTTTATTAATTGTTTTGGGGCAAGGCATTGGCAAAAAAGAAGAGGAAGCACCAGCAACCATCCCAAGTAATGGAATGACGGTTTGTCGGCCAGGTGGAAAAACAGTGGCACCAGAAGAATTACAGCCCCATTTAGGGGGTGTTTTTACAGGGAAAGCACAAGCCTTTTTAAATGCAGGAACACAAAACCAAATTGATCCTGTTTTACTAGCGGCCATTGCGAGATTGGAAACGGGTAACGGTACTTCTAACGCAGTAAAAAACTACAATAACCCTGGGGGGCTCATGGACCCTAGCAGTTCACAAATGAAAGGGTTTATGAAGTTTGCCACTTTGGATGAAGGAATCAACGCTATGGCGCGAAACTTATATAAAAACTATATCGGAATGGGAATTACAACAATAGAAGCAATTGGAGCGAAATACGCACCACCAGGCGCCGCAAATGATCCACATGGTACAAATGGTTTATGGCCTGTATTAGTAAAAAAATTTGTGGCGCAAATGGGCGGCCTTACTTTCAATTGCGAAGCGGGAAAACCAGGCGGCGTTGTAGATACTGGATCAGCAAGCTCACAAGGATTTATTCGTCCTATCGCTCAAACAACGATTACAAGTCCATTTGGACCACGCTGGGGCACAATTCATAAAGGTATTGATTATTCTTGCCAGGACGGTGTCACCGCAATTGCCGCGTCGAAAGGTGGCGTTGTAGAGTTGGCGGAATTTGGCGCAGGCGGAAGCGGCTTCGGCGGGTACGGAAACGTAGTTGTAATCAATCATGGAAATGGATATTGGAGTCTATACGGTCATATGTCATCCATTACCGTACAGAAAGGGCAAAACATTGGAGTCGGTCAACAGGTAGGCGTTTGCGGAAGAACAGGGCAAGTAACAGGGCCACATTTGCATTTTGAAATTAAAACAGCCTTTAAATTCGGGCAAGTCGACCCAGCACCATATTTGCCGAAATAAGCGGAAAGAAAGGGAGGATTAGGGATGAAACAGGGAATCGTTGGTTTAGTCATATTTGTACTGGTAGGTATCAGTGTATGGTTATGGAATCAAAATCGCACTTTACAGCATAAAGTTGAGCAAACGGAAAAGAAATGGACGGAACAAGTAAAAGAGCTAAAAACAGAGAATCGAGCATTGGAAAAGCGCGTGACAGTTTTAACAGAAAATACACAAGATAAGGGGCAAGAAGTGGCGAAACAGTTTGTAGAGCTGTTAATACAGAATGATAACAAGCAAAAAGAAAAGCCAGGATTTGAAAAGATCAAAGAAATAATAACAGGAGAAGCACGAAACAAATTATTAAATGCGCCAGAGGATGCACATAACCATATAGAAGATGATGGGTCTATGCACATTCAAACGAAAGCAAAGATAACGGATATGTATTACATTAAAACCGCTGATAATAAAGCCGATGTAACGGTTAAATATGATTATCTTGTAACGGTTGATGGAACAGAACAACAAGAAAAACACACCATGAAATTAAATTTACTATTAGAAGGTGAAAAATGGTTTGTAGAAAATTATGAGTTCCAAATCAATACAGGAATTGAAGGGCCATAGAGAAAGGAATGAGGGGAGTTGGTAAATAAAAATGTATTGCATCATATCGGGTATGAAATATTGCAAGAAACGTTTGTATTGATTCGAAATGTATTTTCCTATTCAAATCAAGATGAATACAGTGTGACATACGTGCGAGAAATTGTGGATGCCTTGCATAATATCCCGCATTCAATTCAGAAACAGCATGATAAATTCCTAGAATTTGAGTTCAAACTATTAGAAGAAACATTAATGAATATGGACTTTGGAAAGGTTGCCGCGCAAAAGATTCCCTATTTTAAAATGTATGCGGCACGTGTACAGCAATTGTTACAGAAGCGCTATAAAGAGGTGTAATCGAGTGGAAATGGGGCGATAAAAAATGATTGTATTGGGAATTGGGCTGTCAGTTTTGCTGATAGCCTTTTTATTTATCCAGGTATATCCGTTCCAGGAACAAAAGTTAGAACAGAGAAAATATGATGAATATGGAATCTGGATCATTATTTGTACAGGGGTATGTCTCTATGTTTCGCACCATTTTTTACAGGAAAACACATGGCAATGGGGTTTAAAAATCATAGGTGCAACTTTTTTTACAGGTTTTTCAATTGGATGTGTTGGAAAACAAAGTATACATGATTTTCAACACAAAAAGTTTCCATTCCAGAAAAAATGACGCCTCAAATTCGCTTGTAATTAATTTTAAAGGGATTGTTAATACATTTGGTATCGAATGAGTTTGTGTCCCTTATTCAGCCTTTTAAGTAGTTCAAATGAATTTTTAAAGAAAAAGAGGTGTGAAGATGATTCTTTTTAAGGTTATTGCATATATTTTGCTAAGTATAGGAGTTTGTACAGTTGTTTTAGCAGGAATAGCCGCGATTGTAAAGAAACAAATGATAATCGCAAATATGAATCTATTATTGGCCATGTATTATTTTTGTACGGGAAGTCTTCTGTATTTGTACACGTTATGGGAAACACAAGATATTTTCTTACAAGCCTTTTTGATTTTAATTGTGGGAATTGCAATAATCCGATTAAGAAAAAGCTGGTATGTACCGCAAATGCGTACCTATCTTCAAAAACTACAGGAGCAAGCGACAAATAAGAATGATCTGTGAGGAAATCTAGGAAAAGAGGAGTGGAGAAATCTTGATACATCAATATGAATTGAACTTTTCAGTGATGTATAGTGGCAAGGTAACAGGCTCACAATCTACAATTATTCCAGCAAGTTCTTTAGAGGAAGCAAATGAAAAATTACAATCGGAAGTAAAGCGGCGATTAGGAAAATGTAGTATAAAAGTTAATGCGTCTAGTTTATGTGTTTCAGAAGATAGTCGATATAAGATTAAATAAGATAATAAAAAAGTTCCCTAAAAAGGGAACTTTTTTCATAGTAACTCCGCATAATGCAGGCACATAATAATTGATCATTTTTAGTATAGAGTAAGAATGAAAGGAATGCATCTTTTAAATATGTAATGTTGATATTGATTTTGAAATTTGGAGCGGATCAGTACGTGTTTGGATAGAATTTTAAATGTATTGGACTATATTGCATCAATTTATGTATTGCATTTTTATTTGTATTTTGTATACTAAACGTGAGTTTTCCTTACTGTAGGCAATCTTTCAATTTCTATGAAAGCCAACTAATCTGTTAATTATGTATGGTAGCAAATAAGCTCTTATATCCGTGGATATAAGAGCTTATTTGCATATGGATCACTCTTTTATGTACAATGAAAGAAAAACATCATATGAGATGGGGAGAGGAAAACCCATGTCCAACCAACAATTAGTGAATTTACGCATTGATTTTGCTTTTAAACAATTATTTGGCACAAGTGGAAATGAAGATATTCTCATTGCTTTTTTAAATGCGATGTTACAAGATTCTTTAGAATCACCCATTGTTTCGTTACAACTAGAAGACCCACACTTGCACCGAGAGCATGAAGAGGATAAATTATCGATTTTAGATATTTCCGCTACATTAGATACAGGAACAAAGGTGAATGTAGAGATACAGTTGAATAACAATCATGACATGATTAAGAGAAGTTTATATTACTGGGGAAGACTATATACATCCCAACTACAAAAGGGGATGCCATATAGTTCTCTTCACAAAACAATTACAATTAATTTGTTAAATTTCGTTATGTTTCCTGAATACGAGGCATTCCACACAACAGGAATCCTATGGAATCAACAACAACAAAAGAAGTTAAGTGATGATATTGAAGTTCATATTGTGGAGATTCCAAAACTCATGCAACAGTGGCGGAATGAACAAGTAAATCCCTGGGAAGATTCATTTGTTCGCTGGTTATTACTACTTCCAGCGAATGAAGATGAACATTTAACCCAAACATTGGAGGATATTGCGATGAACCAAGACCCTATTTTACAAAAAGCCATGAATAAATGGGAACGTATGAGTCAAGATTCTTCTTTCCGACAAGCATATGAAGCAAGGGAGAAAGCTCTTATGGATGAGGCTGCAAAGTTTGCTTATGCAGAACAAAAAGGGATTGAAAAGGGCATTGAAAAAGGGAAAATACAGCTTATTCGTGGTATGCACAAAAACGGAATGCCAATAGAGGATATTGCAAAGTTTACCAATTTACGCATAGAAGAAATACGAAACATTTTAGAAGCCTAAATGATAAAAAATAACACCTACAATGTAGGTGTTATTTTTTATCGCAAATGTAATTACAAGAATAATTATTTTGAAAGCAGATTGATTGCTCTATGAGTTTCAAATATAATTATATTAATATATAAAGAAAGATAGGTGAAATAGATGACTGAAAATTTTAACAACTACCTTCAGTTAACAAATAATATTTTATGGTTATATATTCTTATTCCTATGTTAATTGGATTGGGCCTTTATTTTTCGTTTAAACTTAATTTTGTACAAATTAGCCACTTAAGGGACATGATACGTTTAATAAGCGGTGGATTCAACAAAAAAACAAAAAATAAAGATAGTATTTCTCCCTTTCAGGCATTTTGTTTAAGTGCAGCTGCTAGAATTGGAATCGGAAACTTAGCTGGTGTAGCATTAGCTATATCAATGGGAGGACCTGGTGCAGTATTTTGGATGTGGTTCATTGCTATTATTGGAGCTGCTACTAGTTTTGTAGAATGTACACTTGCACAAATTTTCAAAATAAAAGATGGGTCAGGTTTTCGAGGGGGACCTGCTTATTACATGGAAAAAGGCTTAAATAAACGTTGGATGGGTATTTGGTTTTCAATACTGATTACAATTAGTTATGGGTTAATTTTTAATTCGGTACAGGCGAATACAGTAACTTTAGCATTTGAAAATGCTTTTGGGTTGGAGCGTTATATTGTAGGAACTTTATTAGCCATGTTAGTTGCTATTATTATTTTTGGTGGGATTAAAAGTGTTGCACGTATATCAGAAATGGTTGTTCCCCCAATGGCCATTATTTACATTGGAGTAGCAATTTTTGTTGTTATAAAAAACTTCTATGCATTACCAGATATTTTTCTAGAGATATTTAAAGGAGCATTTGGTTTAGATCAAGTTATAGGTGGTGGTATAGCAGCAGCCATGAAGTATGGGATTCAACGAGGTCTATTTGCAACTGAAGCAGGTATGGGAAGCTCCCCCAACGCTGCCGCAACATCCAATGTAACACATCCTGTCAAACAAGGCCTTATTCAAGCATTAGGTGTCTTTATAGATACGTTTTTAATATGTACTTCAACAGCTTTAATTGTATTGTGTTCTGGAATGCATAAAATTAAGAATTTGGAAGGAATCGAATTAACACAAGCAGCTTTAAGTTCACAAATTGGATCATGGGCAAATATTTTTCTAGCAATTATTATTTTCCTATTTGCTTTTAGTTCATTATTAGGAAATTATTATTATGGTGAAACAAATATTAACTTTATGAAGATAAATAAAATGTGGATAATAATTTATCGTATTACAGTTATAGGTATGATATTATTTGGATCAGTTGTGGAACTTAAAACGGTTTGGAGTATTGCAGATTTCTTTATGGGCCTAATGGTTCTTACGAATCTAATATCCATTACACTTCTTGGTAAATATGTATATGCTTCATTAAAAGATTATAAAAAGCAGAGTATAGAAGGAAAGAATCCAACTTTTCATGCAAGTACTATACCTAACTTAAAAAATACAGAATGCTGGGAAAATGATGATTTAAAGAGAGAACAGCAAATTATATAATGAAATAAAAAGGGAAAAAGATGCCAATAGGCATCTTTTTTTGTCAGATAAACTATCTAAATAGTATCGTAAAACAAAAGTATTATTTTATTTCGAGATGAACACAAGCAGGACTCAAAAACTTCTATCCAATAATATTTTTTAGTCAGTGAGCTTAAGATCATGTGTTTAATGAAGAAAGTCAGTGAATTTGTGAAATCAGCATATAAAAATTCAATTTTTTATATTACTACATCAATTTTTAAATAATTAAGATATAAATCCTAACTTTTTAAGTATTAATCTCCAAATTTTTTCCTCTCCTGTTACTATGGACGCTTTATCAATCATTCCTACATGTAATTCTTTTGATTTTTTTGTATCAATACTGGCTTCTAATTCGTATACATAACTCTTAGAATCTTTATCAAAGGTAGGATGTGTAGATATATAAGTTAATGTACCTGTCTGTTTATCAGTATCCTTTAATTTAAAAGAATATTGTACTTTATCGCCTTTTTTAATATCTCTTATTTCATCAGCTGGTAACAAAATTTTCACTTTTTTTTCTTCTTCTTTTGGAATAATAAAGACTATTTCTTGACCAGGATCAATTAAATCCCCCTTTTGTATGATAGAGGGAAATTGTACAATTCCATCCTTTTGTGCCTTTATGGTTGTTGTTTGATTTTGCTGAAGTAATGATGTTACTTCCTGTTTTTTCATAAATATTTCTTGTTCTAAAGATTGAATTCGTTGATTAACTGAGATTACCGTATTTTCCCTATACTGATTTAAAGCATCTTTTTTTTCTTTTTGTTTACCAACTTTTGTGATATCAATTTTTTTTCTATCACTTTCTAAAATTTCTTTTCGTTGTTGAATTTGTTTTTCAACACTAATTTGTTGGAACTTTAAAGAATCTGCTTTATCATCTAGTAATTGTTGTTGTTCTTTTAGGGAATCTTCCCTTTTTCTTTGTTTTTTTATAGATTGTATGTCTCTTTCAATATTTTCTTTTTCTGCAATTAATCCTTGTAAAGTAGAATCATGTTCATCCGATATTTTACTATTTGATATTAATTCTATTTCATTTTCTTTTTCATTTTGCAAAGTTCGATAAGCTTGCTCATATGCCTTAAATTCCTCTTTAATTTTTGTATCTACTTCATTTGAAAAAGCAGGTTTATGGGATTGAACGCTTTGTTTTAATTGCTCTAACATTTCTTTTTGTTTTTCTAAATGTTGAACAATTTGATTTGCCTGATTCTCCTTATCTACTAGTTCTGAATTTTTTAATTGAATTAAGGTGTCACCTTTCTTCACTTCATCCCCAATTTTGACTGCAACATCCTCTACATTTCCTGTCATTTGAGCACGAGATACACTTATCGCGGATTTACCTTGTATTGTAGCAATTCCCTTACTCACGATATCTAATTTTCCAAAATAGGCCCAAATTATAAATCCGAATAAAGCTATAAGAAGAAATCCCAATAATCCAGCTATAAAGCGAGGTGGCTTTCTTTCTAATAATTCCACACTATCTGTTAATTGATCAAAAGAATAAATCTTACTCATGCTGCATACCTCGTGCTACCTGAGATTGTAATTCTATATGTTCTGCATGAACAGTTTGGTTTTTCCACAAAATATAATAATTATTTTTGTTTAATAACAGTTCCTCATGAGAACCTTGCTCTATAATATGCCCTTTTTCCATTACAAAAATTTGATGTGCATGTTGAATTGTACTTAATCTATGAGCAATCATAATAATAGTTACTCCTTCTGATTCTAATTGTTTTAACATATCGGTAATGTTTTTTTCAGTCGTAGAGTCCAAATTACTTGTAGCCTCATCTAGGATTATGATATCCGGTTTTTTCAATAAGGCTCGTGCAATTGCTAAACGTTGTCTTTGTCCGCCTGATAAATTAGAAGCATTTTCTTCTAACAAAGTATCATAACGTGACGGTAATTCACTAATAAAATCATGAGCAGATGCTTGTTTACATACTTTAATAACTTCTTCTAAACTAACTTTTCGTTCTAATCCAAAACATAAATTATCATAAATAGAAGCACTAAAGAAAAATGAATCTTGAGATACATATGCAATTCGATCTCGTAAAGCAGTTCGGTTTAGCTCTTTAATATGATAATCATCGTAATATATATCACCTTGATTTAGCTCATAGTAATTCATTAGTAATTTTGAAATTGTTGTTTTTCCAGAACCACTTTCTCCTACAAAGGCAACTTGACTACCTGGTTGAATAGTAAAACTTATATCATTTAAAACATTATTGCGTGTTCCATAACGAAATGTAGCATTCAAACATTGAATACTTCCAGATAATTTCTTAGGAGAAACCTTATTATGTTCTTTTTCATTTTTTTCAGCATCTAAATCAAATATTTCATTTAATCTTTCCCCTGCAACTAAAGCAGATTGCATAGTTGGTTGGATAGATATTAAATTCTCAATTGGATCTAAGAAATACGCTAAAAGGGCATTGTATGTAATCAATTCACCAATAGTCATATTTCCTTCTAACACTTGAATAGCGCCAACCCAAAGAATAATAACGCCACCAATTAGTTCAAGGCCCATTTTAATAGAACCTTGAATATTAGATAGCATTCCTAATTTAAATACACATTTCAATAAATTAACAAATTTACTTTCAGTTTGAAAAAATACTTCTTTCTCAGCATTATAAGATTTGACTGTTGCAATTCCGCTTAGAGATTCCACTAAATATGAAGTTAATTTTGCATTACTTTCCATTTCTTCTCTGTTCATATTTTGATATGGTTTATGAAATATGAGTATAATGCCTATATAAAAAGGTATGAGTAAAAGAGTTATCCCAAATAAAATTGGACTGTGTATAAATAATAAAATAGAGCCCAATATTACCATAAGAGTATCAATCATTAATGTAACCGTTATAGTTGATAATGCATCACGTATTTTACTCGCATCCATAAATCGGGAAATTATTTCTCCAACTTTTCTTGTTTCAAAAAAATTCATTGGTAATCCCACTACATGTTGATAATATCCAAGCATTAATTTTATATCAATTCTTCTGCTAAAATATAAAACTAAATACGAACGAAAATAAGAAAGAAGTACCTTAAAAATATATAAAATAATAATACCTATAGATACAATATGAAGTGTTTGTATCAAATCATTTACAAGAATATCATCGATTAAAAACTTAAAATAAAATGCTCCTCCAAAACCAAACAAGTTAAAGAAGATAGAAACCAAAAATAAAGGTACTAATAAATTAGATTGATTTTTTAATAAAGAAAAAAATCGGGTAAGTGTGCTTTGAGAAACGCCCCCCTTTTTAAATTTATGCCCTGGTTGTATCAATACAAGAATTCCTGTCCATATTTGACAAAATTCTTCAAAATTATAAGTAGTAAGTCCTTTACCTGGATCAGCAATATAAATTTTATCCTTTTTAATTTTATGAATTACCACATAATGATGTAATCCACCATCAACTATCACATGTGCTATAGCTGGTAAAGGTATTTCTTTTAAAGCCTCTGGTTCTGTTGCCTTTACACCTTTGGTGTCAAATCCCAATCTTTCCCCAGCTTCTATTAGCCCTTTAATATTGGTTCCTTGTAAATCAGTCCCTGCAATTTCTCGAATTTTTGAAATGGACATCGTAAATCCATAATGACGTGCAATCATGGATAGACAAGCTGGACCACAATCTTTTAAATCATGTTGCTTAATACATTTAAAATTTCTCTTCAAACCTTTTCCTACTTTCTAAAATAAAATAATTATCCGAAAAATCCTTTTTGTAAAAAAAGTTGGACATCAGACCACTTATCAGTATAATATAAGTATATCGTTTTTACAAAATATAAGGAGGTATAGATTTATGAATGCAACTAAAAATCTAAAGCAATTAAACGATCAAGAGCTATTAAAGGTTGAAGGCGGAGGCTGGAAAACAAAAGTGGTAACAAAATTTATTCCAGGTGTAGGTACTGCTATGACTGTTGTTTCAGGCGTAAATGCAGCATATCATGTTGGAAAAGGAATTAAAAAAGGCTGGAGCCAAAACTAAAATATTAGTTTTAGCTAAACTAATATTTTGTTAATCGTAATATATAAATAGATAAAATGGAGGATTTATAATGAAAACAATTAAAAAGTTAAATTCACTTACAGATCAAGAAATGTTAAACACTAACGGTGGCAGTGCAGATGACATTTATGAAGGTATTGGATATTGGATTGGGAAAGTTGGTAAACAGTATAAAAAAGCAACTGATAACTACAATAAAAATAGAAATAAATACTGTGGAAATTTATCTAGAAAAGATTGCTAGTAGTATAAAAATAAGTATTATCTAATTACAAATTAATCAAATACAGAATTATAATGTGTAATAAATTATAATTCTGTATTTTTTATTATAAAATAAGGGGAAATACTGATGAATAAATTAAAACTTACTTCACTAACTAAAAAAGAACTGTTCAATATAAATGGTGGAAATGTTAAATTTGTATCGACAAGCACAAACTTATCATATTATCCAACTAAATGGGGAAAAAATTTAGGGAAATGGATTTCATCCAAAGTTAAATAATTTATATAACCATGATTATCAAAGTTTATTAAAATATTAATATAAAGATTTTTAAATTATTAAATTCTCTCCTATTTATATTATATAATAAAAATAATCATTTAAAAATTGGAGTGAATATTATGCAGAGTTTAAAACTATTAAAATTCAACATGTGGATATTTGGAATACTATTTACAACTAATACGTTGGAATTTATTTCTTTACTGTATACAGATCATAAATTTGATTGGTTGAGAGTTATTTTATCAGTCGGATTTTTTGTAGCATTTATAGTAAATCTAGTAAACTTAAAAAATAAAAATTATAAAACTACCTAATAAAAAGAATTTTCAATAGTGGTGTAGTCTATAAAGTTAGATAGGTTATGCCATTAGGAATCCTTTTGGGTATATTTTTTAAGAAAAGAGAGATTTTTAGGAGAAAGACGGACTTTCGCTTGTGAATTTAAATAATTTTTAAACGCTAAGATTCTGAATATTGTTATATAATGGAATTGTTCTGTGATCAATGTGGTTTCCGCGTTATGAATAATGGGATAATTTATGTGTCCTGTGTATTCGCTTCAACCCCAAAAAGAACTTGTAGTGATTTCTACAAGTTCTTTTTTTATTGTATTAGAGTAGAAACCTTTAAAAAATAAGCAAAAAGGGAAGAACCACCAATATTCTTCCCCTTTTGCTTGTGATTATGGTTCCTATATTAAAGAATATAGAAGATTGTAAAATGTTAGATGCAATAGTTTACCCTTGAAATTATTGCAAGGGTAACAGGTATCTTTTTATTTAGGTTGTAATTTGTTGCCTTCATATTCTTTTAGTATCTTATAAAAAGTATTTTTCTTAAATTCTAGTAGTTCCATAAATTTAACACTCGTTATTTCTCTTTTTTTCCACTTTGGATAAGTTTCTTCTATTATAAATAGTTGCTTTTGACTTAATGTTGAAAGGTTAAATGGAGGACGTCCTAAATGCTTTCCTTGAGATCTAGCTACAGCAATCCCTTCGGCTTGTCGCTGACGAATCTTTTTCCGTTCTTGATCTGCAACATAGGAAAGCAAAGATAAAAATTGATCTTCCATTAAGCGTCCCATATCCCCCATATCGCGAAACTTACGACTATCAAACAGCGTTTCATTTTCTAAAACAACAATATCTGCTTGCAATTCTCTTGTTATGTACTTCCATTCCGAAATTACCTCATCATAATTTCGACCCATACGATCTAAAGCATCTATGTAAACAATATCACCTTTACTTAATATTTTTCGTAATAATTGATACTGAGGACGATCAAAATGTCTTCCACTTGCTTTATCGACAAAAATACGTCGAGCTTCCACCCCTCGTTCCATCATCTTATGTAATTGACGTTGTTCATTTTGCTCTTTTGTACTTACACGTATATATCCATAAATATTCGCCACGTTTGGTATTCTCCTTACATTTGTTACCACAATTATACCACTTTTGTTTATAAAGGTATTCATTTAAAATAAACGTTTATAAAATCACTTGCATCACCTTTATAAACTTGATATTTCAGTGTTTCGTAGATATAGGCCTACCGTTTATAAAGGTATACCTTTACAAACGACGAATTGCTTTTCCTATTAGTGAAAGTAATATTCTAGTTTCCATTTTGGAAAGTATTGACTTTCCGGTGCTAAATAATCCTTATTTAGCTGGATAATAGTCTTAGCGTACACAAACTACCTTTAATGTGTCCAAAGCGCGTCTAAATACATCATTTTCTTTTTTATATGGTGAGGCCATATCCATAAACTTAAGAATTTTATAACACTCCAAAAATAATAAAATTGTATATTTTCATCTGGAGATGCCAATTTTCTTATTTTGGGTCTTTATGTTCTGATGTGAATACATAAAAATCAGTAAAAGGAGTAGCAATACTGAAGAAATGTTTTAATTTGAAGGCAACTATCATGCCATGTGGAAAAAATGTTGTTTTCTAAAAGATTCTGTCTATTTTTGAAAAAAATGATTTGGAAGGGAACGAGTGAAAATAAAAAGAATACATCTACATAAATATTTTCAGAACATTGGGGGTGCTTTTATGAAGAAAAAGAAGTTGTTATCAATTACTGCATCAACTTTACTGCTTACATTTTGTATAGGTGGTTTTAATACTACCAAGGCAGCTGGAACTCCAAAGTTTCAAATGCCTTTTCCTTGTGGACAGAAGTGGGAAGGACAAACTCGTTCTAATCATAGCCCTGCAAATTCTGTTGATTTTAACCGAGCAAACGATGAAGGAGATACTGTTGTAGCATCTGCTTCTGGAACAGTATCAAGAGTAGAAAATGAGGGGAATAGAAGTTATGGAAAATGGATTGAAATCAATCATGGAGATGGTTGGACTACTCGCTATGCTCACTTAAGTACACAAAGCGTTAAAAAAGGACAAAAAGTTACGATAGGACAGAAAATGGGAACTGTGGGCAATACAGGAGGATCAACAGGTGCACACCTTCATTTTGAACAACGTTATCAGGGACAAGTCAAGAAAATTGCATTTAACGGTTCTCAAATTCATTATTGGGGTACAAAATCCTATACAAGTGAGAATAGTTGTAAAAAATAGTACGATAAAGTACCTATGAAAGTAGGTACTTTTTTCTTTGTTATATAGAAATTACACATTAATTCATATTTGAGCCATTTTAAAAAGAAAATGGTGACAGATCGATTATACTTATGATTAATAGTTACATATAACTATATGTATATTTCAAACATCTATATTATTTTTAAATTTAGATGTATATCTTTCTTTAAGAATGCATCATATTTACCCATGTTTATATTTTATATAATTTATTATGATATCAACATTGATTTAAAACGTTTTATATAAAATTAACAAATGAGATTTTTAAATGGAAGGCGGACTTTTCTTTTTTGAATTCACATAATTTTCAAATATTAAAATTCTAGATGTTAATATTTGTTATATAATGGAATCAAGCCGTAATCAATATGGTTTCCTCTTTACAACTAGCGAGATATTTTTTGTGTCCTGTGTATTCGCTGTAACCGCAAAAAGAACTTGTAGGAATCCTACAAGTTCTTTTTGCTATTCTAACCTAATGGAGAAATAAACCTCTAAATAATTATTGACCATAAAAAGTAGTTTTAAATATTTAGCAGCATATAAAATATCTATTCTACAAAGGGGCGTCCAAGTATCGAAATAAAAATAACGCTATAAAATATTATGTTGCTATATTAAATTTATTATCAAGTGGTCACTAATAATTTCTGCTTAATCTTCTCTTTTTCAACTTTTGTAATTATAGATGCTTTCTTTATCTGATTAATTTTTGGATTAGAAGAAGGATTTTTAGAGACTGTCAAATCTCCAATATAATTTTTAAATTTGGTTTCCTCATTAGTAGATATATCAAAACGATTATAATACTCAAGCACTTTAAAGAAAACCATGTCTTTTAAATAACTCATTTTATGCCTTGATAATAATTGGTCAATATAACTAAACTTGTTTTTCCCTTTTAAATCAGCATATAGGAATACATAGGTAAATTGTTCAAGTTCTGATTTATTATGAAATTGCTCATTTTCAATAATATTTTCTAGAGCGACAAGTAATTTTCCTGTTCCAATTGTTTGGGTTAATATTACCTGATGGATTAAGGGTAATAATTTATAAACAACAATATTTTGTTCATCTGCCATATACTGTTCTTTATTTTCGTTTCGTTGCTTAGTTAAAAACACCTTATATAAAGTTGCAAACAATGTCGCACAGAGAACAATATCATTTAAAGCATTAACTTTAAAATCTTTTTTTCTTATTTCTTCACTGTTTTTCAACATTTTTGCTGCTAAAACCCAGTTTCGTTCTAACTGTTGTACTGGATTTAATGAATCTGGTTTTACCTCAATATTCCTACTAGTGTGATTTTCTAGTTCTCGATCTTTTGTTTCATAATAGTCATCATTTTTCTTTAATTCTAGAGTTATACCTTCTACTTTTTCTGTTGTTAATTTACTCACTATTGTATGTTTAGTCTCAAAAAAAGTATCAATACCTAGATGTGTTACTTTCTTCTTTACATCTTTATAGTCTTCATTCATATTATTTACTATTTTTTCAACTAATTCTAATTGATTCATTTTTAAACCTGTATAATAATCTAATTCATCAATAAAGTTCAAATAGTTCCGATCAGTAAGAATATAATCTTTAAATTCTTGATTAGAGTCGATACTTTTCATTAAGTAAAATTGGAAAAAACAAGAGAATTTAAATCGTACATATTTTATTGATTCTTCCATTTCACATGTGAAAACACCTTTATTTAGGAAATGCGTTAAGATTATATCCGCATCAAAATCAAACATTTTCTCTTTCAAATTTTGTTCTATATAGTCTCTTAACTCTCCGTAACTTAACCTGTATCGAATTTTTTTATTGGAATACATTTCATAAGCTATATCAGTTAATAAAGACTCTTTATTTTTATAGGTAAAATCAGCTGAATAAACTTCATATGTATCTGATTTAGAAAACAATCTTTCTAAAAAATTTTCTAACATTTGTGCGTTATTTACTGGAGAATAATTTTCTTGTTTTTCAATAATCCATAAAAACATTGATACTGCTAAAGGGGTTCTAGGAATATTTAAGGCATTAAACGTACTAATTACTTTATCTAAGTGCTCCTTTTTAGAAGTAACCTCAGATCTATCAATAAACCATTTACTCATTAAAGTTTGAATATCTTTTGTATTAAATTGTTTTATATACGTAATACAAAAATGCTCAAGAATGGAATTTCCGATTGCTGATAAAGGAAGTTCTCCTTCTCCATTTGACGTACAGGTTGTTATTATCCTTACATTTGAATTATTTAAAATAAAACGTGTTAGCTTATTTAAAGAAGAAGAATGTTTATTTTCAAATTGAATATTATCAATCAGCAAAACGATATCATTAATATTAAAAGTCTCATCCCTTATTTCACGAATAGAAGTAGTAGTAAATCTAGCAATTAGAGTGTCTATGCTACTGCCATTAATTTCTTCAAAGTCTAAATAGACCGGGATTTTTTCGTGAAAACTAAAATTATTTAAATATTCTATCATAATTTTATCTAATAAAATTGTTTTACCAGCTTCTTTGACGCCAACAAGCATTATATTTTCTTTGCTCTTACAAATATCTTGCATTGAAAAATTCTTATCAGAGACCCTTGACACATCTTCTTCTACAAAGTCTTCATTTTTCTGTACAATTTTTGGCATTACAAATAAATCATTTAATTTTTTAGGTGCAATTGTGTCAGTATTATATGTTAGTAAATGTTCATTTACTGTTTCAGTGTACACTGCATCAAGTCGTTGAATAATTTTTTCTTTTTTTTAAAACTTTCTAATGCAGTCTTATTGGGGCAAGAAAAAAAACTCTTCCCTTCCTCCATGCCTAGCTGAGTATTCGTAATAAAAGCATTCTTTATATTAGAATAACAACGATATGTGAATGTACAGCAATTAGCATATTCGTAATCTATTAAGACATATCCATTTAGATATTCATAGTCTGTATTGTACCGATTTTCTGTCCATGCGGAAGGGGAAACTGAGTTTATCGAAGTTCCTGTCATATCCGAAAACTGATAAGTATCAGTATTATGTACATGTCCAAATAAGAGAAGATCGAAACTAGAATTCAACCGAGATTTAATAAGTTTTTGTTCAACTGTGGAAAGATCTTTAATTGGATGATGAATAAGAGCTACTTTCACATCACAATCTTCTATCATACCTACTGAATCCATAATTTGCTTCTCACTAATTAATAAATTCCCACTATCTTCATTATCATAACAACGCCAGGAAGAATTTAAAGATGTTATTCCAATTTTACATCCTCCTATAGTATATTTATGAACTGTTTCGAAATAATTAATATTTGTGTTTAATGAATTTTTATATAATTCCTCTTCAAATTTATTATACGCATGAATTCTTTTGGTAGAATTGCTGTACTGCTCTTTATTTTTCATAAAATCATTAATAGCATTTAAGTCTTTAAAATATGATTTTAGACCCAATTCTTGAATTGAATCATCAGCTGTTCTTAAAATATCATGATTACCTGGATTAATAATGAACCTTTCTTTGGGTATACCAAGTTCACTTGTGATATAATCTATGACTTCTACTTCAAAAGCTTTAAATGCCTCTGCAATTGATTCAAAACTAGCTCCGCCTTTATCAATTAAATCTCCTGTAAAAAATATAAAATCGATTTCTTTTTGACTATGTAAATCTTTTAAGTCGTTTATTAAAGGATTAAGTATGTAGTTTTTCAATTCAGATAAATTTTCTTTTGATATATGAAAATCAGATAAATGAATGGCTCTCATTTCATCACTCCTAAATAATATAGCATTGTATAAATTTGAAAGCTTATCTTTTAAATTTATACAATTCCAGATTAATGTATAAAACTAAAATGTTACCTAAATTATATAATATTCCCTCTTCATTTGCACAAATAATACAACTTAACTGTAAAATATAAAACTAAAATGGCTATTTAAAAAATATACACTTGTAAATATTTTTTACTTTCATATCAAAAAAATAAAACCTGTACATCAAAAGGTACACCTTATGGAACATATTTAAAGATTAAAAAGAAAAAATGAGTTTTATAAAACATACAAAATGTTAAACTCATAAGAACTAGCGATATCATGCGATTTTCTATGGTATTACTGTTTTTTTTTTCGCTATAAAATAAAAAGAAAAAGATTATCAGTTTAACAAAATATAGTTATTGTTAAAGTAAGTTTTACATATTGTAGCTTACAACAGAGTTTTAGGAGGTCAAGTTTTATGACGAAAGGGGGACGAAAACCTGGGGCAAATGAGCTAATTCGTTCAATAGAAAAAATTGAAGAAATGAAAGATTGGCTGTTGCAAAATTCCTCATATCGAAATTACTTTTTATTTTGGAATTAACACAGGTTTACGCATTAGTGACATTTTACGGTTGTGTGTAAAAGATGTTCGTGGAAAAGATGGCATGAAAATTAAAATGGAAAAAACAGATACAACGGTAGAAGTGTATTTCAATTCAGTCTTACAACAAGAAATTGCGAAATACACAAGCAATCGTGCTGATTCTGATTGGATTTTTCCAAGTCGTCAAGGGGATAAACCCATTACAAGACAAATGGTACATAATTTCTTGTATAAGGCGACCGAGGCTTGCGGTATTGATTCAGAACAATGGGGAACACATAGTATGCGAAAAACGTTTGGATATCACTATTATCAGAGAAAGAAAGATGTGTACTATTTGATGAAACTATTTGGCCATGCGACGCAAGGTCAAACTTTACAATACATTGGTGTCGAAGCTGATGAAATTCGTAAAACAATGGAGGATTTCACTTTATAAGAATCCAAAGGGGGAAACCAGAGTATGAAAGAGGGAAGATTAGAACAGGAAAGTAAATCCCGAAAGTACGAACGTATTTTTATCATCTCATTTCTTACCACGATAGTTCTTATTATTGGAAGTATAGTTGTTGTAGGGCATACAGGTTTTAAATACATAAAGTACTTGGCGGTAGCAATTATAGTCAGTATAAGTATTACTAATGATATACAAAAAAGATATAAGAAATATTCTAATTTAAGCAATAAAGAATAGGGGGGTATAGATGGAATGTGTAGAGTTTGAAATTCTAAAAAGTTATGAATCACCAACAGTTTATTTTTGCGAACATGAGATGAAAAATAGTTGTTTGATTGCAATTCCATCCTGGAATTGGAGTTTCTTAATAGATTACACGATTAATTTTATAGATGAAAAGCCTAGGTTAATGAAAGCATTGGAGAAGTATGTTTCTTATCATCTTGTGGAGAATGTTGCAGATGCATTTTATGACTACGCGTTTAGCCAATTCGATTAAGATTTTCATAAGGGGGAGCATAATGAATTTTAAAGGGGCGGTAAGTAGTATTTTAGTAATGGGATTACTATTTTCGGGATGTTCAGCAATTCAAAATTCAAATCCTGCAAAACAAACAAGTGGAACACAAGATATTGCACAAGTTATAGAGTTTCCATCAAATAAGTATCCGGAAACCGCGGCGCATATTAAAGATGCGATTGCAAGTGGCAAAACAGATATTTGTACAATTGATCGGGGTGGAGCCGCAGAAAGAAGAAAACAATCATTAGCAAATGTTCCAACGAAAAAAGGATATGATCGGGATGAATATCCTATGGACCTTTGTCGTGAAGGCGGAAAAGGTGCTGATATTAGGCATATAAAACCAGCTGATAATCGTGGCGCAGGCTCATATATAGGTAATAAAGTGGAGAAATTACCAGACGGGGCGCAGGTGAAAATTGTTGTAAAGTAAATTAGGAAATTGATTGCAATGGATATAATATTAAAGATCCCTAGTTACGGAATTAATTGTAACTAGGGATCTTTAATAAAAGTTTCGATCAACTTAATACATATGGATTTGTTTTTGACGGTTTAACTTTCCTTGCAAATTTAAATATTGAGGTTTTTCTTGTTTCTTCTCATCTATTACTATTTTTGAAACTTTATAATTTATATCGGAAAAAATAGCTATATGTTTGATCCCTTCTTCAAACTTTTGCATAACTTCCTCAACAAGTGATTTATTATAAATCGTAATAGAAACGGAAGGAATTCGCTTTATATTATCTTTATCTGCTTTTTCAACCCAAGGAGAATAAAGTGAAATGCTATGGTATGGGAATGTTTCAGTTGGTTTGTTTATTGATTTAATTCGACCATGAAGGCAAATGGGATGATCTGGAGATGTAGAAAGGTAGTCGAAAGCCTCCCTAAAATTCTCGGTATCATAAAAAAATTTATTCCAATCAATCTTTTTGTTATGAAATTTTAATACTACAAGATTACGTAATTCTCTGTCTTGATCTTCAAGTTGAGTACGTAACTGCATAATTTTTTTCATAGATGCAAGGTAAGAAGAAAGCTTCCCTTTATTTTCATAAACTTTTTGAGGATTCTTTTGTTTGGCACCTGTTGGTACTAAAACATCACTAGCTACAGCGCTGTTTTTCTTTTTGTGTAAAGCGTTTTTAATAACATGTAGTCTAAATTCATACTTTCCATTTTCTAAGCTAGTCATTAAGTCTTCTGCACTTCTTGCAATTACTTTAACTTGATCAGCAGTGTTGAATTGGCAAGTTTCAATATGTTTTTCTTTACCAGCTAAGCGAAGAAATGCTCTTACTTTTATTGTTTTGTCATTATATTTACGTTCGAACTCATCCACAAAACTAAGTTGTTTACGACAATTTTCATCAGTACAGTATAAATCAGTTTGTAAGGCTTCATTTTCTTGAATCTCATCAATCCCGACAATTCTATTTAAAAAGGGATGATAAGCACTAGACATTTTAATTCCCATTTTACACCCTCCTATATAAATTGAATGTTCTTTATTTTATAGTATCAAATATTTCAAGGAAGATAATGGGTTATTTTTAAAAACAGTTATTTTAGGGGTACGGAAACGATTCTGGGTATGAGGGGCCACTCTGGGGTTTAATTACAAATTAAAGAAAGAACTTTATTCAAGTTCTTTTAATCTACGATACAGAGCGGCCTGACTCACACCTGTAATCTGGCAGATTTCCTTAACAGTTTTATTGGTATGCTTCCTTAATTCAATCGCATGATTCATACCTGGGTGCTTGTCTGTATATTTCTTCAATCTTCCTCTATACACTCCTTTTTGTTTCGCTAACTTTATTCCCGCACGTTGTTTCTCCTTAATCATTTCTCGATCTAGTTCACTAAAGGCGGCCATGACGGTTAAAAAGAATTTTCCTGTTGGCGTTCTCGTATCTATTCCTAAATCTTATTGTTGAGATAAGAGAATTCTTTCCTTTATTTTTAAAATGATTTCATCAGGATTAATTTTTTTTGCTGATGGAACTCCTAAGATAAGAGAAGCACCCTCACTTGCATATACTTCTTCTCCATTTTCGTGAGAAACAACAAATAATCCTTGTCCTTCAAATTCAATATATATAATTTCTTTGATTTTTTTTACATTTGTTTGTATAGACCTATAGATTTTATATAAATCTTTACTACGGTTTTCTCCCCCCATACGTATAGGCTCTTGTTCGTTTGTAAAAATTAATCCCTCTGGGTTGTTTCTATTTAAAATAAACCATAATTTTTCATCTGTAGGCAATAAATATTCAGATAGATTTTTGGAGTCATTATTTATAATGTTTTGTTGTTGTATTTCATAAACATGGAAAAAAAATGTGGATATTTCTAAAGTTGAATTAGACGTAAAATTATGATTTTGATGAAGTTGCTTGCCATCTTTTAATAGAGTGCCTTTACTATTTTGATAATCTTTTAGTGCTATCTTTTCAGGTGATTCTTTAGAGTTATCAGTTGCTTGAGCAATTTTATTCATACTTATTAATGCAATACTAAAAAATACAACTAAAATTATAGTTCTCGTTATTTTTTTCATAAACTTATTTCCCTTCTTATTTTCATTTAATATTCTCTACTAATATCTTGAACTGTTTCATTCCACCAAAATCTATCGTTATTTTTAAATGATTCAAAGTTATGTTGATAATGATCTCCATACCAAGGATCCATATAAGTAATATAGTTCATATTATTTATACCTTTAAAATAACCATCTAACACAAGAAAATGACCAATATTCCCTCCATTTTTCCAGTTAATAAGTGTAATCATTGGCTTATTGCTATTAATTTGGCTTCTAAACCCATCATAAGAAAGAGTTCCCCTATTAATTGTTGAAGTTAAACCAAAATAATTAAGACCATTTTGTATTTCTCTAGAAGTAGCTGGATAATTGTATAAGCCACCTTTTACATATCCTACAAATTGCTGTTGTGTAGTTGGTTGCCCCAAATAGTTTAAAACAGATACTGAAGTACCTGCCCAACACCAATTAGACTGCTGTTGTTTAATATTAGGAACATTTAATTTAACAGTTGTTGTAGAATTAGGTGGATTTCCATTTATAAATGCCGAAGCAACATATGCTTTTTTACCGTTTTTAAAAAAATAAAACCAACGATTATCTATACTTCCAGTCCAATAATCCTTTAATCCCTCTCCATATTCCCAACCATTGAAGTAAACGGTTTGATTTCCTTGAAGAACATCTATTATATTTCCAGTTAAATTTTTATTATCGCGCACATTTACTCCGATGGGAGCAGTTACACCTGAAAATTCAACTTCCTCGGCAAACACATCATTGACATTAGAAAAATTCCACAGAGATAAAATAAATGCAACTATAATTAAAATTCTTTGTGCAAGCTTCATCTTCTCACATCCTCATATGGTATGTTTAAAACACTATTAAAACGAAAAATTAAGTTGTTTAACTTTTTAAAATTTCAAGTACACACTACTTTTTTATAACTCATGATGTAATACTCCTTTCATTTTATTTCTATACTATTTTAATTTATTCGAATATCCTTATAATACCTCTTGGAATTCTAATATGCAATAAATATGACACAATTAAAATCTAGTTTTGGAATGCTCTCTAGCTAATAAATAGGATCATAAAATGTGAGAAAGATAGTTAAACATGGCTGTTATAAGAAAATAGTAGATAGAAAAGGAATCAATCAATAATAAATCATAAAAATACCCCTAGAGAAATTTGCAGGCATTTTTTATAGATGAAGTATTCAAAATCATCCCTTCAACTCATTTTTTAGAAACATCCTTACGCCCTTTAATTTTAATATTCTGAATTCATTTTGGAAATAGACAATACTTTATAGATATGAATATGTAATTATTCATATCTATATAAATACTTTGAAAGTAATTGTATAATTAATTTTGTAATTATATTTTTTATTTTACTTATATTGAAGGGGGAAAATGTATGAAAAAAACTGTTATTACATTGCTTGCTGCAGGAACAATGTTAGGTGCGCCTTTTTCAACTGCATTTGCAGAAGAACAAGCATCCCAAAAAGAAGTAATGGATAAAATGGAAGTGCAACAAAAGAATTGGAATGAGGAACAAGGAAGTCCATCATTTCTTTCAGGTGAATTATCTGATAAAAAGGTAGAAACTCAAAAAGCAGTGAAAGAGTTTCTTGAAGAAAATAAAGAACTATTTAAGGTAAATCCACAAACGGATCTGACACTGAAAGAAGTGAAATCGGATGATTTAGGTATGAAACATTATGTTTATACAAGGTCTGTAAATAAGGTGCCTGTTGATGGTGCACAATTCATTGTTCATACAGATAAAGAGGGCAAGGTAAAAACAGTAAATGGAGATGTTCATCCGGCTGCTGCAGAAAGTTTAAAAGGTGATACAGAAGCAAAGATTACAAAAGAAACAGCGCTTTCAAATGCTTGGAAACATATTAAACTTACAAAAAATGATACATTAGTAAAAGTAGATGGAAACACATTAGACCAGGTAAAAGAAAACTTAGATTCTACAAATGAAAAAGCGGACTTAGTTGTATATGAAAAAGACGGAAAGTATTATCTAACGTTTAAAGTGCAACTGCAATTTATTAAACCTTATGGAGCTAACTGGCAAATTTATGTGAATGCAGAAGATGGATCAATCATAGATTCATATAATGCAGTTACAGACGCAGATAGCGCTCAAAAAGGATATGGATATGGAGTATTAGGGGATCGAAAAGAACTGAATACAACATTTGATAGTGTACAGAAAAAATACTATTTAAAAGACACAACAAAGCCTATGAATGGAGGCTATATTGAAACATTTACGGTAAATCATAGTGATGCAGATTATCCAGTTAACTATCGTCTACTGGATAATGATAATGCTTGGATAAATAAAGATCAAGGACCTGCGGTCGATGCTCATTATAATGCTGGAAAAGTCTATGACTACTATAAAAATATTCACAATCGTAACAGTTTTGATGGAAAAGGAAAAACAATTCGCTCTGGTGTAAATTATGGAGTAAATGTAAATAATGCATTTTGGAATGGGCAGCAAATGGTTTATGGAGATGGTGATGGGCGCATATTCTCTCCACTTTCAGGTTCCCTTGATGTTGTTGCGCATGAATTAACTCACGCTGTGACACAGTATTCAGCTGATCTTCGTTATGTAAATCAATCAGGTGCATTAAATGAATCTTTCTCTGATGTATTTGGATATTTTGTTGATCCAACAAATTGGGATTTAGGAGAAGCTGTATATACGCCTGGTATTTCTGGAGATGCACTTCGCAGTTTATCAAATCCTGAAAAATATGGCCAACCTTCTCATATGAGGGATTATCAATACCTTCCTGCAACTGAAGAAGGCGATAACGGTGGGGTACATATTAATAGTGGTATTCCGAATAAGGCTGCATATCTGACAATCAATGCTATTGGTAAAGAGAAAGCAGAAAAGATCTATTATCGCGCGTTAACAACATATTTAACACCAACAAGTGATTTTAAACAAGCTCGTACAGCTTTATTACAATCCGCAGCTGATTATGATGGCTATGGTAGTGCAACCTATAAAGCAGTAGAAAATGCTTGGAATCAAGTGGGCGTAAAGTAAATTAAAATTCGTTTATAATATTTTTATGTTTTTAACATTTAAATCATAAAAGGACCTATGTCTTGTTAATACAAGTAGGTCCTTTTATTGTATTAATTATATTTATTAAATGTTATAATATGTGTAAACGATAAATGGAGGTTATTATGAATCTTTCATCAAGTGTAAGCAATCAGGTACTAGATCAAACAATGATTTTGGTTGGACTGGAATCCAATTTAGCAATGATAGAATTTAACTTAGATACAGAGGTAATTTGGGTAAATGATCATTTTGCACAAGCTTTAGGTTATACAATCAGTGAAATGAAGAACATGGTACATAAACAATTTTGTCCCCATAGTTTTATAAATAGTAGAGAATATAATCAGTTATGGGAGAATTTAAAAAAGGGAATTAAGTTTCAAAAGAAAATTCAAAGAGTTGGTAAAAAAGGCGATTTAACTTGGTTTGAGGCTACCTATATTCCAATTAAAAATGAACAAGGGGTAGTAGATGCTGTACTAAAAATTGCAACGGATATTACAAATCGTGAAAATCAAACAAGAGAAGTTGTTTCACATTTAAAGAATTTATCTATAGATTTAGGAAGTAAAGTCGACATTAATTCTAAGGAAAATATGAAAGCGCTACAATCTTTAAAAGAACAGATTAACTTAGTAAGTGAAATTGCTCAAATGATTAAGGAAATTTCTTCCCAAACTAATATTTTATCTTTAAATGCAGCAATTGAAGCGGCAAGAGTAGGAGAACATGGACGTGGATTTGCAGTAGTAGCAGAAGAGGTAAGAAGATTGGCAAGTAATGTTGATGGTGCAATAAAAAAAATAAATTTAAATGTAGAGAGTATCACAAATGGTGTAACCATTGTTAGGAATGTGACTGAAAAATTACAAAGAGAAGTGATTAATAATCAAATTGAAATTAGTAATACTATGGAAAAGTTCGAAAATATTGTGGGGTGAATATAAGCATAAAGAACTATCTTTTGAAGTTAAGCTATAAATTATACATAAAAAAGAAAGGCATGTCTTACATGCCTTTCAAGTGATTACTATTTTCTAAAGTTTTAATAATTATGTTTAATAGTAAACTCGCTCTAATCGGATACGTAAATATTAAAATAGTAGGGATACCGCCCTAAATCCATTAACACTATTTTATGGTTTTCGTTTCTATTCACTTATAGTTTGGCTGTTACTGAATCCTACCTGATTAGAATTTTGCTTATATCCAAGGTTGCCTCGTGTGAAAATAAGGATAAGCAAAGCAATAAAGCCCAACCCTATCACTACAAATAAATCTGTATTCTTTAAAACAGGGTTGATGGAATGAGTTTGAGCCAGGCTAAACGTATTTACACTCGCATGAATCAACATAACAATAAATAAGTTACCGCGATGGCAGTTATAGGCCCAAGTAAGAATGATTGCGATTGGCAAGCACAGCAAAATAAAAATTGGTAAATGAATATATAGAATAGAAAGATCAGAACCCGGTCCTCCCCTTTGTGCAGCCGTTAAGAAATGTGGAAGGTGCCAAAAAGCCCACAAAACACTAAGGAGTAATGTAGCTTTTAACGGTCCAAACTTCGATTGTAATCGAGGCAAGGCAAAACCGCGCCATCCGATTTCCTCAGGAAAAGGTCCACCGAGAAAGAAAATAGCTATAAAAGAGAAGAAATAAGTTATAAAAAATTCAGAATTAATGCCACGGAAAGCAGGTATACCTCCAGTTAATATCACCATGCCTAGAAACATTACAGCAGGGATAACGATGAGAGTAAATAAGTACCACTTCCAACCGATTTTAGTAGATATGATGCTTTTTCTGATCTTTTTCCACGAATCTTTACCTTCAAGAGTTCGAAACATGATATACGCTGCTAACATAGGGCCTGCAAATGCATTGGCAAAAAAGAAAATATCAAACGTTTTTATTTTAGGTAAAATACCCCATTGAGATAGGATAAATGGAATTAATACAATCCAGGAGAATAAATATGCCATTACAAAAAATGAAGTTAATGGATAGGATTCTAAATACCCTCTCAGACCTGTTAATGAGTTTTTTAATTTTGTTAAATATTTCAGCATAATCACCTCTTCAATTATAAAATACTGCGATATGTGCTAATTCTACATGTTTTTATACAGAACCTTTTTTCTATAGTAAAGTTAAGTTTTTAAGAAAGGAGCTATACTTTACTATAGAAAAATAGAAATTTTTATAATAATTTCATTCATTTCTTTATCTACCTTGAACACTTTCAGAACGTATGTAATTTGTTTGCTTTTTAACTCTTTGTAAAATGAAATCCTAAGATAATCAGATATATAAGTGGCAAGTTTTTACCTTGTAAAAATCTATTGATTTTATATGAAATTTTTATATACTAAAAGTGAGTTTCTAACTGTAATTAGGCAACATAGTAATCTATTATATGTATGGAAAAAGAGATCGGAATATCCGATCTCTTTTTCGTATAAGGGTTAAGATTAGTTGCTACTCCAACTCATATTTATTTTATGTCTAAGAATAAGAAAATTCAATCTCATCACTTATTTCTCAATATATTTCGGTAGTTTCCATATTAAAAAATTCCTACCATTAAAGTAGGAATTTTTAGAAAATGAATGAAATTTACACAAAAATCGAGTCTCGCCCACTCAACCTTTTTATGTTATAAGAAACGTCATTATTTGTCAAAAAGCATTTGCTATAGAATAACAAATGCTTTTTGTTGAACTTGAATTGAACACTTTCAGAAAGTATTTATATTGTTTGCCTTTTTCTCTTGAAAAAATGTACCCTCAATCACTAATTTTATCATAAGATATAGAAAATGTAGCGTTTTAATATCAAAAAACGCATTGGTTTTATATGGATTCTTTCTTTATAATAATGAAAGGTAGCTCCCGAATGCAGATAGGCTCTCATGCAAGAAAAGCAAGAGAGCCTATCTACATAAAAAAGGACAATTTATTTGGTGTAAGGGGTTTAATGACAGCTTGTTACTACAACCCGTTTTTATTTTAAAACAATTAATCAGAAAATTCAATCTAAATTCTTCTCAATATGGCTTTTCATATTTTTGAATTATAATATAATTAATTCTTTTTATTTCTATATCTGTCTCTTATCTTTCTGTTATGAATCCTTATTGAATTAAGGATTCTTTTTTTACTATCATTTTTTGATCTAATCGATATTTTCCCATTGCTTCATAAATTAAAAGGTCTAATTTTTGACTAAAATCAATTACTTTTTGATGGCTAAATCCATATTTTTTACAAGATAGCTCAATTCTTTTTTTTGATCTTCAATCATGTCATGTAGCGTTCTAATATCCACTTTCCCCGTTAAACTCCTTTATGTAGAATCTTGATAAAAAATGTACCCCAAAAATTGCAAACAAAAAACAAGGCTGAAACCAACCTTGCCCTAAAGGAAAAAAACTTAACTTTTATATATAGAGTACATTATGTATGTAAATTTTTGAAGTGGGATATATTCAAAAAGGATAAAAGCGCTATAATTGTAAAGTTTTTTGTATTGTTTTTGTTTTATAAAGAAACAGTCGAAATCGCTTGTTTATAAAGGAACTGTTGCTTTCCATTGCTGAAAACTAATACCGAAAATTTATCAACAGCGATAATTTTTCCAGGTACTCTGACACCGTTTATTAGAAAAATCGTCACATCTTTCTTTTCTTCTATTAACGTTTCATAAAACTTCTCTTGTGTATACATCATTTTAATGGTTGCAACTCCTCTCCTTTTTGGGAACTGTTCATAGCTTCTAAGAATACATATTCTTTTACGGTTAGCTCAACCGTTGGGCAATATTCAACCTTCGATAATTCGTGAAATAGAGAAAGGTTTTTGTGTAGTTTTTGAATCATTTCATCTAGAGTGATGTCTCCTACACCATACTCGATTACTGGATTAAAAAATACGTCTATATCTATTAAACTTGGTTCAATTTGGGAAACAATTTCTTGTACTTTTGGCAAAATAATTGTTTCATAACGTTGTTTGAATAGTTCTAAGTCTTCTGGTGCGGGTTCATTTTCACATAGCTTTTTGAAAGATAGTACACGAATATCATTTTGTAATGAATCAATACGCTCATCATAAAAAGCCTTGTCGAACCCTTCTTTGTCAGCAACATCATAATGAAGTTCTGTTTGTGATCTACGCTTTTTCTTATAAGAATCCATGAGGATTTTCTCTTTTGCATTAAACATCATGATAAAAACAGTACGTTCTAAATTCATGATTTGGTTTGCTACGCTTAATGTTTCATCTAACACTTTTGCGCGTTCTTCTTCATTTAACTTTTTTATAGAGGATGGAACAAGGTTTTTGACATTCTCAAATGACTCTGAATTTATAATGTGTTGAAGAGAAAATTGAGCGACCTCTGGTAAACAAGGATCAGTTGTTTTGTCTAAGAGTAACAAATCTTTAATCGTTCGCACTGTATTTTTGATCTCTTTTTGAGCTTGGCGAACTTTTTCTATGCTTCTTTCCATGTATTCTGGTTGTTTAAGACGATTGAAAATGTATTCTCTTCTTTCTTCAAAATGTTGCTGTAAAAGTGACATAGTTGTTTCCTCCTCTATTTTCTGAATTAATTTAAAATTCCTCTTATATTGTATCATTAAAGTTTATGAATTGGGGACGATAGCAAGGTTTATTTGCAAAGACAAGGTTTGAAATTGCATATCAGACAATCAACGATACATATTCTTTACCAAAGCAATTACCAAAGTGGATATCAACCTTATAACCAAAGAATCTATCATGATAGCACTATCAAAAGAAATCTCTGATTATCACATGTTTTTAGGGCATTTTGAGTTTTGTTTATAGTAGGAGAAATGGAATGAGAAAAAGGAGGGAGAACAATGAACAATTCTTATGAGATTATTGGCAATCAAATTAAATACTATTTGAGGGATGATCCAACGAGAGGATGGAACAACATACCTAGTCCGCAATTTCGAAATATGAAAGAAATTACAGAATGGTGCGGAAGTTCAACAAACGAAATTATGTGTGGGTGGGATGCACTTAATCAAAATGCAATGAGTACAACGGATACAACAGATTTCCTATATAGGTGGATTAGTTAGTATGTGACAGAACCATTAGACAGTACAGCACAAGAAATACGAAAGTTACCAGATGAACTTGCAAGTTTCATAACAAATGTACCTGTTGATACATTTGAACTCATTAAGAATACCTCTCATATGGTGTTAGATTGTATATACTTTGTATTAAACTGGATACCCAATTTGTTAACGATATTCTTTTTTTAGGAGGGAAAACATGCTGAATCGAAAAGAAATTATTTCTTTTCAAGCCTTTATGGACCAATCGTATAAGAAGAAAAAGAAAACAAAAATATATAGTATTGGCCCTATTAGTCCGTTCACATTTTTTCATATGTCATCACCGCTCGTTCATACGTATGTAGCCCTGGGAATAGTTGGCAGCCTTACAATTGGAGCTGTTTTATTAGAGAAATACTTAGTACGAAATGATTATGTTTTTGCATCCAATCTCCTTTCTAATAGCCTATATTATGGTGTAAGAATTGGAGGCATTGGGTTAATTGGGTATGTATTTATTCGCATTTTACTTATGTTGTAAGGAGGGTGAACAATGAAAAGGTGGTTAAAGAAGAAAAAATATAAATATCAGTTAGAAGAAGTATTTAAGAAAGCAAGGCTATACGATGAACATATTACACGAGGTGGAAAGGTCCCCATTTATCCTACGATTCATGATGTTTACGAAGGGAGAGAAAGTGTACGGTACACTTTTACATTGCCAAATGGCGTTGATCCAGCCCAAATTCATAAGAAATGGTTTTGTTTTCAACAAATACTAGGCGAAAATCTTATGATGGAAGGCGATATTAAAAAGTTCGTACTCCATGTATTTCATTCTAATGCGAGCTTACAGCCTTACGATTACAGTTATAAACAATGGCAACCATTATTGAAACAATATCGTCTTCCTGTGGTAGTAGGGCGGGATCAATTCGGAAATGCGATTGTGTATGATATGGTTGATTCAAATACACCTCATTTACTCATTGCGGGAGAAACAGGAAGTGGAAAAAGTAGTATGGTGCGTGTAATTTTAGCGACATTAATCCAACATATGTCACCAAATCATTTACATTTATACCTGGGAGACTTAAAAAATTCAGAGTTTCATTTTTTAAGAAGAGTGAAGCACGTGAAGTATGTTTGCATGGAAGAACATGAAATGACAACTATGTTATCAAAATTATGGAAAGAGGTATTGCATAGAAGAAAGCTAATGGAGGAATATGAGCTGGGTCATATTGATGAATTCAATCAAATAACAAAAGATAAACCTTTACCCTATATTTTTATTGCTATTGATGAAGTAGCGATGCTACAGGACGAAAAGGAATGTATCACCATAATAGAAAAAATATCAGCTGTCGGCAGATCGCTTGGTATCTTTCTTATGCTCAGTATGCAACGTCCAGATGCAAAAATACTTGATGGTAAGTTAAAGCTCAATTTGACGGTAAGAATGGGCTTTAAATGTGCGGATTTAATTAATAGTAACATTGTGGGGACGCCTGGATCAGAAAATTTAAGTCAATCGGGCCAAATGGTTTTAAAATTAGATGGTTTAAAAAAGGTGCAAGCGCCTTTTTTGGCATTGGACCAGGCAAAAGAAATCATAGAACCGTATCGTTTATCTAAAGAACAAAGTGTAAAGAAGGAAGAACAAGAGCATCAAGAAGATAAAGTCTTTGGGGTGTTAGATGATGTTAACGAATAGAGATAAACAAATTATAGGCCATTTACAGCAATTTAGATGTATGTCGCGTGATGATATTATTGACCTTCATTTTAGAAACGTGAAAAATGCAGTAACATGCTGTAATACTGTTACAAAGCGGTTAAGCCGCGAAGGATATATTGATGTAGATACATCACAACGTCCATACGTGTATTTCTCCTATCCAAATACCATTCGTAAAGGAAGCCAAAAGATATGTCACTTTTTAGCGATTGTGGATGTATATAAGCAGTTATTACGAACCGAAAGACCGAAAATTTTTCAAGTAGAACCTAAATACAAAAAAGGTTATATGGAACCCGATATATTTACCATTTGGCGTAAAAGCCCATTTTTTATAGAAGTCCAAAACTCCATTTATAATAAGGCTACGATCCAAACGAAAATAAAACGTTACGAATCGTATTATCGTAGCATGGAATGGAAAAAAGAATCCTGGCAACCGAAACATAATATGGTATTTCCCTCACTTTTAATCCTTACTGACCTCAAATATCCAATCTCTAGTTCTAATTTCCGTATTTTTCAAGCGCCCTCTATTCAACATTTTCTTGCACAAGTACAGCAACCTAAAGACATTTCGGTTCAAGTAGGTTCAGTCAAAGTAAAATTATGAAAGCACAAGATACTGTTTCTTGTGCTTTTTACATATCCCAAAAGTCATTGATTTTGGCGTAAGGATCAATTTTTCTAATAGCATTTAATAGTTTTTTCATGATTTCAGGTTTTGGGATATAATTTGTATCTCTACATGCTTTACTGATGGTTTGAACAGAAACCTTTGACTTTTTGGCTAGTTCCTGTTGTTCGATTCCTTGCCGATCTAACCATTTTTTTAATTTAGTTCTATTTTTGCGGAAAAACATTTATTTCACTCTCCTGTCCTTATTTTTTTATTTACAATTATGGACAGGAAGTTAAATTCATATACAATTCAATTCAACTTAAATTTAAGTAAAATACAAGAGAACGAGATTCATAAAGTATTTACACGAACGATTTATTGATAATTTCACTTGGAATGAGGTATACATACAATGCAAAGATTTGACTTACGCATCATACAACAAATCTTTGCAAAGCACTTTCCAAAGAAATTTAACTTAATCTGTATCTAGAGAACATGCAAAAGGACTATTTTGTTTTACTCGCATAAGATAAATAATTGAAAAATGGATAAATTGAAAAGCTGTGGGGCATATTACGTTTTGAACATTAACTCAAAATTGTTATTGGAGTGGAAAAAATGACAGGTTTATTGGTTGTATTGGCTTGTACAATGATATTTTATCTTTTAACACAAATTCTTACTCCATCATCTACTTATAATCCCAATAATGATTCACAACGGGCAAAATGCTCTAACAAATTAGAAAAGCGAGTATATGATGCATTGCGCTTTAAAGGTTATTATCCAACTGTACAATATAAAGTACCTAATAAACGTTTTAAGTTAGATTTTGCGTTTTTTTCTCCGAATGGTTTAAAAATAGATGTAGAAATTGATGGGCCTTTTCATCGGACACCAGAAGGAATCAAACGAGACAGTAGACGGGATAAATACATGAAAACAAACGGATGGAAGGTAATTCGTATTACTGACATTGCATTAAATAATGGGTTTGAAAAACAAATACTTTTGTTGGTGGCAAAATTAAATGAATTAGGAATAGAACCTTCTACAAAATCAGAGCTTGTTTTGTTAGAAGAAAAATAAAGACGTATGATGAAATTATCATACGTCTTTATTTTTTGAAAAGAGCCTAGACCAGAATCCTTGCTTTTGCTCGTGGGTGGCGTCTATAAGTTTTTGTGATTCTAGCATTTTATCAAAATTTTATTTAAGAGTATATCAATGCTATAGCACAAGGTGAATGCGTGGTTATTAGAGAATAAACTAAAGTAATGGGAAGACAGAAAAAAGATACTCTAAGAATTAACAGAGTAATTAAATGGAATTAGGGATCCCTATAACAAAGATCAAAATTAACGGGTGCTATAGTATTGATACAGGTATGCTGAGTAGCTAAAGCGAAGACTAATAGAAAATAATACGGAGCGCCATGGGATTCCCTTGCGAGTATTAAGCAGGAATTGAGAGATAAAAAAACTTACTTGCAAGTGGGATTAAAAGTGTACAATGAGTATTAAGGATTAGTAAAATGATACTGTGGTAAGAGTGTAGCGATACTATAATGGAGGTGGTTGAATGGAGAACAGAGATGATGTTGTAAGTGAAGTATATTTAAAAACAATAGATGTCTCCCGTATCACCAATCTAGCAGAAAGTACAATCAGAAAATATAGCTTAGAACTCGAAAAACAAGGCTATGAGTTTAATAAAGATGGGGATACAAGGCTGTATCATGCTGATGATGTAACAGTTTTTAATACTTTGAAAGAGATTAGAGAAAAAACTAAGGTTTCATTGAATCACGCTGTTAGCGTGTTGATGACGCAGCACTCCCGTGCGACACAGGGTGTAGCGCGTTCGGAGGTTGCTGTGACAAGGGTTCAAAGTGAAGAGGAGCGATACGCGCTACAATCCATATCAAGCGAAATCAGGAACTTCCTAGAAGATATCAAGACTGAATTTATAGGTTTTCGAAAAGAACTTGAAATTGAACGTCAAAGCAATGATTTATTTAAACAAGAGCTTGAAGCGGAGCGTGAAAAAAATCAGGAATTAGAAAAGAAACTTGATCTTATTATGACGGAATTAGAAAAACTCAATGCCAAAGCTGATATTTCTAACCAAGAACCCAAAAGGAAGAAGCTATTTGGGATATTTTAAGTTTATACAAAACAAAAAGAGTTGCTCTCATACAGGCAACTCTTTTTGTTTTAGAAATCAGGATCTTCTAAATCGTCTTCATCTAATGAACCTGTAATGTTGGTATTAGTGATTAATTGTCCCATTTGGCCTACATCTTTTAATAAATCGCCTGCCAGAGAATTATGGGTATTTTCATCGCTTTGCATAAGAACAGCAGATACAGGAGCCACCTGGAGATCTGAAATGGTTTGTGTAATATATTTTATAGCGTTCATCATTTGTTCTTGGTTTTTTGAGACTTTTAGAAGTTCTTTTTTTGCATCAAAGGGCTCTTTTTGTGTTAAGTCTTGTTCAACTAATTGAATAATATAAGTTGCAAGCTTTTTTGAGCGGGCTTTTTGCTCAAGGTGATTATAAACTTCTTCGCTCATGTGATCTGTTCGAAGCCCAAACACTGTTTGTTTCTCGGTCTTTTTAGTACGTCCCATAATGCGGCTCCTCCTTTCTGACTATACTTATTTCTCTGTTTTTTGCAGCATTTCACCGCGACTTTTTACTTCAAGACCATATAAATTTAATTTACGTGAATCTGGTAAGAAAATATGATTTGCTTGAGCGATTTCAGCTCCATACATTTCTTCAATGACTTCATGAATGCTAGTTTCTAGTATTGGGGCAACACCACCGAAATAAACATATTTATAAACTTTATCAGCTGGTGCAGGCATTACATCTTGGATTTTTAAAATTAGAAACTTAGCAAACTCTTTTAAGGAAGAGCGAATTTTTTCCGTTAAATCTACGCGCTGACCAGTGTTTCCGTCAACTAATTCCATTTTGGGTTTTTGGAAATTGTTCACTATAAATGTTTCAAATGAACGTAAATCAGAGAATTTTTCTAAGAACTTTTCTTTTCTTAATTTTTCAATATGAGATAGATAAGATAATTTGTCTATCGGTTGCATTGAATCACGGTTCTTAGGTGATTTTAAACCGGCTGGTGATAATACTAGATCAATCGTTCCGCCACCAATATCAACAAGTACTGTATCGTTGTTATCGAATTGTCTTGCTTCTTCACGATCTTCTAATTCGAAATTCTTTTTAATTGCTAAACGTGCAATTTCTCCTTCGATACGACAAGTTGCCTTTTCTACAGTTATTTTTAATGTTTTTTCCATTCCTGGTGTATGTATTGTAACTTCATGCTCTCCAGCAAATCGTTCCGCCATTGCATTTTGCGCTTCACTAAATTTAGCTGTTCGTTTTAGTAACCATATAGGTAACATTGTTTGGAAATATTCAATTTCAACTGTGTTGTCATCTGATTCACGAGTTTCATTAATAGCATGATAGAAAGAAACAGCTGATAAGAACATTACGTAAGGGATAGGACTTGTAATTTTATCATGGAGTTTATTGACATGATTGTTAGCTAATGCATGTTTTCCAGCTTCGTCGCCAACTAAGAAGAATCGTTCAGTGTCTTCTCCTGGGATTGTTGTTGAAATAAGTAGGCGAGATAATAATTCTTTAGGATTAGTAATGGTTGCTACAAAATGTGAATCAGCTTCGTCTTTACTGATTTCTACAACGTTTGTAGGAGTTTCGATATAGAAACCATCAATTAAGTTCATATCAAGTGAGTTACCAGAATCCTTATTCATCATAGTAATTTTCATTAACTATTCACTCCTTTAGTTATCTTGTTAACAAGATAACATTTTTTTAGCATTATTGGAAGTGTATTTTTGAAATAAGTTAACAAATAAAAATAATAATAAATACCGTAAATATGAGGTTTTATTATTATTTTTATTTTTAAATATCAATTAAAGTTAACAATAAATTTATTGTTAACTTTAATTGATATTTATGAGTTTTTTACAATGTATTTGTATCTTTTCTTTTTTTCGGTAGAAAATTTCCCTTATACAATGAGGTGATAAGGCTTCTAACCACAAAAACTACGGAGATAGTCAATAAATTAGAGTTTGATAGAACTCTTTACTTAGGAATCCCTCGTTCTAAACGAAGTTAAAGTTAAGGTAGTTCAATTTATCATTAATTTAATAGGATTTGTATGTGGTTTTACACGCTTTTTGACAACCCTCTATTTTCTAATTGATAAAATAGAATCCAAATATTACTAAAATTTAAATAAATATTTATAAAAATTCAAAATATTAACAAATCTTACAAAAGTGATATATTTAATGTGTAACTTATAAAGTACTTAAGGGGGATTAATTATGTTTAAGAAAGTGATAGTAAGTACCTTAGCAACAGGTTTATTATTCTCGGTTAGTGGAAATGCATTTGCTGAATCGCTAGATTATGATTCAGTGAAGTATGAAATCAACGCTGCAGTTAAGGCATCGGAATTTAAAGATATAGCAAAGATGCCTATAGATATGAAAAAGGTAACTTCCACCGATCCCTATAATTTAGATAAAAAGAAGGGTAGAGTACATAAAGGCTTTGATTTTGCAGCACCACAAGGAACAAGAATAGATGCAATTCAATCTGGTAAAGTAGTTTTTGCTGATTTTGGAAGCAAAAATAATGGGTTTACTGATTATGGTAATGTAGTAGTTATTGAACATACCCATAATAAAAAGAAACTTTATACCTTATATGCCCATATGAGTAAGATATCAGTGAAAAAAGGTGACACAGTAGAAGCAAGTCAAAAGATAGGGGAAGTTGGTAAAACGGGAGAAGCGACAGGGAATCACCTTCATTTGGAGGTAAGGACAGATACACTTCATGGTGAACGTGTAGATCCAACTAAATATTTACCATCATTTAAAAAATAATAATATGTAAAACTTTTAGGCTAGTAGTCCTTGTATGGAATAGCTTAAAAAAGCCCTGTTTTTGCTTGCAACAGGGCTTTTTTATTTACATAATTCTCGTTCTCGGAAGTTCTTTTTTTATATTATCAAATTTAACCAGTTCCTAGAGTCGATCTCCATGAAATTTTGATTGAATATAGTACATTTCTCCATATTCAGAACTTAAAAAACCAACATTTTGCTTATCTAAGTTTACAATGTCCTTGAACATATTAGGGACAGCGCAATCCCAATTTATTTCGCAATTTTTGTAAGGATAATTGTTGCTATTAGGATTTGATGTGTGAATATACACTGCATCTTGTCCAGCATCGTGTACCTGGATACATATCCAAGATTGATATGGCTTATCTAATGTTTCGAGTTCTGTTAATAAGTTGTTATAAAGAGTTATATGTGCTTTTATATGTTCTCTTCTAAATTTTAGACGATTATTACCAAATCCCCAAAAATCAAGATGAGTAGGCCAAAAATCGAACCAGGCCTTATTATCAAGTAAAATATTACAAGTATGTACGTTTGTTTTTTTCCATAATTGACGAAAATAGCGTTTCTTTCCTCGAAATTTCTTCAAAGTTTTTCTCCTAAATTCTAAATTTTTTTAATTATATCATTTAGAAGAAGCCGTATGTTGGGTTTTTTTATCTGTATATAGTATTCATGTAAGGTTAACATAACGCATCATTATCGGTAGCAATAGTAAAGAAAGAACCCTTATTTTTATGGGGTTCTTTTTTCTTTTCTAGCAAAATGGATATGCATGATTTTATACATGGTTGATATACCGGTGATTTTAGGGATCCTTGCTATTCTTTTTTTGCATAAAATCTTGTATAAATAAAAAAGTTTTTCATGTTAGTATCGAGAAGTAATACATATCGGTGGTAAAATCGGAATGTATTTCGAAATTAAATCGTTTTTAAAATCGGTTTTTATATCGGTTGCAAGTGTATTCCGATTTTGATTGAAATATTGATTTAATCGTGTTTTATGAGTAAAAAAACGTATTCCGCTTTTGGGGGAGGAATGAAAATTGGAACTAAAATCGGAAATGCATACACCGAAAATTATTGCGGATCTTTTAGGGGTCACAACCGATTTGTTAAAAGTATGGTCGAACGAATTTAATATACAAACGGAGCGAAGCCAGGGAGGGCATCGCAGATACTCAAAGGAAAATATAGAAGAATTAAAAGCAATAAAAGGGGTCCCGTCAGGAAAATGCGGATTTACAACGCTAAGCCTATTTTCCTGACGATTCCCCCATTTTTACAACGTTAAGAAAGTTTTAATGGTCTTAAAGAATCTAACGAGACCACTTTCTCCGAATTAAAATGATATTCTCTTAGTAGATTAATATGTTCCCAACCTAGAGGCGACATATGGTGTAATAATTTTTCATTAAAACTACCAGACTGTTTTTGATATTCAACTGCTTTAGTTAGATGTAAGGTATTCCAAATACTAATAGCATTGATGATTATGTTTAAAGCACTGGCTCTTTGCAATTGATGTTGTATAGTCCGTTCCCTAAGCTCACCTTGTTTTCCGAAGAAAATAGCTCTTGCTAATCCGTTCATGGCTTCTCCTTTATTTAATCCCCTTTGTATTTTTCTTCTTAATGATTCATCCGATATATAATTCAAAATAAAAATTGTTTTTTCTATTCGACCCATCTCACGTAAGGCTATAGCCAAGCTGTTTTGTCTTGAATAAGATCCTAGTTTCCCCATAATAAGGGATGCTGAAACTGTTCCTTCTCTTATTGAGTGAGCTAATCGCAAAACATCCTCATAATTTTCTTTAATGACCTTTGTATTTATTTGTCCACGTAAAATGGCTTCTAATTTTGGATACTCACTTGCTTTATCTATTGTAAATAATTTTGAGTCTGCTAAATCTCTTATTGTCACTTTTGGAGTTATTTTGCGCTTGTTTTAAGTAATATTTTGCATTATAAGTAAATATAAAAACGCTATCATCATATAAAACGATAGCGTTTTTATTTACTTGATTCCGATTACTAAACTATCTCGTGCGGCTTCAACAACTTCTGTTGTTATTGTTTCAAGCTTATTAATTTCGAGTATTCTTTCAATTTGAGTGAACAGTCTCTGTATGAGCCTAAAGTTCCCTCCAGTAATCTTTATTATACTAGTTATTGCCTCATAATCGGAAAAGTCCTCAAGCTTTATAGAAAGTCCTAACTCTCTCCATTTATATTCCAAAATATGATGGGTTTCATCTTTACTAAGTTTATCAAATTCATGGGCAAATCCAATTCTAGAGTAGAGTTGAGGGTATCGAGCTAATCGCTTTTCAATGCCAGGCATTCCAATTAATATCATCGCTACGTTGTTTTGATCATAAATATCCCTAAGTTGTTCTAAACTTTGCAGTTTTAATCGGTCAATTTCATCGACAATGATTAAATCTATATCTTTATAGGAATCTGAATAATATTCTTCTTCGCCCGTAGTATGTAGTTTATACATCGCCTTTGACATATTTATTCTAAATCCTAAAGTATTGATATTGTCAGTCATTTTAGTAGCTCGTACTGCTGGAGCTGTATAAAAAATTGTGTTTGCCTCAAGAATTGCTCCATCCGTTTTTAAAGGAATTTCATCTGCTTTTTTATAAGCTATTTGTTTTTCAATGGAATCCCAATTTGCATAATACCTTGAGGACAATGTTTTTCCTACACCCGGTAATCCATAACAAATGCCTATATATTTATATTTGATACATGCATCACAAAACTCGACAAATCGCTTATATTCTTTTGTTTCAATAAATTTTTGACCTTTATTCATTGAAATACCTCTTTAACTTTGACTTTGACTTTTTGGTAGGTTCATTTATTTTGTTCTCTAGATCCTTTTTCTTTGACAAGGCAATTTCTTCTA
>NZ_JBBOWI010000003.1:0-233250 GCF_038006965.1 Bacillus sp. FSL K6-1338 | reverse complement strand
ATGAAAACAAAAGAAATATGCTCTTATCCTTTATCATTTCAATTTTATTTATTTTCGCGAGTCTATTGCCATTTAGTAATAATGAATATGTGTATGTTATCTCCAAAATTGGTGCTGCAGCTGGTGTAATAAATATTGTGATGATGAGCGTTTTCTTGTATTTTCAAAGCAAAAAAACGGGACATTTATTAAATTAGTGAATTAAAACTTAGTAGTTTTCCTTACTTATATCTTTTTAAGCTTGGTAAGGAAAACCGTAAAGGAGTGTGAAAGGTGAGTCAAGTACCAGGATTTTTGAAGTTTGTTTTAGCGAAAGAAAGACGGTATGTATATTTAGTTGTAGCAGAAAAGAAAAACAAAAAAGTACATACACACATGGTATATGGATTTGGTCCGCTTGAAAAAGCATTAGAAACCATGTACGAAATGCGTAATGATTTTGAAAATCTTTTCCCTCTAGAATTAAAAGAGAGGGGATACGACTGGGAAGATGTTAATGATTGGATACTTTCTATTGAAACAGGGTACTCGAAACACGGAAATAAACTAGTCATATATTAGCAAATGTTTTGCATTAAAAAAACAGGTGAGGCGAAAATAAGATGTCGATCATTCAAAAGTATCACATTGCAATGGCTTGGACGATAGCTACTAGTGCAATGCTCATAAGTTTGATTTTTAGTGAGTGGATGAAGCTGCCTCCATGTGATTTGTGCTGGTATCAAAGGATGGCCATGTATCCATTAGTGTTAATATTGGGAATAGGAATGTATAGAAAAGATCCTAATGTAAGTGTATATGCATTTCCATTTGCATGTATTGGATTAATAATAGCTGTCTATCAAATTACGATTCAGGCTTTTCCAACAAGTGAACTGAAGATATGTTCAGTAGGTGTTTCTTGTACAGAAGATCATTTGAATTTGTTTGGTTTCATCTCGATTCCTATGCTATCTTTTGTTGGGTTTTTAGCCATCATAATACTTCTATATATTAAATCTGATAGGGAGACAAAAGAACAAACAACATAGTGGTTATGAACAATGTATTCAAGCAAACAAAACATATTTAAAAATAGATAATTAAAATAAAATATAATTATAAAAGGAGAAATTAAAATGACAACAATGCAAGTAAGTAATGAAATGTACAAAATCCCAGAGGCGGATGTAGAATTATTAAAGATTATGGCCCATCCAGTTAGGTTACAAATTGTGAAGGAGCTCGAACATCGCAAAGTTTGTAATGTAACAGAGTTAACAGATCTATTAAAAGTACCGCAATCAACCGTATCTCAGCATTTGTCTAAGATGCGTGGCAAGATTCTACGCTCAGAAAGAAAAGGGTTAGAGATGTACTATCATATTGCAAATTCCAAAGCATGCCAGATTGTTAGTGTACTAGGTTTATAATTAGCTCAAACTAAATAGCAGATTATAAGATTAAAGATAAAATAAGGGCAGCCTGATATAGCTGCCCTTATTTTATTTGTGATTTTGCATATATTTTTGTATTTTTAGTATAACAGTAGTTTTGAAATAAAGTTGCTATGTTTATAAAAAAGACGCGATGCTTTATCTCTTTAATCAAAGAATTGTAAATAAGCTATGATCAAACTTTTTTATAAAACAGAAACATAAACCTGCTGGATAAGAAACCATTTTGATTAAACTTTTTTCAAAATGGTTTCTTTTTATTCATCATAGAATACGGTTTAACACAATATTTTTAATCAAACTTTATTTTAAAGCCACACATTGCTTTTTCTTATGGTGAATTTGTTTCTTAGTTATTTCCTGCATTTTATATCATTCACCAATCATGTAATGTTAAGGGAGATGACAAAAGAAAGGAAGAATGTACAAATGAGTATAGTAAAAAACGGAACATTGCAAGTACTTGGAGCAAGCATCTATTATGAGATGCGTGGCTCGGGTCCAATTCTTCTTTTGATTCATGGTGGGGGTGGTGATGCCGACAAGTTCCATAATATCGCAGACCATCTTGCTAAGTGGTATACCGTTGTTACTTACGATCGTCGTGGTCATTCCCGTAGCAATCTCGTCAATAAAACTGAGGATTACCATGTCCACACACATAGCGAAGACGCTCACCGGCTGCTAGCCAATCTGACCAATGAACCGGCTTATGTATTCGGAAGTAGTTCTGGTGCTGTCATCGGACTTGATTTGTGTATACGCCATCCTGAGCAGGTACAGTTACTAATCCCACACGAACCGGTTTTATTACAACTTTTACCTGAAAATGAGTTGAAGCAGGCTATAAATTTCATGGAAGACCTTAAAGGGAATCATCAAAGTGAGGTCATGAAGTTATTGTCAAATATTGATGATAGCAATTCCGGACCATCGAAGGATATGCTAACAGAGCGACTACTCAGCAATTCGATTTATTTCACTGAGTATGAAATCCCGGGAATTCTCAGCTATACATTAAACATCGATGCATTAAAGCCCCTATTAAAACCTGCATCGATACAGGTACGTCCAGCCGGTGAAAGTATTTCACGAGAATTTTTTCCTTACCATTGCGCATTCAACTTAGCAGAACACCTCGGAACAGAATTCGCAGAGTTTCCAGGACATCATGTGGGCTATAACACAGTGCATCATAAAGAGTTTGCTGAGAGGTTACACGACATTCTTGAGAATTAATCCGGAAACGTATCAATTGGTAGTGTATGAGCACACCAAAGAGTTATAAGACACTTCGTAATTTAGGGTTTTGTCTTTATATCTAAATTATAATACGATGCATGTTGTTTAAGAAAAGGGCGCGTTTGTTGAAGAATAAAGATAGAAAATGACCAAACTTTTTATAGTATAGAAACTTAAATTTGTTAGATAAGAATTCATTTTGATCAATCTTTTTTCAAAATGAATTCTCCTTGTTTACCATAAAGTACGAGTCTGTGAGGTATTTTTAATCAAAGTTTATTTCAAAGCAACAATAACAAACATTTTTCTTTCCTATCAAACTTCAATCTTATTTTTTCTCAATATGTTTCGTTTAATTTTATATTATAATAAACTTAGTTCTTTTTATTTATGCATATTTCCTGGGGGGAATCCTTTTGCTGAGGATTCCTTTTTTATTATTAAATAATTCATAAATAAACATAATTCAAATTGAATTTTAAACTGCTATTCATAAAGAAACTGTTGAAATAGCATGTTTATAAATGAATTGTTGCTTTCCGTGACTGGAAACTAGCACTGAAAATTTATCAACAGCGATAATGATTCCAGGTACTCTTACTCCGTTTAGTAGAAATATCGTTACTACTCTTTGTTTCTCTATTAATTTTTTATAAAAACTTTCTTGTGTATGCATTAATAGTTTCTTCCTCTCTTTAAATGTTCTAATCTTTTTAGATTCTTCTTATGGATGCAAAAAGAACGGTATAATTATAACATTTTTGATATATTAAAATTTTAGGATTTTAATATATTGTTATTCTTACACAGAGATCCCATATAAAAATAAAAGCCCTCACAATGAAGTGAAGACCTTTGTTTTTTTATCATCCACCAGTATGGCCGTGAGCATATTGTACGATTTTATCTTCGCTAAGAGCTTTTTGTGTATCAGTTACATTGCTAGCGTTAAACATAAACGTGAATACGGCTGTTAATCCAATTAAGCTAGACATTACTTTTTTCATTTTAAAGCCTCCATTTCAAAGTTTTGTTCTTCTGCTTGATGGCTAAGATAAAAATAATCGCTTGCTTTTGAACGGTTATTTTCTTGGTGGAATAAAACTGCTAATTTTTTAGCGTATTCCTGTACGTACTCATGTAGGTTTTCTCTTTCAAAATAAGAGATTCCTGTTTTAATTGTCTTCTCTAATTCGTCAGCAGAGACCTTTTGATTTAATTTTTCTAAAATTAAAAAGTGATGTTTGTATTCCTCATTCTTTAGCTCTTTACAAATCTCTAAGCCTTTCACTATAAGATTAGAAGTTTCTTTGGACTCACCAATTTTCATATGCTCTCTAGCTTTAATAAAGATTGCTTTATAATCTTTAGGGAGTTCTTGTATTACTTCAGAGAGGTATCGTATTGCTAATTCAGATAAATTTTGTCCTGAATACATTAAACCTAGGTTATGGCGTACAAACGTGATATTCTTTTCTTCACCAGATTTTTTGAATGTATTAATAGCTGTAATGAAATGTTCTTCAGCTTCCTCAAATTGTTTTAAATGAGTACAAGCTAATCCAATTAAATTATCGCATAATCCAATATTAGTTTCATATCCTGCATGTTTTTTAAAGATATCCTTTGCTTTGGTAGCTTCTTTAATTGCAGCAAGCGGTTTATAAATATGATAATGGAAAGTTGATAATTTAAAATAGAATTCAGCATGCTCAATTTCATCAGGAATGTGTTTTAAGAGTAATTCAGCTTGATTATAATGTTCTTTTGCACATGTGAAATCACCTGTAATATTTGAATGAATAGCTTTAAAGAAGTGGTAGTAGTATTGTAGAAACTGATCTGCAGGTACACCCAATGAATCTACTTTATCAAAACTATCTTTTCCAATACTTAAACTATCAAGCATATATTGATGACGAAAGTCTAAAAGAGCATAGTATAAAAGTAGGTTTTGATCTTCTTCGATGTTATGTATTTTTTGATCAATCTCAAGTTTTAAATTATGTGCCTTTCCTACATGTCTAGCGCGTATCTCTATATACCAGTCATTTAACATTTTGGTAACTTGCTCGTTCCCCTTTACTGAAGCAATCATTATATATTCCCCCATCCTATAGAAGTATGATAATGTTATATATTTCCATTGTAGCAAAATTTAAATAAAATTTAACTGTTATAGAATTATTTTTCAATAAAATTCAGAAAAAACATTCAATTTTAAATAACCGACTTATATTGAATTCACACTTTATGAGTAGTACGGATGCAATAGAAGTATGGGGAATTAAATCATCGACATTACGTAAAAGAATTAATGATTTCCCAAAAGGCTTAATCCGTAAAATTAGCACGGCATATGCTGTTACTTAATTTGGAAACCGCTGTGTTTTCGGTTCGGATAAGAAATAAGTAAAAATAAAATAGGGGAGGTGGTGTTCAATGAAGAATCACACAAGGAATTCCAAAGGTCAATTACTAAAAACCAATAAGAAATGATCTCACCTAAAGCAAAAACAGCGTGAAACCATATCAACTTGGCTAAGGGAGGCTTATATAGAGAAGATTAAGGTTCATAACCGTAGATTGAAACCGAGAGAACATGAGGATGTTTTAGAAAGAGTAATGAGTAAAATCTATGATCGTGAAATTTGGATTTCGGATTACGAAGTAGAAAAGTATTACAAAGGAAGAATAAATAAATGGTATAACAAACACATTTCATTGAAAGAAAAAAATGATAAAGAGGAGAAAATATGAAACATAGTATCGGAAATTTTAGTTCTTTATATATTTTATTATAATTATAGTTACTTAACTTATTTTAGAACAATTGGTTATGCTTTTGAGAGTTTAAGATCAGTCCAAGTGGGTTTAAGAAGCCTTGATGGGGAAATAGTAGTAAAAATACTACAACGCTATCTAAATACCAGAAAATCAAACGTTCAAATTCAATAGATTAAAGAACTTATTTTAACCATCCCGGATCCTGAAAGACAAAACGAAATAAGATTCGAATATATTCACAAGAAACCTATTTTCGAAACTCTCCATCGTACAATATCGATGCGATTAGATAGAATCTTGACTAAGGATAAAGGCTTTGAACCACGCTTTGACCACCAATTTTTTGATGATTTCAAATTAAATGGTAGTTATGTATCCTCAACCAATAAAGGATTTCTTATTTCGTATAACAGTGATAATTTAACTATTAAAGTTTCACCTAATTTTACAACTGGAGAAACGAATTTAGTAAGTAACAATACTGTTTATAATGAAAATGATCCGTTCGAAATACGAGAACGGATCATTCCAAACATTAATGAAACATTTTGTAAGTTAGGGATTACTATCAGAAGAAACTGTACTATAGCAATATATCAAATGAGCTGTCCCTATAGACGGCTTATTTGATATGTTGCTTTGCGTGAGTTTTTTCAAAAGTGTTGGCGGTATCCCATCATTATCAAGTCAATATAACCGTACTACCTTTAAAATGGAAAAAGTGGTACGTCTAGGATGATAAACTGCATATATTAAACCTCCCCTTATTGTTAACTTTTAATAAGAAGAGGCAATGTGTATCCAAATTATATTTTAAAGTATCCCATGGTGAATAGTTTGATTATAAAGAAGGGTGTAATTATACATATTTAATAGAATTGGGACTTGAAGTGTTAAAAGATCATAGTTTAACAGACATATATATTTCATTTTATAAAGTACGATTAACGTGTAGTATAACCACCATTTGCAAAAATAATTTGACCGTTAATCCACCAACCTTCAAGAGTTAAGAACTTTATGATTGGTGCAATATCTTCAATTTTAGTCAATTGATTATGTAATGTTTGTGATTTATGAAATGCTACAGTTTCATCTGTCTCTTGCTCGTAGAAGAATGGTGTATCCATTGGTCCTGGGGCAACTGCGTTAACAGAAATACCACGATTCATAAATTCTTTTGATGCTGCTCGTGTATATTCTTCTACCGGTGCTTTTCCACCTGCATAAGTTGAATAGTATCCTGTATATGCTGCTAGTAAGGAAGTTGCTAGTGTAATAACCTTTCCGTTGTCATTCATTTGTTTTTCAGCTTCTTTAATAAAGAAGTATGCAACTTTCGAATTCACTTTATCCATTTCATCAAATTCTTCTACAGAGGTTTCAGAAATTGGTTTACGTAATACCTTTCCCACTGTGTTAATAGCGATGTCGACTTTTCCGTATGTTTCGACTGCGACTTGAAACATCTCCTGAATTTTAGTAATATCCGTTAAATCAGCTTGAAATAATTTTGCCTGGCCACCTGTATTTTGAATATCTAAGAGAATTTTTTCAGCATCTTTTTGTGATTGCTTACTATGATAATGAATAAGAATCTTAGCTCCTTCAGCAGCGTACATTTTACTTAATAAGCCACCTAAATTTTTAGCTCCTCCAGTAATAACAATAACTTTCTCATTTAAAGAATCAAATTTTGCCATAAAATATACCTCCTAAATGTAATTAATTATTAGTTTAAACTTTAAAGTGCACTTTAGGGCAAGTGGTATTGTGAGTTTCTAGCTTTTGCATCTTCATCTACTAGTATTTTTTCTATCTGAATAAGTAGGTACATACTGTAAATGAAAGGTATTATTTGACCCCAAAAAAGACATTAAAGACATTGCAAACTACAAAAAAATAAAGGAACATTAAATTAGCAGTAAATAGTAATGTTATAAAGTTAAGTTGGTGAAATTATTGAGGGTTTAAATTCTATAATTAATAGTTAATACATTAAAGGTAAGAGAGTAGCTTAGGTGTTTATGTGAAAAATATAAACCTTAAAGAAATAATTGTTAGTAATTATACGTTGAATTAATTGAAAGTTCTGTTTTAAAGATTATAAACACAATATAAAAAATAGAAATATTGAACTAAAATATATGGGAATTAGTAAGGAGAGTAATAAATGAATGTTTATTATACGTATAGACAACAAGCAGAAATATTAAAAAAAATTGGACACCCTGTTCGTTTGTGTATATTGCAGCAATTAATCAAACGAGGTAACTGTAGTGTGACTGAATTATGTGACCTACTAGAGGTCCCACAATCTACCATATCTCAACATTTATGGATTTTAAAAGAATTGCATATTGTGGATTGTAAGAATGAAGGTAGGGTGAAGATATATAAAATTTGTCATGAGGGCGTAATAAAAATCGTAACATTATTGGTGAAAGTATGAAATGTAAATTATAAATGTAATGTTTTATCAGGTGATTTATGTAATGTGGGGAATAACATGATGTGATAATGATTAAGCGCTAATCACAAATATAATAATAAAGGAAGGAAGGAATATGAAAGCAGTCGAGCGAAAAATTAGAATTCTGTATTTACAAGAAAATCATTGCGGAGAATGTAATTATGTAGATAAAGAGTTTCAATATTGTATTCAAAACTGTGAGGTAGGACAAGAATTAAATAAATTATATGACAAAGGATTTAAGAAACGATCTAAACAAAGGAAAAATAAAGGGGAAATTTGGGATGAAAAGTGTGAACATGCAAATTGGTTATATGAAAAAGGAATAGAATATCCTGTTATTGCGAAGATATTGGGGTGTCATATAAGTAGTTTATATAGGGAGCTCAAAAAAAGAGGGGATTTAAAGAATCCTAGTAATAAAAAATTAAAGGATTTTAAGTTTTATGTATAGATTTTTTAGGAGAAGTATAAGTAGTGAATATAACCCCTTATAAAATATGAAATATCTATTGAAGTAGTCTTCTACAAAATGGAATTTATTCTTATTTTTTCAAAAATATAGAGTAAGGAAACTATTCAAGAGGGAACAATAGATGAATGGAGTGTTGGGATTCTTGAAATTAATTTAGTAAAAATTATCGATATGCATATTTTATTCTTAGCAGAAAGCAAAAGAATTGGTGGAAAATGGAACGAAGGATTTTAAAGAATATTATAATATTGAATATATTTCTATTCAATTATATGAATGGGATTCGAAGGGACAGGATCAGTCTAATATAATGTATAATTTTACTGATGATTAAACTAAATATATAACGGATAATTCTAACCTATCAGCTAGCTTTGTTCTTGTTATTGGGTTTAATGCTAATAAAGATTATGGTAATGCTTATGGAGGAATGTTACCACAAACGGTAGGTTTAGAAGTGGGTGAATCCATTCCATTAGTTACTATTAAAGATGTTCCTATCGATAATATGATTTGTAGTATAGAAAGCACAATTAAACATGAGTTATCCCATACTTATAGTGTTCCAGATGATAATAAATGGCGAAGAAATAGTGTAATGTCTTCTAAAGTAGGGGTTACAGAATGGTCTTCAACTGAAATGGAAATTATTAAAATAAATAGGGATCGTTATCAAGACCATAATATTTAGAAGGGTATTGGTTACTGTTCACTACATATTAGTTTATAAGTATGATGATTTGTTAAATTTAGAGAAAGAATATAAGTAGGTACACAATCGTAGAGGGTGGATGAGATTGATGTGATATTTAAGAATGAAAGAGGTCTCCCTTATGGTGCGATTGCCAATAGATCCTTTAGATTTCCGACTCCGTAAAAAATAAAATAATCAGGTGATGTATGTTTTTATGCACATATTATTTACTATAAAAGCAGTATTTGAGACAACATATTGAATAAGGAAAATAAATATTTAAAAAGACGCTTTATTAAATATTTAAGGTTCTAAAACATGTTAGGATTCTCTTGCAATCAAAGTTATCAAAAAAATAAATTTTGTCTTATATAAACAAAACCGAAGCTCGTAATGAAACTTCAGTTTTGTTATGTAAAATGAATTTTTAATATTAAGTAACTATTAATATCTTTTTCAAATTTTAACCACTATACGTGAAAATATCTAATTTTAAATATTTATTCGCAAAAAGGATAATATTTTCTTTAGATTTCAATGGTGAATACATTTAATCATAAGAATTTTTTTATTTCTTCCAAGTTACGCTTGGTAGGTATAGTAGAAATAAAGATAACTGGTACGTAATTAACTTTAATAGGAGTATCAGTTATAATGCAGGATAGATCTGAGTATTCTGTATTTAATCTTATTAAATCTTCATAATGTACATCTATAAAATTTATATTTCGTTTGAATATTAGTTTAAAGAATTCCACTAAATATCTTTTCCAATGTTCTCCTTCCTTAGTGTATAGAATTATTTGAGATGCTTTTTGTTGTATTTTCATTTGTCGCGTTACAATATACATAGTTAATAAAGCGACATGAGTTGTAGATATATTAGGACGTAGGCTAGCATTGCTCATTTCATACATTTTCTGTAAAATTCCCAATTTTCTGTTAATTAAATAAAAGATAGCAGAGTGTTTTTTTCTTACATGAGAAGTAGTTACATGGTTTTTCCGATCATTAGATCGTAAAAAATTTTGTTTTTTAGGCAACAGTATTTGGTTTAATAAATTTATAAATTCAAAATCACATAATAAGTTCATTTTTAATTTTTCCTCAAGTTGGCATATGAAATCTTTTAAAATTGGCGAAGGCTCTTCTATGGAACGAATGGGTTCAGGATTTTTTGCTTTTTTATACGTATACGCTGAACAATTAATTGCAATGATAAAAATAGCAATATCCGAGTCTGTTAATTGAATATTTTGTTTTTCGAAAATACATTTAGTGATTTCTTTTAATTTTTTATATTTAAATGATTTTTGTATTTGTTTAATTTGCCAATACTTTAATGAAATTGAATACCCGTTGTATTTTCTTTTTAAGTATAAACAAATAAAAAAAGATAGTTTTTTAATAGAGTCTTTATAGAATATTATACCTTTAGTCTTTTCAACTGTTTTTAAGTATTCTATGAGTAATTCGCGCTTAAATTCCTTAAAAGGCCACTCCTGATCACTATATGCATTTAGATATAAGTCATAATACATAAGGAGTATGTCCACATTGTTTCCTGATAATCTTAAAGGGGATCTTTTTAATTTTATATTGTGCTGCTGTAAGTGATATGTGACCTCGTTTAAAATATTCTGTACTTTTTTATTTTGAATATATAATTTTTCGGCTAATACTGAATTAGATGATATTTTTGTATCTAATAAAATAGTTAGTGTTTTAAAAAATAGAGTGTGTTTCCAATATAAAAAATCTATCTCTTTATTGTATGAATTGAAAGGTTTGCATAATTTTACATCTTTATTTTTGCTAGTTTTGATAGACCAGTTATTAGGAAGGTTTTTCTGTAAGTATAATAAATCTCTTTGTATTGTTTTTGTAGAACAATTAAGTTTAATAGCTAGTTCATTTATGGAAAACCATCTAAACTCTTGTACTAAATGTTTTAAAATATGATATTGACGTTTAATTAGCATATCGGATTCAGTTTATTGATTTTTAAAGAAATATTAAAAATCAATAAACTCCTTCCACCTCCAGATTAATAGTTTTTTGTGGTAATTTTAATTAAGTATGTTGAACACAAAATATTTTAAGGTATAAAGTGCACTTTAGGGCAAGGAAAGAACTGTTCATAAATCGATAAGTCTAATAAGTGTAGTTAAAAGGGGCTATTTGAACAACATTAAATTTGTCCGGAATGTGGACAAAAGGTATTTTAGATTTATAAATAGATGCTATTCATACCTTGCTTATATTTAAAAAAGGGAAATGATGACTGGAGGGTTGAAATATAACGGTAAGTGGTATTACTTTACCTCTAATGGAGATATGGTCCTAAATACAAAGTTAGATATAAAGGGTTTATTTATAGCTTTGATAAAAATGGTGCATGCATAAACTCTATTGTATAGTAGCTTCATATAGCTAAAGTAAATAAGATTCTTCAACCTTTAAATGTAAAGGTTGAAGAATCTTATTTTTATACATGTATGTTTATCGTCATCAATATACTCGTTTAATAATATATATAAAGTTCCCTATTATTTGATGTAATACTTCCTTAAAAAAAGAACCATCCTAAATTTTATTAAAATATATATTTAACATTTTATTTTTTTGACATTTTCGATATCTCTGTAATTATATTAATAAAACACATAATTGTAATTATGGGGATGGAATTCTCTGTTGGGTTTTAAAAAGTGTATTTAACATGATTTTTTATTGTAAGAAAAAACAAATTAACAAGTGTAGGCGAAAAATTATATAAAGTACGATTCTCAATTATAAAGTGAAGTTTTGCGGATGCAAAAGAAAAACATGACTATTGATAAGCTTGATTTCAAGGGCTGAATTATGTTTGAATGCACGCATAATATATAGAATAATAGCCTTTCACCTGATCAAAAAGAATCAGGTGAAGGGCTATTATTTTCTTTCAATAATATATGAGAGTGTTGAATAGTTTAAAGGTGTTCCAACACTCCTTTTAAATATGGTGATTGAAATATTCCAAAGAATCTTGTAGTTGTTTCTTTAAAATTTTCCTCTATAAATAATGTTTAATCTCACTAGTCCTTTTTGCTAAATTTTGTACGTGTAATTGCCCCGTCTAGCATAATCTTTCTATAGAAATAGTGATCAGTGTCTTTATAGCATTTCCATCCATCTTTGTCACAAAATCGTTTTAGTTCTTTAAATGGCGGCATGAATTAAGTGTATAACGCCGTCTAAATCATCTTATAATAAAACGCTTATAATAAACGGAAAGTGTTCACGACGATTTGAGGCAGTGTAGTATAGTTAGAGGTTATCAAAGTAATCTTGTGCATATTCAATAAATTCAATAGCTAAATCACGAATAGACGGTTCTGACATCCGAAAAAGTTAGAAAATTGAAAAAATATATTTGTCAAACTATTAATTTGAAAATTGAAATGTGTTATTTATTGTACATTTATTAATGTAAATTTTCCTTTTAATAGTTTACTTTGAAGCATTTTACCGAGGGAAATTTATGGGGAAAGTAGAGGCCCATTATTATTTTTTCTTACTTAGTGACAATTTAGTTATCAGAGAATTGGAAGGGGAGGTATGAATGAAAAAATCAACAATATTTACAGGCTGTATTATTACAGCTATTGTGGCTAGTCAAGTACTACCATTACCAGCAAGCGCAGCTGATAAAAAACAAGCGGATATTCAAGGGATAAATACAAGTAATGTCGTGGTCTCATCAACACTACAAAACTTAGGAACACAGAGTGTTTTATTAAAGACATATGCATTAACTTTATTAAAACAACCTACAGTAGCAATTGAGGCTATGCCAAACTTGGGGGTGTATCAAGAAAAGGCGAAGCAACATGCCAGATATTGGTTGGATACAGTGCAACCTAGTTTTATTGCTGCAAACCAGCAATTTGTTTCATTCCAGCAAAAATTTCTAAATTATTATAATAAGTTAATCGAATTATCTTCCAAAATAGAAACAGATAATCAAGCTAAGCAAGAATTTGTTATTGGTATTAAAAAATTACAAGAGTGCTTGAATAATCATCAGAATGAAATTCAGAAAATGTCATCTGGTTTACAGAAGTTTCAACAAAACTTTAATGTTGATGCAGAAAATTTTATAAGTTTAGCTGCAACAGCAAAAACATCTTTGGTAAATAAAAATGGGGAAGTAGAACAATTAGTAAAGCAAATTGAAACATTGAATAGTGATATTACATCTCAAATTGGAGTAATTGTAGGCGGAACTATTGGTATGGTAGCGGGAATTGGAGCTATTGTTTTTGGAACTATTGTTTTATTCACAGCAACTGTAGCAACAGGTGGTGTTGGTGCTGCAGTTGTCGTGCCAACGCTAGGTAGTATAGCGCCTGCGCTAGGTGGAATTGTTGGTGGAACAGGTGGACTTATTGGTGGTGGTGTTACAGTCGGATTTGCAGCTAAAAAATTAGAGGGAAAACGTAAAGAATTACAAGAAATTACGCAGAAATTAGAGAATGCCAAAGCAGATGCAGCTGCTTTAACTCTTTTAGTAGGACAAGTAAACACATTTAAAGATACTGTAATAAAAGGTAAGGAAAGTCTAGAGGGATTTGGCGACAATTGGTATGAATTAAAAAATAATTTTACCGAACTGCAACAGAATGTGAATAAAATCAACCCAGATAGTTCAGTTTTACAAAATAATTTAGTGCAGATTAAAAAGAAGGTAGATGGTTTGGCTGTTCAAGCTAAGCAACAAGAGAAAGTAATTACGGATATTTCTTATCAATAGAAAAAGTTTTGATCATTATTAACATTATTTAACTATTAAAAAGGAGGATATTTATGAAGAAAATACCAGTTAAATTAATGACATGTGCTGCATTGGTAGCAACTTTATCTACAGCAAGTATTATGCCATCCTACGTTTTTGCGGCTGGAACAAAAGAAGTTACGATGAATACGGAAAAACAACCGAAATTACCTGACAAATATTTGGGACCAGAGGGGCTAAAAAAGTCATTGGAAGATACAGGTTCACATGTAATAGTGTTAGATGCTTATGCCCTAACTTTATTAAAATCACCTCAAATTAAACTGGATAAAGCTTTATTTAAAGAACAGAAAGAGAAAGATCTAGTAGACGCCGTTATAAATACTCAAAAAGTAGCTCAGGGTAATGCAACACATTGGATAGATGTTTTAAAGCCAGAATTAATTAATGTAAACCAAGGTATTGTTAATTATGGAGCAAAGTTTGATAATTACTATCAAACTATTGTGGATGCTGTTGATGCGAAAGATAAAGAAACTACAAAGCAAGGGATTGAGCGTTTATATAATAGTGTACAAGAGAATAAAAAGAAAGTAGATCAGTTGGTAGAAAATTTGAAAATCTTTCGTGATAAGTTACTTACAGACACGAATAAATTCCAAAGTACGACAAATCAAATAGTTACAAACTTAGAAGGGAAAAATGCTATATTGCCATCACTAAAACAACAAATTGATGCCTATAATTCTCAAGTTAGTGCATCAATTGCAATGATTGCCTCTGGTGGTGTTTTAACCCTTATGGGAACAGGATTTGCAGCACTTACAGTAGTATTAACCTTAAGTGGGGTAGGATTACCATTCGCAGCTATCACAGGTACAGTAGCAGTAGGAGCTATTGGTGGAGGAGTTACGCTAATCGTAACAGGAAATAATAAATTAAAAGAAGCAAATGCTCAAATCGCAAAATTGACAATGCAATTAAAGGATACTGACTTACAAGTGGCAGCTTTGAAAGTTGCGAGTGGTCAAACTAAGACATTTGCAGATACAATTAATGTAGCGATCGATTCTGCAGAAGCATTAAAAGATCAGTGGACAACAATGGGGACAAAATACAAGTCTTTAATAGACAATATTGATGAAATTTCACCAAATTCCCTTGCATTTATTAAGGAAGATTTGAAAACAGCAAAAGATAGTTGGGTAAATATTAAATCTTATGCAGATACATTATATTCTAAAATTACAATTCGAAAATAATATTTAGCAATTAAAAGTTGTCTATCCCCTTGTGCATTAGAGAGTGTACAGGGGGATAATTATTCAGGTAAGAAAGCGGTGATGTGCATGTGCTTGTTATCTTTTAAAAACTTTATTGCACGTTTAGGTTTATGTGTTGGTATAACCCTTTTATTTTTCACACCAATGTCTGTATTAGCACAAACAAAGAGTCCAGGTGCTATATTAAATTTAGAGGTTGGCAGATTACTAGATTTAAGTTCCGGATTTTATAATACGTTAGTACAATATAAAGGCCTAGAACATAGACTTATTTCTGAAAATACCTTAGCATCAGTTGCTAAACACGTAGATGACATGGGGGGATTAGGAAAAAGGTGGTTTATTGAAATTGCGCCCCATATGAAAAATAAGAGAAAGCAAATTCTTTCTTACAACGCCATTTTTCAACAAAAGTTTAATGCTTTGCAACTACAAGTGCTAAATAAAGATAAAGAAAAAATTCTTAAATCGTTAGAAACTATTCAATCTGATATTGATATACAAAAACAAGGTGTTACAGAATTTCTAGCAGTTGCTAAAATATTTAGAAATGATGTTAGTGCTATTTCTAGGCAACTTCAAAATGATTGCAAGTTAATAAAAGTTATAATAGATATGAAAGAGGAAAAACAAGGCTATCCTGTTATAGGAGAGAATCTTTTATTAAATCGTATTGTAGATAGTATTAATTATATTAATGGAGTTAATGGAGGAGCAGAGGGGTTATTGAGCCATTTAGAAGCAATGAATACAAATTGGATAGTCTTAGAGGCAAATCTGAAAAATCTCATTCAAAATATAAAAGATACTTCTGATATAAATATGAATTTTATTAATGCGGATATGAAAATGATGAAAGAAAATTGGAATAATATTCATCTTAAGACTCAACAACTATACTGGGAAGAGGACTAGATTTAAGCTATTTGGATATCATAATTACTTAAAATTCAGCTACTTCTACTTTCAGTAAGATCGTAAGGATTACTAAGTCATGGATAGTTCAATGATGGTATTATAATGTGTTAAATAGCAATCAGATAAGGTATAGAATTTAAAAATTTATATTTTTTTATAGAGAGTTGTCACTTCTAATAAAACATTAAAACAACGTAAGATTTGTCAATTTCTAAGACAAATCTATTGTTTTATACTTGGTTGATAAGAATTAAAATTTAATTAGTGCATATAACAATTTTATAATATATCTAGGGAGTATTATGGTTAATAAATAGATTACAATTTTAGAAATTAATGGCCCCCTAAAAGTTAAAAAAAGATAATTTTAATCAAATTCATTTATCGATGTATTGGTAATTTAATCTGTTTGATTTAAGCTTATACCCTTATTAGAACATGATAAAACCATAAACCTAACTATCTAGATTATATAACCATTGTTAGGGTTGCACTATTTTTTAGACAAACTCTTTTTAAAAAGAGTTTGTCTTTTTTTATACATATGACTAATTATAAAATTTTTTAGGAGTATTTTTTAGAAAAAGTATCTATTCTGAATTTTAATAAGGGTACTTTATAAAAAATTAAAAAGAATAACATTCTGATTTTGTTATTAAGAATTACTATTATTATTAAAGAGGTATTATCTGAGTAATAAGTTATCGTGACACCTAATAAATAAAATATTTATATTTAAAAAGGTTTTATTTTCAGTGTAAAAACATACAACCTTTTTATTGAAAACAACATATTAGGTACTACTTAATGTGTTGTTTTCAATAAATTTTGTTATGCATCTATAATCGCGCTGGGTAGGTAAATTAAAGATTTTTATAACTGGTATTGATTGATGAATAGGAAGGTTTGTATTCGTAATAATTAAAGCAATTTGATTGTTATTTAAAAACTCCTTTAGACATGAGAGGGATTTTGTAAATATTATAATTTCAAATTGAAAAGGAAAATATTTTTTTATCCAAGATTTTAAGTAAAACAGTATCCCTGAATCAGTAGAAACATATAATAATAATTTGAGTGGTTGTTGTTCCGTATATCCCCTTACGGATTCTATTAATAAACTAATGATCGCAACTTCTTCTTCTGGAATCTTAAAATGATATTGAGAAAACAATAAATTGTATTGATTTTGTACTTGTGAAAAGGTCTTAGGAAAATTATTTTTTATATAGTAGGTATTTGTTTCGTATAAATTATTTTGTAAAGAAGAGGCAAATCTGTTAAATGAGTGTATGTTACTCAAGTAGAATACCCTCTGTATACATTTTGTAACATGGTTAATTAGCTCTACATTTTTCAATACTGGAATTTGTAAGTTTTTTTCTAGGTTTGACAAAAAATCGATTATTTTTGTATCTAAATAAATTGCTTCTTTTTGGGTTTGACTTGGTGTAATATTTTTAGAAATAATGTGATTCTCTCCCCAATATTTCGCGCCTATTAAATGTATAGTGAAATATAATATTTCATCATTAGAGAAGGAAATATTTGTTTCCTTTTCCAGAGGAGATATAATCTTTTTACAAGTTTTATAATATGAAGTATCTTTTAATATAGCGTAATCTCTAGAATCAATATGAATGGGTTTATTGGTTTTGATTCTAGATACGGTTATTGCTAAAATACAAGCTAACAGATGTTTATCATTTTGAAAAAAAGTAATGTTCCATGTTTTTTCAAACATTTCGATAAAATAATGAATTCGATTTTTTTCATAATAATTGAATGGCCAATTTTGTCCATATATATTTACATATAAATCAACAATACATCTTCGAATTAACCATTCTTCGCCCTGGATTTGTAGAGGACGCTTTGTTAAATGTAAATTATACCGTTTTACAAATGTTTCAATTTTAAGCAATGTACATTTAATTGTATAATAAGAATAATTAAATTCACTTGATAATGATGTGAGTGTAACGTTTTTATGATGTAGTATATGACAAAATATTTTATAGAAGCTTGATTGATTTCTAATGTTATATATTATATCTTCGATTGAAGAATTTGTTGGTTTTCTTAATCGAATACCATAACCTCGTTTAGTTTGAATTTCCCAACTATTGGGTAGATAATCTTGTAAAATGTGTATGTCTTTTCTTAAGGTATTACTGGACCAATTTAGAGTATTTTTTAATTCTGTTAAATGATACCATCTATCTTCTTGAGATAAGATTTCTAAGATTTCTTCTTTTCTTCTAATATGTAAATCAATACAATCATTGTAAACTTTTTGTGGCATCATTCTCACCTCCTAGATTATGTTATAAAGACAAATTTAGTATTATCTAATTTGTAGAAGTATTATATAAAAATTTGAGGATGAATAAAAATCACAAAAAATGATTAGTTCAATCAATTTTAATGATTTTATCTGTAATAAATTTTTATATTGTTGTTTTTAGATAACAAGTTTTATTGTGAGAGTGATTGGTTCATATTCCAACTGTATGAGTTACAGGAAGGTTCTAAACTAAAGCTTTTATGTAAAAGGATATTTAAACTTCAAGAAAACCTGTTTGAATACTAAGAGGCATTATATTTATGGTTATTTGGATAGTTTTCCTGAGAATGGGTTTTAAAATAGGGGATGTGTTTGTAAAAAATATTGAATTATTTTGTATGGACTATAATACATACAATTTCCTTCTAATCAGTAGGACTTAAAGCCACTATATTATTATTTGCTCCGATAATAAGAAGTGAATAGCATTTGGATGGTTTCATTAATAGATGTATATGTTTGGCTTTCTAAATATTTTCAAGTGATTACTTAAAGTTATTAGAATATATATTCTAGATAGGGTAAAAATCTTTTGAGTAAAGTTCTCGTTTTTGGACAGCTGTGTTAATACTTTTATAAACTTACGTAGTAGTAAATAAAAAATATAGCCCCCTTTGTTGGGAGCTATATTTTGGTTGAGGGAAACATCTGTAGAGAAATAAAATTGATTTATGAGTATTAATATCTATTTTTAATTTAAGGAATCTAACTTGATCATTTTTTCCTCTACTTTATGAATTGCCTGAACTATTTTTTCTTTATCTGCTAATAATTTCTTTTTTTGATTAAGGAAAATCTCTTTTCTTTTTGGAAGCGTTTCAGGACCTTCCATGTGAAGGTCCACAATATACTGTAATGTTTTAATAGGCATCCCTACAGACCTCATACACGTAATTAATTCGACCCAAAATAAATCATCCTCGGTAAAACAACGATATCCATTGCTATCGCGTTCTATAAATGGAAATAATCCCATTTTGTCATAATAACGAATAGTGTGTATAGCTATATCTAATTTTTCTGAAACTTCTTTGATAGACATTGTCATTGAAAATGCACCCCTAATATTTATATATTAATATTTATAATAATTCATTTAATGGCATTGTTAATTGTTTAAAATAGAATTTTTTTGACAAGTAGATAGCTCTGGTAACCATTTATATCTATTAATAGTTCATGCCCTATTAAAGGCTAATCCGAATTAATAAAATCTTTTTTGTACTTCAATCTATTTTATGATATTTAAAAGGAGGATAAGGTTTCTATATGTATAAGTGGATTATAACGCAATTATTAGATAACTACAAATTCACAAAATTTAGGTAACTCTTGTGAATTTAAAAAGAATAATTAAGAAATCCAAATAAAAAAACTGCCTAGTTCAATAATGTTTAGAAATAGGTAGTTTTTTTATTTGGAAAATCTAATTATGTATAAAAAGTGATTTAATTATTTATGTAGTGAGAAAAAGATGTTATAAGAACTGTTTTATTTCTTCTAAATTGCGCGGAGTAGGAATTGAAGAAATTAAAACGACAGGTATATATTCACATTCGATAGGTGTATCTGTTATTACACAATGAATATCTAAATATTCCGAATGATCTTTCGTTAAATTCTCAAGTTTTATATCTAAGAAATCAATAGTTTTTTTAAATGTAAGTGAAAAAAAGGCTTGTAAATAGAGTTTCCAATACTCTCCTTCTTTAGTATATAAAATTACTTGTGGATTTTTCCTTTTAAGCTCCATTTTCTTTGTTGCAATATACATAGTCAATAAAATGGTATTATGTATTGAAATATTAAGAGGAATATTAAGTTTATCATATGTAATTTTTAGATCTATTAATTGTTTGTTAACAGATCTAAAAATAGAAGAATGAGTTTCTTTCAAGTGAGTTATAAAAACATGATTTTTAGTATAACCGCTAAATAGATTATTGTTTGCTTTAACAGAGTTAGTGAGTGTTTTATTTAGGGCTTGTATAAATTTTATATCATTTAACAATTCAACTTTTAGATTTTTTTCTAAATTTCGAATGAATTTTTTGATAAATGGACACAAGGGTTTTGTAACAGAATGAATTGATTTGATATAATCTTGTCTTTTATAAGTATATTCTGAGCGGTTAATTATTGTAAGTATAATAGCAACGTCTACTGTTGATGGTTGAATATTATATTTCTTGAAAATATTCTCTATCAAATCTTTTAGTTGTGTGTAATCATTTCTTTTTTTTATTTTTTTTATTTGCGAATGCTTTATTGCTACCAAATAACCGTTATATTTTCTCATTAAATGTAGGGCAATAAAAAACGAAATTTCTTTTTTTGTTTCTTTATAAAATTTTATTCCCCTCAATTTTTCTACTTCTATTAAAAACTCTATGCAAAGTTCACGGTTTATACCTTCAAAAGGCCACTCTTCATCACTATAGGCGTTTAGATATAGTTCGTGATACATAAGAAGAATTTTCATATTATTTCCTGCTATTCGTAGAGGACGTTTTTTTAACGATAATTGGTATTTGTTTAGATATAATTCTACGTCTTTTAAAACTTTTTTTACCTTCTTGTTTTGAATATATAACTTTTCTGCTAGTACTGAATTAGATCCTACGTCAGTAATCATTAATATTTCTAGTGTTTTAAAGAGTAAGGTGTGACGAAGATACAGATAATTTATGTGATCAATAGATGAATTAAAAGGTTTGTATAATCGTATACCATTGTTTTTATTTTTTTTAATTAACCATTTCTCTGGTAATTTTTTTTGTAAGTATACTATATCTCTTTGAACGGTTTTAATAGAACAATTGAGCTTTCGGGCAAGTTCATTCATAGAGAACCATCTATCTTCATGTACTAAGCTTTGTAGAATGTTGTATTGACGTTGAATTAGCATAGTGGGATATATCTATTGGTTTATTAACTAAATTTGTTAAAACCAATAAATTTCTAGACCTCCTGTTCAATTTAGTTTTAGATTATTATAAAAGTGTGAAGGTATTCTAACCCCATAAAGTGAACTTTATGGCAAGGCCCAGTAAGCGTGAACTGCTTTTGCATTCTACATAGGTAGGGTAATTTAATTGTGAAACTATCATAATTAAGTGACATGTATTTCAACAATGTTAAAATTGTTCATAAAATTGACAATTTTATTGTTTCGCATTTAATTAAGAACTGCTTACATATTATATAAGTAATAGGATTTTTTAATTTTGAATTAAGTACTTAAAGAAAATCAAAAATTTTAAAATTTGTATATTTAGTTGAACTTTTTTAATGAAATTGCGCACCCAATCTCTAAATAGAGGATTCTTTTATACGAATAAATGAAGTTGAAAAATATGATTCCATTCATTTGTATAATTTTAATGTTTGAAGTTTTATTATTGTACGTTTTTAATTTTAGAATTTGTAAAATTAGAATGGACTTTTTCAATGGAATTAATCGTATGTATTTGTTGAGAATTAAATAAAGCACTATATAAAGATAGTAATTGTAAATTTAAAAATGTATATTACAGCCATCATAAAAAGTGATGAGTGTGATCAATTGTGTTCATTTTAAAGTTTACGTCTATTAAAATATAATTTTCTTGTAAGTAATTATTGATATGTAATATATATTCCTATATTTAAGGAAGTGATAGTTGGAGAGAGTTAAGTTTATACCTGTGGTTTCGAAATGAAAATAATAACAATTACGATTTTCATATAGTGTAGGATATATCAGTCCTTATGTGGAGTTGGATGGAGGTATTTTGAATGGTTAAAAAAAGCATAATGGTTTTAGTATTAGTTTTTATTGGTGTATTTTTATTTTTATATTTTTTTAATTCTGGAGTAAGAGCAAAAAATGAATCCAGCAATAAACATGATATAGCTCAATTAAGAAATGGAAAAGAATCCCAAAAGGAAATTAAACAGGAGAATGATAAAAAGAAAGTTGAAGAAGAGGCACAAGCCAAAAAAGTTATATATTTAACTTTTGATGATGGGCCAAGTAAGTATACGCAAGAAGTATTAAACATTTTAAAGCAAGAGAATATAAAAGCGACATTTTTTGTAATTGGCTCAAATGCGGAACAATTTCCAAGTTTGATAAAAAGTGAAAAACAATATGGACACTATGTGGGTCTGCATAGTATGACTCATGATTATAAAAAATTATACACTAAAGGAAATTTTTTATCTGAAATGAAACAAGTTCAACAAATTCTTCAACGTATTATACATGAGAATCCAATACTTTGTAGACCACCATATGGATCTAAACCAGGATTAACTCAGGATTTACGCAATCAAGTTGCTGAAGCTGGGCTGAAAATTTGGGATTGGACAATTGATTCTTTAGATTGGAAGTATAACAAAGTTCCATTAGAACAGTCTGTCCCTAAAATAGTTGAAAATATTGTATCACAGGCAAATAAAGATAAAGAAATTATATTAATGCATGATATACATCCTCAATCGGTTAAGGCTTTACCAGAAATTATTAAGCAGTTAAAGGCGAAGGGATATACATTTAAAACGTATAGTGAAAAAGAGCATATGACTTTAAATTTTTGGCATGACAATCGTTTATAAACTAATATATCCAGGTATTTGATTAATGATTATAGTGTAGAAATATATTTTTACAAAGGGAGACGTTATGAAAAAGTTGAAGGAGTTATGGCATCGCTCATTGACGCAATGGATAGTAAAAACTGTTTATTATCTTGCAATTTTATTTGCATTACTTTGGTTATATGGGTTTCATGATACAAATACAAATCCTTTTATTTACAATGAATTCTAAGGTGGGAACGTTATGAAGTTATTAGAACAAATTGAAAAGTGGGCTGCAGAAACGCCTGATCAAACCGCTTTTGTTTGGCGAGATGCGAAAATTACGTACAAACAATTAAAGGAAGATTCTGATGCGTTGGCACATTGGATTTCTTCTGAGTATCCAGACGATCGTTCACCAATTATGGTGTATGGCCATATGCAACCTGAAATGATTATTAACTTTTTAGGATGTGTAAAAGCTGGACATGCTTACATTCCTGTAGATTTATCTATCCCAGTTGATCGTGTACAACGTATTGCTGAAAATTCTGGTGCGAAATTACTTTTATCGGCAACAGCAGTAACTGTAACTGATTTACCAGTTCGCATCGTAAGTGAAGACAACTTAAAAGATATTTTCTTTACTCATAAAGGGAACACTCCAAATCCTGAACATGCGGTAAAAGGTGATGAGAACTTCTATATTATTTACACATCAGGAAGCACAGGTAATCCGAAAGGGGTTCAGATTACTTATAACTGCCTTGTTAGCTTTACAAAATGGGCTGTAGAAGATTTCAACTTACAAACAGGGCAAGTATTCTTAAACCAAGCACCTTTCTCATTCGATTTATCTGTAATGGATATTTACCCATCATTAGTAACAGGTGGTACACTTTGGGCAATCGATAAAGATATGATTGCGCGTCCAAAAGACTTGTTTGCTTCTTTAGAGCAATCGGATATTCAAGTATGGACTTCCACACCTTCTTTCGCTGAAATGTGTTTAATGGAAGCATCTTTCTCTGAGAGTATGCTACCGAACATGAAAACATTCTTATTCTGCGGCGAAGTGTTACCAAATGAAGTGGCTAGAAAATTAATTGAGCGTTTCCCTAAAGCAACAATTATGAATACGTATGGTCCAACAGAAGCTACTGTCGCTGTAACAGGTATTCACGTTACAGAAGAAGTGCTTGATCAATACAAATCACTTCCAGTTGGCTATTGTAAATCAGACTGTCGCCTTCTTATTATGAAAGAAGATGGCACGATCGCACCTGATGGTGAAAAAGGTGAAATCGTAATTGTCGGTCCAAGCGTAAGCGTTGGATATTTAGGAAGCCCTGAATTAACAGAAAAAGCATTTACTATGATTGACGGTGAGTGCGCCTATAAAACAGGCGATGCTGGCTATGTTGAAAATGGTCTTCTATTCTATAATGGTCGTCTTGATTTCCAAATTAAGCTGCATGGTTATCGAATGGAATTAGAAGAAATTGAGCATCACCTTCGTGCGTGTTCTTATGTAAAAGGAGCAGTTATCGTTCCAATTAAAAAAGGTGAGAAATACGATTATTTATTAGCGGTTGTTGTTCCTGGAGAACATTCATTTGAAAAAGAATTCAAATTAACATCTGCAATCAAAAAAGAACTCAATGAGCGATTACCAAACTACATGATTCCACGTAAATTCATGTATCAATCTTCTATTCCAATGACACCAAATGGAAAGGTAGATCGCAAAAAATTATTGAGTGAGGTTACAGCATGACCGCATATGGATCATTTTATTTTTTCGCTATAGTGGGCATTTTATTAATACCTACTATCATAGCTGGATTAAAAGGTAAAATGTTGCGCAAATATAATGCCGTTTTAACATTAGTCATGATTGCTATTATCTTCTCAGATAAACCAAAGCAAGCAATGATGTTAGCTGCATTTATTATTTGGCAATATGCCCTTATTAAAGGCTATTTAATTTTAAGAAAACAAAATAATAGTACATTCACATTTTGCATAGCTGTTATTTTATCGATTTTGCCTCTTATTTTGGCAAAAATCGCACCATTTGCATCGTTATTACCTGAGTTAAAACTTGTTGTTTTTCTAGGTATATCTTACGTAACATTCAGAGCAGTTCAAATGGTATTTGAAGTTCGTGATGGTTTAATTAAAGAGCTTTCTTTCTTTAACTTCTGGGAATTCGTTTTATTCTTCCCTGCAATTTCAACAGGACCTATCGATCGTTACAGAAGATTCCAAAAAGATATTCAAAAGCCACCTAGCGCTGAAGAATATCAAAATTTACTATATACAGGACTAAATCGTATTTTCCAAGGTTTCTTGTATAAATTTATTATTGCTTACTTAATAAAGCAATATTGTATGGATCCAGCATTCGCTCAACACGATACAATCTTTTCAAATATGATTTACATGTATAGCTATAGCTTATATCTATTCTTTGATTTTGCTGGTTATAGCTCTTTTGTAATTGGTGTAAGTTATATGATGGGAATTAAAACGCCAGAAAACTTTAATAAGCCATTCCTTAGTCGTAATATTAAAGACTTCTGGAACCGCTGGCACATGAGTTTATCATTCTGGTTCCGTGATTTTATTTACATGCGTTTCGTCTTTTTTGCAACGAAGAAAAAGTTAATTAAGAACCGTTACACTATTTCGTATATCGGGGCATTTTTAAACTTTTTCATTATGGGAATTTGGCATATTACTGGTGAGCATGTGTATCAATATATCATGTATGGCCTTTATCACGCTGCCTTGTTCATCTTATTCGATATTTTTGAACGAAAAAACAAGCAGTATAAGTTTTGGCCAAATAATAAATTTACACACATCCTTGCGATTGTAATTACGTTCCACGTTGTATGTTTTGGTTTCCTAATTTTCTCTGGATATCTTAACAGATACTTTTAATGCTCCTCCTTATTTCATTAAGAAGTTGCACATATAATGTATTCGGAAATAAAGGAGATCTTAAAATGATAGAATTTAAAGAGCAAGTATTAGATATTTTAGAAGAAGTAAGTGAAAACGATATTGTGAAAGAAAACTTAGATGTTTTATTATTTGAAGAGGGGTTTATTGAGTCATTAGCTGTAGTGCCTTTATTAATAGAATTTCGTGAGCGTTTAGATATTGAAGTTTCTATTTCTGATTTTAATCGTGACGAGTGGGCTACACCAAATATGATTATTAAGAAGTTGGGAGAAATTCGATGAACAAAGTTAAAAGTGGTTCAATGTTTCTAGCGATGACCCTTTTTGCTGTATTCTTACTTATTCCAACGCGCTTCCTACTTCCACTTTTAAGTGATGAAAAAGTAGAACAAGCTGCTACTTCTTTAAAAGAAGAAAAAATTCAAAGTATGATTTTACAGCAAAAGATGTTAGCAGATCCAAAATATCTTCCGATGTACGGTTCATCGGAATTCGCACGTATGGATGCTTTCCATCCATCTAATTATTTTAAAGTAAAGCCTGAAGGATTTACGCCATTCCTTCTTGGACGCGGCGGAACACAAGACCTTGTACATGTATTAAACTTCGCATCTACAATGGATCAATTGAAAGATAAGAAAATGGTATTCGTTCTTTCTCCGCAATGGTTTGTACCACAAGGTATTGACGAAACGCACTTTGCACCTAACTTTTCAAAACAACAAGGTTACCACTTCATTTTCAACAATGATTTAAAACCTGAAATGAAAAAACAAATTGCAAAGCGTTTATTAAACTTTGAGATTGTAAAAAAAGAAACTTTATTAAAAATTTCGCTTGAAGGTATCGCTTATGATGATACGAAGTATAAAGTAAAAGCACTTGCTGCTAAACCTTTCGCTTATATTTACCGTAACATTTTAGATCGTAAAGATTTATTTACAGCTATGTTTAATATTAAACCGCATAAAGAGAAGCTCGATCCTTCATTAAAACAAATGAACTGGGAAGAGGCTCGTAAACATGCGGATCAAACAGGTGCAGCAGAATCTGGATCTAATGAATATGGTATCGAAGATGGTTACTTCAATAGCAAAATTAAGAAAAAATTAAAGCAACGTGAAGGTTACTTAAAAAATGATGCTTATGACCAATCGCCAGAATATGAAGATTTACAAATTGTACTTGATTTATTAAAACAATCTGGTGCAAAACCACTCTTCATTTCTGTTCCTGTCAAAGGTCCTTGGTACGACTACGCTGGCTTCCCGAAAGAACGCCGCGAAGCATACTATAAGAAAGTTCATGAGCAAATTGAAAAAGCTGGTTATCCAATTGTCGACTTCTCAAATCATGAATATGATAAATACTTCTTAAAAGATCATATGCACTTAGGTTGGAAGGGCTGGGTTTACATCGACGAAGCCATCCAACAATTTTATAAAGCAAATTAATGAAAAGACCGCTTGAAATATGTAGTGATATTGTTTGATAAGCTGAAAACGTGTTAGTTTTGGTTTTTGGCAAAGAAGGTTGTCGACTATTTTTATCTATGAATTAAGAATCCTGTGTTCTAGATTAAATTCTCTTAGAATACTTTATCTCTATACTGTACCACCTCAGTTGATATTTTAGGCAGAAACTCACTGGTTTGGTTTTCGCACTCTATGTTCTTTGATAACTTCATGTATCAAGTTATCAAAGAACTTTATAGAGCTAGTTTTTTAAAGTTTTTGGTTATACTAAACTGAAATTCCTCTCCTACTTATCGTTGGGCTATTCTTCTTTGCATGATTAAGGAAGGAGAATTCTTTCGCTAAATTTATTGAAAATAGAAACGTGTGTAGTTCAATATTACCGAATAGAAGAAGAGTGGAATATATTAAGTTTATGGGTCCATACTGTTTAGATTATTAAATGTTTGTTTATGCAATAAGGATTGGAACCACAAGGAGAAACAAATCTAATCATCATAAAAAAACAACTAATATTAGTTAAAATGAAACATTAAAACAGCAGCCAATTTGTCTACGAATTATACAAATTGGCTGCTGTTTTAATGATATTTATTGTTTAAAATTTAAATGTAATATCACACTGAATACATTAAATAATGAGGGAGGTTCAGTAATGAAGACTAATTTCTTTGAGGTGGTACAAGTAAAGGTTGTGAAGTAAAATGTTCCAAATCGTTAGCAGGGTTTCCGGCCTAATAGGTACGAAACATGAAGAAAAATGTTTAACGAGGGTCACAGGTATAAAAAATATCGAAAATTCCCCTAGAGTTATTCCTATTTTGGATCGAGAGGGTTCGTATTATAAAGGAAAGCTAAGTTTGTAGTTAATACTATGTAAGGAGTGAATCATGATGCCACTAACAGAAAAGGAATTACAAAAACAAGTCAAAAAAGGATTAGAAGAAAAAAAAGAGTTTGAAAAAAAATTCGAGTCAAAAGATGCAGCCCAAAAAGCAGAATTAAAAGATATAGGTTTAAAAGAGAAGTTAAAAAACGGAATTAAAGATAAAAAATGGAGACCCGAAGATGAAAAAAAAGTAGATATATTCCTGAAGCAAGCACCTGTATTAAAAGAAGATTTGCATATCACTGTTAGAATGACAGATTCTTATAAAAAAGAAGATACAAACAAGAAAGAAACGAAAGATAATAACAAAGTTACTACGATAAGTAATGAATTTTATACAACAGAAAACTTGAGCAGTAATTTAGAGAATTTAAGAGCGAATGAGGAACTAATTCAAATTCAGATCCCCGCTGGAGAACGCGTTGGCTATTTCACAGGGGAAACGGCAGAAGATACACGAGTTCTATTACGAAAAAATGCCGTGTATCAAATTGATGAAGTGGATGGGAAAACTAACACAGTTATAAAAGGGAAGATGCGTGTAGTTTGGAAAGCGAAATTAATAAAAAGCAAATCAGAAAACACATCAGAAGAAAAAAAGAACCCTAACTCAACGTTTAATGCGAAAGAATATGGAGAGAAGTGGATAAAGAAATTAACGAAAAGCGAATTAGCAGCTATGAAGAAGTACACAGGGGATGACTACGATGCTTTAAACACGTATTTACGCACGGGGGAAATAATGTCAGGTTATTCAAAAAAAGATTTGAAGCAAACTATAGCTTTCATGGATAAAGCAATCCAGAGAGCATCTCTTCCAGAAGAAATCACAGTGTATAGACGCAGTACAGAGCAGGAGTTTAAAAGGGATAAAAATTTCTTAAAACACATGTTTAACCTTGATTTGGATTCATTAGATTCATTCGAAACCTACATTAAAAAAGCAATCGATCTTGTGAACGCTAATGTTGGTAAGACAAATATTGATAAAGCATATAGAAGTACATCTTTAAAGAGCGAGGGTTCAGGAGATCCCTTCTTCCTTAAGAGGCCTATTAGAGTAGAGATAACGATTCCAAAAGGCACTCATGCACCTTATTTAGAGAGTATTTCTAGTTTTCCAGAAGAAAAGGAAATATTGTTGCCACATGGATCGAAATTTAAACTAACGGGAGCATCTACCGTTCAAGAAACGATAAGAAATCAACTAATAAATGTATTGGTGATTCGGGCTAAGTTGATAAAATAACTTTAAGAGTTCCATTAAAAAAATGAGTAAATATATAATACCTGTGGTCTCGTTACATTCCTAGTAAACTTCCAATCTACTAGGTTTTAAATATGAAGAAGAACGCTCAATGAGCGCCACTGCTCTCAAAAGTATAAGCTAAAACGGGTTTGAGTCATCCCATGATGATATAAGTGGGCTCTTATGACAAGAGAATTGTAAACGTAACATAAATACAATATGAGGAGGTTGCATAATGGCAACAACCAATTCTATTTCACAAAATTCTTTCGATTTAGCTCCCGTAGGGTTATATGGAATTTTTTATAAGAAAGCTCTTTTTCAGGACATGATACTAGGGGTTCAAGGAGAAAATGATGGAGGGATTTTTCATTTTATGAGCCCTCAAAAGTATCAATCAGATTTGCATCTCACTTCCTTTGAATCAGCGAGATGGGTTGGAAGACTGAAAATCTCTGAAGCGGGTGATTATCTTTTTTCTTCATCCGACAAATGGCGTTCTTGTATGAAAATTTGGAAGCAAGTTACAGTTCAAGTTTCACCAGATGTACTGAAACAAATGACATGCACAGAAGATAAGGACGACAAAATATATACGATTCCGGAAAAAACAGATCCTAATGCGAAGAATGCCTTTCGCGTAATATATAAACAAGGCGTGTATCAGGTACTAAAAGAAGAAAATGAGGATGACAACTGGAATGTGGAGATACGTATACCTAAGACATCAAATCGAGAAACGTATAGCGGAACAATTTCATACCTGATGCAACAAGGAGATCTGACTGGTCATCTAGAGAAAGGCATCTATAAAATCCGAGTTGAGTATATGCCACTTATACCAATAGCAGCAAATGAAAACATTTTTACATTATATTGGCAAACTCCTACAATTCTAAAGAAATCAGGAGGAGATCCCGCTAAGAATACGGTAATCCCTACGGGAAATTTAAGAGGACCTGATTTTTCAGATCCAGATTATTTCCCTACACATATTACCGATAATTTATTTAATAGTGAGCAATATATGATTCTTGATTCAGAGGAGATACAATCTTTGGTATCTAGTAATCAGCCTCCTGAAACACAAACCACTGTCTCATATAACCGTAGATCAGCAGATGCTAACCTGACAGATGAAACTAACTCAGATGATTATAAAGGAGCGGATGAGGCCGTCAACATAACGCTAGATCAACTGAAAGCTATGACGCTTATACAAAATCGTATCAAGCAGATTGGGAACGATCAAGATGTGATGGAAGAGCAAATGAAGCGTTGGGCGAAAGCTCGCAAGGACGAAAACATTGCTTTCAATATTGAAACGATGATAAAAATGCTATGGAAAGAGAAAGCACCTATGTTCATTCAGCAGTTAAAGAGTTCTCTTTCGATATTACAAAAGCAAACATCCCAAAATCTAATTTCCACTCTTCAAGAACTTATTAAGGACATAAACCCGAAAACAAATAATTTCAAGATTGAGCTACTGGAAAAATTCATTTTGGAGTTAGATGCTTTTTCTAAAGAAAAAAGTGCTTTGGTGAAAAATTCATCGGAACTATCTAACACGGTGTCTATACTTAAGAAAATACTAGAGGAAATGAAGGAGTTGCATGCAAATCAGACGCAAACTTCTGAGGCAGCTATAGCTGCCTGGAAAAAGGAATATGTATATAATGAGGATCCTAAAAAGAATTTAGACCCGGATTATGATGTGACAAATCCACATGCATTTTATGCCGATGCGAATAACGATGGGATAACGAATTATGATTCTATGCAGGGTTTTACGGTTACATCCGATGGACAAATACAGCCTTATGGAATGAAGAAGGATTTGCCAACCTATTATTGTAATTATCGTCTGAAAAGCACAACAGGAGATCCATTTATAGACACGAATAAATTAATCGGTTCCGGTACCGTTGAACGAGTGGCTAATATATCAGAATTGGCAAGAAATCCGTTAGTAGCAGCGTATCCACATATAAATGTAAACATGGTTGGTTTTCAGTTAATCCCAGAAATCACTAAGACTGAAGGAGTCGCAAAAACCTATTCATTTTCCGTAAGTAATTCTCGAACAGATTCGCAGACAAATAGTACTGGGCAAACACATGGTACGGAAGTGGCGGTACACGGAGAAATATCAATATCAGAAAACCCCTCAATTGGAGGGGGAGGATCGAAGAGTTGGTCGAACAGCTTATCAAATGAGATGTCCACTTCAAATACTACAGAAGTAAACACTACCAGTGGTAAAGATGAGTCTATGTCTTTTCAAAAGAGTTTTAACACAGCAAATTACGCGATGTTTAATGGCTTGGTAAGATATCGAAATTCAGGAACTGCTGGTGTCAGTAAGTTATTACCGACCTTCAATTTTAATTACCATGATGGAAATAAAATGGAACCTCTTGTTACTGTGAAGCCAGCAAAAGATGGATCGGCAGAAGTAGGCTTACTTCAATCAGATGCCTCGTATCCTCCTGATGATCAGGACACCCCTTTAGTTATTAAATCAACTGATGCTTTTAATGCAAATCAAATTCAGGCGTCTCAATCACAAGTTCAGGCCATATTGTCGGGGCGCCCAATGAGTTTAAGTTTGCTACAATATGATGGTTATATACCAGATGGGGAACCAACCTCTAAAAACCAATGGGTACAGCATTTAGATAAAATACAAGAGCGTACAGCCTATTTGACCCTGATTACGCCAGATGGGGAAATGTATGATAGACGCATCGCAGCACCAAGAGTGAACAATACAGTGAACGATTTAGGCTACAAAGGCATCAATCCAAATAAGATAAGTAAGCTTCCCTTCACATATGAAGATATCGATAAAGCCCATCGTTTGACGATCGGAGAGGCCATAATACTTGCATTCAGTGATAATCCATACAGTGATAATTCCTCACAAAAATTTGTAAAAACAAATAAGAATGGCATTAAGTATGATCTGCAGTCAAAGAATGTGAAGATTACAATTTCTAGGCAGACCAACGAAGCTTTAGCTAAACAACAAGCTTTTGCAAAGAAAGAAGTAGAAGAAACACAGCTTTATTTAAAACAGTTAGAGCGCGAGAGGGCAGAACAAAACAAAAAGATAGAGAATGAATTTAAGAAGTTAAAAATGAAAGACAAAGATAGAAAAGAATGGCTATATAATTTTCAACAGAACAAACCAATACAAAAAAAACTGGACACCCTTGAACAAAACAAACAATTTATAGAGGATCAACTCGAGCATATCACGCCAAAAAGCGGCAAAGGTTTACAACTTGCAGCAACGGATGTTAAACAGCTTGAAAGCCAACTTGAAAAGATAAAAGACGAGATTGACAAACTAGAGACAGAACAGATAGGGTATCAAAGCAAAATGGACGATATTCTGAAACGGGCAGGAGAAACGTTGAATCAAGAACAAATTGAAGATTGGACAAAAAAGATAACAGAAAAGATAGCAAGCATGGATCTTGTACAAGAGTGGATTCAGCAACAACGGACAAAGGGACAAGCCTATTTGGACGAAATGAGAAAGACACTCGAAAAAAAGAATTTTTATGATTATGAACTTCTACAAGGAATGCGCTTGCTTATACAGATTCCACCTATTGTAACGGCAACATTCAAAAATGCTACCACAGAAGATAAGCACACGTACCAAGAACTGTACTTGAAAAATCATTTCCTACAAGAAAAGCTAAAGTATCACATTAAATTACTTCCGCCTTCATCGACAACAACGCAAAAAAATATGCCGAAATTGGGTTCTTTTACCCCAGCTACAGAAAAGAACGTATTTGGATATAAAGAAGGGGTCCTAGAACCGAACACAGAGCAAAATACGAAGATTCCACATCTTTCTAATAACGATCGAATTGAAGTGTGGATTCAAAAAGATGGAGAAAAAGAGTATAACCTTCTGATTTCAAAAACGGTAGGACAAATACCAGGTTTCCGAGCTGACAAACCAAAAGTAGACACAACAAAACTGACAGAGAACTTCATATTCCAGACATTTAAAGTGGATTGGTCCTACCCGAAAGCGTGTAATGGCGTAGCACTCTCTATTCCTTCCCCTGATATATTAAAAGAGTTTCTATCCTTTACATTAGAGGTAACGGACCCTACTACCAACAAAACGGCTAGTTATGGACCTGTACTGGCATCGGAAATAAGAAAAAACGTTGTACCCGAAAAGAACTCAACGAAACAAAGCTGTACCTTTGATTTTTCTCTTTTTAAGGACTTTGATATGAAAAAAAATTACTGGGGATATACGTTTACACTGAAAGGAAAATTAGATGAAGCGGTACCAAGCGGCTGGGAAAAGCAACAACCTGGTTCTTGTCATAAAGATGAGCAGAACAAGAAGAAAAATTGTGTTACATTAGTACCTACATTTGAAGAACCAAGGACAATTGCGTTATGTAAACAAATTTTCCCCGGAAAAATGTTTAGTCTAGAACAGTATATGAACGCTTTTAAAAATAAAGGAAAACTTTCTAGCCCTTTAACAAATCAGAAGTCAAAAGTAAATGGGGATCATGTCACATTTAATAGGGTATATCCAGAATTCGTAATTGAAAGACAGGGGGAACTTTCCAATCATCCACTTCTTCTTGCTGGTATTAAAAAAGTTACCTGCAGCTTTGCTAACACAGCAGGTACAGAAGTTATAATCCCAACCGACACACAGTTTACAACAGAGAATAATACATTACATGTCCGCTTTAATACCAAAATAGATGTAACACAAAAAGAAGAACCAGATGGATGGAAAATTGCAGGAGAGGTTGCTAAAGGGGCTTTCTTAAACATCTTCATCCCCTCATCAATCAAGAATATTAAGCATGAATTGAATAAATACCACACATATAGTGCAGAAGTAGACGGTTTAATCGGGTCAGACAAACAAGATAAAAACATTACGATTCAGCTTACTGTAGATAAAGATATATTGACAGATAACAATCACGAAGATCAACTGTTTATGATTTTCGAGACAAAGATATAATATCATGGGCCTATCCATATATTTTTAGTTCTGAAAGCATACAATTGGATCCATGAATCATCAGAAAATAATAGGAATAGGTAACGGTTATATCATGGGGCCTAAATAGCTGTTACCTGTTATTTTATACAAATAAAGGAGCAAAAATCGTATGGCAAACATGCAAGTCCTTCCCAAAAATGGGCTATTAGCTTATTATTTCGAATCTCCATATTTTCAAAATCTATTATTTTTTTCAAAAGGAACGTATACAGATACAAGGGTACAAGTAGACCCTAAATTTATTTCTCCTGATCAAAAGGTACGCGCAGTGAGGTGGTTAGGAAGAATTCAGCCGGAAGCAACAGACGAATATTACTTTTCTACATCAGATGACGCATATGTGGTCTTACAAATACAAGATAAAGATATCGTAATTAATCGAGATGAGTATAATGCCGTATCCTTAACAAAAGATCAACTGTATACGATGCGACTAGAATATGTATTGCCTGACCCCAAACCTGTTGAGGAAATAAATTTATCTTTGAAATGGTGGTACAGTGGGGCCAGCGACGGCCAAAATATTCCGAAAAACAAGGTATATGTCCCTAATTTTGAAACAGGGACAGGTATTACCGATCTTTCAGCTCATTTATTTAAGGGAGGCGAAATTCATGGCGAATAAAGTTAATTGTAAAAAATACCCTAACCATCCTAGCTGTAAGAAAACAACTACAACACCTGGAACACCCACAACACCTAAAAAGGATCCATTCAAGGAATATCCCAATCTAAACCAAAATATACAAAAACTATTAGAAATCGATAGCGATGGGGATGGAATCCCTGATGCTCTAGAAAAGAATGGCTATACAATTTCTGAAGTATTTGACCAGGAACACGGCTATTTTAATGTCATGCCTTGGTCCGAAACATACGATCATAATCCTGATTTTTATAATCATCACCCAAAATATATTTCGAACCCCTTTGATAAGAATACGGTAGGGGACCCTTACACAGATTTAGAAAAAGCAGGCCGAAGCATCTATATAGAGGGGAGCATATTACAGGAAGCCTATCATCCATTAGTAGCTGCTTGTCCAAGTGTTGCAACATTTATGGAAGGATTTATTTTAAAAGATGTGCAAGACAAAGAAAATACCAGCACAACTGGCCATACTTATCATACAAGTTATGGATTTGAAGATACGAGAACGATTGGAAATGGAATCGATTTAGCTAATGCGGGAAAGCTCGAGTTCGGCGGAAAAGGCGTAAAAAATGGAAGAAGTGGAGAACATGGCGGCGAAACACCGAACATTTCAGGTTCTGTGCGCCTTTCTAGGAACTTAAAACATCATACGAATGAACAACAAGGGGTGACAACAGTCTCCTCCTTGCAAGAGGCTAATCAGCAAACTTCCGAATCATTAACAACCATTCATTCGGCAAGTGCTGCTATCTTACAAGGAATTGTTCGTTATCAAAATATGGGAACCGCTAAGATCAGTAATATGCGTCCTACACTGAATTTTCAAGTGGAAGACCAACCGTTGTTCACGTATAAAGTACCTGACGGAGCAGAAAAATTAAGTCCGGGAGACAGCTATCCCTCATTGGACACAACAGGAACAATTGTTACACCGGGCGATTCATTTCAAGGGCATCCGTCTACCATCGATACAAGAGCAAAAAAGAAGCTGGCAGAAGGAAAACCATTGAAAGTCGTGACAACTCAAATTGACGGAACATTCAAGGCTACAGCTGGTTCGGGAAAGTATGCCCCAGGAACAGAGGTAGAGTGGTCCCAAGTTACAGATACAATGATGCAGCGTACAGCACGTTTACTCTTAGAAACACCAAATGAAACGCTAGATAGAAGAGTCGCGGCTCCTTCCGCAGATGAGGTTGTTGGAATACCTGACAAAACGAAACCAGAATCGGGTATACCGCAAATTACAGTGGAACAAGCCATACAATTTGCCTTTGGAGCCAAAAAAGATAATCGTGGGAACCTCGTGATGACAACACAACAAGGGCTGACGTATAAAATTGATCGTTCGCATGTAGCTTTGCATGTGAATCAAAAAACAGATGCATTAATCGCGAAGCAGCTGCAAGCTTTTAAGGACAAAGGCGACGACACGAAAAGTGTATATGATGTGACTCTCACGAAAGAGATGGTTATTTTAATCAAACCTATTTTAGAAGTGAATGCTTTTTTAAATAATGACTATTTATATATAGAAAATCAATTCGACCAAAGCTTGTCGTATAGTGTATGGAAAAATACAGGAACGGGCAGTAAGCTACTGAAACAAGGAATTGTACCGTCTCATTCTACGATAGGAACGGGGTATTTCTGTGTCAATCCAGCGGAAGAGATATCAATTTTAGTATCAGGGCGCGTATCCCAAGTTATTTTTAAGGGGGTATTTTCCAGTTTAAAAGGATTTGAAAAGAATGTTCTTCAACCAATAGGGGATGCTCTTCATATTCAAAATACTGAGTACCAATTTCCTATTAGATGGAATTGGCACCTACCATTATTCGATAAAATTCAAGAGATTTATACCCAGTATACACCTTGGAATCGAGAACCAAAAAATAGATTAGTGACTGATGGCAAGTATTTTTCTGAACAAATTCAAGTATTGATTGAAAAAGAAAAGATTAAACTAAGACTAAAGTCTGTGGGTCCTGATTACTCTGAAAACACTGATTATTTCCAGATTAAACTAACGTCTTTTGATGTTGAAATGACAGTGAATGGTGTTACGCATACACAAAAGTATAAAGTGACGCAATGGCCTAATCCGTTATATGGTATACCGGAATATAATATACGAGTTCCCTTTAAGAGCGGTGTGAAAAATTCTGTGCATATAAAATTCTCTTTATATGGCAAGTATTTTATGACAGAGCATTCTTCTTTCGAAAAGAAAAAGCAAATAGATGGTTTGGCAAAGGAAACTCCTAACAATGATAATATTAAATTGTGCGCTGTTAATGTTGCAAAGCTTCTTCAGAAACAAACATCAGTAGATGATGTTCCTCTATATAGTGGGGAGGTTGATTTTAACGTAATCATACCAAAGTCATATGAATCTCAAAAAATTTTACCAATCCAATATAACATGACGAATAATACTCAACCCGTTTCTTTGTATCAAAAAGCAGAAAGAATATATATGTTTAATAAAAGTCTTCAACCCGTTTCGTTTTGTATATTAAACCAGTATCAGGAATCTGTAAAGCAGGGGATCTTAGAATCATTTAAATCAATTTCAATGGGTTTTAAAGAACTACTAAGCTGGAAAAATGGGGTATATAAGGGAGATCTAAAAGAACTATCTGACCGAATTATTATTACAATAAATCAAATGCCCATATTTGATGGTAACCCAAAGGAAGTTCCATCAAAAGAGCAGATACAAAATGATTTCAAAGAGGTAATAAAGGGATATGAGATAGATTATTGGCACATGAATAATAACACTACTAACCCGGCATATGATAGTGTATGTTTTAAAAAAATAGATTCAAAATTTTGGCGTGCTCTTGCTTCTTATGAGGTGAAAGTAGATGGGAAATTAATTGGAGACAAGCCTATTCGAGTTCTAGAATTAGATGGAAAACACATCATTAATTTCTTTGACTACACAGGGGAGACAAGCCTGCATCCAAAAAAGGGAAAGTGGGTAGACATTATTGCACATGATATATTTGGAGACTCACATTCCGTATTTAGCGGACGAGCTGAATTATCCGATGATTTATGGAAAGTACACTATAAAGTAAGTGAGTGGCATAAAAAAGATAACGTTTTTGACGCCTTATATCTTTCGCCTATACCAACAGGCCTTACAGAGAATGTGAAATCATATGATATACAGATTAATAAGGATAAATACCAATCTGTTCTATTTGAAGGTAAAGATAATGGTGGATATGTTCGAGATCAACGATTACAATTAGATTTTTCTAAGAAGGAATTCTTAAAAGGGACACTTCCAAAGCTAGGAGATTTCATTAAATTAACCATTCATACAGTGGAAGGTAAACATATTGAGATTGATTTAGGAAAGGTAGAGGAATGTACTAAACTAGACAGTGTTAATAATCTGGAAAAGGTACATGCGATTACGGAATGGACTAAAAAGGATAACCATTATACACAGGTAAGTTTTAATAATGGGTCAGGGGAGATTATAAGCTATGTATTTAAGGTGAATAATCATTATTATGGAGAAATTCCTGTAAGTACTACAACGCAAACATTAGATTTATCCAAATGTAATAACAATAAGCAGATACAAAAAGGAGACTATGTTGAAATATATGCGTATAAAAAAGATGGAGAAGGAGTCCTCATTCAAAGTCGATATGCCGGAACCACAGGTCTTCTAGGAGCATATCCGACAGAAGAGAGTATAAAAAAGGCATTTGTTATAATGAAATGGGCTAAATCAAATCATGCATATACTTCGTTTATATTAGACAAAGTATCAGATCCAGTTGATAGCTATATTAAAAAGTATGAAGGGCTTGTGAACAATCAAATCGTGAATTTGACTCAGGCAGATACAGCTTTTTCATTTGATCCAAAGCATCTCCCATTTCATGGAGATATCGTTCAAATCCTTGCCTATACGTATACAGGGAGAATAGTTAATTTAGGGAAATCACTAGCAGGAGCTACTGGGCTGGTGGTAACGGATGAAGAAGTCCGCTCTATGCATACTATAAAAAATTGGGGAAATGAAAATAAGATAATTATTTTTGATACGAATGAACTTGACAAGCATGATTCCATTCAAGCACGTATAAAATCATATACAATAGAAGTTTGGAAAGGTCCTAATACACCATGGGAATCTTTTGGTAATCCAATCTATCTAAATGAAAAGGGAGAGCTTCATTTACAAGACTGTAAAGCGAATAAACCATTTCCGCAGCCTCCTAACGTTGTAAGAGTTACTGCTCATTTCTTTGATGATACAATAAAACCTATTATAGTGTTGATAAGAAAAGTAGGAGTAACAGATCCTCCTCCGACTGAAAAGCAAATTCTTGAGGCACATAAAAATTACACATGGAATTTTGAAGGAAAGAAATTAAAATCGATTATATTCCCTCATGTAAATAGTGAGTATGCAAGTTATATTTCTACTTATCAAATAAATAAATGGTCAAATCCGATAACAGAGAAAAATGCTTTCAAAGTCAATGAAAACAAAGGACTAACTGTAACCTTTGAGAATGCAATTGATGTGACTAGCTTGCAGAAAATTGCTGTAGGAAATGGGAAAACGGAAGAAAGAAAGGTACAAGATGAGATTTCCGCTTTTGCTCATTGTATTAACATAGGAGAAAAAACAGAACTCAGACCAATTTTAGTTATAGGAACGTATGAAGGAGAAAAAAATGTAAGAGGAGTCAAGCCTGAACCGCCTACATCAAAAGAAGATATTGTAAAAGCACATCAAATAGAGAACTGGGTTTATGATTGGAATGGAACTCATGTTACTCTATTTTACTTCAATAAACAGTTGCGACAATATTTAACAGATATACAATATTATAGTGTTGAAATTAATGGTACGGAACATCTTCCTCCAGATTATGTTAAAAATCAAGTTTTATCTTTGGAAACAGAGGAAGGCAAGGACGGGAAGGCAAATGGACCACAAGGCCTTCCAATTAGATTTAATACGTTTAATCTGACTGGTGGAGTAGGAAAAGAACTGCCGGGTCCGGGGGATACATTAAATGTAACTGCACATTTAAAAGATAACTCCTCATTGAAAGTAATTAAAAATTACAAAATTCCATCTAAAGAGTAGAAATAATGTAAATTCCTTGAGAATAGACTCTTATTTTTTAGAAGTCTATTCTTTTGCCCTTGTAATGTATTATGTAAGTTTATCCTGAAGAAGAAAGGTTTTAAGCATCTGAATTTGTTAGAAAAGCAGCTCCTAAAATATAATTTATTAAGATTGAAATGTTATTTGTATAACGATTGGAGGTTGCAAGTATGTATGATAACCGTTTAGCTAAGCCTTTAGGAATGGAAGTAAATATATGAACCCATTATTAAAAAAGTTTATGAATAGTAATATCCCTTTAATTGAAAAAAATTTAATTTATCAAATTGAAAATGTTACAGGACCATCACTTTTAAAAGAATCTATATTATATTCGTTAAATGCGGGAGGGAAAAAAATTCGTTCATTATTGTTACTAGTTATCCTCTCAACATTTAATAAGGATGTAAAAAAAGGTATAGAAGTAGCTTCTGTTATAGAAATGATCCATACAGCTTCTTTGATCTGTGATGATTTACCAATTATGGATAATGATGATATGAGAAGAGGGCTACCAGCAAACCATAAAGTATTTGGAGAATCCGTATCTATTTTAGCAGGTTATGCATTACAGTTTTTTGTATTTGGTATATTAGCTGATTTAGAAGATGTACCCCTTCAAAAAAAAATTAAAATTATTTCATTATTAAGTGAAACTGCTGGAATTCAAGGTATGATAGGCGGACAATTACTCGATATAGAAAGTGAAGAAAAAAAGATTACCTTAGAAGAATTAGAACATATCCATAATAATAAAACAGGAGAATTATTACGTTTCAGTATTGAATCGGGAGCTATTTTAGCAGATTGTACACCACAACAAGTAAGCATATTACGTAATTTTGCAAAACACATTGGACTCGCATTTCAAATTAAGGATGATATTTTAGATATTGAAGGCTGTGCAGAAGAACTTGGAAAAACAGCTGGAAAGGATATTGTAAGTTTAAAAAATACGTATCCATCTTTACTTACATTAGAAATTGCTAAAGATAAATTACATGAACATTATAGATTAGCATTAGAATCCTTGGCTCAATTGGATGAAGACACAATTCTTTTGAGTGAGATTGTTAATTATATTGTTATGAGAAATTATTAGGAGGGCTAGTTGTATTACACAATATAATCATGCATTGTGAGTTGACAAGAATTTAATAAATACCTTGCAACAACGTATGCCAAAAAGCAAAAGAGAACTTTTAAATTGCTCATGGATTCTGTTGAAAAGTTTATTAACAGGTCAAGTTTTGAGTTGAGTGCGATTAAATTGCGTGAAATAATAAAAAAAATCGTGATTTGTTATACGTTGAAAAACCGCAGTTTATTCGTAAACTGCGGTTTTGTTTATATAGGAATAGTGTAAGACATCCATTAACTTGAACTATATGTCTATAAAGAGACTAATCACCAAAAAAATAACAATAATTCGGTTCATTTATTCCACTTAATACAGAAAATGGGCGAAAGTCTCATAGTTATGGGAAAAAGATGGTCTTTGATATTATATATTCACTATAAAGATAGTGCGTTGAGAAAATAAAAGAAATCGGTTTAAATTTAACATTTGAAACCCGCAAGGATGTACATTATGTGTTTATTTTTATGAATATTGTATCCTTAAAGTTCTTTCAATTATATGAGTAGAAGTTTTGAGTATTTCTGTTCTTAAGTTGATGAGCATGGGGCTCATATAAAGATACCCAAAATGAGAGAGTTATAGTTTAAAATCGATAGATGAAAAGGAGTAGCACAGCAAGTTCCTTCTTATAGAAAATATTCAAGTAATAATCCGGTTCCCATTAGGAAACCGAAGATTGTATTTGTTTTTGCTGTTGCAATCATCGCAGGTACCATTTCCATTGGAATGCTTTTGCCGATAAAGCCTTTCGTCGCTTTAAATGCTTTCGGTGCACTTAAAAATACGATAAGCATCCATGGTGATACGATGCCCACGATAATTAAAGCAATTGTCCAAATGTAGGAAACGATGAACATCGAAGCAAGTACACCAACAGCTCTTTCACGTCCAACGAGAATTGCTAACGTTTTACGACCGTTTTCTTTATCGCCATCCAAGTCACGAATATTATTAGCTAGTAAAATGGCACCAATTAAAATGGAGCTTGGAATAGATAGTAAAATGACTTCTGATGTTACAGTGCCAGTTTGGATAAAGAATGAAATCCCAATAATAATGACACCCATAAATAATCCGGCTGTCAACTCTCCAAATGGTGTATATGCAATTGGAATTGGGCCACCTGAATAAAGGTAAGCAACAGCCATACAAATAAGGAGAATTGCAGCAAGCCACCAACTAGAATTTATACAAATATAAACACCTAATAGTATTGCGATGCCGAAAAATCCAAATGCTAAGTTAAGCACGGTTTTAGGCTGAATACCATTGCGAACGATAGCGCCGCCAATGCCAACTGAACCTTCGTGATCGAGACCTCTTTTATGATCAAAGTATTCATTAAACATATTCGTTGCTGCTTGAATGAGAAGACAAGCAAGAAGCAGCATATGAAAAAGAGGAAGATGTATTAGAGTTATACCTCCGACCCGCATTGCATATGCTGTTCCGATGAAAACAGGCACGAAAGCGGCTGTTAATGTATGGGGGCGTAATAAACTCCACCAAATGCGCCAGCCTGTTTGTTTATCTGGCTTGGGCGCCATAGGAGTTGGATTCGTTTCGACGTTCATTTTCATATTGAAGCCTCCTTTTGTCACATATTGTACACAAATAAGTGTAGAAAAATCATCATTTAGTATCAACGTTTATTTTCTAGGAAGAGAAGGTTAATTTCTCAGAAATACTAGACGTGGACAAGCCTTTCATTTGAGGTATACATCAAATGAAAGCCCAATTATGATTCAAAGGAAATAAAAAAGCTTGCAAGAAGTTCTTATTGCAGTTATTAAACGTGTAACTGAAGAAAAGTATTAGTTGATTTTGAAAAAAAATCCATAGTAATATCGCTTTTTGTTTAATTTGTCATTTATTCGCGCCAGAACTCCTATCTATAGTATAGAGTTGTATAGTGAGCTGAAAAACATTCGATTTGTCTAATGTAAAGAAAAATTTGATTCGAAGTATTGGGAGAATTCCTGTAATTAAGAGTACAAAGCTAGAAAATAAACAAATGATATAAAAAATTGTAAGAGTTTCTATAGAGTTACAGTTGTCAACGAATACTTGATTAGTAAGGTTTATATAGTGAAAGGTTGTTTATGATAATAATTACGTTTTTGGGGGGTCTTTCAAACGTAAAAATCAAAATGTTTTTGGTTAGGTTTCTGTAATAGTAATAAGTGATTTTAGTAATTTGACAATAATATTATACTTTTATAAAAGCAGAGGTTTTCCCTCTCTTTTGAGCGCGCAGCTATTACAAAATTTCATATAGCTTATATATCTTGCAATAGTACGCTGAAAAATACGGAAACTATAAATTTGTTTATCTTATGTTTTTAATTAAAATACGGTTTAATCTTATGGTTTCAGGAGAACTGTGCTTTTTTATTATACGTATGGTTATAGAATCGTAGCTCATGAACCTAAATGATTTGTCAGGAGAGTAGTGATTGTGCACTGAAATTTTGCGCCTTTGTAGCAAGAATTCTACTGACGTAAGTAAACTTGCCCCTATAAAAGAGGGCAATAAAGTACAAACATCTAAAGTTAATAAGTTAGATTGGATCACAAAAGTTTGAATTTCCTCTTGGGACAGGTTGGATGTATACAGATTACATGTACATGCTTTTATGATATATAGTTAAAAAATTTCACCCCTCCTTTTATCTGAGTACATAAAGGAATATGTTTTTAATCCAGCTGATATGAAAGAATCAGGAATAGGTGAAAAACTTCCGGATGATCCTTTTTAACAGAGGGACATCATAATTGATTCTTATTGTTTTGATTTTTACTTTTAAAAACTAAAATTGATGTAGATGAGATTAGAGAAAGGTTAGAATTATTATAATAAACAATAATGGTTTTGATAGAAAACAAATTCTTAAAAGATAGTACGGATATTTTACTGTACTATCTTTTTGTCTAATTATTGATATTTTGGAAATTGAGGTTGGTTTACAGTTCACTATATTAATAGAACTGTAAATAATGATTAGAATTCTCGCAAAAATAAAAACATACGGAATTCAGTAGCGATTCCGAATAATCAACACCCTATATGTCTGTTGATTAGACATATAGGGTGTATTTTTAGCTGTTATTTAATTATATCATTTAAGTGTAAGATTTTTAATAAATAGAGGGAGGGAAGTGGGGTGAGAAAGTTTAGGAATAATGCTGTTATTTTTTATCAATAAGAAAAGAAATCTTATTTAATTGGAATCGTTATCAACAGGTATACCAACAACATTCTATATCGGGAGATAGGATTTACATTTTAATATTTATTATCTTTTATAGGCTAAATAAATTTTTAAGAAGAAGGGATGAATATTTATGGCTAATGATTATTTACCTTCAGTTGTGTCCATAGAACTTGATGCCTTGGAAAAAATGGTGGAAAAGGTTGTCACTTCAAAAAATATTAAGTTTTTTATTAAGCCTTCAAAAACGGTAATAAATGATATAGTTAAAGCCGCACATACAGACCAACTTAATTTTCAAACTATTTTTAGATCTTTTGCGATAACAGCTTCATCACTTATTCCATATGGAGGAGGATTCATTGCTCCATTACTTGAATTAGTATGGCCAAATGCTGATATTGTAAAAGAAAAAGACAATCAATTGATTGAATTGTTTTCTAAGATTGCAAAAGAAACCGTTGATGAAGCTATTAAAACTTTTGATTCAGCTATGATTACAGCAACTTTGAAAACTTTAAAAGATGAGTATAGTGAATTAGAGTCAGAATTTAATAATACAACTGATTATTATTCTATAGGTACTAGAGCGGAGCGTAATCGTACGAAAGTTGAGATTATCAATTCAAACTTTAAATTGGCATTAAACCAAGCTAGTAAATCAGGATTTGAACATGCTGAACTTCCTTTTTATACTGCTATTGCAACTGTTTATCTTCTATTTATAAAAAGTATAAAAACTAATGGTAAAGGTTCTAAACTACTACTTGACGATATAACTTATCAAGAATACGTAAATCTTCTTCCGAATTTTTCTAATACATCTATAAACCATATACGCAAAATATTTTTTGATTATGTAGAGAAAAATTCATTTCCGACTAGGGAATATTATTATAGTACGATTAGAAACGCAACATTCTGGAGAGTATTAGAACTTAACACATTTATACAAGAAAATGGAAAAACTTTTTATCTTGATGATAAAGGAAGAAAATTCACCGGTTGGTATTCAGATAGAACATCTAGTCACGCATATTTTCCTTATTTAGAATCTAACGCATATTATTATTTTTCTGATAAAAAAACAGATAAGTTCGAATTAGGAGAAATGGTAACAGGATTTTTCACTGATACAGATGGAAGAGAATATTATTTGTCTGAAAAAGACAACTTATCAATGTACGTTAGTCCAGAACCTAGTAATGTTTCTCCATTTAGAACATTGAATAAAGGGGAATTGGCTGTGGGTTATTTTGAACTTGAAGGGAAGAGGAGTTTTCTTGCAACAATGCCAATATTACATCCTCCAGAATTTAAAGAGGGTGAACTAATAACAAGATGGGTTCAAGACAGTCATTTTCATTATTATTATTTTGCTCCAAAAGATGGAACTCTCAACGATGCAGGTGAAAAGTTTCGAAAAGGACAAATGATGACTGGGTGGATTTGGGATGATCAAAATCGAGGTTGGTATTACTTGACTGAAAATACAATTACAAATATGGATCATACAACATTCAAAAGGGGCCAAATGGTAACCGGTAATATTATACTCTCAGGATCACCTTACAACTTTGATTCTACGGGTAAATGTATTAACTGTAAACCCAAAAAATAGTAAGTGCTTTTACGCCATTTTTGTAGAATTTAAATCCTAGTGACTACATTTTTTTAATAAAACAATTATAGTGTTCTACAATACTATTTAAATGTCCCAATTGTTTCTTTTTGATGCCTTTAGGCATCATTTTTTTGTGTTTTAATAGTTATTGAATTATGGCTAGTAGTGGTTATATGAAGTTATTTAAGCCAATGATACGCTTAAACTAAGCTTAAATTATTTTTAATATTTAATACAACTTTTTGATTGTATTATAAAATTTGTATTTTTCATAGGCTTTAACATAGTTCTATATAGAAAAAATTAAATTTTATCAGTTTAGAACTTGTAATGGTATTTGACAGGATTTTTTCTCAAAATGAAAGGAATTATTATGTTATAGGGGCTAACTAAGAACAGATATTAGAATTAAGTTAGGCTTAATATTTATCCATAGTAAGAGCAGTAAAAGTCACTTTTAATGTAGAAGTTTAACTGGGATAGTATTTATAAACTGTTAAACTTCGAATAACATAAAGTCGATTTGACTTTATGGAGTATTATTTGCTTTATGCTAAAATTCTCTTATGTAGTTTATACCTTAAGAAGAACATAGAAAATAAAAAGGGGGAGAAAAATAAATATCAAATAAGTTCGCGCGAAATACCGTTTTTACGAACAATTATATTAACTTTTATAATCTAATACAGCATCTAGGAATTTCTAGCTCATTTTCATGAATCTTAGTATATTCGTATGTATTTAGATGATTGGTATTTTATATAGAAATTATTAAATGCGGAATAACTCCTTGGAGATTCTTACAGTAAATTATAAGTTTTTTTCTTACATCAATCTAATTAACTCCTCATAAACACGGTTAAATTAACCAATTTAATTTGATACCGACTTTTAAATCGTTTATAAATATTGATTTTTGTATGAATGTATATATTAAAATACTTTTATTTTACAAACATTTACATGCAATTTTTTACTAGTTTTATAGTTTAATTTTAAATTTATCAATTGGTTGTCTATAAAACTTCATTAAAATTGTTACACTCTCTTCATTGAATTTCTAGGTTATTATAACAATATATAATTTTATTATATAAATAATTCTGTATAAAAATTGAATTTCGTGCAGAGTATATTATTATAATTTATTGTATGTTAAAAATGTTTGTGTTTTTTAGATGCAATTTTAACTATTTTTATTATAATAAACGTTACAGATAGAATTATGAAAATTCAGCTCTATTTTTGATTGAAAAGTCCTTTTTATATAACATTTCTCTATCAGTCTAAATCGTGAAAGTTGTTTTTCAAGGCTGGCTATAAATTCATATGTTTTGGGTGCTGTTTCTTTTAAATACTGTTTATCCTTACTTTCTATGGAATAATACATGGAAAAACACTCTGCAAAATATTCTCTTTCATTTTTTCTCCCATACCATTTCGTGGGGAAATTGTTTTTTCTTCTTTAAATAATTTTGTCATATCATCATCATCTGAAATATGTTTAAATATCATATCATCTATTGCATGTCCCATTTCATGAAGTGTTACCTTCTTCAATTCAGCTCCTATATTTTCGATCCCCCTTAAACTTATGTATGTACGCTTAAATCCATCATTATGATGAACTCCACCTACTTTTGGATTTCCATCTATATAATCGTCAGTAATACGAATGTTAGGTGACTCTTTGAGCCCATGTTGTTCGGCAATTTCTTTGGCCTCCAAGTTTAATAATTACATATAATCTATTGGTAATCCTTTTATTGCTTCAATAATTTCTTTACTTTTTTCATAATTATAGTTGGTATATCTACTGTTAAATTCTAATCTTATTAAGGGATTATCTTCAATAGTTTCAATACCTGATTGTAATAATTCGGTATTTAGCTCTTTACTATATTCAGCTATCCTTTGCTCTACTTTTTCTTTTGTGAGTAGCTTAGCTTCTATTTTAATCTATTGTTTCCCTTTTTTAGTAATAATTTTTGCATCTGTAAACTGTATACCATATCCTCTGTCCAGTAAAAAATCCTTCTGTCTCCTGTAAATTACCTGTATACCCCCCATGCGTTCCTTTTGGTACTTTCAACCTCATATAGATACAAGGTTCTTTGGCCAGATTCGGTCATATCCCGGACAAGGATGCCTCCATATATCCATTTTCTATCAATATACTTTGGTTATGTATATAAAAGTTTTTGAATACACCAAATTCTTCTCTATTAATATTTATACCTGTACGAAGAGTACCCTCTGTAAGACCAAAAAACTGTTCACTTACACGCTGATAGACATATATCAATTGGTCTGTTTTTTCTTTTTTTAGTCCTTTATCCATCTTTTCGATGGTTTCCTTATACTTATTATCTTCTTTAATGTTTCCTCTATTATCTTCTAAATCATGATTGATTTGCTGAGCCACCCCTTTATTATTCATATACTCTTTTATTTCATTTTTTTCTGTGGGTGTGAGTAAACGATCATGCCAATTTTTATATCGCTCATTTCTTTGCTTCTTCTTTTTTTCCTTCAAAATCAGAAATGTTTATTTCATAGAACATTTAAATCACCCCAATTATTTTTGATAGGAAGTAATATAAAAATAAATAAGTATTGCTTCGATAATTTGGTTCATAACCTAAAATTCTAAAAAAGACCAATGAAGTTGAACATTAGTATAGTTACTTCATTGGTCTTTTTCATTTTCTATAATACGTTATTTATTACTTTGTTTTTTTATGGTAGTCATCATGATAATAAATATTACATGTGGAATTATAAAAGTTGAGTTGAATCATTGGATACTTAAATTGGTAACTTCTTTCTGGACTAATCCTCTCTATCAATGACCCATTTCCATGTAACAGCACTTGCCTACCATCTATTAACGCAGCTATAAGTGCATAAGAATAGTACATTGTACCAATAAAACCTATAGGTAGATAATAATCGTCATTTTTTATAGTTAAATTTACATTTTTCTTTGTTATTTGGCCATTATGATGTTTGATAAGGACTTCATATTTATATACACTAAATAGAATTCTTTCATTTATAGGAGAATGGTATAATACTTCAACAATTTCAAAATAAGATGGCAACTGATTAATGGTTTCAGTGTTTTTTTTTAAGTTTTTACGTACTTCTTGAGAAGATGCTGAAACACCCTCAGGTAGTATTACTGGTATATTCAACTTCCATTGCTGATCGGCATTTCCATTTTGTTTATATAAAATTACATTCGCACTTGGGAGTGGTGCTACCCATGCTTTTTCTACATCTATACAATGTAAAGGATAACGTACACTTTCAATCATAAACGTATTTTTTTCACTTTTTGGATATTCCAATGCTGAGTCATATCTGCATTATTAAATGGTTGTATTCTAATTTGATTTGCATCGTTGATGCTTAAGGCTTGATTACTTCCTACTAGTTTGATGGAATATGCTTTTATGAGAAGACTAGTAAAAACATTTGGAGAACCAACGGTTCTCACAAATGACAAAGCTCCTATCCTACTTTGTGCGCTCAAAAAACTGAAACATAACGGTTTTTACGTACATACGAAACATTGCATCGTTAAGCATTTCAATAATCTCATCGAACAGGATCATAGACATATTAAGCGATGTATTCCAAATCCGCAGGATTTCAAAATCTTCATCATTCTTCACGTACAATCAAAGGTATCGAAACCATTCATGCTTTATATAAACGAAACCGCAGTTTACAGCCAAACTGCGGTTTTTCAACGTACAAGGAACCTCTTAAATTATGAATAGATAATCTTGTTTTGTTCAGTTACTTGATTAATGATAAATTTCACTTGAACTACTTATACAAATGCCACTAATATAGTGTTTCTGCTTCAAGAGAACATTTGGGTCATATGTTTGATAAATGCCAAATCTCCTGATTCTTCTTTTATTTTAATTAAATTCTTTGCATCTTCACCAACAACGTACCTTATCTGATTTGTAGTATCCGTTGCTGCTTGATAGATAACCTCTGCTACAACCTCAGGAGAGGTGAATTGTTCAAGCTCACTCATTTTTTCAATGCCATTCCTTACTAAATTGATAAACTTACTATAGTCCGTTAGGGATTCATCAAAGAAGAATTCCATCGATCTTCCGTTAAAGTCAGTGCTGATAGAGCCAGGTTCAATTAATTTGACATGGATATTTTGAGGTGCTAGCTCAAATGATAAAGATTCCGTAAAACCTTCGACCGCAAATTTAGTAGCATGATAAAGTGACATTGTGGGAAATGTAATTTTCCCACCCATTGAAGAGATATTGATAATTAATCCACTTTTATTGACTCTGAAATGAGGTAAGATTGCTTTTGTCATTCTCATTAGTCCAAATACATTCACATCGAACTGTCTTCTGATTTGGTCATCAGTAGCACTCTCGAAAATTCCCATTGTGCCATACCCAGCATTATTTAGAAGAACATCAATCCTACCAAATCGCTCAATTCCCTTTGCTATTGCTTCATGAATGGTATCCTTGTGCTCAACGTCAAGTCTTAATATTAAAACGTTATCTAGTTCATTTAATTCCGTTTCCTTTGCAGGTGACCGCATTGTAGCAATAACATTCCAACCTTTTCCAACAAAATGTTTTGCAGTAGCTTTTCCAATTCCAGATGATGCTCCCGTAATAAAAATAGTTTTCATTTTAGATCCCTCCGCAGTATGGATGTTTCGATCACTAAATTATCTTACAACTTAGAGTTCACTCTAAGGCAAGGAATATATATGCTTTTTTCTGTTCCCTTTACATAGCCTGTTTAGAAAGATGTACTGCCTTTATCATTTATTTGATTTTCAAATCTTTGTAAGTTTGTCAATAATGTTACATAATGCGCTTGGAATGTCTCAGTAGTTACTGCAACCATTGAAGCTTGTAAATCCTCTATTTCCTTTTTCAACGCTGCTAAAGGTTCCTCTCCCCTCTCCGTACCAAAAGGCCAGATGATCCCTAATACAGAAGAAACAAATGCTCCCCCATATGGTACAAGTGCTACAGCTCCTAGTACCAAAGTTTTAGCCAATTCCGTATAATTACCGGAGTTTGCACTAGAATATAGTTCTTTTAATGCTTGTCCTCCTAATGTAAGAATGGCCTTTTTCGTTGTTGCATCTTTTGAAAAAACCTTGTCATTCAAGATCGTTACTGCTCCATCTAAATTTTAAATTGTAATCTTGATTTATGAAATATTCGATTTGTCTAATGAAAGGACAAATTCGATTTTAAATATAAAAAAAGAATTAGCAAAAAACACCCCGAGTAGTATGTCATGTAGACGTTTCATAATCGATAGCAAAGCCAGCGCACTCCAAATATGTGGTGATATTGTCTAATAAATTGAAATCGTATTAATTTTGTTTTTTGGCAAATAAGGTTTACGTTTTTTTAAAATTCATTTTCCTTTTTTAATGCCTAGATTTCACTTCGTAAAGAACTTAGTTCTGCCATATTAGTGATTATATTGCAAAGTTTGAAAAACTAAGCATGTTTATAAACTACGGTTATCGTTTAAGAAATTCTGAAGAATTGCTGTAATTCTTTGTACGGTGAAAAAGAGAAGTCTGGAATGTGACTTCTCTTTTGTTTGTATATAGTATGAATCGTTTCGATTTTTTTCAATGTACGTGAAGCATGGTGGAGGTTTTGAAATCCAGTGGATTTAACAAAACATCCCTTAATATGTCTATGATCTTGTTCGATAAGATTATTGAAATGCTTAACAGTACAATGTTTCGTATGCATATAAAACCCACTATATTTCAGTTTTTTAATTGCACAAAGTAGAGCAGGAGTCTTATCTGTTGTAAGAACTGTTGGTTTTCCAAAAGCTTTGCAACAGAACCGAAAATCTCGTTGTTTAGTAACCGTTAGGTGTTGTACATACACCATTAGAATCAAAATCATATTTTTTGCCACCAATTTGTACCGCCTTTTTTTTGACTATCATACTACCGTCGTCAGGGTTGAAGTAATACCAGTGTTTCTCGACAGTCTTTGTATTCTTAATTTCAACCCATTTCGTCATCATTTGTCCGCGATCAAATATTTCTCCGTCAGAGTTTTTAAGACCGTCTTCCGGGCTGAAATAATGAGATTCCTTATCCCCGTTCTCATACGTAATGTCAGCCATTCCAGTCACCATTTGTCCTCGATTAAATATTTCTCCGTCAGAGTTTTGATCACCATCCTGACGGCTCAGGAAATAGGTTCTAATTGTATTATCTTCATCCTGAGTATTAATCCAACCAATAACCAATTCTCCTCTTTTAAATTTCTCACCTGAAGAATTTTCAAAATTTTCTTCCGGGCTAAAGTAATACATAGACCTCCCAATATTCAGCCATTCCGTGACCAGATTCCCGGAACGATTTTTATAATAGTAGTGCTGCTTTATTTCCTTTCCTGTTTTTCCGTCCTTTTCTTCTATCCACGTACCTAATGATGCTGCCATATTGAATGCTGGATCATGAAATGTTGTGTCAATCAAGTTTGATAAAAAGTTAGCTGCAGCTAAGGCATTGATTACGTTGTTTAAAGCGTTTTCAGCTTCATTCAGTGCTCTATTATGAGCAGCCCATCCCCCTGGAAATACAAGTTCTTTATTTATATCTTTGACCTTATCTTGGTATTTAGTTTTGAGTTCGTTCAGCTTTTGTTTAATTGTTGCACTTGTGTTTGGGTCATAAAAATTATGAGTTATCACTTCAGAATTGAATACATTCAATTTTTCTATCTTTTCCATGTTCTCGCTATTAGCTTGTTTATATGTTTCAGCAATGTATTTCTCATACTCAGCAATGGTTTTCTGAATATGTGCTGTACCATAAAAATCTTTTAAGGATTGAGAATCAAATTGATATTTAGGCCCTATTCCGTTTTTTTCTAAGTTTTTCAAAAAGATTATATGAGCAGCTGCTACCTGAGTGTATAAAGGTAAGTCGTCTATTTTGTGTGCCTCTTCTTTAGCAAGTTTTAGTATTTTACCGAAGTGAAACTCAATCTGTGCAGCCCAGATACGTCGAGTTTCCTCTATACTACCCGCGGAATAATATGTTGAATGATTTTTGCCATTAACCGAGTTTTCAAGGTGTGTTATATTTTCTGTAAGGTTTGAAAATTCTGTATTTAAATCTGTCAAATGTTGATCTGCAATTTGTTTTTTTGTATCTTCTTTAATCTCATCCTTCAGTTTTTCTAGTTGTTCTTTAATCCCTCCTTGTTCGGGCCATATATAACCAACTATTGGACTAATAAACATACCATATGGAACAAAATCAAAGCCTGCTAGTACCATCGCTCTTAAAGCATTATTCGCACTTGCAGAACCACCAGTTTTTGCAAAATTAAGAAACTCCTTCATTGAAGTTCCTGCAAATTTTTTACCATTCTTGACATTTAATTCAGTAGACGCTTTTTGCCAAAATGTTTTTTCTTTTTCTTCTGGACTCATCTGGGTCCCTACATCGTTAAGAGTGTGTGAAGAAATTACTGAAATATTATCTTCTTCAGCAGCAAATGCAGTGGCAGTACTTCCTAACGTACTTACTCCTAATGTTATTGTTGTGACTGTTACCAGAAGCGCTTGTTTGTATTTGCGCTTTGCTTGTGTTCGTTCTTTATACTTCATATGTAAATTTTCCTTTCATGTTGTATTTATTCACTAATGGTGGTATCACATCAAGTAGAGGTGATATGTTTGATTATAATCGTCTACTTTTCGTTGTATTTAATAAAAAGTAGTTTTGTTTAACTGTTTTTTCTTATTGACGAATACAAAAAACGTTATTTTTAGAATAAATTTAGATAAAGCGCTATAGGGGGAGGGAAAAGATTCTCGGTATGAGGGGCCACTAGGGGATTTAATTACAAATAAAAAAAGAACTTTATATAAGTTCTTTTAATCTACTTTACGATTCCTACTAACAGGTTAAAAAGCTATTATAAACAAAATTCAATAAAAAATGTTTTCCCACTCTTTTTTATAACTCGATTTTTTGATTAGATAGATGTTAACTAAAACAGAATTATTTATTGCGTTTGCTTCGTGCTGACTAAATCAAAAGTCGATTGTCTACTGACAACCAACTTTTGACTCTTATAAATATTGTGTTTGTTAAATCTGAATTTAATGAGAGTATGCGTTCATTTCTTTTTTCTGTTCTAATGTAATAGAAGCAAAATATTTTTTAGTCTATTCTTTTGTAGATTACTATGTCATGCTTCAAACTTAAAATTAATATTCATATTTGTACTTCCCTTAACTTTTTATGTGTTATAAGACTTTACATTAGAACCATTTATTAACGTTGCCCTAATAATCAATGTATTTTGTCCTCTTTCTTGGACTGTAGAAGCACCAGTTATTTTAAAGGTTGATTCTCTGGCCAAAAGTACTTCTTTTTCTCCTTTAAATTTAGAAATAGAATCTATATAGGGCGCGTGAGCCCCTTTTGGAATTTTTATTTCCATACGAATTGCTGAACGACCAAAAGCTTAATCCTTTTGTAAAGATGTACTTGTATATGCTGGCGCGGTATACGTTTTATTTATATTTTTTTGTACAAGTATAATTGCTTTTTTTATGTAATCTTCGAAATTTTTAATCCCCTCTAAAGAATTGAAATCAGGCCCCCATATCGGTTGCAAAAAATATTTTGCCTCATTAAACTCTTGTTCACCAGTATTCCTATATACCATAATATCCTCTTTTAAAATAGCTTTATTTATTGCAGAATCAATTAAACGTATTTTATCTTCTAGTTCAAGCTTAGAAATAGTTGATCCTGAAGGTATTTCTTGCCTCTTATTTCTTAAGTATTGATTTATATACACATAATTTTGTCCAGTATAATAAGTAATTGCACTTTTTTCATTAGTATTTAAGGTAGTCAACCATTCAACACCATAAGCTTCCAGGTCAGTCGAATTTGTACTTTGAGTAGTATTTATATCTACTTCAGTTGCTAACATAGTTATAGTTCCTATAGACATAAGTGCATAGATTGCTATTATGATCAAGGATAAAGACTTCAACACTTGGTTCTTAAACATATTATACATTCCTCCTAAAATAGTACTTATATCAGTATTTGTTCCTAAGTGAAGTTATTTAATGTAATCTCGAGGTGAAAATGAGAAAAGAGATTGTTTTTATGTATAAAAAACTCATACATACTCCGAAATGGAAGTAGAAAGAAATCCGCTTTTCTGGAAGAAGTCTAATAATCTTCGCTCATTATATTTTTTTTATTAAAAGTGCAATTCTAAATTTCTATACATAGCAATCTAATTTATGAAACTTTATCTGTAGTTTTTAGTAAAGGTATACACGGACGCTAACGTAAAGAAAATTCCCACTTTTCTAACCTGGTTATTTATCAATAGATGATTAAAAAATTCTTAGAATTTGATTTGAACCACGCTGACTTAAAGGCCTGTTTGAAGCAGCGTAGTTCTTCACATCTCATAAACCATCAATTAAATTTAACAAAACTTACCCGTAGTTCCTACGGTGAGTTTTGAAGTGTCTGGTGCTAATTCCCCATGATGCCTACGTTAACCTAGTCTTTGCAATTTTTACAAACATTGTTTGATAAAATATTGAATATTTTAAAATTATAAAGATTTTTCTGTAATTAACCTCATACCCTCAGTTTTCAAAGAGCAATCTGTACAAATATATAGTAGTATCATTTTGGTTTACACTAACGGACATTCATTATTCTAGTGTTAGCATACCTTCACACAAATTGAGGTGGGAGCTTTTAGGTGGACAGAGATAAAAAAATTCTTAAGTTAAAATGTTATCGAATTATATTGTAACCTTCAATATAAGCAATACCGTATGTTACAGCTGTTGAAATTTCTACTGATTTAAATAGTATCTTCCACATTAGAATGTTTTTATGAACGTTATATATATCAGCATGAAATAGCGTTTCAGAAACACTATTATTACGAAAATAATCATGTAGATCTTTGGAGTCAGTCCATCTAAATATTTCGTAACATTTAGAATGCATAATGTACGTAAGCTAAACATCATGTATGAGATTCTAAGTGTTTAATATTAATAATCAGATCTTTCAACGTTGCTTGACGCATAGCTCTCCTGAGCCCGTGAGATTAAACCGTGTTTGTTTGTAAAAACATAAATGAACATGCATAGGGTAATATAAACTGATTTAGTGTTTCTTTACATATCGATATGAATTTATCACAATGTTGCATTTTAAAATCCCTTATTATCATTACATAAATCCAACCAAAAACACTTTAAATTTTATGTTTGATAAAATCAAAAAATGCAAATACAAGTATTAACTATATTTCATTTCAAGTTTGAATATCTAGCTTATGATAGGCGTCTTTTGCACATATCATTTTACAAATTTTAGCGATCAAGTTCTCGTTGACTACTATCATGCCATAGAGGCTCATTTTATTCACACTAAAAAAATTAGACGAACTCGAAAGGCAGGCGTTACAAAATAAACGTTAACATCATGTGAAATATACATACTTATTGAACAAGCGATTCGTCGCTTCAAATTCCCACGTATGGTACGTTATTTTTGCGATTTAGCTGGTGTAAGTCGAAGTCGAAGTGGTTATTACGCTTGGCTTCATACGGTTGAAGTGCGTAATCAAAAAGTAGTACGTGATGAGAAAGATTATAAATTAATTCAAAAGATTTTCAACCAGAAAAAGAAGCAGTTTCGTACACGATTTCTCAAAATAAAGTTAGAAAATACAAGGGCAATTACAATGAATCTCAAGCGTATCTTCCGAATTATGCGTACATACAATCTTAAAACACAGATTCGTCGTGTTAATCCATACAAACAACTTGCAAAAGCGAAACAAGAACATAAAACTTGTCCGAACTTATTACAACTTCAATTCAACCAAGAAGAGCCAGAGAAAAGTATGTTAAAGGGTATTACATATTTGTTTTATGGAAAGGAAAGAAAGCCTAATTATCTTATATCCAAGATAGTACGACACGAGAAATTCTAGTTTATCATGTTTCCCATTCTTTACAGATGGATATTGTCTATCAAACATTAGATAAGTTAAAAGATAGTTTAGGAGATACCATTCATCCTGAAGCACTTTTGCATTCTGATCAGGGTACTCACTATACGCATCCAGAATTTCAGCGCCGTGTAAAGGAGGTGGGAATAAGAACAATCTATGTCACGGAGAGGAAACTGCTTAGATAACGCTCCAATAGAATCTTTTTTTGGTCATATGAAAGATGAACTAGACTATAAGTTTTGTCAAACGTTCCAATCTCTTAGGCAGGTAATAGAAAATTATAATTATGATCGTTATCAATGAGCACTCAAAAAAATGGCCCCGGTACAATACCGGAACCATCTTTTAGGTGCCTAATTTTAAAGGTCTTTTTATTAAACTGTCCATTTTATAGGGTACAGTTCATTAACGGGGGAAAGTTCGGCTCTTTTTTATCTCAATTTTCTTAGCGTGGTTTTTTGGAAAATGCTGACGGTACTCCGAATAGTATATATAACTTATTTTCAACTAAAATGAATATATTGTTACGGATTAAGGCAAATTCCGAATTTATCAAATTCATACATTTTACCATCTATAGTTTGCTTAGTATTGGAGATAGATTGCCCTCCTGGACTGAAATATACCCAGATTTTTGTACCTGCTGGTTGTTTCTTAAGTTCTTCATTCTTTTTTATTATAGCGTCCGGACTTATATGGTTTCGGAGCCCAATAACTAATATCATAGACATTGCTGAATCTGCGCTGAATGATAGCCATCCAGTAACCATTTGTCCTTTTTCGAACTTGTTAGTTTTTTCAGGGCTGAAGTACTGCTTATTGTACCAACCCGTTACCATATGTCCTTTTAGATCGAAGACATACGTTGCACTCTTAATGTGCACGAATCCAGTAACCATTTGTCCTTCCTCGTATTGATTAGTCTTTTCAGGGCTGAAGTAATACCAATACCCCTTATAGTCCAGCCATCCAGTAACCATTTCTCCTTTTTCAAATTGATTAGTTTTTTCAGGGCTGAAGTAATACCATTTATCCCCGAATTGGTTAAGTTCAGTTAACATGTTCCCATTCTCATCAAAGCAGTACCATTTCCCATTTTCTTTTACCCATCCACCAACCTTTACCATCAATCTGAATGCCTCGTTACCCCATGTATTGTTATAAAATTGATTCTTTTGATGTAATAAGCCTGCATACTCATTCATAAAATCTGTTGCTTCTTTTATTTCTTTATCAAAGTCTCTAAGAGATATCGAATGTTCGAAGGCCTTTTTTTGTTTTCTTAAATCAGCTATTACATCCGTCATGCGGTCTAGGTTGTCCTGGGGTTTAGGGTTGTTCTTTCCTAGCACTTTGATTGCGATAATCTTCATCTTTTTTTCGAATTCTTTGTTACCCTCTTCATATGTTTTCTTTACGTGATTTAAGTATTCTGTTCTTCTTATTGGAAGAGGAGTAATAAATTTTTCGTTGATGGTTGTAGAATCAAATTTTAGTAATGTTGATTTTGCATTTTTTTCCATGAAGTGTAAGAATTCAAGATAAGCTACTGCAACAATAGTGAATATAGGAAGTTCAGCTATTAGTCGATTCTCTTTTCGGCTACGATTTAAAAGCTTATCAAAGTCTGAGTTCATTTGCAGTACATCTGCACGGCGAGTTTCTTCTATACTGCCCGTATAGAATGATTCAGTTTTTTTACCATTTATTATGTTTTCGAATTCGACTAACTGTTTTTTTAGATGCTTGGTATCTGTACGAAGAATATCGAGGTCAAAATCCTGAATTTTTTCATCCATCATTTTAACAAGTTCATTCTTCATTTTTTCTATCAAATTTTCCGAATTTGGAACGTTTTCGGGCCATAGTAATCCAAGTAGCGGAGAAATAAATGCACCTCCATATGGAATTAATGCCGTAGCTCCCATTGCTATAGTTCTAGCAGTATTATTAAAATTTCCAGAGTTCTCATGTGCATCTTTATAAGCAGATTTTAATGTATCTCCTCCTAATAAAATAAGCTCTTTTTTATTCTTTAAATTAAATCCCTCTGAGTTTACAGACTTTATTAATCCATCCATTAACTTTTCAAAATCTTGGCTATTAGTCCCACCACTAGCACCCAGTGAATCGGAGCTAACTTGCTGTGCCTTGTTTATATTTTTGTTTGTGTGTTCCATAATAATATCTTCCTTTCTATCAAATTATATAGTCTATCCCTTTAATTAAGAAATAGATAAAACCCCAATTAAATGTGTGTTATTAATTATAAATACATCTTCCTTTATTTCACTTGATAATACATTTGAATTTTAATATTAAATAATAATAAAAAAAATATCTAATTTGTCTATCGATTAAACAAATTAGATATTTCTCACTTTTCAGTATTTTGTTTTCGTTTATATTAGGTAATAACTTTCCACTCATATCAAACAAAATACAATAAAAGAAATTAAATAACAGTAATTCTTTATGATAATTAAGTTACAGAATATCTTTCAAAAGTGAGCAACGGTGCTATATATTCAGCTAGGAATATGTAACCAAGTAAAGGAGTTAAGTCAAATATTATTAATCATGCAAAAAATTCACGCCCTATATAAATAAACCAGAAGTCTTGGTACAGACTTCTGGTCTTTGATATACAATGGGATATAATTTTTTCAATTGCATAAAATATAATAATTTTCAATTAAACACTTTCAATTTGAAAACTCTGTAACAGTAACATTTTACACATCAATTGGATAATTATTAAATTTTATTTTATAACTTCATTACCATATTACGAAACTTTTGATTAAATTCATCGTCCATGCTATTTTTAACATTTGAGAACAAGATAACAAATATACGTTTATCCCAATTGAAATTATTATAAGTATTCCATCCGGACAATACACCGTGATTATGATAATAGTCTGGATGAACATAAAAACTAAAACCGTATTTATGGGTTGGTGTTGCTGTAAACATTTCGGATAAACTATTTTTAGCAAACAACTTTTCTGTCATGATTGCTTCATCTAATTTTTTCATATCATCTACAGTAGTATACATGTCTCCACAACCATAAAGCCATTTCATTTGTGACCGCTGTGCCGGTAGAAGTGAACCCTTATCTTTTATATACCCCTCTGCCAAAAATATTTCCTCAGGCATTTTTTCTCCTATTCCTGATTCTTTCATATTTGCTGGATTAAAAATATGTTCTTTTATATATTGAGCTAGTGGTTGTTTTGAAATTTTTTCAACTATATATCCTAAAACCATGTAATTGTAATCTGAATATTTCCAATCTGTTCCAGGAGGGAATGCAAGTTTTTGTGATCCAATCCAATTTATTAACTTTAGACGTGAAGTTGCATTAACATGTCCTTGTCCTTGTTCAGGTAATCCAGATGTATGTGTTAATAAATGTCTTAATGTAATCTGCTTCTCTGCTGGAAATGTAGAAATATATTTATTAACATTTTCGTCTATATTTAATTTCCCTTGTTCTTGTAACTGCATAATAGACACAGCTACAACTGTTTTGGTGATGGAACCAATACGATATTTTGTTTTTGGTGTCGTTAGTACGTTATCTTGTATGTTGGCATAGCCATAAGCCTTTCTTAAAATTACATGATCTTTAATGGTTACAAGGACAGAACCATTAAACGCGTTATCGTTTAAATATTGATCTAACCTTTGAGTTAATACTTCATATTTACTTGGTTGATTTGCTTCTTTTTTTATTTGAATTGTATCTTTAAAATAAGGAGATACTTTTTTAGTGTCTAAAAATAAGTGGAATATATTTGTAAATATATACAAACTTATAAAAAACTGAAGTAAAATAATTAATCTATGATTAAAATATGTTTTTAACATATAAATCTCCTTCAAATACTTTAATAAATAGTTTACGCTTTAAAATGTACGGAGTACACTAAATCTTTTTTGAAGATAATATTATTTAATTTTATAGGTACTAGCACTAATAAATTCTTTGTTTATTAGTTTTTTGTTCTTATTTTTCACTTCGCGATATGTGTTTATCTTTAATGAAGCATTTGTTTGTTCCGTTGTTTTTGTATACACATGTACAATGTTATCACTTGTTTTTCCGAATAGTTTAACAATTAATTGATTATCTTTTATAATCGTTTTGATATATATAGGCGTATCAGTATTGTTTTTGAACTTAAAATCAGGACCGTTGTCAGCGACTGTTGCATCTAATCCTACCGGGACATACTTTACTTGGTGACTATGATTTACTCTATATACAATATCTAAATTTGCTAATAAAACAGCGTTGTATAAAGTGCTTGAAACTTGGCATACTCCTCCCCCTGCAGCTTGTATTATCTTATCATGTAGAATGACTGGTGCATCTTTATAGCCATGAGCTTGATCGGTTATTCCCACAGTTGCATTAAAGCTAAATTTTTTATTTGAAGGTATTACCACACCATTTAATTTCGCAGCAGCTTTTTCGATATTTGCTCGTACATTTTCATCCCGGCCCAACAAATCTGTTTTATATTCAGACACAGGGGTTTTCATATTTATTTTTTTTAAATCTTGCATGGTAATATCGGAATGAATATTTATATACTTTACAGACACTTTATTTGTTTCTTTGTTAATAACAGCGTCTAGTATATCTTTTTTTAGCATAGCAATGTTCACTTTTTTCCCTGGCGTTTCATCAACATAAGATATTTCAGAATTAGAGTCTTTTACCTTTAAAAATGCATTAGTAGGTTCTACTTGAAACTTAGTGAATTCGTTCTCGATGAAGTGTTTAAATTTATTATCATCAATTTCAGGCTCTAATCTATAATTGAGTTTTCGAAAACCTATTGCAGCTGTTAATTGTTTCAACCAGCCAGTCCATTTATTTCCACTTTGTTGGTCAAAAATCTTATTAATGACAAGAGTAGGTTCATACTTAATTCCCATTTCCTGATAAGTAAAAGTTCTTTTGGTTTTTCCTAATAAAAATGTTAAATCTTTTTGCATTAAATAATTGATTTGTTCTTGATTCGTACTTTCTAATTGCTTTCTATTTAATCCTCCTACATCTACTGATTCAATGTAAGTGTTTGGTAAAACAACTTCTTCTAAACGATGATTTACAGAAGAAATATAATAAATTATTTTAAAACTAATGAGCGTCACTAATAGTATTGTAAAAACAAAAATTAAACACTTTGTCCTTTTTATTTTTTTTTTGATAATTAAATTGAAATTTTTTTTCGACATATAAATCACTATCCTTAAAAATGTTTCTTAAATAAGTAGCTTTAAAATCGATTTCTATGCAATTCTATTTAAATTAAGATGCAATGTAAAATACAAACAAATGATGAAAACCATCATTTTTAATGATGGTTTTCATGACTAGAAAATATATTCAATAAAATATTTTGGCTATTTCTTTGTGTCACATGTATCAAAAAAATTCATGCAGTTTTCTTTGTTATTTATATACTTGAAGTTCTTTAATAAAATTTCTCATAGCAGGCCCTGGATTTATATTTTTATTTCTAATAAATATGGTTGTGATTTGCCGAAACTCCTCTGGAATTTCATGACAATAAATGTTAGGGAGACTAGAGAATAAACCCACAGCTGTGATTGGTAAAAGTGTAACTCCTAAGCCCAGTGATACACTATGCAAAATCATTTCTAGCATATTAAATTCCATAAATTTATTATTAATAAACCCTTCGTATTCGAGCCACTTTTCTAACATCGCTCTATAACCGCAACCTTTTCCAAACACCAAAAATGTTTCTTGATTCAAATCTTGTAATTTAAATGTAGGTTGATTTGTAACTAATGTAAGTGTCTTACTAGTAACTTCATATTGTTCAAATGATAGCTCTTTTATAGGGCCAGTGACAAAAGCACCATCTAATTTGTAATTAAGTACATCTAGCATTAGTCGATTACTTACATCGGTTTTTAGTGAAATATCTACATTTGGATACTTTGCATAATACCCAGCTAATAACATAGGTAATGGATGCACGGTATCTACTGTTCCAATATTTAAAAAGCCAACAGAAGACTCATCCTTAAACAGATTATTTAATTCCTCAAATTCTTTAAGGATTTTGTCAACTTTTTCAAGGAATTTTTGTCCATCTCCTGTTAACGATATACCCCTAGCATGTCTATGAAATAAGACTGTATTTAGCTCTTGTTCTAATTGTTTTATGTGTGCAGTTACATTGGATTGCACATAATTTAAACTTTTCGCAGCGGCAGTAATATTTTTAATTCTAGCTACACTTTGAAAAATTTTTAAATCCCTAAATTCCAAATTTATCTCCACCTTATATATGTTTTTACTGTATTTGAGGTTATCTATATATTTATCTTCAGTTCCTTAACATAAATGAATGCATTTTAAATGTAGAAATGTTAAACGTTTATTTTTAGTGGAATTACGAGAACGATAGGCCATTATGTTTTTATATAGGCTGTTTAATAAAACAATATGTCAATTGCTATATATGATAAGACTTATAAATGAACTTTAAAGCACTAAAGTATCTTTTATGGTGTTACATATCTCTGTCCTTTATGTACTTGTAATTATCTTCACCTCTGAAATATTTTGGTTTTATCGTTGATGATGTCTGTCCTATACGACTCACCTATTGTAATGATTAAGAGGTATTAATGTACAAGATTATTTTGTCCGAACAATAGACAATCTTGGCACATATTTAGTATGTAATTATTTAATAATAAGCGTACAAAATTATTTTTTACGAGGAATAAACTTATGGAAAAAAACTCATTCTCAAGTAAAGAATCTAATCGAAAAAATTGTAAGAATATAGAAATAATTACTTCTTTAGATGAAAATATTGAGTTTATAAAAAAGTCTTTGGGGAATGCTCCGGATCTTGTAATAAGAAGAATTCAGAAAGAAAATTATCAAACAGTAGCTTTGGTATATCTATCAGAGTTGACTGATAAAAAAGACATTACTGATAGTATTCTTAAACCATTGTTAAAAGAAGAATTCACACCTGAAATTGAGCTAATCATACCCATTGGGAATATTTCAAAAGTGCAATTTCTTGATCAAATTCAAGAAAGTTTATTAGAAGGAAATGCTATTCTTCTTGTAAACGAGTATATTGAAGCATATAAATTTGAAATTAAAGGTGGACCTAATCGAGAGCCATCTGATTCCAAAAATGAAATATCTATAAAAGGTACACATCAAGGATTTGTAGAAGCTGCTGGGAAAAACATTGCTATAGTACGAAATTATTTGCCAACTGCTAAATTAACTGTAACATCTACAGAAATTGGTGAAGAAGGAAAAACAAAAATTCATTTACTTTTTTTAATGGAAAAGGCTGATTTCCAAATAACAGAAGAGATTCGAGGTAGATTAGAAAATATTAAGGTTGATTCTATAGTTAATACTGGTGAATTAATTAAACATATTGAAGATAATCCGTATTCACCTTTCCCACAACTTTTACTGACTGAAAGACCTGATACGGCCGTATCTTACTTATTGGAAGGGAAATTTGTAATAGTAGTTGATCATTCACCTAATGTATTAATCGGGCCAACAAATTTCCTAAGTTTTTTTAGAAATATAGATGATTCTAGTACACGATGGATGATTAATTTTATTCTTCAAATATTACGTATAGTTGCATTTTTTCTAGCACTCATTTTACCAGCTACCTATATTGCATTAATCTCATTTAATTATAGTTTAATTCCTGTTCCATTATTTTTATCTATAGCAGAATCTAGGGAAAATGTTCCATTCTCAGCTATTGTGGAGGCCATGATTATGGAGATCACTTTAGAAATGATGAGAGAAGCAGCCTTACGCTTACCAGCCCCTATTGGACAAACAATGGGGATTGTTGGAGGTATTATTATAGGTCAGGCTGCTGTGCAAGCAGGAATTGTGAGTAATATCATGATTATTATCGTTTCTGTAACAGCCATCGCATCGTTTACTGTTCCGAATTATGATATGAGTTTAGCTGTACGATATTTACGGTTTCCAATGATGCTATTAGCTACATGGTTCGGATTTGTAGGTATTGTTATTGGCCTTATGATATTACTAGCACATATATTAAGCATTTGTTCTATGGGTACCCCATATGGAGTCTCATTTTTTCCATTGCAAATTTGTAAATTAAAAAATTTCATTCTTAAATATAAAAATGAAACCAAAGGTGACATATGATATCTAAAATTAATAATGCTAATATACTTTCTTTAAACCAATTTATATTTATTATTCATGGTGCTCAGGTTGGAACAGGAATTCTCTTCCTTCCTAGTACATTGGCAGAAAAAACAGGAACTGATGGATGGTTAGTCCTCCCTTTTTGCTTTGTGTTTTCTACAATCGCTAGTATAGCTTGGGTGCAAGTGGCTAAAAGATATCAAATATTTTTTACGAAAAAACCGAATAATAAAATGATTGAATATATAAAGAAAGCTCTCATCATAGTTTATATTTGTTATTTTTCTTTTTATGCATGGGTTATTTTATTAAATGGTATGCTTTATATTAAGGGGAATTTACTTCCCAAAACACCTGATTATCTCTTAATTATATTATTTTTAATTCCCACGTATCTTGTTGTAGCTGAAAATGTTTATGTATTAGGCCGTTACTGTGAAATTGTATTTTACCTTACGATTTGGATTGTATTATTATTTTTAATACCTCTAAAAGAAGGTAACTTATTGAATATGCTTCCTATTTTTAAAAATGAAATTAGTGTCATTTTGAATGCTTTTCCTCAGGCTATCTTTCCATTTACAGGTTTTGAAATGGTAGTCTGTATGTATCCTTATTTAAAAAGAAAACAGGCCGCAACTAAAGGGGTATTAATTGCTAATAGCATTACCTTGATATTTTATACTTTTATGACAATATCCTGCTATATATTTTTCAGTCCTGATGAAATAACCTCTTATAATCAACCGGTTCTAAGTATACTTAAAATCATTGAGGTTAGTTTTTTAGAAAGATTTGATTTAATTATTATTACTTTATATCTATTTGTAGTTTTTACAGCATGGACTCCATATATTTATGCCAGTTTATTATGTATAAGTAATTTAACTAAACAAGAAAAAAAGAATATACATATTTTTATTTTTTTTATGTGTTATATTTTGAGTGTTTTCCTAATACATCCATCATGGAGTCAGGTGCAAAGTTGGAAGAGCTTAATCTCACATGTAGGATTAGGAACAGCTTACATATTCCCTATATTAATATTACTGGTAGCAAAATTAAGGAGGTGATACATAATGATTAAAAAAATATTATACCTTCTTATTTGTATAGTAATGCTCTCCGGTTGTTATGACCAAGTATATGTTGAAGATGTCGCTGCGACATTAATAGTAGGAATTGATATAGATCAAAAAAATCATTTGAAAGTATATGTAGTAAATTCTTTAATTAATAAAGATCGGAAGCGAAGCGAGGAAAACCATCTTGCAACAGATATCACAGTTCGAAAGGCAAGAGATCAATTTGATACTGTAGATCCAGGTATTATTTCTGGAAGTAAAATTCAGATTGTTCTTTTAGGGAAAAAACTTCTCCAAAAAAAGAATTGGTTTGAATACTTAGAACCTTTTTATCGTGATCCTCAAAATACTATGACTGCCAAAATCATTGGTGTAGATGGGAAAGTTTCTGATATTATTTATTCTCATTCTCCTCAAAAAAACTTTCTTTCAGATTATTTAGTCAAATTAATCAAAACAGGGAATGACAGAAATGTTACTGTTAAAACTACATTTAAAGAACTGTATAGACAAGTTAAGGATAAAGGGATAACTCCTAGTATTTCTAGCATTAAAAGGTTAAATAACCAAAAAATAAAAATTACAGGAACAATGCTTTTAGACTATCAAAATTTGTTTAAAGAAAGCTTAAGTCCAAATGAAAATAAATTATTAACCTTATTACAAGGGAAAATAAAGGGGGATTATCCATTTACAATAAAAAATCCACTCAAGCAAGTAAACAAACAATGGATTAGTATTTCGGCACAGAGAATAAACGTTGATACAAAAGTAGTATATACGAACCGTTTTAAATTTAAAATACAAATTAATATGGGGACAGAAATTATAGAGAAATACCCTAGCTCCTACACATCTATAACTAGTAGGGAATTAGAAAAAGCTATTTCTCAGCAACTTACAAAAGAATTAACAAAGCTTATCCAAAAAGTTAAACAAGCAAACATAGATCCTATTGGATTCGGATTATATGCTCGTGCATTTCAATATAAAAATTGGGTACCTTATGAGCAAAAATGGGGAAAAGAATTATCTAAAGCAAACATAGATATAAAAGTAAATGTAAAAGTACGGGATGTAGGTAGTATTAAATAGTTTTTATAAATCCAAATAAGTTATAGGAGGTTTAGTGTGTTGAAATTCAACTGTAAGCTTATGGTCACCATAATAATCACATTAATATTTGTACAACAAGTACAAGCATCCATTTCAAATCCAAGATACCTTGTTATTAAACGTTTTGAAAATAAGTTATATTATGTAAAACATAAATTATTAATTAAAGAATTTTTAATTAGTACGGATCAGAGTCAGAAACTGATTCCCGTGGGTAGGTATACTGTAGTGAATACAGCTCAAGAACACTCTTCATATAAAAATGTTAAGGAAAAAACATTAAATCAACCATTAATTAAGTTGAAAAGTACCAAAACAAATGATGTTAATTATGGAATATGTGAAACAAATCTAGAAAAGAATATAACAAACCCCAAAAATATAGCCTGTATATATATGAAAAATATAGATATACAGTGGTTACATACTCAGGTGGGAGAAGGAACAATGGTTATCATTCAATAATTTTATAAAATTTATTAAGCATTAAGAGCATGTTTAATAAAATGAACAATCCGTTCATAAAAACGCTAATTACTTAATCTTGAAAGGTGTAAATTAATACCCTAATAAAAAATATCTTAAACAGTTACATGAATTACACCAGCATCAACGTGTCGTATTTAATTCATATAACTGTTTCATCATTTTTTGTGTGCTTTCGAAGTCACACATCTCCCATCTGACTAAGCTGGTGGGTATTAGTTGCACATTCTCCTACTGTCCCAATAAAGTCATTAGATATTTTAAATCAATTTGAATGTAACTAACTATTTCTGATTGTTTTCAAGTTTTATCTTCATCCCTTTCGGACTTCTTAACTACAAAAAAAGAGAGACTTATGTCTCTCTTTCTAAAACATTTTTATACTTTTTCCTAAACAATTTCATATTTATAGCTTGTTATAGTATACAAATACTCTTTTTAATGAAGATAATCAAAGAACTACATGAATAGAAAAGTTAATCAAGAGTGTTCTTATCTTGTAGTTTTTGATTTTTCCTTTCGACAAAGTAAGAAATCAATATCAGCTATTTCTTAGTTTAAAGTCAATTCATTGTATAAATATCCCATTTAAAATACCTAAAATAATTAAGATTAGATATTTGTGACTGGATTGCATATTAAGGAAAAGATATTGAATACTATCTATTCCACCTACAATTATAAAACCTGGTAATATTATATCTACTAAAAAATCAAAGTCTGAATTGTTAATCCAATTTGGCGTAAGTATACAAATACAGATAAAGACAATATCTGTGGCAATAGAATAAACAGAGCTTGTCATACTTTTTTTTTGCTCAATATCATTATTGTAGGTTACAATTGTATTTTTAAAATATTTCAAACCAGATATCAAAATACTTAGACTAAGTAAAACGTTAATTCCAGTAAGTATATATTTCATTTCTAACACCTATTTACATGCAGCCCAAACACCTGTAGCACCAGTTAATTCTCCAGCTAGACCTACTAGAGCTTGTCCGCCTACACGCATTCTTTCTTCCCAAGTAGATGCTTGTACAAGAAGTTTTGCAGCTTCTCCAAACCCACCTAAAGCATTAATATATTTTTTAATTTTAATTAATTTAGAAACAGCAATTAAATTTCCGCCTACAAAAGCAGCTAAAGCTCCAGAACATTTACCTATTTTCACCCAATCAGGGTCGGCAATCACTGGGAATACGGTGTTTTTATCAAATTCAACAACCTGAATCAACTTATTTCCATCAACTTTATAATGTGTAGCAACCGGTTTTCCATTTGCATCTTTTGCCCAAGCGGGCATAAATACACTTTGAATAATATTTTCTGAGTCGACTATAAAAACTTCACCTGTATCATATTCTTTACCCAAATATTCCGCAGATGTAATTAACTTTCCGTTATTTGGAATGTTAATTACGAACTCATATTCTTTTGGAGCAAATTGATTTTTAATCTTAATTAATGATCGAAAACCATCTTTGGTAGTTTGTAAAGCTAAATCAGTTGGTTGATTTTTATCTTGATAAATAAGAGTTCCATTATTTGTTTGGATAATTTCACTTGAATTTAATTCTGGGAGTGAAATATGTAAAGACTCTTTGTTATCTTTAATAGTAATAGGTTCTGAGTTTAATTTATTTGGAATTTTCACTATGCCTGATGCATTTTTAACAACTGTTGCTTCTTTAGAATCGACTTTAAAGTTATTCAAAACATCATTAATTCCTGTGCTTTTTTCAATCATTAAAGCTGTAGAGTTTGCCTCTTTTTGTGAATTATTAATTTCAGCATGTATTGAAGGAGTAATTAGAGATATACCCATAGCCCCTACAATTAATCATATCAACACCTTTTTAGATAAAAAATTCATTTAATATTCTCCTTCTAATTAATTATTTTCTATTATTATAAAAAATTACCAATCATACTATTAATCTATTTTTAATTTTGACAAAGTTAAAAAACGTATTCTAATTCCCTTTACATATGATAAATTTGTGTAGAGGGTGTTATTGTTCATAATATGTAATATGTATTGGTAAGAAACAATGTTCTTTATCAGTAACAAAGCAAAAGCACCCTTTCGGGTGCTTTTGCTTTGTTACTTCATTTAATAAAAATACAAAAAATCTCTATAACTAGAGTACGAAAATAAATTAAATGAATTAAAACAAACAACAGATTCTTACCATATAAATTAATAACACAGATGATATATTACACTTATTCATGCGCTATTATTCCATCAGAATTATTTAACAGGTATGTATAGTCTTACTGAATTGTTGATATGTAGAAGTATAGTAATTCATCTATAGTTTTTTAGTAAAGGAGTACACAGGGGCTAACGTAAAATACATTTGTACCTTAGTAATCTACATGTATACAAAAGTTGAATTTTCAATCGATTAAGTCCTTTCTTATAAATTGCTTGCCATTTCATATGATTTTACTGTCATGCTTAAGGATCCCTCCTTGGCAAAGTTAAAATTTACAATTAAATATTCTATTATAAATATTAATATGCATATTTTGTTTTGAAAATTCATTTTGCTAAATTCATCTTTTAAATAACAGTACCCGCAGGTACTGTTATTTGTATATACTCTTTATTTTATTGCGCAATTCTAGTGGACTTATTGTCTATACATTGAAGTTTTCATCGATATTTTTTAGATAACGAACAATCCCAATGGCACAAAAATCAATATCTGGTTTTAAATTCGCCAAAAAAGGATGTTCTAGTGGCAAACCTTTCTCTTTAAGCATTTCTTTAATTTCGTCAAATATTTTTTTTCCAACTATACCATTAGCTTTTTTGACATCTTGCTCTTCTCTCCAAACATCTTTACCTATAGTAGTAAATCTTTGCAACCAATAATCAAACTGACAGTATATATTATTTATATTTACTTTTTCTGAAGCCCCGTAATGACCAAAATAAATTCTACTAGGTTTTAATTCCTGAATTCTCCGTTTTGAATTCTCCATTTTTACCCAATCGAAGTGAGGGGGCGAAGTTATAGGTAAGCATAAATTAAAGTTAATTTCAGGTAAAGTGAAATATGCTCCAATAGCATCTCCAGAAAATACTCCTTCGGTAGCAGGGTCATGTATACTCATATGATGATCAGCATGTCCAGGAGTATAAACAAATTGTAACTCGCGCTTCTCAGATATTTTTAATTTTTCTTTATCTTCTACAGCATGAATACGTGTTCCAGGGATCGGTATTAGAGGATAAAACTGATCATTAAATATGTTAGTCCCATATATTTTTTTTAGACTATTTTCTAATCTATGTGGCTCACGTATAAACTTTTCTCCCATAGGATGTACAAATAGCTTTGCATTAGGGCAACATTTCATTAAAAGTCCTGCAGCACCCGCATGATCAACATGTATATGTGTAAGAATAATATTTTTAACATGAGTTAGTTCAATATTTAGTTCATTTAATCCTGCAATAATATATCGAAGTGAGGGGCTGGTGCAAGTATCAATTAATGTAATACCGTCATCTCCAGGTAAAACATACGTTCCTGTTTTTCGGGGACGACCTAATTCAAAATCGTCAATAATATATATTTCAAAATCACCTGAATTCACTTGCTTAACATATTCAAATTCCATTTTTTTCTTCTCCTTTAATTATATAAATTTTTAATTTTCTCGCTCCCAAATTAGTACAAAACTTTCATCCATTTTCGTTATATTTAGAGGTTCTGTAGTTAAAGTTAATTTATTTTTTTCAAAATGATAGTATCGTTTTAGTTGAGTATCTTTCCATTGGGGAAAGATACTTGTAAATACGGAATGTATGATTTGTTTCTCCTGTACTTCAAATAAACCACAATATGAAATATGCTGGATGGCTAATGCCTGCTCTATAGCTGAAGTATTTTTAAAATCAAGATTCACTTCATTTGGCTGTTTTTCACCCGAAATAATAACACTCATATACCCATATTTGTTATATATAAGCATTCCGTTTGGCTTTTTTCCAAAAGGGTACAAGTGCGCTCCATTTATTTTCTTAATAAAAAAATCGGTTAATCTCCAGGTACCTATAAATTGCTCCTTCTGTCCCATTTTATTTCTCACCTCCTTTCACTAAAAACTATTAAGATAGATTCTCAAGAGAGTATATAACTAACTAGCAGCTTATTATTTAGTTTTAAGTAATCAATCTACGGATTGCTCTTAAGTAAATATGTTTTAATATTTACTTAAATAAGCTATTACAAATATTATCTTTTGCTTGAGCGTTCTAACATCTTATATATAATCATTAAATTAAAACATTAACATATACAGATATAAAATTTAATTTGTTATTAACATCGTATTAGAAGCACTAGCTATTGCTTTCATCAAAAACAAATAAACTACCATTTCTTTGTTTTTTTTAAATATAGCAAAATAAAAAATACAAACACCGCTAAAATTGTTAAAATTCGAATTCCATAATGATGCAAACTATATTCCACAAAACCCCATTTGTCACCAAGCTTCCATCCGACCCCAATAAAGGTACTAGTCCAAATAAAAGCACCACTATATGCATATAAACAAAACCTCCAGCATGTTAAATTTGACATTCCGGCAAAATATGCAGTCAAATGACGAATGCCCGGTATAAAATAACCAATCATTAACAAGAAAGGACCGTACTTTTCAAACAAGACATGTGTTTTTTTAATTTGTTTCTCATTTATATGGATTTTAGGACCATATTTATTCAAGATTGGTAATCCTAATTTCAAGCCAAGGATGTAACTTAGTGTAATCCCAATAATTGCTCCAGCCATTCCACTAAGAAGAGCATACACCCCTGACATCGTTCCTTTTGAAACATTATAACCTACAAATGTAAGTAAAAACTCATCTGGTATTGGAAGTCCAACAATACCTCCAACAAGGGCTATAAGAATTCCCAAATATCCATATTGTACAATTAGTTCCCCGAGTTGTTGTTCCATTCCACAAACACATCCTATGCAAACGATTTATTCCTTAAATTCTTTTTATATGATTTTAGAAAATGTTTTATATTAATAGACGGGATCGATTCATCTTTATTAATTGGTATACAATTTCAGTAATTTGATTTCATTTGTAAATTGATTAATATAGCTGAGCAAAGATATTATAAAAAAATTGCTTCTTTTTGATGGGAAAATTATATAAAGCTCATTAATGTTAAATGAACTTTAAGGATAGATTTTTGGATTACAACGTATTGTCTTCCAAATTTTCATGGCCTCAAACACTTCTATGTTATTTATTTTCAATCACATTATCTGTTAACTACCACATATCAACAAATGAACAATTATTAACTTTGTATAATGTTTTTGTTGCATTGCTAGTATTATGAAGTAAAATACGCTATTATTTCTAACTTAATGGATGAATTGATTTTTCCCATGTATTATGTAAACGATATCCAGAACCACGTATTGTTTCAAGAGCATTTTTAATCCCTAATTCTTTTAATTTATAACGAATTCGTGTTATATATACTGACAATGTATTTTCATCAATATATTTCATTCCATCCCAAAGTTTATTGAATATTTCTTCTCGATGTACCATACTCGGATAATTTTTCAATAAAAGTTCTACGAGTTGTTCTTCTTTTTTAGTTAATGATATCGATTTCCCATCATATTTCAGCTCCATCTTATCAGTATAGAGAATCAATCCAGAACAGTTAATGATTCTCTCGTTTAATTTCGAAGCATATTCACCATAAACTCTTCTCAGATGACTACGTATTCTTGCTAATATGACTCCATAATGAAATGGCGCAGCTATATAATCATCCGCTCCATATTCTAATGCCATAATTTGCTCCATTTTTTTATTGAATTTTGAGAAAAAAACGATCGGACAAATAGAGATGTTACGAATTTGACGACACCAAGAAAATGCGTCGAATTTCTTTGATGGCACATCAATAATAACCAATTCAGGAGATATTTCGCAAAATTGATCTAAGACATTATCAAACTTTTTTACAACAACGGGCCTATAATCATATTTTTTCAGATTTGCTATCAGTAACTCTTGTGAGTCAATCCTGTTGGTTATAATCATAATGGTAGCTATAAAAAAAACCTCCTATCTAATAATAGTATTTCAAATATTTATATTATAGTTAGTTATTAAAAATAAATATCTTAAAATTTATAAGTTACTATATTTAAAATGTATTCATTTCTTCATTCTAGAACATGAATGGATCGAACTTCAGTACGTCTAAAATTTGTATTTTGCTTTGTTTTCCCTTCAAATTCTATCGTGACGTTTAAATTGCCTGTTTTATTGGATGATGGGATCATTTTAACTAACGTATTGTCTTTTATTTCCTCCTGCACCTTAATATCCATTTTTTGCGAAATTTCACTTTCCTCTTTTTTAATATTTATTTTCATGGAAGCCATATTTAAGTTTTCGGGATTTTCTATTTTAATTTTTAATGGAATAGAAGTATTTGCTTTAACTACTGAATCCATATTTATTGAGATTATTGGATTACTATTAAATTGAGCCATCATAAAATAGGCATCATCCTTTTTACTACTCATATACAATTTCCAGTCTCCTTTTTCAGGTAGATTAATAGAAATGTGATGTAAGTAACTTCCATCAAACACCCCGTTCTCTGGCATAGGCATTGTTTGAATATTTTTGGTATTATATTTTTTTTCAGAAGGGGATATAAACTCTATACGAGTGTTTTCATCTTTGGTTAATATATATAATTCTATTTTCTGAATAGAAGAATCTACAGAGACTTTCTCTTCTATTGTCTTATATGCTGGTAAAATCCCGCCATTCATAAATTGCTCCGTTTTTTTTGTGTTTGGTTTAAACTCTTTTGCTATAGAATTCATTATAAAAGGTGTTTGTAAACTATTATTATTTTTTTGTAGTATAGGATTAATCTTTTCAAACACTGCAGAACCTTGATGCATATTTTCATGAGTAAAAGGAGCTACAAAAAGTTGTTCTCCATATTGGAATTGTGTACTTATTAGATTTACCTGACCATCGTTTGAGCCCCCTACTCCAGACAGATAAACACCTCCAAACCATGAGGCACTAAATACGGTGCCCCAATCAGTTCCTGCAGCTGTATAATATGTGTTTTTTAATATATTTTGATTAGAATCAGTTATTTCACGAAAATGTTTCATATTACTTGTTTGAAGCGATTCGGTTCCAGCATCTAAATTTCCTAATAGCTTCATAAGCCATTTTGCTGGGGCGCTATATGCTAAATCAGCTAAAGCAGTTCCATGAAAAGGGGTAGCCAGTGTGATCACATTATTGACATAAGAATGAGCCCCAAAATGAACTAATGCCGTTTGTGTATCTATTCCTCCCTTACTATGTGCAACAATATTTACTTTACTACCGAAATATTCAGAAATTCTTTTTAGGAGATCAGCCAATTGTTTGCCATTATCCCAGTTATCTTTTTCACCATTTAGTGATACAAATGCTGTACGAAACCCTTCTTTAAATGCATATGTATACATTTTATTCCCCCCCCACCATTCATTTGCTTGTCCATGAAGGCCATGTACAAAGACAATAGGTAATTTATTAGGATCTATATTTTCAGGTTGTTCTCCTAAAAACCAACTTTCATCTTTCACCGGTTATGGTACTAAATTTGGCTCCTGGGTGAATACATTTTTATTTGATGAGCTTAGATGCTGAGAGACATTACTATTAGCATAAATAGATATTGGTTTTATACACAGCGATAGCAAAAAAGTTGTTAATATAATTCCGGCTATATATTTATTTTTGTTTAGGGTAATCATAATCATAACTCCTTATTCTATGTAAATATCTCGTCAATACTAGATTAGCACTTAAAAATTCTAGTCTTTATAATAATAAGTATTAAAATTATCGGACCATAAGAATGAATTTCCACATACTATCATGACCTGAAATAGTCAATCGCTTAATTTTATATAATTCATCTTTTTCATCCTGTAATTTAAATCTGTCATGCCCCATTGCAACAGCATATTTATAATATTTTTTTGCTTGATTTAATGATTCATCATTAAAGGCTCCGAAAGGATAGGATAATATATAAACATTTTTTTCAGTGATTTTAGAAATCTTTTTATTCGTTTCTTCGTATTCTTGTTGAAAATCCACTATGGAATCCGTTAAATTTATATGGCTTCCTGTATGTGATTGAATTGAAAAAATTTCTGATTGTGAAAGTTGTTTTAATTGATTCTGATTTAAATAGTTTGGTTGATCAATAAGACTAGCTATCATAAAAAGAGTAGCTTTTGGTTTAAACTTACCATCTTTTAATTCGTTCAATATTTTATAGGCAATCATGTTATTCTCATATCCATCATCAAAGGTTACGATTATAGGTTTTTTGTACCTTTTCGCATTTTTTAATTCATCAAATGTAATAAAATCATAATCATTGTTTTTTAAATATTCCATTTGCTCTTTAAATTGTTCTTCTGATACATACCATCCTGTCATATTTTTATCAGTTCCATTTGGTGGATTTCCTATAGCATGATACATAAGAATTGGTATACCATCAGCAAATATCCAGTTCTTATTTTCCTTCGCCCACCATAATCCAGTAATCCCCAAAATAAACAGTAAGCAAAGTATTATTACTAACTTTTTATTCTTTTTTATAAACATTCTTCCTCACTTCTTTCAAACACGATTTTATTAATACAAACTAAAAATCGGATAAATCACAATAACATCTGATACTTATTAATTAATTAATGAGCCTTATAAATTTTAATTCGAATAATTATCAAATATACAGATATATTATTTAATCCACCCCAATCTTCTTATATCTCAAGAACTTTTTCACCGCCAAATCTGTCTCAAAATTAGACAAATTTAGCAATTGTACGTAGTATTTATATAATTCAAAATAAGATTTCTGGGAACTAATATCATTTTTTAGATATCATCATTTAATTTATGAAAATTATTTTAAGGGAAGGGTAGTATTATTAAAGGGGGTCTTTATGTTTATGAGTAGTTTTATTAGGTTATGGATTAAATCCCTTTTTCGAATGGTTAGGTATTTCGAAGATTAACAAATACAAAAAAACAGTAAAAAGAGCTTGTAAGCAATATTACAAGTTCTTTTTACTTTCAATAATTTAGAATCTTAAAGCTAATGAGTAAATACTTAAAAGGCTGAAGGTTCATTGTGTTACAACCTTACTATACTCCTTAATTTGATTTTAAGATTCCAAAATTTAAATTATACAAATGCTTTATTTGTTGTTTTTTAATATTTCCTTGGTATCAAAAAAACAACAACTAAAAACCACAATTTCTGTGTTAAGGAGACTATATTGAACTTTAAATTCTTAATTTTGCATTTCCTCTCTTTAGTTGCAAAAAAGAGTACTACAAAAATTCCATTGCATAGAATAAAAAAATCATTTAGGAATTTTATCAGTGTTTTTTTAATCTACATACTGTAATTAACACTAACCCTGAAATAAAACCTTCACCTATTTCCCCTCCCATTAAGTATTTGTAAGATACTTAGCAGCTTCATGTATTAAAGTTTTGTTAGATTTTAATAACTTTTCATATATAAAATTTCTTATGCATCTTTTATCCCTTTTATATGTGTTTTTTCAGGGATTTTCTTTCTAAAACAACTTACCATAAATAAATTTTGCAATTCCTAATTTAAATAGCTAATAATAAAGAATTTATAATTAAACAAGGTTATTATGTTATACATTTACTAATGTAGTACCTTTTGAACGTTAATAAATATAGGGAATCATTAACTTATAATTTAATATTACTCTTTAGTAAAAAATACGACGTATCCCTTTTTTTCTGAATATAGACTTCTAATTTCTCTTATTTAATTTCAGTATAATTCCTTGATTTTTAGCTCTACAATTTTTCACCCTTACTACATTTAGTATCTTAGAATTATATACACTATTTAATTGGCTAATTTGTCTACGCAATAGAAAAATTATAACTTTTTATCACCCGATATTTTGTAATAAAGTAATTAATATATAGTCTTTTTATTAATGCCAATTTATTTTAAGAAGCATTTATCGTTTTTAAAATTTTTAATCACAAAAAATGTATACGTTTTATAACATCTAAGGGGAAAAGTAATATGAATTCCATTACAATTGAACAAATTTATCAAGAAATATTAGATGGTAAAAGAAAGCGTTTTCCACCTAATACGTGGAATAAAGATATAGATTTTGAGCTTTCAAAACGTGTTACGAAATATTTAATTAAACACGTTTTACAATGGGATCGGAATGATATTAGAAAAGGTTGGAACCAGAGATTAATTCAAAAAATGAAGTTAGCAACTGTTCTTTCTAAGTATAATTCAAGTCCGTACGCGATGCTAAATGATGCTTTTCCTAATTGTATAAAAGAGTGGGAATTAGGAATGGCGCCTATAAATTTTTGGACAAAACTTAAAGCCTTAGAAGCTTTAAAATGGACAATTGAAGAAAAAGAGAACCTAAAAAACGACCAAATATTATGCGTTTTTGGAGAAAAATGGTTAAAGAAGAATAAATTAAACACACCTTGTGGTATGTATTGGAACGGTAGCCCTTATGCCTATCTGAATGAATTATATCCAAATCAATTTAAAGAATGGCAATTAAAAAAAGTTCCTATGAATTTTTGGACACAAAAAAATGCTCTAGACATATTACAGTGGACAATTGAAAATAAAGAATACTTATCGGAAGAACAATTATTAAATGTGTTTGATAAGTCGTGGTTAAGCAAACATCGTTTATCATCACCATGCAAAATCTTTTGGGCAAATAGCCCCTATGCTATGCTAAATGCACTATATCCAAATCGATTCAAAGAATGGCAATTAAAAAAAGTCCCCATGAATTTTTGGACAAGAAAAAATAGTTTAGAAGCCCTTAAATGGACGATTGAAGTTAAAGAAAAATTATCTGATGTAGATATAAAAAAAATATATAGTATAGTTTGGCTAAATCAGCAAAATTTACGGACACCCATAATTAAATTTTGGAAAGACAGTCCCTATGCATATCTAAATGCTTTATATCCAGAAAAATTTAAAGAGTGGGAATTAATTTCCACTCCGAATCGGTTTTGGACGAAGCAGAAAGCTTTAGAAGCTTTACGATGGACGATTGAAGTCAAAGAAAAACTAACACATGAAGAGTTAAAAGAAGCTTATAATAGAAAATGGATTAAAAAAAATAAATTGAATGTTCCGTTAAACAAATTTTTTGGGAATAGTCCTTATCGTATGCTAAATACCTTGTATCCCGGACGTTTTAAAGAATGGGAATTATCTGTAACTCCGTATAATTACTGGACAAAGAAGAGGGCTCTAGAAGCTTTACGATGGACAATTGAAATTAAAGAAAAACTAACAGATGAAGAATTATTAAAATTATATACATGCAAATGGATAATTAAAAATGGGTTAAAAACGCCCTTAGAAAAATTTTGGAATTCCAGTTCTTACGCTATGCTAGATGACTTATATCCAAATCGATTTTCTAAAAAAATGTTAAAAGGATATAGAAAAGATTAATTAGAAGGGGATTTATGACTATACTTAAAAATTAAGCAACCCTATTTTTATTAAGTAATTTTTATATAATAAAGGAGAAAAACATTAAAAATTATTATATATCTTCCTTACCCCAACCTACCCAAACCAAATATAATTATATTTGGTTTGGGTAGGTTGCTATTTGTTTTAATTGACCTGAAAAGGAAAATTCTTCAATGTGAAATTTCCTTCTTTTTTTATAAAGGTTACATTAGCATCAGATGTTTTGAATTGAATTTTAAGTTTTTAATTTTCTTTCTATTTATAGTATAATAATACAAAGAGATAAGTCTTCTTTAGGCTATTTAAGTGGAAGCATGCTCACCTTGTTTATTGACCAAAAAATAAAAATATGGTATGTTTACTGTAGATTAGATATATATTGAATGCATATTCAATATATATTAAGTATAGTATTTAAATGAATTGCATACACTAAAAAAACGAGATGCTGTCAACATCTCGTCTCATAACTGCTACTGTCAAGGTGGTTGTTATTATGCATTATCTTTTTTTAGACCCACGCTTGTGCTTTGGTCGGCGAAGAGTGGGTTTTTTGCTGTCCTTTTTTTGCAGTTGCTTTCTTAACACGTATGCCGAGATCTCACGCACAACTGCTCTTGCAATTTCTTTTAAAAGTTCAAACAAAAATTCCATGTTATATCACCCCCTTTCCTTCCGAATGGAAAGAAGGGATAATAACAAGCCCACCTTCACGCGATATACAGTTATACTTTTATTTTACCATACTTCTAGACTCTAAAATAGAAAATCCGTCCAATTTCAGTCTGCTCATAATCTTTTATTTTAGGAGTTTTATAAGATTTTAGTTTACTATAATATTAATATGTATACTTAATTTCTTGATTTTTTCATAATTTATCCTAGTTTGATATGCTATTTTTTGATAATGTAAATTTCAAATAACGCTTGTATGCTTTTTAATATATTCGGTGACGTATGTTTATTCAAACTCTCTAGTATACTCATAGACCTACCAAGTTCCATATGAAGTCTTTGTATTTATAATGCTGGTATAATCACCTTTAAATTATTGGTGTTTTAATTTTTAATTGCATTTCTCATTTCTTTTTTTGCACTCTTTTCATCTTAAATAAAACACCCTTAAAACCAACCACCATAATTATCCACATATGGTATATAAAACCTTTTTTTACAATTGTAATAATTTTTTTGAGAATGGGCCCAAAAAACAACCTCTCAGATCTGTTTTTAAACGTAATCTCGAGTTTAGGTAATATGATTAGACTTCACCTTCTAAAAACTCATTAACAACAAAAATAGACCCCTTAGAACGATTTTGCTTTTAAGGGCGTCTATTCTCTCTGAAATTCCTATTCTTCTATTTCTTCTTTTACTTCCGCGGATAATATGTCTTCAGCAAACTTCTTATAGCCATTATACCCTTTCTTTTCGGCCTTTTTCTTTATTGCTTCCAATACCTTTTCATCAAGGTATAGACTTAAATGCTGCTTTTTTTCTTTCAACTCCTCTTTTGATCTATTTTCAATTCTTTCTTTGAAAATTTCCAAATCGGATTTTAAGTACAATCGTTCAGTAGATTTCCCTTTAGCAATCTCTTTAAAGGGCAATATCCCATCTTTAGCAGCATTATGTACGTAAGTCTTAGACTTATTTAGAAATTCAGCTGCCTCTTTTAATGTTAAAGAATCTTTATATATTTCCTCTAACTTTTTTACGTCTTCTTGCTCAAAACGATATCCCCCATCTGCTTTCCAGGTAACCAGATTGATAGGTTCGATCTGTTTATACTTAATTAAATAGCCTAATTGATTTTTTGTTAAACCTACCCTATCGCATACCTCTTCTAAAGATAAATAGTCCATTTCTCACCTCATCCGAAACTCTTATTCTAGCTGTTGTTTAAATTTTCTTAGTTGATACTTTGTTAAACCTGTTTCTTTTACTACATCTGTTATTGAGTACTCCTTATACTGAAGATACTTAAATGGATTTTCCATATAACGTTCTCGTACCTTATTAAATGTACTCTTTTTCGACAAAGAATTCAATTGCTCTCCTTTCTCTCGGATGGAATCAAAAATGGGACAACCTTTACAATGTTTGTAGTTTCTCTGTTTTGCCTGTTCTTGCTCATCTGTATAATTCACTGCTAGGTTGTTCAGAGGGCAAGTTGAACAATGGGTATCTTCTAAATTATGAATTTCATGTAGAATTTTCAGACGAAGACTAGTCAAAAAAATCTCCTCCTACCGCATTTGGATTGAAATGTACAAAAAAATCAATTAAACATTTCCATTATACATCATCTAAACAGAAATATTAAATATTAAGGTGAAAATATATATTTAATCATTTCATTCTATACCACAATAAATAATCTGTTTATTGTGGTATAATTACTATTATAAAAATTTATATAAAATATTTGTTTTACATTTCATTTTGCTAAAGGTTGTGTTTATATTTGAATATTATAAATTACGAACGTAATAACCAAATTGTAAAATCAAAATCAGATTTTTTTGATAGCAGTCATTTCGAAAAAATTATGGGTATGGGCATCCGAAATATTGACTATTCTCAATTAAGTGAAGAATCATTGGTTTATTTATTTTTACACGATGAGCCTTCTCTAACGAAAAAAAGAAGTGAGCGAACAAAAAAACTGTATCTGCACGATCTTTCTCATTTTCTTCGTTATATAAAAGAGACAATCGGAACCATTCAGGAGTTATCCCATAACGAGATGGAAATCTACTTCTATCAACTAAGTAAGAAATATGCTGCCACTACATTACGCCGAAAGAAAACAGTGGTTCAGCAGTTTTTAAAATACATTTATGATAATAAGGGACTCTCAGATAACTTTAGTAGTCGCCTTAAAAAAGTATCTGTAAAAAAAGAAGAGCTGGTCAACCGCGACTTATTTCCAGAAGAAGTGAATGAAATTTTAGATACATTGAAAAAAACAACTTTCTTTATGTATTCCTTGTTTTTCCTCCTTACCACTACCGGTCTCCGGATCGAGGAAGTTGCAAACGCAAAATGGGCTGACCTTGCATTCCATCCTTCTTTAAATGTCTATCTCCTACGTGTAGTTGGAAAAGGAAATAAAACTAGAGAAGTCCGTATCTTTGAGGATGTACTCGATGATATTTGTCGTCTTCGTCAATTGCGTAAACAAACAAGTGAATTGGACGCCTCTAGCATATCTGCTTTTCTACCTAAAGCGGATGGCTCACATTATAGAGCTGACTATTTATCAAAATATGTAGCAGAAAAAATTGAAGAAACAAACTTACCATTTCTACGTTACCGAAAAGATAGAATTACACCCCATACCTGTAGGCACTTCTTTGCAAATCATTTGATGGGAAAAGGTGTCGAGCTTAAGAAAATACGTGACTATTTAGGACATGAATCTATTATAACGACGGAACGTTATTTAAGGGAACGTACAAGACGTCAAAACTTGGCCACAATAGATATAGGAAATTCATTGTTTTAGTAAATATATATCAGGAAGATTTTTGATTAGATTGGATAAATTTTTCTATTTGTTTGGTTTCTTTGATTTCAAAAAAACTAAGAAAATCATGCCCTTTAACCAGTACTCAGATTAAAAATTGGGAACAAAATAGACATCAGCCGGATATTAATACTCTAATTTTATTAGCATCTTATTTTTACGTTTCTGTGAGTGTACTTGTCAATTATCAAAATGAGTTTGAAGAGGAGCATATACAAGCTTTATATCAAAAGTCCAAGCAACAACATATGCAACATTAGATAAAGCTCAGAGGGGGGAGATTCTGTAAGCAAGTAGAACTATTTATTAGTATCATTGCTGAAAATAAAGATATCTTTTGATAAGTCGGTATATAAATTTCCAATCAAAATCGATGGAACAAAAAAAGGTATAGAATGTACAAGTCCATTCTATACCTTTTTTGCTATGATTTTAATCTATAAGATTGCAAACTCTCATCTTTATTATATTTTTAGTAAGTTCGATTTTGAATAAGTTGAAACGTTATTTTTTATGTAAAGTAAGCTATTTATTTTCAAAGTAAAATCTCATAGAAAGATTTTATAATTCAATATCCTTCAAAGACTCCTAATCTAATAAGTAATATGTATTGTTTATTTGAAATTTCCCTAGTAAATTATTAAAGTTATATATAATTATATCATTATATTAAAATTATAATAATATAATAATTTTAGAGTATATATTCAACTTATATACCATAGTATATATCATTTTTCAATATGACTATACCATTTCATATGAATCAATCTTTTCAGTAGCAGCAGAAATATGTTTTATAAGAAATACTAAAATCTCATCTAGACATTCAACAGTTGTATATGGTGAGATAGAAAAAAATTTTAATGTAGCAATTGGCATTCTATCACAACTGTTTATTACATTTACTATACAAGAGCGAGTTGTATCACCAAAGAACATTTGATCACGATTTTTCCCTAGTTGATTGAATATGCTTATATTTAACCGATTTGTCTCCTCAATTTCTTTTTGTGTTGCAAGACCTGTCCGTTCCTTTTCCCAATTTTTTTGTCCATCTCCATTCATATAAAAACGAAACGTTGTAATTGGCCCATATGTAAAATTGTTTGTTATTGCCACTTGGGGAAGAGACTTACGTATTTTATCTCTAAATAATAAATTTACGCGAACATAATTCGCTAATAATTTTTGATAGCCTTCAATTCCAAATGCTAATAAAGTAACATACATCGGAATGGCGCTACCAGAACGTGAACATTCTAAGGTATAGCTTGTATGATAGCTACCATATGACCTATTACCAAGATAAGGTGTGTCATCTTGTTCAATGTCCATCAGTTGTAAATCAGTATGATTTTTTACGATTAAAATACTTGAAGCATAAGGTGTTTGTCCTAATTTATGAAAATCAAAACATACACTATCAGCAAGTGCCATGTATTGCATTTTATCTTGTACATATAGTAAAGCATTTTTTAAATTAGGTTCAAATGAAAGTGGATTTTCTTCGAAATTATAATTATTAAAGAAACTATAGAATCCACCCATTGCAGAATCCGCATGGATATAAATAGGGTTTAATTTATATTTTTCTTGTATTGCTTCAGCAGTCTCTTTAATTTTTTTTATATCATCAATGGTAAATGTATCTGTTGACCCCATAGTAGCTAGAATATAAAGAGGGATACCGCCATTATTAATAACTTGTATCATTTTGGCCTCTAAATCATCTATGTCCATAGAATTTGAATAAGGATCAGTTTTCACTTTAATTAAGTGATCTGATCCAATGCCGGTTGCTTCAGCTGACTTTAATAAACTATAGTGTGCATTTTCAGAAGCAAAGCAATATGCATTTTGTGGAGCACCATATTCTTTTGCTAATGGAAATTGTTTAGAAATTGCTAAACGTAAGCTCGAAAATACACAACCTTGTCCACCCCATGTTGTATAACCACCGCTATTATGTGGATTATAACCAATCAACTTTGAAAGCATGGATATTACTTTTACTTCTGCTTTTGCTGCCCCAGGACCATATACATCCCAAACGCTATTACTATTTAAGAGCGCCATGGTTAGTGTACCTAATAATGATGGAATACTTGGGATTGGTATAGCGTTAGTCAAGTAATATTTAGTTTGATAAGGATGATTATTCATAAATTGTTTTAACTCTTCTATAACCTCAGATATAGTAATTCCAGACCGTGGTATATGACTTTGATCAATTAAGTTATTATAGTAGCCATCTGATTTTTCTTCATAGTTACCTAAAATTGCTCGGTTTTCATCTTTTAATCTATCAAAACTCTCGACTATTTTCTGTATAGAATCTAAAAAAAGTTTTTGTTTTTCTTCATTGCCATCAGCGCTCGGAAATAAATTTAAAATTTCTTTCATATTTTAAATTCTCCTTTTTAAATTTTTTAATGTTATTATTGCAAAAATCTTAAAAAGTATGAAAATACTCTCTCCAACTTGGGCATAACGATATTGCTAAACTAAAGAGAGTGTGTATTAGTATGGATGTATCTAATGAAAAGTGCTCGCTTTTACTAGAATGATTGTTATATAAATAAAAAGGTTGGATAAACTCGCTGTTTAGTAACCGTTAGGCGTTGTACATACACCATTGGAATCAAAATCATATTTTAGGTTACCAATTTGTACCGCTTTTTTATCATGTGTCATACTACCGTCTTCAGGATTAAAATAATACCAGTGTGGTTCACCAGTCTTTGTATCCTTAATTTCAACCCATTTTGTCATCATCTGTCCTTGATTAAATAGTTCTCCGGCAGAGTTTTTAAGATTTTTTTCCGGGCTGAGGTAATACCAGTATTCATAAGTAGTCTTCGTATTCACACCGATCATCTGCTTATCTTTACGCGTATCGTGGAACCAACCAATCAGCATTGTTCCTTTTCCAATATATTTATTACCCCTTACATTGTCGAGACGTGGTGTTTCAGTGCTAAGGTAATACCATCTATCCTTACCATCAGGTGTCTTATCATTGAACCAATCAGTTTTCTTTTGCCCTTTTGCGTCAATATAATACCAAAAACCAGCCTCGCAAACCCACGTTCCTTCCGTTTTAACCCAACTTGGATTTGCTACCGTTTTTCCTGTTGATGCTATTTGGAATGCTGCGCTACCCTTTGTCTTGCTATAAAAATCACTCTTTTGATACATTAATTCATTATATTTAGACAACCTTTCCTTAAGAGATCTTGCTCGTTCGTAAAGTTCCTCCTCCTTCTTTATATATCTATTTTCTTCTATGTGAGTGTGATTCTTAGGTTTGGGGCCAAGTGCTGATAACTGTTCGTGTACTTTATCTAATTCTTTTTCTATTTGTTGTTTGTCTTCTAGTTTGCTATCGATTCTAGCTTCTCCTTCTTTATATGTTTTTTCTATATAATCTGCATACTCTTTGTGATTCTTCTCCATATTTTGTAGAAGATCTTTTAAGGCTGCTTCAGTGTAGTTTATTTTAGGTGACGTTCCCTGTTTTTTCACAGTATGTAAAAAATTCAAGTGAGCAGTTGCAATAATTGTATATATAGGAAGTTCTGCTATTTTGAACTTCGGTTTACTAGCAGCACTAATAAGGTCATTAAAACCCTTTTGGATGGCTGTTATACGACCTCGATTAAGTGAGTCTACATCAGCTGGAGCAGAATAATATTCTCCACCTATATTACCGTTTAGTGAGTTTTCAAATTCTTTTAGAGTTACCATCAATCCTTTTACCGCGGCCTCAAGATCATCTAAATCTTTTGCTTCAATTTTTTCATCCATTATACCAACAAGTTTGTTTTCCATTTCCTGCAGCATTTCTTTTATATTTGGCCCGTTCTCTGGCCAAAGTATCCCAATTATCGGGGAAATGAATGCTGCTCCATATGGGATCAACGCTGTAGATAGCATTGTAATGGACCTTGCAGTATTGTTGAAATTTCCACTATTTATATCTTTATAGATTGTTGGTAATAGCTTTTCTGCCATACCAAGTGTGGTCTTATAATTCCCTGCACCTGTTGTTTTTCCAAGATCTTGTGCCCATGTATCAAATCGTGCTAGGGAGCCCAGATTTTTTTGTGCATCTTCATAATAAGTGCCAGGACTTTTTTGCTGAATAGTATTTTTGCTTTTTTCATCAGCGAATGCTGAGGCAGTACTTCCCAATGTACTTACTCCTAAAGTCATGGTTACTACTGTTACAAGAAGCGCTTGTTTGTATTTGCGCTTTGCATAAATCCGATTTTTGTATTTCATACGTGTATTTCCTTTCTGTTTAGACGATTTTATGAGAATTTTTATCACATCAAATAAAGGAGTGACTTGATACAGTATAGGTCCAATAACGTATGTTATATAATAAAAGATGATTTTGGCTAACGTAATATTTTTTAAAATGCTATGTTCTTTTTACAAATCTAAAAAAGGGTACATTACGGATATTTAAAGTTGTGTTCTGGTCAAAAAATAAAAACTGTTTGAAACTCCTTTCTTTAACTACCCATATTAATATTAAAAAGGTGTGCAATTAGTATAAAGATAGAAAAAATGTTTAAGTGGAAACATTATCAACCAAATATTATTCTATTAACTTTACGTTGTTACCTAAGGTACAATCTTATTTTTGTAATTTGGTAGAAATACTAGAGGAAAGAAGGCCATCCTTCGCGCATACAACAAATATGCGCTGGTTCCATCTATATAACCTAAATTCCATCTCAAAACAAGCGAATGGATCTTGAAACGCAAATGAATCAAATATAATTTTCACCCAAGTTCTTTTTTGATAATTATATTATTCCCGCAAATTCTTCATATATCTTCTATGTATCTTAAATAGTTTTCGCTGTATCCTACTAAATAACTCATTTACTTCACCCTGTTTCATATTTTCTGGTATCTATTCAAACGTTATCTTCCAAGCTATTTTTAAAACTTTAATCTGCTGCATAAAGAGCAGAATTTAAAATTTTACATCTTTCTGCTGTTCCTTCAGTTGTTCAAATTACAACAATATCGTTCATATCTTGAAGAAGCATACGGACAATTCCTCGGAGATCAGTGAGAACTCCCAATTGTAATGTGCGTTCTAAATCTATAAATCCCATTTTATAAGTAATTCTTTCTTAAACTCATAAAGTCTAGTTAGCATAAAACATCAATACATATTTATTTAAAGAGTTCTATCAGAAAGTTTCTGAACATTAAATTAGGAGAGAGGTTTGTCTCTATCTATTATGCAGCTATAAATAGTTTTTATAGTTCACTACAAGCTGAAAAACAGGAGTCTAATAGAACTCCTGTTGTGTTTATATAGAACTTGAACAATTTCAATTCCTTTGATTGTACGTGAAGCATACCCAAGAATTTGAAACTCTGCAGATTTGGCAAATCACCTTTTTACATGTCGATGATACTGTTCAGTAAGGTTATTTAATTGGCTTGGTTATACAATGAATTATATGTTTATAGAAGTAGTGTTCTCTTAATTTTTTAAACTCGTAAAGTAACGATTGTACTTTGTCAGTTGTGAGAACCGCTGATTCTCACAACTCTTTTCATAAAAGCATAAGTAGCCTGGTGATTTTTCTTTTTGCGAAGTCGAATTTCCATGTGTAACCTTTTTTATCAATCGTATGATATAGGTAATGCCACCTTTCACTAATTATCAACTATTGCAAGTAGAGCTTTGCTCATAATTATTGGTATTTTTACAACTCTATTTTTGTTTATCTATAATAAATTGTGAAATTAACATTTCTAGTTCTTCAACCTTCTCTTTCATTTGAATCGATTGATTAGCTATTTCTGTAATGGACAATGTTTGTGTCTGAATCACCTGAACAGTTTGAAATGTATCTTCAGCTACATGTTTAGAAGTTTCTGAGGCTACTGATAGAGAGGCACTAATTTCCTCTGCTTCAGTAGACATTTCTTCTGTTGTAGCCGATACTTCTTGAATTTGATATGTTATTGTATTAATATCTTGCATAATTGTAGAAAATGCCTGTTCCGCCTCATAAGCAGTTATTTTTCCTTGTTCTGCTTCATTTTTCCCTTTTTTCATTACCAGAACTGTATCTTGTGTATCTTGTTGAATAGACTTAATTAAATTGTTAATTTCACTAACCAATTGCTTAGATTGCTCAGCTAATTCTCTTACTTCAGCTGCAACTACTGCAAATCCCTTTCCGTTTTCACCTGCATGTGCAGCTTCAATTGCTGCATTTAAAGCGAGTAAATTTGTTTGTTCGGCAATATTAGAAATAGCACCCAGTGCTTTATCTATATGCTGTGTACGCGTAACAAGACGTTCTATCACTTTGGAAGTCTCATCAACAGTTTTATGCATATTATTCATTTGAGCAATTGCTTGTTTTACTACGATACTCCCAGTATTCGCACGCTTTGTTGTAATGACAGCTACTTCAGCGACAGTTGATGCTAAAGTAGCTACCTTCTGAACCCCATTTGCTATTTCATCCATTGCCAGTGAACTTTCATGAATACTATTGACTTGTCCTTCTACTTGTTTATTCACTTTACTAATTGTCTGAACTGCTGCATTAGATATCTTTGATGTGTGGTTTGTATCTTGTAACACACTATTAGCTGAAAAAATAACGCCTTGTGTCGTTATCTTTACCTTCTTAATGAGTTGCTGTAAACTATCCAACATACTATTAAAGGATGCAACAATACTTCCTAATTCATCCTTTTCCCGATAAGAAGTACGAAATGTTAAATTTCCAGCTGCTACTAGATCCATATCACGTTGCAACAAAGCAATTGGACGTTTAATAGCTCGTTTAATGATACACCCTATAAATATGACAATTACAACCACGATGATTGAAACAATGACAAAAAGCAACACTGTATCTTTTACACTATTAACATTATCTTTCTGGTATTGTTCCGCCTCGTTTTTATTATAAATAATTAATTCTTGAATATACTGTATCGCCCTTTTCATATCAGGCTCAACTTCTTTTAAATAATAAACATATGCTTCCTCATTTTTATTATTGCGACCTAAAGCTTGTACTTCTTCCATTTTTATTTTTAATTTATTAAATGTATTTCTGAATTCCCCATACAATTCTTTTTCCTTTTGTGAACTTTTTATGGATTCAAATTTCTTCAATAACTGGTCATTTTCTTTACATACCTCATCTATTTCCCTCTCAAGTACTTTATTCCTTTGTTCATCTGTTGATACCATGAGTTCCATTAGATTCTTATTGACAGAGTAAAGATTAGTTTCCAGGGCCCCTATCCATTCAATCGGAAGCAAACTATCTTTATATATTTGGAACGAAACTTCTGTCCCTTTATTTAATCCGTTTAATCCTATTAGGGATAAAATAATACATGCAACACTCGATATGACTACTAATATATTTAACTTTGTACCAATTTTACTATTTTTAAAAAGTGACATTTTTATACACCTCTTATATTTTTTGTTTATACATTCATACATTCGTACACTACGGTATAACTATATCTAAATTGACAGTATTCTCAGTTCTATTCCAAAATTCTTTAACAGGGGCGTACTATCCATATTTTAATGTAAATATAGCCTATGTAACATTCGATATAAGAAATTGTAAGTATTTAAGACAATTACAATTTAAAAAGGAATGTGAACAATTAAAGAATGTCTCAAATACCATTTTTAAATCAAACCCTCAATTGAAATCTTTTTATTGTGTTTTACGTATAAGGACGTAAAATATGCGTGCTACCCGATACTTTTCTCCTTCTATGTCTTATAACTTGAGGCACAAATATAAGATTATATAGAATGGGAGAGTCCCTGATATAGACTATTTAAAATTAGCAACTATTTCATCAAATTTTATTCAGTTAAAAAAGTTGAAAGGACCAAATACATAACACATTAGGATTGAAATCTTTTTAATTAATCAAACGAATATTAGCTAGACTAAAAGCGATGGAATAAAAAAAGGACAGACTTTGTAAAAAAGTCTGCCAAAAAACAAATTAAGTTAATCACTCAAATCTTCATTCTTACCTCATAGTAAAAAATCTCCTTAGAAATCTATACTTCCATAAATGACATATCTTTCGCACCAGAATCATAATCAATAATCTTTAAGATTATTAATTACCTATAACTTTAATTTTTTAGAATCTGAGAAAGACTAACTAAAACAGAAATATCATTTATACTAATATTATAAAGTTAGAAATAAATTAATCACAAATGGCTAAATTTAATCTCTTTTATCATAAGTTTCAATCTAATGATGTAAAAGTTAATTTAATAATTTGTAACAAAGATCGCAAGTGAGACTAATATGCCTAGGTATACTTTTAAAAACCGGATCGTTAGCATAGCTATATACAATAGGGTCACCATTATTATCCAAAGGGAATGACCAATTTAACATAGTAAATAATTTTTGAGAACGAAAATTTGTAAGTTCTGCAAAAATAGATATATGGCCCTTTTCAATCCCTACTCTTTCCAACAAACTCAACATTTCCATACCTACATACTTTTTATTGTATTCTAGCTTTACTCCAATCATAAAGGCATGAATATGTTCATCCTTTTTTAATTTATGCTTAGTTTTTAATTGCATAAACTCTGAATATCTTTTACCTAAATAATCACATAATTCAATAACTTTATTTAATTTCTTAAATTTACCTTTATACGTTGGAATAATTTTTGTAGGATCATATAATTCTGATGCAAGTACACCTACTATTCTATTTGACCTTTTGTCTTTAGCAATTATTGTTAATCCTTCTTTTGCATGTATTTCAAAAAAGTTAATTAGAAATTCTGTCAATGTTGTTTTTGATACATGTATTGAAGTTAATACTGGCTCTGAAATAAAAGTCTCACCTATTTCAACTCCTAAAAAAGTATCTGCAAGACACTCCGCTGCTTCTTGCATTAAAGATTTGTCAGACTCTAATAATACTTCATATGTATAATTATCTTGAGCATCTTTTGTTCCTTCTACATATGTTTGTTCAAAACTTTTCATCGTAAAACTACCTCCCATAAATGCGTTCCTTAATTTTAAAATAAATATAAAATGAAATTACGATTTAAAAACCAGAAATCGATAAAAGATAAGTCCATTTTTAAATCGTGCTTGAAGCGTTTATCTAATAAGTAATACACGTATCTTAGATGAAGAGCGGAATTGTTGGATAAAGGATATCATGTTTTACATTTTTCAACTCTTTTTTGAATGTAAATATATAGGGACTAATTTACTTTTATTTTAATATTATTCTTTAGTAAAATATGCGACAAATATCGTGCTTTCCAATCTAGGGTTAAAGGGTTTTAGATTTATTATTTTATTCCAACACAATTTCTTATATTATCTCCACAATTTTTTCCGCTCTTACTACAAATAGTATCCTAGAATTATATGCATGATTTAAATGTCTAATTTGACAAAGAATAAGACAAAAAAGTTCTCTCCATTTCCAGTTGTAAAAAATGAATAAGATTGAATTAACAAAAGTTGTAGCAGAAAAGCAGAACTTCCCCAAAAAGATGCAGCAACACAAGCAGTATTAGATGCGATAACAAGCGCACTAGCTAATGAAGAGAAAGTACAAATCCTTGAATTTGGTACATTTGAAGTACGCGAAAGATCTGCACGTACAGAATGTAACCCACAAACAGGTGAAGAAATGCAAATTGCAGCTTCAAAAGCACCTGCTTTTAAAGCTGGAAAAGAATTAAAAGCGGCAGTGAAATAATTATACATAGTCAATAGGGTTTGATATTCTTATCGGCCCTTTTTCAATATTCTTGTTGTGCATAAAACAAAGAAGTATCAATCTAAAAACACATCTTAATAAACGTAAATCTTTATATATAAACATTCATATTATTGTTATAATAAAATTAACCAAGAAGCATCCAACGATTTTTGATTAATCACTACATTTTCTTTAGAGCTATATCAACATAAAAGAAGAGACACTATACAGTGTCTCTTCTTTTATGTTTCGTACCTTTAATCAATAGTAAGAGGATATATATCTATTCCCTCTTATTGCTTATTTGTGTTAGAATTGCTGCTCCCACAAGCAGAATATCTGAAAGACACTCATATGAGAGTGTCTTTTCTTTATGTAAAAAATTATTTTTAAACAAAAACTCTTTATAAAAGAACGCAAGTTCGTATATAATAAGAACAAACGTTCTCATTTGATTTAAGGAGGAATAACAGTGTATGACTATTCTATCTTACCGAATAGAATCATCTTATGTGTGGATTTACGAAGCTTTTACGCTTCAGTAAGTTGCATCAAAATGGGGTTAGATCCTATGTATACAAAATTGGCAGTAGTCGGTGATGTAAATAGAAACGGTTCAATTGTTCTAGCTGCCACTTCACCATTAAAAGCATTAGGTGTAAAAAAGATGGCCAGATTATACGAGATTCCTCGCAGAAAAGACATTCTTGTTGTAAATCCGATTATGGGAACATACATTAAATGCTCTAATTACATAACAAAGTTAGCTTTGCAGTACGTTCCTATTGAGGATTTTCACCAATATTCCATCGACGAGTTCTTCATGGATATTACGGATAGTATTCTTTTGTTTGCTAACGATCCCTATGAATTCGCATTGAAATTTAAAAGTGAAATATATGCGAAAACACGAATCGAATGCACAATAGGGATTGGCCCTAATCCTTTAATGAGCAAAGTAGCTTTAGAAGAATCAAAACGGCATTGCTTATTGGAAATATGAAGATGTCCCAACAAAATTATGGAGCATACGACCGCTTAATACATTTTGGGGCATTTCGTATAAAACGGAAGAAAAGTTGAATCGAAAAGGAATACATTCTATAGGAGATTTAGCCAATTACCCTCTTAAATACTTAAAACAGAGCTTCGGTAAGATTGGCGAAGAATTACACTTACATAGCTACGGAATTGACTTTAGTCGCATTTCAGAAAAATATGTTCCTGCCACAACTTCTGTTGGGAAAAGCCAAATACTCATGCGCGATTACACAATAGAAGAATTTCCGATTATTTTGCTGGAACATATTGAAGAAGTTTGTTATCGGCTTAGAAGACAAAATAAGCTTGCTCAAACCGTTCATTTTTCAGTCGGTTATAGCAAGACTTATAACGGTGGTATTAGAAAAACACATACTTTAAGTCGTCCAACTAACCTAACAATGGATATTTATAAGATCTGTACATACTTTATACATCAACAATATACTGGCGAACCCATTCGCAGCATAAGTATTTCTCTAACGAACCTAATCCAAGAAGGAGAGGAACAAATTTCTCTTTTTGATAACATAACGCAGCGAGAACAAGAAGTAAAATTAACAAAAGTAATGGATGAAATACGCGCAAGGTTTGGAAAGAACAGCATATTGCGGGGAATTTCCTACACGTATAGCGCCACAGCTAGATATAGAAACACACTGATAGGAGGACACAAAAAATGAGCAACGCTAATATGCCAAAGGGGCGCGGAATGGTGAAATGGGCTCCGTTCGCAGCATTAACACTCCAATTTGATGGGATACGTGAAATCATTAGGGAACAACACAAAGTTACCCGTCCGATTTTAACAACTGAAGAAAAAGAACGAATTGAAAATATGCTAGTATGTTCCTTAGTATCTGAAGAAGAAATAATGATTACATATTATGAGGATGGTTATTTACTCACTAGTTATATGACCGTTGTTGATATTGACCCTTCAAATAGCGCTGTTATATGTACGGATGCTTTTTATAATAAGATGAAACTGCAATTTTCTAATATAATAGATGCTAAATAGAATAAATTAATGTAATCACGTTTGGATTATTAAGAAGGAGTGTAAAAATGCAAGGAAATCAGTTAAGAAAGAACGCCGCAGGAGCAATTATTCATAATAATATTAATAGCTATCCCATTCTAAATATACCTATGATTGATTATTAATAAGGAAGATGGGATGATTTATAAGGTGTTAAACGCTGGTTTTCAAGCTAATGATGCAGTAGCAATGATAACAACGGATGGTTTTGCTACAACCAGGGTAAATGCACCGATCGTAACAGCAAAAAACAATGATGGTAGCCTTCAAATATACCGCTTACCGTTAGAATTGGAATATTGGGTGATTTCTTGTATGCATGCTGCTTCAGAAGGTAAAAACCCATTTCCCTGTAAAGTCGCTTTTGGAATTATAGACGCAAAATTTTTTGCGGAATTCAAATGAAAAGGTCTGTTTATTCAGCAGACCTCTCATCAATTATAGCTATATACCTTTTTGTTTGTATTCGATGTTAATGGGGTAGAACAAAAAAGTATTGAAAGATCTTCCACATTCATATCGGAAAGAAACATCTAAAGACGAATTATAGGATCCGGCTTTTTTTATTAAACAAAATTACCCTCTATTTTTACATAAACCAATCAACATTTCCTTTTCTTCTTCTTTAATAATTGCTGGATTTAACGTTTTATCCTTGATTGCTTCTAATTCCTCTTTCCCTTTTTTCTTTTTATCTGAGAAATATTTTGCATCAGCCCCCAAGGATTTAATTTTTCCAATCATTTTTCGGTCCAATACAAGCGGAATCGTTAAAACTTTAGAAAAGGTCCTACTGCCAACAATAATTACTTTATCTTCCGAAGCACTGCATCCCAGTGCATCAATTTCATGATCGTGTTTGCCTTTATATAGCATTTTCTCCACATAAAAATAAGAAGTTATATATCTCTTATTATCAATTCGAGCATTGAAAAAGATATAAGAGCCTGGCGTTATGTTTTTTCTAATTGTTTCCCCGTTTTTTTTGCTATTTCCGTATACTAGCTTCGTGAAATTCGGATCCACGTGTCCAGATTCGGCTTTTTCGGAACTATACGTAATTAACATGTGTTTTGGTTCATTCATTGTTGTCTCCCCTTTTCTAATTCGTATTATAACCGGTAATATGTATAATTCTAGCACAATACTTGGTAAATTATTCCCGATAAAATTTGAATTTGTTAATATAAAAAATAAAAGTGCTTCCCTCTGATGAAAGGGGAGCACTATGGAAAAAAGAAGAGATCTATAGACTATATGTCCTTTCCTTAATGTTTAGAAACACATCTATTATCAATAGAATGGTGCATTTCGAGTTGTTTCTGCTAGTTTAGATTCATAAACTGATAAAAAATGAGATAACAAATCAGGTTTATTCGTTAATTCATCCGAAACCCACGGTTGTAATAAATAAGGGAACTCCGCATTGTTTAAATCATCTACCATATACTGATTGGTCGCTTTTCCAATCATAAATTTACTCTCAAGTTCTAGAACCGAACCGTCATGCAGAGGGAGAGGTAAAGTTCGGTTATACTCATTATATAGTGAATATATTATGAATTTCTGATAATTATTTAGTTTTCTTAGTCTCGACTCTGCTTCAGCATAAAACTTCCTTTTCGAATTTCTAGACTGAATCGCTTTTGTTGTTTTGTAAATCAAATTAATAATCAGTATTGATAAAGAAACTATGAATACTATACCAATAATAAATCCGTTCTTTTCTCTAAAACTAAACATAAAAAGTTTTTTTAAGAAAGAATCTGGTGAAAATAGTAAAATTCCTGTTGCTAGGGTTAAACCAGCCATAATATTATTTGGCAAGGTTAGTATTTCTTTAATGTCAATTTTCATGAGTACCTCCGCTGTTATTTGTTACTTTGATTATACCATTTTTTTCTTATTATATAATTTTAGGAACCGTCTTTTTATTTTTCTTAGCTGAACAAAAATTTGAGACTCAAAGTCCTTAGTTTTTATTTCTACGTATTCCCCAAAATATACCTCATTAATAATAGATAAAATTACCTGTGGAAAACGAAAATTTATATTTAGGAAGTACTTTAAGGTCTTAGCTTGATAGTAATGTGGCAGGACACCAAGATGTAAAAAAATCTACATAAAAATGTAGATTTTTTCTATATACCTCATTAACTTTGTTACTCAATTTTTAATTGCTTTTTTATTTCTTTCCATTCTTGCTTAAGAGAGGGATTTAATTTATGAAAAATATTACTCGAGAGCATTATGCCGCATTGAAATTTAACACACTCATACTTACTAAATGCATCTAAAACATAAGCATTAAATTTCACAGTACTTATTTCATCACTATCTAAAAATACTTTATATATTTCTTGATAAATACTTTCACATTTTCTATTAAAAAGTATTAATTTAATAACATTTGAAATTAATACTGTAGAAAATAATGTTTGGGAAATCCAAAGAATAAAATCTAAATTTGAATCCCTATTTAAACAAACAATAACCCCAATAATTATACAAATTCCAACTAAAGTAATTTCCTTAATAATCATCTTCCGTGACACATTTTTAGAAAATAAGGTATCTTCTAAAACGTTGGCTCCTAAACGTTCTATTGGCTCTTTTAGGCTATTATTATAATATAGATGAGTTTCTTCTCCATCCATTCTAATTTGAAATGCATTCGAAATTAAATGAGTCTTTCTTTTTTCATCAGCCCGAGGTAAATAGTAAAATGAAGTTAAGCTACTAAATAAAGCATATAGAAGAATCAATACTATCAGAACTATTGTTAATGATTCCTTAACCCCTGTTGGTACTTTAAGTAAAATTATGAATGAAATTCCTAAATTTAGATAAAATAAAAAATTACTTATCTTATTAAAATTATTTGCTGGTGCATAGTAAATATCCATAGAATCTCTTCTATTTTCCTCATATAACATCTCAGTTTTTTCCTTTCTTACAAAGGTGGCAATAATTTTTTTAAATATGTTTCAGCATCAAAATGTTGATTGCGTTCATCGTAATATTTGATATTTTCAATTGTAATTTTCATATTTTTTATTTTATTAATTTTGTATTGAGAGTCCATCCAAGTATAATTAATTGCTTCAAATGCTTTAAAGAAATAATCTTTCAAATTAGAACACCACCAATAATTCTGTTCAGCAATTTTAGTTTCTAGTTCGTAAGAGGAAAATACCCCTCCTGCACTTTTATTCCAATACTTTAAAAGCCTAATAACAGGTTTTATCTTATAATTTTCAGAACTATGCTTCTCATCAATTTGCTTATTAAAACTTATTGGATCAGTTTTAATCCAATCTGTATATTCTGAAGAACGTGATGGTATATTATATTGATTTAACACTTGATCAAAATAATTCTGATAAGCTGGTACTAGCTCAAACTTAATATGCGAAAGCTCTAAAACAATTGTAGGATGTGATTGCTTAATTTCAGAGCTACTATAATAAAAGTTCACAAATCTTCGAAGTCTATCTAAAAAAGTCTGAGGTTTGTATTCATTTGCATTATTAAATAAAATCATGTAATCAATATCAGATTTAGAATCAGCCTTTCTTGGTAGGTTGGTTTTTCTTATATAAGAACCAAATAAAAAATTTTTCTTAACTTCTTCACCAAAATACCTTTCTAAATTCTTTCTTAAATAATCAATTGAACGGTCAATTTTAATATCTTCATCTTCTCCAATAATTAAATTAGAAGCCATGTTTTCTAGATATGATGATACAGACATATTATTTCTTATCCCCCTCAATATATTCTATATGTATTAACTACTTCACCATTTAGTTTATTATATATTTTATATAACGAACACTACATATTCTAAAAATATCTTCAATATACAGAGATACACATAAAATATAAGCAAAAAAACAACCCAAGTAGGGCTCTTTTTTAACTTAATAAGAAATATTTGATTAGAGTACGTACCACTAGCATCGTAATATCTACCCTATCACTAAATAAGGCTTCAGACTAAATCTTGTGCATTTTTCCCGCTCAAATAAGGTATTGTTTCCACTCTGGATTGAAGCCCTAGATTTATTTACATCATCCCTCTTGTTCTTTACTTTCCCCTCTCTCATTCTGCTAAAATTCTTACTTGGCTTGCTAGTTTTTTCTTTCTCACTGTAATTATCCCCATATTTTGTACTTTATTTAAATGTCTATATATGATAAGCAGTTCATACCTATAAAATTCACACTTCTCATGTTTATATTTCTCTATAGGCGTATTAACAACATTTTAACGCGAATATACTCTAAGCAATTTTCGACATAAAATGTAGGTGGTACCCCTTTTTGCTTTTAACAGGTCCAGTATACTCATCACTTTCTACCCAGCTATTAAAGTACGTTTTTTATAATCTAAAAAGATACAAAATACATAAAAAATCTATGAATATGACTACTATCTAATGCAAAGTCATTTCACATTACTTCAAAAAGTGTGTTTTGAAAGATTTTATGCTTATTGGAGGGGAATAGTGTCCCTATCAGTTGGATATAGCACAGAGTATTCCCTTGCTACTTTGTTTATTGTTTTCTATATAGAGTTTGGTACATGAAATTTTATAATTGAGTTATTCCTTTGTTTGTCTTTTGAAATTCTTATAGCATTCTATATAAATTTTATGGTATTATATAGATAGAAAATTTGTTTCCATTGTTTATACTCTATTGTACGTAGCGTGAAGGACAAACCTTACGCCCAGTTAACTCGGGCGAGGTTTGTCCTTTTTTTTACTTTAAGGAGGAATTTACTATGAAAAAAGTCTACAAAATTGGAGCAGTTATCACAACTTTATGCGTTGCATGTATCGCGATCTTTACTTTAACTAAGAATGAATCAGTCAAAACAGAAACTATAGCACCAGAAAAAACAATTGTATCTGCTGCAGATGTAAAAGAAGCACCAGAAAATATAAAAGATATTTCAAAAGAAGAATTAAAGGAAAAAATACAATCCCATGAAGAGTTCATTGCGTATTACTATCAACCTACCTGTCATTTTTGTAAAAAAGCTGCACCAGATATCAATCGTATGTCAAAAAAGCATGATAGAACCATTTTTCGTATTGATATCTCTACACCAGAAAATCAAAGTGCCTTTCAGGAGTTCGACATTCCAGGTACTCCAGTTGTTGTAGCTTATAACAGAGGTGAAGAAGTTGAACGTTTAGAAGGAGCTGTTTCAGCTGCTACCTATGATGGATTCTTTGCAAGACGTAATTCGAGCGCTAGCTAGTATAGTGCTCGCTTTTCTTTGTAAGAAAGGAGAATTAACATGCAACAAAACGCCCGTATTCATTCTTTAGACATAATAAGAGGTATAGCCATACTATGTATCCTGTTTGCGAATCTACCCACTATGACGGGACTAGATCCCTTTAATCAGGCAGGTTACACCTGTACAGATAAAACGATTCGTTTTTTAGTAGATTTGTTTATACAAGCAAAGTTCTACACTATTTTCGCATTCTTATTTGGAGTAGGATTTTATATCTTTATGAAAAATACAGAAGCAAAAGGATATCCTATGTATAAGCTATTTACCCGGAGACTATGTATTTTACTAGTCTTCGGTTTACTCCACTTCACCTTTCTATGGTATGGAGATATTCTACATGCGTATGCTATAGCTGGATTTATTCTATTGTTCTTTTATAAGCGATCTACTAAGCTTATTTTTATAGCTGGTTGTAGTTTCCTAACGGTTAGTTATGTATTACATATTATTGTATTTTTACGAGCAAGTTCTTCTATTACTGAAGTACCAAATTACTATCAATATATGTTTACAGGTAACACTACCAATCACACTGTAAATCTATTTATACATTATTCTCATCAAGTAAAAGCACGTCTTTTCTTTCTAATGACTCAGGAATTCCAGCAACTACTAATAGGAATTCCGGAATATATAGGCTTATTTTTAATAGGGTTATGGGCTGGTAAGAAAAAGATTTTTAAAAGGGTACCGGAATTAATAAAAAAAATTAGATTTTTACAGTGGAGTTCGTTATGTATCTCATGCCTTCTCTCTTGTCCTATTCTCTACTACTTTATAAAAACAGATGTCTATTACTCTCAGGATGTACAACTATGGATTCTATTTGGAGGGAAAATGCTAGCTATATTCTATATTTGTACTCTACTGAGAGTTTGTGAGAATAAAAAATATATAGAATGCCTGCACCCCTTTATGAACGTTGGCCAGTATGCTTTAACGAATTACATCACTCAAAGCATAATTACGCTTGTCATTCTTTCGTGGTGCTTTAAAGATGTCTCACACGTATATTACTGGCAACTATGTATCTTTGGGCTTGTAATTATTTTTGTACAAATCATATTCAGCAAGATTTGGAGTAAATATTTCCGTTATGGTCCTATTGAGTGGGTATGGAGAAAAGGAGTTTACAAGAAATAGACTATTTTTTACCAGTTACATGCAATTAACTGAAAAAAATGTTAAAATATTATATGAAAGATTAAAGATATATTTGTAGTTGTAAAATGGTGTTATTAAAATTAAAGTGGTTCAAGTCAGAGAAAGGCACCTTTTGGTGCTTTTTCTCTGACTTGAACCTATATTCCATATAAATCCAATTAACATAATATAAGGTAATATTAATTTAATTATAAAGATAGGTGATAATATGTTTAGTATTAACAATAACCCTCGAAAAAGTAAAATACGAAAAGTTAAATTACAAGTACCTGGTGATGTGAAATATGAACTTCACACTACTTATAACTTGTTATTAAATGAGGGATATCAGGTTTTATCTGTAATCAATATTAAAAATGGTGGTATCATTGTGTACCGTCATTTATATGAAGATACCAATTTATACGAAGAAAATTCTATTGTATTAAAAATTCGATTAATTACAAATAAAGGAACGGTTTTCCCTGAGCCATATCTGTACGCACATTATATATCGGCAAGAACCACTATAGACCTTGCTGATATATTTATTGAAGAACCAATACGTAACTTGGGGTTAGGAAGCATATTAATGAAACATTTACTACAAATAGCAGTAGAATCTCAGGTAGACAAAGTAACTGGTCTTATGGTTAGTGATGATAGTCAACATAAAGCCAAACAAATTAATTTTTATATGAAACATGGATTCGAGATATCTGGTAATAGTCTTTTATGGAAGCAAAGCACATAAAAATCAAAAATATTAAATTTACAAAAAGAGGATGCTATACCTTTTATTGAGTATATTTTCCTCTTTTAAAACATCCTATTGCAATGTCATGTGTGCAAGCACCACATTTTTATCAAGAAATCTGAAGTATGACAACAATTAAGTTCATACTAGCATGAACAACAAATGATATTAGTAACCTATTGGTACGCACATATACTACAGCAAGTACAAGTCCAATTAAAAAATATCCAAATATAAACGGAAAATCAAAATGCATGATAGAAAAGAACAATGCGCTTATTAGTATGCTCCAAGTTTGCTTAAACTTAGACATTAAAATGTTTATGGCCGCATAACGAAAAACCAACTCTTCTACTAACGGTGCAAGAAGAACAATTGAAATAAGTGCCACAGGAGATATTGCTGCAGCAGCGACTGTACTAGACGTATTTGCTGATTGCGTAGTTAGCTGAAATACACTCTTATCTAACACACTACCAACCATCTGCGCAAGAAATACGAATATGATCCCAACTAAAATCCATATGAATGAAATTCTTGATAATTTAATCGATAACTTTGGATCATTTATTAATTCTTTACTATATATAAGAAAAGTGATTATCAGCATAAGTGAAAATCCAATTAGTTCCCAATGCACAAGAAGTTTTTGAATTGCTTGCTGTTGGTTTCCCTGAATATCATACCAACCTGTCTTTGCTAGCAATAGTACACCTATTATCCCTACAAATTGTGTCATAACAAAATAAATCAAAATGACGAAACCCGATTTATATTTAATACCACTACTCATATTCTTAATTCCATCCTCCACTTTCTTTATCTTTTCGATACCACTCATTACAGCAACAATAAGCACAAAATGCTAGATAACTAGCATTTCAGCTACTAATCGCTCCCACATAATTATTCTGCTTAGTTTTCTAACAAACTAATTCGTTGTAAAAACTTAACTGCAAAGTACCCTCTAAACTCTTCTAGAAAAACCACTTGCGTGCCACTCTCTGCTGTAAACTGATCTGTCCTACAAGTCCATACCTTTCCGTCATAACGCTTTGACTCTAAGCAAGTGTGCATTACTACCTTGTCGCCTACCTTTAATCCGTCCATCACACCAAATACCGTTTGATATGCTTCTTTATATCTACGTTTTATGAAATCAACTTGCTTCTTTGTTCTAACATTTGCAAAACGTCCCTTCATATAATCCGAGCAAACGTGATCTATATCTTCTGGAGGACCGGTAAAGTAAGTAGAGCATTGCTTACCTCCACTTGTTGTATAAGTCATTTCCACTCCACCACGTTCATCTTTTATCATTTCAAGTGTTGGCTTCATGCTTGCACCTCTTTTAATTCCACCTTCAATTTCTCTTGAAATCTCACAAATGTTTCATTTGAAAATCGAACAGCTGCACTTGGATATTTGTACTGAAAAAAACCGTCGTCAAATTGTATCTTTGTTTTGTCGTACCAATATTGAAATGCTACTTCATTTGAGTACTCTTCCAAATCTACCTGTAATTCCTCAATAAGCTTCCATTCTGTCCTTGCATCATCTTCTGTAAAGCGCCCTTCCCTGCGATCATATAGCAAATTCTTTTTGATATATGTAATGGTTCCTTCAATATCAACTACATCTTCTTTTGCGATTTTGCAGAGTATCTGATCCAGTCTACGGCTCATTAAACATTTTTCTATACTTTCGTTTCTTCCTAATGAAAACCAATGAGCAAAGTTACCGAAGTCTGTAACAGCTGTAAATACTCCGGATTGATCGAATAGAAATACCCCCCAGCCTTCTCCATCTACTGACGGAACTGTATAACGATATACTGCTGTTTGTGTCATACCCATTTCTCCTTTTTTGTATATAAATAAAAACTTTGTTTAGTTATTTTGTTCGCCAATTTTTGTAGGATAAAGCTCCTGTATAATATGTAAAATCAACTCTGGGCAAAAGAATCCCCAGTTCCCTTCCGTCTTGATAAATACCAAACCAAACGCCTTCATTGTTCCATGTATCCCGTCCTAATCGAATTTCTTTAAAGCTACTTACATACGGATACAAAAATCCCTCTAAATAGGATTCATACGTATTTTGAAACATTGGAAAATATACAGATATATCGGACATAGGGTCTTTATATTTTTCCCTATAAAATTCGTAAAACTTCTCTCCCTCTATATCTAAAAAGAATTGAAATTCGATGCTTTCTTTACCTTCTGGTGGAAATAATACATATATATCTTTAAACACTATCTTTCTCCACTTTCTTTAATATTATATATGTTAATTTAACAATTATAATTCCATAGATATGTATTAAACCTCATGCAACCTTCAAATGCTTTAATCCCATTTCAAGCGCACCCGTTCCACCAAATCCTGGATTAAATAATAGTGGGACATCATACTTCTTTGCGTACTCTTTTGCTACATCAATAGATACCTGGCCACATGCACCTTTTTGAATGACAATAACATCGCATTTTTTTATAACACTTCGAAAGGTTTTCTTTACGCCTCCGTGATTTTTCCCATCATGGAAAATAACCTGGCAGTCTCTTTTTTTGGCCAACTTCTCTAACGTTCTTCCATTTGATCCACCTAAAACTAGAATTGTACTCATTCCCATTCACTCTCCTTATCTTTTTTCTTTATGTACGTACTTGGTGATGTTAATAACACAAGTGTACAAGCTACAATATTCATTAATACGAAACAAATTACTAATAATATAACGAAAATTGGTGACAACAAGATGAGAATAAAGCCACTTACTACTAAGCAGATAAAAATAAAGCCATTGCTCATGTCTTCGTAACCATCTAGTCCTTGTACAATATTCAAACTATGCATCCATACTGTGATACTATCCCAATTTTCTATTAACAGATAGCCACCACCCAACAGAAAAGCCCAGCCAAGCAACGTTCCTAATAATCCAGAATTTCGTCCTATATAATACCCCGAAACAAAATTCGCAGCAGTACCAATTAACATTCTCATTTGTATTCCTCCATATCCATTTCATTTAGCGTTATATACAAATTTCTTTTAACCATGGTTTTATTATATCAGAAAATTATGAATATTCAATAAATAATTTTAGGTACTCTTTATTTTTTATAAAAGGGTTGTGTTTTCCTCCACAACCCTCACTTTCTTCTTAATCCACAGGTACTTCTTCTTGTCCATGTGGAATTTGTTCAATTGGTGTTACAATTTGAGCATATTTGTTTACCTGCACTTTAAATTGTCGTGGTTCTAAGAAGTTTACCTGTTGAATTAAAACTTCAATATGAAACGTATCTACTTTTTTCCCACGATCAATTTTGGTAATACGCGCATTGTAAAACTTATCTCCATTTAGAAAATACCTTTGAACAGCTTCTGTAGCCAGCATACGCTCATTACTTGTCATCTTCATTGGTTCAATACCAAATCCAGCCTTTGTAAACAAATACGGAACATCATAACTACTATTAGAAATTTTTCGTAGTAAATCCTCTACAGTTTTTGTCTTTGCGATATATTCCTCTTCCTTTGTATCAAATCCCTTTGGCTTATCTCCAAGCATCTCGATTTCATCTTGATTGACTTGCTCTTCCTCTTGTACTTGAGATTTCATCATGTAACGATGAATAGTATTATAAGTAGCAACGCCTACTACCAACACAATAATCCCCAATATAACTAAGTACTTACGAGGCAGATTCGCTAACACATTCATGACTTTCTTCATTTCTTCACATCCCAAATCAGTCTATAACATTACGAATTTGCGTCATATGTTGACCTCTTGCCGTATAGTTTAGACCTGTAATTTGTACACCTTTATTATCACCAATATGAATCATTCTTTGATTCCCCATATAAATTGCAACGTGCCCTGGGTTTTCATAGAAAATAAGATCCCCTGGTTGTGCATGATTGATATCTGGTACTTGTTTACCTTGTCCGACTTGAGCACCTGTCCAATCTCCAAGTTGTACACCTATGCTTGTTCTAAAGACATACTGCGTAAATCCTGAGCAATCTGAAGAGCCACCTGGTGGATTACGGTCTCCTAATACATATCTGACTTTTCCTTGCCCTAGCCATTTTTTCGCTTCTTCCAGTACCTTTTGTCGTTTAGCATTTGTCATGGTAGGAGAACCACCAGATGATAATCCTGGATCATCATTTTTCTTAAAGAACTTCATTGGATCCATCGGTTGATCGTTTATACGAATTTGGAAATCTAAATGGACAGCGTATCCAAGCATGTTCAGAACACCACCAACATAGTTAGAACCACCCATTTCCCCGATAATTTGTCCTTTTGTTACCATAGTTCCTGGAGTAACTGAAATCTTACTCAAGTGTAAATAACGGGATAAAATGCCATTTCCATGGTCAATATAGACACCTAGACCACCGTAGTTTACATATCCTGTTTGAGCTGTAACTATTCCTGCTTCCATCGACCATACAGGGTCTCCCGGTTTTCCAGCGGTCATGGCTCCAATATCTACAGCATTATGCGGTTTGTTATTATGAATTTCATCAAATGTACCTGTAATACGCCCTGATTTCGTTGGCCATTTCCAACCTTTATCAGAAATCCATTCTCCATCTCCATTTGCTACACAACCTAAATCCTTGTAATATTTTAAAACTTTGGAAACATATGTGTAGAGTAAACATCCAGCGCCTTATTACATTCCTGTGATAGGTTTCCAAATGTTCCTCCCCGAACCGGACTTACATCTCTCAATGTATCCGGCTCTCCATCTGTCTTCTGCATTTTTATATCTCGCCCTTGTGTCTTTTCATATGACACTCTTTACAGAGTGCGATAGTCTTTCGATTTCTCGCTATCATTTGTTGTTCAAGATATGATTTATTTGACTTTGCTCGTAGATTCTTTAATCTCCTAATGTGATGCATATGTATCACAACATTGCTAGCTCTGCATAGTTCACATGTTTCCGCCTTGATTCTATCTGACAATTTAGTCGTACTCATTACATGCCGAGTATTTGGTAAAATGTCTGTTCCTTCTAGTGATAAATTTCTTGTCATTGGAAACTTTCTTTCAATGAAATGAACTTTATTCATTCCTTTCTTTGTCTCATACTGTACAGTAAATTGTCCGTACTTTTCGTATTTCTTTCGAATTTGTTTCGTACGTGTTCTGTATTTTGACGCAAAAGTTTTCAACATTGAATAATACATGAAATATGCAAAGCGGTGCATGTGATTGCTCACATTTTCAGCTAGTCGATAGTAATTGTATAAACCTCGAATTTCGCTATTATATTGCGTGATAATCTCTAAATCTTCATTGTGTTGAAAATATCCTCTTGGCTGGGGTTTCCAAGTGCCATCGGCACACATTTTAATGGCCTGATACTTTTGAAGTTTCTTTATCCATGCCTCATGTGGCATTTTTAATTGAATTTTACCGTTAAGAACCCTAGAAGCTCTCCCAAGACTGTTAATACGTGTTGCTTCACTTTTAAACACTTTAATTTCAAATCCTAGAAATTTAGCGTGTTTCTTGAAGGCATTTGTTATCAGAGTCTTTTCCATAGATAATTCTAGTTTTAGCTCTTCTTTCAAAAATGAAGCTATCTCATTTTTAATAAGAATTGCATCCTCTTTAGAACCTATTACTCCAATAAGAAAGTCATCCGCATATCTTACATATTTGAGCCTTCTATAATTTTCATCCATTGGATTATTATAAGGTGTTTGTAACAACTTCCCTTTCAAAACTTTGTGTTGTTCTTTTAGTTCCGTAATTCGTGTTACTTCTCCATTTAGATAGGCAGTATCGATTTTCTCTTGAATCTTCCGCACTTTATACTGTAAATTACTATACTCTTTATTTATTTGTCGCTTTTTCCCTGATTCAAATCTATCCTGATACTTTTTCATATAAGCATCTAATTCATTTAGATAAATATTAGAAAGTATTGGACTAATGATTCCACCTTGAGGTGCTCCACTATAGGTATTATGAAATTTCCATTCTTCTAAATATCCAGCTCGTAAGAATTTCCAGATCAACTCTATAAACGCCTCATCCTTTATTCTTCTTTTAAGAATTGTAACTAGAGTATGATGTTCAATATTGTCGAAAAATCCTTTAATATCTCCTTCGATAAACCATTTACTACCTGTAAATGTGCGCTTTATCTCTAATAACGCACTATGGCATCCCTTTCCTTTTCGGTATCCATGTGATGAACTAGAAAAGCTTGAATCATATATTGCTTCTAGTATCATACGTATAACTTCTTGGACTAATTTATCATAAAAGCTAGGAATTCCTAATGGCCCTTTCTTGCCATTTTTCTTTTCAATATAGGTTCTTCTAGATGGATATGGTTGATAGCTTTTACTTTTTAAAACACTTATCAAGTCTTCCACTTCCTTCATAGAAAAACCATCAATAGACCTTTGGTCTACTCCTATCGTTAATGCGCCATCATTTTTACTTAGATTATCGTATGCTAATAAAAAGAAATCTGGGTTATATAAATTACGATAAAGTCTTGTATATTGATATTCCTTATTAAGACTCTTCGTTCGCAGATTGCTTAGTACTATTTTTGGACATTGCATAGTGCCTTTCGCACCTCCCCAATTTGGTAATAAGCTAACAGACTGCCTTCCTTCGCCCTGTACTAGGCTTTCCCTAGCTCTGACTACTACGAAGGCTCCGTTGTCATATTAGATATTCATGAGCCATACTTCTTGACTGTTACATCTTGAAGTTATCCTCAATAGCCTCGCAGGCATTCTAACTTAGACAATCCCCATTTAGTAAACAAGGAATTTGCACGTATAGTGTCGGATGTGACGTTCACACTTTTCTTCCATATAGAAGTGGGCAACAGATAACCCTATTCATATAAGATGACTCATACTATCTTTATGATATCTGTTGAATCTCGTTTATAAACATCTTTCGAGACTAGTTACGGTGGCCTCCCTTGTGCTATCATTCAAGCAGTTTAGCCTTCATCCTTATCTATACTTTATATCTTGCCGCTCAGTCTTGACTTGATGTTTAGCCAACTTACGGCTTTCTTGGCATGCTGTTGTCCCCTTTCAGTTTCCCTCCAAGGTTAGCCAAGTGATACTAGGTCTTTTAGGGTTGACCTAACAGCTTGCAATCACCGTTTTTCCTTGCCCCCTTATGGGCGCACAAAATCTCCATAACACGCATTTACCTTGGTTCGAAAGTTATTCGGATCGGAGCAACCACCTGGATTTAAATGATTCTTACTTCTTGAGAACTCAATAGCTGTTTCTTCTGAATAGCCACCCTTTGCTAAAGCGTAACTAATAAAACCTTCGCCAAAGTTGTATGACTGCAAAGCGAGTGCAATGTCACCATTGGCCTTTCCTAGTACATCTTTAAATTCCCGTACACCTGCTTCTATAGAAATATTGGGATCGTTAATACACCCTACACGAGCATTTCCCTTTACACCAATACAAGATGAGCTCATATCTCCATATTGCCCCTCTGAAGCCTGCATCGGGTCATTTCCTGCTCCACCTGATTCCTGCATCATTTGGGCAGCCAAAATACCAACATATTGAGCAACACCATGTTTTTCTGCCATTTCTTTAATCTTAGGAAGATATCCTGTAACTTTTGCATTAAGGTTAACAGGCTCTCCGCCAGGACTCACATTACCTACACACATACCACCAATAAATCCACCAGTAGTAGGAGCAAGATGTCCATACATACCTTCTAACATCCCGGCTTCTAATATCTCACGCGCACGCTCTTTTTGACTTTTACTAAACTTTGCGAGTTCCATCGCTTTCTCTAGCCCATGAGAAGATGTTGTCACTTTTTTACTTCCACTCGCATTAATCTCATCTATTTTTTTCTTAAAATCTGTATCTCCTAATATCTTTTTTACATCTGGTCCGGAGTAATTTTCAGATTTTGTTTTTTGCATCTCCTTTTTCTTTTTTTCGCAAGGACCATTCGGTCCTGCCTCACATACCTCTTTTTCCGTATATTCTTCATATTGGATATCCAAGAAATATGATATAGCATCGTGCGGATCTTTACCAGTCAAATCATTATCGTATCGCGCCATATCAAATGCGACAACCTCTTTCCAATCCACATTCAATGCCATTGAAACTTCCATATATTTTTTTACTTGTTCCTCTGTCTTACCTTCATCATCGGTAAAAGGTACAAAAGAGACTAAAATCACACACACAGCAATAATTACTCCCATAATTAAAGCGGCAGGTACTCCAACCGCTGCCACAACAGCACCCACAATTTTTAATATACCTGCTTTTAGCATTTTGGCAGCAGCTTTCGCTGCCGCCCTTCCTGCTTTTCCTGCCAATTTTGCCATCTTCCCGCGCGCTTGCATCCCTTTTTTCTTAATAAAGTGGGAAGCTACATCTTTTAAAGGATTACTTTTTTTCTGTTCATTTGGATCGTTAGGATTTTGACTCATAGACTTATCACACCATATTTTCCATTTTGAGAATTTCTTCCTCTTCGCTGCGCTAAGCGAGGATTTGGCGCAAATGGAATCAGATTTTGCGGGTCATGTTCTGATAAATTCAGATGCGTCTCTGTACGAACAACTTCGTCCTGTGTATGTGTGACTAAAATTTCTTCTTTTGGCTTAATACTACTGTCTTTCACTTCACAAGCTCTTTCAATCCTTTGGTTTGCTTGTAAACGCGTATCTCCTTTTCCGAATGGCGAAATACGTGACACTGTACCGTCTGTTGTTGTCGCAACCATGTAACTACGATCTCTTTCTACCACCATTTGTACATTCTTATAACCACCTTGGTCTAAATCAGACATATAGAAGTGACCATTGTCTACCTTGTGATTGACCGTAAGTGGTGGTTCATTAAATACCGGTTTCTGTTGTAACGGTCTTTGATTTTGGTTTCCTACTAATTGATTTGGATTTACATTGATTGAGCGATTGATATTGATTTTTCCACCACTTGAATCTTGTATATAAGCCGGAGATGCTTTCGCACCATTACGATACTGCGTTAATTGTCCATCTGAAATATTTAAGTCCTGATATACGACTTGTCCAGATCGTATACTGCTATCTCCACTACCATAACCAGATACAACTTGCGTCATACCACTAGCGTCTTTTGCTTCAATCCAAGATTTATTATTTGTCGTCACAAGACGTACGGCACCTTTTACAATCGATTGCGCGCCTGTATGATCTGTTGTTGTCGGTACCATCTGTTGAATTTCCTGAATCTCTTTTGCTTCTGTACGGACTGCACTGTTATACGGATTATGTTTACTTACCATACGTGCAGTTGCTTGATAAGCGCCCGCACCACCAATCACACCTACAGCGTAACTTAAGCCTTTTGTCACATTATAGTGACGCTCTGCTGCATTCCCACCTAATGATGTATTAACAGCAGCAGTAGTCCCACTTATCACTCTTTGTACTGCATTCCCTCCGGATTGTTGTACAGCACTCGCGGCACTTAAGTATGCATTTGATACTGTATCAATGCGATCCGCAAGCATAAGGTGTTTCGCACCTTCCATTACACTCATGCCGAGTTTTGTACTTTGCTGTGTCATACGTCCCACTGCGGAAGTTGGGATAGACATTTTACCAGCACTTTGTGCAATGTTCGCTACACTTGTTGATGCATCTGCATAAGAGCGTTCAATTTCCGCAACGGAAAAACCTCCTGCACATGCTATACTCGCTTGCGTTTGTGTCGCTGCATATACAGCTTTATTGATTGCGCCACCTGTCTCAACACCATGTGAACGAACACCTTGAATCGCACTAGTAATTCCAGAACCTACTTGTTGGCTTACCTTTCCAAGACTTGCATGGCTTTGTAAACCTTTTGTTAATTGCGAAGTAAAGGCATCTTTATTAATATAGGATTGATTATGTAGACTCTTACCACTCGTATCTTTTGCCTGTACGGGCATCGCTCCCGCTTGTACTGCCGCTTGTTGTGCAACTGCTTTAAATTCATTTCCTTTTTCATTTAGGTGCGACTGCCAAGCTTGCTCTTTTTGTGGTTGAGACATAGTTGGAGACAACTTTTTCATAAAGCTTGCCTGTTGTTCTGCTGCATAGCCCTGTTTAAAGGATTCTGTAGAGGCTTGTACTAGGTTCCCAACATTACTTACTTGTTTTGCTTGCTGACTTCCATTTCCACTTGTCAAACCGTGTGTTTTCACACCATTAACTGCCTTCTGAATACCTGCCGAACTGGATATACCCATAGCATTTAAACCAGGATCTTTTTGTAACTGTTGTGATAAATGAGAAGCGAAAGCTTCTTTATTCGCATAGTTTGTACCGTCTTTTTGCTGTACAATACCAGCTGATTCCGCCGCTTGTTGTGCATAATTTTTGAAGCCTTGTACTTTTTGATCTAAATGCTTATTCCATGCTGCTTCTTTTTCTTGTTGCGGCATATCTGCAGGGAATTGTTTCATAAATCCAGCCTTATGGTCTGCACTATACGCTTTCTTAAATGCAGCAGTAGAAGCACCGACAAGAGCACCGACTTGTCCCATATTTTGATGGCCACTTTCCAACGTTTCTCCTTTTACATCCTCGACTGCTTTTCCGACTTTTCCTAATGCAAGTCGGGAAGCAAACGCATCTTTATTCACATAGGACTTATCAAACAGATTATTTCCTTGTTTGTCCTTCGCATCAACTGGCATGGCTCCTGCTTTTGTTGCAGCTTGTTCTGCGTGGTTTCTAAATCCTTTTACTTTTGTGTTCAGATGGTCGTTCCAATGGTTCTCTTTCTCTTCTGCTGACATATTTTCTGGTAACTGACTCATAAACGTATCTTTATGGTCTGCCTCATACCCCTTTTGGAATGCATTCGTTGCAGCCTTTACTAAATCTCTAGCATTTCCATATGGTGTAGCGGCTTTCTTCATATTTTGTAAATCCTGTTTCCGCTGATTTGAGAAACGAGACATTTGATCACTATTTGTTTTCGCTACTTTTTTAGCAATCTCCGCATCGGACGCACCAGGGAATGCTTGTTTCAAGCGACTTGCCACTGCAGAATCCGGATTATCTGCTTTCCAATTTTCAAAGTCTTTTGTAGCTAAATCCTGTGCGATATCTTCATCGGTTAGTTCCGGATAAGATTTGCCATTTAGATTTGAATACGTGTCCGCACCCTTCTTTACACTGGAACCAATATGTTTTCCTAAGGCTACAGCCCCTTCGCCAACTGCAGCAGCAGATCTTCCAGTAACTGCACCAGTAAATCCGCCCGCTTTACTGCCAGCGAATGTCCCTATTGCCATTCCTTCTGGTCCAAGACCAGCTCCTGCTGTCATACCTGCAAGTCCACCAGCCGCTTTACCAATTGAACTTCCAATTTGACCAGCTTTTAACATACGAGCTGCACGAGATGTTGTACCAACATCTGTCCCTAAATTCGCTCCTAATGCATCTTTCGGGTTATCAGCATCTTCTTTTGTCTTTTCTTTATCCCCTTTATCATCAGGTTTTGCTTTTGAATTACGATAGTCATCACGAACACCTTTAACCAGTCCAGCCACACTTGCTAAAGCACCCATACCCATCATCGTACCTGCTCTATGAATGCCACCTGATGCATTGGTACTAAGGCCAATAAAACTTTTTACAATCTCACCTATTGGGATAAACATAGCAAGTAAAATTAATTTGATTAACGGACTATTTGCTGCTCCAATTAAAGAAATAATGAGCCATAAGGTAATCGCATGAATTGCTTGTATGAACACCGCTCCTATAAATTCACGTATCCAATATAATGTCTGTTGTTTCTTTTGTGGAAATAGCCACATGCCTACCATTAACGGACCAATTAACATTAAAACGTATAGTGACACCGCTCGCATTAAGTAGTAAAAGTTTGCCCAGACGATGAGACCAGCTTCTATAAACAAACCAAATATAATAAACATATAGTCATTTTCATGACCTTTCAAACCCAGCTCAGTAATGGTAAGTCCAGCCCCACCAAATCCAGGTTGTAGAAATTTAGTACCCTTATCTGGATCAAAATTCCCCCCACTTGCTACATTAACAGCGTCTCTAAACTCTATTATTATCCAAGAATTGATTTCAAATATGAGTGTATAGAAGTAATCGAGGTGCCAAAGAAAAATTGAAATGATCATCAAATCCTTCGCATACTCTATTAATGCTGTTCTATTATTTGGATTAATAGCTGTTGCCGAATATTTTGCCGCCGTAATAACTACACTGACAAGGACACAAAAAGCAACAAGCTTGAACATGACAGGCATGCCTGTGTCTAATACTTTGGTTAGAGAATTACCTGAAAATAAGAAATCTAAGTTTGTCCCCTTTCCTTCTGTTCCCTCTCCTCCAAACACTAAAACTGGCAGCGGATCCAAAGTTGCATACACCGGACTAAGAAAAGCCTTTACTATAGCAATAATTAAGCCTCCGACCCACTCTACTATTTTCTCAAGCATAATTTCACCTTCCTTTTTAAGAGTACGCCATTATCCTGCGTAACCTTGTACTTTCTTCATATTGTTTAAAAGCTCTTGTAGTACCGCTTCATTTGATTCAATGAACATCATTTCTTTGTCAGATGGATCAGTTTGAATCCAAACCGAACTATCTCCGACACGGAAAATCCCTTCTCCTTTTCCAGGGTTGTTGAGAATAATATCAAGCTCCCCAGCAGTTAAGTTAAAGTTCTCCTGGATCTTTTTCTTATCAATTTTATTTTGTTCTAAGAAGAAATAAGAGAAAGTAGATTGCAAGATACCACGAGCTTTTACATTTTCTAAAATACGAACAAAGTCCTGACTTGCCCAACACATACCGGCATTTCTTTTACGTGAACGACGTGCTACTTTTTCCAAGAAGTTAACCGTTTGTTCATAGTCGATAAACTGCCACATCTCATCAACATATAATACTTTTCGCTTGATAGCGTGTTCTGGACTCTTAATCCAATGCTCCCAAATATAGTTCAAGATAACGTGGAAAGCGATTGGTTTTAAAAACCCTTCCTCTAAATGACTAATGTTAAAATTAACAACGCGTGATTCATTTAACTGTGTTTCCACACCACGACCAAAATGACTTTGTCCATCAAATAATGGTTTTGAACCATCGCGTAAGAATGGTCGAATCGCAGCAATTAACTCTTCTGCTTTTACATCGTCTCCATGATGTTCTACTATGACATCATAGATTTCTTTTAACTCTGGCTCTGGCTTTCTCACTTGAGACTGAATTAACTGTCCATCCACTTTCTTCACTTCATCTGTATATAAAGAGGAAGGATGTGAAGTAATACCATGTTTATCAAACACTTCACGGATTGCATCTTCTAGCATAGTACGTTGGAATACATTTAATCCTGGTTGATCAAAGTCTTGCCCGCGAATAATAATGTCAAAGAAACCTAGTATTTCATTGATTTTCTCTAAAATTGGTACAAATCTCACATACTTCATGCCATCACGCTCTACAAGTTCTTTCTTATCATATTGTTCAAGTGCTTCTAGCTCTTCATCTTTATCCGTAATCTGAAGTTCTGTTACAGCGATTGCACAAGGATTGATAATGATATTACTTTCAGGTGAAATATTTAAATTAATACCACCTAGACGTTTTGTAATTTTTACGAATTATGATGATAGGTAAGGCTTTGATGTAATCTCCACCTTTTCCCCCACCTCACACCGTACGTGCTAGTTTCCTAGCATACGGCGTTCCATCGTTTCCAACTGACTTTAAAATCAAATTATGTTACTATCGGTTCATTTCCAGCTTTAGTTCTTAGCACATTCAGTTTATCCATTTGTTTCTTGTTAAGTTTAAAAGACCGAAGGTAATGTGTAATCTTATTAAGATTCGTCATGTGAATCAGTTTGTGTATAAACCAATCTACAATTACCAAGTTGTTGTACTTGTCATCCCCACCTTGTTTAATGGGAACAATGTGATGACAATGAACACGTTCAATACCAATTTCCTCACCAGTTACATAACACTTACCATATTGAGCAACGTATTTTGATATCCTATTATCGTTGTACTCAATACTTTTATTCTTCGAATAAGTCCTCATAACTTGGTTGAGAACATCCTTAGGTATTGCCTTAAGATTACTATGTACTTTATTACGCCCCGTTTCCGTATAGTTACAGATAACCTGCGAAAAATTCCACGGGTTTTTATGATGTATTCCTGTAACTGGTAAGAGTGGAGTGTTCTGTACAGCGTAAATCTTAGTGTTGGGTTGTATTCCTTTGGTCTTCCTTTTAAAATTCACAGATGTTTCACAGAACTTCATGTGCTTCATATTGTTTCTAAGTCTGGTTCTTATGACTCTTCGCAGAGAGTAATTTACCTCCGTTAAATCCATGTAAATTGTAACCGCATATTTAAAGTAATTTTGTATACCAAGAAGGGTTGAATTAAATTGAGTAACTTTCTCTGAAGTCGGCTCCTTTTGAATTCCTTTGATTCGTTCTTTTAGTTGTCTTTTAGCTTTTGTAATAGCTTTGTCGGACATACTGGTTTTTGCAATATATCCAAATTTAGCTTTACCTTGTTTAACCACTTTGATTTTGAATCCAAGGAAAACTGACGAGTTTTTCTTGAGATTAACCACTTTGGACTTTTTGGGGTTAATTTCTAATCCCAAGCGGGATTTGAGAAAATCAACTGTCGCATGATAAAAGCGTTGTGCTTCATCATAAGTCCGACACATTATTTTGAAGTCATCCGCGTATCTCACTACATAACCACATTTTAGATTCGTGTACTTCCTAGCATATTGTCGAAACCCTAAATGCCGAGTAGAGATTCTGTGAGGTTTGTAGGTTTCCCATTGGCTACTTATCCACCAATCAAGTTCATTTAGAACAATGTTGGAAAGTAAAGGAGAAATAATTCCTCCTTGCGGAGTACCCTTATTGGGAATACCCTCTCCTTCTATCTCAGATTTAAGGATTTTTGAAATAACACATAGAAGTGATTTGTCTCTTATTCCCAGAGTCCACATTTGCCTTAATAGCTTTTTGTGGCATACATTATCAAAGAACCCCTTAATGTCAATATCAACACAGTAGTTTTGGTGACCTATGTTAATAAGACTTACAACTCTACTTAGTGCATGGTGTGTACTTCTGTTCGGTCTAAATCCATAACTATGGTTATGAAACTTAGCTTCACAAATAGGTTCCAATACTTGGAGGATAGATTGTTGTACTAATCTGTCCCAAATTGTTGGAATCCCCAGGGGTCGCTTCTTATCACTGCCCTCTTTTGGGATAAGGACTCTTTTAACTGCTTGTGGTTGATAGTTATTTAATCGTTTTCTAACTTCATGAATAATCTTTGTATCGTTTAGGTGCCAAATATCTTTAATGGTTAAATTGTCAACTCCAGCCGTGTTACTCCCCTTATTAGTTTTGATGTTGCGGTATGCTAATCTAATATTTTCTTCCGAACCGATAATATCAATTAATTTATAGAAATTGTTACCATTAAGGCTATTAGAATATAACTCATCATACTTTCTTTGCATGTCGTAATATTCACTGTGCCTTAGTTTAGTTTTCTTTAACATGGGCTGTAACCTCCCCTTATTTACTGGAGGTTTACATCTCTTTAGTCTTACTCGAAACCATGTCAACCATAAGTAACAGTCAGTTTTCAATCGACTAGTGGCTATCCCTCCACGTTCATTACACGTTTCATAGGTACTGTGCCACCACTTTCACTGTCATAAACCTAGGTTATACAATTTACAATTGTTTTCCCTAGAACCACTTCATCGGAAGCAAGCCCTCAGTGTTGACAGCTTACCACGTTCCGTCATTCCTATCTGTGCATATACCGTTAGGTTTCTCCTATGAGCCTGCTACCTTGATATTGCCTGTAACAATATATGGACTTTCATAAAGGCGAGTTTTACTCATCCACAGTAGCGACACTAATTGTGTCAGTAAGCCTTTCGACTTACTTCCGATATAGACCCGTACCATCAGAGATTCGTCCGCACATACCATACTCTATTGGTTCATAGTGCATACTAACCATAGGTAATTTATAGACTTCCGGTTTATAGGTTACACCACCCACCTCTGAGTGACTTTCGTATCCTATAGGATTACGGTAACTCTCAACCGACTTCACCGAGCTTCATACAGTTCAGTTCTTGCTAACTTCACTGCATGTCGGAGTATTAAAGGAAGCCCTTCAAGGCGTTACCCTATCATTTGACTTCTTGGAATGACAGTTCACTGTTGAACTGTAAGTTCGACAATGCCTAAGCTTTTCACTTAGGAACGTGTCGCACCTCCTTCTGGATCGATAATCATTGCATGCGTATCTGCAAGTGACGTTTCACGAGCTAATTTCATTTTTAAAAGTAAACTTTTTCCGGAACCTGAGATCCCTGTTACACCAATGTTATAGTTTGGCGGGCGATAATCTGCATTACCAAATGAATTTAAAAATTCTACTTGCCCAGTAATTTTATTCTTTCCTATTGGTATGCCACCATTAAATCTCCCCGATCCTGATACAAATGGTGCAAACGTACATAACGCACGTCTATCGATATTTCGATAGGTATCTTGCAGTGTATTTGGTGCACCTAATGGCATAGTAGCTTTCAAACCACTCTTCACACGGTTCCAAGTACTTGCTATCTTAAAGTGAGATGCTTGCATTTCATCTTCAATATACTCACATAAAACGTCCAATTCTTTCTTTGATTCTGCGTAAGCAACACCCATTGTACTCACCATATAGGAGTCGTTTTCATTGAACTGGATTTCATCCATTAAATTGTTTGTATCTTGAATTTTTGCATCTAAGTCTTTTTCTTGGTCAATGTTTCCTCGTGTACGTTGGAAAGAAAGATTGGAACGTAACATCGTCAGCTGCATATCTAATGATCGCATTGCTTTAGCTTTTGGTTCTTTATGAATATCGATCATGACATCCACTTCCCCAGCCGAAGTTAACATGTTGAGCCAATTGGTTTGCATCATACGCGGGTACCCATCACGTGGAATATAAAACGGACGAAAGAACGTATTACTTCCTAAAGATTGTTTAATGACCCCATAATCTTCTGCATCAATTTTCATTCCTTCTGGAGCAATAACATCAAACACTGTTGTTTGATTGTCTAATTGCGTCGGTATTTCCTCTTCTTCCAACTCTTCCTCCTCTAGCTCCAATTCGTCCCTCTCTTCTGCTTCTATTTTTTTCTTTTCCTTTTTCTTTTTTCCGAACAACTTCATGTTTACGCCACCCCGTTATTTGATTTTTCTGCCTTTTCTTCCGCTAGCACTTTCTTCATTAACTCTAGTTTTCTTTCATTCGTTTCCCCTGTTGAATAGAGGGAGAAATTCTCGTTTTCAATTAAGTCCTGGAAACGAGCTTTTATAGCTTTACGACGGTTAAATGCTACATATAAAAGTTCTATTAATTTATCTTTCGTTAACATTTCTACATTAATTTTTGCTTTCGATAGTAGATTTCGAGATGCATTATAACGACGATATAGTTCGTTAAATGCCTTATCTACAATCTTTTCTTCTAACTCGTCCTCTGTATCAGCCGTAATTGTACTAATATCAACCTTGTATGGATAAATTAAATAACGTTTTTGTTCATATCGAGGTTGCGAACGTTGCCAGTACTCTAAATTATCAATAACTTCTTGACCATATAGAACCGTCTCTGGTGTAAGGTCCTTCGCACCTTTCATCGTTTCTGTCATTTTTCGTACAGGATCTGTTAAATCTACAAACTTACTTTGAATATATACTTTCGTATTAAACTCTAATGTGGTTAACCATGATTCAATTTTGATATCAATCGCTTCTTGTTCCATATTGGAAAGTAAATAATAGTTAACTGGATGTGCTTCCGCAATCAGGACAAATGTGTCATCATGATACCGAATCATATGATTATCGATTTCCTTAATGTCTTCTACAAAATTACGAAAGAAGTCAACATTATCCTCATCAATTTCCGGTTCAGCAGACATATTTTTTTTATTTTTCTTTCCAGCTTTTTCAGTAGTGTGTTTCTCTACTCCACCTTGCTTTTTCCCTTTTTTCTTAGAACCAAACAGCGGTTTTCCATTCATTTTCCGATAAAAGAAAAATCCTACAATGGCTATCGCCGCAAAATATATCATTTCTAACATTTACAGATTCTCCTTTGCCCATGTAGTTGGCTCGTACCCTTTTCTCCACTTACCTTTTTCGGAGCGGCTACGCATTTTAATAATTAAATACTTATCTAGATACATGTGTTGTTTTTCTTTATATATAAACGCAAACGCTATTACACTTACTACCGTTGGTAGTGCTAAAATTAAGCAAATAAAAAATGCTACTACCGCATCAATAGGTGCAAATAACCGCCATAAGAATGGTACATATAAATAAAGGGATGCCCCGCCACCCAATAGATAAATCAATTGGCGTTTGCTCAGCACACCTAATAGTGTTTTTTGCTCCGAAGTCATATCAACAGGAACAGTTACTTTTCTCATTCTTTTTCCTCCCTTGTATAAGAGAAGCTCTCCCCAAATCGAGGAGAGCTTGTACAAACTCTTATGTTAGATTGTCGTAACCCAAGCAGCGATATCGTAAGCTTTGATCATGACAAAGCCTCCAATTGCTGCGCAGGCTAAACCAATCATAGCTTGTGTACGGTTTTCAGGATTCTTCCCTTGTGCACCAGATAGTTTAATAGCTGCAAATACAACGCAAGCTGCCACCCATATTCCCCCAAAACCAATTAAGGTTTTCACCAAAGTGTTCATGCTTTTTTGGACGGTTTCAGCATTGGCACCACTGCCACTACCACCAAGCCCCTTCGTAAAGCTACTTTTTGCCAGTAAGAAATCTCCTACAGATGTTGTCATAAGTTTTGCAGACAACCAATTCAACATAATTCCTGCACCTCCAGGTGTTTTTGCTCGCAAAACGCAAAAAGACCTCAATACACGCACACGTCCCCTAAGGACATGGCGCATATTGAGGTCTTCTCTTATATGCGAACTGATTAATTTTATATTTTCATTGTAAAATCTTATTACTTTTATATTATAGCAATACGTTTTTATAAAAACAAGTCCTTGTTTACACCTTTATTTATACCCTCTTTGTTAGGATCGTACCATACTATAAGAATTAAAAAAATATTACCGTCCTTAAGACCTAAAGCATTCATATCTTCTTTCAGTGAGCAACATGATTCTATTTTATCCATTTTGGAATTTTATCTCTAAGGGTATTCGCTTCTTTTTTCTTATTCATTTTAATCTCTCCAACAACTTATTATGCTCCTTAATAAGAGTATACTACCTATTAAGGAGTGTCTAAGCCTTGTGTTTATCAAACTATTCATTAGAAACAAAAAACAGGTAATTGTGCGTTTTTCACAAGTACCTGTTTTTCACTACTTCTATCTACTCTTTGTTTCTTAAAATTTCATTAACCTTTTCGACACTTAATTCAGTGGCTTCCGCTATCTTCTCTATAGGTACACCTACTTTAATTAAATTATGAATCATTTCTATTCTAGCTTCTTTTGCAGCTTTTTCTTCTGCTGTCTCTATTTCTGATATTCTATCTTTTATTGCCTTCTCTCTCGCCTCATATAAGCGTAAAAAGTCTTTATCACTACTTAAACGCTCCCAATCCTCTATTGCCTTTTTCAAAACTGGATCTTTTTCCATCGCGATTCCCTCCAGGATTGTAGTTAATTTCTCATCTTCATATGCAGGAAATAATAATAGCCAACGTGCTAATATATCCTCCCATGGATCCATTCGATCTTCTTGCCATTCTCGAATTACTTTTGGAATCTCAAGAAAGTGCAATTGCATATTCTCTGAAATTATGTGCTCCGATTTTTTGTTCATGACTACACCGACATTATGAAAGTCCTCTTCTCCTGGAAACAGAATGAAATCCACTATATTAATACAAATAGTTGGTCTTAATTCTGTATACTTCATCCCCTGAGTCATTTGAGAATAATACATGCCAGCCCAGTAGAACAAAGATCGCTCAATCATGTCTTTTTTGTCGCGAACCTGTATCTCTATATTTAATTTTATACCATTATTCAGAGTAGCTCGCAAATCTAAAATAGACAATTTATCATCCTTTTGTTCCCTTGGAAGATGTGGATCATCTAAATGCAAAGAAATAATTTCCTCATCTAAAGAAGATTGTAATACCGCATTAAGAAAAGCAATGAGTATACCCTCGTTTCCTTCTACTCCAAACAAGCGCTTGAAAGCAAAATCAACTCGTAAATTTACTAGATTTTTTTTCATAGATGTATTCATATTCTTCTACCTTTCTTTTAGTGAATTTTTATCCTCTGTAGTAATTAGATATAAGAAAAAGATAGAATTACAAACTCTATCTTTTTCAATCTACCTATTTATGAAAATATCAACCTACTTTATTGTTTAATTACAACAAACCCTTGTACTAATATGCTTTTAAAACATTATATTTAAGACCCTTAAGAGAAAATAATTACAAGAAAGTTTTACACTAATGTATTTCCTTTAGGAATGCATACTATCTTAATTATTACAAGAAAGTTATGGACTATCCTACTAAAATAAATTATTAAAAATTTATACACTCCCACTTAATACTTGAGCATAAATAAAGAGTGTGTTCTGAAAAGGATCAAAACACACTCTTTATATTTTTTCTTGTAAAACAAAAGTTCAGAACAAAATGGGTTAACTTTCTATCTATATCCCTTTGTTTGTTTATAAATTCGATATTAATTTTCTTCTTCTCTTATTTATTCATCATGCTCACTATATCTCAATAAAAAAGCCGAAATCATAGATAGATTTCAGTTTATCCTTTTTATAAAAGAGTTATATTTATTTTAAACTCACGAATGAATTTTTTTGTTTTAAAAACGATGATTTATAATCCTTAGCCCACACTATCTTTTAGTTTGTTTGATTATGAGCCTTGATCAATTTTTCAACGTATTCTTTTATATCCCCTTCGCCTTCCCTTACAGCCACCTTTATACTTGCAGCCTCTTTTATTTTAGATAAAGTAACTACTTTATCTTTGAATTTTGTATTTAATAAATATCGAACTCTTCTTTTTTGAAAATCTTGTAAAGATTCTTCAACTGTGACAATGTAACTTTGTAATAAAGAATGATTTTTCTTTTTTTGACATTTCTGGTATACACCTAACATTTTCGTAACAGCTGCATACGTTTTTCTAATTAACTTGCCTCTATTTTTTTCATATCCATCCCAGTTATTAACTATTTTTTTTGCTTCTTCGATTAATATCAAATCTTCTCTATTGTAGCTTTCTACACTCTTTTTTTTTGAATACTTCCCCAAAACCTTAGGTGGTGAATGTTCCTCTAACCACGCTCTCTCATAATTGCTTAGCCACGCATATGCTGCTCTATTTAAATCACTTAATTTCGCTCTCGTATACGCTGGATATTTATTTCGTAATTGTATCCAATTATGCTTGTACTGAGCTGTTTTCTTTTCTCGAGCGACCTTCAAACTGTCTTCTCTCAATTTTTTAATTGAGACATTTTTACGATCCTTTAATATTTTTCGTATAGTCCGTGGTGTAAAACCCGTTTTCATAGCTATTTCTTTTTGTGTTAATCCACTAGATAAAAGTTTGCTAAACTCTACTTCCCATACGTGACCTTTTTGAATAATCCTATTATTAAAGAATGCAACTTCTAGGGGGTTTTGTTCCCATCCCCTAAGTCTATATATATAACCACAATCACACTCAAAATCCCCTTGAATTTCTCGATTCAATCCGTGAACACTGATTTTCACCTTATCTACACATTTTTGTAAATAATGATTCGATAGGGAATTCATGCATAACCATGGACCTTTTCCAAAGGGTTCATACAAATATTCATTTTCAAAAAATTTTTTTACTGAGCCACACAAACATCGCATAACCAAAATATGCCTAATGGGATGACAAAATTGTATACTACCCTTCCCCAGAATATAATTTCCCCATGATGATCTTTCATCTATGTCAAATGAAGATTCTAACATCCTTAATAGGGTTTGCGAATAATGATCTTGAAGTAACTCCCTTAAGCGCTGATGTCTTTTTAAAGCGGGGTATCCAATCCCTTTAACCTTCAAAAGTGTCTCATATTTCTCAACGTAATAATCTTTTGAAAAAGACGAAAAATTTTTATCCAGCAAATATTTTACATCTTCTGCAATTCCTATTAATTCATCCACAAGTTCACTTTCCATGAATACTTCAATGCTGTTACTATCCTTTAGATTTGGATAGATAAAATTATGAGACCGAAAAGTCGTAATATTAACCGGATGTTTCTTTAGAGGTAATTGATGTTTAATGCATACAAAAACTCCTGGAACCTGATGTACTCTATTCCAATAACCTTCACCATAAAGTTGATATTGTTCCTTTACGCATACAGAGCAATAATATAAATGCTCTTTTGACTTTATATTCCCTTTTTTCAAACTAAATAAACTCTGATAAACTTTTGAAGAGATTCCTATGCTTAATTGTTCGTACCATTCTTTTGTTTTAAATGGTCTTATAAGTGGAATCAGTGAATGCCTTTCTATAAAATACTTTTCAGTAAACACATCTGAAAACACCTGTAAATTATCAACTAAATATTTTAATTCACCAATGGATTCAATCCCGAGGAAACAGCCACTTTTATTAAACAACTTCTTCATAGTATGCTTTTTTGATAAATCTGGACTTCGAATATGATATCTAGAGACTATACTATAAAACAATTCATCCTCATACGGTACAGGAAAATAATCAAGCATTTTACATCACCTTGATTCTTTATAATTAAATTCTTTTAAAGGGTCCTTAATATATCCTTCACCATTGAGAGCCTCATACGCAGACTTTCTATTCTTTTTACCTTCATCAATGATACACTTTAATTTATTTCTATCCTCTACTACAACTTGTTTCTTTTTGTTCTCTTTATCCTTAATATATTGTAAAGCTTCTTTCATCAACTCACTAATTTTAGAGTTAGGTGATTTATTTAATACATATTTCGTTGCTCTTTCTGCATCCTTCTCGTTTATATCTAAGTTTATAAGGGAAATAATCAATTTCTCTACCTTTGTTGGTTCTATTTTCTGGCGCTCTTGTGCGATTTTTTCTTTTTTATCTTGGAGTTTAGCTCTCATATCAATTACTGGAAGTTTATTAAATATATAATCTTGTATATCTAACGATACAATATCTTCATATTTTGCAATCTCTGTTTCACAACCAGATTTAAGAGCTTGAAGCATAGGTTGAACAAGTCTTAAATCTTCTTTACCAACTTTTCTGATTAGTTCTGATGAAATTTTTTCAATGCCCGTTTCAATCGCTCGCCCCTGTGCTAGTAAAAACAACTTTATAGCTATATCAGTAATACCCTCGCTTTCCTCGTAAATAACATCTAATAAACCTTGATTTAGTTCCACATGTTGCTTTGTCCACTGATAATCCCACATACTTGTAATTAAAACTTCCCAATCTTCTTTATTACTCATTTGTTGCCAGACCATGTCTCCTTGTCCACTACCACGACGTGCTTGTCTAAAATCTTTTTGTAAAAGGCTCCTAGCTCTCATGGTTCCAATTATCATTACCGGAATTCCAATTTCATTAATAAGAGTAACAAAAAAATTCATCATTTTCTCTGAGGCATCCCCTGTCGCTGCCAACAGATGTTGAATTTCATCTATGATCAATGCACCAACACAATGTAATCTAGAAATTTGCCCCATCCTAGTTACCATTGAACTTATAGAATTAGAGGATTTCCCATAACTTTCGAGATAGTTTGTACCAATTAATTGATCTATCTTGTCAAAGAAGTTTTGACATAATGACTTTAACGACCCATCATGTGGGCAATTTAATTTTAACCAAACAATTTGAAGCGTATTGAGGGGATATCTATGAATAATAAGTTGAGGATATAATGAAAGTATTCGTTCTATAGCTGTTGATTTTCCAATTCCAGAGAAACCCATTAATGTGAAACTAGATGCAGTAGCCCGTATATCCGCCGGCAGACTTAAATTATTTCTTTCTACTAATTGATGATGTAATTCATTTAGTACTTGAACATGTTGCTTTTGAAGAGGATTCCGATTCACATATCCATAGCGTAAAAATCTTGAAAAACGTCTTTCCAAGTCTAATGTTTGAGAGATTGGTTGAAAAAAACGAGTTAAACGTAATAAAGCATGAAATCGATGATGATCTGATAAATTTCTTTCTTTTTCATGATAATTGGGTAAAAAGCTAAGTTGATCAAAAGCTTCTTCATATGACAATATGCCAGGTAAAGCTTCTATCAACGGATTCCCCTGATAATCAACTAATTGCTGTTGTTGATAATGAGCTAGAACAGCGTATGTCCCATTATCTAACTGTATTTCTCTTAGATTGTCACTCATGCTTATGCCCCCTCCTTTTATTGAATAATTCTTTAACTGAGCGACGCTTGAATTCATCTTCTTGTTGTTTGTCCAAATGAATAACCTCTGGTAGAGCCTCTTCTTCATTGTTATCAAGTTTAAATACTTCCTTAGTTCTTCGCATTTTTCTCTCCAATTGGGTATGATGCTTAATGTCTTTAATTTTCTTTTTCTTTGTTACATGCTTTGTTTGTTTTTTGCTTGCTTCCTTAACAGCTTCTTTAACAATAGATTGAATATTATCAAAAAAGTTAATTTCATTTTGTAGTAATATATGTTCTTCTTCTTTGTAACCTTTACTTTCTAAGCTATTTAACTGTCTAACCTCCTCTAAGGCTTTATCTTGATACCGCTCTTGATGTTTTAATAAATAGCAGTTTTCAAATATCTTTTCATCCTTTGTATGAATATAAATATTATTCATATTTCGAGGATCATAAGAAACATCCACTTTCCAACTTTTCTTTGTTCTTGCTGTAGCAAACCATGATTGTTGTATTGCCGTGTCACAGCTATACAACATTTTTTCAAATCTGATTCCTTTTGCAGTGACTGTAGCAACACCTCTCGGCATTAAATAAAATTTCATGATATCAGGATGAATGACTCGTAATTTCCCAGAGCGATTTTTTATTCCCCATTTCCACAATTCAATTGGTGTTGGTTTTACATTATCAACTATCATATCTTTGTCCCGTATATAATTCTTCATATAAAAATTTTTATTGTAATGCAGAATAAAATTGATAATAATTTTTGTATATTGTTCTATATCGAGTTTCGCCTCTAAACGTGGATCTTTTGCCCCCCTTTCACCCCAATCTTTTGAAACATATCCAGGTAAAAAGGGGCGTATTGTTTCTTGAGATGTATCAAATAATTTTTCTACAATTCCTTTCCAGTCTGGACGAAAAGATGGATTATTTTCCACTGTAATATTAAGCCCTTGTATCAAATGATTTACATTATATCCTTCTAACTCTCCGCGATCTCCTAAAATAATCTCTGGTAGATGTGCTGCTGGCCAACAATTATCTGTAATATTAATACCATAATCCGCACAAAAGTCCTTTTTATAAACTGTAGAATTCAAAAGTGCCATCATCATTCCAGTCCATGAGGGACCTTCAATCCCAATATAAAAACCAGTAATTAAATGGGTAAAGACATCCGTTACATAGTATATAGTTGGTCTCTTCAATACCCAATCAGAATTATAACGAGAAACTATATATACGTTAGCGATTGTCGCATCAATTTGATATCTGGATCCTGGTCCAAAAACTTCAAAAGAAGACGAACCTAAAACGGCCCTATGATCTCTTTCGAATTTCTTTCTCCCATGCTTAGCTGACGTAATTTCTTCAACTCCATATTCTTTATGAAACCAATAATAAAACTGTCGAAAAGTAGGAACGGTATCTGCGTCTTCAATCACAATATACTTTCTTCCATCTTGATAACGAATGCTTGCCTGAAAAGCATCCCTAATCATCATTTTGTATGTAAATGTCAGTGTATTTTCTGGATTTGTAAAATAATAATTTTGTATAGCTTTCTTGAATATTTCTTTTAATTCCGATGTAATATTGATTCCCGTGCTATTTGTCATTCTCGGTCTACCCGTCTTATTTCCGCTCCAATTCTTCGACTTCCCCTTATTACCGCAATTTTTAAAATCAGGAAGTAAGCTATCTCTGACCTTTCCTCTTTGCCAATACCGCTTTAAATATTTGTAAATCGTTTGCTTTGAGCAACCAAAATTCCCTCTCATTTGTCTAATTAACGTACCTCTTTTATCTCTTTTATAAATGTTAGGTTCTTGAATTATTAAATCTTGTATAATATTCCATGCCTTATCTCTCATAAGGATATCTTTTTCTGTCAATTCTTGATGATTTACAACTGGAAATACTTCATCATTGCTTACTTTCATATACTGTCCATTCGAAAAGCCTTCTTGAAGACTTTTCAGTGTATCTACAAAAGGCATAGCTTTTTCATCATACACATCGATTAAATATGTAATAACATTACTTTCATCTATCCAGAGTAATCTGTATATCTTTGAATCATCAATTGATTTAAATATTTCATTAACTGATAGCGTAATCAAAATTCTCATCGCCTCTTTCACTAAAAGCTAGTTCGCTTATACTTAAACCTCGCATATTTAATTTTTGCGTATTGATATCTACAAAAATTAACTTTCTAGCTAATAAATGTTTAAAATAATTAATTGACGCACCTTGTTCCAAATTATACTGTTCTTCAAACTCATTGCAGCTTTCTATAAGGCTCTTATCCACATTTTGAAATGTCATTAAGTAACTAAAAAAGAATTTTACAAAAGTTTCATCTTCAATTTCCTCGAGATAATAGTGCTTATGAATCCACGAAATATTATGACATGTTATATCAGGAAAATCCTTTTCTGTTACAACTCCCCAATCGATTCCTTTCCTTTCCCAATATTCTCTTTCTATCTCAAACTTTTCAATTACTCTTTCATTTTCTAATTCACTACTAGGTTTTATAGTCCTAGCAATATATTTAATTTCTTTTCCGTCACGAACCGTCAGGAAAAAATCTGTTGTCAGAACTATTAACGTTTCAGTTCCTTTACAAATAGGATGATGTATCCCTTTCTCTCCAGCAATTTTATATGTCAATTCTCGATTTAATGGAAATTGTTCACGAATATCAATAACTTCTTCTATCCATTCTAATATAAAAAAATAATCCCTCTCTAAATCTGATAAAAACTCATGTCTCCTATTAGTTTTCCATCCCATTAAACGAGAGCTATTACCCGTTGAAGATACATTTTGTATCGTTAACCAGGGTTTATAGTTATTTAATTCACCTTGTCCTCTGCCTTCTTTTATATACTTCTCTATTTTCTTTTCCGTCCAATCATTTTTACGCTTTGCCATTTATATATCCCCTCTTAAAAAATTTTTATTATTTACATTATCGGATATTTTTATGCGTACAATACATATTCTCATTTATAAAAAAATGGATATCTTTTATAAAATATCCGTTTCACTCTTAGTGTTGATATAGATTTTGTAATACTTGTTTTAACTCTGGTTTAATTGCAATAATAGAACGCACTGTTCTTACTTGTTGTTCTGCATCTTCTGTATTAGAAGCATGACCTAATTCTAATAATAATCCTGTAGCAACTGTACCTGTACGATTACGTCCGCCAGAACAATGGAAAAATACTTTTTTATCTTGTTCAACAGCTTCCCTGACCGCTGCAATTGCATTTCTTACTGATTCATCTTGTCCTTCTACACCTTCTACGATTGAATAAGCATGACGTTTAGTTCCAGCCGGAAACCCTTTTGGTTCTTCTCCTCCAGCACGTAAATCAAACACCTCTGTAATCCCGTGCTTTTTTACTGCGTCTTGTATAGCGTCTACTCCACCAATATATACTTTTCCTTTTACGAGTTCGTGATAGTTAGTCATGTTTGTTAATCTTCTTCAATTAATACTTTGCAGCAATTCGATTCGCCACCTATTACAAGTCCTGCACCTTGTTGATCTTCTGCATAGTCTAGTGTCAATGTATTTACAATATCAACGACCTTTGGATCCATGGCAACTTCAATACCATTTACTGTTTCTGTTACATCATTTTCTTGCGCTTCTCCTAAATTAATACCGTAGCTTGGTCCACAGCATCCAGCACCCTCAAATGTAAAACGTAGTGTTGAAACACCGTTTTCTTTCATAGTAGTTTCAATAAAACAATGCTGTAAACATTTATTTTTATAATAAAAGAAAAACTCGTATCTAAAAAAGTTTGTGCAAAATACGAGTTATATTTGTTACTAATTAATTGTTTTTATAAAAAAATTTATTAAATTTTTTTCATACCTTGAACTTCTAAACAATTAACCTATTATTCGAAATATAATTCTTCAACTACTTTAGATTCGTTTAACATTTGATATAAAATAGAAATATTACCCTTGGAGCAATACGCCCATTCACGACTTTCTGAAAACGTAAAATACAAATACCTTTTAGCTCTAGATAAACCTACAAAAAATGTACAAGTATCCTCCTGTTGTTGTTGAGAAAAGCTCCAAAAAGCATTATCATCAAATCCTACAAAAAATACCGCTTCATATTCCAATCCCTTACTTTTATGAATGGTCATAATTGGAATAGAGTTTTTCCCTTCAAAAATATCAATAGCAAGTAACCAATCTTTTGTTTCTTGAAAATAGTTGTATAAATGATATTCAACATCTTCCTTCAATTTGTTAATATATTCACCTTGAGAATACTGAGGATAGTATTTTCGTATTTGATTTAAATCGAAAAAATTAAGTATTTCTATAACCAGCTCCCTCAATTCTTCTACATGGGCTACTGAAGATATTTTTTTCTTTACAAGCTTCAAAAACTCTTTCAGTTCCCTTCTTAAATTATCATAAGAATATTCATTTTTAGATCCTTGTATTCCTTCAAAGATAATTTTAGAGTTCCAAACCAAAAGCCAGGCATCGCTATTATAAATATCTAAGGCCGCTTTTAATACATTAAGAATAAGATTTACTACATCTTCCTTTAACAAGTCTTGAAATACAGTTTCATTTCTAGCCTTAATATTCAATGGTTTTAGTTCTTCAATTATTGATGTTGCATATTTGTCAACTGTTTGTTTTACAATTATGCAAATCTCATTAGGAGTAGCTCTATGAGTCTGTATTAGTTCCTTAATTTTCGAAACTATTATTTTCGTCTCGATTTTATAATCTGAAAAATACCATATTTCTGCTATACCATCATCTTTAGACCATTTTGGATTAGGTACCGGTGTAAATGGATTATCCTGTAAATAATTATTTACAATCTTCTGTATTTCTAATAATCTGGGTGCCGATCTATGATTCATTTCTAAAGAATATTCTCTAGCTTTAAAATCTTGTTTATAACACTCAAAAATATCTTGTTTTGCACCAGCCCAAATCATTATTCTTTGTCTATTATCTCCTACTGCTGTAATAAAAGTATGAGTGTTAAAAAAGCAAACCTTTACAAGTTCATACTGTAATGCTGTAGTATCTTGAAATTCATCTAAAAATACATTACTATACGTCTCCCTTAAGGACATAAGAATATATGGATTATTTTCTAGAATATGAATTGCTAAACGAGTAATCATCGGAAAGCTCAAAGTAGCTTTATGGTTTTCATCTCCTTTTAATAACAGATGCCATACATTTTTTATTAAATCATTTTTTTCATTCGCCAACCTCCCACTTACTAAACGATTAAGGAGAATTTTTTTTGTCTCTTTATCATTAATATACATATTAAACTTATTAAAAGCCCTTACAATTGCATTTTGCTGCCTATCAACTATTTCATAATCAGGGTTAGGTCTATATTCTTCTGGTAGTGCATTTAAAAATCTATCTAATATACTTTTAGCAAACGAATCAAATGTCTGAGATGTAAATCTATTCATCAATTCATTAGATACCCTTAAACCAACTCGCTCTTTCAAATTAGATGCTGCATCTTTTTTAAAACTAATTGCTAAAATTTTTTTAGGATTGGTACAGTTATTAGTCTGTAATAAATAGCTTGCTTTTTGAGCAAGCAACTCTGTTTTCCCTGCACCTGGTCCTGCGACTACTAATAAATTTTTCAAATCCTTTACAGCTTTTAAAGCTTGATTCTCTAAGATTAACCCATCACTTGGATGCCATTCTTCAATAGAATTTCTCATCTCTTTCATTCCCTTATAAGAATAGTTTTTGCTTTTTCACATAATCTTTGAATTACTACAGGCATATCTTCCTTTAATTTTTCATCTTCAATGTAATTTACGGCTTGTAAATGTGTTACGGGTTTCCCTCTTGTTAAGAAGAAGTAATTATACCAAACCATTAATTCTTTTTGAGTATCAGTATATGTTTCCCCACTTCCCCCTTTTTCCTTGAGAGTCCGTTTAATACTTTCTTTGATTCGTTCTTTATATACTTCTAATTTTTTTTCTTCACTAGTTAGGTTATGGAGTCGTTTCTGTTTTTCACCTTCCCTTATTTTAATAAGCGGACCTTCCCCTTCATTTAATGTCATTAAATAATGTGCTAAAAATTTCTCAATCATTAAAAAGTCTATATCTAAAGGACTAGAAAAATATATATTATAATTTTCAAGAAATCTGCCCCAGTTCCCTAAATTCTCAACTTTTGCTTTCGAATCCAATTTCCACTTATGCATATTTTCTAAACGATCATCTGATAAAACTGCGCCTCCTTTTAGTTCTAGAAGGGATTCTTTCTTAGCTCCAATTTCAATTAATTGTTTCAGAGCATATTTAATTCTTCCCCAACCTCCTCCTTCTCTCTCTCTATCTAAATCTAATAATGTAATAAACGGAATATCCAATTGACTTAACAACTTCCAAAAGTGATTTACATGTCGACCACCTAAAGGTACAACAGAAATACCTACGGAATCTAATTCATCTGTATATAGACGTAAAAATTTAGGTAAAAGTATTTCTTCACTATCACCTTCACCTAAAATTACTAATGAAGAGAAATAAAGTTCTGGGTAAGCTTTAACAGCCTCCTTGACATATTTATATGCCACATCTTGTTTGTCTGGTAAGGTAATTTCTTTTACGATAGTAGTGCAATTTTCCCTGTTAATTCTCAAATGTCTAATTTCAGTCGGCTCTATTCTTTGAATTATAGTCGGGTTATGAGAAGTAATTAGAATTTGAGCATTGTTATGACTTTGTATACTTTTAAGATTTTTAATAACTTTACCTAATAAATGCGGACTAACATGATTTTCTGGTTCTTCAACTAAAACTAATGTTAGTGCAGGAGGATCGACATTCAAAATCCTTTCTCCCTCCACAACTTTTCTTTTTATTTCATCTATTGCTTCATTTTCTAACTCTAAAAGGGAGTCGATTAAAGTTAAATAAAATAGGGACTGTAACCCATCACCTAATTCATTAACTTTAAATGCTTTTTCAGTATGTGATGGAGTAAATTCTACATCTAATTTTTTTAAAATTGTATCTAAATCACTACTACCAAATTTTATATTGGCCTCTTTATATCTAGAGTCATTATGATAATTTTTCCATTGGGAGGAAATTATTCTTTTTATTGTAGCAATACCTTGTTGATTAGCAACCTGCATATCTAGTGCCTCTATTTTTTCATTAACCAATGTTTTATCTGTTTCTTTCCAATTAATTTGTTTTAAAATTCTCCATAGAATTGTACCCGTAGCGTTTTTTAATTGTTCTGTAGGGTTTCTTACAGCGGGTATGTAAATAACTTTTATTTTCGATTTATCATGCATTGATAACGGTTTAAGATTGTTACTTCCATCTTCCTTTTTTTGTGTTACATAATAAAATTTATAGTCAATAATCCCTTCTGGATCACTTCCTCTTTCCCAACTAGCTTCTAGGCGCATAGCAATATAAGGTTTACCACCTTCTTTGTTTACTACAAAGTTTTCATAGTATATTGGGATTGCATAACTATCTGCCTTTTCGTCTTCTTTAAAGAATTCAAAGTGTGCTTCTATAGATAAATTGTTTTTTTCTATCTCTTCAGGTGATTGATTAAAAGGAACGTGAAAATCAGCTTTTTTTATTTTACTATCTCCAAACAGTTTTTGAAGCGCACTAAGGACTGCTGTTTTACCTGCACTATTATGCCCTATGAATGCCGTTAAATCTGTAATATTAATAGTAGTAGATTTCGGTCCAAAACTACGGTAATTATTCAATATCAATTGGGTCAATTTCATAAGAATCTCCTTTTAAAAAATATTTTTATTAAATATAAAATATGCTACTTTTACTCACACTTCCATTATAAAACAAAAACCAACACTTGGAGTATCAAGGTTGGTTTTTTTATCCATTTAATTAAATATTGTAATCCTCCAAAAAATGTTTTACACTATGTTCGCCTATCCAATACTTTATAATTTGAATTTATTTATTCTACAGATAATAATTTTCCCATTTTCATCACATCTACACGCTCGCCGTCCATTATTGCGTTAATTTTTTATTAAATAAAAAAGGAACAACACTGCTACCTCAAATATTAGTTCTTTTAAGTATTGAAATCAGCGTAATTTATATATTTCCCCTATAATATTACTATGTCAGACATTTTTATACTTAAAATGACTTCTTATCCATTATAATTCTAGGGGGATACATAGTGACCAAAATTAAACTCGACTTTTTTGAAGAACTAATCTCATCACACAATACAGGCTTAATTGTAGGAAATGGATTCAGTATGAACTTTGATAGCTGTTTTAGCAATATTTATGGCTGTTTAAAAGAAGGAAGCTATGCTTTATCTAAAAATGGTGTATTTTCCATTTCACCAGGTGCTAAACCTCATACTAAAGCAATAATTAAGGAAAATTATAATAATGTATTAAGGTATGTTCGTACCCTTAATCAAAAACAATTAGAGGAAATTTTTAAAGATGCTATAGCCTTTGCAGGATTTATTACAACAAACTCAACTATTTGGGATTTTTTAAATCAAAATAAACATTTAAATCGATTAAAAGTTGGACCAGATATGCTAGAAATTACAGAAAATATCTATAGAATTGGTATTACTAAAGGATTTCAATTTGTTAATATTGAAAATTGGCCAATACTTATATGGTTATTTCACTTGATTGAAGACCTAGCTGAATTTAAAAATTATAATCAGCAGAATAACCGTTTCATTACCCTCCTTAAAATAGGTGGACGAAAAAGCATATCGCCGCCTAACTCAGCAGGAGATGTAATCGTAAAAACAAAATTTAATGGTTTTGCAATTTACTATCGTTTGCTTATGTTAACTATCATCTTTGGAAACGGAAAAGCAGTTGATTTAAAAAAAGCAGAGTATGTAGAAAAAGTTAATCGACACTCGTTGACATGCTGGTTACAAGAATTCAAAGAGCTGTTCAGCTTAAATTATGATCTACTTCTGGAACAAATCGGTCATCGACCTGTAACTTATCTACATGGGCATTTCCGAAATAATGCAGCAGGGTTTTCGTATTTTCAGTCATACTCTATGAGATATGGTGATAAACAATATTATACCAACGATATTATATTAGGTGACTACGCTACTACGAAGGTATTAGATCAACTCATACATTCCCTAGCAATGAAAGATATCGCCTTTGAACAACCACGAGTTGATCCATTAAAAGAATTAACATTAAAAATGAATGAATCCAAAATAAATCATATTGTATTTTTTGGTATGCATCCAGAAAATGATTACCACATTTTAAGTGGAATATACCATAATTTTTTAACGACTAAACTAGATACTCCCATGATTACATATTGCTACTTTAATGAACAGGAGATAGAGGATTTCACTTACACTTTCTATAAGATTACCGATTCAATTTACAGAAATAAAAATTTAATTCCTCTGCATTTTGTTGACTCTAAAGAAGTTATTAATCGATATTTTGTGTAAATATATATATCAATCTATGTTATAACTGGTAACTGTTTAGAAAATAATAAAAAGATGTTTTGAACAAATTACCTAAAAATGTCCAAAGATCCTAAGTGTTTTAATTATATGTTTGTAAATAAAGTAACCATCTATCTAGCTATCATGCATAATAGCTAGATAGATGGTTACTAAGGTTGTTTAAATACAGACACTTACTTTCATTGTAAAATTTTTAAAATAATAAAATATTTAACTTTCGAAGAATGAATCATTTACAATGACTTCTTAGAAAATCAGTTCAAAAAATAACTTCTCAATACTTTTGATCAATCGTTGAACTAAATATTTCTTCTAAAAAAATTTCTGTTAATTCCTTATAAACAAACATTTTAACACTGTTTTCAATATTACGGACATTAGTAAATCGATCTACATTTGTTAACAAAAAGGATTTTAAGTCCTTTTTATGTAGATATTCAACATCTTCTTTACTGAACTCCATAAGAACTTCTTCATAGAATTTACTTACAAGCCTAGTTTTACTAGCAGTATCTAAATGATTAAACTTTATAAAATGCGTAAACCTAGAGTAAAGAGCTGAACCGATTGTATCATGTATTTCTTTTACTGAATTAAAATTAGATGTACAGATTATGATTGTGTTTGTAAGATCTACTTTATAGTTGTTATCTTCATAAATTCCTTCATCGAATATTTGGAAAAATGCCGAATAAAAATCAGATGGGCATTGACTAAATTCATCCAATAAGATTACATTACCTTCATTTCTTATTAAATCTTTTGTCAGCGCTTTCCCTCCCATTTCTCCTCCAAAAAGGTAGTTATAAAATTCATTTGCTTTAAACATGGACAATTGCTGCCTACACAAAGGTGCTGAGCTTATACAATTATTAATAATCTTAGCACTTTCTGTTTTCCCAACACCCGGGGGTCCATAAAACATTAATACGATTGGCTTACTGGATTGTTTATTTATTAAAGGGTATAAGGCTGTTATCATTTGTTTTAATACACTATCTTGCCCTAAAATTTTCTCATTAAAAGTTAAAGCAACTTTCCTTAAATCATTTTTCGTTAAAGGTTCTCTCTTGTATTTTTCCTTCATAACTCCTACACATTGTTCTGAATGCTTTAGACTTTCTAAACCTTTAATAAAGTTTTTAGGAGGGTTTTGAATAACTGCATGTGATATATAACCTAGTTGAATCCAGCTGTATATGAGATACGGTAAGTTATCTATAAAGTGATCTCGAAAAGAAAAGAAGTCCTCTGTCTTAGCTACTAATACTATTTCTTCATCTTCATTTTGTTCTTTAATTGACACAAGTATAGTATCTAGAGAAAATTTATCTAGATTTTTAGCTAACTCTTTAAGAGGAAATCTTTTAAAACTTTCATATATCCTGTGTTCTTCAGTAAATGTGTTGAAAGCTGTATCTGGTCCTTCGAAAACAAAAAAATCGGTCATTCTTTATTCAACCCCCGCTAAAATAATATCTATAATATCTAAATTATCCTTTTCGCTAGAAGGCTTTTCATTTTTTTCATTTTCAAAAGCATCGAACCCTAAACTTTCACTGTTCACATCCTTCTTCGGCTGTATTTCATACATGAAGTTCAATGAAGCTTCCGTTGCTTCTCCTACCTTTACTCCATAAAGTGTTAAAGACATCAATTGTAAATCTTGTAATCTATAATTATTTCTAAATCCATCTAAATTGAATCTAACAATAGATTTTTTTGAATCCCCATCTACTGCCACTAGCTCGTAATATCCTTTTGCACTTTCTAATATCTCGTCCATTTTATGAAAGTTAAAATTTTCAATATCACTTTGTAATGTATTTTTACCAAAGTCTTCTTTTAAAATTTTTATAAAAGGCGTGATTGATTTCAAATACGTTGCAGACTCCGCTAAAATTGATAAATCGTTCACTTTAATTGTTTCTAATTGAATTTCTTTATCTCCTTTTTTCGGTTTGGGATTATACAACAGTTCTAAAAAACTAGTTAAAATGGTATTAGTAATATTGGTAAAGATAATATTTCTTTTATTTCTAGATAAACCTGCTTTTAAACTTCCTGTAATACCTGTAGTTAAATTATCTAACCATCCTGTACCAAAAGCACCTTCCCCACCAAACTTACTTGCCTTTTCAACCATACTTTGCAAAATTTCTTCAGATCTACCTTTATTCTTAATATCTATTAAGTCTAAAGCAGACGCTTCATCAAAATATATGATTTTTCTCATTTTATACGCTCCTCAACTATATAGAATACTTATAAATAAAAAATCTCTTATTTGTTAACTAAAGGAATAAATACATTTCCTTCTATTATATAAAAGAAATGATAAAGATGATATAAACGTACTATTTAATACCATCTTTTCAAACAATTATTTTTAGTATTAGTACACAAAATTCTGTAATTATAAAATAAAAAAGCATGACTTGAAATTGTCATGCTTTTCCTTATGTTTCATGTTTCATTCTTCATTCATACATATATTTACTGTTCTTTTTTCAAGATTCTCTGTATTTTTTCTACACTTAATTCCACTGCCTCTGCAATTTTTTCGAAAGACAAGCCCATTTTACTCAATTTTAGAATTATTTGTTTTTTCTCCCCCATGGCTCCTTGCTCTCTAGCGGTCTCTATCTCTGATACCTTATCTCTTAGCTCTTTTTCTCGTGCTTCATACAAACGGCGAAAAGACTCATCACTACTCATATGTTCCCAATTCTGGATTGCTTTTTTCAAAACTGGATCTTTCTCCATTGCTATCTCCTCCAAAATCGTTGTTAATCTTTCATCTTCATGTGCAGGAAAGAGTAATAGCCAGCGTACTAATGTATCTTTCCATGGATCGACACGTTCTCCCTGCCATTCTTTTATGAGTTTTGGAATTTCAATAAAATGCAACTCCAGATCCTCTGTTATAATACGCTTCGATTTTCTATTCATTACCACTCCTACATTATGAAAATCTTCTTCCGGAAAAATAATGAAATCGACTAAATTAATACAAATTGTTTGACGTAAAGACTTATAAAACATGCCTTTTTTTAATTGAGAACTATACATGTTTGACCAATAATACAAAGAACGTTCCTTCATATCCTTTTTATCTCGAACTTGTATCTCTATATTCACTTTTATACCATTGTTTAAGGTAGCACGCAAATCTAAAATAGACAGCTTATCATCCTCATGTTCCTTTGAAAGATGTGGGTCATCTATATGTAAAGAAATAATTGTTTCCTCTAAAGTTGATTGTAACACTGCATTCAGGAAACTAGTTAAAATTTCCTCATTTCCTTCTACTCCAAATAGCTGTTTAAAAGCAAAATCAACTCGTAAATTTACTAGATCTTTTTTTGTATTTGTATTCATATTTATTCCCTCTACCTTTCTTTCCTACAGTGGATAACTATAAAAATCCCTATCTATAGACATAACAAAAAGATAGAATCATTCATTCTATCTTCGATATCCTAGTTATTCATAAAAAATATAATTCGCTTCGCGGGTCTTATACTTTTTATAATTTTCCTCTAATTGCAAAAGCAACCGAATTAATATATTTTTGGAATTTAACAACTCATTTGTATTTACACGTCATTACTTTAATTATGCATTAGTCTACAACTTTGTTGTAAAGTCCATAACTATGTTGTAAATTCTACAACCTTCTTGTATAATCCACGACTTTGTTGTAATTATACATTTATGACCTTCACAATCTCTGAAATACAGGTTTAAATCCCGCTTGCATTGTATCATCCAACCCCTTACCTTGCGTTGGATTCCATGCAGCTATGATTACGTTATAGCCCTCTGTCTTTAACTTTGTCGCAAAGTCTATAAGAGCTTTTCTTACTTTTTGATTCTCTACTAAATCGGCATCAAACGCTAAATAGACATTTTCTACACCCATATCCTTTAATACAGGCATAGTAATTCGCCAAGCATTTACACCAGGAATCGCAAGAACCGTTGTTCCTATTTCAGAAAGCTCCTCTTTATTAAATCTCTCTGGAAGCAAATCAGCAACCAGATCTGCTTTCATAGCTCCCTCTGTAATCATTACTGAGTTGGTTTGATGTAAGGTACCAGAATTCCAATGTTTCAAATGAGAACTTGGTACAGCTACATGTACAGGAAGTGGATTTTCACTACCGCCTGCACCAGTTCCTTGATTTTTGTTTGCTGATGAGACCCACAGATATTTTTGCCCTTTATGAATCTTTACAACAATTTGTCCCTCTTGAAATGGAATCTCTACCTTTTTGCTCACTTCTAGTTCGCCTTCAAAGATACAATCACCATTTTTAATTATCTTCACAACATTAGGCTGTTCGATTAATTCTGCTTGAACTCCAGTAGGTGCAGATTTCACATGAACGGAGTTTTTCACTTCATCCACACGAACCTGCCATCCAACAATTTGATTGTACTGATTCCGAAAAGGAATCAATATACCAGGAGATCCTGACATCAAACGAAGAGAACGTTGACCTTTCTTCATCTCATAGAAACCCGGGATTCCCTGCCAGCAATTTTTATTCCCCATCTGTTTAAATAGCTGCTCCCAAACAGTCGTATACGTATTATCCTCCTCTAACACAATTTGTTGTTTTAAGAAAGAACGATATTGACGTATTTGTATTTGTTCTTCGCTCATTTTTCTATCTTTTAATAAATGTGCATGATGATGCTCTTGTAATGGTATGAACTCCATTAATTTACGATTAAACACATTTAATTCCTCATTACTTTTCTTATCATGAATCTGAATTTCATCCACCTCAGGCAATTGATATTTATCTTTTCCTTTTATGTAGTGAATGTAGCTTGGATTGCCCGTGTTTTTTCCATAAATCCATTTACTTTCTACACGTGTACATGCTACCTTCTCTTGCGAAACATGCAGCATGCAATTACCTGTATCATGACAAATCGGACACGTGACACGGTAAAATTCCCACCAGCTACCTCTTGGATAAGCACTCGTTAAACGAAATTGACCTTTTTGAATGTTATAATTCATTATTCCCCACTCCTTGTATACTGTTTATTATATATGGAATTGCTACTTCCATTAAACTCTTTATAATTCTATTTAGATATTCTTTTTGTTCATCAATAAAATAAAAAGACAGAAATTCATAGTCGTTTTTAACTACGGATTTCTGTCATTCCCTCTGCATATACACTTTTACATAGTTTTGCAAATTACTCATTAAGATACACTCACACCCGTTAAAGAGAATAGATCTTCTTTTGTCGGATTAAGTGCCTGTAACCAGCTATCTACATTTAGAAAGTTTACTTTTTTTAATTCTTCACTTTTTTCTGCACGCTTAACCACTTCTAACACTCCATTATGATGCACAATCATCGCTAGATCATCCTTCTTAAAAAGACAATCCACATCTGCAGGCTTTACATAATGGCTGTGTAGAATCGGTTTCCATTTCTTAATGGAATACCCTTCTATTTCTAAGAAACCACGGATTGCAGTAAAGCGATAACTTGTCCCTCTAAAGCATCGCTCCAATAAAAAAAGGAAATCTCGTATACATCCATTGAAATAGACATGATACAAAAAGATTTCCCCTGCTTGTTTGGCTGCTCGCTGTGACAAGTTTGATGGTTTAATGGAAAACTGATAACAATCTCGTTCCCAAAATGCTCCTTCCTTTGTAACTCTCATTCGGAATGCACGCAAATTTGGCATAAAATCATCTGGATGTGCAGAACAAAATATAGATACTTCATAACTCATTTTCATTTAAACTTCCCCCTGGTTATATATTTATCGTTTTCGGACAGAAAACTCCTTCCTCAAAAGTGTGAAGGTGTGAAACACCAATTTTAGGTGGGAGGTGAATGTCGGTTGGCATAAGCCAACATATTTGCTACCATATACTTGTACAGATTGCTCTTTGAAAACTGAAGATATGAAGTTGGTTGCAGAAAAACGTTGCAACCGTAAAATCTTCAACGTTCTTTCGACCCACGTTTGCTGAAGTTGCGAAAACCAAGCTAAAGTAGGAAGCGTGGTGAGTCAACGTACAAGATACTTATGTTTTCACCGTAGGGACTACGGGCAGAGCCTGCTAAGATAACCGGTGGATACATCGGTGTTCGCAGGAATCTCCCACTTCAAAAAATCCGTAAGGACGTTAAGTGGTGAGTAGTTCAACTGCAATATAATCTTCTGTATCACGGTAAATGCTAGAATCACGCTTTCGAATTGGTTGAGTAACTTCATTCATCTGAAAGATTTTTATTATCTCCTCTAATGATAGTAATGGTTTATCAAGTGTAATTGCATGTTTGTATTTCATTATAATGATCCCCTTCCAAAGCAAAAAAGCACAAATCTTGTGTTTTTCTCACAGTGTTTTTTATTTGTATACCTAAATCTAAAGACCTTTTTACAAGTGATTCCTAACTTGAAAACAACACAAAAAGGGCTCCTTCAAGTCGATTAAAAATGTGCATAGCAAAAAAAGCTATATATACACTAATCGGCTCAAAGAAGCCCTTTCATAAATGAAACAAGACGCAACTTGCTTCTACAACTCAACCACAACACAATAAGGTGTGGGAATAAACGGAATCAATTAAACAATAACTATAATTCCATATTAGTGAATTCATACAAAAATTTCAATAATTTTTATGTTTCCTTAAGATATCCCGCTCATTTTTTTAAAATTCATATGCTTTATCACTACCTTGGTTTCTTCATCAAATGATATAACTCCCCCCACGATAATATTTAATTTAATATTGAAATTCTCTAAAACTCGATGTATTATATTTTTGTGTTTTTCTCAGTTCCCAAGCCGAGAATACATCATCACTTCTGAAAGGACCCGAACTCCAGCGGGTTCTTTTTTATTTACTTGAACTCATTTTCGAATTATTGTATTATATTTTCGGGTCTTGCTCCATAAATCATTATCAGGAGAATCTGCAATTTTGCAGGTTCTTTTTTGTAAAATAAAAAAGCAGCTGCTAGGCTAATTAAAGTTTGTCTTATCACCAAATAAAATGATATATATATTCTCCCGTTATACTTTCATCAACTCCTGCAACTCTAGCAACTCTCACTATGTCCGCCCCCTGAATGAAATACATTGTTAGCATAACTGGCACCCGCGACCACATAACACGATAAAGCTCATTCACTCTTTGCCTAGTCGTAACAATTAAATCATTAGCAGGTCCATTAATCCATGCAGTTGTTCTAACTGAAGTAAACGGAAGATCTATCCCATTAACAACTATTCTTGCAATACTTTGCGTTATATCCACATCGATCCCCTCATTCCAAGAATCAAATATGTTTCCCATATTTACATAAGTATTCTTAGTTACAAGAAATGTTTAAAGTGAATTCTTTATAAAATAAAAAAGCAACGGATTCGCTACTTTAAAGTAAATTAAACTATTCCCTTTTCTTTTGCTACTTCGTACAAAACAGTACGACTAACTCCAGTTTCATTGCATATCTTCTTTACGGTATAACCATTATTCTTACGATCTTTAAATAATCCCAAAGCTTGTTTCATACTTTTATTTGTCTCAGTGCATTTTTTAGACTTTCCTTTATACACACCACGTTCTTTTGCTTTTTCAATCCCTATTATTTGTAATTCCTTATGTTTAACCCTGTTCACGCTATATATCTTCCCATGGCATTCAAGACATAGCATTACCATATTACTAATTCGATTTGTTTCACCTGTCAATAAAGGAACAATGTGGTGTATATCTAAATCACTTGTTTCTCCACAATTTGCACACTTTTTAGGTAAAGTCTTTAAGTAATCCGTGCGATTCATTTCGAATTCCTCTCTAATATGCATTTTTACCCTCCTCAGCATTTAAAGCTGATTGTTTAGAATCGTTTTCTTTTATATACCTATAAAGGTTGCGCGAGCTACATCAAACATCTCACATACTTCAACTTTTGTTTTACCAGAAGCAAGCATTTCCATCATTCCTTGTATTTGTTGAGGAGTATGAGCTTTCTTTCTGCCGCCTTTTTTTCCTCTTGCTTTGGCAGCAGCCACACCAGTAACAACACACTCATTAATAACTTCTCGTTCCATTTCAGCCATTGCACCAAATATATGAAATAGGAACCTTCCCATTGTTGTAGATGTATCAATTCCATCTTTAATAGAAACAAAGTGAATGCCCTTTTCATTAAACTCTTGAAGTAAATTAACAAGCTGATGCATTGTTCTTCCTAGACGATCAAGTTCAATTGTTTTTGAGACATATAATCACTACTATTTCTTTAATTCCTTTTTGTGTTACTCTAACAAATTTCAAATGTATATAGAAGGGAATGACCAAAATTTAGAAATTCATACATCTATGTTTATAGGAGGAGGTTTTACTATGAAATTCAAAAAGACAGAATTAGAAAACGGGACTAGAATTTCAGAATGGGAATTTAAATCCATTGGATTCATCTTCGCCATCGCTGGTTTAATCCGAGCTCTCCATGAAGCAGGAATCATTTGATTCTTACTTTTCTTGTTCGTTTGTTTTGTTTAAATGGGCTAATCTATCAATTCTATAAAATCCATTAATCCAACTATTACATATTAGCGTCTCACTCATATACTATAGTAGATTGCTAGAAAGGAGGCGTAACTATGGATAGTTGCGTTGTATTTGTAAATGGACAACCTTTTTTAGTTCTTTCAGTGGCTGGTATTGAAATTGCTAGATTAGAGATTTCTCTTCAAGTAGCATTAGCTTTAAGAGTACTTGGAATACCAATCTGCGATTAATTACCACATCAAAAAAGAGGGCATTAGCTCTCTTTTTTATTTTCCCTATTATCTCTTAACAAATAAGACCGGAAAATTCCTGAACAAAAAAGAGTGCTTTGAAGAAAAGCACTCTTTCCAAAGACTTTACCAATCTCGACGATCATCGTGATTATGATCACGGCCATGATCATGATTACGTCTGCGACGACACTCATCACAATCGCAGTCGCGTCTACAATGACAGTCGTTAAAATCGTTTCTTCTACGTCTACGACCGCATCCGCAAAATACTAAATCATCCCAAAATCTATTACAATCTCGAGAATGCCCAAAATTATTATCCCATCCCATAGATATGATTCCCTCCTCTAAAAATAGAATTCATCATATTCTATGATTAAAAGGTAAAAATAGTTTGTTTACTAGTCTATGTTTGAGACTAATAATATTTCAATTTGCAAGTCTATCTCACCCCTTATCTTTCCTTAACAACAAACAAGACGCTCCCCAGATCAAGGCAGTGCCTACGATAATTACTATTGGTTTAATCATTAACAATTATATCTGGTCCCTTCTTCAACATGTACGAGAAACCCGAAATAAATACAACACTAAATATAATAATAGAAGACCACATATTAAAATGATATTCTTTACCTGCAACTAAATTATATATGTTATGTACCAAGAAATTAGTACCTATGATAATCCCACCTAAAAATGCACTAATTAATATGCTCATTAAATAAAATTTAACTTTCTGAAACATTTTTCCTCTACCCCTTTTCTAAAATAAACTTTTTTTGAGTTTCTTTAGAAAATTATACCATTTAGTTTTCGGGTATTATTAAATCCATAGTTAAAATAAGGTTATATTAAGGATATGTTTTCTATTCAAATGTTCATTTTTTTCAATAAAAAAAGAACACTATAAAGTGCCCTAAGCTTCTGAGTATAAAATATAAGACAATGCCTTGCCCGTTCTAATGGCGCAACCTAAAAGAGCTTTATAGCGGAATATATATAGCTCTTGGAAAAGGAATAAGTTGGTTGGCATTGAATCGATATTGCATGTTTGGGAATTCCTTATGTGCAATAAAAAAGCTCTATACCTATTTATAGAGCTTAAGTGAGTAACGGTATATTTATATTGACCTGATATTGTATGATGAAAGCCTCCTTATGTGCAAACGAAAAAGAGCACTCCCCCATGAAGTGACCCCTAAAAGTTAGACACGGTTATTTCATTAGGCAGCTTGATAAAAATGAGTTCGGTATTGTACCGGACTCATTTTTAATTTTGCCTTAATCCGTTTCGTATTATAATAATCTATATATTTTTCTAATTCTATTTTAAAATGCTCTACACTTTCAAATTCTTTTATGTAGAGGAACTCCGACTTCATAATCCCAAAGAAATTCTCTATTACTGCGTTGTCGTAACAGTTTCCTTTTCGAGACATACTCTGTACGATACCCCTTGATCCAAGTGTACGGACGTATTGTCTCATTTGATAATGCCATCCTTGATCCGAATGCATCAGTAGCTGGTGATTTTCAGGTAAGCGTTCTAATGCTTTCTCTAACATCTCTGAAACAAGTGAATACGTCGGTCTAGAACCAATTGTATAGGTAATAATTTCACCATTATACAAGTCTAATACAGGTGATACATACAGTTTCTCTCCAAACAATTTAAACTCTGTGATGTCCGTTACCCATTTTTGATTCGGGGCATCTGTATAAAAATTACGCTCTAAAATATTAGGTGCAATTTTACCGACTTTCCCTTTATAGGATTTATATTTCCTCATACGCACAACACACTTTAATCCAAGCTCTTTCATAATGCGCTGAACCTTCTTGTGATTCACTTTCTGATCACGATTCGTTAACTCATCACGAATGCGACGGTAGCCATAACGACCTTCATTTTCCTCATAAATTGCTTTAATTTCAGCTTTCAAATCGGCATCTTGATCCGGACGATTCATTTTCTTTACTAAATCATAATACGTACTCCGTGGAATACCAGCTAGCTCCACGAGTGCCTTCACCGAATATTTATGCCTTAATTCATAGACTACTTGTGCCTTGTCTTGTTTCGTGATTTTTCCTTGTTTTGAACTAAGGCATTCAACTTTTTTAAGTACTCATTTTCCATTTCAAGCTGTTGAATACGTGCTTCAAGTGCTTCGACTGACCCTTCAGCTAAAGCTTGTTTTACTTGTTTATTTGAATCTTTTTTCATGGATGGACGCCCCTTTTTCTTAGATTGAAGGGCATCAATTCCTTGTGTTTCGAGCTGTTTTTTCCAAACAGAAATCGTTGAAGGGGCAGGAATATTAAAGATAGCTGCCGTCTCAAATAAGGACATACCGTTTTCAATCATAAAGTTTAGTACGTCTAGTTTAAATTGTTGTGTGTAATTTGTACATCGTTTTAGAAAAGCTTCCAGACCATTCTGTTTATATTGGTTTACCCAATTCAAAATGATTGTGTCACTTATACCGAGCGATCTACCCATTTCTCGATAACTTTCATTTCCGTTCAAATAACGTAGAACGATTTGTATTTTTTCATCAGCTGTAAATTTAGCCATAGAAAAACTGCACCTCCAATTGTTAGACTGTGTCTAACAATTGGGGTGCAGTTCACCAATAAGTGCTCTCGCTAAAAAAAATATAGGGGAACATGTTGGAAACCGTTCAGTATCATTATATGATATCATTCCCAACTATACCTAAGTCATGTATTAAAGGGGGTTAATGTGTAATTTCTACATAACAAAGAAAAAAGCACCCGAATAGATGCTTAAATTAAACTTATTCATTATCAATATCTCTACTTTCATCATTAACTGATTTCTGGTCTAACATGATTCCTATATCCGGCGGCAAAATTAACTCTATACCAGCTACTGGTTGATTGTCCTCATTAAAATAATACTTTTTTATCTTATTCAATTCTTCATTTTTCTTATTTTTACTCATATTATCCCGCCTTTTATGTATGATATTAAAAACTTTTCTTAATATGTACATTGAGAAAGATAATATACTATTTTTCAACTCTCACACAACTTATAAAATTTTTACATAAAAAAAGAACACCCATAATTGATAGGTGCTCTGATATATAAAATGGTTTCCATCCACACATTCCAATATATGCTCGTCCATCTCAAAAGATGCAAACAAAAAAGCACCTGAATAGGTGCCTTTTCAAAACGTATTAACGCGAGTAGCGAACACAATGAATTCTTCTCGGTGTCATTACCATCTTATGTTCGAGATTCTTAAATATGCCTAATCGTTAAAATGTTTATTATGAATTCGCTATCTATCCACTCTTTATTTTTTACTAGTTTTAACAATAGGAACTTTTTTTGCTGGTATGAAAGGATTTTCTAAAATAAATAATTTGGTTGCGATGCTTAGAAGCATAGCAACCGTTCTACTAACACTTTTATTATCAGTGTTTTTAACACTAACTTTGACCGTTGGCTACGCATTAAGTTAAACGTAATTCTTCACGAATAAAAACCAATATTCCGTCAATACTGTAGACAACCCATTTCGAACCATATTCCATTACCTGAGCAGTTAGCTTTTGCTAGCTGCTCTTTATTTGTACAAGGTACTCAATTGACTGGCGTATATATAATATTCTGAGTTCCTTTCTTTATAAAATAATCGTTATAAAATGAGGCTCGTTACGAGAGCACTTTACTAAGTGCTCTTTTTATATTCCAACTTAATACAAAATGAAATTTTTATTACATTTTTTAATTCAAATATCCATTTCATCAATGTATAAAGAATATTACTTCTTCTTTAAGTATCTTTATGAATAAAATTTATAACCTTTACTCCACTTGGATCTATATTAAAAGTAATAGTTTCTATGCCATTCGGAGGGTTATGAGCTCCTATATAAGTTTTATATTGAACTGTAACAATAAAATTAAAGTTTTCTTCTGGGAAACGTTCAATTTTTATAATTTTTGTATCCGTTAAACTATACTGATGATCTGGTCCAAGCTTCCTTCTGATAACTTGACTTGCATATGGTGCTAATAAAGTATTATAAGAATCATAAAACTCTTGATCATTACTATTAACCGCTTTGATATCTAACGGATTTAAAAATAAAAATACCATTACAATTCCAAAAAACAAACTAATCACTTTACCTTTTAACACATAATCACCCTTATTTAATTTGGATATCCGTTAACCTCCCCAGCATAAGAGATGACTATTCTTCATCCTTATTTAACTTCTTTTATTCAAATAGCGTTTTTGTTTAGTTTCACTCTAAAATTAAAATTTTCATTTTTTCATTCAACCAAGTTCATAACATATTCTTTTCCTCTGATAAAATAATGATTAGGTGTCCCACGCGCATTTTATCCCCTGGAAATAATACCTTTCACGTACTTACGTATTAGAAACTTCATTTCTGCTTCTTCCGCAATAGCAATTTTGTTCACTTTTTTGATACATTTATGAAACATTCACATGTTATCTTCAATATGTTCTATTCTTTTTGAAAACCATGTGAGAATACCAAAATAAGAAGCCCTAGAGCCCTAACTCTAGGGCTTCTTGTTTTCAAATAAGGATTTTGTATTAAAAATTTTAAGATGCATACATACCATATCTTGTGCACCTTTTTTATATAAATCTTGTTCATTAGGCGTCTTTAAAAGCGCTCTTTTTATTGAAAAACTACACAAAGAGAAAAAACTCATACAATGTAAAATGTACCCTATAGAATAGACTTTTTTCGAGTGTCAATTTTATAGGGTACATTTTATTATTTTCTGTCTTTTTTATTTACCTTAAAGTAATCCATTCATAGCTTGCCCACTCTTTTGGTTTCTTATCGTACTTAATACGACCAGTCGTACAGAATGATGCAATCATCCATTGTATGAGATTCATCTTTGCATATGGATCAACACAATCCTCTATTTTTTTCAATTGATAACCCGTACTATTTTTCTGCCAAATTGTATATAAACGAAAATGTGTTGTCGTAACAAGTCTAGCTTTTGTTGTAACTTGCCATTTTGCAATTTTCGTTAGATCCTCTTTGACTTTTCTATCATACTCTTGTTTTATGACTTTATAACTCTTATCTTTATTAATTAATCCATTAGAAAATGAAAAAGGCATTTGATGCACCTCATAGACGGTTCCTTCTTCATCCCCTAAAATGTTTGATTCTACTAGAAATATATTCTTTAGTTTTAACTGTTCCGTTAATTCTTTTCCGCTCCGATAAAAAGTTTTTTTCATCTGCTGAAGCAGAACAACCTGTACAATTAATCCGATAAGTAACGGATACGCTAGTATAAACACCATATGAATAAACATATTTGCAATAAGTACCCCTACTAGTGCGAATATCGTGAAATAAATATATGTTTCTCTTTGATGAATGATTCTACTATTCAAGCTAACATACCTCCGTTTTGATAGATAGTGAACGCAACATACACAATTGCTCCTAATAAAATAGAACAAGCCCCTGGAAAGCTCTGTATCAGCTTGATTTCTTTTTTTGGTAGTTTTGCCCCAAATATAGAAGCAGCATGCTCCAATTGGTCTTTAATCGCTCCTGCAAACCCTAAAATTTTAATTAATCGATAAACACTAGCAATCCAAAAGAATAGTAAATGGAAAGCTGTTAATGTAATGGCGGTAAGCATAGCCGATTCTTCTACTACATTGCTAACATATAAGGCTACCACCACAAGCATTTTGGTATCACCAGGTGAAGAAAATTTAAATGTCTCTAGCAATAAACCACACGCTAAGGCCATGACTAGTACAATTGCAATCTCTTTCCCTGTTCTTATTCCGGCAAAATACGTGATTCCTATCCCCAATATTAAAAATAGTAGATGCCACATATTCTTTGTTTTTCTATATTTCAAATCAGTAAATACATTTAGGAACATGTAACTTAGTAATAATCCCACAATATACAGACCCATTTTCTTTACTCCCCTCTTAATTTCAAAAAAATGCTGTGTAAAAAAGGGAACCACTTTTAGGTAGCCCCCTCTTTTATTTTTATATTTATTTTTTGTTCCAAGAATCAACATCTGCATTGCTTGATGCTTTTGTGAATCGTGCCAGGATCGTATCATAGCCTCCTTGGATTGCCTTCCATACAAATGGGCCAATTACTAATACGATAATCACCGCTAACGCGATTAACATACCGTTTTCTGATGATAATTGTGAGTCTTCATTTTTTAACCAACTTTTCATTTTTGCTAACATTTCATTTCGTCTCCTTTATATATCGATTTTAAGAATTTATTTGAATTAGAACTTATCTATTTAAATCTTTAATTACTTATTCCAAGAATTTACGTCTGCATTGCTTGATGCTTTTGTGAATCGAGCTAGAATCGTATCATAACCACCTTGGATTGCTTTCCATACAAACGGGCCAATTACTAATACGATAATCACCGCCAAGGCAATTAACATACCGTTTTCTGATGATAATTGCGAATCCTCATTTTTTAACCAATTTTTCATTTTTGCTAACATGATTGAATCTCCCTTATCCATTTATTTGAGCTATACGTAATAAACATCATTCATCTAAATCTTCTATTACTTGTTCCAAGAATTCACATCTGCATTGCTTGATGCTTTTGTGAATCGTGCCAGGATCGTATCATAACCACCTTGGATTGCTTTCCATACAAACGGGCCAATTACTAATACGATAATGACTGCCAAGGCGATTAACATACCATTTTCTGATGATAATTGTGAGTCTTCATTTTTTAACCAATTCTTCATTTTCGTTAACATATATCTTGCTCCTTTACCTATTCCATTTTTGATAATGTCTTCTATAAGCTTGCAAATCCTTGCATTAAAGATTGAATAACAATCACCATTGGATAAATCACAATACATCCAATAACTGCGACGTTAAATTTATTCATTTCCATTGGCTTATTTTGAATGAGACGGTTATAGTTTTCATGTTTTAACTCGCGCATCATTTTAATTTGTGCGTCCATAATACGAAGACTCTGTACCTTGTCCGTTTTTTGCGCTTGTTGCAACGCGATTGTAAAGGTATTTACTTCTGGACTATTTAAAGCTGCTGCAAAGTTTCGAAATGGTTGATCCGATCCTGCATACATTTCTAATTCCGCAGTAAGTGTAGATACATATGGACGAAGATGTCTTCCAGCATATATTTGCGCCTTTTTTACTGCTTCTAATGTTGTATGTGTTTTTAACAACTGCAGCATAGGAATTAGATACTCTGGTAATTCGAACTTCCTAGCTTCTATCGCCTGCTTGATTCTTTTCTTTAATAGATAATCAGGATAGAAATAAAGCAACGGTGAAATCAATACACCCACTTTAAATAAGTAGTAATCATGGAACACCGTACATATCAAGAAAACAGAGGTGAAAATGATAGGATATGCAACCTTCATTTTTAAATATTCTTCTGGTTTCGTATCCAAGCCAGCTTCTTCTAATTTTTTCTGAATCTGCTCTTTCTTTTCTTCTGTCAGATACTTATGTGATAACGACTGGAAGGGAGCGAGCATCATTTGATTTAAATTCTTCTTTTCAATTCGTTTTGCATTTTCTACATAGTTCGTAAGTAAGCTACCGCTGTCTTTTTTACTTTGTAGAAAGGTAGAGAATACCCAATACATGACAACGAATACCACTACAGCTAAAATCGTAGCCACCTTATTCCCCTCTTTCTGTTGGGTTATAATTTGCAATCTTTTCTACACGGGTTGCTAAGAAAAAGACAATGAACATATTTACCGATAACGCGATTTTCCCCATCATAGAACCTGCTAAAAATCCATATGCTTCTTTTGACATCAGCATAATCAAAATCGGCATGGCGATAACGATTAAGCAGTTCTGTACAAAGGCACGTTGTGCTTGCGATAAACTAGAACGCAATCTTGCCAAGTACAACTTTTGTTTTTCGAAATCTTCTGCAATATCTAGTAAGACTTGCACTGAATTCGCTCCACCTTCTCGGCTACACACTTCCAACATTTCATGGAAGAATACCAATTCTCTAAAATTAAACGTTTCATTGAATCCTCTAAACGCACGATGCATTGTGGTTCCACCTTCTAATAGAAGAGAAACTTTTTCTATTTCTTCTTGAATGCTTTCATGCATCATTGGCTTTACTTGTACTAACACGCGTTTGGCATTATTACTAATTTGAAGTGCATTCGCAACTGCCTTCATATAAATAGAGAGGCGGTCAATGACAACCAAGTAGTAACGTTTTTTTCTTCTATAGAGAAGAAACCTTGGAACTAAAAAACCACATAAAATGGTAATCAGTGTATAAGGATCTTGTCCAAATGAAAAATAGAACACTGCTGCAATACTCATCCCAGAAAGAATCGTATATATCCAGTACATACTCTTTGTCAATTTCCATTCGTACTTTTGAGCTTCTTGGATAACGGATTGCGGTAGATACATTCGTATCCCTTTAATATTCCTTAATTCCAAGCGCCTTTCTTCCTTCTCATTTTCTTGTACAAATTGAGAAAGAGCAGAACCCTTCGATTTTGCAAAAAGTAAAACGAGCAATCCTACACTAATAAAGATTAAAAGTATACATCCATAGGCTAACAAACTATGCATACTGCACCTCCTGTTTTGAAAGGAATGGTGCATAAAGAGCTGGATTTACAGTAGAAGAACGGAATTTCTTCTCCATTTCAGCTGACATCTTGGCTGTAATGATATGATCTCCATGAATCTTTCCTACTCTCTCATTCATTTCATCGTATTCCTCACCCGACGGAATAAATTGAGAAAGCTGATTGAACTGTATATCATCTTGATAATCCAATAACTCAATCATCTCTGTAATATAGCGATTCCCATCATCTTTCTTTTCTAAAAAGACAATCACATCAAATGTCTGTGAGATTAATTCATATAAATACTGAGCATCGATATTCGCACCACTTTGCAGACACATGAGCATTAAACGTCTAACTGCTTCTTTTGCACTTCTTGCATGGACAGAGGTGAAACCAGGATGTCCTGTTTGGAAGAAGTTAATCATTTTTAACGCTTCTTTCCCCCTCGATTCCCCTACAATTAATCGCTTTGGTCCTTGACGTAAAGCATTTGTTAACAATCTATCAAAGTCGATTGCATTTTCTTCTACTTCCGATGCCCTACATTGCATCGGAACAAAATGATGTTCCGGAAAAATGCGATGCAAATATAATTCAGGGTTATCTTCTACTACAAGAGTACGTTCTTTTTTCTTTCCTTTCGGAATGTGAGAAGCAAGATATTTCATAAACTCTGATTTTCCGGTACCTGTAGCTCCAGCAACTAGAATATTCATTTTGGCTTTCACGGCGGCAGCCAAAAAGTCCAACATCTCTTTTGACGCTTGATTGGTAGATAACATACGTTCTTCAGAGGCACGAAGGTGATCTGCATTCTTACGAATCGTTATTGTTGTTCCGAGTCCCCCAAGTTCATCTAACGCAATATTGATACGGATATACGGAAACACGCAGTCCACATATGGCTTTGCTGTATTCAATGACTCTGATGTACTGTTTACCATCTTATAAGCTAGAGCTTTCACTTCTTCTTCCGTCTCAAATCGGTAAGGAAATGTACATTCTCCCTCTCCAATTTTTTCGTAAATAATTTCTTTTGTGCCATTGATATAAATATCGGTTACATCCTTATCTTCTTTTAAAGGTTCTATAATCCCAAATCCAACAATTTCGTCACACACCATATTTAGTAACTGTTCAGAAGGTACATCTGAAACAACGACTTGATTGCTTAGTAAAAAGCTTTTAATAATTTGCTCCACAGCTGTTCTCTTCTCTTTATTCATAAAGGATTCACTTAAGATATCACGATGTTCCTTTACTAAAAATGCACGAATTTCATCTGTAATATCTTTAATTTGTTGAGCTGTAGTTGTTCCTAATTTTCGAGCTGATTTGGAACGAATCATATAACCAAAGTGATATAAATCCACTCGATTTCGCTTTAAGGCAACTTGTTTTTCCTGTAAATAGCCCCACATATTACATGCCTCCTTTTTAATTTCGTAAACCAAAGAGACCCTTTTTCATAGAGGATTGCTGGGATGGAATATTAAGACCAGCTGCTTCCATAATGTGATGGACCTTTGTATTAATTTGTGGGGAGCCAAATTGCATCCCCCATTCGTAACTCGTACGATCTCTGTCATACGGAATTGTCACCGCAATTTTTTGAGAAGAAAGCTTTTCAATATCTTCTACATAATTCTCATCTGCCATATTTAGCACATGAATCATTCGAGGTAATGTTAGCTTTGCATTTTCTATTAATTGTAATTCTCGCTTAATTGCTATTGCACCACGAGGGTTGCCATTTAGCACATGAACAACAATATCTGATTGGTATAGGATTGGATAACTCAACACCTCTGATAATTCAGTTGGCACCGAGAGAATGATATAATCGTATTCTGTATCTACAAGTGATTCGATCAATGTCGTTACGAACAATTCTTTGTTTTGAATCTCTGGGAATTGAGCCAAACTATAACCTGATGGAAATACCAGAAAATCCATCTTATCGTGCAATTTTTGCATCAATCTGGGATTCACTTTTTTCTCTAACAAATCTTGCTTGGTACAAATATAATGCGAAAGATTATATTCATTTTCTTTTCTTACAAGCTCTAGCATGTTTTTACTCTCATGGCTAAGACCGGTTCCAACCGCAAAACTTGGTCTTACTTGGTCCGCTTCTACATAAAGCACCTTTTTCCCTAGATGAGCTAACTCATTTGCCAACGTAATACTTAACGTACTTTTTCCTACGTTCTCATTTGTGGCATAAAAGGCAATGATTTTTACTTGCCGATCCATCTAAAAAACTCCTTTCTTACTTAGATTCGTTCAGATACTGCGCTACATACTCTTTTACATTTTTAGAAATTGGATTGGTCGAATGCTTCTCTACATAGTCTAAAATGTTCTTTTGATCAGATATTTGCGAGAATCCTTCAGCTGGTTCTAGTTCTTTCCCTGTTTGTTCTACTTTTTGTCCGACTGCAACAGGAATTACATCTCCAAGCGTTTTTGCACGATTTAAATATTGAAGCTGTTCAGGTGAAACAGCCAGTGTATATAATCGCGTTACCTTTGGCTTTTGTTTTCCTTCTTGTTCCTCTTTTGATTCTTTCTTTTCTAGCACGAAGGCATCTTCTGTATTGCTATCTTTTGCAGCAGTCACACGTACACGTTGGAAAAGGCCACCGAATACTACCTTTTCATTGTCTCCTTCTTTTACAACCTGTTTGAAATATAAGTCCACATACGTGTTCGGAATAATACTATTCCCTGAACTTGTTTCCAAATCAACGAGTAACGGAAAGGCCACTTCGCCATCTTTCAAATTTAAAATTGCAGAGTCCGGTAACTCTTCTTTCTTTACTACTTTATTTTTAAAGAGATAACTATTTTCTGTAATGGGCTGCCCATCATTTGTCCACTTACCTACCACTTCTTTTTTATTTGCACGTAATGCATTGGGGGGAATCGCATCACCAGGTAATGTTCGTTCCACTAGCATGTCTTCTTTAATTTCTGTATGCGCAGGTATATCCTTTGCGGCTACAACAATCTTTGTTGGTTTTACTGCATTTTCGACTGCGAAATGATTGTATCCATAGATACCCGCTACTGTTGCAGCAGCTAAACCTACCGCAGCAATCTGCTTCTTTTGAAACTTAGATGGCTTCAATGTTTGTATTCCTCCTTATGTAGCCTTTAAACGCAAAAAAAGGACACACCTATGGCATAATGCGCCTTAGGTGTGTCCTTTTAGCTAATCTAAAGTCTATATGAAAATGTTGGATTTGGTTTCTTTAATATTACAATTTCAATATTATGATATATGGAGTTTCATGTCAATCATTTCTAAAAAAAATATTATTTTTGCCATTTCAAAACTCTGACACGAAAACTCAAAAACCCTTAAAAACGTTGTCATATCAAGGTTTTTAAGCTATTAACCCACACTCAAATATGGTATAATGAATATAATGTAACTGAATATTTTAGGGTGGTCGGTTGCTTTCCTTTCTCTTTTATTTTATGGAGAAAGGAGGTGACAATATGGACATTCTTTTCATGATAGCAATTGAAATTCTGAAAGTAATTGCTAGAGAAGTCGCTGTGTTTTTTGCAAAACATATAGGAAAATACCTATCAACGTTTTGGAAAAAAAGACAAAAAAAGCGACGAAAAACGAAAAGAACCACCCAACGCCGCAAACGTACTTGGTGGTTCAATAAAAAATAACTAAATTTTTAGTAACCAACCACCTTGCGGTAGCAGTTACATATGGCGAAGTGTTACCAGCACTTCGTCTTCTTTAGTTTATGCAAAAACTATTATTATAATACTTCTACACATATTATAACATCAACTATAGTACATGTCATGCAGATTTATCCACGATAGTAAGTAAAAGAGACAAGATTATTATTAAAACGAAATCAACTTCGTTCCTGTTTCAAAATACTTTGCAGGAGCATAACTCTTCCCATTCCGATCCTGAAATTCGCCTCCAATGTATAGCGATACAATTATTGCGACAACCCCCATAATAATCACACGTCTAACACGTTGTTTTTTCTTTTTATCCACTCTAATTTCCCCTTTCTATGAAAAAAAGGCACATCCCATTAAGGGATGTGCCTTTGGTTTATCCATTCAGCTACTAGTTTATGATGGATATATTATTGTGTCGATTCAACCTATTATACAATACTACTTAACTATTTTCTATTCTTCATATAGTACCAGTTTGATAAATCAGTAATAATATGTTCCTTTCCAACCCAGTTCCATCCTGGTGTTTGCACAGGAAATGGAAGATCTGCAAGCACCCTTCTCTTTTTAAAGTCATCGTATGCGACTCCTTTAATTTCTACCTCACTTGTCAGGCACAAGCTCATTTCATTTACACCCGCTGGTTTTGTTTCAACATTGAATGCATATTTCCCATCTTTCGTTTTTAATGGAGCATACCATTTACGTTGGCCATCAATAATTTTTTCTTGACCATCCCAATATAGAGACTTAGTTGGTTTTTTGCTATCGAAAACATGTCCTGTTATTTCAGACATATACATATTTTTAGGTTGGAATCTTGATGCTAATCCATTATTAGAAATTGCCTCTAAATCTTGTGTTGTTTTTAGCCCTTCATCTGCAAATGGATATTGTGCCGTTGCTGCTGTAAAAACACCAGGATAATTTTCATTCCACTGATTTTTATATGTTCCATTTACTTGATACGAAAAACCATAGCCACTATGAAGTTTAGAAGGTGATAGATTATCAATACTTCCACTTAATGTTTCATAGAACATTTCTCCCGCTGTATCTTCTTCCGACACACGTTCGCTTACTGTTTCTACTACACCTTTTACACTCGTTACTCCACACATTGCCTTTTCTCTTGAAGGTTCATAAATTGCTGTTTTAATAGGATTATTTTTGTATGTGGTTTCTTCTATATCTAGACGATTACCAGCAGGGTTAATTTCCGCCTGAATGGTTCCCTTCCCTTTATGTTGCCAATCCAAGTTTAGTGTTTTCTTTTCTCCCTCAGTTAATCTTACCTTTTGTAAAGCTACTTGTTGGCCGTTATGTTTTAACACAACTACTGTTTCAGGATTCGTATATTTTTCTTCTAATACATCTAACTTTTTAATTTTATTCTTCTCTTTTTCTAACTTCTGTCTTGCATTATCTAGCTTACTTGCCGCATTATCTAGTTTATTTTCTTCCCAAGAGCAGTCTCTATCATAATAATGATCCTTTCCCTCAGCATCTACTTCATGAATTGGATTACGGCGACAATAACTCAAACTGGACTGCGCGCTATCTCTATCAGATTCAGCACTGTTTATTTCTTGCTGTGACTTATTAATATTGTTATTTACCTTTGCTCTATATTGATCACGCTCTGGTTTAAAATTATCACGTGATACATCTACTCTTGTTTTGATATCTTTTCCTTCTCTTGCTGTTTCTCCTTCAATTCGATCAGCAGAAAAATCAATTTTATACTTAAAATCATCTTCATCTCCTGGATCTGGGTGAGGTGTTACTTCAGTACCACAGTTACCATCTATAGTGAAATCAACAGTTTTCTCGTTTGATTCCCTCTGAACAGCATCAAGAACTTTAATTTTCGCAGTATATCGACCACACATTTGTGGCTGCCACTTTAGTTCTTCTGACTTAAATTGCCCTGCATCACCTTCATTGGGTTTTTGATTATCTTTTTGCGGAGTTGAACGTAAGTAATTTTCCTGATGATACACGGTTTCGCCATCTTTTGTAATATCTAACATCCATTTAACTCGGTTCCGTTCTCCAGCAGCTTTTTGATAAGGGTTTACTGTTGTTCCATTAGGATCTCGGTCATTGTATCCTTTATTTTTACTTACATACTCAAAACCGTTAAATGTAAATTTAACAGGGACATCTTTTTTTCCAATCTTGGCTTTAAAATCTTTTATTTCAGGTTTACTTGTACGCACATACCATAAACTATATTTATTAACCCCTTCTACAGCCCCAGCACCCGCATATCCACCAGAAAGATATGCCATATCTCGAATCCAATAAAATTCTCCAAAACTCTTTAAATCTACAGCCCCAGAAATTTTATTTGGAATTATATTATTTAAAACAAAATCTGTATTTCCCCAATATTTATCTTTAATAACAGATGCATTTACACGTTCTATTTCTGTTACCATACGATCACCGACCGGAACTGAATTATTAAAATACCCTTCATTTGCAATTCTTACAAATGGCTCTGAACTATCTTCACTTTGCACTAGATTTTGTCTAGGATTATCCCAATTAAAAGAACCATTATAAACCGCTGGATAATGTATATCTGCTTTATATAATGTTTTTACGGGGTCAAACCCACTTCCAGGGCGAAAATATTTACCTGGCATTTGTAATTGAGAAGAAATAAATGTATCGTCATTTCCATTGTAAAAAGGAATATCAGCATTTTTCGCACTTGCTATAGTTGGAACCATTAACATTGTTGAAGTACATAACGTTAGTAATAAATTTCTTTTTAATTTCATTATATTTTCCTCCTAGAATAAAAAAAGGACACACCTGTACCATGGGCTGGTACGTTAGGTGTGTCCTTTCCGTATCTTTATTAAATGTTATATTTAGTTTTTAAGATGATAGTTATATTGTAACATTAATTAGCTTTAATTTGAATATACATTGTATCAATTGCCATAGTTTGTCCAACACGAATTTTATAATTACCTTTTTGATAATTATTTATATTATCTGCATCAATTGTTTCTTGAATTTCTTTATCCAAATTTAAACCAGTTAAATATGTAACCCATCGTTTTGTTAGCTCTACAGTTGCTGGTTGATTATCTACAAAAACAATTTCAAAATCGTCCTTTGTCCCACCAACAGCAAACTGTCCACCTACATATGACCCCTTAGGATAATACATACCATCGTCCATTATATGTACACTACCAAGTAAATCCTTATATTTTAAATTTGTATTATATTTTTTATTAATTTCTTTCAAGATACTTTGAGCTTCTGGAGTAAAATGTGGTTGTGCATATACACTTTCTAATGCTTCTGGATAATATTTAAAACCTGGTTGTACAAGATCTGGATCGAACCCTTTAGGTACTTCTGGTTTTTCTTCTGGTTTTTCTTCTGGTTTTGTTTCAGGCTTTGGATCTGGTTTCACTTCTGGTTTTTCCTCTGGCTTTGTTTCAGGCTTTGGATCTGGTTTCACTTCTGGTTTTTCCTCTGGCTTTGTTTCAGGCTTTGGATCTGGTTTTACTTCTGGTTTTTCCTCTGGCTTTGTTTCAGGCTTTGGATCTGGCTTCACTTCTGGTTTTGTTTCTTTTTCAACTGCATTAATAGAGTTATATAAGAACTGACTATACGCTTCACGTGTTACAAACATTTTTGGAGAATACATATTATCTCCTGTACCAATTGTAACCCCATTTTCCTCTAATGCACTAATTGCACCGTAAGACCAAGAATTTTTATCAACATCTGCAAATTTTGATGTTTTCGTTGCCTTAAATTTAAAGGCATTTGTAAGTACTTGTGCCATTTGTTCACGAGTTAAAATATCGTCTGGACCGTACTTCCCATCACCAAATCCATTCACAAGTCCTGCTTTAGCAAGTGCCAAGATTTCTTTTTCAAACAAATGTCCTTTAATATCAGTAAAAGGATTTTTGAAGCTAGCATCTGCATCTGCAGGTTTAACGTACATATAAATCATACGAGCAACTTGCCCACGGGTTACATTGTCACCAAAGCCAAAGATATTATTTCCGTACCCTTGCACTACTTTACGATTTGTCAAATTATAAATTGCTTTTGTTGACCAGTGATTTGCTGGAACATCATTGAATTTTAATGAGTCTGTGTTATCAGCTGCTTTCGCTGTAAATGCTCCTGCTCCTAATAAAGATGTACCCATAATTGTTAGTGCTGTTGCTGTTTTTAAAAATTTGTTTGCCATTGTTTGTTCCTCCAAATATATTAGTTTTTTCATAGATTCCTTTATTGTACCGAATTTAAATATAAAATCCAGATAATTTAACATATAAATTTATGAATTAATGTTTTTATAACCGCCGTTCCATATGGTAAATATTACCATATGGAAATAGGCTTGTAAAGTATTTTTATATATTTATTTTTAAATATATTTTTCTAGCAAAAAAACTACACTTTTCAGTATAGTTTTTCACCTCTTTTTATACATATTGATATTTTCAACGGAAATAGATTTGTCCCATTCCATCTTTGTTAGCCCATATAGGTGCTTTCACACTATCTATCCCTATCATTTTAAAAATAAAGAAGTGATGTTCAGCTTTTATCTTAAAATTCAATGGCTGATTATGATCTACGCGCCCTTTTGTATATTCATATTTCCATCCATCCATATTCTGCTCTTTCATTTTCTTCTCTATATCAGGGATTAGATTTACGTTTTTCCCTTCATACGTGTACTGAAAACCACCTGTTTTTTCTGCTAATTCTACTGTACTAGAAGCAAAATCATGTGCCTTTATTAACTGCATTCCATACAGTACACCTTCTGGTATAAGAGTTATCAATAGTAAAGAAAGCGTTAGAAAAAGCGCTGTTGTTACTGTATTTTGCATTTCTTACACACCTACTTTTTCTTATTTATTTCACGTTTCCTCCAGCTTTCTTATTGTCAGAATCTGCTTCATAAATAAATATGTGTTTTGCGTTACTCTTAATGCTGCCTTTCTTTTCGTCAAATTGTTTAGTATAACTAGCAGCTTCCGCTTCTCCTTCAACCGCAATCATTGCAGGTTGCTCTTGTACAGCATGTACAGAAAACGCTCGTTTTGAAGCCGGATCCTTAAATGTTGTATTTTGGTTATAAGACTTTTCAAATTCTTTCTTTGCGATTTCTGGTTCAATAGCAATTTCTTCTTGCGCTCGTAAAACACCTACTTTTACGGCTTTATCCATTGCTGTACTTCCAGCACGTTCAAGTGCAGACTTATTATCGGTGTGTGTTGTATCTCCAATAATCATATCTGTCATTAAGAATAAACAACCAACAAATAATAATAATGAGGCAGCACCTATAATAAATTTTTGCATTCCTCTTCATCCTTCCTTAACTTTCAGACTTTCGAAACCGAAATCCACTTAAAATGGAACTTTTCTTTTGTTTCAATAATTGGTTTGGTAGCAATAACTCTGCTATTTCCTTCATTATTCCTTCTAACTCTTTATAATAGTTCCGACTAGATAGTAACGTACTACTATTTAATTGAGATTCAAATACATCTTCTATCTCATATGGTGGTAAAGCAGTTAATACCTTATCTCCAAAACATTCTTCTATTACTTCATGCTTTAAAAGTGCAGAAGAAAACTTATTCCCAATGATTCTCGTTTTCTCTAAATCTAAGTAAGAAACGAGCTTTCTCTCTTTTGGTGTAAGAGGATGCGCTATCTTTAGCAATTGATGCAGATCTGGTTCTGCTACAAAGAAAATAAAATCTGCCATTTCGCATATTTCATGGTATAAATCTTTATCCCAATCGCTCCCTGCATCAATAATAGATATAGGTGCTTCTTGGTTAGCCAATAAAACCTTAATAAAATGGTCAAAGTCTTGCTCTGTCTCATTTTTCAGCTCTTGGTCCACTATAGGATTCTTTACGATATAATTTATTCTTCCTTGCTTCCATTTTGGAATTGATAATATATCAGATTCCTTCTGTAGCATCTCTTTATATCGCTGCAACATAAATTCACTACGATAGTTTTCTGGTGCTTCTGTATATCCCTTTAATAACGGATACGTATAACCATCATCATATAGATTCTCTATATAATTCACATCAATCTGTATTTCATTTAAGTAAGCAGCTAAAAGATGTGAAACAAAAGTAGCACCACTTCTCCTGTTCATACTGGCCACAACAATTGTTCTTCTTGGAATAGCGATACCGATTTGTTTTTCATATACCGGCTCAAAAGCCAATTTATACTGTTTTTTTATAACAGGTGCTTTTGGCATCTTCTCTGAAACAGACTTACGCTTTTGTTTGTTTTTAAATAGTTTGTTGGAATTAGAGGAAGGTTCATTGCCGCCGCCTTCCTCTAATTCACTTGATGCTTCCTCTTCATCATCAACAGGAACCTCAGGCAACTTTGTTTGTTGCGGTGCCTGACTTGCCCCTACAATTTCCGCTACATTTTTAATATCAGATTCCTGTAGCAGCTGTGGGATGACTTTATTATCAATATCAATTTTACGAGAGTTAAAAATGTCATAGATACCTAGATAAATCAGTTTCGCCAAAAACTCATCATCATTTTCACGCTCAGTAAATACCACAATACGAATATCGCGATTAAAGCGAATATCTCTTAATTTCTGTAAGATAATCAATTCACGTTTCTCTTCATGTCCCGCATCAATATTTAATCGTTTGTCATTAATACATAGAATATTGGGCTGTTCCGTATCTAGAATTTCATCTAGATACTTGATGTGCATCACATCACTATCAGCTACTTCAAATCCCGCACCAATAAAATCCTCACGTAAATATGCCGTATACACAGTATCGCTAATAGCTAAAACGATTTTTTTTACCATAGTGAACCTCCTACAAACTCTAACGTCGGATTAAAATCATGTTTTCAATTGGAATTTGTGCCTGAAGATGAACCTTCCCAATAATCTCATTCAAAATATACTCCATTTCAACTTGTTCCATTGAACGTGGAGCTCCAAAATCAGAATTTAGTTTTACTCGTATTTCTAATCGATCTTGTATCTCATGTAAAGGTGTATCAAGATAAAGAAAACTGTAGTATAAAACACCATCTTCAATATTTTTTTGAATCATATCCTTTGTTTGATGAATAAATGTAACCTCAGCAACCTCAATAAAAGGATTATCAATGGTTACTTTGCTATTCCAATTTAAAGTCCAAATCTCGCAATGCTCTTCCGCATGCACAACAACTCCGTTTACAGAAGGCGTAATTGAGAAGAAACGATCTACAGGAACTTTGGTTAATAAAGTGGTATCACCTTTCACTAATTCAAATCCTCTTTCTAATCGTTCATGTTCAAAAGCATATTCAGCACCACTGTATGCAACTTCACAAAATACTTGTTCTAATAATGGACGAATTCCCTCATATGTTCGTATAGCAAACACACTAAATTCCTGTGTTTCATCTGTTCGAATGATTTCGTACAATTCATATTCGGATGCATTTGCTAGGGCAAAAGGAATGTCTTTTATAAAATTCGGATCAGCATATAAATTCTCAGGTATTTTTGTTTCAGGATGATGTATAAACTCTAGACATAATTGATACCCTTTTAAAAATGCATTCTTAACAGCTGCAGGGAATAGAGTTTCAAAACGCTTTACATTATTTTTAAACGTTTTTTCTTCAATTTCGTTATTAAATTCTCTTTCTTGTAATATATTTGCTTTATTTCCTAGCAATAAAAAGTAGTGATTAATAATGCAACTAATATTCTCCTCAAATGCTGCATTGCCCTCACAATACTTTGTAAATCTCTCTTTACTCATGTTTACAATTTCATTCATAGTTCAAATTCTCCCTTTTTTGATATTTATACAAAAAAAAGACACACCGATGGCAGGTTATGTGCCTTCGGTGTGTCCGTTTAGCTAGAAATTAAATCTATTAATTTGTATATTTCTCTTAATTAATTGTTGTTCACGTATAAGAATACCTCTATGAATTTTAAAAGTCAATAGATTAATTACCCCCTTGGAAACTTATATTTATTCCTTCTTTCTATTTTTCTATGTATCTAATCTAAGAAAATACAAGTAATTAAATATAAATAATGACAAGTATTTTATATACAAACAACAAGAAATATATATAACTAAACACAATTATTAATTATAAAGGGATTTAGCAAATACCTCTAAAGCCTTGTATTACATACGTCCCTTGCTATTAAGATAAATTCCCTATCGTAATATCCCCAATACAAACAAGCCTTCCATCATATAAATCACAAATTAAGAAGTTAAATACCATATTACTCAGAATTCACAAGTCTATAATAATATAATTAAGATATTCACAAGTATTGAATCGAATTATAAACAAACTGAATCGTATTTAAACGTAGCGTTAGCAGCTTATATACTTGCGTAAAAATGCTCGTAGAAATATTTTCCTAAATAAAAAAGCATGTCTTCAAAGTAAAGAACATGCCAAATAACCCTTGCTTTTAAGTGATTTTTTAACAAGGGCTGCTGTATTTATTTTTTTAAAAATTACACAAAGTCAGGATAAACACCATTTTGCTTATAATAATTTATCCTTGTATCGTGTCTTTCTTCTACAGATAAGCTTTTTTCTTTAAAATCCGTCCATGAATCTCTAAACTGTACACGCATAAATGCTGGAATAGAGAATATTTCTTGCTCTTTTGTGCAACTTTCAACTTGATCTAACGCATAAGTCATTGCGTAAATTAGTAATTCATTTTGTTTTTGTTTTGTTGGTAAATAGATTGCGTGATCAACAATTTCTTGTCTAAATGCAGTCATTATATTTTCTTTATCTTTTTTTCGTAACGCTTGTCCCATATGCTTTAAACGAGACACTGCTTCTTTTCTGCACTTTGCTATTGGTCTATTTAATTCTTTTTTATCATTCTCTATTACGCAGTTTGAAGAAAACACCACACTAAACTTCTCAATGATGATTTGTTTTACCTGTTTTCTTACACTTGTAATTCGTGAATCATTAGAATTTTTCTCTTTAGAGTCAATTGCAGTAAATTGCACAATAGGTTTTATAATTTCTATGTATTGTCGTACTTTTTTTGCATTACGCTTTAATCTTTCTTTTAAGAAAGCCATTCTTCTTGTGATCTGGAACTCATCAATATTATGTTTATAATGTTCCATACCCACTTTTCTTGAAAAAGTGTTGATTAAATTTAGAAGGAACATAATTCCCCTATTATCACGAGCCTTTACTAGACTACTCAGTATCATTGTTTGGATAAGGTGAAATGGAATACGGAAATACGAAAGCGTTATACCTGACATGTTTGAAGTTTCCGAAGCAGTATGGTTATACAATGCATAATCTACAATTTCATATACAGTACGATTTCCAACAGGTGTTTCTTTTACAAAATTACGCTCCAAACAAACTTGAAAACCTGTATAAATTGTTGTGTAGGGAATCCCGCTTTTCTTAGCAAGATCCATTATTTGAAATTCACGTGGAAGCATTCCTATATCATTACATTCAAAGTGAAGCAAGATGTAAGTAGCTAAAGCTGAAGATGGTAACTCTTTTCTTTCATTTTCTAGTTTTATGGTGTTTAATAGTCCATCAAAAAACTTAACACCATGAACTTTAAAGTTCTGTTGGGAAAAAGCCATTTGCGTATGCATAATGTTGCTAACTCCTTTCAAAAGAGCAGAAAAAGGCACTGTCATACCACGGATACAAAATATCACTCATAAAAAAAGTAATATATGTATTATCACGGTAAACAATGCCTAAAAATACGCAAGAAATCCCCTTTTTAAGTTGCACAAATACATAAGATACAGTAAAATTATCTTATAATTTCATGCAAAATAAAAAGGTTTATTGGCTTTGTTTACCGCTGTCGATCGGAAATTTCTTTTGGGAATTTTTGTGCGGTGTACCACAATGAAGTAGTTGGCGCTACTTCATTGGGCTGATGAACCTTTTTTGCTTTATTATATTTTATTTTTTTATTATATAAATATTTTATCGTTAATAAATCTGTATCTAGAAAAATACAAAATTATTAAAGTAACTACATCATATATAGTTTTTTTCATCGTTGCAAGGTGATTTTCTAAAAGTATGACCTTTATTGAATGATTATAAATGAAAACTACCACTCAAACACCCCATTGAGCATCGCTCAATCAAAAGCCAAACCAATACAAGTAAGAACAACCTAAATATCCATCGATCAACTACCTGATTAACGCTCAATCAACAAAATATTGCTGTAAAAAGTTCGCACATGGTGCTTTTATCATTATTTTCACATACAATCACCCGATTAATCACCAATCGCTCACGTCATAAAACCAACATTATTTTCAATAGATTGAGTGGTGATTGAGTGGTTGGTTTTATTATATTAAATGAAGTCTCGATCAGTCAATTAATCACCGGTCAATCAGTTTATTATTTTGAGGTGGCTGATCAGCGAATGATTGAGTGGTTGTTTGTTTATGAAAGTTTTAGAGGAAAACAAAGCGTGCATTTCTAATAAAGCTGATTGACTGGTAAACTATTTTTAAAGGATTAATGTAAAAAGTTCGCATAATAATAGTTTGATACTACTAATTAAATAGAATGAAACTATTATTAAATAGGAGGATATAGATGGAGAAAATTAATTCGATACCAAAACCTTTTTTCGAAACTTTGGGAGAGCATGGTACAACTTATTTGGTATATGGGTACAGAGTTGCACAACCTAAGTTATATTTAGGTGAGTTTAATTCATTAAAAGAAGCTAGACAATTCATCTATAAATATGCTTATAATAATCCTCAATGGCTAAATGCAGACGGAGACATTAATGAATATAATAATAAACCATCTAGACCTGAAAGTGCTAATAAAAGGTATAAGGGCGTAATTGAAAAAGAATATAAAAAGTATGCCGATTTTAAAGGTTGGAAGAAATAAAATTAGCAAACTCTTTATATTGTAAAATAACAAAGTAAACTATACTTGAGTGCCATGATTATTACAGTTTAAAACAATAGTTGTGAAACACCAATTTGAGGTGGGAGATGAATGTCAGTTGGAATAAGCCAACATATTTGCTATCATTTACTTGTACAGATTGCTCTTCGAAAACTGAAGAGATGAGGTTGGTTGCAGAAAAACGTTACAACCGTAAAATCTTCAACGTTCTATCGTCCCATGCTTGCCGAAGTTGCGAAAACCAAGCTAAAGTAGGTAGTGTGGTGCGCGAACGTACAAGATACTTATGTTCTCACCGTAGGGACTACGGATAGAGCCTGCTAAGATAACTAGTGGATACATTGGTATTCGCAGGAATCTCCCACTTCAAACAGCCCGTAAGGACGTTAAGTGGTGAGTAGTTCAAAAATGATATTAAAGATAATCAAAAAATAAAAGACTATCAAAAGATAGTCTTTTATTTTTTTCCAAAAAGCTTTGAGAAAAACCCGCCTTTTTGTTCAGTATTTTCTTGTCTCTGAGCATTAGCGCTTTTTTGTTCTTGAATTAGTCGTATAGTGCTCATTAGCTTTTCGTCACGTTCCTCTAAGCGCTTATTAATTCTATCAAAATTATCCTGACTTTGTTTTGCTACAGCCGCGAAGAATTCCATGTTTTGCTTTGATAATTCAGCCGTCACTTTAGCTGTAACTTCCTCCGTAATCTTTTCTGTTAAAGCCTCAATCAAATCTGTATTTATCTGTTGTGCTTTAACTAGCGATGTTTCTTTTGACTCATCATCGCCATCAACATATTCAGCATCAACATTACGAATAACTGTAGGATCCATATCTAAAAGCCCCACAATCTCATGCTTTTTCTTAGACTCTGAATAATAATGTTTAATCTTCTTTACTGTATCAATACTATCCTCATGAACATATTTAAGTTGGCGTTCTTTTTTTATGTTCAAGTACTCATCAAAATCATTTAACCATCTACGAAGAGTACTTTCAGGTATATCAAGCATGGTTGCTACTTCAGATACTCGATAATAACCATCGCTTAACTGTTCATCAATCATTTGCTCACCACCTAACTATATGATGCTTGTCCTATATACATTATATAAAAATTCTATAGAAACTAAAAGCACACCTTTGTAGAATACATAAAATATCATGTTTTTTTACTCTTGATCACTCGACCATTCATTGCTCATTCATTAGGTTTTATGTCCAAAATTACTATGTTATTGAGCGGTGATTAGTTGGATGAGCGCGATTTATTAATCACCATGTACAAAACCAGCACATCATAGCGGCAATTAATCTATTCTTATATCAATGCAGTTTCACATATTTTTAATTTCGCATAAGAGTTATTAGGTACAAACAAAGGGATTTATTGTCGTAATAATTGCGTGAAATTAACCCGATATTATTTCGTGTAATATTACGGTTAATATTACGGAAGTATTTGAAGTGTTGATATTAAAAGGTTCTTGATAAAAACGTAGAGATATATTATAGTTAATACATACGATACTTCGGAAGTATATCCCGAAGTATCTACGGTGATTATATCGGGACTAAGTCCCTTAATATTTTTATTGCTTTTTGTGTCTATACATAAATTTTGCTTTTTATTAAAGGTGGTGTGAAATTAGTGTCTAATATATCAATGAGCAGCAATGAAATTATTGATGTACTCTGTGAGAATTTAAATGATGGTATTTGGGCTCTACGTGTCCTATATGCTGAGGGAGCAATGCACAAGGAAAAACTTTGGGATTGTATCAATCAGTATCATAAAGAATATCAAATTGAAAATGAAAAAGATTATGAAGGAAAAAAGATACTTCCATCGCGATATTCTTTGGATATTATGACTGCACGACTTGAAGGGGCAGGGTTGATATCTTTTAAACCCTTTGGACGCGTTCGAGTTTACGAAGTGACAGATCTAGGTAATGTTTTGATCAAAGAACTAGAAAAAAGAAAAAAGAGTTGAGAAAAACAACTAAAATATATACTTGAGGGAGGATATACATATGGCAGGCAATTTTTCAGAAATCGAAAGCCAAGGAAATATTAGTTTAAAATTTGGATTCTTAGGACTAGGTATGGGTGGATGCGCAATCGCAGCGGAGTGTGCAAATAAAGAAACTCAAATTAAAAATAACAAATACCCATATCGTGCGATTCTTGTTAATACAAATAGTCAAGATTTTAACAAAATTGAGATTAAAAATGGGGGAAATGTACGTAAAATACAGTTAGAAGGATATGAGCAGGGTGCAGCTCGTAATCCACAAATTGGTGAGGAAGCATTTGTAAAGCATGAATCAAAGATTTTCGAAGCAGTTAAGCAGGAATTTGAAGATCGTGATTTCATTTGGATTACTTGTGGCCTTGGTGGAGGAACAGGAACTGGAGCTCTATTAAAGGCAATTGAAATGCTATATGAACATGATTACAATTTTGGATTATTACTAACTTTACCACGTGATGCAGAGGCTTTAAAAGTATTAGAAAATGCAACTTCACGCATTCGTAGTATTGCAATGAACCAAGAAGCTTTTGGCTCAATTGTATTAATAGATAACGCTAAACTATATAGAAAATTTGAAGAGGAAAATCCAAGTGCTTTAGCAAACGAATATACTAGCTATAGTAACAAATACATTGCTGATGCATTACATGAGATTAATCTAGTTACTTCATCATTTACACCGTTTTCAGATACACACTTTGATGCGAGTGAATTTGCTCAAGTAATTAATACACCAGGCGTTTTATCATTAGCAAAACTAGAACTAAAATCAAATCAATTAGACACTGAAAACCCGCTAGGTTACTTGACTCAATTAGGGAACGCACTAGAAAAAGGCGTTTTATACGATACAGAAAGAGAAGAGCTAGAAAGTGCTAAAAAGAGCGCACTATCTATCGTTACATCACCGCTACGAGCAGGTCGATTATATAACTTCTCTTTCCTTAACCAAATGGAAAACTTCTTAAAAGAAAGAACTCCATATGTAGATGAACGTCCTATAGCTCCATATGTTAATAAACATACAGCGAAAAAAGAAGAAGATATAGTAAAATTCTATTCAGTTGTTGCAGGACTACCATTGCCAAAACGTGTGAGTGATATTATTGATGAGATTACGAGAATTAAAGAAGAACGTGAACAAGCTAATTCTAAAAAATCAAATGCTGTTTTAAATAAACTTTTTGCATTTGATGATTCAGTACAAGAAGAAAAACCTAAAAAGAAAAAATTGAATTTTGGTGCTGAACCTGAAGTAGAAGTTGCTGACGATTCACAACCAGCAAAGAAGAAATTATCATTCTAAACAAAAGACCGACAAATATAATTTTTGTCGGTCTTTTTCTATTTCAAAAGCAATAAAAAACTATAAGGAATAAGTATAATATCTATTATATTTTCTGTATGTATAATACGGCTTTACCTAATGTGATAGTTTAAATAAATTGTTAGGCCGTCCTAACAATTGTATTCGTATACTTTATCCTTTAATAAATTGTTCGGTTAAAACATGTCTTCCGTCCGAACAATTTTAAAAGAACTAAAAGACTATATAAATCAATGTTTCTAGCATATTTTTAACAAGAAAAGTAATCCAAACTTCAGCGTACGAGTTTTAGTATCTAGATTAGCGCATATTCAGTTTAAAATTTTAATAATTTACAACAAAATTTTGCTGTAATAAGATATATAGAAATAGTTGTTATTTATTGAAAATAAATTCGAATTATGGAGTTGCATATAATGAAAAGTAAAACGTATAAATATACAAGTAAAGGCACACAGAAATCTTTTCGTTTAAAAGAGGCTGATATATTTGTATTTACATTTTTATATTACAAAAGACATCTTACTACAAGACAAATTACTCAGCTTTATAGTGCATTCGAAGGCAGGGATTTTTCTGAGGATAGTGTGTTTACAAAACTAAATCGTTTTTCAAAATATGGTGCTATCCTAACTAAAAAAATTGATAAAAGAGATGATAGTATAACCAGACGTGCGACATTCTCCTTAAAAGATAGAATGGTTGATTACCTTCAAGAACTAGGAAGGATTCCTGTAGGATCATCAAAACGTAGATATTCTTCTTCAATCTCACTACATACACTCTGCTCACGAGAAATATTAGTACGCACACTTTTAGAAGTGTCAAAGAAGACCAATACGAATAAGATATTATGCGAGCTAGATATTCGCTCATATCATCAAAAACAAAAGAAAACAGAAATTGAAGATGCAGGTTTACTCTTAATTCCCGATGAACATATTTCATATCAAGACAAAAATATTTATATTGAAATGGATATGTGCAAAGAAACCAATGCTACCTTAGTTGATAAGGTGGGGAAGTATATTGAATATGCACAAAAAAACACTAAGAATATAACTGTTGTTTTTGTTATGTATGACAAGTCGATGTTCCTTGCGGAAGATGCAGAACCACCATACGTACGCATGAAAAATCTTTTATTTTCTATGCGAGAGTATCATGAACTTTTAATGAATCTACCAAATCTAAATATGTACATCTGTTCTTTGAAAGAAGCTGGAGATGTTAGTTCAGATATCATTCTAGGAATAGATGATAATCAAAACTTTGAACAAGATATTCTTTTGCCTTTATCTCAACGTACAGTAGGAGATGCTGATTGGCGCTACGCATTTGTTGAAAAAGTTCAAACATTTAAGGAAACAATAGATGGTGGTCTTAGACGAACGTATAGGAGAGATAAAGATGCTATGCAAGATTTCTTCTTTATTTTTGGCAATGAAAATGATTACCGAATGATTGCTAGATTAGACGATGTTGTGTTTTCAAGAAGAGAAGGTGATGAGGGGGTGCCACTTGTTGTGATCTATCCAAAGCGCAAAAGGGCTAGAGATATACTTTTAATGGACACTTATGACAATGTACTACTTCTATCGCTCCAAAATGAAAGTGTTACTATTGACTCGGATGAACAAATCATGGCACGTACTGCAAATAACATACACCCAAAAAGACGCAAGCTTGTTGAATTATACTAATCGTTTATTTTTTATATACTTTTATACAATTTTATTGATTTTTATTATTTAAGGTGATAGAATTACGTTTGAACTAAACACAAAAAACTACAATCAAATCAGAACATATGAAATTAAGGCAAGCGACACACGCTGTTTTTACAGTGGGTGTCGCTTGCCTTTTTTTATATGGAGAAAGGTGGAAAATCAAAATGGAATTACAATATGCAACTACTACTACTGGGGGAGTGTTCTCTGCTAGAGAAGCGTTTAAAAATCCTGAACTAGTCCTCAACCATATGACAGAAGAGGGGGCAACGTTTAGTGTTTCTCTACAAGATATCCAAATCCCAGGAAAACCGAATTACTACTGGTATGATGTAATCATTGAAACAGCAACAAATAAAAAAATAGAAGTAAATATTGCGGTACTTTCTCAGGAAGAATATAACCAGCTCTGTGCAAGAGATAGTATTGATTTATATTTAAAACAAACTGAAGATGCAGCAAAATTCTTTTTAAAAAAATCAAAGGAACTATTTCAACCAGAATTCAATAATCGATTCAAGTTTAAACATAAAGCTCAATTATGTCTGTAAGAGGTAGGTGAGTCTATATGGAGACATTTAAACAACGAATACCGTTATTTACTACAATTGGCTTAATTAGTGGATTTATTCTTTCATTTGGATTCGGTTTAGTAAACTACATCAAGTTACTCTACTATGCATTTGAACCACCGTCTTATCCTATAGAAATTACATATGTACCGCTTATTTTAATGTTCTCCTCTTTGCTATTAGGAGAATTCAGCTTTAGGTTTTACAGCCGTATTCCTGCTTTGCATGTGAAAAATGGGAAATTAATAATTTTGATTACTTCTCATATTGCAGTTGATATTCAATTTTTATGGTTTGCAACTGCTCCGATCCATGCAAAGGTTATTCCGTATCTTACAGATAAATCAAAACATGTTAATTTTGGTGAGTATGAGGCCATAGGTCATGTTTTAACAGGAAATTTTCACACACTCACTATGATTTTTGTCTTTTTACCTACAGTATTTATGATTTTATTTACACTTTGGTATAGTGGCCATATTGTTCGTTACCGAGAAGAAATATTAAAGTGGGTACAAAAATACGAATATAAAAATCACAAGTTACAAAAATGGTTTAATAGCCAAGAAGAACAAATATACCCTGACGTAGAAATTGGACCGCATATTGAGCATAAAGAGATGGTTCGTATTAAGGGGAAAGATAGAACGCTAAATGGAATCATTATTGGTCCAATCGGTTCTGGTAAAACATCAAGTTTAATTATTCCCATGATTAATCAAGATTTACACTGGATGGTATGTTTTATAAATAAGTTTGAAACCGCGTATAAAAAGAATGATTATGATACAGAAGAAGTAAAAGGGACCTTTTTAAATGGTGTAACTGTTATTGAACCAAGTAATGATTTATGTCAAAAGGTATATAAACTGGTGCAAGCACACAAGATTCCAGCAAGCTCGGTTTACTACATTGATCCAACCAATCCTGATACCAAGAATATAAATATTCTGCGTGGACCGGTTGATAAAGTAGCAGAAGTTTTCGCGATGGTTATTCAAGGTTTGTCTGAATCTAACAATGCATTCTTTGAACAAGCGCAGCGTAACCACCTTAAGCAACATATCTACTTATTAAAACTGCATAATCCACAAAAAGATGTCACCTTTGATGATTTAATAAGCATGTATGACGATGTAGAGCGTGTCCACCGTATGCACAAACTATTAAAAATACAGGTAGAAAAGTTATATGATTTTGTTCAAACCGGAGCTGCTTCACGTGACCAAAAAAACGAATATCAAATTATAAAAGGTATTGATGAATGGTTTAATAATACCATCTGTGAAAAAACAGATTTCCAAGGAGAACCAGCAGTTTATAAATCTGGAAAATACCGCGGGCAACCGATGCATTATGACAGAGAAGAAGAATATGTAAAAGGTTTACGCAACATCTTAAAAGATTTAGCTTCAAACGTTTTAATACGACGTGTTTTATTTGGAAAATCTGATTTTGATTTTGATGTACATTTGGAGCAAGGTGGTATTTTACTTGTAAATACTGCGAAAGGGGAATTAGCAGACCTTTCAAATGTACTAGGAAAATTTGTATTGCTGAGTATGCAGAATGCAGTATTCCGTAGGGAACCAAATGTCTCGCCTTATCATCACATTATTGTGGATGAGTTCCCGGATTATGTCGTTCGGCCGTTTAAAGAATTCCCTGCACAATCTCGTAAATATAAAGTAATTCTAACAATCGCTAGCCAAACACTATCTCAATTAGCTCTCGACTTTACAGAGCAATATATGTTTACCTTACTAGGTTCATTCCGTAACAAAATGATATTTGGAGATGTAACGCCATATGATGCAAAAATTTTCTCTGACATGTTTGGTGAGAAAGAGGAATTTAAAGAGGCAGAATCCGAACAGGGTATTTCTCCTATGCAAGATAATCCTGTTAGTCGACTAGGATCAACCTACCAAAAAGCGAAAGAAGTTGTTATGTCACCAGGGGATATCATGGCACAAGGTGCATTCATCTGTGCTGCTCGTATAGTACAAGATAATCATGTGCAACCTGTACAACAAATTACAAGTAACTTTGTACCAAAAGAAGAATTCGCCCAAGCAATCATTCAAGTAGATATAGAAACAGGGCAATATTGGGAAAATGAACGTCTTCGTCTTATTAATGAATCTATTGCAAAAGCAAATCCTATGAAGCATGTAGACGCAGAGAACATGAAAAAAATACAACCTTTGCCGCCTTTACAAGAGGATGAGATGAAACAAAGTAGCTCTGTAGAAACAACCGAAGAGCAACAGCACATTGTATCATTGGAAGATTATAAGGTACACAAGTCTCATAATGAAACCTTATCTAATGAACCTGCAACTATGGATCAGCAGGGGGATGTTGATGATGAAGCTGAAAATAAGTTGTATGAAGATATTAAGGAATTCATTGTTGAATCCCAACAAGTCTCGCCATCTATTCTGCAAAGAAAATTCAAGATCGGCTATATGAAAGCTATGCAATGTATTGAGAAGTTAGAACAAAATCTAGTTGTAAGTTCTTACACAGGGGATAGTCCTCGTAAAGTATTAATTTCAAATAGTAGTAGTATTCCAGAAGAACCAAGTGTTAATAATACTCATACTTCTGACAATACTATTTCACAGAAAGTAGCGATTCCAAGCGAAGACAAAGGAACCGTACAAGAGGAAACACATATAGAAAGTATAAGCACTGCAATAACAGAACCAATCATAAACGAAGAAATAGAGGAAGCCATAGATATAGAATCACCTCTAATGGATGAATACCATGAAATAAACATGGAGGTATCAGAACTAAACAAAGAATTATCTATTACTATGCTAGAGCAAGATTGGAATACGGATTCCATCATTCATCCCAAGATTCCTGATGAGACTGAACCACTGTTAGAAGAATGCCCATCATTTGGACTTCCTGTTCCAATAATAGAAACTGCAGAAATAAATATAGAATCTGCTTCAATTCCAGTTATAAAAACAGAGTCAGACGAAACATATGTAGAAATCAACACGATGCCAAGTGCAGAAACGCTTAATCATACGGAAGAAAATAAACTTGATGAAGATGTAGCAAAAGTATATGAATCTATTAGTATTACAGTTCATGAAAACTTAGAAAAAAATAGGGAAGATCATTCGAGAAAAGATGAGAAGCAACCAGAATATAAACGTATGAGCTACAAAGAACGCCAAGAGCACTTAAAATCTCAGCAAAAAAATAAGAATAACACTTCGCAGTCGCTGGTTAATAAAATTGAGAAACCTAAGCAAAAAACATCGAACGTAATGAGTAAGGAATTGAATAATCTCTTTGATTAATAGTTTTTAAACTTCAAATTAAATCTAGTATTGGTATAGTCAGCATTTCAGAAAAAACCACGCTAAGCCAAAAATAAAGGAAAAATCGCATGATAAAACATTTTTACATCTTAAAATCACGTTATTATAAAGATATTTGGTAGTCTTTAATTAGCCTTTAACTTAACCTCAAATTTAAGGGAGATGTATAAATGAACATCGGTAAACAGATACAATACTTTCGTAAACGGGATAACATGTCCCAAGAGAAGTTAGCAGAAAAAATTCATGTTTCCAGACAATCTATTTCTAACTGGGAAAATGATAGGAACTATCCAGATATTCATAATTTACTAATGATGAGTATTCTTTTTAACGTCTCCCTGGATGATTTAGTTAAAGGAGATGTAAAGATCATGAAAGAAGAACTTCAAAAATCAACTTTCTTTAAGTGGAGTTACATCATGTTAGCATCAATGATTATACTTCCTATTTCTATTGCACCTGTATTTCACTTTTTTGGTTATTATGGCCTTATAATACCTTTTGTACTTACGATTTTGCTTATGTTTTCATTATTGAAGCTTGAAAACTTGAAAAAAGAGCATAATTTAAAGACTTATCGCCAAATAGTTGATTTTATAGAGGGAAAACCTATAAGTGAAGTAAAGCCTAATATAAAAGATAAATTATTAAAAATAGGTTTGATGCTTGCAAGTGCTTTAATTAGTTATAGTTTGATTTATTTAGGATTGAGTGTATTTGGAAGATAACTTAGAAAACTATTAAAAGTCCTCCGGATTGTTTAACTGGAGGACTTTTGTGTTTACATAATTATAGTTCTCGAAAGTGGATCTTGTAGCGTTCTTTCTCGTAATTCACTATGTTTTCTAAAGAAAATAGGGAAAGGCAAGACAATGAATAAATTTATAAAATGACAAAACTGTAAGAATACACGAATGTTTGTAAGAAAGTTCGATGTTTTCCTTTTTCTTTTTTTATTATAGTGAAAAAGAAGAACGAAATATTTTTTTATGTAGGAAAGGAAGATAATAATGATTGATCTATTAAATAAATGGATGTTAGAAAGTACAGCCAATTTTAATATCGTTGTAGGATTTACAGCACTTCTATTTTTGGGTTCAGTAATTGCACTTATTATTATTTACAAAAAAATTGGTAAACAAGATGAAAGAACAAATGCTATTTATTTAAAAATTACTTCTCGTATGTTTACTATTCAAATTCTAATGAATGCTATATTTATTTCTCTAGTTGGTAAGGATATTGAGAATTTCCGTCAAATCTTTATATTATTTGAAGCCTTTGTCTTCTTCATTGGGGCTATTTATTCATTTAAATTATATAGACAGGAATATAAATAATTCACTTATAAGTACATCTATAAATATACTTGCAAGTGTACTTATAGGGGTACCGCCACATGCCCATCAAGCTAAAATTTTGAAGTGCCCCCAAGACGAAAATTTTATTGTTTTACCGTTATTTATGAGAATTCAACTCATTTTCTTCGTTTTGGGGAGCTACCAATTTCTTAAGTTAATGGATGTGGGGCGGTATCCCTACTATTTTAATATTTACCTATCCGATTAGAACGAGGTAATTATCGAGCGAACTTATTTTTTTGAAGGGAAATGGAAATTTTATGTTAAAATAAATATACAGATTGTGGAATGTTGTACTTGAACTGATGAAGAAGTTTAGTAGAACAAGATTTTTAATAAATTCAATAGACGGAAAATTTTAAACATATCAAATTCTAGGAGGGACAAATGGAAACAAAATTAGGTGTAAAAAGTGAAAACAAAATTAGTGATATAAAACCAATTACATTGTATCTTTTCGTATTTTACCTCGCTTGGACTTTTAAAGAATTATGGTTAGCAAAATATATTCATTTATTTGGCGATACTACTGCAGCTTTTTTGACTGCGTTAATTAAGATTTCCATTTGGATTGTTCCAACTTGGTTATACATAAAATATTATTTAAAGACTAATCCAATTGGCTACTTAAAAATAAATATCAATGTGAAAAAAGGATTATTTTTTGGGGTAGTTCTTTCATTGCTACTTGGTTTATATTTTGCCTTTGAAACCTATATGCTTAATAATCAAACATTTGACTTCACATTATCTTTCAACAACTATCTTAATGCTATTCTTTTAGTAGGAATTACAGAAGAGATTGTATTTAGAGGATTAATTCTGCAAGAGATTAGTAAAAGATTACCTTTTTGGAACGCCAATCTTATCACAGCTTTCTTATTTTTAGCAATACACTATCCAATCTGGATTTATAACGGGGATTTTTTAAATTTATGGAGTCAAATATATGTTTTTCTTCTTGGATTAATTTTTGGGTTTGTGTTTAAAAAGACAGGTTCGTTATGGTCGGTTGTTATATTGCATTCATTTCATAATTTTTTTGTTAGTATCACTTAAAACAAAAAATACATAATTTACTTTCCACAACTTAAGTGTGCATCTTGTTTAAAAATAAAATTAAACACACCGAAAACGCTTGGAGATTTCTCCAAGCGTTTTGATAGCATAGTTAAACCATTTATGTGGTTCAGCTCATCAAGAAAAAACGAATTTGTATCCATAAAACGAAAAAAACGCTATTCTTTTTGTAGAAATATACAGAAAGGATGGCGTTTTTTGTATGAATCTATCGATTCAAGATGAGTTTCATTTGTTTGCTGAAGAACTAGAGCGATATCTATCTCCACATATTCTTCAACAACTCGCACAAGAGGTAGGTTTTGTAAAACGTAAAAGTAAGTATGGTGCACGAGATTTGGCTGCCTTATGTATCTGGATTAGTCAACAGGTAGCAAGCGATTCTCTTACTCGATTATGTAGTCAGCTTTATGCAAATACAGCTACACTTATAAGTCCAGAAGGACTTAATCAACGTTTTAACCGATGTGCTGTTTTATTTCTACAACGTGTATTTTCCCTTTTAATCAAAAGCAAATTAAACGATTCGTCTCAAATCTCAAATCAATACACCTCTTATTTTCAACGTATACGTATTTTAGATGCTACTATTTTTCAAGTACCCAATCATTTAGCTTCTATTTATCCTGGTTCAGGAGGATGTGCACAGACAGCTGGTATTAAGATTCAACTAGAGTATGATTTACATAGTGGGAAATTCCTCAATTTTCAAATGGAACCAGGTAAAAATAATGATAAAACCTTTGGTACAGAATGTTTGGATACCTTACGACCAGGAGATTTATGTATCCGAGATTTAGGATACTTTTCTCTAAAAGATTTAGATCAGATGGATCAACGAGGGGTATTCTATGTTTCACGGTTGAAATTAAATAATAGAGTATATGTGAAAAATGAATCTCCAGAATTCTTTCGGGATGGGACAGTAAAAAAGCAATCTTTATATGCTTTACTTGACCTTGAACATGTCATGCATCAGATAAAACCAGGAGATACTTATGAAATTCAGAATGCCTATGTTGGACAACAAAAATTACCCTCACGGGTTGTAATATATAGACTCACATCAACTCAAGTTCATAAACGTAGGAAACAGCAAACTTATGTTGAAAAGAAAAAAGGGGTTACATACTCTGAAAAAAGTAAACGTTTAACAGAAATCAATGTTTATATTACCAACATCCCATGGGAAATTGTTCCGATGGAACATGTTCACGAGATTTACTCTCTACGTTGGCAAATAGAGATTGTATTTAAAACATGGAAATCTCTTTTTGGTATCAATCATTGTCACAATATTAAGCGAGAGCGTCTAGAATGTCATCTTTATGGACAGTTAATCGCTATTTTTCTTTGTTCTTCCACTATGTTCAAAATGCGACAGCTGTTACTACAGAAAAAACAAAAAGAATTAAGTGAATATAAAGCAATTTATATGATTCAAGATCATCTGTACTTAGTATATGAAGCTATACAACAAGACACTCAAGAAGTATCAAAAATTTTTCTTCGTCTGTTTGACCTCTTACAGAAAAACGGACGGAAATCCCATCGATATGAGAAAAAGACAGTTTTTGATATTTTAGGCGTTGTTTATCAGTGCACTATATCCAATATAAATAAAAAAATTGCATAACTTTTAAAAATAAACCTTATTAAGGTTTATTTGGAATGCGTATTTTTAAAAACAAATAAACAAAATATCAAGCATGTAGGCAACAAGAACGGAAGTTCATGGAATACCCAACCTTAGCTTGATGGGCATGGGGTACCGCCAGCATTTCGAAAAAAAAACACGCTAAGCAAAAAATACAATGAGCTGTCCATATGGACAGCTCATTTACATAATTCTCGAAGTCGGAAGTTGTTCAATAACTTATAATCACAAATAAATTATGAAATGAATGCAAGATAATGACGGACCATAAAGAGTTAGTCTTTTTATACACGTAACCAAAAATCAATCCAAGTAATAATACATAGCAATGAGACCATAAATCCCAAAATTCCCCGCGATAAAGCCAAACTGGATAATGAACGACTAGAAAAAGAACAGCTGTAATCCCATTAGCTCTCCAAAACAAAAAACGCTTTTGTAACTCATTTAGAATAAAACCACGGAATACAATTTCCTCTGTTAATCCTGCCAGTAAGAAGACATTTAAATAACTATTCAGAGGTAAAATGAAATGAAAGGATTGATGATCGATTAAATAAATCTCTATAGTAAAACGTATACCAACTAACAAAGAAAGAAGAATTCCCCACACAACACCCCGACGAAGATTTACATCTAGCTTCATGTAACTTATAGGGTTCTGATAATGATAGTATTTAATATAAAACCAAACAGGGCAATCCAAACTGATATTTTTACAAAAGCAGTCAAAAAGGCAGCAATGTTATCGTTAAATAATTGAATATACTGTACTAACCAAAGTTCTTTTAATGACCAAGCAATATAAAATAAGACAAGATAAAGCAGGAGAGTATGTACACCTAATGGTTTTTCTTTTTTACGTAAAGATGTTTCAGTAATCATTTGTTCCTATCCCTTCTTCAAAATACTCTAAGTCTTTAACCATATTATACCATTTATAAGGAGCTATGTATTGTGCCTTTTTGGTTGTATACACTATACATGGTTGGTTAACATAACGCATCATTATCGGTAGCAAGGAAAAAGGGGAATCCTTAATCTCAGAAGGAATCCCCTTTTTTATTTTCAATAAAGCTATTCATCTTTTTATACATTCCTATTAGGGCACGGTTTTAGGTTTCTCGTTTGTTACTGGATTACTCGAAAAATTGTATAAAATTTTGCATACTCTTAGCGTGGTTTTTTCCGAAATACTAGCGGTCCCCCTAGTAAGGCTGCATTCTAGATTTTGATTTAACCTATAGCAAACCTATGATTTTAAAATTACTCTTGCATTTGATTAAAAATACCATTATATTTGTATTAACAACTATATAAATAAAACATAATTTACGTGAAGGACACACCTTACGTACCATCCCAACGGTACAGGTGTGTCCTTTTTTACGTTCTAGGAGGAAAATGTAATGGCAGAAGAAAAAACAAACACTCAAACTGTAGAAGAACTTGGAATGGTTTTTGAATCAGAGAACCCACAAGGTGAAACACTGTTAGAAACAAACTTTAATCAATTTGAGCGAGTACGTGAACATGAACTAGAGGAATTAGCCCGTATGAAACGTGAGCGTACTGTAGGAAAAGGCTTAATTACAGTCGTATCCGAAAAGCTATTCCCGACTAAAAACGGAAAGTCTGAGCGTATACAAGTCCTTACAATGCAAATTGGTTCTCATACAACAGCATATTGCCCAATTACAGAGGCAGGTATAAACATTCCTAAAAATCCTCAATGGTTAGTAGGTAGAACAAAGCCTGTTATTATTGAACACTTCCAAAAAACTGAAGAAGGAAACTTTGCAGTTGTATCTATCACAGCAGGAGAAATAGCACTTCAAAAAAGGCTATATGAAGAAGTAGAAACACAAGAAGGAAATAAAGTATACACAGGAACCGTTTCGGGACATATCCCATCTGCACAAACTGTTCTAGTTGAAGTTCATGGTGTAACAGTAGGAGTAAGATATTCACAATGGTCTCATTCATTCGTTCGCTCTGAGGATATTGTAATTGGTGATATTGTAGAACTTGTCATCGATAAAGTAGTAGAAAAGAATGGCCGCTATGAGTTTAGAGGGAATAAAAAGATATTAGAAACAGATCCAATGGAGAAGCTATTAGAACTAAACAAACGCCGTGACCGCTTTATAGGTAAAATTGTTGGTGTAGATGCTATTGCTGGGATTTTCGTTGAGGTTGCACCAGGTATTCAGTTTAAAGGACTAAAGAGCCGTAATCTGGCTAATCCAACTCCAGAAGATGCAATTAATCAAACAATCGTTACATGTGAGCTGCTTAATATTGATGCTAAAAATAGAAGGGGAACTGTACGTATCCTAAATTATCCGCAAGGCCAAAGTAAAAAATCTAATTCGTCAATTTACCAATTTTAATGGATGATTATGCATACAATAGAGGAACAATTGTCTACTTATATTCCTTCAATTCCTCATTTATCAAATGAGGATGTACAGGGACTTCAAATATATCGAATACATAAACTAGATAAAACCTATGTATTCCATTCTTATGACGAATTAGTTAAGTTTAAGCAGCGTTTAACAGAAGAACAATATGCATTACTCACTTTCATTGGTGTGCATACGTCCGTTCGATTTAATCATTTATTATATTTATTCAAAAGTAAGTATTCACGTAAGAAAATAAATGATGCACTTCAAGGATTACTTTACTATCGTCTAATTGAGAAATGGCAAGTAGAGATTTTTGATATGGAGGTCTTTGAAGAAACATATACGTTATCCGATAATGGTTATAAACTCTTAAAGTACTGGCAAGGAAATATGTTTTTCTTTGCTCCAGAGCGAATTGATAATCATGGTAAATATATTCACCTGCGTTATTGGCATGATATAGACTTACTTTGTCATTTACGTTACGCTCCATCATTTTTAGGACATATTATGCACCCGTCTATTAGTAAAGGAATTTTTACCCCTCCTTTAAGTTTTGCAGTGCAAGGCGGAGTAGATCAAGTGTTTAATTTCGTTGTATACTCCACTCTATTAACAGATAATAAGGGGCGCTTAAAACGTATCATTGCCAGCTGGAAGGATTTCGTAGAGTCAGGAAAAGATGTTGTTATAAAAGATTTAGGGAATAACCCTACAATCCTAGTTATTTATGTTTCTACTAAAAAACAAGCAAAACAAATTAATAATGAACTACTACTCGATTTAATTCCTGGTAAAGTATTGCTATGTATAGGAGAAACATTACATTTAGAAGGATTACAGCATGCATTTTACCAGCCCCTTGCAGAAGGGGAGATCAAACAATTAAATACAAAGCTATTCGCAACAAACTAAGCCACCCTTACAAGCTATTAATTTCTTTTAAAGGGTGGCTTGTTATTATTGTAAGTTTAGATGGTAAATTCTAAATTCTTGAACCAAAAAGAGCATTCAGTATAAAGAATGCTCTTTTAATTTACTATTTAATCTATGATGTAATTAATAATTATAATTTGATAAAGAACCCGTAGCATTATACAGTCCAATAACTTCAATATAATAAAGCTCACCTTTTTCTAGCCACACATTATTGGACACTCTATGTAGATCATTAGCATGGTCTGCACCAGAGAGTTCTAATGTTGCAATTTCTTCATCAAACCAGCCACCTTTTACCTTTTTTAATACAAGTTTTTGCCAACCTGGATATATGGTACCACATTGTAAAGTTATACGACCATATTGACCTGCTCCATTAATTTTACTACTTGGATTACCCGCACCGTCTACTAAACGACTAGTTGTTTGTTGTGCAGTAACTGAAGCAGAAGCAGCCTCAACCTTTGGCGTATCAATGATACTTGTCCCCACAATACCAGTAAAAGCTAACGCGCCTGCTAAAAGTACTTTCTGAAATTTTAACATAAATTTCTCCCCTTTTATTTTAATATTTTTAAATAAAAGTAGAACCTCATGATGTTAAATTTGTAATTATATTCCACTTACTTTATATATTATTATATTAGAAAAAATAAAAAGTACAGACTAGCTATTTATCAATTATTATTTGAATATTCTAAAATAAAATGGGAGCAATTTATCCAATACATTTATTAAGTTATAAACAATAGAAAATACAAATTTAATGTTAATAATCCCATATCTACCTCTATACAAAGTACGGATTTTACGAAATAATATTCTTTGACACCTTTATGCAGAAAAAACAATATATATAAATATAATTATTCTGTGTAAAGGAATATATTTGAAAGGGGTAACACATTGCTACGTATACAACGAGGCTACATGTATGATCCAGATGATAATGAGGTCATTGTAAACGAAATTTTCTACAACGCTGCATCTGAACAAAAATTAGGCAGCAAAATGGGTGTGTTTGCTGCAGACAAGCTACCTACTTCTATTTTTGAAAAAGTTCAAGAAAACGAAAGTATGTCTTATATGGAAAGTATGGAAGTAGAAGAACAAACCATTCCAGAAATACTTTGTTATTTAGACCAAAATCAAAAGCCAGAAAAACTTTATTTTGAAATGCAGTACATGGATTAATACCAAGAACTGAAAATAAGAGGGGATTTTCAGCAGGAGAAACAAGGGAGCTATTATTAATACATATAACAACTGCATAGAAGGTCCCTTCTTGTCTTCATTCTATTAAAAACAATTGAATATCATATAAAAATAGATTAATATAAACGTATATTTATTGTTTAATTGATTCCGTTTATTCCCACACCTTATTGTGTTGTGGTTGAGTTGTAGAAGCAAGTTTTGTGTCTTGTTTCAATTGTGAAAGGGCTTCTTTGAGCCGATTAGTGTATATATAGCTTATTTTGCTATGCACGTTTTTAATCGACTTAAAGAAGCCCTTTTTGTGTTGTCTTTAAGTTAGGAATCACTTGTACGTAGACCTTCGGGGCTAATAATATACGAAATAAAAAAGTACACCTATTGTCTTTTTTGTTTCATTTAGAGGAGCGATTATATGGAATTTTACAAAGTATGGCATAAGAAAAAGAATATGAGAGTCATTAGTACTCATAATAACCATGAAACAATGGGCCTTTATTTAACAAAAACATATCCATTCTGCGATTGTTTAAGGTACCTAAATGTTTAAAAGTTAAGCACACAGGTAATACAAATAAAAAATAATGTGAATAACAGTACTAGGTTTACAGCGTTTCTCATTATTGTTAAAGATTTTTGAATTTGACATAAAAGAAAGAGATTAATTTCTAATTCATAGTAAACTAGATAAAGAGTGGAATATAAAAATTAGAAACTAGAGACTAGAGACTTTATATAGAAGTAGGGTACTTGTTGCAATGCTAAAAACACTAGAGATTAGGATTTGTAAACCAGAGAGGAGTCATATAATATGATTACAGTTAACCGAGGGTATATGTACGATCCAGATGATAATGAAGTTCTAATTACTGAGATTTATTATGAAGCTGCTACAGAAACTAAATTAGGGAGTAAGATGAATAGCTTATCTTATTCAGTTCTTCCTAATAACATTAAAGAAAAAATAGAAGCAGTTACTTCATTATCCTATATGGAGAGCATTGAAATGTCACAGCAATTAGCTGCTGTATATCAGAATGAAATTAATAAGTATGGAGAACCGGAAAAATTGTACTTCGAGTACACAAATATGTAAGAAGAGAGAAGGCATTGAACGACCTAGTTCAATGTCTTTTTTTGAATAAATTCACAGAGATAGGAAAAATAGAAATACGGTAAGTAACTGTTACTGTATTCCTCTTAAGTTCATATTTGCAGGTGAGTATTCAATAACAGGGGGTAGCTTAGATTTCTAAAATAAATATACAAGGGGGCGTAAAGGAGGCATATTTTTTGTCTCCTTCTTTTATTATGAGGACATTTAAAACTATCCAATTCGCAATGTTTACAAATATTAAGCATTATATGTTTCTGCTTACAAAGATTCAGCCAATATTAGAGGAACCACATCATGACTATAAGCTATTTAAATTTATGTGCAAGGTAGAGATAAATCAAATATATGAAGCACTTGACAGCCAGAGGAATGATACTTGTATAGATTCAAATGCCCATCCAGTATATATACATACACTTATTAAGCAGGCGAATTTACTTCAATATGTTATTTCCATTGTGCAGGAGGAAGGAGTAATTCATGCTGCATTGGTACTATTGATGCACTCATTTGACTTGTACACCGTACATAGGATTACAAATTTATCAATTTCATATCTAAGAAACTTAGGAAATACACTTTCAAAATAAAACTAGGGGGATATCTACAATGAGCATTATTATCAATATCGCAAAAGGAAAAAAGCTTGTACCATATACTGTTTTAATAAGTAAAAGAGGAAATAGTAGTGCAGACGTAAGCCCTTATAAGACTTCAAGCAGGTATACGAATGTTATCAAGCATTGCAAAACGTTGGAAAACAAGAAAACAATAAAAAAAATATATATAATAGCAGGGAGAAGAGAAACGCATGTATAATATACTTAAACGTCAATTTAATTACATTATCCGAGGGGTGATTCGGATTAACGAAGAGGTACAAAGGGAATTGGACCTATTGGTGCAAAAGATTCGTGAAACTGTATCTTCTGTCCAAAAAATCATCCTTTTTGGCTCTCATGCATATGGCACACCAAATGAAGACAGTGATTTTGATCTCTGTATTGTTGTGGAAGGTGTAGGAGAAAGAAAAAGAGAAGTCATTAATCGTATCAATTGGGGGATTTACGATGTAATGGAAACGCCAGTTGATATTTTAGTGTATGGACCAGAAGAGTTTCAAGAACGTGCTAGCCGTACTGTAACTATGGAACATAAGATTGCTCTAGAAGGGACGATCTTATATGAGAAATATTGAGGATCTAAAAGAGTGGGTATTCATAGCAAAATCCGATTTAGATTCTGCTATTTACTTATCTGATATGAAACCTTTCCCCACTGCAATTATTTGTTATCATAGTCAACAATGTGTGGAGAAACTTCTAAAAGGATTTCTTGCACTAAACGGTAGACCAGTCCCTAAAACTCATAACCTTTTAATGCTGCATAAATTTTGTTGTAGATTAGATGAGGAGTTCTCATTGATTTTAGAACAATGCGTGCAGCTAAATGGTTATGCTACTGACATTCGTTATCCGTATTTTGAAGCCCTTATCGTTCAAGATGGGTTACTTGCTATACAGCATGCTCAAAAAGTAATGCGTTTTTATAAAAAGATCTTAAACAAGCTAAATATAAATGAAATCGAAATCGATTAAAAATAGAGGAAATATATAAAAGGGAGTGCCTATGATAAGGGACTCTCTTTTTCTATTTAAAAAAGAGGAGGAATGCCCCATACATAACAAAATAAAATCTTATTTTGCTAGGGGCTAACAATATAATTATGGACATTTACACACAAATTAAAGAGGAAATGAAAAAATTCTATTTATCTCGCGATTGTTGTTTTGTAGGTTATAGCGGGGGGAAAGATAGTTCTGCTATGTTGACATTGCTATGGGATGCGATTTCCGAGCTGTCGCTAGAAGATCGTACAAAACCTATTCATATATTAACTTCCGAGGTTGGGGTAGAAACACCTGTTATGACTGCGTATATCTCACGTACATTAAAGAAAATCCAAAACAGTGCGGATAAGTATAATCTTCCGTTTATAGTACATAGTGTGAGACCATTAATGAAAGATTCATATTGGTACAAACTACTAGGTAGAGGTGTTCTTCCACCAACAGGAAATAGTAGACTACGATGGTGTACTGATTCCCTTAAAGTAAAACCCATGCAACGTAAGATGAAGGAAATACTAATAGATTCCCAAACTAAAAAAGTAGTAGACTGCTTTGAAGAGTATGATGGCGTCCTTGCGTTGGCCGTTCGTAACGAAGAAAGCGCACGTAGAAGACATAGTATTCAAAAATATGCAGTAAGTAATGAATCTTTATTTTCACGTCACAATGACATGAAAAATATACTCTGCTTTAATCCAGTCAAATTCTTAACCGGTGATGAAGTATGGATGTTGCTTTTAGATAGAGGGATACTGCCTTTTGGTGTAGATGTGGAAGAAATGAGCATACAGTATGGACAGGCTATGTTTGAATGCGGCATCAAAACAGGTGGGAAACAGCAGGGAAATGCTTGTGGAGCTGCAAACTCACGTAGTGGATGTTGGACTTGCCTGATGATGAATGGTGAGGATAAAATGCTAACCCAGCTAATAAGTGAGGGGTATACGGATTATGCTTATCTACAATCATGGAAAAGCTTCTTACGCTCCATTAGAAACGATATTCGTTACCGGAATGTAATGAATAGGCGCAGTCTGCAAACACTCCTTAGAAACGAAAATAAAGAGGGTTCGGACTTGTTTTCAATTCAAAATCATGCTGAATATGATTATATTATGTTTGATCGCACGGAAAAAGGAGAATATGCACCAGGAGGGCTTACGGTAGAAGGTAGAAGAATGCTTTTAGAGTATCTACTTTTTACACAACAAGAAATGAATACAAGTCTTATTTCTGAAGAAGAAATTGAGGCAGTACTACAAGCCTGGTATGAAACAGATGGAATTAGAGTATATCGAGATGAATTGGAACCTGTACACCACGCATATCTAGGTGAATTGGTATTCAAGCCCGATTGTACAATAAATGAGGAAAAAACAACGTCTCCATTTCCCGTATTTTTTGTAGAAATAGATATTCATCTAGGGAAGCAGGAACTATTTCGTTGGATTAAAGAGCGACAAAGAATTACACAACAAAGCTTTTTCTTTTTTCCTTCAAATTATTCCAATGAAGTTGCAAAATTAACATGGAACAAGCTAACCTTTGTTGTATCTAGAGTAGATGTAACAGAAGCAAGAGACGCTGAACGAATTGTTTGTCATTGGTTAGGAATGGATATGTACCATGGAAAGAAGAACGAACAACATAAACAAATGCTAATTCAGCTCTTAATTCAATCCATGAAGAATGAACAATTGTTTAAAGAAGATGAAAAAGATAGTACGAAGCTTTTGTATGCTGCAGAGTTTACAAATAGACTGTCTAGATTAATAGAAACAGAGGAAATACTATCCGAAGAGACAAACCATCTCTTTGCAAAAATACTTAAGGAATTAGGAAACGAGGCTTTTTTAATAGATTAACATATAAATAGAAGCTATATTTAAAGAGAGTACCAGTAAAGTAGGTACTTTCTTTAAATTAAAAGTAAGATAATACACTGTATCAATTAATATATAGAAAATATAGGGGGATTAATAATTATGCGCCTATACATATTAGAAATTACTACAGAACATAAAATCAGTTTTATTAATGCGACATCAATAGAAAAGGCCATAGAAGCATTTAAAAGGATATATAAACATTATGAAGAGCAAGTACCATTTTACGTTAGAGAGATACATCCGAGTGAAAAAATCATAATGGATACAATAAGCGGTGAAATACATTGCATAGGAGACAATAGCGTTCTAAAGAAATGTTTGGAGAATCTTATGCACTTATATACTCCAATTGATTGGGTTCCTACACTTGTACTATATCAAGATATAAAAACTGATCCGATTTCATTTACTATACATAAAGGATGCCTTATAAAAGGAAGCCCTGAATATAATGAGATTGGGATGGATGTTTGGGAAAATATTCTCCAGGTAGCATTAGATGACCATGGAGAGTTTTGGAATGCTCTAAAAGGATTTTTACGGATTGAAATATTTTCTATTTTTGAGTTGGAGGAAGTACTGAAAATATAAGAGAAGAGAAGATCATAATGAAATTTAAAGAACTTATTAAATACATAGAAAAGAATAAGAAGTAACACTTTAATGAAATAATTAAAACTAATAAAAATGTAATTAAAGAAATAAATACAAAGGCAGCTAAGAAAAATTAAATCACAAAAGGCGTATTCATAAATGAAATACGCCTTTTGTGATTTAAAATATATTCTAATCATTTATTTCTGTTTTAATTCGCGATATGATGCTTTATAAACAAAAACCAATTCTCGTTCTATTTAATTAATATAAAATATGAGTTTACACTATACTTAAAAAAAGGTTGTGATGATATTTTCTTTAAAGTGTAGGCGGGACATTTTATTTAACCTCTAGGTCAAGAAAGAAATAATTACTAATAACAAAATTGTTTTATAACCAAATCAGCAACATTTTCAATTACTATCTCCCATTCATCATTACTATCGAAACTTAATATAGCCGGTACTAGTAAATTTAGGTTTGTATCTTTTTTTCCATGTACTCTACTGTTACGATACTCATATAATTTTTTTGCGAATTCTTTCTTATCGCCTTTACTACTTATTAAGCCCTTTGAAAATGCTGCATCTATTATAGGCTCTAAATGGTTTATTTTTTTTAAAAGAACTTCTAATAAGACGTCCTCATTTGTTTTATAAACTTTTGTTATTTCTTTAAGAACTTTGTCCATGTCTTCATTCTGGTTATAGTCGAGAATTAAAGATTTAAATTCATCTTTTCTATTGATTAAAAAGAAATATTCTAGTACTTTATAAAAACTTAAAAAATCACCTTTTAATTTCCCTTCATTGTAAAAAGCTAATGCTTCAGTATACTTACCCAAGCTGAAGTTCTTAACAAATTCACTCTCATCTACATCCTCGATTTGATTCCAACTATCATAGTAATAAGAATATTGATAAATATGTGGATAATCACCGTCGTACTCTGAAGGAGAATACTTGTACAAATAGTACAATGCATTTTGAAGATAATCTTCCAGCAAATCTTTTTTTACATTTTTTAATTTAATAGTGTAGTAATTATCCCACTCAAAGTGCTTATCCATTGATATATGATTAAACATCAATTTAAATGTTTCGCTTGCGATGCCAATCTCAAATTCAACATCATCGATTTTAAAATTTAATACTGGTGTTTCTGAATAGCTCCCTAGTTGAAATTCTAATTCTAATTTAGAATATTGAAAAAAATACTCAGCATAGTTGTTAGCATAAAAACCCTTATCATTAGAATACTTTATTTTTTTATTGTCCAGTTCATAATTATAATTCTTAAAACAAGATTCTAATCCGTACCATTCATATCCTTTAGTTATAGACTTCTCTGGCGTGATAAGGTTTTCTCGTGTTATAACTATTTTATTATGAGATTTTTTTTCTTCTAAAATAAAGATGTCATCATCATATTTTAAAACACTAAAAAGTTCTTCTTCGATCCAATGTTGATAATAATCCCCTAACAGTCTAAATGTATCTATATTTGTTCTACTCATTATTTCAATCTCCTTTTGCTGTATCGTTTTAAACATGTTTGAGTTGAATTTGTTCGAAATATTGATAATATCTTTTTAAAGATATCTTAGTTTTGAACCCCATCCTGCTTACCAATTTATCTTCTGATATTCCTAGATTAATAAGACGAATAATGAATGTATTTCGCATTTGCTGCGCCGAGATACGTCTATTCAATCCTGCACGTTTCACTTCAAGTCGTATCATCTTTTGTATAGCAACTTCAGACAAAGCCTTTGGTGCATCATTTTCGTACACCCATCGATACGTACCTCGATTAAAATCAAATGCCACAAATAGGGGATTATCTGTGTGTTGTCTAGGTCTTACAGGTTCCGGAATAGTGGTGTAATATTTATAAAGCTGCTGCGTATCTTCCATAGTTAAAGAAACAGACCTAGTTGCTCCATTTTCCTCAGGTATCATTAATATATTTCTAGCAAACTGTATATGGCTCATATTAAGCGATACAAGCTCTTGTAAAGACAAACCATAGTTTACTATTAAATTAATTATACAAGCGTTTCTATCCATGATTAAAGGCCGATATTGCGCTTGTCTTTCCGTTAATCCCTTTATTGATAGAACAGTTTGCTTTAAAAGCTTTTCTTCCATTTCGTTAATAAAATCATTATCATTTAGTGATTGATCCGGAATTAAAGAGAGATTAATACCATCCAACGGACTAACTATACCTAAAAACATGTGTAACTTCTTTAAAACAACCCATATTCTGTGTCTTGTTTTCTGAGAATATTTACGTTTGTCTTCTAACTCTGAGAAATACATCTGATAGTCTGCTTCAGAAAGTTCATTCCATGATTTGATATGAAAAAGTATTTCATTTACTTCTAACCACTTAAAAAAATCCTTAATATCGTATGCATAACGTTGAATTGTAGAATGTTTTCGTCCTTTTTCATTTAAATACGCTGAAAAAGCCTCTAATGTTTTCTCTAAACAAATTGTTTCGTTCATAATAATCACCTAATTTCTTAGGATATATTATAACAGAAAATAAGTGAAAGACCTGCTACCGCCCTTTGCTACGCACGGTTGCTGGCATCTCCAAAACGCAAACGGACAAACAACCCTTTGCGTTTTGAAGATGTTGATTATTATCTATAAAGTAAATTAAATAGGGTTATCATAATACTCCAAAAAGGAATTACAAAAACTAATCCCCAAAATATTCCTTTGAAAAATCTAATCTCGTTATAGGTATCTATATCTAAGTAAGTCGTATCTTTAAGTACAGTCATGTTTAATCCTCCAAATATGAATTGTTTATTAAAATGAAAAAAGGACAAACCTCGCCCTGGTAGGGATACGTAGGTTTGTCCTTTTGTATGTGGGTAATGATATGTTTAATTACCATTATTATAACGGTATTTACAAATATTTTCAATTCTATATTATAAATAAATGAATATAAATAATTTACAAACGTTCAAGCCATTTGACAAACAGCTGCCCCTACTGCTGGGGCTACTACTATTAATTGATCTGCTACTTCAGTATATTTTTCGTTATTTATTTTGAAAATTGTTGCTACAAGAATGATCCCAGTACTAACTAATACAGTACAAGGTCCACCTACAGGTACTGCTGCTGGAGCAAATTGTTTGTATTCATTTAACATAAACTGTCCAACAACCCTAGGTGCAGGAATATCAAACATTCCTTGTGTCTGATGCATTTGGTAAGCCCAATAACCAAAACCAGCAGTATAACCTTTTAATGTCCATTCAGTAAAACTTTCAAAACTTATATCATGTTTTTCTAATTCCGTTTGACATTCGTCTAAAATATTTTTTAACACTTTTATTTCAGGATGAGCATTTTCTAAAATATCACCTAAACCTTTTATATCCTTTATATCCAACTTTTTTAATTGTTTTTTGGCTTCTTCTCCCAAATCTCCTAATGTTCCACCAATTTTAATATCATCAAAGGATGGCATTTTAATATCAAACTTTGACATTTTAAAACAACTCCTTTTATCAAGTTAATAAAGATATTATTCCCTTTAATATTTGTTATATTCTAAAGAAGAAAATTTATAGCACATTAGGAACTAATATTATTAAAATCTATTATAAATATATATCTTATATATTAAAAAGAATTAAAGATAAAACTATTATAGGTTATCAAAAATAGAGGGAAGATCTACTTCCACAAGGGAAAATCTGATGTTAGAACGTAAAAAATCATAAATAGTAGAAAATGTATCCGGAAATTCAATGATTATTAGACTATCAATTCTACAAAAAAACATAAAGAGAATCATATGTTTCTACATGAAATCGGAAAGAAATTGATACAAATCACTTTATATTTATCCAACTAAGAAAATAGGCTTTATTTTCTTAATTTTGTTAATACAGTAGTATCTAGTGTTCAATTATCCACATTTTATCCAGATTAGTGTGCTATTTGTTAACATTAATCAGTGTTTACACATAACTCACATTATTATTGATGATTTTTATTAGATAAATACAACAACATTAGTAATTACAATGATTTTAGAAAGATTATATACACATTGAACCATATTTGTCCGCATATCCACTATTTTTATAATTTTCCTTTTGATTTTTTGTAGGTATTATAAGATAGGTTTTAATAGATTAGAAGAATACTCCCTGGTGTTATGTGGAGAGTTATATATTGCTAGAATCGAATTTGTATAGAATTGCATAAAAAATGACTCCATTTTATATGAAGTCCTGTCGATTTGGTATTTATAAGTAGAGTAGTAGAAATGGATTACTAATCAAACAAACACGAATAGCCCTCTATTTTCGATTTTTTCAAAAATAGAGAGCTCATTACTATTATTATATTTCCATTGCGTTTAGCACCTGATCTGGAGATGTTATTGTTACTCCAGATCGTACTAAACGTTCGAAGGTACGCATAAACTCTAGTAAATTAAACTGCTTTGGTAGTTCAATAACACGAAGTTTTTCTTGTGGCAGCTTATCAATTGCCTCGATAAACCATTCACGAACATCACTTGGAATCGTGCGTTCTTTATGGCCACGAACTTTTAGTTTTTCACGCATTTCAATTTCTAAAGCGAAATATGCATGGAGATTCACTCCCTGATCATATGCATATTTTCTAAATAACGTTTCTTCCTGGTATTTTAGATAATTACGGTGATAAGACTCTTCCGTCACAGGTACCGCAAACTTCTGCTTCAGTAGTGCATGCACATTCTTAAACATCTTCTTAATGTTATGAAGAGAGTACATAGAATAATGTAGACCAAAATTAAAGACAGCTTGCTCACGGTCACTATTTCTCTCTTTTGGTATGTGCTGCGCAATAAGAGGATAGATACCTTCTTTCGCTGCTGTATCAAGAATTTGATATTGAGATGTCTGATGCAATAGTTTTTTCAATGTATATACAATTTTCGTTGGATATCCTTCTTTTCGATCAACCATATCACGAAGCCCACGAATGACACTGCGAATTTGACGATGACAAGTATGTTTTAAGACATGAATGAACTTATTCATGTCTGCAGACAGTTCACCGATATTCATCTCTTGTAGGACTGCTTCGATAAATTTCGCTTTTCGAGCATAGGTAGCTTTTGGTGTAAATGGATCCCTATGTTGTTCTTCTCCAGCTTCTTTCGAACATAAGAAGTCTGAATGGATAGACAGATATAATGTCGTATATCGTTTTGTATGCTTTACACCTTTTTGCATTTTGCAAATTTTGAATAGGGGATTCCCCGTACATGGTAATGCAGTTGTTAATTCCTCGATAACCGCACGAATCTGATGCGGATATTTTTTATGTAAGAAACGATACATCCCACCGAAGTGAGTTTTGTTTCCTCTTTCGTCCTGCTTGTCCAAAGAACGCTTTAATGTTGTTTCCGTATGTTGTTGCATCGCAATGTCTAAGAATAATTTCTTAGCTGCTACAGATAGTTTAAAGAAAGCCTTTGTAAATACAACAGGACTAATATATACGTACGGATTTGCTTTTTCTGTTTCCTCATTCAGAAAATGAGTCAGTTTGATTGTATATCGGCCATCTAAGCCATTTTCAATAGAGATAATGTTATGTAAGCTTAACTTTTTCAAAGCGATATAGAATTGAGAATGCTGAATGTATGCAAGCTCTTCTTTATATTGCTTGTAATCTTCCCACATCATATGTATTGTTACATTTGGAATGACACCATTTGTATAGCATTTTTTATGTAAGTACAAGAATACTTCAAGATCTGCATTCGTAATACCGTATAATTTATGTTTTCTTCCGGTTTTTTCTGCAATTGCAGACATTGCGCGACGTGAAAAAGATGGCTTGACTTTTTCGACAAAGCCTTCTACGTCAGCAATACGTTCTTCGTATGTCATGTGCTGCAGAATATCTTCTAAATATGTATCTTTATAGCTGTAGTATTTCTCCTCAAAAGTTTCCACAAACTTTTGCCAAGATTTTAGTGTTACTAACACAGCATTGGTTGTTTTCCCATTTAAGCTACGTTGATTTCGTATTACAAATGATTTCCCCATCTTTTTCACCTCCGTTCTACAAATTCAGAAATATATGCCAAAATACTATAAAATATACCAATTTTGATTATAGCAAAATGAATTTTGTAAAAACGTGCCCTTTAAGAGAGCTTTTGAAAAGAGGAAACACAAGCTAAACCCTTGAGCTACAAGGCTTCAAAAAAAAGTTATAAAAAATTTTATGTGCAACTTTTGTGAAAATATGTTTCCTGTTTTAATACTAGAGGAAACAGGGAAATGATAATAAACATTGATATAATCGCATTTTGTATTCATTGTTCTTTAGTTACGCGCGCGACTTGAGAAAAATGTTTCCTGTTTTCCTGTTTTTTACGCGCGTGACTTGGGAAAAAAATAGAGTTTATTTATGTTTTGAAAAAATGATTATATGATTGAACCCTTGAAATAAAGGGGTTTTTGCGATGTTTCTAAAAAAAATACGCGCACGACTTGGGAAAAGTGTTTCCTGTTTTGTATTTTAAGAAGAAATTTGTTTCCAAAAAGTAGTTTGTTTGGTTGATGTTGTTTCCTCTTTTTTTCATTAGACGCGCAGCTTGGGAAAAATGTTTCCTCCGAAAAAAGAAGAAACAATACAAATTGAATCTGAAAAGTTAGCAAGGTATGATTAAATATAAGAAGAAAAATATAATAGTTGATTTTATATATAACATTTATCTGGAGGGTAATAATGGCTCGGAGAACAGAAGAAATTAATCGAGATTTAATAGATAAAGGATTATTTTTCAGTTTAAATAAAGCTCAACTTGCACGTCACTATATAAGTAATGATCTTGAGACTGATGTATTTAATTTAGATATAGAGAAAGTTTTGGGGATAATTGGTGAACAATATGAATTGGAAGATTTAGCAGATGAAGAAGAGGGAATTTATCATTTAGTAGCCCACGAAATAATGGGGATTAAAAAAGATATTGAGCCATATCAAGCCTTTAACCAAGAGGTTTTTCAAGTCATGAAGGATTTGAAAACAATAGATCTCATGATAAAGGAGTTTAGAATACAGAAAGAACTTGAGAGTAATAACAAGTATACAAAGAGAAAATATGAATATTTAGTAGAAAAGCTTAATTTTGCTAAAGAAGAAATTTGTAATTATATCACAGAAGGCATGAATAATTACGTATATAAAAAGGTTAAAGCCTATAAACAAACCCCTATCAATTTCGGAAAAGAAATTGATTTTAAGAAAAATCTAAAAGTTCCATATCCTTTCAGGGGTAATGAAGATGATTATAAGATGTCCGTTTTTGATGGATTGAAATATAAATTGAAATTTATGTCTTCATGTGAAAAAGCTGAAATTAAAATTCTATACAGTGAAGATAAACTGGAATTTAATAAACGCATAGATAGTTATATAAGTTCTAATAAAATTGAAGAAGAAATTTTATTAATTATAAAGGGAAATCACATTTTAAGTAAAAGGAGCATGCTCGAAAAGGCGATAGATATCTATAAGGATGGACAAATGGAATTATTTTGCCAAATTATACCTCTTCAAATTGAAGGGATAATATATGATTATTGTATTGAGTTAGGGATAACAAGATCAGATATAGATAGTGGTTCGATAACTAAGAAAGTAGAGAAAATTGTAAGCAAAGATAAAAGTTTTAAATGTCATGAATACTTTAAGTATGAATTTAATGAATTAAGAAATAAAGCTGCACATGGTAGGTTACATGAAGGCGTAAATTATAATGATACAGCTAATATGTTAATTTTAGACTTAATGTATTTATGTGAATTTGTAAATAGCTCTAATGCAACAGTTATTAATACAATGAGAAATCTGGTGAAAGAAATAGAAAAAAGTAAAGTAGAGAATGATCATATCTATGCAGACTTTCTAGCACTTGAATTTATGAATTTATACATTAATAATCCACTACCTTCTTTTTATAATTCAAACACAGAAATAGCAAAAATACTCGAATATGTCCATAGTGATAGTTTATTAGGTACTATACGTCTTCGTACGATGCTGCCAGCGTTATTTTCAAAAGAAGAAATAAATAATATGAAAAACATTTTAATATATTTAAAAAAAAATCAAGATGATTTAAAAGAAGAGTGCATTTGTTTATTGAAAGAACTTTCGGAAACAAATAAATAAAGAATTTATCAACTACATATTTATGTATATTGGAGGAAATATGGATCAATTAAAACAATTGTTTCAAAGTACATTATTAGTGGCATATCCACTATTTCAAAATGTAAAAAATAACGAGCGCATCTTCCACAAATGGAAAGGGCTTTGTACATTAATTAATAGTGACGTAGCTTATATAGATGATCCTATGTATACATCTGCTTCCTTTAAAAAACTAGCAAATTGGATATCGTATAAGGAATCCAAAGGTGTTGGTATTATGGAAATTGTTGCCCAGATAGAGGGGTACCGACCTGAAGTATATGAATTACTTGCTAACGAAATTGAAAATGAATTTGAAATTCTTTTAGTAAAACAAAAACAAGTAAATAAACATACAGAGAATCAGCAGAATTACATTGAACATAGTAGTGCCGGTTTTATGTATCATTTAACTGATACAATCGCAAAAAATAACTTTACAGAAGACAAGGAATTAAATGCACATATTGCTGAGCTACCAGATAAGAATAATAGTCTTGTAGTAGTATCATCACGCTTTAATGATGGAGATATGAAATTAAGGGGCGCAGAGGAGTTAAATAGATGGAATACATTAGTTGATTCTACATTTGTTGACCGAGTAATGGATGATTTAACTGCAGATTGTCTAGATATTGTAACTGAAATCTGGGTGAAGTCCACAAATACTGAAAATAGCTCAGTACATATAGGCTATGAAGAGATATTAGAAATGTGTAACATGAAGCAGGTGAAAAATGGTAAGTCTTATTATCGAAAAGAGGACCGTTTAAAAATTATGGAGCGTTTAGCTGCACTTGCAACGATTTTTATATATGTAAACGAAGACAATGAAATCGTTATATTAAATGATGATGAGAACCCTAGTGAATCACTTGCTTATAAAAAACAACGTGTACGAAGGCTATTTGTAATGGATGAGGTTGTATTTGCTAAAGATATTGAGACTGACGAAATGCTTGGTATTGAAAGTATGAATGTAGCACCAGGGACGTTTTTATCTAAGTACTTATTTGGATCGGAAAAATTGACTGGTTTATTATCGAAAAAGGCACTTGAATACAATAGTAAACAGCAACGATATCATAAAAGGTTGACCAGGTATTTAAGTTGGAGATGGCGAATTCAGCAGGCTTATCAGCATTTAGTACACCCTTATTCAATTGGTGGTCCAAAAGGTCTTCTAAGTGTTATGGGGGTAAGTATGAATCAAAATCCTGCTAGAATAAGGAGTGTATTCGAAAAGACATTAGATGACTTAATGCGAGATGAAGTAATAAAGGATTGGCAGTACCAAACACCGATTGATGAGGGGAAATGTTCAGGGCGTAACTGGCTTGAAAATTATTGGTTAAACCTTAAAGTAACGGTTACACCTACTGATGAGTTAGTATCGTTACAGCAAGAGCTTTTACAAAAGAAAAAAATAACTCCTAAGAATAAATTGATGGAAACACTGGTAAAAGACCCAGTAATAGAAGTACAGGATATGGAGACAGAAGAAATTCAAACACCTCAATTAGAACTGCAACAGGTAAATAGGGATATTAATTGGTATCAGCAGAAGATTCTCCAATATAAAGAAGAAAATAAGTGTAGTTTAAGAGATATTGCAAAAGAAATAGAGATATCACCATCTAATCTTTCAAAGCTGTTAACAGGCAAAAGAAAAAGATTAAGTGAAGAAACACATAATAAGTTAGATAAATGGATTGAGCGTCAAGAGGTAGTTAATCTGTTATAAATTTTGGTTTAATATAATTAATAAAGAGTTATTGGAAACAAACGAACAAAGTATGTTTCCAATAGCTCTTTTTTTGATTATCTAGTTACATCGATTAAAAATAGTATTTTTATAAAAATCATAATGTATTTATTAATTCGTCAAATGTAATTTTTATTTCTCCCTTAACAGATTCACACACCTGTTAAAAATTTCGCAAGAGGATGAGAAAATAGCATTATTTAAATCAGTACTATCCCCTAGAAGATATTTCTCTTTAACATTAACCCAAGTTTTAAGGGAACATACTGCTCTATAAGTTCTATGGTGAGCGATATCATTTATGTCACCAGCAAATATATTACCATTTTTTCTCGGTCATTTGGTGTTGCTTGTTTAGATCGATAAGTAAGCAACAAGGGGAAATGGTTGCTTATTCTAGATACAAGGAATATAAGTTGATAGTAATTTGTAAATAAATAGTAAAACTATAAATAGACTAGTATAAATGCTTAGTAGCAATTGATATAATTGCATTAGAAGCAATTAGGAGGAAAATTATTGGAAAAGTAAGCAGCGGGCACCATTAGTGAATGTGAATGAGATGGAAGAAAGGTCACTAATCATTGAAGAGAATCCATTAAATATACTAAATCAAGAAATTCCTAATAGTATCGAGTTCTATAATGAAAAAATGAACATGTAAAAAGATAAGAATAATAAGAGTATTCGTGAGTTAGCAAAAGAAATTGACATTTCGTATTCAACGTTTTTAAGAATGTTATCTGGTGAAAAAAGGTTAAATAATAATACGAAAGTTAAACTTGATAAGAGGATTGAGAGACAAGAGGTTATGAATTTATTTTAGGAAAAGGTTGTTTTATGGAGGCGATTTATAATTGAAAAAAGATGTTGAAAAATTCTTTCAAGATAATTTAACGATGTATCCCCATTTAAAAGCTATTCGAGACAGACTCTGGATGAAAGATGGTAAAAGTAGGGTGTCAGTGATGATTGGGGCAGGATTTAGCTTAAATGCAAAAAAAGTAGAATCTTCATTTGAAGGTATGGCTCTTTGGTCCGATTTAAAAACGCGTCTAATACAAGATTTACCCCATCATTCAAATATTGAGAAAAAAGATGTATTAGCAATTAGCCAAATATTTGTTGAAGAATATGGAAGGACGAGTCTGGATGAAATTTTAAAAGAAGCTATCCCTGATGATAATTATGAACCAGATAGTATTCATCATGACTTATTGAAGCTTCCATGGGCGGATGTTTATACTACGAATTATGATACTTTATTAGAACGTGCTAAAAAAAGAGTCTATGAGCGAAACTATCAGGTTATTTATGATGTTAATGATATCCCAAGCTCTGTACAACCACGTATAGTGAAGTTACATGGAAGTTTTCCAGCGCATAGACCTTTTATATTTACAAAAACGGATTATGAAGATTATCAACAATATTTTAGACCATTTGTAAACATGGTCCAGCAATCTATTATGGAAACTACGTTTGTATTGATTGGTTTTTCCGGAGATGATCCCAATTTTGAGAGATGGACAACTTGGGTAAAAGATAATTTAGGTGATCATATGCCAAAAATTTATATGATAGATTGTGATGGACAGGATCAAGTCAGATTACAAAAACTTGCAAAAAAAGGAATTACTTTAATTGATTTTAAAGAAATATATGGAGAATTAGAAAACCCATATCCTACTATGTTTACAGATATATTTGAATATCTTACTTACAAAAATAAACAAGAGAAAACAAAGTGGCCATATGAAAGTTATAATAATATCGAAAACTTTAAAGTAAACCGAGAAACATATCCTAATTGGATTGTTATGCCAACTGATATAAGAAAGAAATATGTATCAGTCATTCAGGAGCAGATAACAATTCTTTTGAATTCATCAATAAATATAGTTGATTATTTAGAAGAGATATTATGGTGTTGTGAAAAATTCTATATTCCTATAAATTTTAATGATTTTTCAATTAAACTAGGGGTCTTAATAGATGAATTAGACGAGAGTAATGAACAATACATTCCATTGCTACTTCGACTATTAAAAGAAGAAAGACTTAAATTTAATAATCTTGGTTTCTTAAAGTATCAAGAAATATTAGAAAAGCTCAACTTAAACAAGAAACAAAGCCATAATTTAAAATATGAAAAAATACTATACGCTTTAAATAGTGATGTTCAAGTCATAGAAAAAATGATGAATGAATGGGATGTGGAAAAAACTGAGATAGAATGGGGTATAAAAAAGGCAATTATTTATGTCAGGATTCACAAAAATGCTAAAGCTAATCAATTGTTGATTGAGTATTTACAAACGATTAGAAATTTACTTGCTATAAAACCCGATGATTATCGATTAATGTCATTAGAAAGTATAGTGTTGCATCACTTAAAGAATAAAGGGAAAGAAGATAGGTTTAGATTTCTAAATAGTAAAAATTGTGATACAGGAAAAGAGTATGAACAATCAGCTATTTCGGTAATGGAATGCGGAAAAGCAAATGAAAAAGTAAGGTATGATGGATTTGATCCTGGAATAGAAAGAATTAAAACTACATATTCTATATTGATAGATAAAGCATTATTAAATTCATTTGCTGTCATGCAGATGCAAGAAACTTTAATGCTACCTACAATTAATAATTCTGATCTAGAGTTAGCTATAAGAAACTTAGAAAAGCATTATCCGACATATTGTCAAATTAAAAAGATACAAACTATAGATTCTGAAGGCATAATTAACGTGTTTTCAAGAGAATTTGTGTATTCAATGGAAAAATCTAATCTTGATATCATAATTAGTTATTTGATGAATTCAGTTTTCAATAAATCTCATAGTAGGTTAGATGTAAGTATTGAATTGGAGGTTATTTCTAGGATTTACTTCATTTTACCAAGTAAAGAAAAAGAAAATATAGATGTGAGCTTAATAGAATTGATTAAGAAAAAAGGAACATTAAAATCAAAAGAACTTAATTTAATGAACAGGTTTTTAATAAGGTTAATCGTATCAAAAAACATTGTTCAATCTGAATCTTTTTGTAAAATGTTGATTCAGAGTAATATTATTAGTCTAGAAAATGATGATAAGGTAGTAATGGGGAATGTGTTCCTTAAATATATTATAGAAGGTCTTGAAGAACAGAGTAAATTATGTCAATTTAAGTTGTCACAAACCCAGATTGAAAAGCTATTTAATAAATTAAAAGATGATGAAGATCATGATGTAGCATTTCTTAAAATAATTGCCATTGCTCGAACTAAAAAATTACCTCAAGAATTTTATAATAAGCTGTTAACCTATATAAAAGAGTATCCAAGAAAACAAAGTACTAGATTAAAGTGTGCTATGATGGAAACCGTTAGCTTATTTCAAAAACCTCAATTAATAGATGTACCTCAATTTATGATAAAAGAAATACCTGAGTTTTATAAATCAGGCATGCTTATTGGAAGTAAAGATTTAGAAACATATTTTAAGGAATTATATCGAGTTTTTCCTAGTAACTTTATAGATAAAAATGAAAATGAGCCAAATGGAGGGACATATACAAAGTGGTTAGAAAAATTTTATTATTGGTGGGAAAACCAAAAGCAAGGATTTAAAGCAATAGAACACGATAAGGAGTATAGGTATTATCATAGTGTAAACAATTTAGAACTGTTAGTTTATATTTTGGGAGATAATATTTTGGGAACTGTTCCTAAAAAATTTTTAGTTGAAAGTGATTTAATTAAAATAAGGGAAATATTTTTAGATATTATGGAAATAAGAAAAGATTTGTCATTTTATTTAATCCCTTGTTTAGAAAGGTTAGATATTAATGGTGAGTATGATATTGATTATTTAATCGATAGGCTGAATGATAAAAAAATTAATTGTGCAAATGCTGCAATGCAAGCATTATATCATTGTTTATTATCAAATGAGAATAAGAAAATTAATGTAGATCCAATTCGGATTAAAACTGAAATATTTCAGTTAATAAAATATGGTTCAGTGGATATTGTAAGTATGGCAATTGACATAGTAATAGAAATCGCAAAATCAATTCCTACATTTTTTGAAAATAGTGATTATGAGATACTGATTAAATACAGTAATTGTTATTTAACATCATTAATTGAAGATGTAGAATTCTTAACACGCAGTGATCTCGATTTATTAGCTAGATATGCAAACTTAGTAACTTACATTTGTAACAATAAGCCTAAGGTTGTTGGTGAGCAATTTAATGAGTGGAAAAAGTATATAAGGAATAATCATTTACCTGAAGTAAGGGTTTGTGCAGACTTCCTTGAGGATACAATAAAAATAAATCTATTATAAGATAAATTGTTAGCAATAAAATAGATAAAAAAGAGCCATATTAATATGGCTCTTTTTTATGTCATGTCCATGCTTCCTGGGAAAAGATATCTTTTAAATGATAACTATAAAAAAATAGTTAACTCGTTAAAAATGGTATATATTAACATTTGTTAGGGGAAACTATTCAGGAAGCGTTTTGATGTGCCAGCTTATGTTAAAAACAGTATATTACAAGACATCCACTCGCTCTCTTATATTAATGAAAGTGAGGAAAAAATATTATGCCTTGGAATAGTAGAATTATTGATTCTGAAATACTTGCTGTACATGCTGCTTTAGTGCCTTCAGGTGAGGAAGGTCAAGTAATTTTGTTTGGCGGTGATGAACATTGGCCTGATCAACAAGAATCGATAGAAGGAGAAAAGTTTAAAAAAACTCGAATTTATGATGTTAAGTCACAAAGTATTCTTCAAATAAATGTACCTTCACCTGATTCTGATGTGTTTTGTAGCCACCATGCTTTTACATCCGACGGTCGTCTCCTCATAGCCGGTGGAACAGCTAAATGGCCAGAAAGTGACATCCATGGACATAATCTTGACTTCCTAGGTCACCGGCGATGCTGGTTATATAACGCACATGAACGGAAATGGGTTGAAGCTGCTCAGTTGAATAAAAACCCAGACCAACCTGATGAAGAATCGAGCGGCGGACGTTGGTATCCAGGTCTTGTAACATTAGGGAATGGTGAAGTCATAGCCTTTTTTGGGCATCCAATGCAAAAAGATTTTCGCCACCGTAACACATTGCCTGAGAGATACAATATAACAAGCAATAGTTGGACTAACCTACCAAATGATAAATTGATGGCGTATCCAATAGTACCTGGAGTTAATGGTGTACGCTTTCTATACTATCCTCGAGCATTCCTTTTACCTAATGGAAGGATCTTTTTTGCTACTCCTATGCCAGTTAATTTTTCTACAATTGAAGAAGAAAGGAACTCTGGTCCTTATTTTAGTACCCAATACAACCCTGACACGGGAAATTATGAGGGTCATAAAATTACTGAACCCAGTCTCGGCGGATACTTAGATTGGAGCAGGCCAGCTGTGTTGCTTCCCTTACTTCCAGAGGAGGATTACCGGCCACGTGTACTCTTCTGCGGTGACACTACACCAATAAAAATCGATCTTGGAGTTTCAACACCACAATGGCAAGATACAGCTCCGCGTGCAGATAGTGTCAGAAATCTAACACGCGTGTATAGTAACGCAGTGATACTACCTAATGGGGAAGTTTGCCTTGTAGGTGGAGTAAATGTAGTTTCACCAGAAGAACCCGTTCTTCAAACTGAGATATACAATCCAGGTATTAATTGGGAGACGGGTTCTTACTCGGATTCCGAATCTTGGTCGGTGAAAGAAGCTGCAGTACACACACGAAATTATCACTCAACTGCTTTGCTACTTCCGAACGGAAAAGTATGGGTAGCTGGTGGTAACGTAGACGCTAATTCCGGAAATCCCGATATTGTCGGTGTCAAAAGAATTGAACTGTACGAACCAGATTACATAAATGTACCTTCTCGAGTCAAAATCAATCAAGCTCCTACATTCTTAATATATAACGAATCCTTTGAAATTTTACTTGATCAGTCTGCAACTAATATTCAACGTGTTGCTCTTATCCGTAACGGTTCAGTTACACATTCAACGAACAACGATCAAAGATACGTAGGTTTAGAAATAAGTGGGAGGAACGGAAATACGTTGCAAGTAAAAGTACCACCACATGGGAATGTAGCTCCTCCTGGTTACTATATGCTTTGGGTGATTGATGTCAATGGAAATCCATGTCAGAAAGCGAAATTCATCCGATTAACTCAACTCAGTTGCACAGTTATCACAGATCGTAGCACTTTCTCTGAAGAAGAAGTAAAATCGTTAGGTGGGAATGGACAAGCTATATTTACAAATGCACTGTATTTCTATATAGACGGTCTCATTCACACTGAAATTAAGGAAAACCCATCGTTTATACTCAGCTGGGATGATTCCAATGATCCGATACCAGCTGAGAATCTTACGTTAGTTCCTGGAGGTAGGTTGCTTGAAACTGATCCTGGTCATCCGGATATTCCACAGCGGGTCACGTATCCATTCCATGTAAGATTTAATAATATGAATTTGTTTAGCACTTTTACCGATAGGAGAAAGGTTAGAGTTAGCTTTACAATTGGAAATCAAACTTGCACTCAAACACTAGATCTTACGAAGGCACCAAATCCGTATATGATTGATGTTGATCCAGCAAGGAATAATCCGCATTGGCTCAGTACAGATGTACGTGTGTTCAAAGCTACTGAAGGAGATATTAAATTCGGAGATATCATACTCGGCGATCTCTTACTAGGAAATGATCCCGATGCACCCTACCAATTTATAAAAAAGGTGCTCGACAAGTTCAATAGTACACCAAACAATGGGTCTCACCCATTTAATTCTATTGACCCTGTTGGAGCTTCAAGGTTAGAACTTGCAACTAAGGGTGAGGGATTGTTTGGACCGTTTTTTCCAAAAGCAGTATACAACTTTGCAGTTGCCAGAGTACGTTACCGAGCCAATACTACTGTAGCACAGAAGGTTAAGGTATTTTTCCGTATGTTCAATACTGTAGGTACATCACTGGAATACGACAAGAATACAATTTACAGGCAGCATAATAACACTGTACCATTACTAGGTAGTTTGGGTGATGAGATTGTTAGCATACCTTTCTTTCTAAGCGAACGAGTGGAGACGGTTCAGGGGGCCCCAGGAGCAACCTCTATGATTTATCAGACTCTTGATCCCATTTATGAGGTTAAAGATATTACGCCTACCCCAGGAACTGAAGTAACGATGTATTTTGGTTGTTGGCTCGATATCAACCAAACTCGAAAGCGATTTCCAATTAATCGGGGCAATACTGATGGGCCATGGCCTGAAGCTTCTTGCAGAAGTATTATGGAATTGATGCGTGGTAGACATATGTGTCTCATAGCAGAAGTTGCTTTTGATCCTGATCCGACTAATCCGGGTGAAACGCCTGGTAGTAGTGATAATCTCTCTCAACGAAATCTAGCTATTATAGACTCGGATAACCCTGGTGGACCGGATTCTCACACTGCTGTACACACTTTTGAAGTGAAACCATCCGATGAAAAGATGATTAAACGTGGTTATCCAGATGAATTGTTATTCCGTTGGTACAATCTACCAAAAGAGAGTGAAGTTACTCTTTACTTTTCGAATATTGATACCACTGATATTATACAACTTTCAAGCAAAAGAAAAAGCCAAGCTTCATTTACTGTAGTGAATAAGCATACTATCCGGTTTAAAGTTGCTGATGCCTCTTGGCTGTCACTTCCTAGCGGTAGTTTGCAAAATATTCCGGTATTGTTAAGTATTAAGTTACCGGATAATATTACCTATGGTCAGAATTTCCGGATTAGTGTTCATCAGGTGAGTGGATTAATTAATCGGAAAATAATAGGTGCATTTGAGTTCACTATACCAGTTAGTAAAGCAGAACTTATCCTAGATGAAGAGAGACGTACTCTTTCGGTAATGAAGTATATTGCCGGTACCATTCCATCTGACAACAGATGGTATCCTATTTTCAAGCGCTACCTTCATTTCCTTTCTGAGAAGGTAAATGCGTTAGGTGGCGATGCCGATGCTATATACCCTAATCCTGACGGATCAGGAGAACCATATAAGCCCGAAGTGGAACGGGAAAAGGGCTGTGAAGAACATTTTTGTCAATTGATTGAGTGTCTACTAAAAAGTGAAGTACTGGATAAGTTTTTGGCTAATCACAACATTGACCCAGATGCATTTAAAAAGTGTATTTTGAGTTATTGTGATAAACGACTTTCATAGAGTCCAGAGATACTTTAATAAGAAATGTAATAATGTTCAACTTCACATCAGCAACAAGTTAAGAATAAATTCATCTAAAACACAATACGCTAGCTGTGTTCTAAAGACATAGTAGAGGATGTAATGAAAATGATTGAACGTATCGAAGCCACTGATAATCAGTAAGCTAAACTAGAGGAGAATCCATTTTGATCATTCTTTTTTCAAAATGGATTCTTTTTATTTAACGTAAAACTTTGGATTGCAAGGTGTTTTGTACAAACCTTATTGCAAAGCTACAATAGATGATGGACAATTATTATAAATAAGGGGAAAGATAAACTAAATATATGTAATGAAGCAGAAGAATTAGATACTAAAGATTGGAGAAAAGATCTAGATGAACGATAAGGTTACATTGAAACAAAAAATATTAAAATATCGTCTTACAAATCTGGAATTGCAGAAATATACCGAAAGAATTCTCAGTATATTATTTATAGCCGCTTTTTTATTTGCTATAGAAGGGTTTTTAGATGAAAAAGTAATATCTATACCAATGGATTTAAACACGATTTATGGCTATATGAAAAGTTATGTATTTATTCTCCCTACATTTTTTGTAATAGCATTATTTTTTATTTATGTGCTAATTAAGAAGAAATATATAAGCAGAATAATAAATTATCCCATTTTTACTTTTAATTTTGATACATTTATGATTGGTATTCTTTTAAGTTGTATACTCTACATGCTGTCAGTAAAGTTTGGTTTTTTAAAAGGTGACCTAACTGATCGTTTGGGAACAGCGGGATGGATAGTATATTATTTTTATTTCATAGTTTTGTTAGTTAGAAATAGAAATTTATACATAAAAAATAGTAAAGTTGATTCGAAAAATCTATCCTTCCTTGCAGATAATGCAATAAAAATGGAAGGGGAGGACGAATTAGAGCGTACTGGTTTTGTAAACGGATTAGTAACGAGAATTAGTTCTTGGAAAGAAACAGAGAGTATTGTAATCGGATTATACGGTGAATGGGGAACAGGAAAAACTTCAGTATTAAATTTAATGAAAACCAAATTTGAAGAAGATAAGAATAATGTCATTATTTCATTTAATCCATGGTATTTTAAAGATGAAGAGCAACTTATATTGCAATTTTTCAATAAATTTATAGCTGGAATAGAAGAAAATTTTTCGGGGCAAAAAAGTAAATTAATATCAAATATCAAAAATTATTCACAAATGATAACATCTGTTACATTAAGAATGGGAGTATTCAATTTTTCATTTAAAGACTTTATTGCGGCTAATAAGAATGATAATGATATACAAAAATTGAAAGATATTATTGAGAATCAACTTGAAAAAGAAAACAAAAAAATAATTGTATATATTGATGATTTGGATCGTTTGGATGACGAAGAGATTCATTCAGTTTTTAAGCTGGTAAAATTAATAGCTGACTTTAGACATACAACATATATTTTGGCTTTTGACGAGGAGATAGTCGAGAATGTATTGTCAACAAAATATAGTGGCAAAAAGGCGAGTGAGATTGGAACATCATTTTTAGAAAAAATTATTCAAGTACCGTTATATTTGCCACCAGCGGATTCTGAGGATATAAGAAGGATAATTTTCCGAGGATTTAAGAATGTCCTTAATGAAAATCAGATATTTCTATCTGATGAAGAATTAAGAAGGTTTAATGAGGTTTGGAGTAAATCCCTTGGTATTTTACCATTGACAATAAGAGCAGCAAAAAGACATCAAAATTCAATCGTTTTTTCCTTGCCTTTACTTAAAGATGAAGTTAATGTTGTAGACTTGTTTTATATAGAGGGCATTCGTGTGTTTTATCCGGATGTCTATAAGTTTATATATAGAAATGCAAAAGCATTTTTATATGCGGGTAAAAACCTCGGTTTTAGCGGAAAAAATACAATACATGATGAATATAAAGAGGCATTGAAAGAGTTATTTGAAAAACTTCCTTCTACAGAAAAGAATATAGTCATTTCTATTTTAAAAGCACTATTTCCGAGAAGTGAATATTTAATTACAGGTCAGAATGTTTATGGTGGTGAATGGGATAAAACTTGGTCCGTGGAGAGAAGAATTTGTTCTGAGTTTTATTTTGAAAAATATTTTGTTTACTCAGTACGAAATGGACTCATATCTGATGTGAAATTTAATTCCTTATTAGATGAGTTGAAAAATGAGAATGTTGATGAAGCTGTTAGCAAGCTTAAAGATATGATTATCATTAATGATATGGTTAATACAGATGCCCTTGGTAAATTTCTCGTAATAATTGATGCAAACTTAACACTAGGGAAATTGGAAGCAAAACAATCAGAAAACCTGATATATTGTCTTGCAAGAATTGAGAAGATAATTCCGAATCATTTTTATCAAATGTTTAGTATTCGTTCAAGGATTGCAATAACAATGTGGCATCTTTTACAATTACAACCCAAAGATGAAGCTGAAATTGTAATTACAAGAGCAATGAATATTGCGGAATCACTAATGTTTTGTGTTGATATATTAAGATGGATTGTACCATCTGAAGAGGTGCAAAGAGATTTCTTTACCCGTGATGAATTTCAAAGAATAGCTACAGTTGTTATAGAGAAAATAAAAACAGAAATGCAAAATGAAAGTTTTTTAGATACTTATGAAACGGGTTCATCAACACTTCTAAATAGTATTTTGAGATGGGGAAATAGCAATGATAAAACTGAATTACGTTTAAAAATAAAAGAGTGGATAAAAGAACCAAATGGGGCAGAAAAATTAATATTAGGATTTTCTAAATTAATTTCCACTTCAAACATAAAAAAACCTATAATTATAGAGTTTGATATGGACTCGTATAACGCAATAAAAAATAATGTGAATCCTCAGGAAATAGCTGATATTTTAATAGATAAATATCAGGAGAATCCTTCTGAAATAAATATTCATGATGGTAAAACAGATTATGAGCAGGTTGCATTAGAATTTTTAAAATTACATCAAAATATCAAGGATACGCAATCATAAATCTTTTTACAGTGTAATTATAAATCATTAAGGTTTTTTAGTTTGTTGATACCTTTTTTGGACGGATGTTTTTTCGTGTATGAAAAGATACTTTAAGATAAGCAAGATAGTCAGAAGAGTTGGATTCTATTTGCTATTACTTTGGCCCCAGTTATATAAAATGGTGCTATCCTTTTCATGTTTTTAGGGTCTGTTGAAAAGTTAAATTTCAAATTAAGGTCGAACATATTCTGTAAAAGAATGAATTGATTTAGAAAGTCCTTTAATTTTTTAGGTGCGAATGTATAGCAAACATAAAATTCCTAGAACTTTCGCACCTAGAATTTTCATAATGTATGATGGGAATTTATGATTTTTATAAAAATTACTTTATTAAATAAAAATATTTGTATACTTTTGAATAGAATTAAAGTATTTGTGCTTGATTTTGAACACAAATCGGTGTCGCACCTCATATAGGTGCGTGGATTGAAATATCGAGTTTTCGCTCGATGAAGCTACCGCCTTTAGTCGCACCTCATATAGGTGCGTGGATTGAAATTCAATATGTTTCCCTATCTTTTTCGGAATTAGTGTCGCACCTCATATAGGTGTGTGGATTGAAATTACCTCGGGTTTATATTTATCTGGAACGTTCATAGTCGCACCTTATATGGGTGCGTGGATTGAAATACAACCCTTCCACTTCTTGGCTTGGCTGCCAAACGTCGCACCTTAAATAGGTGCGTGGATTGAAATATCGTGTTCGGGGCTGTTAGTTGCTCGAATGGTAGTCGCACCTTAAGTAGGTGCATGGATTGAAATTACTCCATATGCTGATGAATACGATCTATCTAAGTCGCACCTCATATAGGTGCGTGGATTGAAATTCTGCTAGGATTAGTACTGACATGTTTTTACTTCGTCGCGCCTTATATAGGTGCGTGGATTGAAATTGAACAGAGCAAGAAACGTGCTGAAACGAACACATGTCGCACCTTATATAGGTGCATGGATTGAAATAAGTACTGGAAGAAGAACAAAAAGGATGATAAGGTGTCGCACCCTATATAGGTGCGTGGATTGAAATATGGTTGATATGAAACCAAAAGTTACACCATTCCAGTCGCACCTATATAAGGTGCGCAGATTGAAAGTAGTAATGCTCTGGCTTTAAAACGCACTGTAGATGTAGATACTCAACTGGAAGTATCTACATCTACAGTATCTAACAAACATGTAAAAAATATAAAATGGAGGGAGATTGAATGACCTACATTGCTCATATACGCGAGAGTGACAGGCAAGTACAAACAGTCGAAGAGCATTTATTAGGAGTAAAAGAACTAGCTGAAACCTATGGAGAAAAAATCGGTATAAAACATTTAGCTGGTTTAGCAGGTATGCTCCATGATATGGGTAAATACACCAATGAGTTTAAAGAATATATATTGGAAGCAGTAAATAATCCTAATTCTCCACCTAAAAGGGGGAGTGTTGACCATTCAACTGCAGGGGGGAAATTGTTATATCAATTATTCCATACAGAAAATATGATTCCTTACAAAGGGATAATATCTGAGATAGTGGGAAATGCCATTATATCTCACCACGGATACCTTCAAGATTTTTTAAATCCAGATTTAGAATCGCCCTATTTAAATAGAGTACGAGATAAGCAATTAAAAGGATTTGATGTTACACAACAATTCTTTTTTAAACATGTCATGAAAGAGAAAGATTTTCATGAGTATGTTAACAAAGCTACTGTAGAACTAGAAAGTTTTCTACTTAAAGAATCCCCAGAAAATGCTGAAAAACAATTAATGTTTTTAACTAAATTCATCTTTAGTACATTAATTGATGCCGATAGAACAAACACCCGATTATTTGAAGAAGAAAAAATTGTAGAATCCGTAATAAATGCTGATGAGCTATTTGAGAAATACTACGAGAGACTCATGACAAAAATCAATTCATTCAAAAAACAGCAGAATGCAAATACCCCTATTAACATGTTGAGAGCAGACATGTCAGATCAGTGTGATCAGTTCGCTGAGAGGCCATCAGGAATATATACGTTATCTATTCCAACTGGTGGTGGTAAAACATTAGCAAGCTTAAGATATGCACTAAAACATGCAAAAACCCATAATAAAAAAAGAATTATTTATGTTGTACCTTTTACAACAATTATTGAGCAAAATGCGGAAGAGGTGCGAAGAATATTAGAGGATGAAGAAAATATTTTAGAACATCATTCAAATATAGTTGAAGAAGTGAATGATCATGATGAAAATGAAGACGGTATGGCTAGCATACAACAAAAATTAAAGTTAGCTAAAGATAATTGGGATTCTCCTATTATTTTTACAACCATGGTTCAGTTTCTAAATGTGTTTTACGCAAAGGGAAACAGAAATACTAGAAGACTCCATAATTTAAGTGAGGCAATTATTATTTTTGATGAAGTGCAAAAAGTTCCTGTTTCATGTGTTTCATTATTTAATCAAGCATTGAATTTTTTAAAAATATATACTCGTTCCAGTATAGTCCTCTGCACTGCTACTCAACCTGCTTTGGACTTTGTAGAACAAAAATTAGACATAAATACGGATGCTGAAATGATTAATAACCTCGATCATGTAATTGAAGCATTTAAAAGAGTAGAAATCATTGATCAAGCAACTAATGAAATCTTTAATAAAGATAAACTCAAAACATTTATACATACAAAAATAGAGGAAGTACAAAGTATCCTCATTGTTCTAAATACAAAATCAGTTGTGAGAGATTTATATACACAATTACAGAGTCAAGGATTAAATGTTCCTATTTATCATTTAAGCACAACAATGTGTGCAGCACATAGACATAAAATTTTAGAAGAAGTTAGAGAATGCCATAAGGAAGGAAGAAAGATCATTTGCATCAGCACACAGTTAATCGAAGCAGGTGTAGATGTAAGTTTTGAGTGTGTTGTTCGTTCTTTATCAGGGTTAGATTCTATAGCACAAGCTGCAGGAAGATGTAATCGCCACGGTGAAAAGGGCATACAGAATGTCTATGTGATTGATTATGAAGAGGAAAGCTTAAGTCATTTAAAGGAAATTAAAATTGGAAAGAAAATAACTAAGAAAATCCTTATGGACTTAAAACATAACGATAAAATACATGGAGGACATATTTTATCAAGAGAGGCAATGAAGAGGTATTTTAAAGAATATTATAGAGAATTTGAATCCGATCTAGATTATTTTATTCCAAAACTAAAAAAGAACATGACTGAGTTATTATCCGTACCAAGAATAGAAAATAGCTATCGTCGAGCATATATTCATAAACATGATAAAAAAGATATTCCATTATTTATTATAAATAGCTACCAGACAGCGGCCAAACATTTTAACGTCATTGATGATCTAACCACTTCAGTTATTGTCCCATATGAAGAAGGAAAGGATATTATCGCAGAATTAAATAGCAATAACTCCATTGAGGATTTGAGTCGATTATTACGAAAGGCACAGCAGTATACAGTTAACGTATTCAACTATGAAAAAGAAAAATTGATAATAAATGATGGACTCGTATACTATCTTGATGGGAAAATTCTAGCCTTGAAGGAAAGTGCTTATAATGATGAATATGGTCTGAATGTGCTTAATGAGAGTGATTTTAAGACCGCTATATTTTAAACCCTATCTTTGTTTGAGATAGGGTTTTTAATCCATGTTTTTATACCATATCAAAAGAATTCTTAAATTTCATATAATATATAATCGTTAAATATTGATATAGTTACATAGGAGGAGTATCATTAATTTACTAGAAAAATATAGAAAATGAAAAAGGAGGAAGAATCTTTGCGGAATGCTATTGAATTTGAGGTTTTTGGTGATTACGCACTTTTCACAGATCCTTTGATGAAAATGGGAGGAGAAAAGTTAACTTACCAAGTACCAACTTATCAAGCTATCAAAGGGATTGTCGAATCAATTTACTGGAAGCCAACTCTTCTTATGATCGTAGATAAAATAAGAATTATGAATGCAATCAAAATGGAATCAAAAGGTATTCGTCCAATTGAATATGGTGGTGGAAATACACTCGCAAATTACACATATTTAAAGAATGTAAGATACCAAGTTCAAGCACATTTTATCTTTAATCCTCATCGACCTGATTTAGCTTTTGATCGTAATGAATATAAGCATCATAACATCCTAAAACGTTCACTTAAAGTTGGAGGACGGCGAGACATTTTTTTAGGAACGAGAGAATGCCAAGGATATGTGGAGCCTTGTGTTTTTGGTGAAGGAGAAGGCTTTTACGATAATTATGGTGGAGATATTCATTTAGGCACAATGATTCATGGGCTTAATTATCCTGATGAAACAGGTAGGAATGAATTAGAGGTTCGATTATGGAATCCGGTAATGAGAGATGGAATTATTCAATTCATCCGACCAGAAGAATGTACAAAAATCCGTAAAATATCCAAGATGGAGCCAAAGATTTTTGACAGTTCAAACGTTGAATCAGTTGATGAGCTTATAAAACAATTAGAAGAAGGAGGTGAATAAATGAGTTGGCTATTGAATTTGTATGAGACCTATCAATCAAATTTAGATCGAGTCGGTAAAATTGAAAAAAAATATAATGGTCAAGAATATACATTGCTACCTATTTCACACACTACTCAGTCAGCAAATATTGAAGTTTTAATTACAGAAGAAGGGGAGTTCCATTCAGCAACAGTCATAGATAAGAGCGACGCGAATACATTGATCCCTTGTACAGAAGACTCTGCAAGTAGGTCTGGTACCGGAGCGTATAAAGTTCCCCATCCATTACATGATAAATTAACTTACGTTGCAGGTGATCTTGGTGAATACGGCGGCAGTAAAAAAGAAGAGGAGTCATTTGGCTATTATATCGAACAGCTAAGGAATTGGGTAGAATCCCCATATACTACAGATAAATTAAAAAGCATTTACAAATACTTAAGAAAAAAACAATTAGTGAAAGACTTGGTAGAAACCAAAATATTATGGCTTGATGAAAACCAAAAGCTGATTGGAAAATGGGATAAAAAAGTTGAAGTTTTTCTGGGGAACAAGCCCGAAATCTTTACAGTGCTTCCAGCTGGCCAAGAAGCCGCGTTTGTTAGATTTACCGTGTATTCTCCAAATAAGATGCTATCAAAGGTATGGCAAGACAAAGAAATACATAACTCCTTTATTAATTTCTGTGATGGCCTCCTAGATAATGAAGATTACTGCTATGTTACAGGGGAAATAAAACCGAGTACAGATAAACATGCGAAAAAGATTAGAAATGCTAGTGATCAAGCAAAGTTAATCTCTTCAAATGATTTAAGAGGTTTCACATTTAGAGGAAGATTTACTACGTCAAATGAAGTAGCGAATATTAGCTATGATGTGTCCCAAAAAGCACATAATGCATTGAAATGGCTTATTAACAAGCAAGGAAAAATTATCGATCAACGTGTATTTCTTGTATGGGGCAATGATGCAGAAGATGTTCCAGATATTGTAGAGGATAGTTACAATATATTTTCAATGGATATAAGAGGAACTAAAAAGCGAGAAATAAAATCCTATACACATGAACAATTTGCCAATGAAGTTGCTAAGGCAATTGATGGTTATAAAAATAATTTATCTTCCAGTGAAAATGTAAATATTCTCTTGCTTGATTCAGCGACAACAGGCAGATTAGCAGTTCTTTACTATCGTAATATGGATAAAAACCTTTATTTAAATAAGTTAAAGAATTGGCATTCTACATGTGTCTGGGAGCATGGTTACCGTAAAAATGCAGATAATGAATTTGTTAAATTTTATGGGGCACCGTCAACCAGAGATATTGCATTTGCTGCTTATGGGCCAAAAGCAAACGAAAAAGTAGTCAAGAGTTTGATGGAGCGCATGCTTCCTTGCATCATAGACGAGAGAAAAATCCCTTTCGACATTGTTAGAAGTGCCTTTCAGCGTGCATCAAACCCTCTATCAATGGAAAAATGGGAATGGGAAAAAACATTAAGTATTACATGTGCATTAATTAATACAATGGAGGGATATCAATTGGTATTAGATAAGGAAAATAATAATAGAGATTATCTCTTCGGACGCCTTCTAGCGGTTGCGGATGTTTTGGAAAGAAAGGCATTAAATAATGGTGACCAACGTGCTACAAATGCTAGGAGATATATGAATTCCTTTTCTCAACATCCGGAAAGAACATGGAGGACCATTCAAGGGGCCCTACAACCGTATCAAGCACGTTTAGGGGAGAAAGTTTGGTATTATAACAAATTAATTGATGAGATTGGCTCAATGATAAAAATTGAAGATTTTAATAATAAACCACTGTCTGGAAAATACTTATTAGGCTTTTATAGTCAACGGCATGAATGGTATCAAAAAAAAGAAAAAAATGTTTCACTAAATGATGCAGTAAATATTGGAGAGGAGAATTAAAAATGAAAACTTTAGATCACAAAATCGATTTTGCAGTTGTTCTATCAGTTACGAAAGCTAATCCAAATGGAGATCCTTTGAATGGAAATCGCCCAAGACAAAATTATGATGGACATGGTGAAATCTCTGATGTAGCCATTAAACGAAAGATTAGAAATCGTCTGCAAGACATGGAAGAATCTATTTTTGTTCAATCAAATGACAGGAAGGTAGATCAATTTAATAGTTTAAGGGAACGAGCAGAAACCAATGTAGATTTAGTCAAAGCGTTAAAATCGAAGGATAATCCACATGAACAATTTGCTGCAATTGCATGTAAAGAGTGGATTGATGTAAGAAGCTTTGGACAAGTTTTTGCCTTTAAAGGGGGAGCTGGAAAAGGTGTCTCTGTTGGAGTAAGAGGACCTGTTTCAATTCATACGGCAACGAGTGTTGATCCGATTGATATTACTAGTATGCAGATTACGAAAAGTGTAAATTCTGAGCCTGGGAAAGATAAAGGTTCAGATACGATGGGGATGAAGCATCGTGTTGATTTTGGAGTCTATGTTTTTTATGGAAGTATTAATACGCAATTAGCAGAAAAGACAGGTTTTACTAACGAAGATGCGGAGAAGATTAAAAATGCACTGGTTACACTGTTTGAAAATGATGCATCAGCAGCACGTCCTGAAGGAAGTATAGAAGTACATAAAGTTTGTTGGTGGGATCATAATTCAAAACTTGGTCAATACTCCTCTGCAAAAGTACATCGTTTATTAGAGGTTAAACGGAATATTGACGAACCAAAAACAATCGATGATTATACTGTATTGGTACATGAATTAGATGATTTAAAAGTTGAGATTATTAATGGAATGTAATAAAAAGCGTCAGAATAGTTGAAAGAAAGTATCCTTATAAAGATATACTCTATCAATTTATTAAAGGAAAGTCGCATCTCTTGCAGGTGCGTGGATTGAAATCCTGGGCTTTGGCTACCTCGTACCAATCCGTGTAAGTCGCACCTAATATAGGTGCGTGAATTGAAATAATAACAAACACATCATTTTCTATTGGGTTATTTGTCGCACCTCTTGTAGGTGCGTGGATTGAAATCAATCACGTACTTTTTCTAAAGGCTTTGTTAAGTCGCACCATATATAGGTGCGCGGATTGAAATTCCGATAATGTTTTAGATCATCGTCCAAACCTAGAGTCGCACCTTATATAGGTGCGTGGATTGAAATAACAAGATACATTTGATCAGGAACACACACCAGGTCGCACCTCTCGTAGGTGCGTGGATTAAAACTGGTAAGACCCTTGATAGCAATTTATTATGAGTTTACGCATTACCCAAAATTCAAATATCACTTACCTTTGGACTTTCGTCCTACACAAGCCTAAGGAATAAGAATTCTTTTGGTTAATGCGTTAATTTTAATTAATACTTATTGAAACCTATAATGTTATTATGTAATATAAAGGTATATTGTTAGTTTGTTTGATTCCGTTTATTCCTACACCTTTTTTGTGTTGTGGTTGAGTTGTAGAAGCAAGTTTCGTCTTGTTTCAATTGTGAAAGGGCTTCTTTGAGCCGATTAGTGTATATAGCTTATTTTGCTATGCACATTTTCAATCGACTTGAAGAAGCTCTTTTTGTGTTGTTTTCAGGTTTGCAGGCGGGGTTATTTTTGATTTATAAAATGACAAATTAAAAAGTAGAGGAGATAAAAAAATGAAAAAAGATTGTAGACACTTAAGACTAATACCAACAGTAGAGGAACATAAAAAACGAATGGGAAAAAACCGAAAGTCATATGCTGCATCAGCAATGTTAATCGAATCCAGATCGAGAATTAATCAATTGCGAGGTTGTTTAGAGGTAGAAATCATATTAGCTAATGGTAAAATGCAATATTTTAAACCAAACGCCATTCATGAAAAGGAAGCCATTCAAGAAATTGCGTTATTTATTGAAGGCATACAGGAAGCAAAAGGAGGCTATGTTATCTTATGGCGCTTTGTCGGGCAACAAAGTTTTTATCATGGTACAAAGATCGTAGCTGAAACGAAGTTTCGTAAAATTATGCGTAAGCTGAAAGATTATTTTTTTGACTACGAGGAAGTTGTTTATGAAACTGAAAAATAAGGAAGATAGAGGGATAGATATGAAAATAGAAAACATTTGGGTAGTGTTAGATGATCCAAAAGAGCAGGAAACAAGAGAGCAATCTCAAGAGCCGGATGATATATTAGCTGGTTTGGATGAGCTATCGGAGATTACAATGATTTACTACCGTTTTAATAAAGTCGAGGTAGTGTATAGAAGGTAAAAGGAAGAACTAAGTGATGTATATACTTGGATCTTCCTTTTTTATTGTAAAAAAGAACTTGGAGGGGAATATTATGTTTACAAAAATTTTTATTGGTCTATTTTGTTATGTGTTTTTGGTAGTTCGTAATTCAAAGAAAAAATTTCTAATAGAAGAAGCCAAGAAAAAAGAAATGGAAAATAAACCGGTGGAACGCCCCGTTTATTGGTGCCCACGAGAAAATAAACCTATCGGAAGGGAACAAGAGCGTGTTACTGTTCCAACAAAAGAGATCACCTTAGAAAAGGATGTAGCAAGTATATATGATTTAGTTGCTACATCTGTTCATAAGAATCTGGGTGAGGAAGAGAGTTACAGGTTAAAACATGAGGATATAGAAGAAGTGGAGTATGCTGAAGATTTTCATCATACTCCCACTCCTGAGGCTGTTTATGATATTCCTTTTCCAAGTGATGAGGATATACCAGTGGAATTATTAGAATATGAGGACATGTATCCACAACAAGAATATGATTCAGTTCCATCGGAAAAGGAACACGTTTTTCCTGTTCAACAAGGAGTAGCTGATGTTGAAGATATGGATTTTGTGAGGTGGACTGCAAAAGTGATAGGACGAGAACAAGGATTGACACGTGTCATAAATATGTCTAATAAGAAACGTTATTGGATTCAAACAGAGGGAGAGATATTACCGGAAAATCAATTACTGTATATAGAATTAGAGGTCAATTCACCTTATTCTTATACACTAGTTGAATGGAGTAATAGACAACTAGGGAATATATAAATCTATTTCCTAGTTGGATTTTCTTAGTTAAATAGCATGAAATACAGCATTTTCTCACTCATTTGTACAAGAATAAAACATTTTTTTATTTTTGTACAAATGAGTGGGACAGAATGATTCACCATATAAGGATATTCGACTATAATGAGACATTGTACGTCATTGTAATATTGAAATGTTTTGAGATTCAAGTGATTAACAGTCTTAAAACAGGAGAATTGAGAACTCTTCGTAATATTACAATGCTTAAAATAGATTAAATCCAAACATGAGGATTATATGAAGTAAAAAATATTTTTGAGTTAAAAAAATAACAATTTTGAAAGGTGAATGTAAATGAATATTAATTCCATAAGTAACAATGTAGTAGAAAAATTAGAACAAACGGTGCGCTATGAAAAGAAACAAGTCCAGGTATTACGTGTAAGTAAAAGTAGTTCTAATATACACGCTTACATGATTTTTCCGGAATTCTCAGAGGTTAAAATTTCAAATACCGAACTGGATGAATATATAGAAAACCTGTCAACAAGCGTGAAGTATGTCATTGATCGCAAGTTGAGTCAACAAGAAATTGAAAAACAAAATCATTCTTTCATTATGACGTGTGAAGTCGAGGAAGATGGTGTGATAGATGATGAAACGATTCATTTTAATACGACGTATGTAAAACCACCAACAATTGCAAATAAAGTATTTAAGTTGGTATGTGGATTAGGGAATCGCTTAGATAGCTTAAAAGAATTACATATTACAGTATTAAATAATAATATTAACCGAATTGAAATTGAGTTTTACAATGAAAATGAAACATATGTGGCAGTAGAAAAAGAAGAAATTGCAAATGCAATTATGGGGGCATATACAAAAGCAAATATCTATTATGCAGCAGATCTTTATTATGCAGCAGAAGGAAATGAAATCAAATTAAAGAGCATCAAACCAAAATTAGCGGGTGATGTATGATGAAACGAGAAAAAGGAATGATAGGAGTCTTATGCACGCTTGTTTTGATGATTTTATTACTTGTACCCTTACAAGCAGCTCAAGCTTCTGTAAAAGTAGATTTTAATGAGTTAAAAGGAAATGATGTTTCGTCATCATTTAAAGATGGACTAAACAATCGAACGAAAACAACAGAGAAAGATGATTCATTTGGATCATCAATCATACAAAAGATTGAAGGATTGTATGCGCCGGCTTTTAAAGTAGGAGTCAATATCTTTTCTATTTCATTCGTATTAGGCGTTATTGTCATGGTTATGGCATTAATTACAAAGAATGGTCAATGGATGAAGTGGGCAACCGGAAGTATGATTTTCTCATTTATCAGCATGATGTCGATGAGACTAAGTGTATACTTCTTATTTAGTTCCGATGTATTTTCGTTTATGAACATCTTTACGGATTTTTTAGACCTGTTTAAAGCAACAGCACTTATTTTCACACCCTTTATGTTAATCGCAGGTATTCGTTTAAGAAGAATTCATGAGAGTACGAAACAGCCGGAATATTACCGTTGGGCAAATCGTGTCATAACGGGATCTTGTTTGCTGTGTATGTTAGCCGTACTAGCTCCATGGCTATTTGCTAATATGTAAAGAACTATATATAAAGATAGAAAAGGTACTGAATCTACATTCAGTACCTTTTATCTACCCATTAGGTTCTTTCTTTCATATTCTTCAAATACTTCTTCTGAAATTGGCGCTAGTATGCCGCTCAAATACACAGCGGTATATAAAAAGTATTGCTCATCCCTTGTTTTAATTGTATGAGTACCGTGTTCCTCATTGTTTGGAATAATTCGTTCAATTTTGAGTTGTTTTTTATCACAAATAATCTCTTGTACTCTATATAAATTATGTATCGGTAAACGATCAATATACAAACAAAGGTACTCTAGTAGAAGTAGAATAACAGTCATTTGTAGAATGAAAGCAATTTTTAATAGAGTTGGTATGGATGCAAATAATACTAGAAATATAGAGACCAAGAAGATATTTAACTTTGAAAACCATTTTTCGTGTTGATTTAAAGAAATAATACTTTTCTTATTCTGAAACACCTGGAATCTCGTTATAAGAAAAATAATTACAAAGATTCCTTCATAACTAAACCAGGTTTTCCACTCCGTTTTAGTAAGTTCTAGCAATATATATATGATACCGGTAGATAAGATCAGTGGTACCAGCTGTACCAAACTAAATAGTATGGTATGTTCTAACATTCTTTTCTTGTAGATACGATTAGTAATTGAATCCAAGTTTCTTAACTCCTTCTGCAATTTTCATGATGACACCACCAATAAGAAGATGGTATTCGCCAATTCCTTTTTCATTTACGTACCAACACATATAGTGCCGGATACCTTCTTTTGCACCATGGTCATGTAAAGGAAAAGGAGATGCGTATTTTTTAGATGACATATTATTATCACCGAAAGGAACCTGTTCTGCAAGTGCAAAACGTTTCTTCGAATCATTTATAATCCAACAACCATAGTTTACTGATCCATACCATATAGCGTCTTTATGAATTGGATCAATAGAAGGTTGTGCTGGATAGCTTTCAGTTATTATTTGCGCTTTCTCTTCACGAAGTTGCTGATGTATGTGTGAATTCAATGGATCTTCCGTTCCGATTTCATAGGTTTCCTCAAAGTTACCACACTCATAAGGGACAAGGGGATTATTTGAATCAGCCGCTAATTGTAGACTGCAAGAATCTGATTTTGAAAGATAATATACACAGTCTTTGCAGGTGAAATAGTTTGAAAAAGCTGAATCACTTTCTGGTTCTGTTCCGGTATTATTTACTACAAGTTTTAACATGTCTATCACAATCCTTTTTAGGCTAATTCGTAAATTAATATAGACGTATCATATCATGCTTATAAACAAATGTAAATATTTTCCAAATAAATATAACCTTATTAATTTTGAAAGGACTGTTTGTATTGAATAGAAATCGAGAATATATTGCTTTGCGAAATTCTATATTAATAGGCTGGTTACTGACATGCTTCGTAATAGGCCTATCTATCTATTTTTCTTCTGTTGTTTATTTATTAATCGGATGTTTCATTCTATCGTTAAAATACGGATTAATGGGTACCGTGAAAAATGTGGAAAAACGTTTGCCTACCTGGGCCAACTTTGGCGTCATTGAAAAACCAGTAAATCGAAGAGTGACAAGACCATTTCAGTTTAGGGGAGGACTCCTTGTTTCATTAGCATTAGGATTCGTAGAGATGGTGATAAAAGGCTTATGTATCTCATATTTTATTTTAGGATTAGAAACGCATGTATATCGTTTAATGCGCAGAAACGCAAGGGTTTAAAAAGGAGGACTCTATTATGAAAGTATTGATATTCGAATTGATTCTTATTGCGGTTCTAATACCGTTGAATAGTGTTGTGAAAAAACATGTACCAAAATGGAAAGGAAAAGCGGGAGAGAAACTGGTAAAACGTATACTAAGTAAATTAGATCCAAAAAGTTACTTTGTATTACATAATGTAACGGTTTATACGGAGTACGGTGATACAACGCAAATTGACCATATTGTTATCGCTGAAACAGGTGTATTTGTTGTAGAGACGAAGAACTATGAGGGATGGATCTATGGAAGTGAGAAAGCAGCAAGATGGACACAGGGTATTTTTAGAAATAAATCTTCTTTTCAAAATCCATTTCGACAAAACTATAAACATATAAAAGCCATTGAATGGGTAATGGAACAACAGCTGCCGTGTATTTCGATTGCTGCGTTTCATCCAAAATGTAGCCTGAAAAGGGTACATGTTCATTCTAAAGATAAACATGTCCTGTATTATAACGATCTACAAAAATGTATTGAATCATATACTGATGTGCAACTAACAAATGACGAGATCCAGCATATTTATCAAACAATATCGCGAGCGAACATTACGGATAAAGATATTGAAAAGAAACATGTGAAGTATTTACAGAATAAGTTTGCTAAATAATAAGAAATGGAGAAAGGCCAATGTTATATGTAGTAGGGTTTATCGTAATCTCTGTAATAGCTATTCGCCTTAACATGAAGTATTACAAGTTAAAAGGAGATTCAAAAAATCTTGTGAAAAGAATAAATAAGTAGTTGAAAATAGTAAAATTAGTAAGCTGTATGAATATAAAATCCACCCGGAAAATTTCAGAGAACAGAATTATATAAGTAAAGCGCAATTGGAAATAGAATAGGAGTTTATCTTTAAAAACAGAAACTACTTATTTCTAATAAGTAGTTTCTGTTTTTTATGGAATTAATACTTGATATACTAATTCATTATCAGTCATAGTTGGGCATGATTGCCAGGAAGGAACAAATCTATGCCAATATTGCTGTGTCCAACCATTTTTATAAATACATAATTTCCAACGATAATGTGGGTGATGTGAATAATCATCACGTTCATAATCATAACCTGAAAATTCAGGTTGAATGTATAAATTTGTCACCATAATCCCCCTATAAAATTTAAGTATTTAAAGCATTTTATTAGGTATAGATGTCCAAAGTTATAATAGAAATGCCTAAAGTTAAAAAACACTTTATAAACAATTCAATAATTAACTTAAATTGAATGGAATTTTATAAATCACATAAGTATGACTTTGACAAGTAATGCTAGGCATAAAGGTATAAATAGTACCGTGGGAAGTTTGATCGCCATGTCATTCATAACTGGAGTACCGCCAGCATTTTGGCCCCCCACGCTAAGATCATGCAAGATTTTATACAGTTTTTCGGCTAATCCAGTTACAAACAATAACCCTAAAACCGCTCTAGAATAGGAATGTATAAAAAAATGTATAGATCCATAGAACAAAAAAAGAAGGTTCCCTTGTGAGAGTAGGGTTCCCCTTTTTCTTTGCTACCGATATGAGACGTTATGTTAACTTTATATGTATATAATATTCATTGCTCCTTGTTCAACTAAAGGGGTGGGGTAGGTTAGCACCATAAACAAGCAAAAGACGACTCTTCTTTAGGTAAGAGAATCGCCTATTCGCTTTCAGAATATACCTTAGCTTAATTTTTGGTAATATCCCTAACTTTCGTACCGAGAACCTGCTGAATTCTAGGTCCCAATCGTTCGATATAATCACCAGCTGGACCATGATGAACATCTGTGATTGTGGTTATGTTTTCGTCTTCCGCAATCTCTTTGTCATTGACCCCCAGACCAGTTAATCCCAATGCAGTTGTACAGGAACCTAATGGATAAAGCAGCATTAGGACAATATCAGCGAGAGAATACCAAACTGTCGTTCCATTCCAAATACGTTCATTGTTATCCCCTTTTCCTGCGATTAATGGTGCCTTAGCGAAATCACCGGTATTAGAAAAGGCATCTGATGGTAAAGCAGCCGACATACACCACCATGACCCAAATGCTCGATGGTAACTTGATTCAGATGCATATTTATTTATTTTTTGAGCCGCATCCGCTAATACATAACAACCTAAAGAGTGAGTTATAGCTCTCCCTTTGTTATTAGCTAATTTATCTAAAAAAGGAATTATATGATTAGCTGTTTCCTGTGCTCGACGCACCATTTCTCTCCAATAGACAGCAGCAGTCAGTAAGTAAAAGTTACCGCCACCCAATACATGCGATTGTAGTAATACTTTGATCTTTTCTTCATCTTCATCTCTCATTTCTGAATCGTAGCTTACTAAGTAAATTTCAATCTTTGAATTGTCCTGATTAGGACGGGAATTAGGATCAGGGTTAAAAATCTTAGCTTCTCTTTCAAAATTATAAAAATAATCAAATACATCTACCTTTGTTTCACTTCGTTTAAAGTTTGATCCATCTTTTTTTAAAGCACTGTAAAGCATTCCATGGATAAAAACCCATGCCTCTTTGTCTTGGTTGAATACAAAACTTTTGGGGTCTATTACGGTGTAAAGTGGTTCTGCCCCCTCCCATACATATAGTTTAGGATTTGTTAAATGGAGTATCCTGTGTTCTGGATCACGTTCAAGTTTTCCAGATAATTTTTCGTATATTATCTTAATAATGTCACTAGGGATTAAACCGTTGGAACACAGTACACCCGTAACTAATGAAATATATTGTATACCTCTATGTGTTATCCGAAGTCTGACATTATCAATGCCTCTTCCACAACCTCTTACACAGTCTTCAATATTACCCAAAATATAATCTACATCAGCAATTGTGTTATCTATTATTGTTCTACCTGTTTGAACTATATCACTTAATGTATTTGCTACTTGTTTCACACTGATTTTAGGCTTCCATTTCCATCTTCTCTCATCTCTCATCTGTAACATCATCCTCGAACATTACTTCCACTCCTTATAATAATCAATATATAGCTATTATGACTTTAATCCACTTATTTAATTCGTTTTATAGAACAAAAAGTTATGATCATTAATTCACAAGATTTTTGTCCTTTAAGTGTTTTAATAAAAAGGTTACCTGACTTAAAATACAAACGTTTCTTATTAGTAAGATGTACTAATAATTAAAATCATTTAGATATTTTACTGAGCTAACGGGTGCTTAGTTGAGTAAGGAACTAAAAATTTTTAACTTCCGCTTTTCGATAATTATGTAAATAAGCTGTCCATATGGATAGCTTATTGTATTTTATGCTTAGCGTGGTTATCTTCCAAAATGCTGGCGGTATCCCATGTATATTAAATGTGATATGTGCTATAATTATAGTAATCCAATACTAAAAAATCATATTGCAAAAGGACACACCTACGCATAACCATAGCGTAGGTGTGTCCTTTTTTGTTTAAGGAGGAAAAAGTTATGGGGAAAACGTTATTTATTGCAGAAAAACCAAAAGTGGCCAATGAAATTATGAAATCGCCACGATTCCGTCACTCACAAAAGTACATTGGGAGCAAACCTTATTACGGTTATTATGAAAATGATCATTATATTGTCAGTTGGTGCCGTGGACATTTACTGGAACTGAAAAATCCGGAAGAGATGGATCCAAAGTATAAAGTATTTCAGTTAGAACATTTACCTTTAATTTTTCAACCATCGTATAAGGTGATACAAGAAAATGCAGAGCAACTACAAATACTTGTTAAACTGTTACAGCGACCTGATGTTGACCATGCCGTGAATATTTGTGACGCGGACCGCGAGGGAGAGTTAATCTATAGAGAAGTGTATGAATACGCAGGTGTGAATAAAAAGCAATCTCGTGTATATAAATCCTCTTTTGAAGCTGCAGAACTTGAAGCAGCTCTCAATCGATTAGAAAGCGCGTCTAAGTATGATGGACTAGCTTATTCTGCTAAAGCAAGGCAGTATCTGGATTATCTATTAGGAATGAATATAACCAGGGGATGCACCACAAAATTAGCACAAAATAAATTCTTATTGTCATCTGGCCGTGTACAAATGTGTTTGCTACATGAGATCCGTCAACGTGAGTTAGCAATTGAAAACTATAAGGAACAGTCTTATTATCATCTGCAGCTAGTAACAAATTTAGGACTCACTCCAGTTATGAAAACAGAAGATCAGGTGTTAAACCCATCGCCATTAAGGAGTTTAGGGGAGAAGCTAAAAGGTCAATATCTCACGGTTGAGGAATTTAAAGAGGGCACTAGGAAGCAAAATCCTAAATTGCTATACAACTTAACAGACTTGTACAAAGATGCCCATGCACAATTACAAATTAATGCTGAAACTGCAAAAAAATACATTCAGAACTTGTATGAAGAAGGTTTTATAACCTATCCACGCTCTTCGTCTAGGCATTTACCTACAGAACAAGTGGAACGAGTAAAAGGTGTTATGCAGGCGCTAGCTAAGAGTCGTTATTCTTTACTGGTACAATCCGTCGATATTGCTGCCATTGATATAAATCATAAAACATTTGATGATGATCTTGTATCAAGCCATTTTGCTATTATACCGACGACAAAACAATACCAAGAGGAAGGTCGTCCCGAGATTGAAAAACAACTATATAGTCTCGTGGTAAAACGTTTTGTGGGTAATTTTATGCGTCCTGCAGTGTACCTGGTAAGAGATGTATCCTTTATTGATACGATGGGAAATATCTATCAAACAAAAGAAAGTGTACTTCGAGAAAAAGGATTTCTAGAAGTGTTTAAAGAGGAAGTAGAAGAAGAAAGTATGGAAGCATTCAAAATGCCTATTCTGCAAAAAGGGCATAAACTTCAAGTCTGTGATTTTGAGTTGCTTGAATCTAAAACAAAGAAACCTGCTCTACACACAGAAAGCTCAATTCTTACTTTCATGGAAACGGCTGGTCGTAAAATTGATGATGAACATTTAAAAGAGCTAATGAAAGGAAAACGAATTGGAACCGTTGCAACAGAAGCAGCTTTTATTCCGGCTTTACACGAGAAGAATTTTATAGACATTGAAAAGGGAAAAATTATAACAACTCCAATTGGTCGTGCTTTTATTGAACAATTTCCTGTTCAGCAAATTAAAGATCCACTGTACACAGCAGAAATGGAAGGAATGATACACCGTATTGAAAAGAATGAAATGAGTTATAAAGACTTCATTGTACAAACAAATGCGTTTGTACAAAAAATAACACAAGAGATTATAAGAATTCCTGATACAGTTTCGTATAATCTAATAGAAACCTGGAAGCAACAAATAGAAGTATGCCAATGCCCTTGTGGAAATGGAATAATTTTAGATAGAGGAAAGTTTTTCGGGTGCAGCAATCATCCAAACTGTAATATTGGTTTACCTAAGAAAATTAAAGACAAAACAATCCCTACAGTACAAGTAAAAAAACTATTTGAAGAGAACAAAACGGACATTATAAAAGGATTTAAATCTAATGGCAAAGAGTTTTCTGCTTATCTAGCATTTATAAATGGTGAAGTAAGCTTTAATTTGCCCACAGTTGAAGAATTATCGCTAGGTCAATGTCCAAAATGTCAAAATGGACACATTTTAAACCGTGATAAGTTTTTTGGGTGTTCAGAATATCAAAACGGATGTAATTTTGCGATATCAGCTAAAATTAAAGAAAAGAAATTATCTGATAGCCAGATTAAGAAATTATTGAAGAATCGCGTTACTGACTTCATTCATGGTTTTAAAGGAGAGTACGGAGAATTCACTGCAGCTATCCGATTAAAAGAAGATCTTAGCATTTGTTTTGAACGTCCAACAACGGATGATCGTACTATAGGGAAATGCCCTTTGTGCCAAGGAAGGGTAATTGTAGGGAAAACCACTTATTTATGTGAGCATTATAAAAAGCCTTGCGAATTCATTGTGTCTGGAACCATTTTGAAAAAGAAAATAACTAGCGCGAAAGTAAAAAAGTTATTAGAGAAGAATATGACTGATACAATCACAGGATTTGAAAGTAAGAAAACCGGAGAAAAATTCGATGCAAAATTAACCTATGATGTACAAAAACAACGTATTACATTTATAACGAATAAGAAGAAATAATATCGCAAAATCTTAAATTTCATATATAAAATTAATAAGAACTATGATATGATGAAAGTAACAAAATACTTCTAAAACTATCTTGCATAAGGACACACCTACGCATACATATGCCATAGGTGTGTCCTTTTTTATGTATTTTAAGTAGGAGGAAGAAATTTCGATATGAAAATATGGATTAAAGCCATTTGTATAACATCATTCGTAATTCAAATGTCAGCATGCAGCAGTTCCGTGCAAACAAAAAATGATTCGAGACCTGCCCAAGCAGTACAAAACGGAATACAACAGCACACAGAAGGGAAAGGTGTTGTTGTGATATTCCAGAGGATTATAATGAGAAATTAAAAGGCTTAGAGACTGTTAAAGGGAAGGTAATACATATAAAGGATGGAGATACGATAGACGTGAACGTAAACGGGCAGAAACAGACGGTAAGATTACTGTTATTGGATACCCCTGAGTCTGTATCTCAAAAAATCCCACCGCAAAAGATGGGAAAAGAAGCATCTTCATTTCTAAAGAAACAGTTAAAAGGAAAAAATGTAACAATAGTCTATGATCGTGGACCCAAAGAGGACAAGTATGGCAGGAAATTAGCATATGTATTTTGTGAAGGGATACATATAAACGAGTTAATGATCAAATCAGGATATGGTATTGTAGCTTACATTTCAAAACCTAACACTACTTTGCTACCACAAATGCTAGAAAGCGAAAAAGAAGCAAAAGCATCAAAGACTGGCGTTTGGAACATAAAAGGGTATGTGGATGAAAAGAAACATCATTATAACCGTAATGATGCGGCTTAGCACCCTAATCCATTGCAATACAAATATTTGTGCAAAATGGAGGTCTTTTAAATGG
>NZ_JBBOWI010000002.1:0-540142 GCF_038006965.1 Bacillus sp. FSL K6-1338 | reverse complement strand
ATTCGTAAAAATTACAAAACGTCTAGGTGGTATTAATTTAAATATTTCACCTGAAAGTAATATCATTATCAATCCTTGTGCAATCGCTGTAACAGAACTTCAGATTACGGATAAAGATGAAGAGCTAGAAGCACTTGAACAATATGATAAGAAAGAACTTGTAGAGCGTGATGGCATGAAGTATGTGAGATTTGTACCAATTTTAGAGAAAATCAATGAAATACTAGGTTTCTTTGACATTATTATTCGCGGGCAAGACTTTGATCAACCAGGATTAAATGTATTCCAACGTACTATGCTAGAAGATGCAATCCGTGAAGTGTTTGATAAACATGGTATTACTTCACATCCTTCCTCTTTATATACAGATGAAGTGAAGAAAGTGGATGGACAGTTAATTCAGTCTCAAGTGAGAAAGCCAGAGCCAGAGTTAAAAGAAATCTATGATGTCATAGTAGAACATCATGGAGACGATGTAAAAGCAGAAGAGTTAATTGCTGCGATTCGACCATTCTTACGCGATGGTTCAAAACCATTATTTGATGGACAAAGTCATTTTGGTCGTGGTGTGGAAACACAGTTAAATGAATCACGCGTTGTTAATTTTAACATTAGTCATTTAGAGGAAGGGTTTTTAAAACCAATCGCTTTCCACGTTATCTTGAACTATATTTGGGAGCATTGGATTAAGAGTCCAGAACACGCTATCAAGCGAAAAGTATTATATGTTGATGAGATGTGGCAGTTTATCGACTATGAACAAACGGTTAACTTCTTGGAAAAAGTAGCACGTCGTTCACGTAAAAGAAATGCCGGTATGTGTTGGGCAAGTCAGGACTTTGTTCGTATTTTAGAAAATGTAAAAGCTCGTGGTATCTTGCAATCTACTTTCTCTTATTTCTTCTTAGAACAAAATAAAATTGATAAGAAAAAGATCCAGGAGAACTTTAACTTAACTGCTGGGGAGCTTGATATTATTCTCAACAACCCTGGAAAAGGAGAAGGGATTTTCCGTGTCGGAGATAGTTCGGTTTGGATTCAAACTGATCCATCTGACAAAGAAATGATGTTCATTGAATCAAATGAAGCGGTACTACAAGAGCTTTTAAACAATATGAAGAAAGTACAAGGTTACGCAGGATAATGGCGTACTCTTAAAAAGGAAGGTGAAATTATGCTTGAGAAAATAGTAGAGTGGGTCGGAGGCTTAATTATTGCTATAGTAAAGGCTTTTCTTAGTCCGGTGTATGCAACTTTGGATCCGCTGCCAGTTTTAGTGTTTGGAGGAGAGGGAACAGAAGGAAAGGGGACAAACTTAGATTTCTTATTTTCAGGTAATTCTCTAACCAAAGTATTAGACACAGGCATGCCTGTCATGTTCAAGCTTGTTGCTTTTTGTGTCCTTGTCAGTGTAGTTATTACGGCGGCAAAATATTCGGCAACAGCTATTAATCCAAATAATAGAACAGCATTAATAGAGTATGCGAAGGATTTGATGATCATTTCAATTTTTCTTTGGCACCTCGATTACTTCTATACACTCATATTTGAAATCAATTCTTGGATAATAATAGAGTTTAGAGACGCTGTTAATGTAGCAAGTGGGGGGAATTTTGATCCAGATAAGGGTACTAAATTTCTACAACCTGGATTTGGTGGGGCTGGACTTACCATTACTGAGCTGGGTTTGAAAGGTCATGAAAATGACTATATGTTTATTATATTTGGTTTGTTTATAGAAGCTGGTCTCATCGTCTGGGCAAACTTTTACTACTTAATGCGAGCGGTGTCACTATACGTTTTAATGTTAATTGGTCCGTTAATGGTAGGCATGTGGCTATTTCCACAAAAGAAACAACAGACATTATATTGGATACGTGAATTTATAGGAGCGGTGTTCATACAAGCAATTCATGCGATTACCTTATGGCTCATTATTTCTTTAATTGGAGCAGCAAATAGTCCGTTAATCAAATTAATTTTACTTGCTATGTTTATCCCAATAGGTGAGATTGTAAAAAGTTTTATTGGCCTTAGTACCAATGCATCAGGTGGCATTCATAGAGCAGGTACGATGATGGGTATGGGTGCTTTAGCAAGTGTGGCTGGACTGGTTAAAGGTGTTCGTGATGACTATCGTAATTCAAAAGCAAAACCTGATGATAAAGGGGATAAAGAAAAGACAAAAGAAGATGCTGATAACCCGAAAGATGCATTAGGAGCGAATTTAGGGACAGATGTTGGTACAACATCTCGTGCAGCTCGTATGTTAAAAGCTGGTCAAATTGGAAGTTCAATTGGTAAAGCGGCTGGTGGACTTGCAGGTATGACAGCAGGAGCTGGTCTTGGACCAGAAGGAATGGCAATAGGGACATTCGCTGGCAGTAAAGCGGGCGGATTTACTGGTGCAGTTACTGGAAGATCTGCTGCTGCAGTTGGCGAAGGGGCTGTAGCCTTAGGAAAACATATTGGTTCCAGTGTAAAGAAGGGTGCGGACACGTATTCAAATCTAAATGGCAAATCTTATCCGGAACTAACCGATGAAGATATCGCACAGGATTTAGCTACAAAAGACTTTGAAAATTGGAAAGCAGATAATCCGGATTCTGCAGTGGCAAGTCGCTTGAAACAAGCATTCCCTGGTGCGTCCGATGCGGAGATTGCTAAAAAAGTAGCGAAAACAAATAGTGATCAAATGTCTCGTTTCTCAAATCAGCGGAAACAGGATTTACAAAATATGAAGAAAGCCGCTACACCATATGGAAATGCTAGAGATTTAGTAAAGGCTGCAACGAATGCATTCCAAAAGGGGTATGAGGCAGACCATAAAGATACGTTTATGAGTCAGTTACCAGAAAATATGTCAGCAGAAGAGAAAGAGAACCATTGGAACGACCATCTGAACACAAAAGTAAAAGGATTTAGAAACCACGCAGAACAAGCTGCAACAAAAGCAGGAGCCATGCCAGTTGATGCGAAGGACAAACAAGGAAATAATCTGTTTGATAAGTCCTATGTGAATAAAGATGCGTTTGCTTCCCGACTTGCATTAGGAAAAGTCGGAAAAGCAGTCGAGGATGTAAAAGGAGAAACGTTGGAAAGTGGCCATCAAAATATGGGACAAGTCGGTGCTCTTGTCGGTGCTTCTACTGCTGCATTTAAGAAAGCGTATAGTGCAGACCATAAGGCTGGATTTATGAAACAATTCCCTGCAGATATGCCGCAACAAGAAAAAGAAGCAGCATGGAATAAGCATTTAGATCAAAAAGTACAAGGCTTCAAAAATTATGCACAACAAGCGGCGGAATCAGCTGGTATTGTACAGCAAAAAGACGGTACAAACTATGCGAATAAAGAAGCTTTCGCTTCTCATTTATCACAACAGTTACAAAAAGATCCTGGTTTAAATGCTATGGGTATATCCAGTTCGGCAGGTATTCAGAAGGCAGTTAATGGTGTGAAAACACACGGTTTGACAAGTGGAAATGGAAGTCAGCAAGCAAAACAAGTAAGTAATGTTGGGAACCTAGTACAAGCCTCTACAGAATCCTTTAAACAGGGCTATGCAGCAGAACAACAGGCAAGCTTTATGAAAAAGTTGTCTCCAACTATGTCTCAACCACAAAAAGAGCAAGCTTGGCAGTCGCACCTAAATGAAAAAGGAAATGAATTTAAAGCAGTTGCACAACAAGCGGCAGTACAAGCGGGAGCGATGCCCGTACAGGCAAAAGATACGAGTGGTAAGAGTCTACATAATCAATCCTATATTAATAAAGATGCCTTTACTTCGCAATTAACAAAAGGTTTACAAAGCCATGCAAGTCTTGGAAAGGTAAGCCAACAAGTAGGTTCTGGAATTACTAGTGCGATTCAAGGTGTTCGTTCACATGGTGTTGAGACAGGTGGCGCAATCAATAAAGCTGTATATGCAGCGACACAAACGCAAGCGAGTATAGCATGTGCAGGAGGTTTTTCCGTTGCGGAAATTGAACGCTCTTATGCAGATGCATCAACAAGTGTAGCGAACATTGCACAAAGTGCTGGTAAAATGTCTATCCCAACTTCCGCAGTGGGACGTATGACACAGCAAAGTACAAAACTCGGCATGAGTGTAATGGAAGGTGCGAAACACCTTATGCTTGCGGATCGCATTGATACAGTATCAAATGCATACTTAAGTGCCGCGAGTGCTGTACAACAATCCGGAGGGAATGCAGTACAAAGAGTGATAAGTGGGACTACTGCTGCTGTTAATACATCATTAGGTGGGAATGCAGCAGAGCGTCACTATAATGTGACAAAAGGCTTAAGTTACGCTGTAGGTGTGATTGGTGGTGCGGGCGCTTATCAAGCAACTGCACGTATGGTAAGTAAACATAATCCGTATAACAGTGCAGTCCGTACAGAAGCAAAAGAGATTCAGGAAATTCAACAGATGGTACCGACAACAACAGATCATACAGGCGCGCAATCGATTGTAAAAGGTGCCGTACGTCTTGTGACGACAAATAATAAATCTTGGATTGAAGCAAAAGACGCTAGTGGTATGACGCAAGTTGTATCTGGTTATGGTAGTGGAGATAGCAGTATACGATCTGGACAAGTCGTATATCAGGACTTAAATATTTCAGATGGACAATTAACGCAGTATCGTAATGGTGCGAAAGCATCTCCGGCTTATATACAAGATTCAAGTGGTGGAAAAATCAATATCAATCGCTCAATCAATGTAAATCCAAATCAATTAGTAGGAAACCAAAATCAAAGACCGTTACAACAGAAACCGGTATTTAATGAACCACCACTTACGGTCAATCACAAGGTAGACAATGGTCACTTCTATATGTCTGATTTAGACCAAGGTGGTTATAAGAATGTACAAATGGTGGTAGAAAGAGATCGTAGTTACATGGTTGCGACAACAACAGACGGTACAGTGTCACGTATTTCGCCATTCGGAAAAGGAGATACGCGTTTACAAGCAAACCAAAGGATTGAAAGAGCTTGTGAAGTGAAAGACAGTAGTATTAAGCCAAAAGAAGAAATTTTAGTCACACATACACAGGACGAAGTTGTTCGTACAGAGACGCATCTGAATTTATCAGAACATGACCCGCAAAATCTGATTCCATTTGCGCCAAATCCTCGCTTAGCGCAGCGAAGAGGAAGAAATTCTCAAAATGGAAAATATGGTGTGATAAGTCTATGAGTCAAAATCCTAACGATCCAAATGAACAGAAAAAAAGTAATCCTTTAAAAGATGTAGCTTCCCACTTTATTAAGAAAAAAGGGATGCAAGCGCGCGGGAAGATGGCAAAATTGGCAGGAAAAGCAGGAAGGGCGGCAGCGAAAGCTGCTGCCAAAATGCTAAAAGCAGGTATATTAAAAATTGTGGGTGCTGTTGTGGCAGCGGTTGGAGTACCTGCCGCTTTAATTATGGGAGTAATTATTGCTGTGTGTGTGATTTTAGTCTCTTTTGTACCTTTTACCGATGATGAAGGTAAGACAGAGGAACAAGTAAAAAAATATATGGAAGTTTCAATGGCATTGAATGTGGATTGGAAAGAGGTTGTCGCATTTGATATGGCGCGATACGATAATGATTTGACTGGTAAAGATCCGCACGATGCTATATCATATTTCTTGGATATCCAATATGAAGAATATACGGAAAAAGAGGTATGTGAGGCAGGACCGAATGGTCCTTGCGAAAAAAAGAAAAAGGAGATGCAAAAAACAAAATCTGAAAATTACTCCGGACCAGATGTAAAAAAGATATTAGGAGATACAGATTTTAAGAAAAAAATAGATGAGATTAATGCGAGTGGAAGTAAAAAAGTGACAACATCTTCTCATGGGCTAGAGAAAGCGATGGAACTCGCAAAGTTTAGTAAAAGTCAAAAAGAGCGTGCGCGTGAGATATTAGAAGCCGGGATGTTAGAAGGTATGTATGGACATCTTGCTCCTACTACTGGTGGATTTATTGGTGGTATGTGTGTAGGTAATGTGAGTCCTGGCGGAGAGCCTGTTAACCTTAATGCAAAAGTTACAGGATATCTTCCTAAGATTAAAGAAATGGCAGAAAAACATGGTGTTGCTCAATATGTTGGTATTTTGGCTGCCCAAATGATGCAGGAATCAGGTGGAGCAGGAAATGACCCGATGCAGGCTTCAGAGGGGCAATATGGAGATATGAGCTCATCTTGTATTGGTGTAAAGGGAAATGCTCGTGTAGGGTGTATTAACGATCCCAATATTTCTATAGAAGCAGGTGTACGGGAATTTAAAGATGTACTAGGAAAGGCCAATGGTGACATTGCACTCGCTTTGCAGTCATACAACTTTGGCGAAGGTTTTATTAGTTACGCTTTAGCAAAGGGTGGCTATTCAGAAGAAACAGCTATTGAGTTCTCAAGAAGTAAGAATCATTTAAATCCAGGTGGTTGCTCCGATCCGAATAACTTTCGAACCAAGGTAAATGCGTGTTATGGAGATTTTGTGCGCCCATAAGGGGGCAAGGAAAAACGGTGATTGCAAGCTGTTAGGTCAACCCTAAAAGACCTAGTATCACTTGGCTAACCTTGGAGGGAAACTGAAAGGGGACAACAGCATGCCAAGAAAGCCGTAAGTTGGCTAAACATCAAGTCAAGACTGAGCGGCAAGATATAAAGTATAGATAAGGATGAAGGCTAAACTGCTTGAATGATAGCACAAGGGAGGCCACCGTAACTAGTCTCGAAAGATGTTTATAAACGAGATTCAACAGATATCATAAAGATAGTATGAGTCATCTTATATGAATAGGGTTATCTGTTGCCCACTTCTATATGGAAGAAAAGTGTGAACGTCACATCCGACACTATACGTGCAAATTCCTTGTTTACTAAATGGGGATTGTCTAAGTTAGAATGCCTGCGAGGCTATTGAGGATAACTTCAAGATGTAACAGTCAAGAAGTATGGCTCATGAATATCTAATATGACAACGGAGCCTTCGTAGTAGTCAGAGCTAGGGAAAGCCTAGTACAGGGCGAAGGAAGGCAGTCTGTTAGCTTATTACCAAATTGGGGAGGTGCGAAAGGCACTATGCAATGTCCAAAAATAGTACTAAGCAATCTGCGAACGAAGAGTCTTAATAAGGAATATCAATATACAAGACTTTATCGTAATTTATATAACCCAGATTTCTTTTTATTAGCATACGATAATCTAAGTAAAAATGATGGCGCATTAACGATAGGAGTAGACCAAAGGTCTATTGATGGTTTTTCTATGAAGGAAGTGGAAGACTTGATAAGTGTTTTAAAAAGTAAAAGCTATCAACCATATCCATCTAGAAGAACCTATATTGAAAAGAAAAATGGCAAGAAAGGGCCATTAGGAATTCCTAGCTTTTATGATAAATTAGTCCAAGAAGTTATACGTATGATACTAGAAGCAATATATGATTCAAGCTTTTCTAGTTCATCACATGGATACCGAAAAGGAAAGGGATGCCATAGTGCGTTATTAGAGATAAAGCGCACATTTACAGGTAGTAAATGGTTTATCGAAGGAGATATTAAAGGATTTTTCGACAATATTGAACATCATACTCTAGTTACAATTCTTAAAAGAAGAATAAAGGATGAGGCGTTTATAGAGTTGATCTGGAAATTCTTACGAGCTGGATATTTAGAAGAATGGAAATTTCATAATACCTATAGTGGAGCACCTCAAGGTGGAATCATTAGTCCAATACTTTCTAATATTTATCTAAATGAATTAGATGCTTATATGAAAAAGTATCAGGATAGATTTGAATCAGGGAAAAAGCGACAAATAAATAAAGAGTATAGTAATTTACAGTATAAAGTGCGGAAGATTCAAGAGAAAATCGATACTGCCTATCTAAATGGAGAAGTAACACGAATTACGGAACTAAAAGAACAACACAAAGTTTTGAAAGGGAAGTTGTTACAAACACCTTATAATAATCCAATGGATGAAAATTATAGAAGGCTCAAATATGTAAGATATGCGGATGACTTTCTTATTGGAGTAATAGGTTCTAAAGAGGATGCAATTCTTATTAAAAATGAGATAGCTTCATTTTTGAAAGAAGAGCTAAAACTAGAATTATCTATGGAAAAGACTCTGATAACAAATGCCTTCAAGAAACACGCTAAATTTCTAGGATTTGAAATTAAAGTGTTTAAAAGTGAAGCAACACGTATTAACAGTCTTGGGAGAGCTTCTAGGGTTCTTAACGGTAAAATTCAATTAAAAATGCCACATGAGGCATGGATAAAGAAACTTCAAAAGTATCAGGCCATTAAAATGTGTGCCGATGGCACTTGGAAACCCCAGCCAAGAGGATATTTTCAACACAATGAAGATTTAGAGATTATCACGCAATATAATAGCGAAATTCGAGGTTTATACAATTACTATCGACTAGCTGAAAATGTGAGCAATCACATGCACCGCTTTGCATATTTCATGTATTATTCAATGTTGAAAACTTTTGCGTCAAAATACAGAACACGTACGAAACAAATTCGAAAGAAATACGAAAAGTACGGACAATTTACTGTACAGTATGAGACAAAGAAAGGAATGAATAAAGTTCATTTCATTGAAAGAAAGTTTCCAATGACAAGAAATTTATCACTAGAAGGAACAGACATTTTACCAAATACTCGGCATGTAATGAGTACGACTAAATTGTCAGATAGAATCAAGGCGGAAACATGTGAACTATGCAGAGCTAGCAATGTTGTGATACATATGCATCACATTAGGAGATTAAAGAATCTACGAGCAAAGTCAAATAAATCATATCTTGAACAACAAATGATAGCGAGAAATCGAAAGACTATCGCACTCTGTAAAGAGTGTCATATGAAAAGACACAAGGGCGAGATATAAAAATGCAGAAGACAGATGGAGAGCCGGATACATTGAGAGATGTAAGTCCGGTTCGGGGAGGAACATTTGGAAACCTATCACAGGAATGTAATAAGGCGCTGGATGTTTACTCTACACATATGTTTCCAAAGTTTTAAAATATTACAAGGATTTAGGTTGTGTAGCAAATGGAGATGGAGAATGGATTTCTGATAAAGGTTGGAAATGGCCAACGAAATCAGGGCGTATTACAGGTACATTTGATGAAATTCATAATAACAAACCGCATAATGCTGTAGATATTGGAGCCATGACCGCTGGAAAACCGGGAGACCCTGTATGGTCGATGGAAGCAGGAATAGTTACAGCTCAAACAGGATATGTAAACTACGGTGGTCTAGGTGTCTATATTGACCATGGAAATGGCATTTTATCCCGTTATTTACACTTGAGTAAGATTTCAGTTACTCCAGGAACTATGGTAACAAAAGGACAAATTATCGGGGAAATGGGTGGTTCTAACTATGTTGGTGGTGTTCTGAACATGCTTGGATACGCTGTCCATTTAGATTTCCAAATTCGTATAAACGATCAACCGATGGATCCAATGAAGTTCTTTAAGAAAAATGATGATCCAGGATTATCATCTGGTGGTTCTCCTACCATGACAAATGCTAAACGACAAAAGGTACTGGAAGAAGCGAAAAAATGGCTAGGGCAAGGAAAAGTCAGATATGTATTAGGAGACCGTAATCCACCAGGTGGCTCTTCAGATTGCTCAGGATTTACGCAGTATGTCTTTAGAACAAGCATAGGTGTACAACTTGGAGATTGGACAGGTGCTCAAGTCGGACAAGGTAAACAAGTACCAGATATCAATCATGCACAACCAGGGGATCTTATTTTCTATGAAAACCCAGGGCACGTTGCAATTTATATGGGGAATCAAAGAATGATTCATATTGGTGATAATAAAGGTGTACAAATTACAGGTCTAAACTATACGGCAAGAGGTCAACATATGACGCAAATTCGTAATGTTATAGACTGATTTGGGATGTGAAGAAATGAAGAAAGTCATGAATGTGTTAGCGAATCTGCCTCGTAAGTACTTAGTTATATTGGGGATTATTGTGTTGGTAGTAGGCGTTGCTACTTATAATACTATTCATCGTTACATGATGAAATCTCAAGTACAAGAGGAAGAGCAAGTCAATCAAGATGAAATCGAGATGCTTGGAGATAAGCCAAAGGGATTTGATACAAAGGAAGAGGAATATATCGCAAAGACAAAAACTGTAGAGGATTTACTACGAAAAATTTCTAATAGTAGTTATGATGTTCCGTATTTGTTTACAAAGGCTGGATTTGGTATTGAACCAATGAAGATGACAAGTAATGAGCGTATGCTGGCTACAGAAGCTGTTCAAAGGTATTTTCTAAATGGAGATAAGTTTTACAATGCGCGTATTACCAAAATTGATCGTGGGAAAAAAGTAGATACGTTTCATATTGAAGTTTTAATTCAACAGGTAAACTTCTTAGAACCACGACAATTTAAAGTGCAGGTAAACAAATATGCTCAAATTGTAACACCAATTGAACAAATTCCACATGGACAAGAAGAAGTACCTGTGGATTAAGAAGAAAGTGAGGGTTGTGGAGGAAAACACAACCCTTTTATAAAAAATAAAGAGTACCTAAAATTATTTATTGAATATTCATAATTTTCTGATATAATAAAACCATGGTTAAAAGAAATTTGTATATAACGCTAAATGAAATGGATATGGAGGAATACAAATGAGAATGTTAATTGGTACTGCTGCGAATTTTGTTTCGGGGTATTATATAGGACGAAATTCTGGATTATTAGGAACGTTGCTTGGCTGGGCTTTTCTGTTGGGTGGTGGCTATCTGTTAATAGAAAATTGGGATAGTATCACAGTATGGATGCATAGTTTGAATATTGTACAAGGACTAGATGGTTACGAAGACATGAGCAATGGCTTTATTTTTATCTGCTTAGTAGTAAGTGGCTTTATTCTCATCTTGTTGTCACCAATTTTCGTTATATTATTAGTAATTTGTTTCGTATTAATGAATATTGTAGCTTGTACACTTGTGTTATTAACATCACCAAGTACGTACATAAAGAAAAAAGATAAGGAGAGTGAATGGGAATGAGTACAATTCTAGTTTTAGGTGGATCAAATGGAAGAACGTTAGAGAAGTTGGCCAAAAAAAGAGACTGCCAGGTTATTTTCCATGATGGGAAAAATCACGGAGGCGTAAAGAAAACCTTTCGAAGTGTTATAAAAAAATGCGATGTTATTGTCATTCAAAAAGGTGCATGTGGCCAGGTATCTATTGATGTAGCAAAAGAGTACGCAAAGAAGTATGATGTCCCACTATTATTTAATCCAGGATTTGGTGAAACTGGTGCGCTTGAAATGGGATTAAAGCATTTGAAGGTTGCATGAGGTTTGATACATATCTGTGGAATTGTAATTGTTAAATCAATATATACCATTAAAAAGGGTGGAGGAAGAAGTAACAGTTTAATCGAAAAGGAGGAATGAGGTGGAAGAAGAGTGTTATTGTAATGCAGAGGAAGCCGAAAAATGATTATAAAAAGAATATTGCATACCAAAATGCAACTAATATAATCCAACCAACTATTAGAGCGATATATTTTATAATTCTCAAGTTTTACTCCTTTTTGACTATAGATTACTTTATCTGTCAGAAGTTTATTGTTATTTTAAAATTCCATTAGAAATGAATATGAAAATGCGATATTTTGATTTTGAAATACTAATAAAAATTAAAAGGACCTGAAATGGACAACAGGCCCTTCTACAAAAGTGCATAAGAGGAAAACAATGACTATTTATATATTATCAATGAATGTAATTTAATTCTAGGTTCCAGATATTGAGAAATAAATATTAGAAATGCTGTTAGCATAGCGGATGTAAAAATCATAATGAAAGAAATATTCTTACCTTATGAACGGATATTTTTGGGGCAAGTAAAAAAGAGCGCTATTGAACAACGCTCTTTCTCGGAGTGTGTAGAGTTGATCGAATAAAGTAGGTGTATGTGTGTATTATCATCCCGCCCAGTATAGACTATGAATTTTTTTAAAAAAGGTTACGAAAAATACAAAAACACTTATAAAAGTATTTTTGTATTTATTGCTACTACAATCAGCAGTAGCGAGAACATAATGAAAGTGGAGGATGGAAAAAAAGAATATGAGTAGTGGTATTAGATATAAATCGGGTTTCGTCATTTTGATTTATTTTGTTATGACACAATTTGTAGGGATAATAGGTGTACAATTGTTAGCGAAGACAGGTTGGTATGATATCCAGGGAAACCAACAGCAAGCAATCCAACAACTTCTTGTGCATTGGGAACTAATTGGATTTTCACTTACATTAATAATCATTTTTCTTATATATAGTAAAGAACTAATGAATGATCCCAAGTTATCGATTAAATTATCAAGAAATTCATTTGTATGGATTTTAGTTGGGATCATAGTAGTATTTCTTGCGCAGATGGTTGGTAGTGTTTTAGATAAGAGTGTATTTCAGTTAACTACGCAATCAGCAAATACGTCTAGTACAGTCGCTGCTGCAGCAATATCTCCTGTGGCACTTGTTTCAATTGTTCTTCTTGCGCCTTTAGTAGAAGAGTTTGTTTTTCGTTATGCGGCCATAAACATTTTAATGTCTAAGTTTAAGCAAACTTGGAGCATACTAATAAGCTCATTGTTCTTTTCTATCATGCATTTTGATTTTCCATTTATTTTTGGATATTTTTTATTAGGACTTGTGCTTGCTTTAGTATATGTGCGTACTAATAGGTTACTAGTATCATTTGTTGTTCATGCTAGTATGAACTTAATTGTTGTTATACTCCAGATTTCTTGATGAAAAAGCAGCGGATTTGTGCAACTTACTAGTGATCTAGTTTTGTATGTTTATGGATTTAAAATTATGATAAGATTAATAAGAATACATTTGAAAATGTGGGTTCAAGTTGCTGTATTGACTGAATTGCACCAAAAAAACCAATTCCATTACACGGGAATTGGTTTTTTTGGTGTGTGTTGTTAGCATAATTATTGACGGCCTAAAGGAGATTTGTTTCTTTGTAGTTTAGTATAACTTAAATAAAAAGAAAATTCAAAAACAAAATGATGAATCTTTACATATTTTTAAATTATAACACAAAAATGTAAAGACATGGTTTATAATGGGTGGTGAAACACTCTCCTATGTTTCTAGTGACTGTATCTTTTATCTGTTTTTGGTGCGAAATCTGTTGATAGATTTTGCACTTTTTTTTAATGTTTAATAGGATCAGAATGATATAGTGCCCCTATTTCTTGTAAACTCCTTTTCTCCATACCCACTCAATAGGACCATACCGGAAATATTTACTCCAAATCTTGCTGAATATAATTTGTACAAAAATAATTAAAAGCCCGAAGATACATAGTTGCCAGTAATATACGTGTGAGGCATCTTTAAAGCACCAAGAAAGAATGACAAGCGTAAGTATGCTTTGAGTGATGTAATTCGTTAAAGCATACTGACCAACGTTCATAAAGGGGTGCAGACATTCTATATATTTTTTATTCTCACAAACTCTCAGTAGAGTACAAATATAGAATATAGCTAACGTTTTCCCTCCAAATAGAATCCATAGTTGTACATCCTGAGAGTAATAGACATCTGTTTTTATAAAGTAGTAGATAATAGGACAAGAGAGAAGACATGAGATACATAACGAACTCCACTGTAAAAATCTAATTTTCTTTATTAATTCCGGTACCCTTTTAAAAATATTTTTCTTACCAGCCCATAATCCGATTAAAAATAAGCCTATATATTCCGGAATTCCTATGAGTAGTTGCTGGAATTCCTGGGTCATTAGAAAGAAAAGACGTGCTTTTACTTGATGAGAATAATGTATAAATAGATTTACAGTGTGATTGGTAGTGTTGCCTGTAAACATATATTGATAGTAATTGGGTACTTCAGGAATAGAAGAACTTGCTCGTAAAAATACAATAACATGTAATACATAACTAACCGTTAGGAAACTACAACCAGCTATAAAAATAAGCTTAGTAGATCGCTTATAAAAGAACAATAGAATAAATCCAGCTATAGCATACGCATGTAGAATATCTCCAAACCATAGAAAGGTGAAGTGGAGTGAACCGAAGACTAGTAAAATACACAGTCTCCGGGTAAATAGTTTATACATAGGATATCCTTTTGCTTCTGTATTTTTCATAAAGATATAAAATCCTACTCCAAATAAGAATGCGAAAATAGTGTAGAACTTTGCTTGTATAATCAAATCTACTAAAAATCGAATCGTTTTATCTGTACCGGTGTAACCTGCCTGATTAAAGGGATCTAGTCCCGTCATAGTGGGTAGATTCGCAAATAGGATACATAGTATGGCGATACCTCTTATTATGTCTAAAGAATGAATACGGGCGTTTTGTTGCATGTTAATTCTCCTTTCTTACAAAGAAAAACGAGCACTATACTAGCTAGCGCTCGAATTACGTCTTGCAAAGAATCCATCATATGTAGCAGCTGAAACGGCTCCTTCTAGACGTTCAACTTCTTCACCTCTGTTATAAGCTACAACAACTGGAGTACCTGGAATGTCGAACTCTTGAAAGGCACTTTGATTTTCTGGTGTAGAGATATCAATACGATAAATGGTTCTATCATGCTTTTTCGACATACTATTGATGTCTGGCGCAGCCTTTTTACAATAATGACAGGTTGGTTGATAGTAATACGCAATGAATTCTTCATGGGATTGTATTTTTTGCTTTAATTCATCTTTTGAAATATCTTTTATAATCTCAGGTGATACTTTTGCGTCTGCAGCATATACAATTGTTTTTTCTGGTGTTATAGTTTCTGTTTGGACTGATTCATTCTTAGTTAAAGTAAAAATCGCGATACAAGCAACGCATAAAGTTGTGATAACGGCTCCGATTTTATAGACTTTTTTCATAGTAAATTCCTCCTTGAAATAAAAAAGGACAAACCTCGCCCGAGTTAACAGGGCGTAAGGTTTGTCCTTCACGCTACGTACAATAGAGTATAAACAATGGAAACAAATTTTCTATCTATATAATACCATAAGATTTATATAGAATACTATAATAATTTTAAAAGAAAAACAAAGGAACAACTTAATCGTAAAATTTCATGTACCAGATTACATATTAAAAACAATAAACAGCACAACAAGGGGATTCTCTGTGGTGTATCCAACTGATAGGGACATCCAATAAGCATAAAATCATTCAACAAACACATCTCAAAAAGTGTGTGTACTTATGAAGTGTGTCTTAAGTACATTTTGATACCTTTTGAAGTAGTTTAAGCTGCATAGAATATACTATATCTAAAGGTGTACCTTTTGTTGCGTACGTTTTCTTTAAAATGTTGGCCGTACGCCTAATAAAAAAGAATGCACATTAAATGGAAGAAGGTCGTATTTCCTTTTAGCAAGGGTTTAAAGAATTTCTTATAATGATGCTCTGTTTTTGATTCATTATGTTTCTCGTGTATGGTGAAAGCCTGTTACAATAGTAAAGAATAACTTGGTTACAAATTGATAATGAAATGGGGAAATATGCTGGATGAAAGCAACCGGAGTAACTAGAAAAGTGGATGAATTAGGGCGTATAGTAATTCCAAAGGAACTTAGAAATACGCTTGGGATTAAAGAAAAATCACCATTAGAGATTTTTGTAGAAGGGGAAGACATCATTTTACAGAAGTATCAGCCTGGTGCTGTTTGTGTATTAACAGGAGAAGTGTCAAATCGTAACATAGCATTAGCAAATGGTAAGATCACATTAAGCCCAGAAGGTGCAGAACTATTAATAAAAGAAATAGAACAGTATCTTGTAAAATAAGTGCTCCTTTCAAGGGGCTTTTTTAGTAAAGATATTTAAAATTTCACGTACCGTGATATTTAATAAAAAACAAGATACATAATCAATAGTCTACATTGAATCTTATGTTGAACTCATCTGCTAAATGGAGTCCCTTCTCTTTTGTCCAGAATCCTGTAGACGTTTTTTTTAATTCCCACTCTTTAAAACGATTTGGATATAATTCATTCAACATATGATAAGGACGACTACCCAAAAATTATAGCGCATTTAACATAGCAAATGGACTTGATTTCCATAATTTTATACAAGGAGTTTGGAGTCGATGTTTTAACAACCATTTTTGTGAATATACATCTATTAACTCTTCACGAGACAAGTAAACGGACCTTTATTTAATACTTAAATTATCATTCCGATTTTTACCACAAATTCTTTTTAATTGTATAGCAGGTGAGAATTTTCTGTACTTATTTCGTTTTAGCTTCCATACTTTATGTATGTAGTGCATTCTTATCAATTTTCCCCATTACTTTAACTCGTAGGGGCATTAACTTTAGAACTCTACTAATGGATAAGCAAGTTAATAATTATACTTGAAAATGGAGTGATACGATGAATAAGACGTATGATGTCATCATTACCGGTGCTAGATGTGCCGGCTCTACCCTGGCAATTTATCTTGCTAAGGCAGGTTTCCATGTGTTGTTAGTGGACCGAGCGAATTTTCCAAGGGACACATTATCAACCCATACCTTTTTCAATAATACTGTCGCTCTTCTTCGAGAAACCGGTGTCCTGGACAAGTTATTGGAAACAAAAGCACCGCCGGTACGGGATATTAAATTTCAATTTGAGGATACCGTGATAGAAGGTCTCATCCCTGAGGTTTACGGAGAGGAAAGTTGTTATTGTATTAGAAGAACTTATCTCGATCATATTCTACTTGAACAAGCCAAATCCCAAATGAATGTAACTGTTTTAGAAGGATTTCGTGTGACGGATGTCATCCGTGATGACGAAACAGTGATAGGCGTGAAAGGTTTAGACGGCGACAACGAGAAACAAGAATTTTTAGCTCGCCTGGTAGTCGGGGCAGACGGCCGATCCTCTATTATTCGCAAGCTGGTAAAAAGTGAACTCAAAATAAGTATTCCGGCAACAGTCGGCATCTATTTCGGGTATTTCTCTGGATTTCGCCACGATAATGTCCCTAAATTTGAAGTATACAAGATAAAAGATAACACAGCCATTCTCTTTCCGACGAATGATGATTTATATGTAATTGTCGGCATTTTCCCATTAGAAAATAAGGAATTGATAGAACGGTTGAAATTAAATCCGGAAAGCTGTCTACGCAATTTCTTTACAGATAACTTTCCGAATACAACAATTGGGGCGCGCTTGAAAAATGCAGAACTAGTAGAACCGGTCAAAGGCATTCTGGGATATGATAATTACTGGTATAAAGGAATGGGAAAAGGATGGGCGTTGGTTGGAGATGCAGTTTGTTTTAAAGATCCTGGCATGGCGCAGGGTATCCATGATGCTATATGTGGAGCACGTATATTATCCAATATTCTATCAAAATATAAGGGACAATCCGATCAATCAAATCAAATGTCTGAAGAATATCAAAAGGCAATAGAAGATGAGTTTATGGTTCGGTTTCACATGGGATGCCAAATTTCGAAGAATGAACGCATATCTGAACAACAGGATGCTGTCAACAAGCTAATCAGTTCCCATCCAGAGGCTATAGAGAAGTTTTTAGGGATTTACAATTATGCAAACGAGCCCGCTGCTTTAGAAAAAGAACTCGCACGAATTATGCAATCGATCTAGCAATGATTTTAGAGATTAAGTAATTTAAGTACAAAAATAATTCACTATGAACCTCCCCCACTTACTCGCTTCCGCTTGAAGTGGGGATTTCTTAGCATCAACAAAGACAAGGTCCCATGAGAAGCGGATTTTCCATCTCCTCTCTGCACCTATGCAGGGACTCCTTTTCTTCATTTGACTAAGCAACTTCTGCACATGCAGAAGGGTGGGACCACACCGTCTACTACTTTTTGCTTACGCAATCCACAAATACTTTCTCTTCGTTTCTTCCGGGATATGACACATCTTTCCGTACAGTTCTTTTACCAAAATGTTGCGGGCACCGTGAATGTCCCAGTGTTCTTCGTAGCCGCACACACAAACGTAGTTACGTGTCCACACTTTCTTCTTTGGCAACAAGGGCATGTTTGAGAAGTGTATGCTTCGTCTACGAGAAACAATAGAGGTACCTTTAGCAATCTAACCTATTTCGATGCTGGAGCCAGAGTGACTTCGGGTGATGCTACAAAAGCCCTCAATAACCACCGTTTGGTAAATATTGTATCGCTGTGACCCATTTTTACACGTATCTCGGCTGAACCCCTATAGGGGTAGCTTCAGGAAAATGCAGATGCTTTGTGGGACTGTTTAACTGGATTTATAGGTCTTCCTATAACAATAGAATGGGAATTTTTCGAGAGTACTCAAAAAATGTTAGGACCTTATGCGGATTTAATTTTAAAAATATTTCAAGATGCACAAAATGAAATGCCAGGTAAGTTCTATATTGTTGTAAAATAATTAAAAGGATCTTAGGTGAAAATAAAAACCGTGGAAATATTTAATTTCTACGGTTTTTATTGTATCAATTAGGCTTTCTTTCATAGTGGCCCCTCATACCTCGAATCGTTTCCGTACCCCTACAATGTAAAACCAGAATCAATAACAAAAAAGCCATGCAAATGCATGACTTTGATTAATCAATATGTATCTCTGTTAAATCAAGACATTACGATTCTACGGGCACCGTATATACCTTCCCTAAGTTTCGTTAATAACATCGAATACAAACAAAAAGGTATATAGCTATAATTGATGAGAGGTCTGCTGAATAAACAGACCTTTTCATTTGAATTCCGCAAAAAATTTTGTGTCTATAATTCCAAAAGCGACTTTACAGGGGAATGGATTTTTTCCTTCTGAAGCAGCATGCATACAAGAAATCACCCAATATTCAAGTTCTAACGGTAAGCGGTATATTTGAAGGCTACCATCATTGTTTTTTGCTGTTACGATCGGTGCATTTACCCTGGTTGTAGCAAAACCATCCGTTGTTATCATTGCTACTGCATCATTCGCTTGAAAACCAGCGCTTAACACCTCGTAAATCACTCCGTCTTTCTCATTAATAATCATAGGTATATTTAGAAAGGGATAGCTATTAATATCATTATGAATAACTACTCCTGCTGTATTTTTTCTTATCTGATTCCCTTGCATTTTATAACCCCCTTTATAAGAATCTAACATGTTCGTTTACATGCTTTCTATTTTACATCTATTATATTATAAAATTGCAATTTCATCTTGTTATAAAAAGCATCCGTACATATGACAGCACTATTTGATGGATCAATATCAACAACAGTCATATAGCTAGAGAGCACATAACCATCTTCATAATATGTAATTAGTATTTCTTCTTCAGATAATAAGGAACATAACAACATGTTCTCAATTAGTTCTTTTTCTTCATCTGTTAAGATCGGCTGAGTTACCTTGCTTTTCTCCTTGATGATTTCACGAATAACAACAAACTGCTCTGGCATACTGGCGAACGGTTGCCATTTTACCATTCCTCTTCCTTTTGGCATATTAGCGTTATTCATGATTTATGTCCCCCTATTAGAGTGTTTCTATATCTAGCTGTAGCACTATTCGTGTAGGAAATCCCACGTAAAATACTGTTTTTCCCAAACTTAGTGCGTATTTCATCCATTACTTTCGTTAACTTCACTTCTTGTTCTCGTTGCGTTATGTTATCAAAAAGAGAAATTTGTTCCTCTCCTTCGTGGATTAGGTTCGTTAGAGAGATGTTTATGCTGCGAATGGGTTCGCCTGTATATTGTTGATATAAAAAGTATGTACAGATATGATAAATATCCATTGTTAAATTTGTTGGGCGGCCTAAAGTATGTGTTTTTCTAATGCCGCCTGTATAACTTTTGCTATAACCGACTGAAAAATGAACGGTTTGAGCAAGTTTATTTTGTCTTCTAAGCCGATAACAAACTTCTTCAATATGTTCCAGTAGAATAATCGGAAATTCTTCTATTGTGTAATCGCGCATGAGTATTTGGCTTTTCCCAACAGAAGTTGTGGCAGGAACATATTTTTCTGAAATGCGACTAAAGTCAATTCCGTAGCTATGTAAGTGTAATTCTTCTCCAATCTTACCGAAGCTCTGTTTTAAGTATTTAAGAGGATAATTGGCTAAATCTCCTATAGAATGTATTCCTTTTCGATTCAACTTTTCTTCCGTTTTGTACGAAATGCCCCAAAATTTATTGAGCGGTCGTATGCTCCATAATTTTGTTGGGACATCTTCATATTTCCAATAGGCAATACCGTTTTGATTCTTCTTTGCTTCAATATCTAAAGCTACTTTGCTCATTAAAGGGTTAGGACCAATTCCTATTGTGCACTCGATTCTTGTTTTCGCATATATTTCACGTTTAAATTTCAACGAAAACTCATGGGGATCGTTAGCAAATAAATGAATACTATCTGTAATATCCATGAAGAACTCGTCGATAGAATATTGGTGAAAATCCTCAATAGGAACGTACTGTAAAGCTAATTTTGTTATGTAATTAGAGCATTTAATGTATGTTCCCATAATCGGATTTACAACAAGAATGTCTTTTCTGCAAGGAATCTCGTATAATCTGGCCATCTTCTTTACACCCAATGCTTGTAATGGTGGAGTGGCAGCTAGAACGATTGAACCGTTTCTATTTACATCACCGACTACTGCCAATTTTGTATACATAGGATCTAACCCCATTTTGATGCAACTTACTGAAGCGTAAAAGCTACGTAAATCAACACATAAGATGATTCTATTCGGTAAGATAGAATAGTCATACACTGTTATTCCTCCCTAAATAAAAAGAACGTTTGTTCCTATTATATACGAACTTGCGTTCTTTTATAAAGAGTTTTTTGTTTGAAAATAATTTTTTGTATAAAGAAAAGACACTCGTATACGAGTGTCTTTCAGATAGTCTGCTTGTGGGAGCAGCAATTCTAATATCAATCAGCAATAAGAGGGAATAGATATATATCCTCTTACTATTATTTAAAGGCGCGAAACAACAAGAAGAGACACTATACAGTGTCTTTTCTTGTTGATATCGCTTTAAGTAAAATGTAGTGATTAATAAAAGAGTCTTGGATGCTTCTTGATTAATCTTAGTATAACACTAATTTTAATCTTGATATATGAAAGTTTGCATGTATTAAGGTGTATATTTCAATTGATACTTTTTGTTTCATGATCAAAAGAATACCGCCAGTATTTTGAAAAACCTCCACGTTAAGATTATGCACGATTTTATACAGTTTTTTGACTGATTCAGTAACAAACAAGAAACCTAAAACCGCACTTTAATAGGGATGTATAAAAAATTGTATAGAAAGATAGAACAGAAAAGGAGCTTCCCTTGTGAGAGTAGGGTTCCTTCTTTTTTCTTGTTACCAATAATAGGACGTTATGTTAACTTAACTTGTATACAATATACAAATCAAATCACAAAACATATTAGTTCTTCTAAATGGTACAATAAGGAAAAAAGGGGGTTCTAAATAATGCCTTTAGAAACGACTATTTTTTGCATCATTATTGCAATAATCATTGGTGCACTATTTGGAGGAATTATACGTATAATTCAGCGTAACAGTAATCAAAAGAAACAAAATCAAGTTGAGCAAAAATTAGATAGAGTTATTCAACTGTTAGAAAAACAAAACAAAGATTGACCTTACCTCCAAACAGAAGTGGTTTGCTATAAAAATCATTAATAGGAGCTAAAACATGAATTTTACAGAGAAAGAAATTAAGAAAACGAAACAAAAAGTGTTAATTATATTATTTTGTATAGCTGGTTTGTTCGTATACGGAGTTTATTGGGCATTCTTCAGTATGGATCGACTACCTACAGGTGAAAAGATTGCTGAAAAACAATCTCCTGACGGAACATATACATTTAAAGCTTATATAACAAATGGCGGAGCAACAACAAGTTTTGCTGTTAGGGGGGAGTTAGTATTTAATCATCGTGAATATTTCAAGACAAAGAATGTGTATTGGAATTACCGAGAAGATACGGCAAAGATTGTATGGAAAGACAATGATACAGTAATCATTAACGGACATATGTTAAATATTCCTGAGGATACATACGATTTCAGAAACGAATAACTGTAGACTTATAGATACATTGACTACCGTTAACGAATTTTACGTAAACTAGCCTCTCTTGTAGGAGCTAGTTTTTTCTTAGTATGGATTTTTTCCAAAATGCTGGCGATATCCCAACAAGGCTATTAAAAAAAGGGCTTATATGAATATCAATCTCCTTTAATTATGTATAATTATTTCACTGCTTCTTTTAATTCTTTTCCAGCTTTAAAAGCAGATGCCTTTGAAGCGGCGATTTGCATTTCTTCACCTGTTTGTGGGTTATGTCCTGTACGTGCAGATTGTTCACGTACTTCAAATGTACCAAAACCAAGAATTTGTACTTTTTCTCCATTTGCTAGCGTATTTGTTATTGTATCTAAAACAGTTTGTGTTGCTGCAACTGGATCCTTTTGTATAAGTTCCGTTTTTTCTGCTACTACTTTTGCTAATTCTGTCTTATTTATTTTTTGCACCTCTTCATATGTAATTAGGTGACTATTATAACGTGTGTATAATATTATGCATAGAAAAAGTACTAGCAAGAGATAAGGGACAATTTCTGTATGGTAGTAAGAAGAAAAATCTGTTAATGAAACTTCAGGGTTTTAGCTTGATGGGCATAGGTTAGTGTCAAGAAAATGCGGATTTACAGCGTTAAAGAAATTTCAATATTAAAAAGCCTAACTTCTCAATTTAATATGAAGAAATTAGGCTTTTTTCATTTAGTGGTGAAACCCATTATCACATTTCGTATCATGTGGCATAGGTCCGTCAAGGGAATCCAGAAAGGAAACGGTCTTTTTGAGGTTCCTCAAAAATAAATGTGCAAGATCCATGGAAAATCCATTTCGAACCACAACGCGCATAATCGTCACCGCTTCCATATCTGGAGGCAATGGGTAGGCAGGTACTTGCCAGCCGAACACACGCAATTGTCGAGATAAATCATAAAGATTCCAATTTGATGTGTAACCTTCTTTTAGTCGCCAAGCGAAAACCGGAATATCCGAACCATCGGACAAAAGTTCGAACGGTTCCATCTTCTGAATGGCTTTGCTAAGAAAAAGAGCGACTTTCTGGGAAGCCCTTTGTACATCATAGTACCCACTTTTTCCTAAACGCAGGTAATTGTAATATTGTAGGAGCACTTGTGCACCAGGACGAGAGAAATTCAGGGCAAAGGTCGGCATGTTCCCGCCTAAATAGGAGACACGGAAGATTAGATCCTCAGGGAGATCTTCAGCTTCCCGCCAAATTATCCAACCCAATCCAGGATAGACTAATCCATATTTATGTCCGGATACATTGATGGACTTCACCCTCGGTAATTGAAAATCCCAGACTAAATCTGGTTGAAGAAACGGTGCTATAAATCCTCCCGAAGCTGCATCCACATGCATGGGAATGTCAAGACCCGTCCTCGCCTGTAAATCATCCAACGCTTTCGCAATTGCGGCAACCGGTTCGTAAAGACCGGTATAAGTTTCACCGAGAATCGGTACCACACCAATCGTATTTTCATCCACGGCTGCGAGGACTCCCTGAGGATCCAATTGGGGATGTTCTGGACTAATCTTCACATAGCGTGGTTCAACCTCCCAATAATTCGCGAATTTTTCCCAAACGACCTGAACAGCCGAACTAAACACAATATTTGGACGATCCACTGGCTTCCCTTCGTTTTTACGTGCATTTTGCCAGCGTCGCTTTAAAGCAAGTCCACCGAGCATACATGCTTCCGACGATCCAGTTGTTGAAACGCCCATAGTCGTAAGGGGGCTGGGCGAATGCCAGAGGTTGGCTAAGATGCGGACACACCGCTCCTCAATTTCAGCTGTCTGTGGATATTCGTCCTTGTCAATCATGTTCTTGTTGAAGGATTTTGCATATAATTGCTCTGCGGCAGGCTCCATCCATGTGCTAACGAATGTTGCAAGATTCAGGCGGGCGTTTCCATCAAGAGCAATTTCATCATGGACGATTTGATACGCTGTTTCTGGTAACATACCTTTATCAGGAATATGAAAGCGCGGAACGACGGATTCACCTTCGCGGGCAAACAGAGGATTTACAGAAAATTCGTGAGGTAGCTCTTTTTGCATGTGACGCGGTAGAGATTGTGAATTATCTGGCATAATCTCTTTTCTTTCATATGCATCCTTTTGAACTTCTGCTTTTCGATCCTGTGGCATACAAGTCCCCCTTAATTAATTTTTTAACAAACATATTATTTACAAAAACTCATTTGTTAAAACAAGGAACAATTCTATTGAATGACTCACCATACTCCCTACTTTAGCTTGGTTTTCGCAACTTCAGTAAGTGTGGGGCAATAGAACGTTGAAGATTTTACGGTTGCAACGTTTTTCTGCAACTAACCTCATATCCTCAGTTTTCGAAGAGCAATCTGTACAAGTAAATGATAGCAAACAGGTTGGTCTATGCCAACTGACATGAATCTTCCACGTCCTCACTTCGCGTTCCTTAAGGAAGGAGTCTTCTTGGCTAAAATGATAAATTATAAAAATATAGGCATAGGTAAATAGAGAAGAATATATCATTCTTTAAGAATGATATATATTAAAAGTTAATTAACTATAAGAAAAAGAATTTCATATTACAACTAAATATAATTAATTTATTTTACCTATGTGATGAAAAGAACAGTTGTAGAAAAATTAAACAATCATTTGTTAAAACATTTTTAGTTATGAATTAATGTGTGGGGATTATAGAGTTTTTTAGTTTTCTATTTAATAAATCTCTCATTTAATATATAAATTTTATACAACAATGAAAAAAGTATCCGCTATGGATACTTCGCCTAAAAATTTATCTCTACAAGTTTCTCTTAAGGATTTTTCTTCCTGAAAAGTAATTAACTTTTAAACTTTTTCTAATATTCGAAACCACTATCTGTAATCCAATTCATATTTTATTGATACCAATGTAGTTACAGGTATGTTAAAATTCACTTGAAACATTGCTTTTGGGAATACAATTGCTATCATAAACGCAATTTATTTTCTACAAACTGATTGGGTTTTAACCCAAATCGCGGTTTTATTCCGCAGTCCTTAATAAATTGTTAAGGACCTTTTTTATTTGTCTTTTAGCTGCGAAAAAATAAAATTTGCAAAGATATAAACTTTTCATAATGGGGGTACTTCATAACTTTATTTTGATAGCGATCTGCTGAGACTCCTTTTTATATGAATATAACAATGATATGGTTAATTTTTATTCATAAAAAAACAAAAAAAGAAGAGGGATATCTCCCTCTCCACCAACAAAATCAAACATATTTACAATTAAGGAAGGGCATACATTCATCAAGTGATGAATGGAACAATAATAGTTCACCTAGTGAATTATAACATAAAACAACTCCTATTAATAGGTAATATTACCATTAATGTAATTTATATGACAGATTTGTTAAATATCTTAATATTAAAAGGCTTTATATGTATGTAAATAGAATGTGGATAGTGTAGGGATAAAATATAAGGGGGATATATATGATGTTTAACAAAAAACAAAAATTAGTAACAACGGTAACAGCTTTAACATTAGGATGTGGATTTACTTTTGGATTAACACCAGCCTTTGCAGATTCTACTAAGATTTCCGCAAACAATACTCCTGTTCATTCTATTCAAAACCAAGAACAAGAACCTTTTACTGGATATGTCATTTCAATAGATAACAATTATTTAGTGGTTGCTGCTACTTCTACAAAAGATGAAGCACTTACTTATCAACATGATTGGTGGGATCTAGTTTCCCAAAACAAAATTTTAAGAGTTCCTGTTTCAGATAGTGAAAACTACACATTAGGTGAAAAATTAAACGTATATGCAGTTGGGTGGACTGCATCATTACCACCAATTGCTGTTATGCCTACAATCGAAAAATTAACCCAATAGGTAATAGTGCTTACAATAATAAAGGGCATCGTTCTAATTAGAATGGTGCCCTTTATTTAATAACAATTCAAACGTGATCACTCAAATCTATTATATTCGAAAATTGTAGTGTTAACTTATATAAAAAGTATTGGTACATATGACAGCACTATTTGACGAGTCAATATTGAAAACAGTCATATAATTAGAGCGTGTATAACCGTCCTCATGATAGGTAATCATTATTTCTTCTTCAGACAATAAGGAACATACTAGCATGTTTTCAATTCGTTATTTTTTTCAATTGTTAAGATTGGACGGGTTACTTTGTGTTATTCCTTAATCATTTCACGTTTAAATTTCAACGCAAACTTATAGAGATTCTTAGCAAATAAATGAATACTATCCGTAATATCCATGAAGAATTCGTCGATAGAATATTAAATCCTCAATAGGGACGTACTGCAAAGCTAGCTTTGTTATGTAATTAGAGCATTTAATGTATGTTCCCATAATCAGATTTACAACAAGAATGTCTTTTCTGCGAGGAATCTCGTATAATCTGGCCATCTTCTTTACACTCAATGCTTGTAATGGGGGAGTGGGGGAGTGGCGGATAGAACGATTGAACCATTTTTATTTACATCACCGACTACTGCCAATTTTTTATACATAGGATCTTACCCCATTTTGATGCAACTTACAGAAGCGTAAAAGCTACGTAAATCCACACATAAGAGGATTCTATTCGGTAAGATAGAATAGTCATACACTGTTATTCCTCCCTAATTAAAAAAGAACACTCGCTCTTATTTAATAAGAACATATATTCCTTTATGAAGAGTTTTTGTTTAAAAATAATTTTTTACATAAAGAAAAGACACTAGTATACGAGTGTCTTTCAGATATTCTGCTTGTAGGAGCAGCAATCCTACCATCAATCAGCAATAAGAGGGCATAGATATATATGAGGTAGCACCAACAAAACGTGAATTCCGTACGTTATTAAGAACAGAGTTTGCGTAATATTTTTCTTTATTTGAATAGAAGTAAATAAAGCACGATAAATGGTCGTTTTTGAAACTTGGGTTTTTACATGAATTCACTAAATATATCCCCTTCCATTTGTTATGGTTTTCAAAATAACTATTTACATATAATTTACACTAGTGTACTATTTGTCTAGTACACTAATACAGAGGAGGAAAGAAATGAAAACTGAGTTTTCTCCTAATATTCCTATTTATGTTCAGGTAATGGAATACATCAAAAAAGAAATTGTAACAGGACGTTTGGCGCCAGGTAAAAAAATTCCTGCTGTACGTGAATTAGCGGGTGAATTACAAGTGAATCCAAATACAATTCAACGTACGTTTCAAGAGCTAGAACGGGAAGGTATTGCTGAGACACGCAGAGGAACAGGAAGATTTGTAACAATGGATGAAGAAAAAATTACGGAGCTACGCAAAGAAATGGCAAAAGAGTTGCTTGATAATTTTATAAATGGAATGAATAACTTAGGATTTATGGAAGAAGAGGTTCTCTCAATACTCCATTCTTCTTTGGAAAGGAAAAAGGAGGGAAATGAATGAAAGAATTATTGAAAATTGAAAATCTATCGAAAAGATATGATTTAAAAACAGTGATTCGAGATGTAAGTTTAACAATATCAGAAGGGAAAATTATTGGTCTTGTTGGTGAAAATGGTAGTGGGAAAACGACATTATTAAAAATGATTTCGGGTTTACGCTTTCCTTCTATAGGAAGTATTACAATTAAAGATAAAAAGGTGGGGTTAGAAACGAAAAAAATCGTTTCATTTATGCCCGATAGTCCTGTTTTTGAAACATGGATGACCGTAAAAGATGCTTTGTTGTTCTATCGAGATATGTATACTGATTTTAATCTACAACAAGCAATAGATTTAATAGCTAACTTTAAAATCCCGCTAGAGGAGAATATAAGCATCTTATCAAAAGGGAAAACGGGGATATTACAGCTAATATTAACTTTTTCAAGAAAAGCAAGGGTATACGTATTAGACGAGCCATTAGGTGGAATTGATCTTGTTTCTAGAAAGCATATAGTAGATTTAATTCTTAACTTTTATCGTGAAGATAGTACTATTCTTATTTCGACTCATTTAATAGAGGAAATTGAAAATATATTTGATGAAGTAATATTTTTAAAAGACGGGAGTGTTGTATTGCATGAAAATGTAGAAGAAATTCGTTTTCACCATGGAAAAGCAGTACATGAGTTATTTAAGGAGGTTTTTGAGAAATGAACCCACTTTTTCGTTATTTGTTTAACTGTAATAGAAAAAGGATAGCTGTATTTTACCTTGGATTTATTACTATTTCATTACTTCTTTTATTTAAGATGGTGGGATTATCAAAGGTGACAAATCAACTTACAAAGGATATAACATTAGGTATATTTATATTCATCATAGGTGGCGCTGCATTTTTACTACTTTTAATAGCTTTGCCTTCTTTCAATAAAATGCTAAAAAATACGATGATTCGTTATACAGCTATCTCAGGAAAAAAGTATATATATGCAAATTTATTTTTTTTCACATTAATGTTTATTCTTTTATTAGTAATAGGCTTAATTTTTCTATACTATTTTTCTCAGAGTAACCTTGGAGAAAAAGTATCTGAAGGCTACCAACAAGAATTTCATAAGTTATATGCATATGGAGTTTTTCATCACATACTTTCCGTTTTTTTATGGGGAATCGATTTCATGAGTATATTAATTTCCTGTTATTTCATCATGGTAATTACAAAACTCATTCCTATAAAGTCATCATTGAGTAAAAGATTTTTATCAATGACTTTCTTTGTTTTATTTTTAATCATACAAACATTAGTATTGGATTTTTTAAGTAAATTAGGAGAATATGTAATCACCATAAAGAGTACGTGGTTCATAGATAAAAATGGTTTTATTGACACCTCACTGTATCCTAGTGAAGACTTCACTATTTTAGATATATGTTTTACTTGCTTATTCATAATTGTCCTAACAGCTATTACAGGTCGTATCATAGATAAAAAATTAGAAATATAAAGCTCCACTTTAAAGGTAGAATGTATTTAGGAGGAAACAATGAAAACAACCAATCCAATTTTAAAAAAAGAAAAATTTCATAAGGAAAAGACAAATGCATCTAAGATGACTATTAGGGGAACGATAGGCAAAACATTCATTTTACTTATTCTACTTTTTGCAGCGTCTGTCTATTCATACGTACAAATGACACAAGGGACAATGAAGATACCTGTATTAATTGGAATTGTAATAGTTACTCTAATTGTCGCATTTGTAGTTATATTCATTCCTCGTATATCACCAATTTGCGCACCGATTTACGCAGTATTACAAGGGATTTTATTAGGAAGTATTTCAGCATTTTATACAATGCGATTTGGAGATTCTATCGCTTTAACTGCAGTATTACTAACAATTTCAATTTTATTTGCCATGCTTTTGTTATACGCAACTCGAGTAGTAAAAGTAACTAAAAAGTTTCGTGCAGTTGTAACGGTTGCAACACTTGGAATTCTTATTATGTATTTTATTGTTTTCTTACTGGGTATCTTAGGGTTGACTGTTCCATATATTCATCAAGGTGGGACAATTAGTATCATTATTAGTACGATTGTAATTATTGTTGCAGCATTAGATTTATTACTGGATTTCGATTCAATTGAAAATGGTGTTCATAGTGGGGCACCAAAGTATATGGAATGGTACAGCGCAGTAGGACTTATGATGACATTAGTATGGTTATATCTTGAGATCCTTCGTCTAGTTTCTTACATTATGAAAAACAAAGACTAAAAAACATCCTGCATGGTTCAACCATGCAGGATGTTTTTTGTATCTCGTATTTTCAATTAAATTTATCATTTTAGCCAATAAGGCTCCTTCCTCAAGGAGCGTGAAGCGTTCAATTGTATATAAACCCATTTATGTTTAATTAATATTAGAGCATATAAAAAGACACTATGTATAATATAGTGTCTTTTTATAAGTTGAATTATTCTGAAAGAAAATGTAGTGATTAATAATAATTTGTTGGATACTTCTTGGTTAATTATATGATAGCACTGTCATATAAAAATGTAAATGCATTTATATATATATATAATTTTATTGTATTTTAGATGCATTTGAATTTCATTCCATTTTCTTTGTTTTTATAAAAGTGATTTTGAACGTAAGGAATTTGTAAGGAAGAGGTAAGAAAAAAGAGATTTTCATTGTGTATGATTAAAATGTATAGAAGAGTGAGAGGAGGAACAAATACTGTAAATTTATATGAAAAAACAAATCGATTAATAAGACTTGTATGGAAGAAAAGAGACATTACAAAGGTTAACATACATGTAAAAAAGGATAGGCTATTTTCAGATCAAAAATTTGTTTGTGAAATAATAGGCATAAGAATGATTACAAATTCAATAGCGCCCTTTTGTCTTTGAGTAAGATGTAAGCTGTGTGATTAGTTGAAAAACAGCAAAAAACATCTATACGATATAAATAGGGGAGAGGAATATTTTGATGAAAAAGCACCGTCAAATTACATGTACAGGTTTAGCCCTTTTAATAACTGGAGGTTCCCTACTATATACAACTCCAACCTCAATTGTAAAAGCGGAGTCCATTCAAAATGTATCAAATTCGTTACAAAAAAGCAGTCAAAGGAATCATAATTCTGTCAAAAAGGCAATGGGGGATACATTGCAACTTGGATATCCAGGGATACTTGTTAAAACTTTTGAGGGTGGAAAAACATGGAGTCATGCAGCTGGGGTAGCAGATCTAAATACTAAGAAACCAATGAAAACAGATTTTCGTTTTCGAATTGGCAGCGTGACAAAAACGTTCACTGCAACAGTTGTACTTCAATTAGCAGGAGAAAGCCGCTTGAATTTAGACGATTCTATTGAAAAATGGTTGCCTGGTGTCATTCAGGGAAATGGATATGATGATAAACAGATTACTATCCGGCAATTATTGAATCACACAAGTGGTATCGCTAATTACACAAGGTCAAAGGATTTTAATATGATGGATACAAAAAGATCCTATACTGCTGAAGAATTAGTAAAGATGGGAATATCCATGCCTCCAGATTTTGCTCCAGGGAAGAGCTGGTCGTATTCAAATACAGGATACGTATTACTAGGGGGCCTAATTGAAAAAATAACTGGGAGCAGCTATGCGGAAGAGATTGAAAAACGTATTATTGAACCACTTGAATTATCGAATACATTCTTACCTGGGAATTCAAGTGTGATTCCAGGAACCAAGCATGCCCGTGGATATATCCAATTAGACAGAGCAAGTGAGCCAAAAGATGTTACTTATTATAATCCAAGTATGGCGAGCTCTGCCGGTGATATGATTTCAACAGCTGATGATTTAAACAAATTCTTTTCTTACTTACTTGGGGGGAAATTACTAAAAGAACAGCAACTAAAGCAAATGCTTACAACAGTCCCTACAGGAGTAGATGAACTTGGCGATTCCGGGCTTGGAATTTTTAAAATGAAGCTTTCAAATGGTGAATCGATATGGGGGCATGGAGGAACCATTCCTGGTTTTTTAACTTTTGCTGGGGGCACACTTGGAGGCAAGCATACATTGGCTGTCAATTTGAACAGCCTTAAAGCGGATACCCCTGATCCTTTTAAAAATATTTTACTCGCTGAATTTAGCAAGTAGGACAAAAGGGAAAACGGATAAGTTTTATCATATTTTCATAGTGAAACAATTGAACTACTCATCACTTAACGTCCTTACGGACTTTTTAAAGTGGGAGATTCCTGCGAACACCGATGTATCCACCGGTTATCTTAGTAGGATCTACCCGTAGTCCCTACGGTGAGAATATAAGTATCTTGTACGTTGACGCACTACACTCCCTACTTTAGCTTGGTTTTCGCAACTTCGACAAGCATGGGGCGATAGAAAGTTGAAGATTTTACGGTTGCAACGTTTTTCTGTAACCAACCTCATATTTTCAGTTTTCGAAGAGCAATCTGTACAAGTAAATGATAGCAAACATGTTGGCTTATGCCAACCGACATTCATCTCCCACCTAAAATTGGTGTTTCACACCCTCACATTTTTGAGGAAAGAGTCTTCTGTCGAAAAACGATAAATTTGTGAAAAAAGAGGCATTCTATAGCAGGTATCATACTTGTGTAGAATGCCTCTTTTTTCTCTTGTACAGAAGAATCTATATACAATGATGAGGAAAGAGCAGGTAGGAATAATAAGATGGAATAGGAAGTGAAGTTAATGACAAATGAACCTAAATTCGAATCATGTGAGACGTACGGCACTGGTATAATGTATGGTTTCAGTATACATAATGACTGTTAAGATAAGAAGGAACCTGAATTTGAATAATGGGAGATGTGAGGAGTCGATGTTGTTTAACAAATTATCCGGTAATTGAATAAAAGAATATGGATAGAAAAGAGCCCCCATTAATTTATCGGAGGCTCTTATTTTTTACTTCAGTACAGAAGGAGTCGTCTTTTCTAACCATAGAATGCCATCATATTGTTCTGTCGGAATCATGATTTCTTCTTTTAATTTATTTCCCCAATAACTTGCTGCAGTAGGAGTAAACATCCATGAAGTTTCTGGTCGGTTACTTTCTCCTTTTAAGTTAACGAAAACATGGGGACTTCCTACAGTGCTGATGATTTTTTCAACGCTTTGTTCTTCATGTTCATTATGTACAGGAATAACATTTTCATTAACATCATCCCAACTGCTTCCACTATACGCAAATACACCGATTGTGTACATTTGGTCTTTGATACGTTGTGGAAGATAATCCATCATATTTGGGCCAACATAATTGTATTGCTGCACCTTCGTAAAGTCTAATATCATTTTTGAATTTTGTTTTCGAATATGATAATTATGCCCCCACACAATAATTTTTTTATTTTTATATTGCATTTCAGTGAGCCATGCGAAATTTTGTGCCATTTTTTGATCTCGGATATAAAAAGAATAGTCTGTCAGGTTAGGTGAGGAGATGCCACCTCTGACTTTCATATCAGCATCTAGATGCGTTTTAATCGCATCAATCCGTATACTGATTGATTTCTCAAACAAATTCACATCATACGTAGGATGTGGTGCAACTTGAATCAATTCAGATTTATGATTCTGAATAAACATTCTAACCTTTTCAAACTTGTTAATTACGGGTTGTATTTCCATTTTAAATCGATCATAGGGATATGTTTTATTTTTATTGTAATACCTATCCAGTTCAATCAACTCTGACACTGCTGTATCAAATTCACTCGCCACTTCAGGATTTACTTTTTGCAACCATTCTTTTGCATAAGAGCGGAATGAAGATTTATAAAACAAATTCATATCAAAACCAGCTAATGTGAGTGGCTTCCCTTTTTCTTTTTGTTCTTTCATATAGGTAAATAATTGTTCAAGTTCCTCAGTTTGCCATACAGGGTATAAAGATTGTTTCATCGCTTCCGTAGCGGTTAAGTTATCAAAATTTTGCTGAACAGCTGCTGCTTCTCCAAGCCCTGTTTCAAATGCAATCACATCATATCCCATTTCTTCATGTAAGTACTTAATCATACGTATTTTGGATTGATTGATTTCCTTTGCACCATGCGTACTTTCACCAAGTACAACAATGCGCTTGTCCTGTACGGCCTCTTTAAGAAATGATAAATCCTCTCTTGTTTGGGAAGTTGGTTCATTTAATATTTTTGCATGTCCGTTTAACCATTCCTCCCATTTGGGTTGATCGACTGGTTTTTCTGCTGCGAATGCAACAGATGTAAAGGTGGTACAGGAAAGAAGGGTACTCATTAGTCCAAGTTTCCATTTATTACGCACAACAACGCCTCCAAGTATCATAGTTTACAAGCTGGAAAAAATAATACCAAAATTTACTAATATAACATTATTTATAATAATATATATGATAATCTCTAATAATACTAATATTGCGAAAATTTAAAAGTCACCTTCAGTGTAGTGAAGAAACCCTTCTTTCTATGTCACGTCTTGTAATCAAATATACACATTGCATGTACGTTTTCTGCATTCCTCTTGTGTGGAATCTGGAATGAGTACATGAATTTCAAAGTTCATTTTTATCCAAAAGGATCAAAAATCGTTAATTTACATAATGTATTTATCGTAAACTTATTAGTTTGAAAAAATGTATTAATCTATATATTAAATATATAGATATATTATGTTATAATGTGAAGTAGAAACTCGCGTGTTTCAAATACAACATTTTTATCTTCTTGATGGCCTCTTATCTTTCCGTAAGAGGTCCTTTTTTTATCCCTCCGTATTGCATAGTCGTTAAAATACTATAAAAAGATACTAAAGACTACTACATTACTATATTCTCTAGTATTTTTTCTTTACCTAGATTATCTACTGTTGAGCAAACGATAATTTAAGGGTTTTTTGTATAATTTTCACAAAATTACTTTGATTCATTATTTATTTCACTATAAAATAATAAAAGGATATATATAGTCAACGATTATAAGAATAGGTATGTCCTTTTTTGCAATGCTAATCCAAATTGAAGCCTAATACTGAAACGGTAAATGAGTAGAATTAGGGCTGAAACAGATAGTGAGGAAAGTAAAACAATAATAGCAAACAATACTTATAATGAAAACTTTCATAATGGACTGTCTATGGATGGAGAAAGAATACGAAAATATAAAGGGGTAAATGAATATGAATAGATCCTTCAAAGGTATTGCATTAGCAGGGTTAAGTGTTAGTTTCATGCTAGTAGGTTGTACATTAAATACATATGGACTTACACAGTCAGAGTATAGAAAAGTAGATAAGTATTATGATGCAGATAAAATGGTATCTGACCTAAAGAAATTGCACTATAGTGATGAGCACATTGAAAACCAACTAAGAAACGCATTGTCTAGAATTGAGTATGAAAAGGGAAGTAAGGAAGAAGAATCAAGTAGTAAAGAAAGTAAATCAAATGTATCAGACACGGAAGGTGAAAAGAAGGTAAAAGTATCTGAAAAAGATTACCCTTATCGTTTGACTGAACTGCACTTAGAATTCCAGTATCATTTAAAAAAACTAGAAAAGAAAACTGATGAATTATTTACAGAAAAGAGTGTCTACATAGGTGAGATAGATTCTTTAATTAGTCACATTAGTTTGGATATAAACCGTTTTGAAAAAATCAAGCCACCTAAAAAGTATGAAGACTACCAATTCTTAATACAAGAAGGGGTAGAAGAGATTAGAAAACACCTAATAAAAGTAGAAGATGCAGTTAGACAGTATGAGGACCGTAAGTATGATGGTGAATATAATAAGGATAAAGCAAAAGAAATCATACAAACCGGTATGTTTGGGATAGATGATGGTGTTTCTAAATGGGAGACAGTATTTAAGGGGATAAACGAGAAATACCCTGATATAGAGCAAGAGGTAAAGGAAGAGAACCAGAAACATGCGAAAGAGGGTCATCGTCAGGATGATTTAAATGAAAAAGTTAGTGGTTCAGAAGTTGATAAATACAAAGCAGCTATCGTAGAAAATACAAATATGATGGATGAAGTTATCAGACTGATACAAGATATAGGACATTCAGATGTAAAGGATTATGAGTCAAAGAAAAGTGAAATCCAACTGAGTTTGGATATGGCAAAAACACACGTAAGAGACATGAAATACCTTGAGGCACCTAAAGAGTTAGAAGTTGAACAAGAAAAGATAAAACAGGCAATGGATAATTACTGGAATGCTCTGCGATTACTTTCAGAAGCATTAGAAGAACAAAATAATAGTAAGTTGGAACAAGCAAATAACAAAGCAGAACAGGCAATGAAACTTTTTAAAAAAGCAACTGACAGTATTAAAAGTAAAACGAACTAATCATGAAAATGATCAAGTGGCGGTATCACTATTATAAATTAATAAATAAAATTGTAATTAGTTATTAATATTTTCCCGTTTATCCGTCACAATACTGTGACGGTCTTTTTGTGTATTTTAAAAAGAGTCTACGTAAGTAAAGAAAAAAGATAGAAACAATCCCTATTGAAATGATTAATTAAGTAACAACAGATTAAGGTTTATTGGATACTTATTGCATTTAAGGGGAGAGGTAAGATATCATCTTTTTTACATAAGTAAAATATTAAATAACAAATGAACTTTAGAAATTGCACTTAAATTAAAGGAGAGTACGTTATGAATACAATCATGATTGTAGAAGATGATATGAAAATTGCTGAATTACTGGGAACTCATATTAAAAAATATGGATATGAAAGTGTTATTATAGAGGACTTCGAAAATGTCTTAGATATATTTCAAGATATAAAACCAGATATAGTGCTATTAGATGTGAATTTACCTAATTTTGACGGTTATTATTGGTGTCGTAAAATACGGGCTATTTCTACTTGTCCAATTCTATTTCTATCTGCAAGGAGTGGAGAGATGGATCAAGTTATCGCTTTAGAAAATGGTGGTGATGATTACATTACGAAACCTTTTTATTATGAAGTTGTTATGTCTAAAATCCGTAGCCAGCTCAGAAGAGCATACGGTGAATATGCTCCTAAAGTAAAAGAACGAATAGTTGAGCAATCAGGGTTAATCCTGTTCCCAGAAAGAATGGAACTTCAACTAAATGATAAGACAATTTTACTTACTAGAAAAGAAACAACTTTATTAGAAATATTAATAACAAAGTCTCCGCTCCTTGTAAAACGTGAAGTGATTTTAGAACAACTATGGGATAGTTCATATATAGACGAAAATACATTGAGTGTAAATATAGGGAGAATTAGAAGGAAACTGCAAGATTTAGGTATTGAAAATGCACTGGAGACAGTTCGTGGTGCTGGATATCGTTTGCATGCTACTTGGAAAAAGGAAGGAAAGGAATAATGAAATTATTTTTACAAGAACATATTCCACTTATTTGTTATACATTTGCCCAATTGCTTATCATTCTTTTTATATATTGGTTTGATGGTTATCCACATATATTGACAGCATTATATTCTGTATTTTTGGGTGTTTTTTTATTAATGGGTTATTTAATCTATCGTTATTATAGTCATCGTTCATTCTACAAGCGTCTATCAACACCAATGGAAACTTTAAATGAGTCAATAAAAGATAGTGATTTGACTCCATTATCAATGGCCTTAGAAACATTACTACAATCTCAATATCAATATTATCAAAACCAATTAAAAAAATGGGAACGAAAACAACAAGAACAAATGACTTTTATGAATCAATGGGTTCATCAAATGAAAACACCTATTTCTGTTATTGAGTTAATTACACAAGATGCAGAAGACTCACGATTTGACAGTATTAATGAAGAAACAGAAAGAATCAAAAAAGGACTAGAAATGGTCTTATATGTTGCTCGCTTAGAAACATTTGAACAAGATTTTCAAGTGAACAGATTGCAGTTATTGGGAATGATTGATTCTGCTATTCATGAAAATAAACGTCTATTTATACGTAGTTATGTGTATCCAGAGGTAAAAGTAGATCCGAATCTTATTGTAGAAACAGATAAGAAATGGTTTCGATTTATACTCAATCAAGTACTGGAAAATGCAATTAAATATTCATCAAGTAAGAAAGAAAAAGTAATTGTATCGGCGTATTCAAAAGGACGAGCAATTATTTTAGAAGTAAAAGATTATGGAGTTGGTATTCCTACTGCTGATTTACCACGTGTTTTCAATCTATTCTATACTGGAGAAAATGGTAGGAAATTTAAAGAGTCTACGGGAATGGGATTATATCTTGTTAAAGAAGTATGTGAAAAATTAAATCATAAGATTGAGCTAGAATCTGAGGTAGGTAAGGGGACAAAAGTTAGAATCATATTTCCATATGCATCTCGTTAACCGATGAAAGGTATACCTTTCATCGGTTTTTCTTTTGAATCTTACAAACTTGTTAGATAAATGTTAGGGAAATCGATATGAGCCATACTATATATAAGTTACACTTCATGTATCGAAAAGAGAAATGGAAGGTGAAATACTTGTGGAGATACTACATGTTTCAGATTTAGGAAAGGTTTATCCTGGGAAAATTTCTTATACAGCATTATCCCATATTGATTTGAAAATAAACAAAGGTGAATTTGTAGGAATTATGGGACCATCTGGGAGTGGTAAAACAACGCTATTAAATATGGTGTCTACTATAGATGCTCCAACATCAGGAGAAGTATTAATTCATGGAGAAAACCCATATCTGTTATCTTCAGATCAGTTGTCTTTATTTCGAAGACGTGAATTAGGGTTTGTTTTTCAATCATTTAATCTCCTTAATACATTGACAGTGAAAGAAAATATTGTTCTTCCACTTACACTTGATGGTGTAAGCCCTAGAGAAATGGAAGGGAAAGTTGAAGCTATTGCTAAAAAACTAGGGATAACTGAAATATTAGATAAACGTACGTATGAAATTTCAGGTGGACAGGCACAAAGAACAGCAATCGCACGAGCTACTATTCATAATCCGAAATTATTACTTGCGGATGAGCCTACAGGAAATCTGGATTCAAAATCTGCTAGTGATGTGATGGAATTATTGACAAGGCTTAATAAAGAAAATAGCACAACGATGATGCTAGTGACACATGATGCAATGGCTGCAAGTTATTGTGATCGAATTGTGTTTATTAAAGATGGACAGTTATACAATGAGATTTATTGTGGAGATAATCGCAAAGTATTCTATGAAAAAATTCTAGAGGTTTTAGCATTATTAGGAGGAAATGCACATGACTTTTCGACAATTCGCATTTAATAACGTCATTCGAAGTAAACGAACATATTTGGCTCATTTTTTAAGTAGTACCTTTGCTATTATGATTTTCTTTACTTATGCATTACTTGCGTTTCATCCTAATTTACAAGGCGATCTTGCTGCCAGTGTAACAATCAATACATTTGCAAAGTCAGGATTACAGATATCACAGGGGTTAATATTTTTCTTCTCATTCTTTTTTATCCTATATTCTGTAAGTGCATTTTTAAAAACAAGAAAAAAAGATTTTGGAATTCTAATGCTACATGGGATGTCACGTTCACAATTGAACAAATTAGTATTTATTGAAAATATAATAATTGGTATCACTTCTATTTTAACAGGAATTACAATTGGAATGGTGTTCTCTAAGTTTATCTTAATTATGAGCAACAATCTGTTAATGATTGATAAAGGACTCCCATTTTACCTACCTCTTAAAGCAATTGGAATAACATTTGGAGCTTTCTTCTTACTATTTTTATTTATTTCACTTTTCACTTCTCGACTAGTAAATGTAGAGAAACTAGTAGAATTAATAAAAGCAGAAGAAAAGCCAAAGCCCGAACCAAAAGCATCATTTGGGCTATCTTTATTTGCACTTATTTGCATTGGACTAGGATATACGACTGTTTTCCATAGTGTTAACGCAATTCAGTACAAGGGTGCGAATTATGTATTTTTCATGATGGCGGCAGGGGTGAGCTTTGTTGTACTTGGAACGTACTTCTTATTTACCCAGCTCAGTGTGTATGTGTTACGTGCATTAAAGAAACGGGAAAATATTTTCTTTAAGAAAACAAACATACTCACCATCTCAGATTTAGTGTATCAATTAAAAGATAATGCAAAAATGTTTTTTATGGTCACTATTATTTCTACAGTTGCCTTCACTGCAGTGGGGACTTGTATGGGATTAGGCAACTCATCCATGGCTGAATCGGAAAGCCCTTTTGCATTTATTTATCAGTCTAATAATAATAACCATTTAGAAAAAGAACATTTAAAAAAAATAGAAAGCGAACTCCATGATGGTGAGTTTAATTTCAAACAGGTGACTTATTCAACAAAACAAATTCGAGATACTCTCTATAATAATAATATATTATCAACCGTTATAAAATTAAGTGATTATAATAAGTTAGCTAAGGCATTTGGTTTTGAAAAAGAAAACTTAAAAGATGAAAATGATAGTCTTGTCATACCTTCAAAAAAAGTTGCTAATACAAAATCTAATCAAAATAACTTTCAATTGTTGTATAGGGATATAAAAAAAGATATGCATGTAAATAAAATAGTTACTCCGAAAGAACTACAAGATACAATCAAAACGATAATTATTGTACCAGACGCTATATATAATCAAATGATAGCGGATCCAGAGAATTACTATTTTGAAACCACTATTAATGGTTTTATTGTGAAAGATTGGGAGAAAACAAAAAAAGTTGCAGAAAATATTGTAGCTGCTTTTCAGAAAGATAATACAAGTAAAATTGAGGATATAGTAGACAACGAAAAATATACATTTTCGACTTTAATTCTTACATGGATAGTGATGAAGCAAAGTTTTGGACTTGCATCTATCATGAGTGTATTAATAGGCATTGTTTTCTTTACGTTTGCTGCAAGCTTTTTATATTTCCGATTATACACAGACTTAGAACGAAATCAGCAGCAATATAAAATGATAGCAAAAGTTGGTTTAAGCAAACCGGAATTAAAGAAAATTGTGACACGTCAACTTGCATTGTTATTCTTTTTACCAATTGCAATAGCAATTACACATAGTGCGGTTGCTTTTATGGCCTTACAAAAGTTAGCCAATTTTTCAGTCTTAGGTAGTTCCGTTATGGTATTGATTTGTTTCTTAGTTATGCAAATTATATACTTTTACTTTGTTCGTTCTCAATATTTGAAAAAAATGTATAAAACAATCTTTTAATTTAAGAAAGGGGAATATAGGATGAAAAAAAGACTTGGATTATTAATAGTAGCTGGTATTTTGAGTACCATGTTAGGAGCATGTTCATTATTTGGTACAAAAAACTCCCCAGCAAATGGAATTTCAATAGAAGTAGGGGAGATAAACGAACAAACAAGAAACTCTATAATAGACTTGTACAAAGATATAATAACATCACAAGACCTATATCAAATAAAAGAAGGGACCATAGATAATAATAAGCTCAACGTAAAGCTTCCGGCAGAGTTTAAGGATGCTCCTAGTAATTTATTATTTATAAGCAGAACAACTGCTGAAAAAATGGACAAAAAAGGACTTATACGTGAAAGAGATAATAATAAGGGGCTCACCTCTTCAGTCCCTATTGATTCGTTACCAAAAATAAAAAAAGATGAAACTATCTTATTTGCAAATAAAGAATATAAAGACTTGAAGGAACTAACATTTGATGAGAAAAAAATGAATGTTCAATACAAAGGGGATGTATGGCTATCTCCATATCGTGGTGAATCCAACGAAATCCTATTAATTGTAGATGATACAGTATTTAAAGAAATAAATGGGAAAGAAAAAACAAGACAATTTCTATCTTTTAATAAATCTTTTGGGAATCTTAATTTGTCCTCTCAGGGGAAAGCACCAGAATTAACAAAGGAAATAAATAAAGTGAATGCGGCTTTGGCTACTGAGGAAAACAGAGCCGTCAATTTTGTAAATATCACTGAAAAGTAAACAATTACTTTTATATAGAATAAAAGTATAGAACATATTAATCATCTTTGAAAAAATCATTATTCTTAAAGACACAAATAAGTGGGATTGATTTTTTAGTCATAATAAAAAAATCAGTTCCACTTTTGAAATTATAACCATCATCTAAATTTATACCCTTGTTTTTCTGTGTCTAAAATGTGTCTAAACGTACAATTTTCCCGCAATGATATGGCGCCCCCATGCCCATCAAGCTAAGGTTGGGTATTCCATGAACTTCCGTTCTTGTTGCCTACATGCTTGATATTTTGTTTATTTGTTTTTAAAAATACGCATTCCAAATAAACCTTAATAAGGTTTATTTTTAAAAGTTATGCAATTTTTTTATTTATATTGGATATAGTGCACTGATAAACAACGCCTAAAATATCAAAAACTGTCTTTTTCTCATATCGATGGGATTTCCGTCCGTTTTTCTGTAAGAGGTCAAACAGACGAAGAAAAATTTTTGATACTTCTTGAGTGTCTTGTTGTATAGCTTCATATACTAAGTACAGATGATCTTGAATCATATAAATTGCTTTATATTCACTTAATTCTTTTTGTTTTTTCTGTAGTAACAGCTGTCGCATTTTGAACATAGTGGAAGAACAAAGAAAAATAGCGATTAACTGTCCATAAAGATGACATTCTAGACGCTCTCGCTTAATATTGTGACAATGATTGATACCAAAAAGAGATTTCCATGTTTTAAATACAATCTCTATTTGCCAACGTAGAGAGTAAATCTCGTGAACATGTTCCATCGGAACAATTTCCCATGGGATGTTGGTAATATAAACATTGATTTCTGTTAAACGTTTACTTTTTTCAGAGTATGTAACCCCTTTTTTCTTTTCAACATAAGTTTGCTGTTTCCTACGTTTATGAACTTGAGTTGATGTGAGTCTATATATTACAACCCGTGAGGGTAATTTTTGTTGTCCAACATAGGCATTCTGAATTTCATAAGTATCTCCTGGTTTTATCTGATGCATGACATGTTCAAGGTCAAGTAAAGCATATAAAGATTGCTTTTTTACTGTCCCATCCCGAAAGAATTCTGGAGATTCATTTTTCACATATACTCTATTATTTAATTTCAACCGTGAAACATAGAATACCCCTCGTTGATCCATCTGATCTAAATCTTTTAGAGAAAAGTATCCTAAATCTCGGATACATAAATCTCCTGGTCGTAAGGTATCCAAACATTCTGTACCAAAGGTTTTATCATTATTTTTACCTGGTTCCATTTGAAAATTGAGGAATTTCCCACTATGTAAATCATACTCTAGTTGAATCTTAATACCAGCTGTCTGTGCACATCCTCCTGAACCAGGATAAATAGAAGCTAAATGATTGGGTACTTGAAAAATAGTAGCATCTAAAATACGTATACGTTGAAAATAAGAGGTGTATTGATTTGAGATTTGAGACGAATCGTTTAATTTGCTTTTGATTAAAAGGGAAAATACACGTTGTAGAAATAAAACAGCACATCGGTTAAAACGTTGATTAAGTCCTTCTGGACTTATAAGTGTAGCTGTATTTGCATAAAGCTGACTACATAATCGAGTAAGAGAATCGCTTGCTACCTGTTGACTAATCCAGATACATAAGGCAGCCAAATCTCGTGCACCATACTTACTTTTACGTTTTACAAAACCTACCTCTTGTGCGAGTTGTTGAAGAATATGTGGAGATAGATATCGCTCTAGTTCTTCAGCAAACAAATGAAACTCATCTTGAATCGATAGATTCATACAAAAAACGCCATCCTTTCTGTATATTTCTACAAAAAGAATAGCGTTTTTTTCGTTTTATGGATACAAATTCGTTTTTTCTTGATGAGCTGAACCACATAAATGGTTTAACTATGCTATCAAAACGCTTGGAGAAATCTCCAAGCGTTTTCGGTGTGTTTAATTTTATTTTTAAACAAGATGCACACTTAAGTTGTGGAAAGTAAATTATGTATTTTTTGTTTTAAGTGATACTAACAAAAAAATTATGAAATGAATGCAATATAACAACCGACCATAACGAACCTGTCTTTTTAAACACAAACCCAAAAATTAATCCAAGAAGAAAAACATATATTTGACTCCATAAATTTAAAAAATCCCCGTTATAAATCCAGATTGGATAGTGTATTGCTAAAAATAAGAAAGCTGTGATAAGATTGGCGTTCCAAAAAGGTAATCTTTTACTAATCTCTTGCAGAATTAATCCTCTAAATACAATCTCTTCTGTAATTCCTACTAAAAGAATAGCATTAAGATAGTTGTTGAAAGATAATGTGAAGTCAAATGTTTGATTATTAAGCATATAGGTTTCAAAGGCAAAATATAAACCAAGTAGCAATGAAAGAACTACCCCAAAAAATAATCCTTTTTTCACATTGATATTTATTTTTAAGTAGCCAATTGGATTAGTCTTTAAATAATATTTTATGTATAACCAAGTTGGAACAATCCAAATGGAAATCTTAATTAACGCAGTCAAAAAAGCTGCAGTAGTATCGCCAAATAAATGAATATATTTTGCTAACCATAATTCTTTAAAAGTCCAAGCGAGGTAAAATACGAAAAGATACAATGTAATTGGTTTTATATCACTAATTTTGTTTTCACTTTTTACACCTAATTTTGTTTCCATTTGTCCCTCCTAGAATTTGATATGTTTAAAATTTTCCGTCTATTGAATTTATTAAAAATCTTGTTCTACTAAACTTCTTCATCAGTTCAAGTACAACATTCCACAATCTGTATATTTATTTTAACATAAAATTTCCATTTCCCTTCAAAAAAATAAGTTCGCTCGATAATTACCTCGTTCTAATCGGATAGGTAAATATTAAAATAGTAGGGATACCGCCCCACATCCATTAACTTAAGAAATTGGTAGCTCCCCAAAACGAAGAAAATGAGTTGAATTCTCATAAATAACGGTAAAACAATAAAATTTTCGTCTTGGGGGCACTTCAAAATTTTAGCTTGATGGGCATGTATGGCGCCCCCCATGCCCATCAACTTAAGGGGGAAATAAACGAACCTTCATTCAGCCAGGTTAAAACATTCTTAAAATCTTCTACTTTAATAATTATTAATTCTTAATAACCTACATTCTAGCTCTATATTTACCTTTAACAGTGCAATTTTTTTGTTTGGGGGATACTTCAAAATGTTAAGTTGATGGGCATGTATGGTGATCCCTATTTGGTGATAACCGGCTTACTTCTGCATTAGTGGACCGTTTGGTCCATCATGCTCATATCATTGCATTCACAGGTGAAAATTATCGTTTGCGAAATGCTTTATCTTCTGGAAATACCAAAATTAACATTTAAAAAAATAGCTGCGCGCCTCTAGAATTTTTTCTGCATTTTTCAGGGATTGTTGCTTGCACGCCTCAGATTAAAAATTTAAAATAAAGAATAATTAACATAGCGGGAGGGGAAATACGTGATTACACTAAAGCCTATGGCCGAAGAGGAGTTTCAGCGTTATTATGAGAATGAGATTGAAGATTATGCGAAAGAGAAGGTTGCTGCTGGAAATTGGAGTGAAGATGAAGCTGTTAACTTGTCCAAAATAGAATTTGATCAGCTGTTACCAAAAGGTGAAAAAACGGAGTACAATTATTTATACTCTATCTTTCATGATCAAAATCTAGTTGGAATGATTTGGATTGCGCAAAAATCGCCTACAAGTAATGAGGAAGGTTTTATTTATGACTTTATTATTTTTGAGCAATATCAAGGGTTAGGATATGGTAAAAAGGCAATGAAAGAAATTGAAGTGATTGCTAAAGAATTAGGAATGAAAAAAATTGGACTTCATGTTTTTGGTCATAACAAAGTTGCTCGTGGATTATATGAAAAGTTAGGCTATGAAATTACAAATATAGATATGATGAAATCCATTTAAGAAAGCTATTTATAAGTATTAAAAGGGGACCTATGCTCATATCATTGCATTCACAGGTGAAAGTTATCATTTGCGAAATGCTTTATCTTCTGGAAATACCAAAATTAACATTTAAAAAAATAGCTGCGCGCCTCTGGAATTTTTTCTGCATTTTTCAGGGATTGTTGCTTGCACAAAACAGCGGTACCCGATCACTATCAAGCTAAGATAAATTTTTATCCATATGATGGGTGTTTTTATCAAATGGAAAAAAAGTAAGAGTAGAAATGATGAGGAACCAGGATTATCCTACCATTATGCTAGAAATATATATGTTATATTTTCTTTTCCACTACCTTTGCACCAAAACCAAAAAATACGCTATTCTTTCTGTAGAATCATAGGAAAGGATGGCGTTTTTGTATGTATCTATCAATTTCTGACGAATTACAATTATTTGCTGAAGAATTATATGAACATCTTACCCCTTCATTTTTGGAAAATCTCGCTAGAGAGCTAGGTTTTGTAAAACGAAAACGTAAATTTTCAGGGTATGATTTAGCTACTATATGTGTCTGGATTAGTCAACGAGTAGCGAGTGATTCATTAGTCCGATTGTGTAGTCAGCTACATGCATCAACAGGAACTCTTATGAGTCCTGAAGGACTAAATAAGTACTTTAATAAAAAGGCAGTGTTCTTTTTGAAACATATTTTCTCCACATTATTAAAAAATAAAGTTTGTGGAAAGTCAGCAATTCCAAGTGCTTCACTTACCTATTTTCAGCGAATTCGTATTTTAGATGCAACCATTTTTCACGTACCAAAACACTTGGCCAATGTATATCCTGGATCAGGTGGTTGTGCACAAACAGCGGGTATAAAAATCTAGTTAGAATATGATTTACATAGTGGTCAGTTTTTAAATTTCCAAGTGGAACCAGGGAAAAATAATGATAAAACCTTTGGAACAGAGTGTTTATCAACATTACGCCCTGGTGACCTATGTATTCGGGATTTAGGCTATTATTCACTGGATGATTTAGATCAAATGGATCAACGTGGTGTGTACTATATATCGCGACTCAAATTAAACAATAGGGTATATGTCAAAAATGAATTTCCTGAATACTTTCGAAACGGAACAATAAAAAAACAATCTCAGTACATCAAAGTTGATTTAGAGCACATCATGAATACCTTAAAACCAGGACAGTCCTATGAAACAAAAGAAGCTTATATTGGAAAGGATAAAAAACTATTTATTCGGGTGATTATGTATCGATTAACAGAAAAACAACTTCGTGAGCGTATGAAAAAACAAGTGTACACAGAAAGTAAAAAAGGGATTACATATTCGGAAAAAAGCAAACGATTAGCTGGCATGAACCTATATGTTACCAATACACCTTGGGAGATTGCTCCGATGGAACAAATCCATAATTTTTACTCTCTCCGCTGGCAAATTGAAATCATTTTTAAAACTTGGAAATCCTTATTTCAAATTCATCATTGGCAACATATTAAACAAGAGCGATTAGAATGCCATGTTTATGGAAAACTCATTGCCATTTTTCTATGTTCTTCTACTATGTTTAAGATGCGACAATTAATTTTACAAAAGAAGAAACAAGAATTAAGTGAATATAAAGCAATTGGAATGATTCAAGATCACTTATCGAGTTTGTATCAAGCCATACAACAAAACATCCAAGAAATAACAAAGATCCTAATCAGCCTGTTCCACCTCCTACAGAAGAACGGAAGAAAATCTCATCGATATGAGAAGAAGACTGTTTTTGATATTATGGGTGTTGTTTATGAGTATAATGGGTTGAAAAAACAAAAGAAAGTTGCATAATTTAAAAAAGGAAACCCGTTAGGGTTTATTTGGTATGCATATTATTAAGAGTATGCTTCTATTTTAGGAATGCTTTACCTCCACAAAATGAAAGTACACTTTGTTTTCATTTTTAAGTTGATGGGCATGTATGGCGCCCCCTCATAGTACAATCTAAAAAAGCATTTATGAAACGAGTTTTAGACCTATTGCAGCACCTAAAACCATACCTATAAAGACAAGTCTTCTCCAGTCTTTTGATTCTCCATAAAAAATCATGCCTAAAATTGCACCTCCAGACGCACCAATTCCAGTCCAAATTGCATAAGCTGTTCCCATAGGTAGTGTTTCCATTGCGTAAGCAAGAAATATAAAACTTAATCCAAATCCGAGAATTAACAAAGCTAATGATTGCCAATTTCGATCTTTATGCAGTTTATTTATCATAGCAACACCAAACATTTCAAAAAGCCCTGCTAAGATTAAAGAAATCCATGCCATTAGGATTCATCACCTTTCTGAACTCTGTCATCTGTAACTAATTTCAAGCCAATTACTCCAGCTAATAAAAATAAAATCAAGAGTACTTTTCCCACTTTAAATGGTTCACCAAAGAACAGGATTTCAGAAAAGACAGTTCCAGCTGTACCTAACCCAACAAAAACAGCATAAACAGTTCCCACGGGAAGTTTTCTTCCTGCCATGATCATTAAATAAAAGCTTAAAAATATAGCAATGATAGTCCCCGTCCAAGTCCAAAAGTCATCAGCATTTTTTAAACCAATAACCCAAAAAATTTCAAAGAAAGCAGCAATAAATACTTTAATCCAGTCTTTACTCATCTAAAAGACACCTCCAATTTTATTCTTACCAAAAAAAACAAAAAAAGCCTAAGAGAAAACTGTTAAACAGTTTCTCCCAGGCTTTTATACTTCCGTGACACAGTAAAGCTGTGAGTTTTCTCTCGGACAAGACCAAAACTAAATATACATCATACACACATGAAAGCAAAATAGTTTACCTAAAGCTGTACCGATAATAGAAAATATAATTGAGCGGTACTTTTTTCTTTGTTATATAAAATTCATATAATAAACGTGGAATTTAACAAAGCGGACCATTGGCCTCCGTAAATCATTCCATATCTCAAACATTGTTTCATCGCTAAAATATTATAAATAAACATTTGTATAATCTTCCTATACCTAATTTCTTTATCACATAAATAAAAAAAGATAAGACAATTCCATTTACATATATTCAAGAATTATAGTTAGTTATAACGTAAAACTCATTTTACTAATTCACATAATTTTCAAATATAAAAAGGGCATAAGTTAGGAATCGGCATATAATAAAATTAACCCGTGGTTATAGTGTTTGCTCCGATTCAAATTATGAGATAGTTTGTTTTAACTTTTTACATTATCTAAAAAAGAACTTGTAGAGATTCCTACAAGTTCTTTTTGTTCTTCGGATTGACGAATAGTAAGTGTTATTGGGGATCCCGCTAACATTTCAAGAGTCGTCATATATTCTTATGACAAAATGCTGTAGAAAGCTTAAGAATTCTTAAGAACTTTTGCCCCTTTTTCTTAAGGTTTGGACTCTAGAGTATGATTATGAGTTCAAACCTGTGGGATGATTAGGTATGAAAACAATTCGCTTTCTTATTTCTGTATATAATTCACTAAAAATCAATTGGTGCAGCCAGTCCAAGTTCAAGGTTTCTTAGAGACAAAATAATTGAAGGAATTGATTTGAAGAAAGTAAATTATATTGTCAAATATGGACTGAGTACAGGTGTATTCACAGAAAAATTAATTAAAAGAAGAAATCACAAGACAATTATTTTATTAGTGGAAAATAATAAGAAATTTTATTTTTTTACTAAAAGCAAAATTTAAAGAAAAAGAGAACGTATTAATTATATATGGTTCAGCAGTAAATATTGAACAATATATTAGGGGAACGATATTACTTATATCTATTATGTTATTTCTTGTCTTCCGTTTGCAAGTTTACAATAAAGAGAAGATAAAAATGTCTCACCTGCTTATGTCTTTAGCTGTTTAATACGAGAAAAAATATGGAGGAATCCTATGGAGTCAAAAATTCTTATTGTCGATGATGATAAAGAAATTAGAAATCTTATCTCTGTTTATTTGGAAAATGAAGGTCTGAAAACTCAAAAGGTAGAAGATGCTATGGAAGCTTTACAACTGTTAGAAGAAAAGGAGTTTGATTTGATTATTTTAGATATTATGATGCCTAATATGGATGGTATTGAAGCGTGTATGAAGATTAGGGAAGACCGCAATATACCTATCATCATGCTATCTGCAAAATCTGAGGATATAGACAAAATTCAGGGTCTAGCCTCTGGTGCAGACGATTATTTATCAAAACCGTTTAACCCATTGGAATTAATCGCTAGGGTAAAATCCCAATTAAGAAGGTTTAAAAAATACAATTCATCAATAGAACATAATAAAAGCATTCTAGAAATTGGTGACTTAACCGTGAATACAGATACACGTCAAGTATGGATAAGAGGAAAAGAAACAAGGTTAACTCCAAAAGAGTTTGCTATTCTCGAACTACTTGCCCGCAATAAAGGGATTGTCCTGAGTGTAGCAAAAATATATGAAGCAGTTTGGGAAGAGGTTTTTTATAAATCAGACAATACCGTCATGGTGCATATTACAAAAATAAGAGACAAAATAGAAGAGGATTCTAAACATCCCATTTATATTAAAACTGTGTGGGGAATTGGATATAAAATATGAAGAATGTTAGTTTCAGAAATAAGATCATTATAAAACTTCTTGGTGCTGTTGCAGTTAGTTTTTTTATTTCATTTGGTTTAACAATCCTCATTTTGGTATACGTCATAGATCCATTATTTGTAAAAAACGAAGAATTTGGTATGTTTGAAGGCAATTTGGCATTGTTTTTCTTATTCGCGTTCGCAATCTTTACCTTTATCATACTTTTTTTGATATTGGTTCGAAAGAAAATAGTATATTTGAAGCTCATTTCGGATAATGTAAATGATATTGCCAATGGAAAACTGGGTTTGACAATTGGGATTAAGGGGAAGGACGAATTGACCCAACTTGCTCAAAATATCAACTATATGTCCAAGGAATTGGAAAATACATTTGAACAAGAAAGACGATTAGAACGTACAAAAAATGAACTTATAACAAACGTATCTCATGATTTACGCACACCGTTAACATCTATTATTGGCTATATAGATTTATTAAAACGAGGGCAATACAATAGTAAAACACAATTACAGGAATACCTTGAAACCACGTATTCAAAGGCACAGAGACTGAAATATTTAATTGATGAGCTGTTTGAATATACTCGTTTATCAGGCATAGATGCTAAGTTAAATCTTAATGAAGTCGATTTATCAGGTTTGTTGGAGCAAATAGTTGGAGAATACATTCCTATATTTGAAAAGGAACGCTTAATCGTTCAAAAATCAATTACACAAGAAACAATACCTATTTTCATAGATGCAGAAAAAATGGTACGTGTATATGAAAATCTGTTTATGAATGCGATAAAGTACAGCATGAAACCATCCGAATTATCCGTATGTCTTGAATTAATGGATAACAAAGCAATTTTAAAAATATCAAATAAAGTCGAGAGACCGCCTGTTAGCGATCCGAATAAATTGTTTGAAAGGTTTTTCAGGGGTGATAAGGCAAGAAAAAATGATCAAGGAAATGGACTGGGGCTTGCTATCTCAAAAAGAATTGTTGAACTTCATCATGGTAATATACATGCAGAATATAAAGAAGGTTGGATATCCTTTATTGTTGAACATCCAATCGAATAGATTGGCTTATGGAATTACAGGTTCCATAAGCTTTTTTTTTATAAACCTTAAGAATTCTTAAGGTTTTTTCAGGGTGTTTCCTAATTTTTATAGTTTATCATGTATGTATTCAAAGCGATGAGGTGAGTGGAGAAATTAAAATAAAATTTTCTTTCAGCTTCCAAGTGGATACATCGTGACCGCCTTATGGAAAAGGTAGATGCAACATGACTATTTTGTTAGTAGCAAATATGAATAGCAACTTATTTTAAAGAAATGAAAAAACAAACGTAGGAGGATATATATGACGAAACCAGTTGTAGACGTGAAAAACGTCCAAAAATTGTACGGTAAAAAAGGTGAGAACCAATCACACGCGTTAAAAGGTGTTTCATTCTCAATTCATGAGGGGGAGTTTGTCGGAATTATGGGGCCATCTGGTTCTGGTAAAACAACATTATTAAATGTAATTTCAACGTTAGATAAAGCGACAGGCGGTGTTGTTGAAATTGCGGGTACGGATATTACGAAAATGAAGCAAGGTGAGCTTTCTGATTTCCGTTCGCAAAAATTAGGATTCATTTTCCAAGACTTTAACTTATTAGAAAATTTATCTATTTACGAAAATATTGCACTTCCACTTTCACTTCAGGGTGTCCCATCACGAAATATTGGACAGAAAGTAGAAAAGGTAGCTGATATGTTAGGAATTTCAGCAATCCTTCAAAAGTATCCATCTGAAGTATCTGGTGGACAAAAACAGCGTTCAGCAGCAGCACGTGCGTTAGTGCATGAGCCAGCAATTATTTTAGGGGACGAACCAACAGGAGCGCTTGATTCTAAAAATGCAACAAGTTTACTGGATGCGATGACAAACTTAAATAAAGAACAAGGTGTATCCATTATGATGGTTACGCATGATCCTTACAGCGCAAGTTACTGTCAGCGTATTTTATTCATTCAAGATGGTGAGTTATATAAAGAAATTCATCGCGGTGGTACCCGTGAAGAATTCTATAAAGAAATTTTAGACGTGCTTGCAAACTTAGGCACAAAAAAAGCGTAAGGAAGGAAGTTCAATCATGTTATTTAAACTTTCTATGTCAGGCCTAAAAAGTAAGTTGCAAGATTACATTGTTTTACTTGTTGGTCTTATTGTCTCTATTTCAACTTTTTATATGTTTCAAACGCTAGCATCCAATAAAACGTTCCTTGAATCCAACTCTTCTATTAGGGATATTGTGGCTGTCTTTAAAATTGGTTCCTTTTTGTTAGCGGTTATCACATTTTTTTATATTTTATATGCAAACTCTTTCTTATCAGCTCTTCGTCAAAAAGAATTTGGTATGTATATGATGTTAGGAGCAAAAAAGCATAAAGTTACATTACTTATGTTTATCGAAACAATCGTATTAGGCGCTGCGTCTCTTGCGATTGGTATTACAGTTGGTGTAGGACTTGCAGAAGGGATCGGTCAGTTATTAATGAAACAACTCGAGTTTGCTGGTGAAGGTTATAAAGCATTTTATCTGCCATCAATAGCTATTACTTGCGTCTTCTTCTTTGCACTATTTGTATTATCTGCAATTATGAATAGTATTAAATTATCGCGTATTTCTGTACTACAACTTGTACATGCAGATGCACAAACAGAACGTGTTGCCATAAAAGGAAAAATGACAGTTGTAATTGCATTCCTTGGTATTCTTTTATTAGGTATTGGTTATGCATCACTGATCTATATGTCATATGCAAATTCGCTAATTGCTTTGGGATTAATGGCCGTTGGATTAATCTCAGCAACCGCTGGTACTTACCTTATATTTGGATCCCTTCTCCCAGTTATGATTAACAAGCTAAAGAGTAATAAAAAACGTAGTGAAAAAGGCCTCAATGCTTTTACTTTTGCACAATTAAATTTCCGCATTAATGGTCTAACAAATGTGCTTGCAACAGTAGCAATCTTAGTGGCTCTTGGTGCTGGTGGAATTGCTTGTGGTATGGCATTTAAAAACAACATCCTAAAAACGACAGATCAAATGCGAATTTACGATTCAGTCATTCATAATCCAACAGCGGAAGAAAAGAAAATTTTGGGTGGTATCTTATTTCAAGAAAAACATGAATATCATTACAAAGTTGATGATAGGTATGTTTATTATCTTAAAGAAGATGTAGAAAAAAATCGTCCTTTCTTGCAAGGTATGAAAATAGAGAAAGTTTCAGAGGAAATACCCATTGGTGCATTTTCAATAAAACGGGTTCAAGGAGAGACGAACACAAAACAATGGATCCAGGCTTTCAGAACGATCCAGCCAGATTATATGTATCTTGATTATGAAATGAAAATTGTAGATCAAAACATATACGATGGTATGAAGGGTAAAGAAAGTACTGTGTTTATGGGGAGAACAGATGATTTTGGATCATACATAAAAGAATGGAAAAAACTTGATGAATTACAGATGGCAAAATATAAAAATGTGAGAGCGGAAGAATTGGATAGTAAGTATCAAGCATATATTGTGAGTCATAATTTTGCCAGCGGACTAATATTTATGGGTTTTTTCGTTGGAGTTGCATTTTTAGCAATGATGGCAAGCTGCTTAATGTTTAAAATTCTATCCGGTGCATCCAAAGATAGTACACGTTATCAAATGCTTCGTAAAATCGGTGTTCGCAGGGAGTTATTAATACAATCGATTTATAAAGAGTTATTCTTCGTATTTTTAGTCCCAGCAATTGTGGGTATTGTTCACGTATTAGTTGGTATAAACATGTTCAGCGTTCTTTTGGCTGATCCGTACTTTCGTATTTGGCTACCAATTATTATTTTCGTAGTGATTTACTCGATTTACTACTTGATTACAGTTCAATTGTATAAAAGAATTGTACTTCCGAAAGAAAAATAGTTTTACAAAACATACAAAATGTTAAACTCAAAAAAACCAGTGATATCCTACACATGTACTAGTATCACTGGTTTTTTATATGGAAATTTGATGGTCAATTTGACAAATTACAAAAAATTACAAGCTCAGTTTTACATTTTCCCAACGATATTTTTGTAAAATTATCTTTCTTTTCCCTCTGTTTGATTGGCTTGGAACTCCATTTTTAACGCAATACTATCCCCTTGGAACACGTTCTGATCTGTGCCGTTGTCTTCAAATACAAACTTTATCCAAAACCAATCCATTTTCCCAGGTTTTAACCCCCCTGTTTCAGTCCACTTAGAATGAAATACTTTTTTGGAGACAATCTCTGAACTTTGTGATTTTAGTTCTGCAAGGGTTGTCTCGTATGCAGGGCTTTTTGCAGGATCCCAATCCCAAAGAAATTGTACTTTAATATGTTTACCGAAATCTTCTGTAGTATTATTTTGTTTTAAGTCGTTTACAGTATAGTCTATTTTCATCATGATATCTTTAATATCTAATGAACCACTATTTTTTAAATTGAATTTTTTTAATATTTTGTCCCCAGGTTTTAAATTTTCTAAGTTAAGTGAAGTAGTTGGTTGCATAGCTAAATCCAATGTACCTGCAGCAAATGTATTATTTGTCACAACTTGATCGCTAAAATATGCATATGTTCCCCCACCAATTAAAGACATACCAAGAGCGGCTGAAACCACTCCAACACCTAATTTCTTTTTCAATGACATTTTTTGTTCCTCCCATATCATTTTTACAATTTTTCTCCCTAATTAACTAAAACGCTCCCCTTAATACAGGTATAGCATCAATTGTAAGAATTTTGTATTGAAATAAGAATATTACTTATTGAGAAAATTATGTTGTTATCTGTTTTCTATAAATTAAACGTACTCAAAATAGAAAGTTTGAATCCGGAATTTACTTAAAGTTAAAGGGCAATGGATGTACCTGTAACGTACTGTTGATTCGAAAGGAAACACAATCGATTTTTGTCTAAACAAAACAAGAGATGAAAGCGCTGCGGCCTTTTCATGTTTCAAAGCCACGTGTAATAACAGTCGATAAGAATCCGGCTTATTCTATAGCAATTGGGTAGTTGAAAAAAGAAAAAGGCATACCTGATAGTAAGCAACTTAGACAACAAAATTACTTGAATCATATAGTAGATGGACTTGTAACATAGAATACGATTCCGTTAGGAATATATATGTTTTATTCTCTTTTACTTTGTTTTTGCACCAGAACCAAAATACAAAGGGAGCAAGAAGAGCTACGTAACGTCAAGAGAAAATAAAGAAAGAGACAGAAGAACGACAATATATTCAAATACAGAAAGCGTAGCTATATAGAAAAAAGCGCTATGGAACAAATGAAGCTTGTATCATGTCTATATATTGAAACCATATTAAAAGTGAGGGCAGTTTTATGTTTATTCAAATAAGTTTGAGGTGTGGAAATGGAACAGAAGTTTATTGGAAAATGTAATCATGACGAGCTCGACTATGTTATTAAAGACTATTGGCAAGATGTATGGAATTATTCATTTATTATTACAAAAGATCCACACTTATCAGATGATATCACACAAGATGTCTTTATAAAGGTTTTTAAACATTGGCATTCGTTTCGAAAGGATTCATCTATTAAAACGTGGATATTAAAAATCACAAGAAATACAGCAATAAACTATTTAAAATCCGCTTATTTTAAAAGGATATCTTTAGTGGGATTTTTTAGTGACGACAAGCAGTCTTCTTCGGCAGAACAACAGTTTTTTAAACAAGAGGAACTAAATGAAGTGTGGGATGTTGTATTAAAACTACCTAAAAAACAACGTGAAATACTAATATTAGACGCAAAATATGAATTATCTTATGAAGAAATGGCTGAAACATTAGGTGTGTCAATTGGAACAGTCAAATCTAGATTAAGTAGAGCGAGAAGTAAAGTTTCAAAACTAATAGGGGAGGGTAGAAGTGATGAACAGTAAAAAAAATCCTGACTGGTATAGTAAATTGAAAAAAGGACCAATGGAGCATCGGAAAGATGAAGAAAAATATATTGATAAAATAAAGCAATCGGTATATCAAAATAGTGAAGTAGATTCTGTAACATATAAGAGACCATTTCGAAAAAAAGCATTGCCTGTTGTAGTTGTTTTGGTTTGTACAATGTTATTTTTCATTGTTCAACAACCTTGGCTTGATGATAATAAATCACCAGTACAAAGTAGTACTCAAATTGAGCCGAAAACAAAAGATGAATCTGCTCAAGATCCATCATTGAAACAATTTATGAATGATTTATATCAAAGTACAAATTCAAAAAATGAAAATGATTTGTATAGAGCATTAAATGAAGAAGTTCTATTTAAAGGGAAGAGTTATAAGAAGGATGAATTGAAGTTTGATGAAGATATTTTTCATGAGTTGCAAGTCGCTCTTACAATGGGGGGAGAGTTTGCAAATGATACAAAGAAAGTATATAAAGTACCAAGTGGAATGTCAGAAAGTAACCAATCAAAGCGAGACCATTATATATATGTAACTGTTAGTGGAAATAAAACGAAAATTTTAGCTGAACCAAAACGAGAATCACAAATTTTATATGAAGTATCTAATGAAATTGTAAAAGCTTGGATTCCAGAAAAAGTGCAGAATGATGAATATATAAAAATATCGACATTTAACGGTAATACTGGGTATGTACAAAAAGAGTATGTTTTAACGGATATTAAATATTCATTTGTGTTCGAAAAAGATCATGAAGGTATATGGAAAATAATAAATATAGATTCTATATGGTAAAAGAGGAAGGTTCACTTTAATGAACCTTCCTCTTTGTTTTTATTTTCTTGTTGAAGTGTATGCCAGAACTCTAAAACTTCTGCTGTAACGAGAGCAGCGATGTTTTTTTCTGAATTACTACCAGGAATAACGACAGAAATGGCGATTTGTGGATCTTCGGTAGGAGCATATGAAATGAAAAGAGAATGATTTATCATTCTTTCTTGCTCATTCGGAGAACCTGTACTACCCGTTTTACCTGCGACATGAAAGGGTAAATTTTTAATCTCCTCTATATTCTGCCCCATTCCACCTTGCACGACACTCCAAAATTCCATAGGATAACGATTTGAACTTTCTAAAATGGGTTTAAACTTTTTTGTTTCCCTACCATCTTGACCAATAATCGCACTTACAATTTGAGGTTTATATTTATCACCTTTACTTGCCAAAGTTGCTGCATATTGAGCGAGTTGAAGGGGGGTGTGCACTTCATTTTCTCCCCAAGAGGCATTTAATAAAGCGGAGATTCCCTTTTCAAACGTATTAGATGGATGGAATTCATATTGTCCGTCTTCTTCAAAGGGTAAATCAATCCCGGTTTTAGAACGTAGGCCGAATTGCATTAAATAATCTGTCCATATATGTGCCACTTTTTCTATATTCCCATTATTTTGGTTGAATAAGGGCAGAGCTACTTTTGCTGTCATAAATGTGTTAGATGAATTAATAATAGCCTGCCTTGGTGTAATCTCACCTGTTGGCGTTCCAGGTGCATTCGAAATGTTATTTTGATTATCATACTGAAAGGTACCCTTATCTAAATAAGTATCTTCAGGTTGAAAAAGCTTTTCGCTTAATCCAATTAAAATAGTAAGCGGCTTTATAGTAGAGGACATATTTACATAAGATTCACCATACTTTAATTTTTGAATTGTTTTATTTTGCGAAAGTGATTTAAAGTTTTCATTTTTAAATGATACGTGTGTATTTGGATTAAATACTGCCGAGTTGGCCATAGTTAAAACTGCGCCAGTTTTTACATCGCTCACTACAGCATAACCAGCTTTAGCATCAGGAATTTTCTTAATTTGAGATCTTAATGCTTCCTCTGTTTTTTGCTGCAATTTAGAGTCTAAGGCTAGCCGGACATCTTTACCTATTTGTACGTTTTGAATGTTCCAGAAGAACTTTTTATTACCAATCTTAAAAATAAGAGTTTTTCCTGATTTTCCTTTTAAATCATTTTCATATTGTAGCTCAATCCCACTTTTTCCAACAAGCATATGCTTTGAATTAAGGTCATTTTCTACATACCCAATTACTTGCGAGCCAATTTCATGTTTAGGATAATATCGAATCCATTCATCTTTAATTATTACATTATTGGGTTTGTTTTTGTTTATGAATGCAAGTTCGTTCTCAGTTATATCAGAGTATAACGGTATATCATTCATAGTCTGCTTTTTACAAGATTGTTGTAATTGAGATTTTATGTTCTTTGTAGAAATATCATGTTGAAACTCGCTTGAAAATTGATTAAAAAAAGCTAATGTGTTTGAAGTGTCTTGTTTCGATAGCTTTTCATCATTAGAAGTGCAATATAGAGACTTAACTTTCTTATTTGTAGCTAGTATTACACCATTTTGATCAAAAATCTTTCCTCTTTCAGCTGAAGAAGTTGCGATAGTAATTGAAATGAAGTTGATTTTTAATAAAATTAGTAAAATCAAACCTACGATAGAAAGAACCGCAAAAAATCTCCATCTTTTTGTATGTAACATATAACCCTCCCTTATGTAGCCTATTTCATCTTATATTTAATTATTTTTTTTGTAAATGTGGAACAACTTTATTGTTTAGGTTGTCTATTAAGTATTACAGCATGAAGAAAGGAATAATTAGTATGAAAAATTACTAATAAGTCTATTTATAAGTTTAATATGAGTCATTATACAGTTTAGTATTTCTAATGTAAGCAACAAAAAAATAGAGAGAAAAATAAGAAAGGCGATTTATCAATTACTGGGCTGTAACCTACCCCAAAAACAAAAATTTTATCTCTTGACAGTTATTTATGTAAATTAAGCTCGTATTTTTGAACGACATGACGATTTTATCTTATTCAGCCTTGTTTAAAATTACTTCCCTAACGAATAAATCCTACATCTTTTGCGAGCCTTTAAAGATCCAAAGCTCGATTGTTGTATTAGTAATCACTATATAAAATGCATATGTACAAAATTATATTCATAAAAACAGAGGTGTAAAATGAACATTATTTTCAATTTAATCGCTAGTTATGCGATTCCTACGATACTACTCACACTCTTGTTACTATTTGTATTTGTTTTTAGTTATTTTGTAGTATACAAAAAGATATGTAAAAGAGAAAAAAAACTAACTGTAAAACAAATTATATTGTTTGTTTTAATAACAGGATACTATTCCCTTGCATTATCAGCTACTTCACTTGGTCGTTCAGATGATATGGCCTTTGCAAGAACCATTGATTTTGATGTACTTAGTATTTATAAAAAAGCATGGAATACATTTTCATTTACTTCCTTTTTCCATATCATTGTGAATATAGGTATGCTTTTTCCTTTAGGAATTTTATTCCCTTTATTTAGTAAGGTTTTTCAAAAAACAAAATGGATGTTAATCATCTCAATTATAGCAAGTTTATTGATTGAAATTCTTGAATTTACACTGCAACGAGGAAGTATGGAACTAGCAGATTTACTTCATAATACTTTAGGCATGATGCTAGGATATTCTGTGTTAAACATAGTTCTTATATTTTTGAAAAAAAATGAAACAGATACAAAAATAATCAAATATTTATACCTTCCCATTACAGTAAGTTTCGTCGCACTCGGAATAATAATTTCGTATCAAATGAAGGAATTTGGGAATATGCCTATTGATCCCATTACAAAAAATGATATGTCTCAAGTTACTATAAAAACATCAATAGAGTTAAAAGACGCAGAGAACAAAATGCCTGTTTACAAATATTACGGTACAAAAAAATCACATGTTCGAGATGTTGAAATTCTTTCTCCAAAGGAAGCATTTCAAAAACTGAAACAAGGAGAATTTGATCCTATAGGATCTTTCAAAGCAGGTGATACATTATTCATCACAAAATATAATATAGATTACTATACTGATACAAAAGGCTTCTCACAGCCTATATATGTTTTTGAAGTTCAGTTAAATGATAGGGATAGTTGGTTTCAACCTATTTCCGCAAAGAAATAACGTAAATTTGGTTTTGATGCCAAGCTATTTAAGAAATAAACAGAGACCTGAATGTATGAAGAAATATTATGAAGAGCATGAGGATTGGTATGAAAATGAGACGGAAGCAGTTAAGCAACGATATGAGTGGTTAGAAGAAACTTGCCGACTTGAAATGAAATCGTTTAAAGAATTGCAATATAAACGAATTACTGGAACGGATGGAGAAAAAAGATTCACTAATGACTTTGGTGATTATTTTAAACATTATGGTATAGAAACTTAGGATATGGATTCGGTAGAAAAAGAATGTGTAAACGTGACGTTCTTCTTCATTTTAGATGAAGCTAAACAGTATCAAAAATATTATCCTCATAACCTTGGGAAATCAAGAGTATCTTGTACAGCTCTCCTTATACCTAATTATAAATGTTTATGTTCAATCTTAGATTTCCTGCTTGGAGGAATAAAATGATCTTGAACAAAGTTTATATAAATAATCCCACAAACCATTGCAATATAAAATACTGCACAAAAGAAGATTAAAATGTATTTAAATGTCTTGTTCATATTGGTACCTTCCTAAAAGGAACTAATTTGGATTTTAATATTGTATGTAAAAAGGAAAGGATAGATGAACAGGAGAGTATACCTGTTTACATCTATCCTTTTTTACAACAATATGACTACATTTACTACTACAACAAATTTTCATATAGTTATTGAACTATTTTTTGAATAACTAAATTAACCTCTTCATTAACTTTAATTACGAATAAATGGTCCCCTTCACCTTCAATTGGACCAACTACATCTTCATTAAAAGATTCAGCATGTTGTCTACCATGTCTATTAAACTAGCAGTTTTTATTTTCCCTGATTCTTTTCCATACCTAAGGTACCCAAAAGTCCACTGGATTCCCGAGGCTACTATCCACATTTGTGTCTATAAAAAGACTTTTTGTGCCACTAGACGTAACTGTAGATTCCTGAACAAGAAAAATCATGAAAATACACACAAAGTTAGATTATCATCCATTACATTACTGTTTTGCTTCGTTCGAATAGAAAAACTGGGAAGAACGCCACTTGTTCGATATCTCCTCAATGTGATAAGGTGTCGTTCTGCAGCATCCGCCTATTAAACGTGCACCTGCTTGGTACCATTCTTCAGATTGAATATCCAACGTGTTACATTGTTCATGACCATGCCATGTTTTTGTTTCTGGATTATAAGTTTCACCAGAGTTTGGATAAACAATAATTGGTTTTTTTATGTTTGCCCTCAACTCTTGGATTGCACCAGTCACAACAGTTACTGGTGCACAATTGATGCCTATTGCTACAATTTGTTCACTTTTCTCAAAAACTCGTGCACACTCCACTAGTTTCATACCTTCACTAATCTCTTTCTCATTTTTTAGCGAAAAGGAAAGCCACGCATATGTTTCTGGAAACTCACGCAATAATGTATCTAATACTCTTGCTTCTTGCAGGCAAGGGATCGTTTCAAATGCCAATAGATCTGCACCTGCTTCGATTAACGCAGACATTCTCGAACGGTGAAAGTCTACTAATGTTTCATCTGTCACAACATAGTTGCCTACATACTCTGAACCATCTGCAAGGTAAGCTCCGTACGGCCCAACTGATGCAACAACCAATGGTTTAGGCCTATTCGTTTGCGTATTTTCCTTCCAAAAATCATCTCTTGCCCTTCTTGCAAGTAACACCGTTTTCTTAATTAATTCCAAAGCTTCCTGTTCTTGTATTCCACGCGCGGAAAAACCACTAATAGTAGCTTGATAGCTTGCTGTTATGGCACAGTCTGCTCCAGCACGAAAATAGTCCGAATGAACCTGATAAATTAGTTCCGGATTTTCTAGTAACACACGTGCCGACCAAAGGGGATCGTCCAAATTACATCCATGCGCCTCCAATTCAGTAGCTAATGCTCCGTCTAGAAGCATAATGGAATGTTGGGATAAAATAGTATCAATTGGGTTGATTTTGTTCGACATAATCTACACCCCTCTTTTTTAGATTTTTTGTTAGATAATAACTTCCATAGCAAAACAAAATAAACGGTATGCCGCAATATAAGGCAATTCTCTGTGTTGGATCGAATGCAATTCCAATACACGATGCCAGACAAAGGATAAAAGAAGCAATTGGTACTAATGGATATAGTGGTGTGCGATAAATCAAGTCCTTTTCAGAATTTCCTTCTTTCAAAAATTGTCTGCGAAATAGGAACTGGGAAGCGCTAATACTCATCCAAACTATAACTACTGCTAGACCGGAAATGGAAACAAGTACGATATAGACAGTATCTGGTGCCACAATACTTGAGAGCAAAGCCAAAGCTCCACCCATCATACTGAAAATGACGGCGTTGATTGGAACACCTTGCTTCGTCATTTTCCCAAAAATCGGGGATATCGTATTCTTATTAGCAAGCGACCAAAGCATTCTAGAAGAGGCATAAAGGCCTGAGTTTGCCGCAGATAAAATGGCTGTTAAGATAACGAAATTCATAATGTCAGCTGAATATGGCACCCCAATTCGTTCTAGAACTGCAACAAAAGGGCTCTCTAATACCCCTGCATCGGAAATAGGCAATAACGCAGATAAAACAACAATCGTTCCTACAAAAAAGATGATCAATCTCCACAGAGTAGTTCGAATGGCCTTCGGTATCATTTTTTCCGGGTTCGCTGTTTCTCCAGCTGCAATGCCTATTAATTCTGTTCCCGAAAAAGCAAAATTAACCGCAAGCATGGTCATCATAATGGCCGTAGCACCATGAGGAAATAAACCTCCACTTGTAAAATTAGAAAAGAATGGTGCTGCTTTTGAATGAGTCATTGGAAGAAACCCTAGCATTGCTGCTACTCCTAAAACAAGAAAAAGCACAATAGCTATAACCTTTATCGATGAGAACCAAAATTCGGATTCGGCGAAAAATTTAACAGTCAGGACATTTAATACAAAGATCAAAATGGCAAAAAGAACACTCCATAACCAAATATTAACCGATGGAAACCATCGCTTCATAAGTAATCCTGCGGCTGTAAATTCAGAACCTAAAGCAACAGTCCAAGTTAACCAATACAACCAGGCTACTGTATATCCTGTACCCGGTCCAATGTATTTAACTGCATAGCTATGAAATGCGCCTGTTTCAGGCATATGTACGGAAAGCTCTCCTAAACATAGCATAACTAGATAAACCACTAGCGCACCAATCAGGTAGGATAGAATTGATCCAAACGGGCCAGCTTGTTGAATAGTGTAACCCGAGCTTAAGAATAAGCCAGTTCCAATCACCCCACCAAGTGATAGCATGACTAAATGACGTGCTTGCATTTTCCTTTGAAATTCTCGCCCATTTTTGTTCTCCATTTCTACTCTCCTTTAGTTACTATCCAGAAAAAACAAAAACGCACTCTAAAAAAGAGGGCGCTACTGACAAATAAAAACGGAAGCTCTCATCTATCAGGATTATCACCCGCTGGAATTAGCACAGTGTCTACTTAAGCAGACCTGTTGCTGAGGTTTCATAAGGCCAGTCCCTCCACCTCTCTGGATAAGAAATATTTTTTTATAACCTTATCAATCCATTTAATAACTGTCAAGATAATTCTGTTTTTTTAAAAAAATTATCTATTATAGAAATACAAAAAATAGTATTACTATAACTGCAACCCACTCCTTCTCGGGTATTATTTAAAAATCGAACATACAAAACCTGATTTATTTATCATTTTAGCCAAGAAGACTCCTTCCTCAAGGAGCGTGAAGGGTCACAGCCCAGTGAGTAGGTGGGAGATGAATTGGCTTCGAACAAGGGATGGCAGGAAGCCATCTTAATTGTTCGACATACAGAAAGTGTTACTCCACTACCTATCGAATATATGTTTGGTTTGTGATAGTTATATACCGAAATGGAGGTGAATCAAATAATGATTAATAAAGCCTATAAGTTTCGTATCTATCCAAATCAGGCACAAGCAATTCTAATCAACAAAACGATTGGGTGTTCTCGCTTTGTATTCAATCATTTCCTATCCTTATGGGATCACGCATACAAAGAGACAGGAAAAGGCTTGACCTATGGTACATGCTCTGCCAAACTATCTGCCATGAAGAAAGAGCTTGTTTGGCTAAAAGAAGTGGATAGTATTGCGATTCAGTCGTCTGTTCGCAACCTTGCGGATGCTTATATGCGCTTTTTCAAAAAACAAAACAGCGCACCGCGCTTTAAGTCTAAGAAGAACAACGTACAATCTTATACCACAAAACAAACAAATGAAAACATTGCCGTTGTAGGGAACAAAATAAAGTTGCCGAAACTAGGCCTTGTTCGATTTGCCAAAAGTCGCGAAGTAGAGGGGCGTATTGTAAATGCTACAGTTAGACGGAACCCTTCTGGTAGATATTTTGTGTCACTATTAGTTGAAACAGAAGTACAAGAACTTCCGAAAACAAGTTCTTACATTGGAATAGATGTAGGACTAAAAGATTTCGCTATTTTGTCAGATGGAACACACTATGAAAATCCGAAGTTTTTCCGATCATTAGAAGATAAGTTGGCGAAAGCACAGCGTGTTCTTTCTAGAAGAATGAAAGGATCTTCTCGCTGGAATAAACAACGAGTAAAGGTAGCTAGAATTCATGAATACATATCAAATGCTAGAAAAGATTACTTGGACAAAATTTCAACTGAAATCATCAAAAACCACGATGTTATCGGTATAGAGGATTTGCAAGTATCGAATATGTTAAAGAATCATAAGTTAGCAAAAGCAATTAGTGAGGTATCTTGGTCGCAATTTCGATCCATGTTAGAATACAAAGCAAAATGGTATGGCAAACAAGTCATTGTCGTATCGAAAACATTTGCTTCCAGCCAATTATGTTCTTGTTGTGGATATCAAAATAAAGACGTTAAAAATCTAAACCTACGTAAATGGTTTTGCCCTTCATGTCAAACACATCATGATAGAGATATTAACGCAAGTATCAATCTAAAGAATGAAGCGATAAGGCTTCTAACCGCAAGGACTGCAGGGTTAGCCTAATCAATTAGAGTTCGATAGAACTCTTTACTTAGGAATCCCTCACTTCTAAACGAAGTGAAAGTGGGGGTAGTTCAAGATACGGTTCACAAGTACTTCCTCAAAATTTAATGCATTTCTAAATATCTTCGTACTTCTTTGGCTATGGGGTCACCATACATAACCATCAACTCAGGAGATTTTAATACCCTCCAATATCAAAAAACATTATCTTTTCTAAACAAGCTAAATTAGAAAGGATAATGTTTTCTTATGAATCTCTCGATTTAAGATAAATTATTACCATTTGCAGAAGAATTACAACGATATGTTACACCTGTATTCTTAGAAGAACTTGCAAGAGAAATAGAATTTATTAAGCGAAAACTTAAGTTTTCTGGATCAGAATTAGCTGCTATTTGCATTTGGATTAGTCAACGGGTGGCAAGTGATTACTTGGTTCGATTATGTAGTAGGCTTCATGCAGCGACAGGCACTTTACTTAGCTCTGAGGAACTTAATAAAACTTCTATTGAAGTTTCTAATTGACTACAAAGTTGAGTAAGAGAGGTAGTAGCGATTTGTTGATTTAACCATACACACAAAGATAAAAAATGGTGCCCATGGCACTTGCGTTTTCGTTTTATTCCGCCTGCTTCTATGGCTAATTGATTAAGTGTAGTAGGAGTCATATATCGATATAACTCTTCAGCAAATAAAGACAACTCTTGTTTTTGATGAATATTTATAAAAAGCACGTCACCCTTACTCATTAACATAAGAGAATAGTAACGTGCTTTTAACTTCAAGAATAGTCTAAATCCTTAAGTTGATGGATGTGGGTTATCGCCACATGCCCATTAAGCTAAAAATAGATTTTCTATGCAATTCCATTTTTTTGTTGTGCCACTATTACCGTTTCTGTTTCGTTATAAGATAAGCTCAAATTTCTTCTTCATCTTAAAGTGGAACAAATTTATTACTTAAATTGTCTATTTAGTACACTTTTTAAATATGAATATATTTCTTAAAGTAACTTCAATAATTTTAGGTAAATCAACAGGAGAATTGAAAGGCAGGAGAAAGTAGCATGTCAGAAAATTATCGTTCTCGAGAGGAGAGACGACAAGTTAAAAAGAAAAAACAGCCTTCTGCTAAGAAACAAAATGCAAAAGGTAAAACATCTTTTTTTCGTAAGTTTTTAGTTAGTTGTTTATTACTTGGTATTGTGGGGTTAGTCGCAGGGGTTGCTACCTTTTTCGTTATGATCAAAGATGCTCCAAAACTTGAGAAAGCAAAACTTGTTAATCCGTTATCCTCAAAAATTTATGATAAAGATGGGAAATTGATATATGAATATGGAAAAGAAAAACGAACGAATATTATGTATGATCAGATTCCTAAGTTAGTAGAAAATGCGTTTTTAGCAACGGAAGATGCACGTTTTTACGAGCACAGTGGCGTAGACTATAAAGGTACTGCACGTGCAGCCTTAGTCAGCCTAAAGGGGGATTACGGTTCTCAAGGTGGAAGTACGATTACACAGCAAGTTATTAAAAATTACTTCTTATCGATGGAAAAAACGTCAAAGAGAAAGGCGCAAGAAATATACTTAGCATATAAGCTAGAACAACAGTATTCAAAACATGAAATTTTAGAAATGTATTTAAATAAAGTTTACTTAGGTAACCGTTCATACGGAATCGCAACAGCAGTACAAAATTACTATGGTAAGGAATTAAAAGATTTAACACTACCAGAAGTTGCAATGCTTGCTGGTTTAATGAAAGCTCCTAATAACTATGATCCAACGAAAGAACAAAATATCAAAAAAGCAACAGAAAGAAGAAATGTTGTACTTAAATTAATGAATCGACATGGTTATATTACAAAAAAAGAAATGGAAGAAGCATCAAAAGTTCCAGTAACAGAAGGACTTAAGAAAGCAACTGAACAAAAAGAAATGCCCTATCCAGCTTTTATGGATGCGGTTGTGAAAGAAGTTGAAAAAGAGTTGCCAGATGTTAATATAGGATCTGACGGTTTAGAAATTTATACAACATTAGATCCAAAGGCACAGGATTTTGCGGAAAAACTTTTAAATAAAGATATTATTAATTATCCAAATGAGAAATTCCAAGGGGCTTTCACATTTATGGATACGAAAACAGGAGAAGTACGTGCAATTGGTAGTGGACGTGGTGAAAATAAAGCTGTTTTTAAAGGACATAATATTGCAATTGAATTAAATCGCTCAGCAGGTTCAACGATGAAACCAATTTTTGATTACGCTCCTGCAATTGAATATTTAAAATGGGCTACTTACCATCAAATTGATGACTCTCCATTTAAGTACTCAACGGGACAAGAAGTTAGAAATGCTGATAGAAAGCATTTAGGACCAATTACAATGCGTGATGCATTGAAAACGTCCCGAAATATCCCGGCAATAAAAACTGCAAAAGAAGTAGGGATTAATAAATCAAAAGTTTTCTCTGAAAAGCTAGGTATTACATTTAATGTAGCACCGACCGAATCAACAGCGATTGGTACAAATGAAGCGTCACCGACTGAAATTGCAGGTGCTTATGCGGCATTTGGTAATGATGGTAAGTATACGAGGCCACATTTTGTTAAGAAAGTCATTTATTCAGATGGTAAATCAAAAAGTTTTGAGCAAAAGCCAAAACGAGTTATGAAGGATTCTACAGCATATATGATTACTGATATGCTTCGTACTTTTGTTTCATCTGGATTAGGTACAACAGCTAATATAGGTTCTTTAGATATAGCGGGTAAAACAGGTACAACAAACTATTCTTTAGAACAAATAGCACAATATAATCTACCAGAAAGTGCAACTCGTGATAGTTGGTTTGCTGGTTATACACCACAATATACGATGGCAGTATGGACCGGATATACAAAGGATAGTAAAGATGATTATATTAGTAGTAAAAATACGAAAATAGCTCAATTGATTTTTAAAGAAATGATGAGTAAGTTTGCTACAGATAAGTCACAATTTAAAATGCCGAACAGTGTAGTTCAAGAAGGTAGCGAATTACGTATTAAAGGTGAGAAGCGTGATTCTTCTCCAAATACGAAAATAGAAAATACGACTGAACAGCCGAGTGAAAATAAGCAAAAAGAAAAGCAAAAGAAACAAGAAGAGCAAAAGCAAAGTGAGCCAAAAAGTGGTAGTGACCAAGGAAATACAACACCACCAAACAATGGTAATGGCCAAGGAAATACAACGCCGCCAAAAAGTGGTAGTGACCAAGGGAATACAACACCACCAAACAATGGTAATAGCCAAGGAAATACAACGCCGCCAAAAAGTGGCAGTGACCAAGGGAATACAACACCACCAAACAATGAGGATGATCATGGAACGCTACCGTCACCAAGTAATGATGGGAATACAGGAGAGGCTCCAGCTAATAATGGATAATATGTAATCATATAATTAAAAAACGCAATCCTTTTTGTAGAAATATACAGAAAGGATTGCGTTTTTATGTATTCTAAAAGACATAGTCAATTAAACAAACTATAAATGAGATATATCAGAGACAAAGGTTATCACAATCTACATGTTTGAACAAGTAGGATTCTTCTCTTTTGGGATGTACCTTTTCTTTTTATAAAAAATTCAATCAAAAAAACTTGAAAGTTTATGTTATACGTAAAAAAAGCGAATCTATTTTCAAAATAGATTCGCTTTTTCATCTCCTAATAACTTAAAAACTTAAACTTAAAATAGAAAAAATGAATGAAGTATTCGGATGATAGTAAATGCCTGAGTGATTTCAATGTATACATGACGAATCAGTTTGTATTTATTTCCTTGATAGGATTTTACATAATATTAATTTTTTGTGAATTATTAATCTGAAAATAATTTGATTTAAGGTATTATTCACACAAAATGAATACCTTTATGTAATTTATTTAATTTATAAGGTAGTTAGGAATACCAAATCAAAACATAAAAGCTCATTATTGATTGATACTTTATAAAGTTGTATTAATATGTGTCATAAAATAATATCAAAATATAATTATAAACAGAATAAGGGAGGACTATGTAAAAAAGTAATAAATACAAGGTCATAAACTGTTTTTGCACGTAAGTACATGCTAAAGAAACCAAAACTATTAAATTGATCAAGGAAATGAGAGGGAGATACTATGGGGAATAAATCAAATTATAAAACCAAAAGAATACTAGTAGCTACTGCAACAATAACTATAATTGCTTCTGGAATGGCTTCTTCATCAGATGTCTTTGCAGAGGAAATGCAGCAGCAAAAAAATTTATCGCCATCACTGCAAAGTGAAAAGTCAGTTAAATCAGAAAATAGAACATTTACAGTCCCAGGAAAAGGGGATGTTGAGGTACTAAAACAACAGGAAAGAAAAAATATGGCATTTAGTCCATATGAACCAACTGGTTTATATGCAAAGCCAAATGAACAAATAACGATTAATGTAGAAGGTAATCAAGATATTGAGGTATATATTGGAACGTATTCATATGATGCTTCTTGGAGAGAAGATTCTAAGATAAAATCATTTACATTAAAACCTGGTATAAACACAATCCAATCTCCAAATGGGGGGATGATTTATTTTTATAATAAACAACAAGGAGGTAGCATTCGAACAACAATTACAACAGGTGGAACGACTACGCCTTTCTTTGAACTAGGAAAGCATACAAAACAAGATTTAATAAACATGCTGGACCAGTATCCTAGTGCACATGCAGTGGAGTTAAAAGGCGAACGTGTATTAATTACGGCCAGCCCTGCACGTGTTAAGAAATATTTGTTGGGTTCTAATACAGATCCTGTACAACTCTTAAAAAAGATGGATGAAGCTACTCGAATTCAAGACAAAGTAGCTGGATTATCTGAAGAACAAGTAGATAAACATTATGTTCATTACGTAGAAGAAAATCATTCTCCTGATTATTATATGTATGCAACTTCTTATCGAACAGCATATGTAGGAGACGCAATCCAATACGTGTTAGATATTAATAAATTTATAACAGATGGCTGGGGCCCTTGGCATGAGGCAGGACATTTGAGACAACAATCGCCCTGGAAGTTTTATAATATGACAGAAGTACAAAATAATATATACAGCCTTTCTGTAGAAAAAGCATTTAATCAACCATCCAACTTAGAGAAAAGTGGAATTTATCCAAAAGCATTTCAATATCTAGAACAAGTGAATAAAAATTATGATGAAATTAGCGATGTTTTTGTAAAGCTTGTTATGCTTTGGCAACTACAGTTAGCGTATGGAGAGGATTTCTATCCTAAATTGCATCAATTGTATAGAGACATGCCTTCAAGTGAACTTCCACAAACTGATGAAAATAAAAAACAATTATTTATGATTTCAGCATCAAAAGTAGCCAAACAAAATTTGATTCCTTTCTTTGAGAAGTGGGGATTACATCCAAACAACGATACCATTCAAAAAGTAGCTGCATTAGGATATCCAATTTTAACAGCAGAGATTTGGAAGGGTACAGATTCTAATCCAATTAAACCAGATATGCCTAATGTAAATAATATTTTAGAAGGAAACCAGTTTGCATGGTCGCTGAAAGGGATTGGAGATTTTGAATTCGCAAAAGTAAATTTAAATAAATCAACAGAAGAAATGCAAATAGATTTAAAAGCAGGTGTACCACATAACTACTTTGATAGTACATATGCAAGTATTAAAGTGCAAAACACATCAGGTAAAGTGGTCTATAACAAAGAGATTTATGGAAATAAACAACAAAATGCTGAATCGCAAAAAGTCTCGGTTAAGGTAGGAGACTATATAGAGTTAACACATCTAGAAGGTGTGCATAGAGCTACTATTACAAATGTGGAAAAAAGCATCCAGGAAAGTTTTGGGAACAAAGTGGTGTATGAGATTACAAAAGAGGGATTGAAGAAAGTAGATAAAATTGTTAATCCGGAACCAGATACAAAAGCTCCCACACAGCCACAAGGATTATATGCAAGCAACCTTACTTCTAACAGTGTAGAGCTAAAATGGAATCCGTCTACAGATAATGTAGGTGTAAAAGAATATCAGGTATTACGTGATGGACAATTGATTCAAACCGTACAAGGAACGACATTTACTGATCAAAACTTAACAGTTAATAAGGAATATAAATATGCAGTGAAGGCTGTAGATGCAGCTGGAAATACATCAATTCAAAGTGAAATTCTTCTGGTAAAAACAAAAGATCAAAATGTATCTTATGAGAAATGGGATCCAAAGAAGGCATATACAAAGGGCGATAAAGTTGAACATCAAGGGACAGTGTATGAAGCGGTTCAAAGTCATCAAGGAAATGGGGACCCGAATTGGATATTTGCGTTATCTTTATGGAAACCAATTACAATCAAATAACATGTAAGAATCAGATGTGAAGATAGAACAACATAAAATTGGGGCAGTATTTTAAAGATTTACTGGATGTTGCTTGAATTTTGATAGATTTCTCTACTAAGTTATTATTCAATATTGAACTACTGACCACTTAACGCCCTTACGGACTTTTTGAAGTGGGAGATTCCTGCGAACACCGGTGTATCCACTGGTTATCTTAGCAGGCTCTACCCGTAGTCCCTACGGTGAGAACATAAGTATCTTGTACGTTAACGCACCACACTCCCTACTTTAGCTTGGTTTTCGCAACTTCAGTTTTCAATGAGCAATCTGTACAAGTAAATGATAACAAACATGTTGGCTTATGCCAACCGACATTCATCTCCCACCTAAAATTGGTGTTTCACACCTTCACATTTTTGAGGAAGGAGTCTTCTGTCGGGAAACAATAAAAATTAGAAAAGGATGTAGATTAGTGATTAGTCAGAAAACGAAGAAAAGATTTAATAAAGTTATTATAATGATCGCAGCATGTAGCATGTTTTCTATGTTTGGAACGTCTATGTTGCACACTAAAGCTGCAACACATTCAGCTGCTCCAGCAGTTTATGTGAGTCCCCAAAATATACCTGTCTCAGATATTATTAGTATAGACTGGTCACCAGTTCAGACTCCACCTTATACGTACTGGGCTGTACACAACTGGAATGCAGGTGGTGAAGCTGGAGGATATGCTGGTTTTCAACAACAAAGTGGGTTTGATGAAAATGGAAAACGTACTTTACATTTTGCCTTATGGGATCCAATTTCCTCTAAAGAAGCAATAAAAGCCGAATACTTATCTCCGAATTCGCAAGCTGGCCCCTTTGGAGGAGAAGGAACAGGAATGAAGGTTCAAACAACTTATGGTTGGAAAGACAACAATTGGTACAGAATGACAATGCGTTCATGGCAAGAAAATGGTCATACCAAATTTGGACAATGGATGAAAGATGTAACAAAGAATAAATGGCATCAAATTGCAATTATGGACTTTCCGGTTGCTAATGTTGCATTTAATCATGGATTAGGAATGTTTCAAGAAGACTGGGCTGATAGTGGACAGAATGTTCGAGAAGCGCGCCTAAAAAATGGTTATAGCCGAAAATTAGTTGATAAACAATGGAGTTCTTGGAATAATCAAAGTATTTCTGGAACGCATGATAATACTTATCAATATGATGGAGGAGCTACTTCAGAATATGTATGGGTCAAAGCAGGAGGTAATACGCAGTCTACTATTGGGTCAGGAAAAATATTCACGCTAAATCAACCTACTCAACCTGAAATAGGAAAATTAGATTTTGATATCCAATCTATATATTATGAAAATGAAAAATTAAATGTATCTTGGAAACTAAAAGAAAATAGTACACCGCAATTTAAGGGGAAAATTGAAATTTATAACAATGAAAATATGACGGGCCAACCTATTAACGTAATTGATGATATTAAATCTTATCAAAATGGAATCAGTCAATCTATATCATTACCAACAAATGCTTATGCAAAAATTGTATTAACGGATATATTTGATCAAACTGTTGAGAAAAAGGTACAAATCAAAAATGAATCTCCAAACATTTTTGAAGGTAATGAATTTGCTTGGTCGCTGAAAGGGATTGGAGATTTTGAATTTGCGAAAGTAAATTTAAATAAATCAACAGAAGAAATGCAAATAGATCTAAAAGCAGGTGTACCACATGACTACTTTGATAGTACATATGCAAGTATTAAAGTGCAAAACACATCAGGTAAAGTGGTCTATAACAAAGAGATTTATGGAAACAAACAACAAAATGCTGAATCGCAAAAAGTTCCAGTCAAAGTAGGCGATTATATCGAGTTAACACATCTAGAAGGTGTACATAGGGCTACTCTTACAAATGTAGATAATAGTAAACAAGAGAGCTTTGGAAAAAAAGCCATATATGAAGTTACAAAGGAAGGCCTGAAGAAAGTAGAAAAAATGCCAGAAGCAACAATTTTAGAAGGAAACAAGTTTGCGTGGTCATTAAAAGGATATAGTGATAGAGAATTTGCAAAAGTAGATTATGATAAAACGGTAGAAGAGATGAAGGTCAAACTAGAAGCAGGTGTACCACATTCCTACTTTGCTAGTACGTATGCGAGTATTAAGGTCCAGAATTCTTCTGGCAACGTTCTGTACAATAAGGAAATCGTGGGAAATAAACAACAAAATGCTGAAAGCCAAATTGTGCCCGTCAAGGTAGGGGATTACATTGAATTTACCCATATAGAAGGAGAAGCAACAAAGGAAAAAACGCGAGCAACTTTAACTAACCTTGAAAATAACAAAAATGAAACCATTGGAAAGACAGCGAGGTATCAAGTTACAAAAGAAGGCTTGAAGAAAGTAGAGAAAATGCCAGAAACAACGGTTTTAGATGGAAATCAATTCGCTTGGTCATTAAAGGGATATAATGATCGAGAAATCGCGAAAATAGAATATAACAAATCAACAGAAAAAATGCAGATTAAATTAGAAGCGGGTATCCCCCATTCTTATTTTACTAATACGTATGCAAGCATTAAAGTCCAGAATTCATCCGGTAATATTTTGTACAATAAAGACATTATAGGAAATAGACAACAAGCTGCTGAAAGCCAAACCGTTTCAGTCAAAGTAGGGGATTATATTGAGTTTACTCATATAGAGGGAGAAGCACAAAAGGAAAAGACACGTGCCACACTTACTAATCTCGAGAATAGTAAACAGGAATTTGTAGGTAAGAAAAAAACATATCAAGTTACTCCTACCGGATTATTAATGAAATAGATTAAAAGGATGTCCAAAAAAATAGAATTTTTTTGGACATCCTTTTTTATTCATAGAATATCTCTTTAGTTGAATTTATTTAGTTTTTATTTGATTATTTTATAACAGCAGAAGATTTCCAACACAATATCGTGCCAATATTCGAAAATTAAAATTATCATTTTGATTTTTAATATTGGCACGATATTTGCTTATATAAAGAAATGATGAAATTAGCTGTTCACATATTATATTTTTCTAGATTAGCCTAAAATTTTTAATGATTAATTCATTTCAACATCAAGCAGTGAAAATGATAGGTAAAGATCTTGGGTGAGCGCTTGGCCCTTTGATGGTTTGGTGGAGGATATTGAATCCAAAGCGAATCATTATCTAGCAGTTCAATGGCCTCCAAAAATGATATCGGAATGGAATATTCTACAGCAGAGTTAGTTTGATTAGCCAATTAGTGAATAAAATTAGTGCAAATTTAAGGGTTATAAGTAAAAGAATCAATAGCATTCAGTTACCTCTAAAAAATATAAAAAGGTAATAAAACCATTTTCTTCGAGTTTCTTATTTGCTTGTGCTACTGGCCCCAGACTCACTTTCAATTGTTTTGTCAGTATGAGTATAGAAGGTAATTATGTTTCTTCCTGTAGGAAACGGGGACAGATTTGATAAACAATAGATAAGTATATTTGTTTGGAAAGTGACGTCTCAATGTTATAAAAGAGGCTTGAGTGTTATATATGGTTTCGATATAACATACAAGTAGATCAATGAATTCTTTGAAATAAAGTATTAAAAATAGAAGTCGATAGGGGGAAATAACTCTATTAATAAGGGTTAAGTTAAACATCTATGCTTTAAAAGAATACTCATTTGTTCCGACGTTTTAATCATTTAATACATAAGCAATATAAAACTACAACCTAAAATAGTAATTTTATCTAAACCGGTCATATAGCATAGAGGCACTATACTTCATTTTTGAAATCATGAAATCATTTAATTTTTACTAAATACTTTTCAATGTAATCAGAGACCGTAATATTACCACAATTAAAAGGAGACATATTATGTTTAAACATGATATTATTGTGCGCTCTAGTGAATATGATTTTTTTAGACCTGTAAACAATGCAAATTTTATTATTTACTTTGAAGAAGCGAGAAATCAACTTTATCAAATTTTTAATTCAAGTTTAAAGATAAAATCCTGGAATTTAATCATTGCTTCAATTCAATGTGATTTTATTCACGAGGTGATAAGTACCGAAAAAGTAACTATTTACACATGGATTAGTCAAGTTGGTAATACAAGTTTTCAAGTTGAACATGCTATACAAGACGAACATCAAAATTGGATTGCAAGAGGAAAAGTTATTTTAGCTCATTTTAATTTTCAATTAAAAAAAACAATTCCTTTACCTAAAGAAATACAGCACTTACTTTCGGAACATAATGAGGCACCTAATGGCATTCCGAAGTTAAGATCAAAACACACTCATCTTTTTATTTTAATATAAAAGACGCCATACGGGATATATATAATTACATTAATATAATATGAAAAACTCATGTAATTACAGTGTTATATCAGCTTCTTGTGTGTTATACACATGGTCCATATAGAATATAGTTAATGACTGAAATACTAACTAATGAATAGGAAGGTAAAGTAAGTTTTCATAAAAATATGGAGGTTTGTACAATGAAATATTATGTTGTAGACGCATTTGCAGAAAACGTATTTGAAGGAAATCCTGCAGCAATTTGTATTATGGAACAGTGGATTCCAGAAGAGATGATGCAAAAAATTGCGATAGAAAATAATCTTTCTGAAACGGCTTATGCAGTAAAAGAAGGTGAGGGCTATAAACTAAGATGGTTTACTCCTGGAGGAGAAATTGATCTTTGCGGCCATGCAACTTTAGCAGCAGCATACGTAATTGCTAACTATTATGAAAAAGAAATTGAAGAAATTAAATTTCTAACAAAAAGTGGACAACTTACTGTAACTAAAAAGAATGACATTTATGAGATGGATTTCCCCAGCACAATGCCTGAAAAAATTACATTAACAGATGAGATGATTGAAGCAATTGGCATAAAACCTGTAGAAAGCTACTTAAGTAGAGATTTGATATTCGTATTAGAAAATGAAGAGGATGTTCAGAATCTGACACCTGATTTTGCGAAAATGAAGGAGCTACCTGATGGATTAGCTGTATCCGTTACAGCCAGAAGTACTAAGTATGATTTTGTTTCCAGAGTCTTTTTCCCGAAACTCAATGTAAATGAAGATCCAGTTTGCGGTTCAGGACATTGCAGTTTCATTCCATTTTGGGCCCAACGTCTTGGTAAAGATGAAATGGTAGCAAGGCAGCTTTCTGACCGAGGGGGAACACTATATTGTAAACATGAGGGAGACAGAGTGAAAATTGCGGGAACAGCAGTTGTATATGCCATTGGTGATATTCAAATATAATAAAAACGAGACTAAGAAATGAAATTGTTTAATTAATAAACTAGTGGCAGTCAAAGATTATATTTGCGATTTAGACCGTATTGTAAATGTAATTAAACTACAAGCCTTTGTGCATAGTGTAGCTGGCTTTGATTAACAACATATTGTTATTAACGCTCTTTAAAGTTGTTGCAAGATATATTCGGAATGGAAGGTCAACATGCTCGGACGGCAATTGGAGTGAATCAGCTACCCCATGTATGTCACAGTGGAAATTGATTCTATATTTGAAGTTAAAGCCAAATAAGTAAATAATAAACAAAGTTTTTCTTTAATTGAAAAACACCTACTAAAATTACATGATAACGTATTAATAGTATTAAACCAGTTTCTAATTATATACAGAACTACTTTATATGTGTTGCATGAAATGTAGTTCTGTATATGATTTTTTAAAGAATAACTTATAACAAGGAGTCTTAATATTATTTTAATTGTCATGAAAACTCTAGTGAAAAAGTCTAAATTTTCTTTATCGAAGAGGTAAGAAAGGGTTACAAGTATGAAAAAAGGGGTTCTATTACTAATATTTGCAACATTCCTATGGTCGGGAAACTATATTTGTGGGCGTTTTTTAGGACCAGTATTACCACCAATATTACTTAACACTATTCGATGGGCGATCTCTACTATGATTCTGATCTGCCTATTAATGCTTAATAAACAAAAGTTGCATCTCTTTAAAAATTGGAAAGAATTTAGTATACAAGGTTTTTTAGGTGTATATGCCTTTTCAACTTTAAATTATTTAGGACTCCAAACAATTAGCGCATCCAGAGCAGGAATGATTTCAGCAGGGATTCCCATTATGATTTTACTTTTTACACCTTTTATTCTTAAGGAAAAGATTAAAACAAAGGCATGGATTGGTGCACTTATTTCCATAGTCGGTGTCATAATACTAATTCAAGGAAAATCCTCAAATTCAATAGAAGTCTCGATTATTGGGGATGCTGAGATACTATTATCATGTGTCGCTTGGGGTTTATATACAGTTTTCGGGAAAAAGTATGGAAGAAAGATAGACCCTCTAGCAATGACTGCTGGGGCAGCATTTTATGGGACAATTTTTAGTGCAATAAGTTGCATTGGCACAGTACAGACGGATATGATTCACCTAACTAAAAGTGCATGGGTTTGTATTATTTATGTTAGTACTTTTTCGTCAGTAATTGCTTATATTGCATGGAATACAGGAGTAAAAATAGTTGGAGCAGGACGTGCTGCACCTTTTATTAATTTACTACCAGTATGGACGGTATTATTAGGAGTTTTTTTATTGCAAGAACAGATATCAATCATCACGGTTGTTGGTGGTGTCATCACTATTTTGGGCGCTATTTTAACAAGTTTATAAGATAGCATAAAGTGAATAAATATAGTAGCGCTAAAAGTACAACGGTAAATTTAGTTATTAAATATTAGTAATGAGAGTAAGCATGTATGTGCATGAATAAAAATAAAAATTTTATGAAAAGGAAGGATTGTAAAATGTCATTAGAAAAAGTCATTTCCTATTTCAAACAATATGGTATGGAAGATAGAATTATTGAGGTTAAGGAATCCAGTGCAACCGTTGAACTTGCAGCAAAAGCTTTGCAATGTGAGCCTCAAAGAATCGCAAAAACTCTATCTTTTCAAATAGAAGATCGTGTTTTAGTAATAGTCACTGCAGGTGATGCAAAAATTGATAATCGTAAATACAAGGAACAATTTGGTGTTAAAGCAAAGATGATTGATGTAAACAAAGTAGAAGAGCTAATTGGTCACGCAATAGGTGGTGTTTGCCCGTTTGCTGTAAATGAAGATGTTGAAGTGTATTTGGATGTATCGTTACAAGGATTTACAACTGTCTTTCCTGCCTGCGGTAGTGGGAACAGTGCAATTGAATTAACAATAGAAGAACTAGAAAGATACTCAGAATATTTAAAGTGGATTGATGTCTGTAAGGGATTTGTAAACTAAGAACTAATTTTATGAAAATCTACAGTCTGACGATATTTTAATAGGACTTTAAAATAAAGAGAGGTTGAGTAAGTATGAAAAAAAGATTTTGCATATTAATATTAGTTATGCTATCTAGTATTGGCTTGGTTGGCTGTGAACAATGGGATCGTTATAGTCCTTTTGCAAGCGAGACAGGTGTATACGGTGTAGTAAAAGAAGAAGCTAAACGAGATTCTAACGCACCTAAAGATGTAATTAAGTATTCATATGATTTACTTGGGTATGATGAAGATTTAAATAAAATTGAATTAGGTTTTGGGTCTGAAAACAAATTCCCTATTGGCACATATATTAAAGCTGTTAAAAGAGGAAGCGATACAAGAATGCATGATGTTTCAATTATTAAAAAAGAAGATATTCCAGCACATATAATTAAAAAATTAAATGAACAAGATAAATCTTTAGATTCCCGGAGCATATTTTAAATATATTTGATTTTATCTGTTGTGGATTGAAACTTTGGTATAGTTTCTTAGAAATTAAATAAGTAACGGTGCTTCCATAGATGCTTTATCCATACCATCTCCTGTGTGATTTGGACCATAAGTTTGCCGTTTCGGCAAGTTTATGGTTCTTTTTGTTTGCGGCAAACTTATGCTTCCAGGATTTGAAGAATATTTTTAATGTCGTTTTTAAATAAATTCAAGATGTTTATAAAAAGACTCAATGTTTTGTTTACTTTGATTAGTCTATCTAAAGGGATGTTTTTATAGCTAAAAGAAAATCTGAGCTGAAAGGTGAATGAAGAAACTGTTGAGCAGCAATAAAGTTACTCCACTAAAAGTGGCAGATTGTTGAATAAGAAGAAAAATTTAAGGGCATATATCTTCAAGAAAGAGAAATTCACTTTTTATTGAAATAAAGAATTAATAACAAGAGAAATTATACATTTCAATACAACTATTTTTTAGTTCATCTCATTACTAGGATAAATTTGATTTTTTAAACAGTATAGCTACCATATTATTCAATCCTAAATATGTAATTTGTATATCTTAACTTTTACTTAATGATTCTAAATTTAAAAATGTTGACATAGTCCACTAAATAATTTATCATTTGTTGACATAGTCCACTAATAAAGGGGGATATTATGAACCATAATGAAAATATTGTTAGTGATATAAGGCGATTTAACCGATTTTATACGAATATACTTGGTTTGTTAGATAAGCATGTATTTAATGGTGAATATTCTTTTACGGAGTCTCGGGTAATTTTAGAGATTGGTTTCATGGAAGAATGTATTGCAAACGATTTAGTCGAAAAACTCGATATTGATCGCAGCTATATGAGTAGAATAATTGCAAAGCTTATTAAAGATGGTCTACTAATTAAGGAAAGTTCGACAATTGATAATAGAACAAGTCTGATTCAATTGACACCAAACGGGACTGCTTTTTTTAATCATTTAAATGAAAAATCTAATGAACAAATAGTGAAATTACTACAGGGGCTGTCACAAAAAGAAATAGAAGAAATACATGTTTCTATGTTGTTGATTGAAAAGAAATTAAATAGAACTGAGGAGGATATGAATGCTACGATTTGATAATGATTATGCAGAAGGTGCCCATGGGCGAATTTTGAAGCAATTAGTTGAAACTAATGAAGAGCAGACACCTGGATATGGTATGGATGAACATTGTGCAAAAGCGAGAGTATATATTAAAGAAGCATGTGATACAAAAAATGCAGATGTACATTTTCTAGTTGGAGGAACACAAACAAATACAACAATTATTGCTTCCATATTACGTCCGCATCAAGGGGTAATTTCTGCAATTACCGGTCATATTGCAGTACATGAAACCGGAGCAATTGAAGCTACTGGTCATAAAGTGCTTACTTTGCCGAGTGATGACGGTAAAATTCGTGCAGAACAGGTAAAAGAATTATATGATGCTCATTGGAATGATGCGACTCATGAGCATATGGTACAGCCGGGCTTAGTATATATTTCTAACCCAACAGAGAATGGAACAACTTACAGTAGATCCGAATTAGAAGAATTAAGCAAGGCTTGTCGGGAATGTGGTTTGCCATTATTTATGGATGGAGCTAGATTAGGATATGGTCTGGTTTCCAAAGGCAATGATTTATCCTTAGCAGATATCGCATCACTTTGTGATGTTTTCTATATTGGGGGAACTAAAATAGGAGCATTGTTTGGTGAAGCAGTAGTCATTATAAATGATGCTATAAAAAATGATTTTCGATATATAATCAAGCAAAAGGGAGGACTATTGGCTAAAGGGAGATTATTGGGAATACAGTTTGAAACTTTGTTTGAAGACGGCTTATACTATGATATTTCCAGACATGCTGTGGAAATGGCGATGATGATCCGAGAGGCATTTGTTGAAAAAGGATTTTCATTAAGGTACGATTCAAAAACAAATCAACAGTTTCCTATTTTGCATAAAGATGTAATAACGAAATTGAGCCAAAAATATTCCTTTGCCATTTGGGAGAAAGTCGATGAAACGCACAGTGTTGTTAGATTTTGTACCAGTTGGGCTACAAAAAAGGAAAATGTAGAAATGTTGATAGAAGATATTAAGAAATTAGAATCGCGATTTGTGAATGAGTGAATTGATTTGAATCAATAGTTTATCAGTTAAAGGAAGATGCAAAATGTCAACAAAGGAATTATATGCAGAGAATAGTTATATTAAAGAGTGTAAAGCGCAGATTGTTTCAGTAAAAGGCAATTTTGTTGCATTTGACCAAACGATTTTTTATCCAGGTGGTGGTGGACAACCTTGCGATAAAGGGACCATTAAACAGGGAGATGAAATCTACGAAGTAGTAAATGTAAAAAAAATAGATGGTGAAATCGTTCATGAATTAGATCGTCCATTGCAGCACTTAGAACAAGCAGTCATCATGCATATCAACTGGTCTTGGCGTTTTCAAAACATGCGTTATCATACATTATTACATGTTATTTCTGGTTATTTATTTCAGCATTACGGTGCTTTAGCTACAAGCAGTCAGATTGAAAAGGATTATGCCAGATTAGAGCTAGCGTTTTCTCCTGAAGTTATAGAAGAAATACAGTTTGAGAATTTAGAACAATCAATATGTAGGTTAATATCTAAACATCATAATGTTCAAATGAGAACGATGAGTAGAAGAGAAGCTGAGCAGAAAGAAGGGAGTATTAAGACAATTATTAACTTACTTCCAGCTTCTCTTAACGAAGTACGATTAGTTCAAATTGATGATATTGACGAGCAAGCATGTGGTGGAACCCATGTTAACAAAATAACTGAAATTGGCGACTTCTCCATTATTAAAATTCAAAACAAAGGCGCCACAAAAAGAAGGTTGAAAATTCAGCTTAACTAACAGTTTCTTCTTTAAACTGATTGCATCATTTATTGCTTAAATTTCACGAGTGTTTATAAAAAGGATTGTTCTGTGTTTTATTTGTTAAAACTTAAATTCAATTATAAACCCTTATTACACAAAAGAGCGCGATTGTTGCGCAAACACAGGTAGAAAAATGAATAAACTTTCTTATATAAATTATTTACTAGCAACAAATAACCCAAGCATTTTTGACTGATTTTTTCAAAATGTTTGGGTTTCTTCTGTTAAATGGTCTTTTTTTGTAGCATGTTTTTGATCAAACTTTATTACAAAGTACCAGGATTCACGGCAAGTTTATGGGTTAATAATCACTCTCCGGCAAAGTTTTACTTCCACTAGTGGCCACTTTATGAGTGAAGTCACATCCTGTATGGATAAATAAAATATAAATTATGATTTTAGATGACTAGGCTATTTGTGATTATAATAAAGGGTAAAAACTTTATTCATTTTCTATAGAATACCCATAATTAGAATTATGTTTTGTAAATTATAAAATTATGTACTTTATAAATTTAAAAGTTATTATAGAGTCTTTAATAATTAATTTTCAATTTAAACTTTCTTTTCTTTGAACAAAAAAAGGACAAAGAAAGACATGAAAAGGAATGCTTCTTTTCTTTATTGGTTTAAGAAGGGGGCATGAATTATCGCAAAAAGTAGAAATCCCAATGCAGTATATAACTTTAAGGAGATAAATAATAAGTTAGTTATGCTATTTATTATTGGCTTGGATGGCAGTGAACAATGGGATCGTTATAATTTTTCTAACATTCGATAAATCTGATTTCTATTATATTAAGTATGGTTAAATATCTAGTAAAGTTCATTATTTCTATTAACAAAAAATAGCGATTCTATAATTTATAGAATCGCTATTTTTTGAGTTGTTACTTTTTCAAGTAAAATATAACTAATATTCATTTATTAAGGAGTGAAACGTTTTGCTGCACTCTCTTTTGGATAATTTAGACCAGTTGGTGTATAGCTAATTAGTTCAATTAACATTCCCCAAGGAACACGACCATAAACAAAATGGCCTGTTCCATCTTCCACATCTCCTAACAATTCGCCAGGATCATTCAATAGTTCTCCACCAGCTTCTACAAAACGTTTAGCAGCTTCTTTTATGTCATCCACATAAAAACCAAAATGTTGAACATCATACATAATCAGAAGCAATAGCCGGTTATTGTTGAACGGTATCTGCGTATTTGCTCACCCATACACAAAAACTACTAAATCTTTTGCTTGATACTTACTGGTTCGTTGTACAAAACCAACACCCCTAGCAAGATCCCGTAAGCTATTTGGAGATAAAAAACTTTGAATCCCTTGAGTGAATATTTGAAATTCTTCAGACACAGAAACAGACATAAAAAACACTATCCTTTCCTATGAATCTACAGAAAGAATAGCGTATTTTTTCATTTTAGGGGATATTTTGCTTTGTTAGCTCAATGACAATGCGGTCAAACTCTATTTTAGATACCAGTCAAAGGCGTTTTTATAAAGAATTTTTTTTATGGCTTCTTCTTCAAATTCGTTTTTAATTAACTCTATATCTGAATGTCGGAATGGTATCTTTGCCCTTGTTGAAGGCAAATCAGTTCCAAACATTAACGCATCAGGGTTAATTGAATAAATTGCTTTCATTGCTTCAGCAGCATCAAAGTCAATTCTTCCAAATCCAGTAGCTTTTACTCGAACTCCTTTTTCGACTAAAGCTAATAAATTAGGTAGACCTGCTTTTGACAAACCTAAATGATCAATTGATACTTTTGGCAATTTTTCTAATATATTAGTTATCTCTGGTAAGGCATTTGAATTAATATAAAGCTCTGTATGCCAATTTACTAATTCATATACTCTTCTAGCAAAATTGTCTAAACGTGATATATCCTCTGAACCACCTCGATTTACATTAAAGCGAAGTGCCTTAACACCTTTCTCATTCAATTTAATAATTTCATCGTCTGATGTATCATAGGGTAACTGCGTAACACCAACAAAATTCTTCCCCAATGTTTGCAATGCATTTATTAAGTAAGTTTGATCAAACTTTTGAAAGGAACCAGAGACAATCGCACCACCAATTACATTTAAATTACTGACAGTGTGTAAATAATCTTCAGACGTAAATGGATCTGGCATATATCCTTGATTTTCGTACAATGGAAATTTTGGATCGATTATATGTAAATGTGTGTCAAATACTTTCATAGGATCACTCCATTCAAACGAATTTATAATTAAAGCATAGACTTCTTTTTGATATAAATAAATTAGATATTAATTATTAAAATTTATAAGTATATCTAATCGAATAACAATAATCCAAAAGATGTATAATGAAATTCTATTACATAATCAATATTTTTGAACACCTTTATTATTCACGAACAATGTATACACAAAAAAGCTAGTAAAGTACTAACTTTTTTGTACTCCTCATAAGAATAATTATGAGGAGTACTCAAGTCGCTTATTTAACAACAGCGATTATTATTACATATATAAACTTTGGTTTGTTAGTTTATTGTAGAAAAGTAAACATTTCGTTCTGGGGTATTTATTTTTCTTAATTTGGTAGAGATATGGTGATACCCCTAATACAAAATCATTTAATTAAAACGCGACAGGATTTTGACCTTCATTTTTCCAAACTGTACTTCTACGTTCAAATTCAAACAGTTTTTCTACAGCGTGTGCAATTTTTGATCCTAGTTTTTGTTCAATTGTGTAAATGGCAAGATCTATCCCTGAAGTTACACCACCGCTTGATACTATATCCCCATCATCTACTATACGAGCATGCACCGGTATAGCGCCCATTTTAGGTAAGGCATCCATTCCCATAAAATGTGTACTAGCATATCGACCATTTAGAAGCCCAATCATCCCTAGAAGGTTAGCACCTACGCATACTATATTTAAAGTAATATTTGGATTTTTTGCCGCTTGGTGTAACAAGGTTTTCAACTCCGTCTCAGAAGCCCTTTTTAATCTATTTACAATTGAATTTGGTCCATCCTCATAGGAATCCCCGGAACTACCTGGAATTAGAATTACACCTTCGGCGTTTGGGTCGAGTATGCCTGAAGCTTCGACTCTTACGTTATCAACTCCACTGTTAACAAATCTTTTCCCTTCAACAGTCACCAACTCTACTGTTACTTCTTCTGGAGAAAGTCCTGCTGCTGCGTTAAAGACATCAAAAGGAGCAATTGCATCCATTAAATCAAAACCATCAAATAAAACAACTTGGAATTTCATATTGTACACACATCCTATTATCATTATTTCAGACCGGACCGACCGGTCTGATGAAAGTGCTGTATACTGGTTAGAAAACAACCTTCCAGTTACAAATAATATAATAATGGATACACATACATAACAGTCAACGGTTATATATAACACTTAATTTTAAATTATTAAAATATTATAATTCATGGTGAGGAAGAAAATAAGAAGAAATTGAAGAAGATAAATTTACAGATGTCTTTAAAACTGATGTATAGATCTTGTTAGCAGTATCATTATATACATATTAAATTTCTTTTCAGTGTTATAAACGAGGGTTGATTGTTATATATGGTTTTGTTGTAACATACAAGTAGCTGAATGAATTTCTTAAAATAAAATATGAAAATTTGCTTGTCATAATTTTACCCCAAAGGAGTGATTAGATTTATTGATAAAGACTTTTATTGTTTGTTAATTCTTAGTAGAAAAAAGAGTACCTATCTTTAAAAATTGGAATAAAGAAGAGAAAAAACAGAATTGAGATACCTTATTAATTTTGAAGCGTCAATTACATGGCGTTATGCAATGGTTTATATCAAAATAAACATATAGAAAATTCATTCAGAGGATACATATGTCTTAACAAACTATTTTCTTCGTATATAAGATTGTATACAATTTATAACTGCTTAACACAACATGTGTAACTTATTTGGTTACAACATATTTAATATTAACTAATAAAAAAGTGAAATATGAATGGAGATGTTATGAAATGAGTATGAAAAAAATCATTTTAGCTGGTGCATTAGGAATCGCAACACTTGCAGGTACAAATTTGCCAGGATTAGAAGCAACAAAAGTAAATGCAGCTTCTATTGAATCAATTACACTAACAATCGAAGGGCGTGTAGTTGAGATTAATAAAAATGTTATATCTGTTAAATCAAAACAGTTTACAGATCCTATCAGTGTCTATTTTAATACTTCACCAAATGTGAAAATAGGGGAGGAAGTAAAGGTTACTGGTACCATGATGAATAATTTCACTGAATATATGGTTGCAAATTCCATTGAAAGTAAATCGTTAAAACCAGGGGTTTATTTCCAAGAAAATGGCCTTCCTGATTATGTAGTAGGAGAGATTAGTAAAAAAGGCCAACTTAATAAATACGGAAATACATCTACAGATTATGTACATGTTAAATATCCTAAAATCAAAGGTGGAAATGACATCATAGAAGTTTACTTAACTCAAGGACAACAATTTAATGTCGGTGACAAAGTTAAAGTGAATAATATGGAACTTGTAGAATGGGGTGGGAGTACCATTCATTGGAATATAAAAAATAACATTGAAAAAATTCAAGAATTGAAAATTCTAAATGACACCAATAATAATGAGGATGATCAATGGATTTGGTCTTAATAAAAAAATCCATCTAATTCTTATTAATCTTTTCTATCAATTATACTAACCAACACATGTATAAACTCCTAATTATCAGCGTGGATTGTTTATCCATAGCTAAAATAATATCTAAAAAGAACTTGTAATCTTTTTACAAGTTCTTTTTTATAAGAAATAGACAGTTTATTAATTATTCTTCTGCAATGTAGAAGTGGAATAACTGTTTACTAGAGAGGTAAATGCTTGGTCATACTCTCCTTTTAATTTTGTTACAATATCAGCAATTGGTTGCACCTGTTTGATGTTTCCTACACCTTGACCTGCAGAAAATATATCTTTCCACGGCTTTATTCCCATTTCATTGGTTTGAGCAAAAGAAAAATCTAATGATGTTTTCTTTTGCAAATGATTGGGATCAAGTTCTACCTTTAAAATACTAGGAATAAGATAATTTGCATGCACTCCGCTAAATGCATCGGTATAAATCAAATCTTCAACATTGGATTCAACCAGCATATTTTGATAAGTATCACTTGCTAAACATTCAGATGAGGCTATAAATCGGGTGCCCATATAAACCATATCTGCCCCCAGAATTTCCATGGCTAAGATGTCTTGACCACGAGATACGCAACCAGCGACTACTGTAATGCCATCCCAGAACTCTTTTACTTCCGTTAGAAAGGCAATTGGATTAAGCATTCCCGCATGTCCGCCAGCCCCTGTACAAACGAGGATTAAACCGTCTATTCCTGCTTCCACAGCTTTTCTTGCATGAGTTAGATTAGTAGCATCGGAGAAAACTAATCCTCCATATTCATGCACAATATTTACAACTAAAGATGGATTTCCTAGTGATGTAATTACAATAGGGGGACGATATGTTTTTATTAGTTCAAGGTCTGCTTCATATCGCTGATTTGTTCGATGTACAATCAAGTTCACTGCCCAAGGAGCAATAGAATGTGCTCCATTTTTAAGTTGACTTGTTGAAAGTTCATATGTGATATGTTTCATCCATTCCTCTAGCATTTCCGTGGTACGAGCATTAAGTAGTGGAAAAGAGCTTACTATTCCTGCTTTACAGCCATTAATGATCATTTCTGGACTTGAAACCAGAAACATTGGAGCTGCAATAACAGGTAATGTTAGTTTTTCTTTTAATAGTATGAACTCTTGTTTTGACATACTTTATCATCCTTTCAAGATGTATGTGCTTTCACATAAGGGAACCTCAATTTTATTTAACTCCTGCTTTTATATTTTTATTCTCACTGAAGGCTTGCTTAGCTTCAGGCAGTAAAAGATTTAAAATTACTGCTCCTATTAAAATGACTATCGACAAATAAAAGGATAAATTATAGTTGCCCTTCTTACTATATAGTATTCCTAGTAAATACGTCTCTAGCGCTAAGCCAATTTGATGACTGAGAAATAACCATCTAATATAAATCCGACTGAATACCGTTTAAAATCTATTATTTCTATAAATTAAGAAAATTTAAAAGACATGTCTCTTACACCTCCGCTTATATAATATGAGGTAGGCATATAAAAGCATATCTACCCCATTACAATTATGCTAACGGGTACATATGCATAACAGTCAAGTACGTTTTATAACACTTAAATTTGAATAACACGTTAAATTACCCTCTAAGTAAGAGTGGTAGAAAAGATAAAAAGTAGACGTTAATCGTTAAATGTTTTAAAAACTGAAATTTACTTGATATAAGAGGTGAGTGGGTAAATTAAAATCTTGAAATAAAACATATGCTTATGTACATGTGCGTTTACATATTAAAAGTATCTAACGAATCATTTTCATAGGCTAGTAATAACAGGAACTTAGACTTATGTTGCTTTCATTCTTAGTTGCCTTTTTTGTTATAGATATAGTTAAATTAGTCAAAAAATATTTGAGTAAATTATAAAAAACAAGATAGATAAAACCTATTTCTTAGGTTCATTTATCTATCTTGTTTGTTAAATATTCTTTTAGCTATAAATTACATTTATCAATTTAGAGTGTATATTCATTTTGAATGAAAAACACCTGATCTATTTACTATCAACTTACAATTAAAAGAAGGGGGAATTGTCGTAAGATTTCTTTTCTGAAATCAAAGAATGGAATATACCGCATAAAATTTCAACACCCTCTTTTAATTGCTTCTCACTCATATAAGAGTAACTTAATCTCATATGATGATTTTCTAGTTCTACAGGATAACATGCTGTACCAGGCAAAAATGTCACTTTTTTCTTTTGTGCTTCTAAAAGAATAGAATTTGTATCCATCCAATCAGGAAGACTAATCCAAAGATTTAATCCTCCTTCAGGTATGAACCATGAAACCTCAGATGGAGCAAGTTTTGACAACAGTTCCAAAACTAGATCTCTTCGTAATTTCAAAGCAGTTCTTAATTTTTTTATATGTTCCATTGATTTTTGTGATCTCATAAATGGCAATATTATTTTTTGAGTAAGTAAAGGACTTCCTAAGTCTGCGTTAGCTTTTGCTGCTAATAATCGATTAAATATAGAACCAGAAGCAATTAATACTCCAATTCTACAACCAGGAGCAAATGTCTTACTTAATCCTTTCAAATAAATGACATGTCCGGAATCATCTAAACTTTTAATGGGAGCCGGTGGTTTTTTATTAAAGTAAATTTCGCTCCATGGATCATCTTCAATAACTATGCTATTGCTACTTTGAGCTATATCAAGAATTTGTCTACGTCTTTTAGCAGTTGTGACAATACCTGTTGGATTATGAAAGGTAGGCACTGTATATATGATCTTTGGTTTATATTTGTCACATAAATTCTGCAGGATATCTATTCTCATACCATCTTTATCGATTGGAACGGTAAGGACTGTAGCACCTCTCCCACGAAAGACATCGATTGCTCCTGGGTAAGTTGGAGCCTCCATTATAACCACATCATCCGGTCCGATAAACGTACGAGCAATAAGACCAATTCCTTGTTGAGAACCATTTGTAACTAAAATGTTTTCTGGAACTGTAGTAATATCCATTCTTTTCAAATATGCGGCCATTTCATGTCTTAGTTCAAGATCTCCTTGTACTTCTCCATATTGAGATAAAATTCTTGGGTTATCAACAAATATCTTTTGAACTTCTTGTTCTAAAAAACGATTTGGAAAAAGCTTTGGATCAATCATCGAAGATGATAATTGAATCATTTCTGGAACATAATGAAAGCGTGAAAATTGAGATCTAGGTAAGTAATCCTGAATTGATACCTGCCAATTATAAGGAGAAACTTTAGGTTGCCTATTAACAACTTCCTTTCTTTCTGGATTAACAAATGATCCTTTTCCTTGAATTGAGGTAACAAAGCCATCTTCTTCAAGTTTCTTATATGCTTTTGCTACTGTCACCAGACTCACTTTTAATTGTTTTGTAAGACTGCGTATAGAAGGTAATTGTGCTCCTTCCTGTAGAAAGCCGGAACGAATTTGGTCGACAATAGATAGGTATATTTGTTTGGAAAGTGAAATTTCACTGTTACGTTGAATTTCAAAATGCATACTAATTCTCCTTTCAGTGTTATAGAAGGGGCTTGAGTGTTATATACGGTTCCGTTATAACATACAAGTAGATTAAGGAAATCTCTGAAATAAAGAATTAAAAAATAGAATTCGAAAGGAGGAAATAACTCTATTAACAAGAGATAGGTTAAACATCTTTGCCTTAAAAGGATACCCATTTGTTACGATATTTTAATCATTTAACACAAAGGCAATATATATTTACAACCTATATAGCAATATTAACTAGACTGGCCATATAGCATAGTGGCACTATACTTCATTTTTTTAAATCATGCAAATACTTATTATTCACTAAATACTTTTCTATGTAATCAGAGACCTTTATATTACCAAGCTTAAAAGGAGATATATTATGTTTAAGCATGATATTACTGTACGTTTTAATGAATGTGATTCTTTGGGACATGTAAACAATGCAAATTATTTTACTTATTTTGAAGAAGCGAGAAATGAACTTTTTAAAATTTTCAATCCAAGTCTAAAGATAAAATCCTGGAACTTAATGGTTGCTTCTACCCAATGTGACTTTATTTGTGAGACGTCATATGCCCAAAAAGTAACTGTTTATACATGGTAGCAAGACAACTGTCTGGCCGAGGAAGAACACTATATTGTAAACATGAGGGAGACAGAGTAAAAATTGCGGGAACAACAGTTGTATATGCCATTGGTGATATTTAAATAAAATAAAAATGAGGTTAGAAAATGAAAGTAGAACAAAGAATTGAGGAACTAGGTATTATATTACCTAAAACTTCGCCTGCTAAAGCATTATACGTACCAGTTAAACAAATAGGAAATTTCCTATTTGTATCAGGACAAGCTCCATTTATTAATGCTAACCTCGCTTATACAGGGAAAGCTGGGGGAGAAAGAACCTTAGAAGAAGCACAAGAAGCAGCAAGACTTTGTATCATTAATACACTGGCAGCAGTCAAAGAATATATTGGTGATTTAGACCGCATTGTAAATGTAATTAAACTACAAGCCTTTGTGAATAGTGAAACTGACTTTGATCAACAACATATTGTTATTAATGCGGCCTCAAAGTTGTTACACGATATATTTGGAATAGAAGGCCAACATGCTCGGACGGCAATTGGAGCAAATCAACTACCAATGAATATTACAGTGGAAATTGATTGTATATTTGAAGTTCAATCCTAATAAGTGGATAATAAATGAAGTTTTACAACAAAAATTAAAAGCACTTACTTAAATTTCATGATGGCTACTAAGGATATTCAACCAATAATATAATTTAGTTTTCAATTATATTACCTGTATTAGATGGAGATGAAGATATGAATAAAAAGAATGATTTAAATAGTACTAAAGAAAAATGTAATAATCTAGAACTTTTGAATAGTGATAAGTGGCAATATGAATCGTATTACAAATATCAGCCTTTATTTTCTTTTAAAGACTTATTAAAGCTTTTCACTAGAAAAGCAAAGCAATAGAATTAAACTAGTTTCTTATTATAGATTGACATGATAACTCACGTGATAAAGTCTGAATTTTCTTTGTTCGGAAGATAAGAAAGGGATGCAAGTTGTGAGATGCAGATGAAAGCAATTACGATAGAGGAAATTTATCAGGAAATTTTAGATGGAAAAAGAAATAGATTCCCACCAAACACATGGAAATTAGATAAAAATAATGAGATGGCTAGAAGAGTAACTAGGTATTTAGTAACAAAACTTTTAAAGTGGAACGACGAAGAGATTAAACAGAATTGGAATTACGCATTAATTGCGAAGTATCGATTACGTGGAGTATTGAAGCATAAGTATGAAAATAGTCCGTACGCAATGATCAATGATTTATATCCAAACAGATATAAAGAATGGGAATTTAAAATGACACCTTTAAATTTTTGGACAAAAGAAAAGGCCTTAGAATTATTAAAATGGATAATTGAAGAAGAAGAGAAATTATCACCCGAAATATTCTTACAAACTTATGGACAAAAATGGTTAAACGAACGACGACTAAGCGCACCTTTAAGAACGCTTTGGGATGGAAGTCCGTATGCGATGATTAATGATTTATATCCAAATCGATTTAAAGAATGGGAATTTACTAAAACTCCTAATAAATTTTGGACGAAAGAAAAAGCATTACAAGCTCTGGTATGGACGATTGAAGAAAAAGAAAAATTAAATCCGGAACAATTGAAGAATATATACGAACATAAATGGTTAACGCAAGTTGGATTGAGAGGGGCCTGTCAAATATATTGGAATGATAGTCCATATGCAATGATTAATGACTTATATCCGAATCAATATAAAGAATGGGAATTTAAGATGACACCTAGTGGTTTTTGGACGAGAAAAAAAGCGTTAGATGCGTTACGGTGGACAATTGAAGAAAAAGAAGAGTTGACAGATGATCAATTATTACAGCAGTACACACTGAAGTGGCTAAAAAGACAGAGATTATGGACACCAGTAGTAAGATACTGGAATGGAAGTCCCTACGCAATGATTAATGATTTGTATCCAAATAAATATTTAAAAAGCTCATTTAGAGGATATGTAAATAAGTCTAAATACTACTAGACATACTTTTAATATTGAAAACACAATCGATAAATTCAGAACTTTCGATATTTAATACCCCGAAAAATACACGTAGGAAAAGAACATTTATTTTTTTACAACAGCTTTCCGATATAAAAGGAACTGCTTCAATAGAGGGAAATATAAGCATTTTTAAAAGAATTTCTTAATATAGTCAAGGTGTTAACCAAAGTAGTTCTGCATTATTTTGTTCTACTTGTTAATTAATAGACCTTCAAACAATGAACATAATCGCTTCATATCAAATGAAAATTTTTTATAAGAAAAAATAAATTTTATAAATATAAAAATTATAATAAGGGCGTCGAGAGATAAGTTATTAACTTTGAAGAAATATCAATCCTCCCAATAATTATATTTAATAAGCAATAAAGGAGAACGAATAGAGATGGAAATGTTAAAAGGTACTTTACTTTTACTTACTGTTCTTTCATGCATGTCATTATTTTGCTACAAAGCTCCACATGGAATGAAAGCAATGGGGGGACTTTCAGGTGCTGCTTGTGCAACCTTTTTAGTAGAAGCTTTTCATAGTTATGTAACTGGTGATTTAATTGGAATTCCATTTTTAAAAGATCTTGGTCAAATGGCTGGAGGACTTGGTGGAATTGCTGCTGGTACACTTGTTTGTTTAAAATTGGGGGTAAATCCTGTCTATTCCATGATGGTTGGGGTAGCAGTAGCTGATTTCAAGTTACTACCAGCATTTATCGCTGGTTATTTGGTATCTTTCCTAATTAAACAAATTGAAAAACGTATTCCAGAAGGCTTTGATTTAATTGTTACTGTTATAGTTGTTCCGGTTATAGCACGTTTAATAGCAACAACAATAGCACCAGTAGTAGTCGGATTATTACAGAATATAGGGGATGTTCTAATATCCGCCGGTACAGGAAGTCCAATTTTATTAGGAATCATTTTAGGTGGGATTATCCCACTCGTTGGCATGAGTCCATTAAGTTCCATGGCACTTACAAGTTTAATTGGTTTAACTGGCATGCCAATGGCGATTGGTGCCCTATCAGTAACAAATTCTTCTTTTGTTAATTATATGTTATTTAAACGTATGAAATTTGGTAATAAGGCCACTACAACAGCAGTTGCTATTGAGCCATTAACACAGTTTGATATTATTGCGTCAAATCCAATTCCTATTTATTTAACAAATGCCATGGGAGGCATGATTGCTGGTATAGTTGTTGCCTCATTTGGACTTATCAATAACGCGGTTGGTACAGCAACACCAATTGCTGGATTAGTGGTTATGTTTGGATTTAATGATCCTATGAAAGTATTATTGTGTACTGCAACTATTATGACTACTGGGCTATTATCTGGATTTATCGGGTCACTAGTATTTAAAAATTTCAAAATCAGAAAAGTGAAAGACATTAGAGAAACCCCTCGAGAAATTTCTGCTTAATTTAAAAAACTAGACTTGGAGAAATTAGACATATAATGCAAATCAATGTTCGATTTTATCGGTCCAATGATGGTAAGTCCATCTAGTTCACATATTACTGGTACTGCACGGACAGATGTTACGGAAAGAGCATGATTTGGTAAACAATCAGATGAAGTTGACATTTCTTTTTATGGTTCTTTCGCTAAAGCATATAATGGGCATGAAACGGATGTAGCTTTTATAATTTGATAAGAAAATAATATATTTAAAATTTTATATAATAATTAATTAATATTCTATATGGTAGGGGTATAAATTTTTGATCAAGTAATGGAATGAAAAATTAATTTATGTAAAAGGACCTCGGTTAATAAATTAGAAAGAAGAATATCCTAAGAAATATGGGATGAGAAACTAGGCAATTGCTGAAGATTGGCAATAAATTTTTAGATAGAGCGAGATCGAAAGTTGAAGAAACAAAACATCTCTGTTGGTATTGCGATAAGTAGTGATTTATTATTAGCAGCATGTGGTAATTCATACTCAATTGCATGATTAAAATCAGGAAATTTAACAAAAGGAGAGCCCGATAAAGATTTTAAAAAAAGAGCTAGAAAATCAATTTTACAGCTAATAATGTTTAATTGATATTGAAAAGTTAAGGAATGTTATTTCTGGTGCATTTTTCGCAACGGTTTTCAGTATTTTATCAGGTTACTTATCACGAAACCCATTTACAAATAAAGTGAAATATATTTTTGAAATATAGAAGTAGTGTCTAATTCTTAATTGCTTATTAAGCTATTAGAAGGCGCATATCCGTTTATTGTGAAAAAACCGTATTTTAAGATGCGCTTTCTGCGACTGAGTGTATGAAGCTAGAAAAAGGAGCGAAAAAAATGCGGAGTAAGAGAAATAGAAGAGACAAAAATAAAAAAAACGAAGACCATATTGATGAAACTTGGTTAATTCCGTATTCTGATATGCTAACGTTGTTGTTTGCTTTGTTCATTGTTTTATTTGCAATGAGTAGTATAGATGCAGCAAAATTTAAACAGATGGCAGTAGCTTTTCAAAGTGAACTAGCAGGTGGAACTGGAAATAAAGAGTTTTTGAGTAATCAAAAGCCAAATGAGAAAGAAGAATTATCATTAAGGACCCTTGAGGCAGAACAAGAAAAAAACAAGATAAGTATGAAGCTAAAGAAGAAAAAGAAATGGATGAATTGAAAGCATTACAAAATAAGATTAATCAATATATTGATGAGAAGCAATTAACTTCTTCTTTTCAAACTAAGTTAACCGAAAAGGGATTAATGGTGACAATATTAGAGAATGTACTGTTTGATTCGGGGAAAGCGGATGTGAAATTGGAATCGTTAGGGATTGCAAAAGAAATGTCTAATTTGCTTGTTTCGGCAGCTCCACGTGAAATAACTGTTTCAGGTCACACTGATAATGTCCCCATTGCCAAAGCAAATTTTGCATCAAATTGGGAATTGAGTTCACAACGTGCTGTGAACTTTATGCAAGTAATGCTTCAAAATAAAAAGTTGCAAGCAGAAAAATTTAGTGCAATTGCTCATGGAGAATATCGTCCAATTGATAAAAATGATACACAAGAGGGAAAAGCAAAGAATAGACGTGTGGAAGTGTTTATTTTGCCTTTAACAGGGCAGACAAAATAAAAAACGGTCTAGTATGTATAGACCGTTTTTTCTATGATTTACTAATTTTCCAACCATCATCCGTTTTCTCTAGTTCAATTACGATTACTTTTTTAGGATTATCTTTATATACAGCATCAACAGTTACTGTAGCGATTTCATTTTTCTCTTCAACTTTTCTAATCTTATAGCTTTTAAGATCTTCATTAATTGATTTCATTAATTCTGCATTTCCGCCAATAAAACCAACTATTTTTTTTGCTTCTGGAGTAAATAACTCTCCAAAATCTTTCGCATTTCCTTCTTTTGCATCTTCAAAATATGCTGTAGCAACTTCTTTAGGATCACGATTATCTCCACATGCTGCAAGTGCTGTAACTGATAAGGCCATTACTACCATTAACATGATCATACGCGTAAATTTGTTCTTCATTCAAACCACTCCTTATATAAAACGTAATTTCTACTCTTATAAAGAGCTAAATTACTTGTATAAGTATATAATAAATAAAACTGTATATATTTATATATTATTTTTATGATATTGATAGTGTTAAAAATAGGGAAGGAGAGAGAATCTATCAATTACTATAATATTGATTTACGTTATATACATTAGTATAATGATAATGTCAGCGTTATAGGGGTATAATAGACGACGTTCATTTTTAAAATCATAAAATCGGATTCACTTATATGAAAGATAAAAGCCCTTCTTTAATTAGGAGGGCTTTTGTCTTTGCTTGAAGAGTACACATATACATGAGTGGAAATGTAGTAATAGTTATGTATTATGTACCTGCAGGTGTGGTTCCAGAAGACACGATATGTATTTATTTTTATTGCTTATTCATAATATTATGGTATTATTACCTTAAAAAATTGACTACCTAAGGAGAAAATCACAATGAAACTCAACAAGAAAACTATCGCTTTTACCCTAGCCTTATCAATAGGAGTAGGAGCTTGCGGAATCCCGAAAGAAAAGGAAGTTGATCCGAAAGTATCACTGAATTCTAAAATGGATTACTCAAAAGTACCTTACAAGGAGAGAAGCATTTATGTAGATTATCAGCATGGAGCTATCACAAAAGAGGAAATGACCGAAAAGCAAGCTGATAGCTATGAGAAGGCTAAAAAAATTCTTGAGAAGGACTTAAACTCTGAAGAGTTGAAAGAACTCAACAAACAACGGGAAGAACGCCGGGAGAAGTTCCTAAAGAAGCAAGAACAGAAGAAAGTAGATGACAAGAAGAAAACTGAAGAAGATGCTCTAAAGTATAAGAACCGCCAGGAACGTCTCGACAATCATAAGCAAGAAAAGGAACGGAAGGAACTTCAGAAGCTTAATGAAGAGAACGCTGATGAGATGAAACGACAACTGGAGGGATTATCACAATGAAGACACTAAGCACAGCTAGTAAGACATTAGAAGAATGAAATTAAACATAATAAAGTCAGAGTTATAGGGATATAACAGACGACATTCATTCTTTAAATCATAAAATCGGATTCACTTATATGAAAGACGAAAGCCCTTCTTTAATTAGGAGGGCTTTTATCTTTGCTTGAAGAGTACGGCATATACATAAGCAGAAATATAGTAATAGTTATTTAGTTTGTATCTGCAGGTGTTGTTCGAGAAAACACGATTTATATAAAATTACAATTAAAAAACAGAATATTCATAATTGTTATAGGGATTACTTGAACAATAACCTATAATGATACTTTACGATACATTAGAAAAATTTCTAAAAATAACTACACTGAGGTGAATAAAATGCCATTTAAGTTATGGATTAGTCGTGAGGAAGAAGCAGAAATACCTGATTTTAAGGGCCATGAAGAAGCAAGAAAGTATTTTAAAGAGAAGTATGGAGATGCCTTCCAGTTTTCTGAATCTTTAGAAGTAGATGGTAAAAAAAGTATATTTCTACATGTATATTGTAGATAAGGAGAAATTTAATGAAATGCAAGATTATATGGGAAAGCAAAGTACACGTCTTATTAACGCTGGAAATCCAGAAACAAAAGGATTCATGGAATCATACCAATCAATTCAGATCTTCGAAGACGGCAGAGTAAATATTACACATTAAAAATAACAGTCTTATATTATTTGAAGTGGAGACCTGGAAAGAGACTCTTATTTAAGAGCGTATATTTTCAGGTTTTTTACTATTTTATAAATGGGAAGTGTAGTTAAACTCGCGATCTTAAAGCTATTGTTTAGATAAATATTTTGTGAAATTTCAATCTATGCATACTGTATTTTAATAATATCAATACCCAAAATGTGGTACGATTTAAAGAGGGGATATATAAGAATCACCTATGAATGCACTAACTAAAGGAGTGAATACCTATATGGAAAATAAGTTACATTCTAATTCAAGACCACCAAAAATATTCATATCATATGCTTGGACAACTGAGGAATACCAAGAAAAAGTCATTAAATTTGCACAGCGTCTAAGGGAAAATGGTATTGATGTTGTGGCAGATTTTTGGGACTTAAATCCTGGTAATAGTCTATTTGCATTTATGGAAAGTATGGTAACAGATCCTACGATTGATAAAGTATTAGTCTTATGCAATAAGATATACGCTGATAAAGCTGCTGCTTATACCGGTGGAGTCGGTACAGAAACACAAATAATAGGACCTCACATATATAACAAAGTGCGACAAGAAAAGTTTATTCCTGTTATTTTAGAAAGAGAAGAATTAGATACGGAATATATCCCTGTTCATATGAGTGGTTTAATATATATTGATTTAGATCGTAGATTTGAAAAGGGCTTTGAAGAATTACTTCGCTTATTATACAACAAGCCATTATTACGAAAACCAGAATTAGGAACAGCCCCAAGTTATATATTTGAGGAAAAAAAACGAGATTTAAGGTAGATGGAATTTTATCTTCTATGCAGGATGCTATCATTCACCGACCTGGAAGAATAGCATCCTTATGCTATGACTATAAAAAAGCTCTTTTAGAAGATTTAGAAGCATATCGAGTATTAGAATTATCCGAACCTTATGATGAACAAGTATATAATCTAATTCAAGAAATGATTCCATTAAGAAATAACTACATTAAATTTATGGAGCTATTATGCAGTGATCAAACAGTATTTGATACTAAAATGATTACTGATCTTTTTGAGACTCTAAATATTTATTCTGGTTCTTTTGGTACGACTGGTCCAATTGAATTTGAACATTTTCGATATTTTATCCATGAGCTTTTCTTATACACTATAACAATATTAATTTCTAGGAATATGTATGATAAACTTCATGAAATTTGTAAGCATCGATATTTTGTAAAATATAATAATTATGATGAATTACAAGATGGAAGTTATGGATTCTTCTATTTTTATTTACATAGCCTAATAGACACTCGAAATAGAAGATTACAATTAAACCGTACAAGTGTACATGCTGATTTAATCAAGGAACAATCAATTTCCTCTGGATACTCATGGGAGAATTTAATAGAGGCCGACTGTTTATTGTATTGCATAAAAGATATTCAACGATTATTAGGAAAGAAGCAAGAATATAGTAAACGTTGGTATCCTGTAACATATGGTTATGTCCAGTTTTCAGATCCTATATTACCTATACTTCAAAAATTAAAATCAAGAGAGCACTTTAATGAAATAAAAAAATTATTAGGGGTTGAGAGTGTAGAACAATTGGAAAATGTAAAAAATCTTTCAGCAGAAGAAGAATATAGGTCAAGCGTTCCATCACTAAATAATTTACTACCAAATGAATTAGCAATATACTAACCAAATGTGAAATGTAAGTAATTAAAGGGGAGTATTATATGTCAAAAACAATTAACCTAACAAGACTTTTTTCATTGTCACATTCAATGTTAAAACAGCAGCTTGATTACCAAGTTATAAATGGCATTCAGTACAAAAATGATCTGCAAATATGCGCCATATTTAAATATGATTACATAGATTTAAAGAAAAAGAAGTACAATGAATCCTCAGACAAAGAATATATATTAGGATTATTTAAGAAAGGAACCAGAGAGTATATAGAATTACCACTAAAACATAAAAAAACGGAGCAATTTGAATCATTTGAATTACCACTAAAACTTGATAATAATTTGTACAATGAACTTAAAATTTTTTTAGAAATTGATCAGTCAAAACATGGAGATTTTCATCCATGGCACTTTTTTAAAGCCTTAAATGCTGCCATACCAACAAAAGCTAATCAAGACAACCTAGATAGAAGGGCTTGCTCATACTCATATCCTACAAGCAAAGATAATGAACATGAAAAAATTTATTTTCTCAGTTTTAGAGATAATGATAAAAGAGGGGAGAAACGTAGTCTAGAAAATTACGCAAAAACACAAAAACTCTTGCCTTATGCTAACAAAATTATAGGAAATAGAAATATATCAGTATGTTTTACCACTTTGCCGAAAGATATTAATAAAGAAATAAAAGAAATGGTTTACAAAATAAACGATTTATAAGATTTATTTGTGGTTACCATAAAGTAAACATATCCTAAAATTATTGCTTCATTTGAGTTTAATAAAAAAGGAGGGATAGACATCTTTTTTAATAAAATAAACCGAACTAAAAATCTTGAAAAAGAAACTTTGTCTTTAACTTCTAAATTAAATGGATTAAAAGAAAACAAGATTCATCTAGATGGATCTAAGTACATTTATACAACTATTAAAAAAGGGATTATTAATAATACGAACTACTGGCTATTAGCACGCAGTGATTCATTAGCGAAATTAAAGAGCATGCATTCCTTAGCTAAATTTACTAATTCACTACAAAAAAAGGTAGAATCCTCTGAAATCCTATTAAAGACACAAGATTTATTTAAAGGAAAAATAAGAGTAGTATTAATTGAACAAAATGGATCCTATGACTTACTTACTTATTTAAGGTATGAAATGCATACTAAGAACGAGAAGATAGCAGAGTTTATGATTGGATATTATGGGGATTCAGAAGAGCTCCGCATTTGTACTATTGAAATACTAGAAAATAGTAAGCGAAATATGGGGATTGGTACTTGGATACTTCGTTTCATTTTAAAATTGGGAAACGACTTACAAGTAAAAAAAATAGCTGGTGCTGCAAGACCTTTAAATATTTCTGATCCGAACATGTGTCCTTCCAGATTAATGGCGCTTTATGAAAAAAACGGGTTTACTATTCTTAATAAAGATACAGGGGATTTCGAGCTTAAACTATGATATTTGGTTTAATAAAGTTTTACGAATTACAAAATGTATGGAAAAATACTAGTTGTATAATTGTAGAAGGACATGAATCTCTAAACTAAAATCGTATTAATAAACAGGGTGAAGTAGCTACTTTTATGAATTTTATAGGTACTTTCATGTCCCAGAAAAGAGACATGAAAGTATTCTAAATAAGTAGATTTATAGGGGATAAAATGTTCCATTTTAATAATTATAAATCTCATTCACTTATACAAAAGACAAGAAGCTTCTTGTTTTTAGCTTTAGACAAAGCAAATTTATATCAAATTTAAATAACTAAAAGAATCATAGATCTTAGAGAAATAGCATCTATATACTTATTATTATAAGGATTTTCCCAATGGAAACATAATATTTATTTTGCCAACTTTTCAATGATTGGAGCTTTAGCGGATAATTCACCAGTTGCCATATTCTTCATAAAAGATACCCCATAAATAGTAATTGTATCTCCAATATTTATATCTTGTAAGACTTTAGAAGAGACGGTAGCGCTAACAGTCGAACCTTCACTAGAAATTTCAACAGTTTCCTTGGTTTTATTGATTACACTTCCAGTGTACATTTTATATTGCTTTTTTAGAACGTTTTCTTCATTTTCTTTTTGAACAATTGCATATTTAGCTGTAGCTGGATCACCTGGTATTGACCCTATAAACATAGGAGCATAAATGGTAACTGTATCCCCAATCTGAATACTTTTAAGTACCTCAGGGGAAGGAACGTTAGCGTATACACTTGATTTTTCATCAGAAACTACTAATCCATCTTCCGTTTTTTCAATTACTTTACCTGAAAATTTTTGGTGTTGATCCAGAGCATTTTGTTCTTTTTTATCGACTTCTGATATAGAATTCGCTTTATCTATACTTGCATTAGGGATCACAGTCTTACTTGCCAACTTTTCAATAATTGGAGCTTTAGCAGATAATTCACCACTTGCCATATTACTTATAAAAGATGCTCCATAAATAGTAACGGTATCTCCAACTTGAATATCCTCAAGCACTTTTGAAGAAACGACAGCAGTAACAGTCCGGCCTTCACTAGAAATTTCAACAGTTTCCTTGGTTTTATTGATTACACTTCCAGTGTGCATTTTATATTGCTTTTTTAGAACGTTTTCTTCATTTTCTTTTTGAACAATTGCATATTTAGCTGTAGCTGGATCACCTGGTATTGACCCTATAAACATAGGAGCATAAATGGTAACTGTATCCCCAATCTGAATACTTTTAAGTACCTCAGGGGAAGGAACGTTAGCGTATACACTTGATTTTTCACCAGAAACTACCAATCCGTCTTCTGTTTTTTCAATTACTTTACCTGAAAATTTTTGGTGCTGATTTAGAAGGGTATTAGTACTTGTATTGTCTTTTTCTTTTAATTCAATATTCATTTCTCTTGACAGTATATCAGTTTTAGCAGTAAGTTGAGCGGCTTCAGCTCGTGTGATGAATCTATTTGGTTGCCAGCCGTTATCAGTACCATTAGAAATTTTTAAGTCAATTAAAATATTGGCATACTTTTCTCCCCAATGCCCTTTTAAATCCTCAAATTTACTTTGGCCATTATCATTTGCTGTACTTTGTAGTTTATAAGCATTTACTAGCATCGTAGCCATAGCAGCACGTGTAACTTTTCCAGTTGGATTGAAGATGCCATTCCCTTCTCCTTTAATAATGCCAGCTTTTTCAGCTGCAGCAATATACGGAGTAGCCCAGTGGTCTTGGGTATCTGTAAAAGAAGGTTTAGCTTTTGTATCAATTTTTATCCCTAAGGCTTTTGTTATAATTGTTGCAGCGGAAGCTCGATCTAACGTAACGTTTGAGCCGAAAGTTCCATCTGGATAACCAACTATGACTTGTTTATCCACTAAATAGTTTACAGATTGTTCTGCCCACTTTGGAACATCAGGAAATTTGTGAGTATCCGCTAAAATATTAGAAGAATAAGATAATATAGCTCCTGCAAGGATACCTGTTGTAATTAATTTGCGCTTCATAAAAATACACACCTCTACCAATCTATTGTATTACCAAATTGAGATTTTTTATTTTTATATTTATATGTTTGTGATGATGCTGACATCTATTCAATTTGGTGTAACGATTATAGTTACTTATATGCATGAGTGTCAATGAATAACTTTTACAAAAATGTTTAATATTAACATGAAAAATCAGTATAAATTAATTTTATTTACTGAAAATTAATAAGGTGTTGACGTATTAATGTATACTTAACTATAATTAATCGTGATTAATTGAGATTGATTTTCAAGTTTGTATACTAGTTTAACAAGTATACAAAAACTAACTTGAATTTAATTAAAAAAATTGAATATAAACTTATATTTGTTCATTGACACTTATATACAGGCGGCTAAAATCGTTGAACCAAATGTATGTTATGCTTAAAAATTTTTAAACGATACATATTGATAGAAAATGATAGAAAATCTTTTCTCTATATACTCTGTTGGGGAAAGAACCTTTATTTATGCAACTCCTTATATATATTGTCCATTAACAATATAGTTTATTATTAAATAAGCTCACCAACATTTATTGCAATTTTTTATTACTAATTCTTAATAAAGGAATAATGTAAATTAAATGCATGAAAATGGATAGAAATTAAGATTTAGAAGGAGAATATTTTATGAAATCCAAGTTAATTGCTACAGGAATTATTGCAGGAAGTCTACTATCCTACTCATCTAATATATTTGCAGATACTCACAAATTTCCTGATGTTCCCAAGTGGGCAGAGCAATCTGTAAACTATTTAGTGGATAAACAAGTCATAATTGGTTATCCAGATGGAACTTTTGGTTCACATGATTCATTAGACAGAGCTTCCGCTACGAAAATCATGACAAAAGTATTAGGTATACAAATTGACTTCGATGCAAAACCATCCTTTACAGATTCCCAAAATCATTGGGCTACTCCGTATATTGCTGCAGCTGAAAAAGCTGGCATTATTAAAGGAGAAGGGAATGGCATCTTCAATCCAACTGGAAAAGTTACACGTGCTGCTATGGCTACGATGCTAGTAAATGCTTATAAACTACAAAGTACAGCAAATGATAATGGCCAAAGTAAATTTGAGGATTTAAAAGGGCATTGGGGAGAAAAGTATGCCAATATTTTAATTGACTTAAATATTTCCAATGGTACGGATAATGGCTGGCAACCAAATAGGTCTATAACACGCGCCGAGGCCGCTCAACTTACTGCTAAAACTGATATGTTACAACAAAATCTAAACGATGGTTTAGAAGGAAAAGAAATCATTACTGCTACATCATATGAAGATTTAAACTTAACAGTGGCTTCTAATATTACTGCCCAAGAGATTGATAGTTTTATTGCACAATACCATTCAGATAGTCCATTAATGGGACATGGACAAGATTTTATAAATGCGCAAAATAAATATGGCGTGAATGCACAGTATTTAGCGGCACATGCAATTTTAGAATCTGGATATGGAAAATCAGAAATTGCATATCGAAAACACAATTTATTTGGGTTACGTGCGTATGATAAGGATCCGTTTAAATATGCAAAATATTTACCAACCTACGGTGACAGTATTGCTTATAATGCCAATTATGTACGAGAAAGATATTTAGAAGAAGATGGGATGCATTATAACGGACCAACATTAGATGGTATGAACGTAAAATATGCATCAGACAAAGGCTGGGCTGGAAAAATTGCAAATATTATGGAACGTATTAAACCGTTCCGTGTGGCAGACTATACATCCGCAAAAAAATTACCGAAAAACCCCGAAACATTAGATGTTGAAGCGTTATCTAATAACATTCCATTTAACATGTATGAAGATGGGACAACAGCAAATGTTGTATCAACAGCTGCTTATTACCATGTACCGTATCCATTTAACTTAAAAATTAAAAGTAAATCAGATGTAGCTTTCGAGGAAAATAAAGTTGGTACAGTAACTCGTGGAACAAACATCTTTATTTATCGTGAAGATCCAAATGGATGGGTGGAATTCTCTTTTGACACTACTGGAGAAAAATACTGGACATTAAAAAGTAAATTAAGTATGTAATTAGAAAGGTCTCTTTCACTACTCATAATCGTTTAGATTTAAATGACATATAATTATGAGACAAGTTTTTTACTTTTTTAAATATAGTTATGTACACAAAAAAGTTAGAGAATTATTTTCTCTAACTTTTATGCGCTAGTACTTGAAATTAAAAAGATGGTGGGGTTACTCCAAATATAACAGTGACTTTGTGTAAAGAAGTGTTTTCCCATTTATGTTTTACGTATGGTGGGATTTTAACACTATCACCTGGGTTAAGAAGTAAAACCTCATCATTTAGATATAGTTTTACTTGTCCTTCCATAACAAATGCTATTTCTTCACCTTTATGTGCCATAGGCTCCATAGAAGAAGCGGTTTGAGGTAACAGATTCATTAAAGCTAATTCCAGTGATCCATCTAAATTAGGTGATAATAACTCATACGAAACATTGCCGCTTTCAGGGAAAGTTATTTTTTTTCTTTGATTAGCTCTTACAACTAATTCTTCTGTAATGGTATCTTCTAAGAAAAAATTAAATAAAGCAATATTTAATGCTGCAGAAATTAGTTTTAGTGTTTGTAAGGATGGATTCGTGATTCCTTTCTCAATCTGACTTAACATGGAAGGTGTTATATCAGCTAATTCAGCTAACCGTTTACTAGTTAATCCAGCACCTTTTCTAAATACCATAATTTTTTCACCGATATTAATATTGTTCATATGCGTAATCCCCTTTAAATAAGTAAATAAAATTAAAATTAATGTTATTCACTTATACTAAACATGTTGTTAATATACTTAATTATAATAAAGTATGATTAATTTTCAAGCACCTGTATAGTTGTGAGAATAGTAAATAAGACAAGAAATGATTGATACTTATTTTTCCATGTAAACTATTAATTATGATGACCTGATTATATGATTAAATTTCTGTATAAGATTTTGGGATTGACAATAATGCAATAGCGGATGGACTGGCACTTGGAATAGCATTTGGGTTTGTAGGGAAAGCAATGGAACCATTTTTTTGTGGGGCATATACAGTTGGTGATAATCATTTAAATAAACTATTAAAAAAATAGTGGGTAAAGAGGATATTTAGCTAGAACCAACAATATTAGCAGGAATGATTAGACCTATTAAATTGCATAAAGTGGGGAGAGGCTCTTTACAAAATAATGATTTAAAACATAAATTGAATCAAGGTACACAAATTGTATAGGGAGCAGGAGGAAGAATGATTCCAAAAAAAGTAATGGAAGAAAATACGATCAAACAGATTCTCAGTTAATTAAAAAGAAGTTCTAATAAATAAATGACAACATATGAGTAAACACCAATGCTTTATTATAAAATTTTTTAGGAAGTGAAAACATTATGAAATCAGCTTTAACTAACATTATAATCTCCTTGATTCTTGCAGTAGGAGGGGTCATTTCGCTTTTGTTTAATTTAATGGGAGGTCAAGATTGGATCTGGGATTGGGTAGGGTTATTACTGGCATATCTATCTTTGGGCATTTTAATAGGCTTATATAATAAAACTGTGGATCACAAAACAGTACCTAGAATATTAAAAAGAATTTTGTTTATTTCCTTTAATGCTACAGTATTAGGAATAACATGCCAACTATTAGGAAAGGCGAATCTTACTATAATGATGTATTATTGGTTGATAATGTTATTACTACATTTCATTACTATAATAACATTAGTTATCCTAGTATTTACACATCTAAATAGTCAAAACTACAGCCTGTTATATACATTTATTGTGATTTTAAATATTTTCCTTACCCTAGGACCAGTATTATATCCTTTGGTTCTAACTATCATAGGAAATGGCATGAATGCTAGTGCAGGACACTAATTTTTATCTATATAGATTATTAAAATAAGTAACCCAAAATTGAAAGTGGTTAAATTAAAAATTATAAACTAATAAGATAATATAACTAAACAACCTAAAGTGGAATAATAGGATGGAAAGAAGATTATAATATGAAAATTAAGCTTAAGAAAAAAAGAATTATCAGTGTATTGTTGGCTATTACATTAGTAGCAATAGGGTATTACATGTTTCAATCTATTACGAATCCTAACCTGGTAAATGCGGAAGAGGCAAATAGTGTTCAACAAGTGAGCAGTCTACCTAAAAATGAATTAAAAAAATCGATACCTACTCGTTTTGATGGTAAAGAAAGAAAAGTTGTATATTTAACTTTTGATGATGGACCAGGAAAATATACAGCTAATTTATTAGATGTATTAAAGAAAAATGATGTGAAAGCAACATTCTTTTTAATTGGCGACAATGTGAAAAGGTTCCCAGATTTGGTGAAACGAGAGCATGTAGAGAACAATTATGTGGGCATGCATAGTATGACACATAATTTTAAAAAGCTATACACCAATCAGGAATATGTTAAGGAAATGAAAGAAGATCAATCTTTAATTAGAAATGTTATTGGAAACATACCAAAATTAACACGCCCACCATATGGATCAATGCCTGGATTAAATGAATCACTTCGAAATGAAGTGGTCGGAAATAATTTAAAAGTATGGGATTGGACAATTGATTCTCTAGATTGGAAATACAATAAATTACCTGTGGATGTAGCAGCCGCAAAAATTGCTCAAAATGTCTTAGCAGGTGCGACGTCTTCGAAGGAAATTGTTTTAATGCACGATATTCATCCACAATCTGTTGCGGCTGTTCCAGCAATTATAAAAGGATTAAAAGAAAAAGGGTATGAATTTGAAGCTTATGATGAGAACAATCATTTCCCAATAAACTTCTGGCATGATAATCGTATATAAAAAGATATGTATTAGTTAAAAGAAAATCAGAATAGAATAAGCAATTCATATAGGGTTTAAATATTTGTAAGAGCGTGTTTAGATAAATAGATGAAAACACGCTCTTTTTACCCAACTATTTTTTATTTTAGATTTAAGTATAGACTTTCTTATGTTAGAAAACTTTATCTGATTCTTTTAATGGATATAAATAATTAAAAGTCTTTTATTTTTACGCACATAATTATTTAATCATTATATAACAATGGAGTGAATTTAATTGTCATTTTTAAAAAACAGTAAAATTGGCACAACACTAAACGCAATGGTAGTTATAGCAAGTGTCTCTTGTATCATATTATCTATACTAGGATTTTGGGGCCTTAAAAAAGGGGAGCATGCTTCTACTACTATGTATGAAGATAGTTTATTACCAATCCAGTGGATAGGAGCTATAGAGTCTAATTTTTATCTGATCAATATGAATGTAAAAGAAACGATCCTATCAAAAGATGAAAAAAGAATAAAAGAGCTTTTAAATGAAATAGATGTAGCTCGTATAGAAACTGATCAGTTATTAAAGAAGTTTGAGACAAGAGTTAGTTCGAATAGAGAAAAGGAATTGTATAACACATTTTATACAATATTCAAAGACTTAAGAACACAACTGAAAAAAGTGCAAGATTTGGGACAATCTAATAATGAAGAAGCATATGCTTATTACCTAAAAGAGGTTGATCCTAATATGAAAAAGTCAATTCAGGCAATTCGCGAACTTATCCAATTTAATAATAATAATGCAGATCAATTACAAAAAAATAATACTGACAGTGCAACAAATACCATGATGCTATTTGTTAGTATCTCTATTATAGCAATTGCATTTATTATTTTTATTGGATATATCATTAAAAGTGCGCTTAAACAACCAATTGTACTATTAGAAAGAGATATGGAGCGAGTATCTGAAGGTGACTTAACGATACGTACTACCTATAAATCAAATAATGAATTGGGAAGCATTGTGAAGTCTTTTAATAGTATGCTGGATAACTTGCAAAAATTAATTGGAGAAGTAAAAAACACAACACAAGAAGTTATTTCTTCTACTGATGGGATGTTACAAGATACTAAACGAGCATCTCATATATCAAGAGAGGTTGTTCATACAATATCTGAGGTCGATAAAAGAATAGAAGGACAAGTTACTAGTATTCAGGAAAGTTCATCATCAATGGAAGAAATTGCGACTGGAGTTCAAACAGTAGCTGAATCCTCAGCAACGGTTACAGAAGTGACTATCACAACAACAGAACAAGTTAATTCTGGTAGTGAAGTGATAAAACAATCTATACTTCAAATGAATAATATTTATGAAGTTGTTGAAGATACATCCAAAGTAATAGAGAGACTTGTTACACGTACGCAGCAAATTGATAAAGCTTTGGATACGATCACTAATATTGCTGAACAAACAAACCTACTTGCCTTAAACGCATCAATTGAAGCTGCACGTGCTGGAGAAAACGGTAAAGGATTTGCAGTGGTGGCAGCAGAAGTGGGGGATTTAGCTGAGAAATCTAAAAAATCCGCGAATGAAATTAATAATTTAATTCAATTAATTCAAAGAGATACAAAAGATACAGTTGATGCAATGCAAAAAGGCCAACAAAAAGCTTTAGAAGGAAAAGAAACTGCTAATAAAGCAGATCAAGCCTTTTCATCTATTATGGTGGCTATTAATAAAATCACCAGCCAAATTCAAGAAGTATCTGCAGCAACAGAGGAAATGTCTGCGGGTACAGAAGAAGTAAATGCTTCTATGTCGAGTGTTTCTGAAACCGCAACGCAAGTAGCTAAGGAAACAACTCAAACTGTACAGTCTATCCAATCACAAGCAGCATCAATAGAGGAGATATCGCATCAATCTAACAAAATAAAAGAAAAAGTAGAAGCATTATCAGTATTAGTTTCCAAATTTATTGCTTGAGTAGCAAGACAAAAAGCAATAGAAAATATCAAATGTGCTGTAAGAATAATAAAAAAGACGATTTGTCGGTAGGACTCCTTTTGTAGAATTGTACCTTTAATGACGTTGACGAAATTTTTAATTTAGGATATTATGTACGTATATCATTGGAATTGGGTAGTAATTGTTTTAATACAAGCTAAGCCTATTCATTAGTGTGTATAGAAGATTTTAGGTACTTCTATGCATTTTAATGGATGGGCTTTTTTATGTTATATCGGAATAATATATAACCCCTATAAAATGAAAGATATAAAGAACCCATACTTAAATATCCTTGATTGGAGTGAGATATATGGAAGTTAAAAGGAATCTAAATAACAATGTCGTTATTACGGAGGATAAAAACGGTAAAGAGATTATAGTTATGGGTAAAGGAATAGGCTATCAAAAGTCAAAAGGTGATGTAATTGACGCAAGTAAGGTAAACAAAATTTTCCGTATAGCTAACCAAGATATATCTAATAAATTACAAGAACTGCTAAATAACATACCCATTGAGCACATGAAACTTTCGGATGAAATTATTGCATATGCCCAAAGAAAATTAGGTAAAAAACTCAATGAAGGTATTTATATTTCATTGAGTGATCACATGCATACTGCAATTCAAAGGATTAAAGAAGGAATTCAGATTAAAAATGCACTGCTATGGGAAATAAAAAGGTTTTATAAAGATGAATTTCACATTGGAATGAAAGCACTAGATATTATAGAAAAAGAGACACACATTCGTTTACCTGATGATGAGGCGGGTTTTATTGCTTTTCATATCGTAAACGCTCAGTTGCATAAAGAACAGCCAATCGTACATGAGATCACGCAGTTGATTCAAGAAGTGCTGACAATTGTAAGAGTTCACTTTGGTATTGAGATTATAGAAGAATCGGTTTCCTCTTATCGTTTTATTAGTCATTTAAAGTTTTTTGCATCCCGGCTAATTACCAATAGCACATATAGTGATGAGGCTGATGAAGAGCTACTTGAGATTATTAAAAATAAGTATGTAAAAGAGTTTGAATGTGTTTCAAAGATCCAACTATTTATCCAAAAGAAATACGGGTATTATTTAAGCTCTAATGAAATGATTTATTTGACTATTCATGTATCAAAGGTAGTTCGAGAGTCGAGTAGATAGGTAAAGGAGCATTAAAGGTGGTGATGACTGTAAACATGTAATACATAGCTGGATGGTAACATTAAGTTGGCCAGACCTTCACTATTTCTGTTAATAAATACATGAAAAGATGGAGGATTGAAAAATGAGTAAATACAACGAATTAGCAAAAAAAATTATTGAAGATATAGGTGGAAAGGAAAATATAAATAGCTTAACACATTGTGTGACTCGACTACGTTTTAAATTGAAGGATGAGTCCATTGCAAATGATGATAACTTAAAAAATATGGATGGTATTGTCACCGTCATGAGAAGTGGTGGCCAATATCAAGTCGTTATCGGAAACCATGTACCACAAGTATATGATGATATTAGCGCACTAATCGACGGAGATCAACTGAATGCAACCAAACAAGTTGAGAAAAAGCCTGAAAAACTACTACATAAAGCAATTGATATCATATCAGGTATATTCCAACCAATATTAGGTATTATGGCTGCGTGTGGTATGGTGAAAGGACTAAATGCGCTGTTTATTGCTATAGGATTATATAGCTCAACTTCGGGTGGCTCGATGGTCATTAACGCAATCGGTGATGCTTTATTTACTTTTCTACCATTATTTTTAGGTTATACTGCAGCTAAAAAGTTTGGTTTAAAGCCCATGTTAGGCTTAATTGTAGGGGCTATTATGTGTTATCCAAGTATACAAGCTAGTGTTATTTCTTCAAGTACTAGTGCAATGTATACATTATTTCAAGGTTCTATGTTTAAATCGCCGATTTATATCGACTTCTTTGGCATACCTTTAATTTCGATAAACTATACAGGTACAGTTATTCCTGTTATTTTAGCTGTATATTTCGCAGCAAAATGCGAAAAAGTTTGTAATAAGTTTGTACCAGATTTACTTAAATTCTTCTTTGTTCCAATGCTTACAATATTAATTGCATTACCGGTTGCATTTATTGTAATTGGACCACTTGCAACCTTTGCTTCAACAATTGTTTCTGAATTTGTATTTGTAGTTAGAGACTTTAGCCCATTGTTTGCTGGCATCATAGTAGGAGCTACTTGGCAAATACTAGTTATCTTTGGTATACATTGGGGATTCATACCTGTATATCTAAATAATATTATGACTATGGGATACGATAACGTGATGATGCCTTTCTTTGCTTGTACTTTCGCAACTGCGGGAGTTGTCCTAGCTATATTATTTAAAACAAAAGACAAGAAATTGAAGGAAATGTCTTTACCAAATTTCTTATCCAGTATATTCGGAGTAACAGAACCAGCTATTTATGGAATTCTATTACCCTTAAAGAAACCATTTATTATTAGTTGTATTGCTGGTGGTATCGGTGGGGGATTCTATGGATTCTTTAATTTAAGAAAGTTTATGGCTGGTGGAATGGGTATTTTTGAATTACCTGCGATGATTGAACCGGATGGAGCAATGGGGAATTTAATAGTTGCGGTTATCGGTATTGTAATTTCAATGGCAGTTGCATTTATATTGACGCTGATTGTATATAAAGAGAAAGAGACTGCTGACGCAGGTGTGAATGAGTCTCAAATTGAAACTAGCCAAGATGAAAAGAAAAGTAGATTAGAGAAAGAAATAATTGAAAGCCCAATTAAAGGTGAAGTGCTGCAATTAAAAGATATAGAAGATGCGGCTTTTTCATCAGGTGTATTAGGTAGTGGAGTTGCAATCGTACCTGCAGAAGGAGTGGTTGAGTCTCCTGTAAATGGGGAAGTAACAGCGTTATTCCCTAGTTTACATGCGATAGGTATTACATCGGAGAATGGAGTGCAAATTCTAATTCATGTTGGTTTAAATACAGTCCAATTAGAAGGTAAAGGATTTAAAGCTTATGTAAAGCAAGGCGAAAAGATAAAGAAAGGTCAACGATTGTTAGAGTTCAGTATTGAAGAAATACAACAAGCTGGTTACAGTGTTGTTACTCCAATAGTTATTACGAATTCCGCAGATTATTTGGAGGTTGCGGAGAGTAAGGAAGGTAACGTGGATAGAGGATCGAATTTAATTACGGTTGTATTTTGATACCAAAGACGACCAAGTTTAGACGAAAAAGTTATCTATACATGATTATTAAGAATAATACTTCGATATTGGAGGAATGAGTGATGAAGTTTAGTGATGATTTTTTATGGGGTGGAGCTACCGCAGCCAATCAATGTGAAGGGGGCTATAACGAAGGTGGGAGAGGACTTTCGAATGTCGATGTATGCCCAACAGGAGAAGCTCGATCTTTAGTAATTACAGGAAAGATGAAAATGTTTGATTTTGATAAAAATTACTATTATCCAGCTAAAAAAGGCATTGATATGTACCATCATTTCAAGGAAGATATTCAATTATTTGCTGAAATGGGCTTTAAGGTTTATCGAATGAGTATTGCTTGGACTAGAATCTTCCCATTAGGCGACGAAGAAAAACCAAATGAAGCGGGACTTCAATTTTATCAAGATTTATTTGAAGAATGCCGTAAATATAATATAGAGCCGCTCGTTACCATTACTCACTTTGATTGTCCGATGCACCTAATAAAAAAATACGGTGGTTGGAGAAACCGTAAAATGATTGATTTCTATATACAACTATGCCAGGTCATTTTTAAAAGATATAAGGGTTTAGTTAAATACTGGTTAACGTTTAACGAGATTAATATGATTTTACACGCTCCATTCATGGGGGCAGGAATTTATTTTGAAGAAAGTGAGAATAAAGAAAAGATAAAATATCAAGCTGCACACCATGAACTTATTGCAAGTGCAAAGGCAACTAAACTGGCTCGTGAAATAGATGGAAATTATATAGTCGGCTGTATGTTTGCAGCAGGAAGTGTGTATCCTTATAGTTGTAATCCCAAAGATGTTTGGGAAGCCACAAAATTAGATCGAGAAAGTTATTTCTTTGTTGATGTACAAGCAAGAGGAAAATATCCAAACTATGCTCTGAAAGAAATGGAACGTAATGGGACGATGCCAATAATGGAGAATGGGGACGAAGAGCTCCTCGCAAAATATACAGTAGATTTTATTTCCCTTTCCTATTACAACAGTCGCTGTGTTAGAACAGATAGTGATGGGGGAGATAATGCAGAAGGAAATTTATTTGCATCTACCAAAAATCCTTATTTGAAGTATAGCCAATGGGGATGGCCTATAGATCCGATGGGGCTAAGAATTACTCTAAATCATGTCTACGATCGTTATGAGAAGCCATTATTTATTGTAGAAAATGGGTTAGGGGCAAAAGATGAAGTGGACAAAAATGGTTATGTGGAAGATGATTATAGAATTGATTATTTAAGAGAACACATCCAAGCGATGAAAGATACGATTCAGTTTGATGGGGTAGATATTCTAGGATACACAACATGGGCGCCTATAGATTTAGTGAGCGCAGGATCTGGTGAGATGGATAAGCGATATGGATTTATTTATGTTGACCAGGACAATAAAGGAAATGGAACACTAAAAAGAAGTAAAAAGAAGAGCTATTATTGGTATAAAAAAGTTATTTCCACGAATGGCGAAGATTTAGATTAAATAGTGTAGATGGCGTAATCACAGGGTTACAGCTATGATGGAAGAAATACTTCGTCACTGTACAAATGTGGATGCTAAAAAAAGGAAAATTAAAAATATACAAAAAAGAATCCCTAATTTAAAAGGATTCTTTTTTGTTCTTAAAAGCATTTATTGAGATGGCATCACGTTTTAAGAGCCCTACATAATTAACTGGCTAAATACTTAAAGATGTATTAATTATATAAGTAGGAGAATATAAAAGCGAAAGTTTAAACTAGAATCTCATGAACAATTTATGATAAATTGCCATTATCATAAATTTTAGAGGTACTATCATGTCTTAATAACGGGACATGATAGTCTAAACTTCTGTTAATTTTTTCGTTTTTATATTAATGGGTATAGGAAAGTATTCTACAAATATAAAATAAGATTGACAACAATAGATTACAAGTGTAATATTCAGTTGAGATTACATTCGTAATCTATGGAGGTGAAATTATAACTAATGAAAGAATTACCTAAAATTTCAGAAGCTGAATTAGAAGTTATGAAAGTACTGTGGGCGAACTCTCCACAAACGGCAAATGAAGTAATTGAAGCGTTGGAGGTGAAAATGGATTGGAAACCCAAAACGATTCGAACGCTGATTAATCGATTAGTACACAAAGAAGCAGCGGCTTACCATCAAGATAAAGGGCGTTTGTACTCTTATTATCCTTTGGTATCGCAAGATAGTTATTTACAAGTAGAAACGAAATCTTTACTTAAACGTTTCTATGGTGCAGCATTTAAACCTTTGCTTGTAAATTTCTTGAAAGAAGAAAAGCTGTCTTCAGAAGATATTAACGAACTTAAACGCATTCTTGATGAGAAAACTGAGGAAAATCAGAGGAAGGATAGATTATAGTGATAGAAAAATTTATAAATATCTATCTACCTGCTTTTTTTGATTGGATGATTGAGACCTCCATTATGGCTAGTATATTAGTGGGTCTAATCTTATGTATCAAGGTCTTGTTTAAAAATAAGTTAACGCCACGCTGGCAATATATGCTGTGGATCATATTAATTATAAGACTTGTATTACCTTGGTCGCCAGATAGTTCCTATAGTATCTATTCTGTTCTTACTTACAAGAGTGATGATGCATTCATTTCTAGCCAAAACCCTGTAGCTAGTTTTGTTTCAAAAGAACGCATGCAAGAATTGAAAGGTATAGACGATACAAAGGTTCTCCCAAAAGAAGATACTTATACCTCAAGTTCAACACAAGCTGATCAGGCAAACAAGACACAAACACACAATAATAAAAAGCAGGATAATGAGACGATTTCATTTTATACAGTCTGTATATGCATTTGGCTTACTGGCGTTATCCTTCTAAGTGTTGCTACTTTTGTAATGAACAGGCGTGTATTACTTTACATAAAAAAACAGCCTGTTATTACAGATGAGAAGATTGTTCAAATTTTTGAAAAGTGTAAGCAATCTATGTCTGTTCAAAGGAATATTCCTTTGCTTGTATCTGGAAAGGTTTCCAGTCCGACAGTGTTGGGATTTATTAAGCCAAAGTTGTTATTGTCAACTGTACATATGAAAATATTAGATGAACAACAGTTACGATATATTTTCCATCATGAATTAGCTCACATCAAACGAAGAGATGTTGGAGTAAATTGGCTTATGCATGGCTTACTCATTTTAAATTGGTTTAATCCCATTCTATGGTATGCCTACTCATGTATGCGGGAAGATCAAGAACTAGCATGCGATGCATTAGCCCTTACATATATAGATTCAGAGGAACAAATTGCGTATGGACATACTATTATTAGTCTATTGGAACATTACTCAAGTTATTATCAAGTACCGAGTATGGCAAATTTCAGTAAAAATAAAAGGATGTTAAAAAGGAGAATTTTAATGATTAAAAAATTCAAAAAAAATTCATATCGTTGGTCTGCACTAGGAGCTGTAGCAGTTATTGCAGTATCATCTGTATCCTTATTAAATGCCCGTGCTGATATACCAACTAATTCTGAGAAACAACAAACAGAAGTGAAAAATAATATGAACGAATTAAAAACACAACCCGAAATCTTTATACAGCAAATTGTAGAAAAAATGATTGGTACAAAAGAACAGGCAGAAGCAGAATTTTTAGTTTCCGAAGGAGAGTACAATATTTTACTTAAAGAACTTGGAGTGGCACGAAACCTGTTTACGAAAGAAGAATTTGAACGATTTGTTGATTTAGAAACAGAGTCATATACTTTGGGCAAAAAAATAAAGCTAGTTGGGAGTCCTGAAAAGTTAGACACAGAGGAACAGAACAAATATAAGGAAAATGATAAAGAAATTGGACCATTTAGAGAGAAAATTTATTGGAATTTTAGATTAACTAAACAGGAAGCACAGAAGTATCTTGATTTTCCAATTAAGACACCAACTTCTGTAGTAAAAGAGTTTAAACTAGCTGGAGAAGATGTTCAAACTTCGATGACTCCTGGCAGGAAGAATCCTGTTATTGTTTCTGAATATCGCAGAGGAGATTCGTTGTCTTGGTATGTTGTGAACCAATCTGTAGTTAGAGATAAAGAAGAAAATCCATTTTACGGTATAGTAGAAGAGAGTGAAAAGTTAACAAATTATGAATTAGAAGGTGCAAACATTACTTTTGCAGAATCATCTGAAAGTACTACGAAGTATATGGAAGTAATTGTTCCTGCAAAAGGAAAAAATAGCGCTTATCAAATCATAATACTTGCAAATGATGTTAGTAAAGAAGAATTAGAGAAAGTTATCCTGTCCTATATAAAATAAAAAAATAGAGTCTGAGGATCCTGTTCCTGAGGCTCTATTTTTTTTTTAGAAAGAATCATTCTACGCGAATGTACAGAAAAGTTCTCTGTTTATTAATAGAATTACTATTAAAAATCATGATAAAGATGCTCGTAGATATATATAACTAAAGCAATTCCTTTATAAAAAAGTACCCACTTGGTTGTCCTAAAACAATGATACGAATGGAAGTATCCACTTTCTTGTCTAAAAAGTGGCCATTTTCATGTCTTTCTACAACAACAAGATGGGGGGGGAGGGGTTAACTCTCATCTTCTCAAGAGTTCGTTAAATTCCTATTTAACGAACTCTTGGATACTGGAACTCTATTCCTATTATAGTGGTAGCTTAGTTGGTTTTTAGGTTTGTAATTCATAGCTAGTTTTAAGTTAAGTGACTATTTTGATTGGTCTATAAAGAATTAATTGTTTCGTGTCCTTATCAGCTCAATTAATTCTGGAAATAATAAAGATTTTATAAATTTTTGGCTATAATTACTTTATATTTATGATATTTTAACCCTGTTACATTTATTGCAAGTGACAGATATCTTTGAAGCGTAGAAAGATCTTATTTCTACGCTTCTTTTTAATAAGTAGTAGATTTAGTGTTTTTTCAGATTTGTTATATAAGATTTTACAGCTTGTAATAAGAATTCTTCCTGTCTCATACCAGCTTCCTCTGCCATTTGAACTACTTTTTGCTTGAATTCATGATCTGCATGAAAAGTTAATGGCTCTACATTACTTTTAAAGTAAATACCTTCTACATGTGGAAGGATCGTGCCGGCTTTCATATGAGAATATAAGTACTTAATCTCCTCTTGAAACTGCAATGGATCTACTTGTAATACGAAAGGTTTAATTTCTAATCTGATAGTATCTGATGAAATACTCAATCGCATATTTGTGACACCTAGCTCCTTATAAAATAAATTTATTAGATTATAAGTTATGGAATTAAATAGTTGAGGTTTTTTAAATGAAAAAGATAAATACCCTCGTTTTGTAATTACCGCTTTTTTAATGAAAGGTTCAAAGGTGTAATCATGTTCCTTATAAGTGGATAGAGGGAAAATTTCTTCGTCCTCTGTAAGAATCTTCCCGTCTGCTCCATTGATCTCTATTACCCTAGCTGTTTTTCCGTTATGTTGATGTGTTAATAATTGATATAAGTATATATCTTCATCTTGAATCTTCGTAATGAATGTTTTTCGCTCTTTTGTTTTGGTTTTTTCATAATCAAGCATAAAAATCTCGAGCTCTTCCTCATCGATAATATATACTTGTTTTCCTCTTTTTTCTACCATTGTTGCGGGTAATTTTCCAGATTTGATGTATGTAAAGATAGTAGATGGTGCAACATTAAGAATTTCAGCTACTTCTTTCGTGCTAAGGCCTTTAACCTTATTTTTATTTTTTAAACGTTCAATATCCTCTAAATAGAAAATCTTACTACCGAATTGCTTCCAGTTATCTTTATATACACATTCTATTAATCCATCTTTTTCTTTTTTTAAAATTGTTTGTACCGTTACTCCTAATAAGTCGGCTGCCTCTTTGGTCGTTACAGTAGGTTTTGTAATGAACAATAAATCGTGTGTCATAAAAGGACACCTCCATAACTATCGTTTGCTAATATTTTAGATATGTATATATCATATCAGAATCTGATTTATATTTAAAATAAGAAATAGATTTTATTAAACATCTTAATCATTTTTATGGTTTGAAAATCTTTTTAATTCATTTTATATGTTAATAACTTTTTATTGTTGTTTTTGTTATTAAAGTAATATAAAAATTATGGAGTTAACTATTAAAAAATATCTATTTACTAATAAACTATAAAAAAATATAAGTATAAGTAAACAGAGAAGAATGTAGCGTTCTTACAGAAAGAAAATGAAATATCATTTGTATAATTAATAGAAGTAAAATAAAATGATAATTATAAGTAATAAAGATAATTATATTAATAATCTTCAATAGGAGAGGTTAATTCGAAATATGAATAATAAATATGTAAAAGAAAATTTATCAATTATAAACAATCAAAGTGAGTATATAGATACATATGTAGAGAATATAAGAGATATCGTTCCATTTCTGCATAACAATAGTTATTTAGATAAGGTGGAAGAGAAGATGGAGGTTGCAGAAAAAGAGGGAAAGAGTAAATATACGTATTTAAGTGACATAGAAGTCATTTATCATTTCGTACATTTACAAAAAGATATGGATGAGAAGAAGAATAGAAAAGAGGATACGAAAAAGAGTTATATCTCAGAAATTGTATCATTTTGTCAGTGCATGGTGCAGCATGCAGAAAAATTTGAATTGAATGGGGAAGAGGTACAGAAAAAGGAATCTTTATTGAAAACATTGCAACCTTGGCATATTCGTAAATACAATTCTTGGTTGAAACGGGTAGAGAACGGTAGGAATGGTGACACATATGCAGTTGCAACACTTGCAAAGAAAACAGTGCTCATTCGTTCTTTTCTAAAACATCTTCATGTATTTTCTTATATTGAAAAACCTCTTCATGAAGAACTGCAGCGCGCAAATGTAAATGAGCAGGATCGGCCAAATCGGGATCTATCCTATGATGAGGTTATGAAAATTTTAGGGTTTTATAAAGAAAGAGGACATTTAGTAAACTATACAATTTTACTTGCACTGGCAAGTACTGGTGCAAGAATTCAAGAATTGTGCAACGCGAGAGTGAAGGATTTACATTATGACGGAAAGTACTGGTTAAAAGTTACTGGAAAAGGGGATAAAGTGCGTGAACTTTTCATTTCGGAACATTTATACCAGTGTATTTGTGAAATGAGGCGGAGAAGAGGATGCCAAACCGTATTGGAAAAAGGGGATGAGAGTCCGTTATTTATAAATCAAAGAGGAAATACTTATAACTCTAAAACACTATCAAATCAAGTAACAGATATGATAAAAAAGACAAACTTAGAGTTTCTATTGTATCGTGAAAATCCAGTAACAGCGCATACATTTCGTCATGCTTTTGCAATTATGGCAGTAGAACAAGGTAATGCAGATTTATATCATTTAATGCAAACACTTGGTCATGAAAATATTCAAACGACTAAAATATATTTAGAAAAGCATATGAAGCGTAAAAATAATGTTGGATCTACTTTCGCAGATATGTTGGTTTGAATTATATATAGTTTATAAGGGTATTTAATTATATGTTTTTTACATAATTAAATATTATATATGTTCGTTTATTCGTTGTGAAGATATACAATTGGAAATCTTTACTTGCCACTGCAGATGTGTTAAAACCTAAGTTTTCGCAAATCAGAAGATGGATATTAGAAGACACAAGGGATAAATAGCAACGTTACTATTACGAAAAGGATTTTTTAAGGATTGAGCAAGTTTATTCCTATGTACATTATCATATTGAATCGAAATGGCATACAGCAAGGCGTAAAATGAAGCCACAAAAAACTATAAAAAACGTAATCGAGAACAAGCAAAATATCTCAATTATAAAACTATGGCTAGAAGTTTCATCAAGAATTTAGCCACACAAGAAGATTTAAATATGCTAAAAGAATTAATTACAGAAAAAGAGGGAAATGATTGTGTTAGAAAATAAATTAGGTATCAAAAATCAGTTGGAATTGAATCGAGTGGAAGAACGGCTTTCAAAAATGAAAATCAAAGATTTATATGATTCAGGAGAGATAAACTGTATAGAAGTTGGTACATTCAAGGGTCTTTCTGACATTCATAAATACCTATATGAGGATATTTATTTCTTTGCTGGAAAGGTTCGAAAGGTTAACATAGCGAAGGGGAATTTTCGATTTGTTCCTGTTATGTATCTAAGCCATTCACTAGAACATATAAACACTATGCCACAAACAACCTTTGATGAAATCGTTGAAAAGTATGTTGAAATGAATATTGCCCACCCTTTTAGAGAAGGAAACGGTAGAGCGACTAGAATATGGTTAGATTTAATCTTTAAGAATGAAATTCAACAGGTGGTTGACTGGAATGGGATTGATAAAGAAGATTATTTACTGGCAATGGAACGCAGCCCGATTAAAGATATTGAAATTAAGCATTTACTCCAAAATGCACTTGTGGATAAAATAAATAGCCGTGAAGTATTCATGAAAGGAATTGATATTAGTTACTATTATGAGGGATATACTGAATATGATATAGAGGATTTATAAATAAAAAAGGGCTAAAATAGCCCTTTTTTATTTGCGTCTTGAAGAGGATATTTCATATAAAATCGGCATAAAAGGATTCTACTAGGAATCTCCATTGTTATTTGGAACGTATCCTTTATGTTAAGATTTATAAAAGAAGTTATTTTTTTCTGATAATTAATATTAATACGTTTTGTATAATTAATATACGTAAATGTTTTTATATTTCATTAATGTATTCCTTTTCATCTGCATGAATTATTTATTGCAACAGGTTTTCCGTCCCAAATAAGATACTCTAACAAAGGACAATATAAGTATCTTTATAATGATTTTTCAATATAATCAATGTGTTTATGAAAGGAACTCTGTGTTATTTTTGCTTTTTTACTAACTAATACAGCTTCAAACAAAGGACACAATTGCTACATACTAAGTGTAATTTATTACCCATTCAAAATTCTGTCTATTCAATCTTTCTAAAAATAAAAAAAGATTAAACTTATAAATATACAAGTTATAATGAGGGCGTCGAGACATAATTTATTATCTCTAGAGAAAATATCAAACCTCGTTTTAGTTTAAAAATTCTAAAGACCTTGCCAGTAATTTTCTGAAATTTTACATACTGATCTGATTACTATTCGGAGGGTAGTGGATCAGAAGGGAAGTTTATTCAACTCAACAAAGAAAGCGTTATCAAATAAATTTTATTATGAATTGGTCATTCCAATAACTTAGATTCAACTGCAATTAAAAATAATAAATTATGGGGGCGTTTATATGAACATGAATGTAGCTTCTATTAAAGAGAAAAAGATTGTTAAATACAAAAGTTGTTTTGATGTGATTGGGCCCATAATGATAGGCCCTTCAAGTTCACATACTGCAGGTGCTTTGGCTATTGGAACAGTTGCTAATAGATTATTTCAAGGTCTTCCAAAAAAAGTTGTGGTAAAGTATTATGAATCATTTGCTGAAACCCATAAAGGTCACGGAACTGATTTTGCAATTATTGCTGGTATATTAGGCTTTGCTGCTGATGACAGCAAAGTGCCAGATGCTATTAAAATAGCAGAGTCTAAAGGAATTGACATTACCTTTATTGAAAAATCGGGTAATAGTCCTGCCGGTCATCCAAATACGGCAGATGTATATGTAGAGGATGAAAGTCGAAGTATTAGAACGATGGGTATTTCGGTCGGTGGTGGGTTGATTGAAGTCATACATGTTGAAATTGGTGGATTTAACTTAGATCTGCAGGGGCCATTGCCAGTTGTTATTGCGATTTCAGAAAGAGCGGACTTTGAATTTGTTTTACGCAGGATCTTTAAACAATATGATGTGGAAATTAACAACTTTCATAGTTTGGAAGATAAAACAAAATATTTATATGCATTCGTGTTAGATTCGATATTGCCTGGTTATGTTCAGAAGGAATTAGGAGATTTAAGCAATATAGCTAATCTTATTATTCTTTAGTTGCATTAAGGAGTGAAAAATATGTATATGGCCATAAAAGAAATTGTGGATGCAGCTAATAAAAGCCAAAAGCCAATTTATGAATTAGCAATCGAACAGGAAATCAAACAAACTAAAACTTCTTATGAAGAAGTTTGGAGTAAAATGGAACGAAATTTAGCGACTATGCAACATGCAATAAATAAAAGTATCGAAGGTGACGGTGTATTTTCTCCAACCGGTTTAACCGGAGGGGATGCTGTGAAAATTAAAAACTATCGAGAAAATAGGAAAACTCTTTCTGGAGATTTGATGGTGTTAGGGATTCAAAGTGCTATCGGTGTTAATGAAGTGAATGCTGCATTAGGAGCTATTTGTGCAACTCCAACAGCAGGTGCGAGTGGAACGATTCCGGGAGTCCTATTTAGTATTAAAGATACATTGCAGTTAAGTCATGAAGATATGATTTATTTTCTATTCACTTCAGCGTTATTTGGAACGATAGCCGCAAACAACGCTTGTATTTCAGGAGCGTACGGAGGATGTCAAGCTGAAGTAGGAAGTGCCTCAGCGATGGCGGCGGCAGCTGCGGTAGAAGCTGCCGGAGGAACGCCACAGCAATCCTCTGAAGCTTTTTCGACCGCATTACAAAATTTACTCGGCTTAGTTTGTGATCCGGTCGCTGGTTTGGTAGAAATTCCTTGTGTAAAGAGAAACGCCATTGGAGCGACAAATGCTTTAGCAGCAGCAGACATCGCATTAGCCGGCGTAAACAATATCATCAATGCTGACGAAGTTATTGAAGCAATGTATAGGGTTGGAAGACAGATGCCTCGTGAGTTAAGAGAGACAGGTTTGGGCGGGATCGCCGCTACACCTACAGGGATTACCATTAAAAATAAAATCTTTGGGGAAAAACAATTAAATCAATAAACAGCTATCGAGTATATTGTGAAATGTTTAACGATATGTGCTCTATTGTTCGCCTAAGGATGTCTGTATGTTGGGGGATTATCAATAAAATATACTACTATATAATTAAAATATTTTGTAAGTGGTAACAACCCCTTCAGGTTGATGCTTCGCTAATTTTTTGATTTTGATTAATTTAGAAGAGGGATATTCGTTGTGATGCACTATATAAGCAATTCATTTTTCAAGAACGGTCTATATTCCTATACCTTAAATATAGAATTAAGAATAGGACACAAGGAGGAATTATTATATGAATGGGAATACTGCAAAAAACATAGAGTTTCAAGCTGATATTACTGCAGTAACAAATGAGAAATATCTAGACCCTAAAAAGTGGCATAAACAGGATACTACCTGGGCATTGAGCCTTTTTGGAACAGCAATTGGAGCAGGGGTACTCTTTTTACCGATTAATGCAGGTTCAGGTGGTTTATTATCATTGCTGTTAATTACTATACTTGCATATCCTGTTATGTATTACTCACATAGGGCGCTTGCTAAAATGATTTACGCTTCGAATTCTGCCGATGAGGGAATTACAGGTACTATAAGAGAGTATTTCGGAAATAAGGCAAGTATCATTTTTAACATTGTATATTTCGTCTCGATTTATACGATCGTGCTAATGTATTCGGTCGCACTTACAAATACATCCAGTAGTTTTATCGTGCATCAATTGCACATGCCGGAGCCTCCAAGGGCCATTTTATCGCTTATATTAGTACTCGGTCTTATCGCTATACTAAATTTTGGTCAAGATATAACTGTAAAGATTATGAGCATGCTAGTGTATCCTTTCATAGTTTCTCTACTTTTTATCGCAATATCTTTGATTCCACAGTGGAATACGTCAATGCTTAGTTTTTCAAGTGTTTCTACTGCCTCAACAGGAACAGGATATTTAGGGATAATATGGATGATACTTCCGATTATTGTATTCTCGTTTAATCATTCGCCTATGATTTCGTCATTTGTTATGAAGCAGAGAGCTACGTATGGAATAGAAGCTACTGATGCCAAATGTGCTCAAATACAAAAAGTTTGTTATATCATGACATTTGCTGTTGTTATGTTCTTTGTTTGGAGCAGTACCTTAAGTTTGACTCCAAATGACCTTAAGGTGGCAAAAGAACAGAACTTGTCAATCCTATCATATCTTGCTAATGAGCTTAATTCGCCAGTAATCACTATTGCAGCTCCTATCATTGCGTTTGTGGCTATTACAAAGTCTTTCCTTGGCCATTATATAGGAGCGTATGAGGTAATGCGTGACATGATTATCAAGTCCGGTAAAAAACGTGGGAAAGATATAGGAGAAAAAACAGTTAAGACAATGATTCTTACTTTTGTCGTATTAACATGCTGGTATGTTGCTTATACAAATCCAAGTATTCTTGGAATCATTGATGCCCTTAGCGGTCCGCTAGTTGCTGCTATCTTATGTATATTACCAATGTATGCGATCCATAAAGTACCAGTACTTGCTAAATACAAAGGGAAAGCGAGCAATGTATTTGTCATTATTATAGGTATCCTTACTGTCCTAGCAAGTATTAATTCATTATTCTAATCCACTATTGTTAGTACTGATGCAAAAATCGTGAGATATGGAAAAAAGAGGGGTTATTATCAGAACTGAATTTTATAGTGTTGAACCAAAGGGGTCACGGTTTTGGACAAACTTTTCATCTTGGAGAGTTTGTCTTTTTTTGATTATGTGCATAACTTTTTTACTAGCTATATGAAGTTCTTTGATAACTTGATATAGGAGGTGGTGGGGAGAAAATAGAGTGGGAAAACCATGCCATTCGGTTCCTGCGTAAAATATCAATCGTACCAAGAGAGCGTCCAAGTGTCGGACATCTAGGGGGGACAGCCTGAAGTTACGCTCAGGTTGTTGAAAGGCTACCTGTGTCATGGAAATGAGAAGCTTCTACTTTAAGCTTTATTAAGTGACGAGTAGATCACTTTAAAAGTTGTCGCCTTAATAATTAATTTCTCCAAAAGAGCATTCACACTTAAACAGACAATAGTAAATAAAAACTTCATACGAACCACACATTAACTCCACTAATAGCACAAACTAAAGTTGTATAATTCAAGTAATATATTTAACGGTAAACATTCAAACATACTAATATTATGTAATAAGGAAGTTACACTACAATAGAAGAAAACAAATAAGGGAGAGAAGATACTATGACGAGATTTGTAAATCACAACGTAGAGAACACAATTTTAGAAGAGGATGTAGAGCTTTTAAAAGTTATGGCACACCCAATGCGTTTAAAACTAATCAGTGAGCTTTCTAAACATAAAACACTAAATGTAACCCAAATGACCGAAATTTTAAACATCCCACAATCAACAGTATCCCAACATTTATCTAAAATGAGAGGGAAGATTTTAAAGGGAAATCGTCAGGGTTTAGAAATTTACTACAGCATTAAAAATCCAAAAGCTGAAGAAATTATGGGGTTATTAGGCCCAATTCAATAGTTTTTATATTTCTATTCATTACCAATATCACATATTACAAGTAAAATAACCATGAAACAGATATCAAAAAGATAGAAAATGATTATTGTGCTATTTTCTTGTTGTTTAATAAATTGAAGACACCTTAAATTAAGGTGTCTTTTTAATTACACATAAAACGAAGGATTAGATTAGCCAAACGCTATAAAATCTAGGAGAGTATTAATTAAATAATATATAGATATTGAGTCAATAGAATATACTTCTTGAAAAATTCGATATTTATTCTTTTTAAGAATTATACATTTTTTTATATTTTAAAAATTAATATCGTATATTTTAGATTCTTAGTATACAATATATTACCTGAACTATATATGAGAATGGAGAGTTTTAATTGGAATTTTTAGCAAACAGTAAGGTTGGTACAAAACTAAACATATTAATACTTATATCTTGTATCTCCTGCATAGTATTATCCCTAATAGGCGGATGGGGTCTAGAAAGAGGAAAGAGTGCTTCCTCTAATATGTATGAAGATGATTTAAAACCAATCGAGTGGATAGGAACCATAGAATCTAACTTTTACCATGTTAATATGAACTTTATGGAAATAATGCTATCCAAAGATGAGAAAAGAATGAACGATTTAATAAAAGAAATGGATGGGATGCGTAAGGAAAATGATCAGTTATTAAAGCAGTATGAAGCTAAAATTATCTCTAATAAAGAAAAAGAACTATATAACACATTTCATGAAGCATTTAATGAATTAAGAACTCAGATGAAAAAAGCACAAGAATTAGGGAAATCTAATAATGAGGAAGCTTATGCCTATTATCTAAAAGAAATTGAACCTAATATGCAAAAAACAATTCAGTCAATTCGTGAACTAATTATATATAATAGTAATAATGCAGACCAGTTACAAAAAGTTAACAATAGTAGTGCTCAAAATACAATGATAATATTTGTGGTTATTTCAATTTTAGCAATTGTCATAGTTATATTTATTGGATATATTATTAAACTTACTATACGAAAACCACTTATTTTATTACAAAATGATATGGAAAAAGTAGCTGCAGGTGATTTAACAATACGTACTTCTTATAAAGCAAATAATGAGTTAGGAATCATTGTACAGTCTTTTAATAGTATGTTAGATAACCTACAACAATTAATTGCGAATGTTAAGGCGACAACACAAGAGGTGATTTCTTCTACGGAGGGTGTTTTACAAGATACAAAGCGAGCATCTAATATTTCAAATGAGGTTGTTCAGACCATTACTGAAGTAAAAGAAAAAATAGCAGGACAGGTAACTAGTATTCAAGAGAGTTCATCCTCAATGGAAGAAATAACAATTGGTGTGCAAACAGTAGCTGAATCTTCAGCAGTAGTTGCTGAGGTAGCAGTAACAACCACAGAACAAATACATACCGGCAGTGAAGTGATAAAGCACTCTATTCTTCAAATGAATAGTGTCCATGATGTTGTCGAGGAAACATCAAAAGTAATAGATAGACTTGTTACACGTACACAACAGATTGATACAGCTTTGGATGCAATTACTAATATTGCCGAGCAAACTAATCTTCTTGCTCTAAATGCTGCTATTGAAGCGGCACGTGCTGGAGAAAATGGGAAAGGGTTTGCAGTTGTTGCAGCAGAAGTGAGAGATTTAGCTGAAAAGTCTAAAGAGTCCGCGAATGAAATTAACCATTTAATTAAATCTATTCAACAAGATACTCAAGATACAGTTCAAGTCATGCAAAAAGGAGAACAAAAGGCAGCAGAAGGAAAAGAAGCGGCCCACAAAGCGGATCAAACATTCTCATCTATTATGAGAGATATTGATAAAATTACAAGTCAAATTCAAGAAGTCTCTGCAGCAACAGAAGAGATGTCCGCCGGCACAGAAGAAGTAAATGCGTCTCTTTCACTAGTATCTGATACTGCAACACAAGTAGAAAGAGAAACAATTCAAACAGTACAATCAATTCAATCACAAGCAGTTTCAATCAAAGAAATTTCAATTCAATCCAACAGGATGAAAGAAAAGGTAGAAGCATTAACTGAATTGCTATCAGGCTTTATTATTACGGAACAAGAAAAAAATTAATAAATGTGGATACAGTAACAATAATATATTCTTATTTTTATCAAAGTGAAAATTTTTGTAGAATAGATGGGATGGAATTAAATGAATAACGAACTAAAGTATAATATTTACGAATTACAACAATTCATTCAAAAAACTTATTCTGATATTAAAACAGCATGTGATATTGCTATTTATCAAGAAAACAATTCTAAATATCTAATTTCATTAGGATTTTTAAATAAATCATATATAACTTATTTAGAAGCTAAAAGATTCTATCGTGAAAATGAAGAACTTGCAAGTGTAGAATTTGATAATTTCTTTGATGTGTATGATAAATTTGAACACGAATTAAAACAAGTTATTTCAAGAGAAGATAAAAATCCTTCATTACTACATAGTAGACTTAGTCAGTTTCAGCAGAAAGTTGAAAATATAAATGACCTAATAAAAGTAATGCAAAATGCTCGTTAATAAATGTTTTTTTCTTTGGTATATAGAAAGTAAACATTAAAAACATTTTAGTAAGAATCTGTTTTGTAAATCCATTTTAAAAACGGTGTGCAAATTGGCTATAAATACATTTACCGATACTTTTTATGAGAGAGCACTTACTGGGAGTGCTCTCTTTTTATCATTTTAGCCAAGAAGACTCCCTAAGGTGCCTTAAATTAGTAAATCGAAGTTTTCATTTCAACCTTTAAATCTTAATATATTAATGATAATATTAAAAATGTTATAATTAGTAAAGATTTCTAATAATTAGATTGAGAGGATACAATAGTATGGGTTATAAGCTTCGTAGAATTATCCAAGTTTCTCCGGGTGTGAAAATTAACTTTACATACACTGATTCGGGAGGAAGAACCGTTCCGCCTGAATCGAGAGTAACAACTTATGTACCTGGCACCGGAATCTCGTATACACCACGAATAGCAGAGTCAAACAACTATTATAAACAACGAGGATTTCAAAGACAAAACGCTTCCTATCCCACTATGAATGAACAAGATTACAATACGATAAAAGCATTTGAGCCGGTAAGAGAAACCAATACTTACCTTGTTACTGCTTTTCGTAAGAAGGATAATCAAGTAAACTCCGTGGGTAGAAAACTAATGAAACCACTTTCCATAATTGCAGGCGTTTTTGCAGGCCTATTCTTACTTATGATGCTTGTTATACCTGCTCTATTCCTGGCAGTCATGTCTTTCCTATGCTATAAAAATATAAAAACACCATTTGCAGTTGTATGCCCAGAATGTGATGCTGAGAATCTATTCATTTTTGAAGAAGAGAAAATTGCTTGTCGTAAATGTGAGAGCACTCTTATTATACAAAAATAAAAGACGTTCATTTGAGCGTCTTTTATTTTTGTTTGGACTTTTATTTTCAAAATCATAAAATTGGATTCATTTACAAATAGATTAGAGCTCCGCTTCTTGTAGAAGGGTCTTACTTATTAGTTTTTCAAGTAATAATCACTTTAATCCAATGTTATCAATTTCTAAAATATGTTACGATTTGAACTGGGAGGGAAATATATGAAAATGATACAGGAAGATATGTATAAAGAACTAATAGATAAGAAAAGAACGGTTACTATATTTTTAAAAAGTGGTGTTCTCATACGTGGGAAAATCCTCTCAACAGATAAATTTACTGTCTTTATGATGGTTCAGGGTAAGCAACAACTAGTATTCAAACAAGCACTTTCCACAATTATTAATTAATTTTTTCTTTCAATTTGGTGATATGAGACGAAAATCCCCCTCAAAAAAAGAACAGATGACAGAATACTACTCCAACTCTTAATTAATTATAATTAAGCATCCATAAATATTCAATTCATTCGGGAATTTCTCAATGTTTTTTGTCTTATTTTATATTTTTCTTTTTTGTTGCAGTATTCTTGTAATATGAATGCTGTTTTTTTGTATTAAGAATTTCCAAAATAAAAAAGATAAGATCGGAGAGTAGGATCTTATCTTTTTCACAAGGAGAAAAAAGTTAAAAACTATCTTATTATTTATAATATTATATTTTTTAGGAAATTCCACTTAAAATCTATATTTAGTATCTATTTTTATTAATGGAGAGAAAAGGTTATTATAAAAAGAACTTAATATCTGATCAGTTGTTAAATCAATATTTTAAATATATAATTGAATTTCAAAAATATGTGATTTAAATCACATATTTTTTTTGAAATCATTTATTATTATTTGAGGTGTATAGAATGGGCAAATCTCGCGAACAAACAATTGAAAATATTCTAGAAGCGGCTAAGAAAAAATTTGGAGAACATGGCTATGATGGTACAAGTATCCATGAAATTGCAAAAGAAGCAAAAGTGAATGTTGCTATGGCATCGTATTACTTTAACGGAAAAGAGAACCTTTACTTAGAGGTATTTAAAAAATATGGTTTTGCAAAAAAACTACCCAATTTTCTTGAAGAAACGCAAAATAATCCTAAAACTGCTCTAAGACAATATTTAACTTTCTTTATTACACATATAAAACAACATCCTGAAATTGGAACTCTTGCATATGAGGCAATTATCAAAGAAAGTTCACAATTAGAAAAAATTAAACCATATATAATTGTAAATTTTGAACAATTAAAAGAAATCTTATTGGAAGGGAAAGAACAAGGGATTTTTCATTTCTTTTCCACAAACCATACGATTTATTGGATTACTTCTATTGTCTTATTTCCGAAATTTAAAAAATTTATTGATTCGATGAATCAAAAACATTCCGATGATATGCAAAAAGAGTGGATTACAGATGATCTTGTAAACAGAATTATTTCTTCATTAATACATAATCCCACATTATAAAATATCCCTTATTTAAAAATGAATCAACAACTCATTCTTTTTCCTGATTCATGAATTACTAAAAAAATTTTGCAGTTATACTCACTGATATTTTTCACTATTAAATAATTTATAAAGTTAAGTATTGTGTAATTAAAAATATTTGTAAATGCCACTGTTTAAAGAGTAGCGGTATAAAAGTACATTATTATTTTTAAAGATAATAAAAAAATTAAAGACTTCTAGTGCCATATGTATGTGTTGAAAATTTTATCATTTTAGCCCTTCACGTTCCTTGAGGAAGGAGTTTTCTTGGCTAAAATGATAAAAAAGGAGGGAGAAGGTATCTTTTATTGAAGTTTGTTTATAATAGCTTTTTAACTTGTTAGGGGGAATCATAAAGGAGATTAGTAATCTCTTTGATCATTTTTATTTTCCTTATAGTATTGGACTTATTGTATTAGAAAATTCGAATTTTGAAAGGGGAATCAATAAATATGAGTAAGAAAAAAGATACGTGCTTATCAACTTAAGGATAGAAATTAAATGGGTTTTTGTTTAAATAAACTAAACAAAGGGGTGTTCTTTATGTGTACTAGTTTGACATTACAGACAAAAAACGGTCAACATCTTTTTGCAAGAACGATGGATTTTACATTAGATTTCAATCAAGAAGTAATAATAGTTCCTCGAAGTTATCGATGGAACAATATAACTGGTGAAACCATCGAAACGAAACAAGCAGTTGTCGGGATGGGGATCAACTATCAAGGAAGGGTCATTCTGGCAGATGGAGTAAATGAATCAGGTATGGCATGTGCAACACTTTATTTTCCAGGATTCGCTACTTATAGTAACAGTATAGATGACGATAAAACAAATCTGGCTCCATTTGATTTTGTGGCATGGAGTCTCACACAATTCAATTCTGTCGAAGAGTTAAAGAAATCTGTAGATAGTATTTCTTTTTTAGATGTATCATTATCTGTTTTAGGAGTTACCCCACCGCTACATTGGATCTTAGCGGATAAATGGGGAGAATGTATTGTAATAGAGCCGACAATTGAGGGGCTAAAAATGTATGATAATCCGCTAGGGGTAATGACTAATAGTCCTGAGTTTAACTGGCATTTACAAAATTTAAGACAATATATAGGTCTTAAATCGCAGCCATATGCACCAACTCAATGGGGGGATGTACCATTAAGTGCTTTTGGACAAGGTTCAGGTTCGATGGGACTCCCTGGGGATTTCACTCCACCATCAAGGTTTGTTCGGGCGGCGTATAGCAAACAAAATATTCAAGGGGTAGATAACGAAGAGGAAGGGGTATCGGCCGTTTTTCATATCTTATCAAATTGTGAGCTTCCAAAAGGTGGAGTGATAACGGAAGAAGGTACATTAGATAATACCATTTATACAAGCGCAATGTGTATGGAGTCTGGTATATATTATTATCATACCTATGATTGTAGACAAATTATAGCTATACATCTATTTCATGAAAATTTAGATACAGATGAAATTAGAACGTATCCATTTCAGCGTAAACAAAAGATATATTATCAAAATTAATTAGATTTGGAATAACATCAAAAAGGCAAACTGAATTAAGTTTGCCTTTTTATAATAGGCCATACGACTCATGTTATAACTTTTACACACTTACACTGATATTTTATAGATAGTATTTTTTATTATATTTGTAATCATTTTAAGCGAAGGGTACGTGATTGAGATGAATAATACATATAATGAAAAGACACATGCTCTCATTAAACAATTATTGAACAAATTTTCATCCAAAGCCCCTGGCTTTGCATATATTGCTAGTTTTGATAGTGGAGTAACGTATAAAGGTGCAGTTGGCTTAGCTTCTATAGAGGAAAATCTGCCCATAACCACAAAGAGCGTTTTTAATATCGCCTCAGTTTCTAAACAATTTACAGCGTTTTCTATATTACTCTTAGAACAAGAGGGAAGATTGGGTTTAGATGATTCAATTGTAAAGTTTGTCCCTTCTATAGGAACATATGCTGAACCAGTAACATTGAGGCATCTAATTCATCATACTGGTGGGCTAGTTGATTATATGGCATTGGCTGAAGCAGCAAATATTAAATTTACTGATACATTAACTGTGGAAGAATCTCTAAAACACCTAAATGGTCATCAAATTGCAAGGTTCCCAGTGGGCACAAAATTTGAGTATAGCAATACAGGATATTTTTTATTATCACAAGTGGTAGAGAAGGTAAGTGGCAAGTCTCTACTTCAGTTTACAAAGGAGCGTATTTTTGATCCTTTACATATGAAAGACACAACAATTGTAGATTACTACCCAACTACTATACCAATTACTAGTGGGTATTCGAAGAATGAGCAAGGAACATATAAAATCTATGAAAGCCCTTGGGAACATACAGGTGATGGGGCAGTACATGCAACAGTTGAAGACCTGGTAAAGTGGGGAGAAAATCTAACTACAGGTACCGTTGGTGGAAAAGAACTTGTTAAAAAAATGAGCGAAATAGGTCCGAAAATTTCTCCAACTAGGGAGACGATTATTGATAATGAAGAGTATGCTTTTGGGCTAAGGCTTGCAGAAGGGTTTAACTGTCGATACTTGGAACATTCAGGTAGCTGGGCAGGTTATCGTTCATACTTCATGCGGTTTCCAAAAGAATATTTGTCTGTTGTTGTACTAAGTAACTATGATGAATTTGACTCTAAAAAATATGCTAATGAAATAGCAGGAATTGTTTTAGAAAAATAAAAAATAGGGCTTAGAAGACAGTATCTGGATTTGGTTAACCACACGTTGTTTTAGGTGTAATTGATTTTGAGAACGGAAGGCAAGCGTAAATTTATGCTTGCCTTTTTTCGTATTAAAATGAACATAAATATTTATATTCATACAGTTAAAATTAATTAGAAATTCTTTAAATATAGATTGATTAATGTGGTCGAATTTTAAAAATTTTTAAATAAAAATAAAAAAATTATATATTACGATTATTAAAATTAATTTTATTAAAAATTGAAATATTAATTAATATTCCTATTGCTATTAAATTGACCATTAAAGAACTTCCACCAAAACTTACAAATGGAAATGGAGTACCTGTAAGAGGAAATAGTCCCGTAATACCACCTAAATTTACAACGGATTGCATACCGATCATACATGCTATACCAATTGCTATAAAACTGCCGAATGGATCTACACATAATTGTGCAATTTTTAAGGAGCGAAGTACTATAGTCAAAACTCCAGCCAAAATAATAAATACACCAATAAATCCTAGTTCTTCAGAAACTATGGCCATTATAAAATCAGTATGTGGTTCCGGAAGATAACCTGTTTTTTGTATGCTATTTCCAAATCCACAACCAGTAATTCCTCCAGAGCCAATGGCAATAAAAGAATTTACAAGCTGGTAGCCATTTCCTTGTGCATCAACAAAGGGATTAAAAATTGTAGTAATACGTGTCTTTTGAACTTCTGACAAACTATATTTAATTAAAAAATATAAAATAGGTGACCACAAAATAGAACCGATGGCAGTTCTTTTGATTAGTAGATTTATATTTATTCCTGAGCAAAGAAATATGCTAAAACCTATACCTAATATTAAAAGTGCAGATCCTAAATTTGGTTGTTTAAAGATAAAAAAAAAAATTGTAGCTAAAAAAAATAAAAGTTTTCCGATACCACTCCAGTTATTTTTAGCTTGTTCTTGTCGTAATGCAAAAAAACGGGCTGTTACAAGTATTGTTCCTAATTTAAGAAATTCAGCTGGCTGTATTCCAAAGATCCATGATTGAGCATTATTTACCACTTTTCCTTTCCATAGAACCATAATTAATAAAAAAATCCCTCCAACCATAATACAGATAGAGACTATTCGTTTTTTCCATATTTCATATGGGAGTATAGAACAGACTATTAACCCTATTGTTCCTAAAAGTAGCTTTGTTAATTGAGAATCAACAAAATGTCTACTGTTATAACCATAATGTTGGACAGCGATAATGGAGCTCGCACTATACATCATGATAATACCTAAAGTACATGTTATGAATAGAGGAAGGAGCAATAGATAATCGAGTTTTAATATTTTTTTCATTTTAATATCCTCCTGATTTAAAACAAAACATAATATTACATTTGCTAATCAATAAAATCTTGTTCTCGTCAATTACTAAATAGGATTTTTGTTAAGGCAGATTCTATCGTTTATATCCTGTTTTCTTACGCAAAAATCCCCCTAGTATGTAACTAGAGGGATTCAAAATGGCATGACTAAATAAGGCTTTTTCCCCCTAGTAGAGCTTTGGCACTATACAACGTAAAGTAATGAAAATTCATCACTTAGCTATCTTAAGAAGAGCCTTAATCCGACAATTCCTGTTCTACCCATTGGCGTCTTTCGACATTTTTGGGCAATAGCCTGTGTTTGCATAGGAGCCTCACCTAACAGGTTCAGCGATATAAATTTTATGTATTTGTTCCGTGTAGCAAGCATAAATATATATTTTTTTCTTGTCAAGTAACCGTATTGCTAATTTTATATGATTATAGCTTTATAGCCCTTTGAGAAATAATATGAGAAAATGTATGTAATCATTTCGTATAAATACATATTTTCGAATTGTAGTGTAAAGTATGATTAAGTAGTTTAATCATATAAATTTGATAAACAGTAAAGAAGATTTTAATCATAAAAGAAGATTTTTTGAAAAATGTTTTTTTGAAGTAAAGAATAACTAATCATTCATCTTCTGTTATAAAGTTGGAATTTGATTAAAAACAATAAGTTTCATATGTTTTTAAGTGGAATATTAAATTTATAATAAAATATAATTTCATTTTCTATAAAAGTTTTTTTATGTGCGGAACTGAAAGTTAGTTGACAAATATTAAATTCTGGTTTAAATTTTGAAGTAATTCAATAATCTTTGTTAGGTGAGGCTCCTGTATAGAGAAACGCTGCTGCCCAAAAATGTCGAGAGACGCCAATGGGTCAACAGGAACGGTCGGATTAAGGCCCTTCTTAATGTAGCTGGTTATAAAAACCTATGCTATACAGTGCTAAAACTCAACGAGGGAGTGGTATACGATTTGATAGAAAGGCACCTCTGTGATTTTGGCAGAGCTGTCTTAATAATCATTTATTTGTATTGTGAAAAAACCTTTACTCCTTTTTGAGTAAAGGTTTTTCTGTTTAATTTTATTTATTTTTATCTTGTCTATATTCAAAAAGGAGGTAATTCTAATTAATGAATTGATTGCAATGTAACTATTATTGCTCTAATAAAAAATCTAAGACAGATAAAATAAAACAAAACCACTCATGAAACTCTAGAGTCTCCCTTAGCAATATGAGGAGGAGTTAACATGAAGAAATTATTAAATGAATTACTTGTAACCCAAAATAATTTGGATGCAGAGAAGGTTTTACGTCTTTCTTCGTATGATGTTGCGCAAGAAGTAAAACGGTTTTCAATTGAAGATCAAGTCATATTGCTAAATACGATTCCTGTATTAAAAAGCTCTAAAATTCTTCAATATATGAGTGCAGAAGAAAAATATAATATCTTAATTCATTTATCTGAAAATAAGGCTAAAAAGTTACTAACTTTACAACCGATTGATGAATTAGTAGATTTACTTCTAGCGGTTCATCCGGAAAAACAGGCTAAATTAATGGCGTATCTAGATAAAATTACAAAACATAACGTAAAAAAATTGATGACTTTCAAACCTGAAACGGCAGGAAGTCTTGTTACAAGTGATTTTGTTGCAGTTAGAGGAAATTGGTCAGTAAAAATGACATTGAAGTACATTAGGGAACATTCTGAAAATGTAGAATCAATATCTTATAGTTATGTTCTTGATAGTCATGGTTATCTTGAGGGAATCGTTTCCATACATGAGTTATTACTAGCAGCAGATGAAGAGATATTATCTACTATCATGATTCAAGAGGTAATTTCAGTACAGGCTGAAGTTGATCAACAAGAAGTTGTAAAAAAGCTACTGAATTATAATTTAGCAGCGATACCTGTGACAACAGCAAATAATAAAATGATTGGTATTATAACATTTGATGACGTAATGAATGTTATGGAAGCAGAAGCTACAGAAGATATTCAAAAGTTAGGCGGAAGTGAACCATTGAATCAATCTTACTTTGAAGCTAGCATTTGGAGCATTTTCTTAAAACGTCTACCATGGTTATTACTTCTTTTTGTTGCTGAGGCATATACAGGTACAGTATTAAAGTATTTTGAAGACGAAATTGAAACTGTAGTTGCCCTTGCTTTCTTTGTTCCATTATTAGTAGGTACTGGAGGGAATACAGGAACACAGGTTGTAGCAACAATTACTCGTGCAATTGGTATTGGAGAGGTGAAATTTAAAGACATTTTCCGTGTAATGAAAAAAGAATTTGCAATAGGTATGCTTCTTGGACTTGCACTTGGTATGGCTGGGCTCACTCGTGCTTATATGTTAGGAGTTGGAACAGAAGTTGCACAAGTTGTAGCAATTACTTTACTATTTATTGTTATTTGGTCCTCTCTTGTAGCAGCTGTTTTACCTTTGATTCTAAGAAAATTAAAACTAGATCCTGCAGTTGTTTCAGGTCCATTTATTACAACATTTGTTGACGGAACAGGATTAGTAATTTATTTCATGGTTGCAAAAACGTTATTAAATTTATAAATATACACTGAAAAAACGAAATTTAGAATAAGTATTTTTCCCTAATTGCTAAAATATAGCGGGGAATTCAGGCATGAGGAAATTGAACACTTTTGTCTTTAGATAAATAATATTTTAATGGATTTATTGAATGTAATGAATGCTGGAGGATAAAACTATGAAACATCTCAGAAAAATCTTCAAACGAATTTTGCTTCTATTGTCTATTTTCATGCTTATTGGCATAGGAATATTATTTGGTACTAGCTATGGCCGGGAGCTTCGCATAACAATGGCTGGGAGTATACTAACTTCTCAACATCCACAATATGCGAAGTATACATTCCTACCCCAAAAGGAACTAGATAAATTGCAAGATAGAATTAATCATCCAAAATGGTCAAATAGTGATGAGCATATTTATAAAAAAATAGCAGGAAAAAGATTAGAAGAATTTAAAAATCAGCCATTAGAAATTAATGTAGAAACGATTAAAAGTAACAAAGATAGTCGCTTTCTTTTTGAAGGAAAATTAGTTACTATTAGCAATCCCTTCAATGTTAAACTTGTTAGCCATCAAGGAACCCAGGGCGCTAACAGAGGAGAAAAAATTAGCGTAATGGCAAAGCGTAATCATGCACTTGTTGCTGTGAATGCAAGTGGATTTGCTGATGAAACAGGAAGGGGTGGAGGAAATGTTGCAACTGGGATAGTAATAGAAAATGGGAAAGCTATTGATACGAATATGGATAGTAATACCCCTACAATTATTACGGGTTTAACAAAGTTTGGACAAATGATAACAGGAAATTATTCTACCCAACAACTTTTGGATAAACAAGTTGTTTCTGCAGCTGGATTCATGCCACAGTTAATTGTTAATGGAGAAAAAATGATTACAGAAGGAGACGGTGGTTGGGGTTCGGCTCCACGAAGTATTATGGCCCAAAAAGAAGATGGTACAATTATGTTTCTAGTTATTGACGGTAGACAGACGCATAGTATAGGAGCTACGTTAAAAGAGTGTCAAGACATCCTATATGAAAAAGGAGCTATAAATGCAATGGCAATGGATGGAGGATCTTCGGCTACTCTATATTTAGGAGGAAGAGTTATAAATACACCTTCTACATTATCTCATGAAGATCGCTATTTGCCGAATGCTTGGGTGGTAACAGCAAATTCAAAGCAAAAAATAAAGATGATAATCGATGGAGAAAAAGTAGATCCTAAAACATTAGATAAATTTGATGCGAACTTTACTTCATAATTAGTAAAAATAATTAAAAGTAAAAAATGGATACTATTCAAAAAGAATGCAAAAAAATACGCACCCGTGGCGGCGCGAGTAGGAATTATGATTGGCAGTATAATTATATTCAATAATTTTATAGATATTCCTCATGTTTTGTATAAGGGTCTGAACCAAAGGTGAATGTTGTATTTAAAATTGTGCAATTAGATGATGGAAGTTCAAGAAATATATAGAAGGGGGAACTTTAGATTCGTATTGTAAATGCTTTTGAATTGATTATCTTTCTAATTAAGTCCGTGTCCTATCTGATAGCATCTGTTGTAGCGCAATGCAGTGGATTTGTTCATTATGATTGATGGTCAGAATCGATGATTCTCATAAATATCTTGCTCTGAACGTGATTATATAGTATTTAAAATTATGAGAATACTTGTTCAGATTAGTAGTCCAATAAATACAGGGCTTTTCTTTTGAAAAAATAGGCTTATATAACATAGTCATGCGCGGATACAGATATACCCACTCCTCATAGACATATCTAGAAACTTAATATATAAAAGGACGTGGAAAAATGTATTATCATCCTTACCCTTATTCTTATGATTATCCTATTTATAATGAAGATTATCCGAGACCTGCACCACAAGTTGCTCCATTTATAGGTCCAGGTGCTATACAACCACACATAGGTCCAGGTGCTATACAACCGCAACCTACTCCATCTTGGCCTACCCCATCTTGGCCTCCTGTGCCTCCAACTGGTCAGGGCTGCATGAATAAGTGGGCACGATTCCGTTTGAAAGATGGAAGAGTTATAAATATGTATGTTACCCATATCGATTCTAAGTCTGTAGCGGGATCGGTATGGATACAAGGTTCAGGATGGAAACAAGTAGGGCTTGACTTAGATGAAATTTTAGAATCCCAATGTTAAACAAAGCCCCAGTAATGGGGCTTAATAGTTATCTTTTTTCATTTGTATTTATTGTATTATCGCCAACAATTTTTAATATATTTTACATATGGTAAAGCAAGGGTAAGTTACACCATTTTCCACTTCATGATTAAAAACGAGATGATTAGATGGCATCTTTTTTTGTTGAAATGTATAAAACATTTATCATTTTGCCAAGAAGATTCCTTTCTCAAGGAACAACGTAAAGTGTCATTCTCTAGTGCCTAAGGAGTAGGTGGGAGCTGAATTAGATTCGGACAAGCAATGTCATATTTGAATTTACTGATATTAAATATGTAATTGTTCAGTTACCTTTTGAATGAACTATTAAAGCATCCGGTCGGATACTTTTTCTTTATGAATAGAAAAATTTCTTGATGTGAATTGAATTTACTGAAATTTATATATCTAAAATAGGAGGCTTAGTACCGTTAAGTAGATCCCAAGTACTTAATCCAAAAGAATATTCAAAATGCGGATAATCAACTAGGGTAGTAAAGCGCCCACCCCAAGTTAGACCAAGTTGTTCCCCTATATACCCCATTTGCTTAAATTTTTTGATGTTATTCCAGGATACAGAATTATTTTCATAAGGTGCAGCATCAAAGGCTAATCCCCAATTGTGATATGATTCCCCACCTCGAGCGTTTGTAACCTTTATACCCGGTTTCCATCTACCTAAAGAAAATAACCGATCTTGTTCACTCCAACTCCTAAACACTGAATATATTCGAACATCTAAGCCATTAGTCTTTGTTAATTGAAGAAATTCTTTAGCCAACATCTCCACATATGGATGTAAGGATTGTAAATGATTAGAGTTAGTATAAAATTCAGATTGAGAATTGGGATTAAATAATTTGTGGCGTGTTCTCGGTGTAATATCTCCAGAAGGGTATAAATTTTGCTCTTTTTGGTATTCTTGTGTGGCTTTGGTAGTTGATAAACCGAATACTCCATCAAGTTGTCCAAAATAAAACCCTATAGATTGTAGCTTCTTTTGTATTAATATTACGTTCTCAAACAATGATTTCCAAGTGTTAACTTCTACTATTCCATTAGGGTTTAATTTAGCTTTCTCTTGGAAACTTTTTGTACATTTATGTGTTTTTTCATCAAAAAAGCCGGTAATAGCAAGTTTCTCGTAGCTTACTCCCAAACCAATTAAATTTAATTGGAGTAATGTTACGTAATAGCCTGTGGAACCTGATTTAAGAGTGGGTAAATTATCCATATTTCCCCCTTGATTTTAGAATACTGTTACTTATTATAGTTAGATTGAACTTTAATATGACAGGTACTAATCGTAAAAAAATAAAATTGATTTTATTAAAGTTACTATATTTGAATGTTTGTAAGTGTTTTTTTCTACTTATAAAATATAGATTTTAAAGGAGTAATTCTAAAAAATCCCTTTATAAATCAACTTAAATCTTCAATTCATAACTTTCTTTGTAATAGACAAATATAAATATGAATTACATAAAATTATCTTTGTAAATAAGGTTATTTGACTTTTATAGTATGTAACAAAAATATAACTAGATTAACCTTTTGGATTAAAGGAGATTTTGGGTAGATTTACAGGAAGTGGTCAAGTAAAAGTAGAGTAGTCCATACTTATTTTAAAAAAATCTAGAGAATCTTAAAAGAAAATAGGCAATTATATGATTTCAAAAAATAGAGTTGAGCATAATATCATGGATAAAGGGCCTTTTTATTTTGTTTATATACTAGAGTTTTAATATAAATAGGATTTATCGAGAGGAGAGGTGAATTTGTATAATTCTTATCCATATTCTTCAGGAGGTTATAAACCACCATATCCTGTAGCAGGAGTGAGTGATGAAGGCCAGGAAGATTTTTATCGGCAACCAAGTGGAAAGATATTTGCAAAAATATATGAAAAAGATACAGAAAGTCCGATTAAGGGTGTCAAAGTATCTATTTATAAAATGACAGAGGAAGGACGTATTTTATCTTCCCGCCAAAGTGATATTATTACTTTGTATACGAATGAATTCGGTGAAACTGATATAGTTGCTTTACCTACCCCATCTAAAGAGAACGCTTTAGACCCTTTAGGTTCTAAACCATATTCTGAATATGCTATATCTATTGAGGCTGCAGGTTATGCACCTGTAGTACTGCGGGGTACACAAATTTTCGCTGATGTTACAGCTGTTCAAAAAATGGAACTTATACCTGTTAGTGGAACAGAAGGACGGGATTCTGTTGAAATAATTGATATTCCGGAACATACATTAATCGGACAATATCCTCAGCAAGAATCACAACAGGAACTGCAACAAGAACATAAGGAACAACAAGAGGCAAGACAAAACTTAGATGTGGATGTTGTATTACCGGAATTTGTTATCGTACATGATGGTCATCCGAATACGCCTGCTCCAAAATACAAGCTAAGGTTTAAAGATTATATTAAAAATGTGCTTGCTTCTGAAGTATATCCAACATGGAAGAAAGATGCATTGATAGCTAATGCACTTTGTGTCATTTCCTATACATTAAACCGGATTTATACAAATTACTATAAAGATAAAGGATTTACAATCACAGGTATTACACAGTTTGATCATAAATATACTCATGGCAGAAATACTTTTGAAGAAACTGATGATGTGGTAGAAGAAGTATTTAAACAATACATTGCAAAGCCTGGTGAAAACGCACCACTTTTTGCGCAATATCGTGCTGGTAAAAAGCAACCATGTCCATTCGCAAGTCGACCAGGGATGCTTTATCAATGGGGGACAGCATGCCTTGCAGAACGAGGGATGAATTATATGGAGATTTTAAAATATTATTATAAAAATGTAGAAATCCGTTTAGCTGACTTTATACAAGTAACCAAATCATTCCCAGGTTATAATATAAAGGAAGGAGACCAAAAAGGAGCTGTTAGGACTATTCAGAAATACTTATTTCAAATAAGAAAAAAATATTCAAATATCCCTGAAATAATAATAAGTGGCACGTTTGATTCAAATACAGTAAATGCAGTCAAAATTTTCCAAAGGAATTTTCAAATTCCTGATAATGGAATTGTAGATGAGCTAACTTGGAATAAGCTAAATGATATATATGTATATGTGACAAATCTTCCTGGGTTTTACCCGATTTTGCAGAATGGTAGCCAAGGAGAAAGTGTAAAAATGATACAAAGTTTATTGAAAAGGTTTGGTTTTTATACAGGGGAAATAGATGGATTTTTTGGACTTGGAACTGAAAAATCAGTAAAGGAATTTCAAAAAATTAAAAGTTTTACTGTAACAGGAGTAGTGCGTAAAGAACTATGGAGATTACTTGAAGAATTACAATATACTGCAGGTACCACAAGGAATTTGGAATATAATCCCATACTAATACAGGCAAATACAGGTGCAAATATTAAAACATACACACCTTCTCAACATACAAACCAATTGTTTATTAACCCTTCCTCTACACCTTCTATGACAAATTCCTCCACATCTCATTACCCACAATCATTCTATAATCAAAATGGATACTATCCTAAATATTAATCATTGAAAGTAATAAAAACATAAAGGAGTGATTGCAATGAATTGTTATAGAGGGAGGGCGAATAGTTTTGATTGATTATCACTCTTATCCATCGGATACAGGAAAGCAGTTAAGCTATCAACCAAATAAATTTTTGAATAATCAACAATCTTTTTATGATACACGGGATACTTTTCGCGCATCAAGTGGTAAGTTAATTGTGTCTGTTTATGAAATGAATACAGATAAACCAATTAAGGGTGCAAAGGTATTCATTCGTAAGCAAGATGAGAGTAGTCAAGTTATTACTACACTTCAAACAAATGATATTGGTTTAACAAGTGTCATTTCTTTATCAGCTCCCCCTAAAGAATATGCTTCAGATCCTTCGGGCCCTAAACCTTATTCAGAATATATCCTTACAATTGAAGCACCTAATTATGGTGTGAAAATAGTTAGGGGTGTACAAATCTTTGCGGGGACTACAGCTAAACAAAGAGTAGAAATGATTCCTATAAATCGAACAGGAGAGCTGCAATCAATAGAAATTATTGATGTACCTCAGCATAAATTAACTAAACAGCATTTAGAAAGACAACTTCAGCAGTACTCTATGTATTCTACAGATATTCCTTTACATGCACATAATCTACAAATACCGCAATATGTTATAGTTCATGATGGGAATCCTTATGAAAATGCTCCAAGATACAAAGTGGATTTTAAGGAATATATAAAAAATGTTAGCGCTTCGGAATTATACCCGAATTGGCCGAAAGAAGCTTTAAAGGCTAATGTCATTTGTATAACTTCATTTGTATTGAATCGTATATATAAAGAACATTATTTTGAAAGAGGATTTACAATTAGTAGTTCTTCTTTGTTTGATCAATCTTTTAATTATGGTAGAAATATGTTCTTAGAAATAGATGATGTAGTTGATGAAATTTTTAATCAATACATTGCAAAACCTTATAGTATTGAACCGATGTTAATTGTATATAGTAGTGGGGTAAGAGATAATTCAAATGAATACTTCTGTAAATGGGGCAGTAAATATCTTGCTGATCAAGGTATGGATTATGTAGGTATTTTAAAAAGCTATTATCCATTTGCTCAAATTTATTTTTTGTAGTTTATTATAAATATGGATTATTTTTTTGGGGTGTATGAAATAATTAATAAGAAATGGCACATAGATTTTATGTCAATTAAATAATTAATAATCGTAAAATAGCTCCAACTAAAGAAGAAATTTTATCTCCACTTCATGTTTCATAAAATTTCTTCTTTAGTAAGGGGGATTTTTAAGTTATCTGCTATATTAGTTTGAATAAAAAATAAAAAGAGGCACATCATAAATATGATGTGCCTCTTTTTATTTAGAAACATCTTAAAGTTAAAGTTTTTTAGTTAACTGCAAATTTTTTGCACTTTCGCATCATAGCTTTGTGCAACAGGAGAAAGATAATTATGACAAGAAAAAAACATATAATCATTATTCATGGAAGATCTACAAAACCACAACAATCTATAAAGCAAACTTTAGTTAATAACGCTCTAATAAATGGAATCCAGCGAATAAATAAAAAAATGGCAAAAGCGATTGAAATTGGTGATGTAAAAGTAACGGTTGTATACTATGGTGATATTTTAAACCAGATATTAGTGGAAAATAGACCGGAATTAAAAAAAGAACTCGTGTGGATTCCGGATAATTGGTATGTTCCAGATAATACTTATAACAAACCCTTACAAAAACTAATAAAAAGACCCCTCGAAAAGCACACAAAAGAAGATTATGATCGATTAATTGAAAAACAAGAAATTATAAAATTTGGTGATGATTTAGCTACAATTGCCAGCCCCTTCTTATCTTTAATTGGAATAACTCAAAAAGTAATAAATAAACTCCTTCCAGATTTAGGTTCTTATCTAACTAGCAGGGTAGTAGGTTCGCAAATTCGTGAACGTTTGCAACCAATTTTAAGGGAATCTTTATTAGCAAATGATGATATTGCCTTAATATCACATAGCATGGGATGTATGGTATCTTATGACGTTTTATGGAAGTTTTCAAGGATGAGTGAATATAAAGATTTATGGGAGAAAAAAATTTCATTGTGGATGACATTAGGTAATCCATTGGGCGAGCCTGCAGTGAAAAAAAGTCTCTATGATTCAAACGAACCAAATGATGGAATGTACCCAACTAACATTATGGATTGGATTAATATTCGAGCTGTAGATGATTTTGTAGCACATGATGGTGACATAAAGGATGATTTTCATCAAATGCTTGAGAGGAATCTTATTAGAAGTATTACAGATGAGCCTGAAATCTACACATTTTGGGTAGATGAGAAAGGGAAATGTAATCCCCATAAATTATATGGATATTTGAATCATCCTGTTGTATCAGAAAAAATACTTAATTGGTTACAAAATTAATTGCATAAACCTATTTTATAAATTGCTATAAAATACTTATTATAAGAGCCTAAAATCAGTTCAAGCCAACTAAACAATTAGCTCTTGTGAAAAAAATTTATTTTTAAATACAAATAATTTACGGAACAAGTAGTAAATAATTAAAAATTATAAAAGCATTCCTTATGGAGTGCTTTTTATTACGTAAAAAAACGTAAATCAAGGCATAAAGTAATAACTAAACTTTATTTAATTCATGGTTACCCCAAGTAGGCTGTTTTCTTATAAAGAAGCCTTATTTTTGATTGATAAAGCACATTAATAATGATAATTAATATCATGAAAATTGTAAATATCAATAGGGGAGTGACTAAGTATGTATAATAATTATTGGAATCAAAATCCTGTTCCAGTTGTAGGGGCTAATTATAATTTGTATCAAAACCCTGTTTCAAGTGTGAACTCTGATTACCAGTATTACCAAAATGATATGTCGACTGTTGAACAGGATTACCATTTATATTCAAATCCTGGTACTAAATATAAAGATGAACGATCTACAAGAAGAGAAATTCAGTTATCACCTGGTTCAGCATCACAAACCGACCTTGGAAATGGTTTTATATCATTTAGATGGGCAGGCTATGATATTAATACAGACGAATATCTTGTTGCTTTTTTAAATGCGCCTGGAATGAAAGTTATAAATGGAGGATGGGCACCAAAGGATTACGCTCCTTTGTATGCAATGGAGAGTTTTCCTAGAAGAATAGATCAATGGGTAATTACTACGTTTAATCCAACGCCAGGAACAGGGAGCCCAAGACCAATTGAATTTTATTTAATTGCAAAAGCTTAAGGATATTAATTTCTGTAATTAAGTGTAGGATAGTATGCATTGGTGTAGTTTGAAAAGCTTACATGTGATTAATATGTGCTGTTAGTCTGAAAGAGTAAAAACACCAAGAGTTGACATTGAAAGACATAGATCACAATTCAATAAAAAAGAATGAAGATACGTCTAAAGTATATCTAAGCATCCATAATTGGGTGCTTTTTATTTTGGAGAAAATTAAGAGAGGAATGAGGATAATTGGAAAGTGTATTAAACGGTAAGATTGCTGCACTCGGTCTTATACCTATTGATAAAAAAGCATATATCAAATACATTAAACCTCATGAGAAAGCGTATAAGAAGTCTGGGATTGATGTTAATCAATTCAAATATTATAAGTTATATGAACAGAAGCCGATGTTTTATTCTGTAGAATATCTCACACAAACGCCAATAAAAGATTTATTGGAAAGTGATAGAGGGAATCGAATACGCTGGGTAAAGACAGATGAATGAATATAAAACTAAACAACAGAAGCGTAAGTTCTATGACAGCGGTGACTGGAAGAGTATACGTGAACAAGTAAAGAAACGTGACAACTATGAATATCAAGAATGTAAACGTAATGGTCGGGTTCGTTTTGATACGAATGAGTACAGTGAGAGTGCCCAGCGTAAGAAGATACAACTAGTTGTTCATCATATCAAAGAGCTTGAACATCATCCAGAGCTTGCACTTGATATAGATAATCTCGAAACAATCTGTGTGGATCGCCATAATAAAGAACACGGTAGAATATTTAAAAAGAAAATCAACAAATAGGAACACGATGAAAAGTGGTAAAAAAAGATGAATTAAACCAAGTAATCGAAACATCTTGGCAAGAATTAAAGAAAGCCTGGTCAATGATAAAAACGGTGAAAGGTTCTGAGTACATTGAAGCTCCAGCTTCGCAAGCTAAAAAGCTGAAAATAATTTTAGTCAGCTTTTTAATTACTATAAGCTAGTATCTGTCTAAAAATATTAATTTTCTGAATTTTCAATAAAAATGATTAGATTATACCAACTTAATGATAATGATTAAAGAGACTACTATAGAACCCAAACATTAATAGAAGAAAGACATATACAGGTATTATGAGTTTGAAAATTTCATAAACTCTAAAATCTTATAAAAAGAGGAGCATGAAACATGAGCGAACAATGTCCAATTAATGTACCATGTCAGGTAGAAGGACAAACACAAACACCATTAAGTGATGAGACTGCAACACCAATTGTTACTCCAGGAGCACCCATTGTAAAGATTCCAGTTGTATTAGCTGAAAGAACACTTCAAATTGTTGTAGAGTCCGATATTTCATTAGATCCTCCAGCAGTCGAAATTAAACGCATCTTAAAAAACGTATTTTTAACACAATGTAAGTTAGTGCCTGTAGCATTCGTACCAGTACCAGGTACACCTTACCGACGAGTTACAAGAGCAAAATTATTTGTACAAGGCTATATTCGTAAAAATATTGAATATGCAAATAACGAGTGTAATGGAGTTCTATATGATCGTATTGCAAATGTTCCATTTTCTGGTTTTGCAGATCTGACAGAAGGTGATTTTCTATCATTAGCTTTAGTAGCTTCTTCTTCGGACACTACTTCTCATTTTATAAATCCTAAAAACGGTGATTTACCACGTCTAGACAAATATTTCTTTGAAAATGCAGTTTTTTATAACGAACAACCATATTGTGAATTAGTAAGCGCTCAATTTTTTGAATTAGACTTTTCACCTTGTTCTACAGACCTAAACGAACCATTTGATACGCTTCGTGAAAAAATTGTACTAGATCTTACTTTAAAAGTTTTACAAGTACAACAAGTACAAGTAGCACTATAAAAATAAAAAGAAATTGTCTTTGTTAAAAAGACAATTTCTTTTTTATTTTTATACAACATATATAATGATGAAATGGTCACATACAAAAAAATTTTGAATTTCATCAGACGGGGGGATGGTGATGAAAAATCCATGGATTGGTAAGGGAATATGGGATGAAATTTACAAGTATAAAAACCTGAATATACAAGATAATTCACACGAAAAAAGAGGGGAAAAAGAAGAAGTACCACCTGAATTAAAGGGAGAAGATGTAGCATCAAAATTAGAGAAAGAAGGTCAAGCGTCTGGATCACAAATAGGGCCTTTAATACACTCACTTGTGGTCAAAACTCCATTTTCTATTTTTTCAGAAGTAACTAGTTTTAAAATATTTCCAAAAATAAATGTGAAAAATCAAGAAGCATTTGTATTTAGGAATGAAAAAGGTCTAAAAGGGCGTGAATTAGATTGTAAGTTATTAAATACAGTGCAACAATATCATTCGGATAGTTATTGTAAATTAATTTCTTTAAATCTTCATGAGAAGAGAGTTCATTTTGAATTATATAACCAAAAAAATGAAGGGAATAAAGAAGAGAATAAGGTAGAGGCATCTTCATGGATTCCTATTCACAGTATAATATTAGAGAGTGAAAATGGGGAAGACGTATATAATTTTATTACAGCGAAACTACCAATAGAAATAGGAAGATATAAAGGTGAAATTAGTTTACGAGAAAAGGTTGTATTTAAAGAAAAAGTCATAGGAATAAAAGAGGTTGAACAGGAGATTATTTTGACAAAAACCGAATTTTTAATACCAAAGGTAAAAAAGAATGGGCAAAATACACTTACAGTTGAAAAAGGGAGCTTATTGGTAGAAGGGTATATATATCAATGTATTCAATACATATCAGAACAAAGTACACTTCATGATAATGAGCATCAGTTAATACAAAATATTGTATTGGAGTTAATCATTCAAGTAATACAAGAACAAGAAGTACAAGTGCGAATTAAATAAAAATAATTATATTCCCTCGATTAGCTGATTATTTTTATTCGTAGTGTATCGATGGGTATTCTTTTGTAAATCATTCAGTGCTGCAAACTATTTGTTAAATGGTTTATCCATGATAAATTCAATTTTACATTGTTACTAAATAGTATGAATCTCCTCTGGTTTATGTTTTAAAAAAGTGCTAACAAGTTTGCAAATGATCTTGCTAACACTTATACAGAATAGACATAAATTATCGCTGATATGTCGTTCACTACCATTAAAAATAAAATAATTGGAAATAATTATTTTTATTTCAGTATATCCATAATTATTCATTAAAAATGAGTTTAAAGTAACCAACAATTGTAGGAATCTAAAATTTTCATTTATAATCTCATCAAGAGAGAGTCTTTATATACCAATTATAGAAGGATTCAAATTATGTATTTTTTACATAATAAAATCAAATTTAAAACGAATAATAAATAGCTTTTAAATCTTAAGTATTAAGTATGTAAAAAAATAAAAGTTCAACAATGCAAAATTGCTGAACTTTTATTCCTTATTCTTTCCTATTCTGCCTAAACTATCTTTAATAGTTGTTTCCCCAAGTTGTGTATATAGCAAAGCTGTATCTTGACTCGTATGTCCAAGTTGCTGCATGACTTGTAATGAGTCTTTCTCTTCCATATATAATTTATTTGCCAATGTATGTCTTAATTTATGAGGAGACATTCTTTTTCCATAAGCTTTAGTATATTTTTCTACTATATCTTGGATAGCCCTAACTGAAAGAGGCTGTGCAGTATGTTTATATTTTGATAGAAACACATTTTTCAATTCTTTCCCTGGAGCGAATTTGTTATCTCGAATTTCCATATATTTTTCAAGATCATTTAATGCAATTGGGGTAATCCATACAGAATCTTCTTTGTTTCCTTTTCGGATTACATCAATGAGTCTTTCTTTTAAGTTTATATCTTCCATACGAAGATCCGCCAATTCACTTACACGAATGCCACTGCCAAGAAAAAGCGAGAGGATTGCTACGTCGCGATCTTTATCTCTTAGGAAATAGAACAACTGATGTTTTGTTAAAGATTTTTCGTGCTCATACTTAACGTAATTTAAAAACTCTTGATCATCATTATTATGAAATATTTTAGATCTCATACGTTTTGCACGAGCATTTAATGTTTCTTTATCTTTATGTATTTCGATTTTAGCCATTACATTTCTATAAAAATAACATTCTCCATCTTCATTCTCTGATAGGGAGGTAAGGTATTTAAATAAGGATTTTAAGGCTGAAATTTTCCTGTTAACAGAAGAATTCTGCATGTTCTGTTGTAGTTTTAGAAATCTCATAAAGTTCTCAACATCTTTTTTCTTTAAATTCTCCAAATCAGCGAAGGATATGTCTTTAATGGGTTTTAATTCAATAACTTGTTCAGATAATAGCCAATTAAAGAAGACTCTAAAATCATATACATAATTCAGTAGGGTGGAGGGAGAGGCATCATGCAATTCTTTGTACTCCACAAATTCTTCTATGTAAAAGGGCATTTCGTTTAAATTTTCGTATAATTTTTTACGATGTACGGATTTTTGACGTTGCTTGCTGTAGTCCATAAAAATCACCTCATATATAATATAACAGAAAACAGAAGCGAACACAAGTTCGCATTAAATTCAATTTTTACACAAACTTATTTACATAATTAAATTATGAAATACTAAAATATACACAAAATTGAATGATATAGTGTAGTTAGTCAAATGAAAATTATAGCTAACTAAGTGATAAATTTGTATAAGACCATAAAAATTAGTGTAAAAACTACATATAAATGTATGTAAAATAAAAAAATTTTTTATATAAATTCATACAAAAAATCAATATATGAAAACAGTTTAAAATTCGTTATCTAACATGAATTGGCTAATTTAATCATGATTATGAGGGGTTAATTAGATCAACTTAAGAAAAAATCTTATAAATTAAAATGTAATCTACCATAAAAAATATTAATAACTAACTTAGCATTTTATGATTTCTATATAAAGCATGAATTATATAGACACATACCAATATACAGAGATGCAGGCTATCGAGCTCGAAATCCCTAAATACTGTATTATATTTTTAATTATACATCTTATTGTTCGTGAAATTGGTATTTCGTGCGAATTTGTGAGTATTTATTTTTCCACCTCTTTATAAAGGTATCATATACCTTACCTTTCATCAGTCTAAATATCTTTTAGTTTCATATACATTCAGCTATACATTATTAATATTGATTAAATGGTCGCTTATAGGATATAGCCAGTGTATAACATTTTAATACAAATCAGTTAACTTTAACTCCTTAAGACTAAATAGATGGTGTATTTTACAAAATATAATTGTTGTGATGTCGAAATAGAGCATTTCCTTTAATTCTTTTTATTGTACTTGATTTAGCTGAGCATTCCGCTAAATATTATTTAAATGCAGATTTCAAAATATAACTACTAAATTTCTCTTTCTATCTCAATGACATAAGTATTCTTTTTATTTTGAGATTTATTCACTTGTTTTTTACAAATACCTATGAGATGTGTTATGTAAACTGATTATAAGTAAGTTATTGTAATGTATGCTTTTGGCTTCATGTAAGTGCGAATCTGTACATCCGCATTCGCACTTACATGATATATACCAATTTGACTTATATAACTGTGCTCCAGTATATATCGTTTAATCTTTTGATTATCAACTGAGATTGTAATAGCGTTTGCGCCAGGTGCGTATATATCCTATCTTTTAACACTCTCACTACTAATACTAACTAGATCAATTCTTTATTTTTTCAGATTCATATATTCTTCTAAAGTTAGTTTATATATATATATTCAGCAATATCTCCTACGTAACGTACATGCCAAGGCTCATAAGCATATCCAGTAATATTCTCCTTACCTTTTGGGTAACGAATGATAAATCCTGCACGATGTGCGTTATCTTTTAGCCATTTGCCCTCCTTCGTATTTGCAAAGGATAGCTCTAGTTCATTGTTCGCACTATTTTAATGGCACCTCCTGCACGTCCTTTTACTGACATGCTCCTTGATCAGTATCAGTAACTCGGGGCACCTAAGGAATTTATTGATGAACAAAAAAAACAATTCGCTTATATTAAGGATCCTACTTTCGATCCAGATCACCCACCAGCTGGTTATAATTATCCTTCTCCACATTTCATGTATGATGTGACTCGTTGGCGTCCAGTTGAGGAAGCGAAATCACGAAAAGAGCCATTACTGATTCTGCAAGGCGCACGTGATTATCAAGTAACTGTAAAAGACGAGTTTACGAGATGGCAAGAAGGGCTTTCAAGCCGCAGTAATGTTCAGTTCAAAGAATATCCGAAATTGAATCACATCTTCACGGAGGGTGACGGGGAATTCAGTCACCCTAGTGAATACGAAGCCCCTTCCAATGTTCCTGCGTATGTCATCCAGGACATCGTTACATGGGTCAATGAGACAAAGAAATAAGAAAACAACAAAAGCCATCATGCAATCATCATTTCGTGTTGGCTTTTGTGATATTAAAACATGTTATATCAGAAATTAATCGCTTCTATGAATTGATATTTTTACAGTGCTTATTTGCTTCATATCTTGCTATTCCTTGTCCGTCAGTGCAAGAATACAAAATTTATTTCGATATGTAAGAATGCATATTATTTCTCTTGGATGTTATGATACACTCTCTTTGTGAGCTGATACGATATTTCTTTAGATTGGAAAACTAAAACCTCATTAACCCAAGTTGGGGGCGCCATTTGGCGTCTTTTTTTAGTTTTGCTCCATAGGGATTTAGCTTAGATATTGAAGTAACCCTAAAACAAAAAATAAGCTGCCCATTTGGAAAACTTATGTACATCATTTTCGAATGCAGGAGTTCCATCTTTCAAAACTAACCTATTAAATAGAGTTAGATGTATAAACTATATTAGTATCGGAATATTCTCGACTTGGGGTTACCGTAAATGCTCTCTCCTAATCATCCATATCGATAAATGACTTACTTCTGATCAATTGCCTTTGTTGTTCTTCGTTTAAAAGGAGCTAGTTTTACATACGATAAAGCACTAAAAAACTGTGCACAAAAACCTGCATGGTAACAAGTTTTTGGCACAGTTCTATTATTTAATCCCTTTCATCAGTACCTGAATCTTTGGAGCCATGAAATATAAAATAACACTTAAAACAATGGATACTCCGCCAATTACACCGAAATAAATAATCTCTGTTTCAGGATTATATAATCGCACAAGCTGCGCATTGATAGCTTGTGCAGATGCACTCGTTAAGAACCATAGACTCATTGTTTGAGCAGAGAACGCTGCTGGGGCTAGTTTTGTAGTAATAGATAAACCTACAGGTGATAAACAAAGTTCCCCGATTACGACTAGAAGGAAACTAATGACTAACCAAATTGGGCTAACAAGGGATTCGGTACCATGGATATATGCAGGAATAATCATCACTAAGAATGATAAACCAGCAAATAATAAACCGATAGCAAATTTATTTGCTGTACTTGGTTGGCGTGAATTCAGCTTTACCCAAAGCCAAGCAAATACTGGTGCTAGTAAAACAATATAAATAGGGTTTAAAGATTGAAACCATGAAGATTGAACCTCCAATCCTGCAAAGTTTAACTGCGTACGTTGATCAGCATAACTAGCTAAGATGATTGCTCCCTGCTCTTGAATCGCCCAAAACATTGTAGCAGCGATAAATAGTGGTATGTAAGCAATTAAGCGAGATTTTTCAACTTCTGTCGTCTTTGGACTACGGTACATAAAGACAAAGTAGCCTGTTGGAATTAGAATACCTAAGATACTTACAAGTAAAGTAAATCGATCAATCGTTAAAATACCTGTTGGAATTGTTAACACACAAACTAGTGCAATTGCGATAATACCAATACTAAACTGTATAAGAACCTTTTTTCTTTCCTTGTCTGTTAAAGGATTTGGTACTTGCGTTCCTGCTAATCCTAGATTTTTCTTTTTCGTAAGAACATACATAATTAATCCAAATAGCATACCAATTGCTGCCACACCAAAACCTAAGTGGAAGTTATACTTTTGACCGAGTGTTCCAATCACAAACGGAGATAATAGTGCTCCTAAATTAATACCCATATAGAAAATACTGAAACCTGAATCACGACGAGTATCTGTTTCACTATATAAATCACCAACAATACTAGATACATTCGGTTTTAATAACCCTGTTCCAAGTACTAAAAATACCATTGAGATAAATAATGTACTAACCGTTCCTGGTAGAGCTAAGATGAGATGACCAATCATTATTAAAACGCCACCCCAAAATATTGTTCTACTTGAACCTAATAGGCGGTCAGCAATCCAGCCACCAATAATTCCTGACATGTAAACTAACGAACCATAGATAGCCATAATGGATGCAGCTGTGGCATGATCCATCCCTAAGCCACCTTTTGAAATGGAATAGTACATATAGTAAAGTAATATTGCTCTCATTCCGTAGTAAGAAAATCGCTCCCAAAATTCTGTAAAGAATAAAGTAAATAGTCCTTTGGGATGTCCAAAGAAACCATTTTGCGGAACGCTGCGAATAATATCGCTTTTGTTAAGCTTCTCCATAAAAATACACTCCTAATATACAGATATAATGATTCTAATTAAGTATATAACAAAAAATAGAAAATTTAAACAAATATTAATTAGTTAAATGATTGGATTTTTTAGAAAAAATAAATTATATATTGTTTTTAATGGTGATTTCATTTAAATTATATAATATAGATATATTAATTAAAATGTTAATACTGTATAAATATAAATATAAATACAAATGTAGGAGGATTTATATATTGTCAATGAAAGTCATTGCCATAGAAGATATTTATCAAGAAATATTGGATGGAAAAAGGAAACGATTCCCTCCGAATACTTGGAAAGAAGATATGGATAATAAGCTCGCCCGCAGAGTAATCACATATTTATTACACATTATCTTAAAATGGGATAAGGAAGACATCAGAAAAAAATGGAACACTCAATTACTTGTAAAGTATAAATTACGAGGATTACTCAAACATAGATACGAAAATAGCCCTTTTAAAGCAATAAATGATTTATACCCAAGTGAGTTTAAAGAATGGGAGTTTGGTATGACTCCTTTAAATTTTTGGACGAAAGAAAAGGCATTAACGATTTTGAAATGGATGATTGAAGAAAAAAAAGGTTTATCGAACGAAAAGCTCTTACGCGTATACAGTAAAAAATGGTTGGAGAAAAACAAACTTAGTGCCCCTCTGGCTATGTACTGGAATAGTAGTCCGTTTGCAATGATTAACGATTTGTACCCTAGTCGTTTTAAAGAATGGGAATTTCTCATGACGCCCAATAACTTCTGGACAAAAGAAATAGCATTAGAAGCATTGAAATGGACCATTGAAGAAAAAGAAAAATTAACGCCCGAACAAATACTGGATGTATACAGTATAAAGTTTCTAAAGACTCACAGATTAGCGTCTCCATGTCAATTAATGTGGGGAAATAGTCCATTTAAAATGATAAACGACTTATATTCAGGTCGCTTTAAAGAATGGGAATTTAAAGTTACACCAGTTGGCTTTTGGTCCAAATGTAAAGCACTAGAAGCATTAAGATGGACCATTGAAGAGAAAGAAAAACTGGATGAAAAACAGCTATTAAACGTATTTAGTCAACGATGGCTCATAAAACAAAAATTACGGACACCCTTACAACGCTATTGGAAAGGAAGCCCCTACGGAATGCTTATTGCTTTATATCCAAATCGTTTTTCTAAATGTATGTTAAGAGGGTATTGTAATAATTAAAGTGGAAATGTAAGTATGCAGAGACGCCCTTTGGTGTCTCTTTTTGAAATTCTATGTAAGTACATTCTTATGTGCCTATCGCTTTATTTATTGAAGAAAGTAAACCTGTTATATTATTTTCCAATCCATCTCGTCAAAGCCATACCAAGAAACCCAGCGCCCATCCCTATCAGCCACCCAGTTTGGGCGCTCCCAAACATAAATCCCACTCCCGCGCCAAGAAACGTACAGCCCACAAATACTAACCCCTCGATGCCCCAGTTCAGTCGTTCCATACTTCATCCCCACCCTTTCTTTACAACATATGCTATATGCAAGCTAAACTTTCTAGCTTATGAACTGTTCATTTTCTCGACTATAACTATATGTTTCATATCCATTACTTACAGGTCCGAATATCCTTTTTACATCAATTCGTCACTTAACTTTATTGGTTACTTTTTTCATCTCATAGGAGATTATTTCTCAACACATAACACATGGAACAAAACTACCAGTAATAGTAATATAAAGATACCTTCAGTTGTTAACTGTTGTTCCCTTTTTGAAAGTCCTGTCAAAATACAGGACTTTTTAAATTTACTTCCTACTAAATTGGCCTTTTCGTTAATATCCTTTCACCTTTACATTGGACAATTAAACGATATTGGTGGAGATTCACCAGATTTTAAGTTCCTCTTTCCTTATTAAACTACATGCTTAAATATGTGGTTTTCAACTTAGATTCGAATAACAAAATGTTCACTTTTTCGATGCATTTATGAAACATTCTTATAATATATTAATTATATTCTTTTTATAAATCGCATCGTTCAGTAGAAAAGTCCTAGTCCATTCTAGGACTTTTTCATCTGCAAATAGTATGTTTGTCAGTTCTTCCGCACATTATTTTATAGACAACTATATGGTTAAATATTATAATAAAAAACAATTTTATGTAGTATCATATACGACTTTTTCTTTACTTTTAGGACTCTTACTCAATTGAAGGGTCATTTTTTTGTTCAAATAAAATATCTATATAGAGATAACGACATTCAAGTAAGTATTTGATAAATTCCGAAGAGGATATGCTGAAAAATAACGATTGTATATCCTTTTCATTAGTTTCTCTACCTGATAAACCTTACAAATTTGTAATACTATTGTCACCTTAATTGATAGTAAATTGGTTAATTTTGGTTTATTATACAGACTATTGACTATATTTAATACAACATCATTGGTAGGTGTCACTTAATGGGAAGAAACTTATTACGCTATGGAATTATAAGTATAGCTTTTATTACCATCCCTATTGTATTTATACTTTTGGCGTCAGCTCATTTCATTCCAAAAGAATACAATGAGGAATGGCCAGAAGTAAAAAAGACTGCTGAACTAGTAACTATCGGTTACTTCAAAAAAGAAAGAAATCTCGATATTGTAATCGAAACAATTAAACCATCAGAAGAGTATAGAACACATGAAATTTATCTGCATGGACATGTCATAAACAATAAACATCAAAAAGTTTCTGTTATTGTTAATTTTAGTGATAACTATTCCATTAGAGATATAACTGAACATAGTCTTAAAATAAGGAGTATTTAACTTATGTTAGATGCTCTTTTTTGCTTAACACTTTTGGTCAATTAAATAATTACTTGGATTCTACAGTGGATCACTCTCCCTTTTTCAAGTAAATTGGCACTTCTAAAAAACAACTTCCTACGAACATTGATTTTTGCCGAAATAATTTTTAGAAAATTCTATTTTTAGTGAGGTTTTACAAAATCTTACACAGAATTAGTCGTATACCGTATGGATTTGGTAATTTTTTACAATTTGTTTCATTTTATCTACCACGTTTAGACAAAATAGCAAAAACAAAGCAAAAAGGAGAGGTATAGTTTGAAAGGAAAACTTGGATTAACGATTGTAGGATTATCTGTCTTTAGTTTTGGTCTTTTTGGTGTAAACATTGGAGATGGCGGAGTTGTAAAAGCTGAACATGGAGAAACTTTTGCTCCGAAATTAGAGTCGCATGGGGATTCATGGGCTCCTGCTTATGATCACGGAAGACCTCCTATTTCATCATACAACAAAGGAGATACTTGGGCTCCTTCCTTTACAAATACACACGGGGAAGGAATGGCTCCTAAAAAAGAGACTCATGCAGATTTAATCGCTCCTCCGCTAGAATCTCATGGTCATACTGGTGGAGCTCCTGCTTTAAACTGCAGGGAAACACCTGTTCCGATACAAGATACGCATGGACATTATCCAGCTCCAAAACTAGAAGCAGATGGGGACCATGGCGGGGCTCCTTCTAATACAGAACCTGGCGAAGGTATCTAAGTTCCCAAAAGGCGATCAAATTAAATTTTAAATGAATCGTATACCAAAAGAAATCCATTTTACGTAACAAATATGATGTATACGCATGTTTTCTAATGTGATACACTGTACCCGAGAGAAATCTCTACTACATAAGTGGTTTTCAAGTCTAAAAAATACACCTATTAACTAGGTGTATTTTTATTTCTAACTCGTTTCTTTCTTCTCATCCTCTTTATGACTTCCCATTTTTCTATTGTATATACTTTGGGATTGTAGTCATGCAACATATGAAACGGATTGTTCTTCCAAAAATTATGTAAGGGCGTTAATTAGCCATTTGCAACAGCCCACTTCGTATCACATGTTACTAATACATCTTCCTCTGCCATCTTATATTTTTCCTTCAATAATATATGTAAAACCTCAAGCGCAGTAGATTTATTCCAATATCCTTCTCGCACTCTTAGGAATAATAAAGATATTTAATTTCATCTTCAGAAAAGTAATAACCTCCCATCAAACATTGTGATAGGAGATTATTACTTTTAGTTAACATAGATTTTTTGTTTAAATGTTATATCTGGGCTGTCTATACTCTCTGGTGTTATCTCAACAATATGGTTAACAATATATACACGTAACCCTTTACTATGTTCATACATACTATTTAATGTCATTTGTATAACTTCTCTTGTCCACATTTTTAAATTTTTATATAATATTTCACGTCTTTACTTATATGCGATTAAGATATATCGGAATTAGAAAAAGGAATCTTTTGAGATTCCTTTTTCTATTTAAAATAAAAAAACAGCGTATTCGCTACCTATCCATATTTCTCGCCTCACAGTGATTCCTTTATATTATTTTATTATATCCTCCCCTTTTAAATCTATTTATTTGTATGTATAATTATAAATAACAACTAACATTTTGAATCGAGGTGACAATCATGAGGAGTTTTAGTTCATTATTAATCTCTACTATCTGTTCAACAATCCTTTTAGTTTGGAATGCCTTTTCTTTCTACACTGGATTCACAGCAGGACATACATACTACTGGGTTAACGGAATCATAGCCTTGGTTTTCCTTCTATTCTTTATCCTAAACATGCGAGATATTATCAAGAAAGACTACAGAACATCAGGAAAATAGGAGTTGATACTTATGTGGAAAAAGATTAATAATTATAAGTTTCATCTAAAAGATTTGAAATTTATGACTTGGCTATTCCCAATTATCGGTTTATTATACGCTTATGAATTCTTCTCTGGTTTAATGTTCTACCAGGGGGTTCGTTGGCTCAATTTAATATGCATGGCAATAATGATTATAGGATTTATTGATATTAGAAAGAAGCTTAAAAACAAAGATTATAGAGCTGCTTGAATTTACAAACACTCTTGAACTCATTTTCAAATCATGGCATTATAATTTCGAATCTCACTGAATTAAATCAACATCTAAAATAGTACATTAATAGAATTGTTTTTACTAGCTGTACATGCCTACCTGTGGCAATAGTCTCAGGTATTTTTTCGTTCATTGTATTTGTTTGTTTTGTTATCTTTCCTTAACAACAAATAAGACGCCGCCCAAATCAAGGCAGCGCCTACTATAATTCCTATACATTTAATCAAAATCATTTATCCTCACATTATTTATTTCTTTGCTTCCATACCCTATTCTCTTTACGAAAAGTATTCTTTCCATTCATGAAGTCAGCTGTATTACCAGGAATGCTATATTTCTTATTCTTTTTCTTAGACTTCTTCTTCAGCCTTTTCTCTTCTTGGATAGCTTGCAAATCCGCCTTCCATTGTTTCAACAAATCCTTTTCACGTCGCATCGAATTTGTACCCCTTGGTTTAAAATGTGAACCAGATAATTAGATTCTACCTATACATATAGATATCCTCTAATCCAATGTACCAAGTTATGTTTTTCTTTTTAAATAGACCAACAATATATTAAAATATTCTATATATCCAAGGAGGTTTGTCATGCTCAACTTTCATAAAGAATTACCCCTATTAGGATTCTTTTTATTTTTATACAGTTTTATTGGTATCATCTTTTTATTACTATTCCTGAGCGTGTAGTAACAATGCAATGCGTATACATATATGTTTAATGTGAAATTCTATAAAAGAAGTAAAAAGCACCTCTGCTGGATGATTAATATATACTATATATTAATTAGGAGAAAACATTTGGTATAATATAAGTGCTTTATTATATGTGTTTTCTTCAAACCGTCTTAGGGGGAAAGCAGTTTTTTATTTTTTCAATAGTACTTACTAAGTATTTCTGTTAATATTTAGTTACCGATATGTGTATCAACCGGCCTGTGCTTCTGTACGGGCTTTTTTAATGCTTTCACGCATCGTAATATCCAGGAACCTGTCTACTAGGCAGTGCATTCTACTAGATTCCCGGATATTAAGACCAACAAAAGCCTTTTCTATTAACTATATAAAGACAATTTTACAAACATAATCCCTTATAGCTTCTATGGATCATCAACTTTTTCATGATTTTTATCTGAGTTTTTCATATTCACATTTCTGTAACATCTATATATAAAGTTTTTAAATATTATGTGTTAAACTTATAGCATTCCAAGAAGTCCTTTACTTTTAGAATCGACAATTCTTCAATACCCTTAGTCTTGCCCTGCATCCCCTGCAGGGCTTTCATCATTTAGCTAGATTTAATATAACCTTTTGTAGGTTTCTTCAACTTTATCTGTACTGTTATTTATACCTCTAGCTCTAAAATTCTTTATGATCCACAAGATTTTCTTTCGTTCGCATTCATCTCTCTGCTATTCATCCGTTATTTTACATCCTTAATAATCCGTTTATTGATCCATAACTTTATCCTTAGTTAGATTTCCAATAACAGCCTCTATTTTCCTAAAATTCAATCAAATCTTTATAAATTTTTAACGAGTATTAATTGATAGGAATCCCACATCATAAAATGGAATTTATTCTCAAAAGTTATTAATTATTCTATCTGTCAAACTATTAGTTTACCTCTTCTTCATGCATGTTTTCCACGTATGGTTCGTGGACATTATGTTGGGTTTAAAAGTGCCGGTCACATCCTAAATAAGACATTTGGAATGATTGAAGGATCGATTAACAATACAGTACTTCAGGATATTGAAATACATATTAAAGGGATAGAACCTTATTCCTTTAAACAAGAAGTGATCAAGTAGTAAAGTTGAAAAACAAAAAAATATACTGTTTTTTAATTCTATATCATATATAGATCATTAGAATAAGGAAAAATCTATGGCTAACCGTACTTCAAAATCATTGAATGGGGGAAAATCAATTGTCAAACAAAAATGAGTTAAGTTTTTTCATTATTAGATTAGTATTAGGTTTAACTTTTTTTGCTCATGGACTCACAAAATTTCAAGATGGCATTCATAATACGGAAAATTTCTTCAACAGCCTAGGAATATTCGATTGGCTTGCATATCCAGTAGCAATTCTTGAACTAGTGGGTGGAATTTTAGTTATTCTGGGGCTTGGTACACGAATTATTTCAACCTTATTTTCTTTACTTATAGTCGGAGCTATTATTACTGTGAAATTTGATCAAGGATTTATAGGAGGGTATGAATTTGATTTATTATTATTGGCTGTTTCTTTATTTTTTGTAGTAAATAACAGCCAATCTATATCATTAGATAAACTCCTATCGAATCGTAATAATAAACAACAACAAACTCTATAAACATAAAGTTTCTCCTTAACACGTAAATTTTTATTTCGCGATGAAGCTTATTTATATGAATTACTCAATTTAGATCCGAAAAAAATAAAAAGAATCCCTTATATTTTGAAAAAGTTTTTTCAAAATATAAGGGATTTATAATTTACTTTTAAATTATTGTATAAAAGGACTTCAACTTTTGGTTACATAAATACCTTCTTATCTTTTTTAAAACGCTCTGTATGCATTTTCTCAGTTGTTAATACCACTTTCTGTGGAATCTTATATAATGGTAGTTTATCTTTACAGAACTCTCTTAATCGCTTTCTAAATTCACTTACACTTTCATTTGTACTTAATTTAACCACAGCCTTAACCATTTGCCCTGTGATTGCATTTTTTTCACCAACAACAGCAACCTCCTCTACTCCATCCATTACCTGTATTACATTTTCAACTTCAGCTGGAAATACTTTTTCTCCGCCAATATTTATAATCTCTGATTTTCTTCCTAAAATTTTAATATAATCTTCATCTACTTCCACCATATCTCCTGTCATAAGCCAACCATCTTGAGTAAATGGACTTGGAGCATTAATATAGCCAATCATTGTAGACATTGATTTGATCTGCAACATTCCATCCACTACTCTTGACTCAATATTCTTATCGCTTAGTTTGATCCACAAAGAATCATTCGATTTAGATTGTGAATATAAAACTCCATATTCTGACAACCCATACATTTGTGTAATTTTAACATGAGGGAATATTTCGTTTATTTTACTTAGTGTAGCCTCAGGCATAACTTCTGATCCATAAGAAATGGTCTGCAAACTATTTAAATTATACTTTTTATAAACCTCACTCAGTATAAGTAGATTTATAAAAGTTGGTGATGCGGGTAGAGCTTGTACTTGATGTTTCTCAATCATGTTACATACTCGATTTGGGGTACGATCATCAATAATTACCAAACACCCTGAGCTGGAAATAATTTGGAATAGAGTATTAACTCCTCCAATGTGATCAAATAACATAAATGGTATAACACGTTTTGCACTCCTTGCGACACTGTACTTCTTTTGAAGTAATGTAAAATCATGTACAATTGCTTTACTACGTCCGGTTGTACCAGATGAAAACAATACTAATCCTGGATGTTTTAACTTTTTCAGTTGTAATAATAATTCATTTTGAATGTAATCCCTTTGTATATTGATTATTTCAAAGCTTGCCCTTTCAACTTTAATTACATTTTCTAATTCAACTATTTCATAGTATTCTTTCTTCTTACTGTCAACCAATGAATTTAATATCGGTACTACAGTACATCCTAATTCAATAAGTGCTAAAAACATTGCTATAGAGTATGGAGAATAATCCGCTTCCAAAGAGACTATTGTATAATCCATCTTTCTATGTTCATTTAACTCCCTTGTATAAATCTTTATTTGATTTAGAAACCACTCATATGTGTAAGTTTTATCCTCCCAAACAATAGCTTCGCATTCTTTATTCATTTCAAATCTTTCAAATAAAAAATCAATATGCATACCTAACCTCCTTTTAAATTTTCTCCTTTAATATTTTGTCATGTCAGTGATTTTAATTGTTCCTGGCATTCTAAAATATACGCAACTAATGTTTCTATTGTTTTGAATGGGCTATTATGTTGCGACATTGTATCTAAATTAACCAAATCAACTGATAAACCCAATTCGTCTTCCAAGCCTTGTTCAATACTTACCAGTAAAGATACCAATCCTAACGAATCTAAATACCCTTCCCAATCATAAAGATGTGCTTTCACTCCTTTTTCAAGATCAATTTTATTTTCAAGATTTTCATTCACTTCTTCAACACAGCACAATACGATTTGAATAATTTTTTCTTTATTTGTATCTTCCAAGTAAATACACTCCTTTTTATGAATCATCTTTTTACTATGAAGAGTTCCTTTCAGCAACTGTAGTACTGTATAACATGAACATTGAATACACTTATTCAACTACTGGTAAGGTTCGTAAGTGTACGTAGTAGCCTTACTCTACTTCTCTCAATTATCTTTTCCCTATCAAGACTGAAGGCTATAATTATGTTGCAGAAGAAATAAAATATTCTCATGTAAGACACACTCTCTATTAATAATATCCATCATTATCAAATTAAAAGATTCGAGATCACTTAAGTTACTATCTTTTTTTAATAATTTAATATGTGCAATCTTATACAGTCTTTCCCATGATTGTTTTATATCCATTAACTCACTAGTAACATGAATAAATTTATCTTCAAATAACTCATTCATGTCTATAAGTAAGTCATATAAAAAATATCTACTCCATCTCATATCAAATAAACATTTCAAATACAAAGGAAACATATTTCTTTGTTTATGAAAATCTTCATTTATATTTTCTTTAAGTTCCAGGGCTGCAATCTTACCAAAATAATATATCTTATTGTTTTTTTGCATAACTAAACCTCGAACATACTCACTTGATATTTTTTTTAGTGTTCTTAAAAAAATATCTCTAAGATTTTCCATGCTTATTTTTTCTTGTATAATTACATCAATTGATGAGTAAGGTGAAATCCTTTCTATACCTTTTGCTTGAGCCAATTCAGGTATAGCCTTTCCTCCTTTCCAAAAAGAATGGAACTCCTCCATTGATATCTCACCCATAAATTTATTAGGAACTGGATCTTGAACAAATACTTTATCTTCTGTAAGTTTTTTAATTGCGAGGTAATGGTCTGTAACATATTTATCCGTATGGACATCTATATGACTTTTTATAAATTTGGGGTTCAAATAATCATTACTATATGGTAGAAAAAAGGTGCTTCCTAAGGCAATAAATACTTCTTGACGATTCAAACATTCTTTTATATATTGAAGCCCCTTTTCGAAATTAGAATATACATGTTTCTCCATACGAAATGTTTGATTATATTCTAACAACTGTGTATATCTTGCTACAGAAGGTATCGATGTGATAGTATCCATACGATATGATGGTATACTATATAACTCTTCATTCGCTATTAAACTCATGTAACTAACGCTACCCATACTTTTTAATTTATCGTGAAGAATTGGTATATAGCATGAATAATAATAAGGGACATCAAAAGTTGGAATTAATTCTTTCATTTTCACTACAGCACTCACCCCATATTTATATTTTTACAGCCCTATCCAGTTCTCAACAGTATAATTCAACTGTAAGTCCTTAGTAGCTTTAAATTTTCTATTTGGAATAGGTTGTCCTAATTTATCCACTTCAAAGAGCCTAAAGCCTCTTGAAAACTTAAACCTGCATGCAAGGTCCCTTGGCACTTTAAAATTCCCTGCAAAACGATTTTTTTCTATTCTATCTAGTATCATGCCTACACTCATATAAATTCGTTCACCAACTGGTGTATTTTCAGGTACTTCGACTGTTACAGAAACATCTACAAATTCTGATAATGTTTCTATTACCTTATATTTTTTAGGTATTCCTTTTACACCTTGTGTCACAAAGGTAACTTCGGCTTCTCCTATTTTCTTAGGTATAATTGTTCCATCCCCCATAACCTCTAGCACGTCTGGGTTATCAACTAAAAATACACCATCTAAAACACTCATTTCAAAACCACTATCGTACGTAACAATTGGATTAATTTTCACTTTCATTCCAGTTAATCCAACTACATCTCGACCATCTAATGTAACATTAACTATATTGCCAACATCTCCAAAGAAATATATTAATGGTAGATGCATACGTTCTCCCCAGTCTTTCTCAAAATGTGCACCATTTGGATCCTGATAAAAAATTAAATCATCTCTATATTTGTAACCATTTTCCAATAAAGTTTCTGCAATATCTCTCACATGTTTTACCAAGAAAAAACCTTCCGCACTACCTATATCCATCCATATTTTTAAGTCTTTTTTTCCTTCATACATTTCATATAATTTTAATTCCGAATGATCATCTTCAACTTTCACAAAGAATGGAGATAACATCCCAATTTTCCCAAACACTTCAGGATTGCGGAAACCAATATTATAAGTTGATAAACCACCTGCTGATGATCCTATTAGAGCTGTATTTTCAGCATTAGTCAATGTTCTAAAATTTTCATCAATGTAAGGTTTCACCTCATTGATTATAAATTTTTCATATAATAACCCTGAGCATTCTATATGTTTATCTGGTGAAATGAAATGACAAAACTCATTATTTTCTATGATTCTTTTATGTGCTATACCTACTATTATTATCTCTTGAATTTTACCTTCATAAATTAGCATATCAGTCGTCTTGTGGACATTCCATGATTCATCATTTTTTATTACTGGCTCAAACAAGCGCTGCCCAGCATGCATATATAATACAGGATACTTTTGGTACGAATTGCTTTCATAACCAGGTGGTAAATATATAAATAATTTTCTACTATTCTCAAGTATTTCAGAATGAAAATTTTCAATCGTAATCACTTTAGAAGCCCGTTCCATAGTAACCTCCAACTTTCTATTTTTCACTTGCATTAATACAGTTCTCTTCAAATTTTTTAGCTTTAAATCCTTATCCTTCATTTTAATTACAATTGTAAAAAAAGTAGCCCCCTATAGTTAAGACTCCACCAAGATAGTTTTTTCTGCAGTTTGCCACTTTACAACCACTTCTCCAGTTCCAAAGCTCGGGGTCCGATACTTATGATTCTCTCCGCCTTCAATCAATAGTGTTTTATTGATCTTTCTAATAAATTTAAATTCAAGCAAGGTATCAGCCGGAACACTTATATCAAAATAACCCGTAGGAAATTGATACATTATTTGATTAAAAAATGGCCCTACTGCCTTGCATGGGTTCATATTTCCTAATGAATATGTATTCCCCATTATAAAAACTTCACTCTCTGGTATTTCATATCCATTTTCAATAACAAATCGAATACAAACTTGCTTTGTATTGAAGACCTCTACATGTTTATAGATATTACTCCTAGTTCCTGTATCTGTTACAACAGTAATTTCATATTTACCATCGTTCACTGCTGGAACTTTTACTTTTATACTAGTATGTGACCATGAAACAACTTCCGCCTCTTTTTCCTCAAATAATACTGATCCTTTTTTAGAAGTAAAGCCACATCCTTCAATACAAATTATTTGACCAACTGTTGTCATTTTATGTCCCACAGTTCCTATTAAAGGTATACTATTTACTCCTTTATGGTGCCAAACATGTACTGACCCAGGTCCAAGCCATAATGAATCTATATTATTATTTTCAACTCTAATTGCTTCACCATCTAAAAGGCCAACCAATATGTCCTTATACTTTCTAGAAGGAAGAATTGTTTTAACATCTTTTATTTCATATCCTTCTGTTAAATTTCGATTCAAAGCTATTAATACCACATCACTTCCAAAGTACCTTTCATATACATAAATATCATCCGTTATATATCTTTCTTTGGTATTTCCATATGGAAGTGCATAATTTAAACTACGAAGCGAAGATAAAGATTGTATTATCTTAAAGTTATCTGTATTCACATCAAAAGATTCCATTTGACCACGATTGTTAGGATCTCCATTCCCAACCATATACTGCTCTGTACCATAGTATACAGAAGGTATTCCCCTTGAAGTTAACAAGAATGCTAATGATTGTTCTATTCTACGTTTACTTTGTCCATTAATGTGAAAACGGTCCATATCATGATTATCAATAAAAGTAACAAGATTATTTACATCATTATAAATTTGATATGTTTCTTCAATCATTTTGTGTAACCCATGCATGGAATCCATTCCATCTCGAAAAACTTCACGTACTTTATGAGCAAAACTAAAGTCTAATAAACTCATACCACTATTATTTGCAAAATGAACATTTCTATGGTCATACTCATTTGGATTGATATACCATTCACCAAAAATAAATACTGGTCTATAATTATAGATTGAATTTAGCCAACTTTTTTGCCAGCCATATGACATGTGTTTTACTGCGTCAACTCGTATACCATCTATTCCTTGGTCTAGCCATAGTTTAATAGCTTCTTTAAAATACAAATCAATAGCTATATTTTGGTGATTTAGATCTGCAAGATCAAATAAATTACGATACACTCCATCTTCATATTCTTCAAAATCTGTCCCACCATTATGATGAAAATAATGATTGTAATCATTATCGTATCCACCAAGTAATAATCCATTATCATATAATCTACCATTTTCAGCATAGGTCGCATCATCATGTAATGCAGGCGAAGTGTGATTAGGTGCAAAATCCATAATAATTTTTATATCTTTTGCATGAGCGGTTGTTATTAAGGTTTGAAAGTCTTCAAATGTCCCAAAAAAAGGGTTTGTTCTTTTAAAATCACGAGCCCAATATCCATGATATGAAGTACTTCCTACCAAATCATTTATTGGAGTAAAGATATTTTCTACTGGTTGAGATATCCATAATGACGTCACACCTAGTTCAGTAAAATAATTTGTATTTAATTTTTCAATAATCCCTATCCAATCTCCACCAAAGTATTTCTTTTTATTTTTCCTAGATTCATCGTATAATCCCCCTTTGGGAATATATGATGGGCATCCATTATGGAATCTGTCCGTTACAATTTGATATATTATATCTTTAGAAAAATTAACGTTGTTCCTATTCACCCTAAGCTTATCTTTTTCTTTCAAATGACAACCTCCATCCCATAGAAGCATTTACCAGCTATTTTCAAACATTTAGAACTCTACCCTTAAGTACTATTTGAAAAATAGTTAAAATATATTTCGCCCCCTAACTAGTAACTCATGTTTCGACTCAGTTTTTCATACAAAATAATGTCTACAAGTGGGTTCTATATTTGTCCTATAAACTGTACCATTTGATTTATGTCGAAGTAAGGGAAAAAATGTCATTATATAGGGAGGATAAATATAGAAAATTCTTACATAGAATTAAGCTTACAAAATATAGCCCCAATAAAATATATAGACAAAACATTTTTTATTTGGTAATATTCACCTGAAAATATTTGGTAAAACTTTATATGGAGAGGAGTATTAAAAATAAATACTAGATTATTAATAAAAATACTATTTATACTACTAATACCAATCTTATATTCCAAAATAAACTATAAAATATAAATATAACTTCCGCTCTTACAAATATTAAAAACCTAGGGAAAAGTTGTAAAGAAATTTCAAAATAATCTGGAGAAATATTTTATTTGTAAAAATCTTATATAAAATTTAAAACAGTATTGTACAGTTAAAATGTTCCTCTCTAAATGCTAATTAAAATTTTCTCTATAAATTAAAGATTTACTTCTACAAATTTGATAATGCTATTAGTAGATATTTTCTAGTAATTTAATTTCATAAAAACTTAAATCAACTTACATTTTAAGATTTCTATCGTCAATTTATATTGCTTTTTATTTTTCAAACATTTATGTACTTAAATCCATTTCATACCTACCTTTTTTACCTCAAAATAACAATATCTTATATTAATATATCTCTTTTACAATTAGATTCCATTTCATTAGTCATCTAATTAACTTGATTACTAAAGTTCACCACTATTAGTTTGCAAACAAATTTTTATAAATTAGATACTTAAATTTGTGAGGTGACAATACTATGCAACAACAGGTCGAATTAGATTCCGCTCTTGCTGTTTCTTCGAAAAAGACATTATGGAAAAATCGTACATTTACTTTTGTATTTACAGGTTATACCTTATCAATGTTCGGAAATTCATTTCACAGTATTGCTTTAAACCTTTGGGTACTACAAGCAACAGGAAGTGCCAAATTAATGTCTACAATTGCCATAACTCATATGGTCATGAGCATGTTGTTTTCTTCCATTGCAGGTACTGTTGCAGATAGGGTAGATCGCAGAAAACTAATGTGGATAACAGATATAATAAGAAGTCTTTTAATACTAAGTATCGCATTTTGTATTGCAATACCCGGTACCCCCTTTATTCTTATTATTATCTTAACCGCTCTTACTTCTTGTGCAGGATTATTTCAGTCTCCTGCATTCCATGCTTCCTTAGTTGATATTGTAGGAAAAGACAAAGTTCAACAAGCTACTGGAGTATTAAATGTAGCAGATAATGTATCTCGTATTTCGGGGCTAGCAATAGGAGGAGTTGTAGTTGCAGCATTTGGTGGTAGCATTGCTATCTCAGTTGACGCAGTTACTTTTATGTTATCCGCTATTTTAGTGTTATTAAGTGGAAAGTTTCCTAATTCTACAAAAAAAACAGGAATCAAAAATTCATTTCAGGAGGACCTTGTTGCAGGCTTCAAGTATATATGGCAGAACCCTTTTGCTAAATCTGTTATTATACTCTCGCCTACTTTAATCACATTTTTCACTGCTTCATTAATGCTTATTCAAGTAATGTCTGTAAAAGTGTGGAAAGCAAATCCAATTGAATTTGGGATAATTGAATCTAGCATTCCAATAGGTTATATGTTAGGCGCAGGCATTATTATCTTTTTTGATAATAAGTTACATCGACGGGGTTGGTGGATAATCCTTAGTATGGTTTTACTAGCTCCCATCTTTGTAGGGCTATCTTTTGCTCCATCTGTTCTTTATGCAGTACCATTAATTCTCCTCTTAGGAATACTTTTTTCATTTTGCACATTGCTTGTCAATGTGATTATTAAAGTTGAGGTAGATCCTGAGTTACAGGGAAGGACTTTTGGAACACTTGGTTCTCTTACAAGTATTGCATCGCCAGTCGCTTTAGCAATTTCCTCATTTTTCGCTGACATTTATGGTCCACCATTAATCTTATTAATAAATGGGGTCTTATTATTTATTTCAGGACTAATTGTACTGTTCTTTCTTAAATCAATTAGATCATATAAATGATTCTTTTTCGTTATAAAAAAACATTAAGTATCCAAACTTGAAAATGCCGAAATTGTTAAGGATATCAACTCTTTCGGCATTTTTCCTATATCACTTAAGGAGAGATTTTTATGCCAAAGAAAATACTTATACTCGGAACCTTTCTGATAGCGGCTAGCCTTTTAGGTTGCACAAATATAGAACACAAAGATACTCTCGACAAAATAGAAGCACCCGAAAAAGAACCAGTGGATGCAAAAGAAAAAGTTGCACTTAAACATATGACAGCAGAAGAATATTTAAAAAACTATAATAAAATTAAGAGTACTGTATCTACACAAGGTATTGAAATTCTTCCATTTAATCTTGAACTAGAAAAGAAATCCAATACATATAGGTTTTATTACCCTAAAGAAGTAGATAAATCAGATCAAGATATGAAATGGGTAAGTGTCATGTTAGGAGAAAACGGAAAAGTAATTGATGGAATTATGTATACTGGCTATGCAGATATACCTACAATTAAGGCAATGATTCAAGCTGCTAACATTACATGGACTAATGAATTAGATCAGTTAATTGGTTCAATAGGAAATGAAGATTTTTCAAAAACATTGGAAATTGAAAAAGTGAAACTATCTGTTAAAGGTAATTCGAAAAATATTAAAGTTATGATAGATTCAATGAAATTAGATCCACCTCAATCCCTTTAAAACAACTATAGTCCCCAATTCCTATTTAATTTCTTTAATTTTACACTATATAGAAATTTATTTAGCTTTTAATAATTAAGTCTAGCTATGAGACTATACAAAAAATCGTCAGCGCTTTTAAAAAGCAACTGACGATTTTTTTATTCTCTTACATTTTTATTTAAATTGGCATCAACAATATGACTCTGTCTATTTATTTAATTCTAACTTCCAAAACATTATTCTATAATTTCAAAAAGGTTATTGCCATTATTACCACATGGTAATATAAATTTCACATGTTGATCTGCTGGAATAGTTATATAATGATATTGATCAGGTTTAGTTAATTTGGTTGTACTTTTCCAAGTTCCTGAAGTCCAGTACGTTACTTGTGAAAAAAATGCTAGTGGCGGGAATTTCTCTGGATCGGTTGACTTATCATTATCTGATATAATTTCAGGCTTAATTCTAATTTTCTTTCCTGCTGCATTTTTAAATTGAAAATCATAAACAATTCCATAGTTTCCTTCAAGCGTCGGGTTAGAATTTTCTAGATACCATATAGGTGCTTCGTATTCATTAATACCAACACGAGGTTGAGGATAGGCTTTACTTGTCTTTGAACCTACATAAAAGGTACTTGTTGTTACATTATCAATAACAGCATACCTTTCATCGTAATTATAATTAGCAGTTGAAGTAGTTTTATTATAATTTTTAACCTGTGTTGTTTTTAAGGGATCAAAAATTTCTGCTGGGCTAGAGAACTGTCTATCTGGTTTTTTCTTTGAAACAAATTGACGTAGGGTTAATTTTGCGTTCGGAATAAACTTAATTTTTCCATTAACTGCAAAAGTATCTTCTACATCTTTTTCTAATATAAATACATGCCCATCTGCTGGAATAGTAATAACTTGATCATTGTTACTATTTCCATATTGAACTATGGTACTAGATGTAATGCCCATTATATCCCATGAACCATCAGAACTAACTGGATATGCTGCATTTACAGCACTATTTTTAATTCTTATAGTTTGCGGTTGACGATCTTCATTGTGTATAGCATATCCAAATTTCAATTGACCTCCAGTATAATTTCGATTAAAAAATTCAGCACTATACTCTTGATTTGCTTCTAATATTCTTTCATTTGTGTAGTAAGCATACTTACCAGCTTCAAAGTTTGATCCCATATTTGGATTATCGTATACACTTTCTGGTGCATTTGTATATATGTACTTTGCTCCGCCTTGTTTATACTTTATTTGTGTAATCATAGAAGCCTCTACTCCTCCTGAACTAGTTACTCCTAAAAACAAAAGTGACGATAGTAAAACTGAAGAAAAAAATTTTCTGTTCAAAAATACAGCTCCCTTCCATTTATTACAACTAAATCTAGCATACGCCTTACATACAATAAATGTAAATGGAATGTGTAGCTGTTGTTATTGAGAAATACTGATCTAATAAAACATACTCTTAATGATAATATATGTATTAGATGCAAAATTGCATATTTAATTCAGATATATTGATGTACAATAAAAATGAACTACTCAACATTTTTATTTTAAGTTAGTATATCAAACCCTAACTACCTAAAGGGGTACCGCCACATGCCCATCAAGCTAAGGTTGGGTATTCCATGAACTTCCGTTCTTGTTGCCTACATGCTTGATATTTTGTTTATTTGTTTTTAAAAATACGCATTCCAAATAAACCTTAATAAGGTTTATTTTTAAAAGTTATGCAATTTTTTTATTTATATTGGATATAGTGCACTGATAAACAACGCCTAAAATATCAAAAACTGTCTTTTTCTCATATCGATGGGATTTCCGTCCGTTTTTCTGTAAGAGGTCAAACAGACGAAGAAAAATTTTTGATACTTCTTGAGTGTCTTGTTGTATAGCTTCATATACTAAGTACAGATGATCTTGAATCATATAAATTGCTTTATATTCACTTAATTCTTTTTGTTTTTTCTGTAGTAACAGCTGTCGCATTTTGAACATAGTGGAAGAACAAAGAAAAATAGCGATTAACTGTCCATAAAGATGACATTCTAGACGCTCTCGCTTAATATTGTGACAATGATTGATACCAAAAAGAGATTTCCATGTTTTAAATACAATCTCTATTTGCCAACGTAGAGAGTAAATCTCGTGAACATGTTCCATCGGAACAATTTCCCATGGGATGTTGGTAATATAAACATTGATTTCTGTTAAACGTTTACTTTTTTCAGAGTATGTAACCCCTTTTTTCTTTTCAACATAAGTTTGCTGTTTCCTACGTTTATGAACTTGAGTTGATGTGAGTCTATATATTACAACCCGTGAGGGTAATTTTTGTTGTCCAACATAGGCATTCTGAATTTCATAAGTATCTCCTGGTTTTATCTGATGCATGACATGTTCAAGGTCAAGTAAAGCATATAAAGATTGCTTTTTTACTGTCCCATCCCGAAAGAATTCTGGAGATTCATTTTTCACATATACTCTATTATTTAATTTCAACCGTGAAACATAGAATACCCCTCGTTGATCCATCTGATCTAAATCTTTTAGAGAAAAGTATCCTAAATCTCGGATACATAAATCTCCTGGTCGTAAGGTATCCAAACATTCTGTACCAAAGGTTTTATCATTATTTTTACCTGGTTCCATTTGAAAATTGAGGAATTTCCCACTATGTAAATCATACTCTAGTTGAATCTTAATACCAGCTGTCTGTGCACATCCTCCTGAACCAGGATAAATAGAAGCTAAATGATTGGGTACTTGAAAAATAGTAGCATCTAAAATACGTATACGTTGAAAATAAGAGGTGTATTGATTTGAGATTTGAGACGAATCGTTTAATTTGCTTTTGATTAAAAGGGAAAATACACGTTGTAGAAATAAAACAGCACATCGGTTAAAACGTTGATTAAGTCCTTCTGGACTTATAAGTGTAGCTGTATTTGCATAAAGCTGACTACATAATCGAGTAAGAGAATCGCTTGCTACCTGTTGACTAATCCAGATACATAAGGCAGCCAAATCTCGTGCACCATACTTACTTTTACGTTTTACAAAACCTACCTCTTGTGCGAGTTGTTGAAGAATATGTGGAGATAGATATCGCTCTAGTTCTTCAGCAAACAAATGAAACTCATCTTGAATCGATAGATTCATACAAAAAACGCCATCCTTTCTGTATATTTCTACAAAAAGAATAGCGTTTTTTTCGTTTTATGGATACAAATTCGTTTTTTCTTGATGAGCTGAACCACATAAATGGTTTAACTATGCTATCAAAACGCTTGGAGAAATCTCCAAGCGTTTTCGGTGTGTTTAATTTTATTTTTAAACAAGATGCACACTTAAGTTGTGGAAAGTAAATTATGTATTTTTTGTTTTAAGTGATACTAACAAAAAAATTATGAAATGAATGCAATATAACAACCGACCATAACGAACCTGTCTTTTTAAACACAAACCCAAAAATTAATCCAAGAAGAAAAACATATATTTGACTCCATAAATTTAAAAAATCCCCGTTATAAATCCAGATTGGATAGTGTATTGCTAAAAATAAGAAAGCTGTGATAAGATTGGCGTTCCAAAAAGGTAATCTTTTACTAATCTCTTGCAGAATTAATCCTCTAAATACAATCTCTTCTGTAATTCCTACTAAAAGAATAGCATTAAGATAGTTGTTGAAAGATAATGTGAAGTCAAATGTTTGATTATTAAGCATATAGGTTTCAAAGGCAAAATATAAACCAAGTAGCAATGAAAGAACTACCCCAAAAAATAATCCTTTTTTCACATTGATATTTATTTTTAAGTAGCCAATTGGATTAGTCTTTAAATAATATTTTATGTATAACCAAGTTGGAACAATCCAAATGGAAATCTTAATTAACGCAGTCAAAAAAGCTGCAGTAGTATCGCCAAATAAATGAATATATTTTGCTAACCATAATTCTTTAAAAGTCCAAGCGAGGTAAAATACGAAAAGATACAATGTAATTGGTTTTATATCACTAATTTTGTTTTCACTTTTTACACCTAATTTTGTTTCCATTTGTCCCTCCTAGAATTTGATATGTTTAAAATTTTCCGTCTATTGAATTTATTAAAAATCTTGTTCTACTAAACTTCTTCATCAGTTCAAGTACAACATTCCACAATCTGTATATTTATTTTAACATAAAATTTCCATTTCCCTTCAAAAAAATAAGTTCGCTCGATAATTACCTCGTTCTAATCGGATAGGTAAATATTAAAATAGTAGGGATACCGCCCCACATCCATTAACTTAAGAAATTGGTAGCTCCCCAAAACGAAGAAAATGAGTTGAATTCTCATAAATAACGGTAAAACAATAAAATTTTCGTCTTGGGGGCACTTCAAAATTTTAGCTTGATGGGCATGGGGTACCGCCAGCATTTCGGAAAAAAACCACGCTAAGAGAATTTATCTAAAAAAGAGCCGAAATTTACCCCGTTAAGAGTAAATTGGCTCTTTAATATGTAGAGGGTGCATAGAAAACTTAGAGGGTTATTAATTCTGTGTTTATTCGAGTTTTCGTTGATTAATTGCTCGATAAAGAGAACCTTGTGATACACCAGTTCCTTCTACAATTTCTTTAATAGAGTATTCTTTACTGTCATACATGCGTAATGCAATTGAGAGTTTTTCTTTTTCTAATTTGGGTCTACCTAATTTTTTTCCACGTTTCTTACTTGCTTCTAATCCTTCTTTCACTCGTTCTGCAATCAAATTTCTTTCTAATTCTGCAATGACACACATCATTTGCAACATAGCCTTACCTGTAGGCGTTCTTGTATCCATATTCTCTTTCAATGATACAAATTGAACTCCTATTTCTTCGAACTGTTGGATAATACTTAGGATATCTAATGTTTTCCGTCCTAAACGTGAGATACTTTCAACTACAACAGTATCTCCTTTTCTTATCACATCAAACAAATTTATAAGACCTTGTCTTTTTCGAATTGTTCCAGTGAATTTTTCTTGAATGACTTTTTCACATCCATATTCAGTAAGTGAATGGATTTGCCGATCTAAATTTTGATCAATCGTAGATACGCGTGCATAACCAATAATCATTTGCTTCCTCCTGTACAATCATATATTTTCATTGTACCGAAGGTTCATTTATTGTAAAGGTATTTGGTAATACTTTTGGTAACTATTTTTTGTAACTCGAAAACCCTTATAAATATAGAAATAGAAGCAAGGGGAGAAATGTTACAAAAATATTGGTTTTTGGTAAGAGTTCTTTTAATGGGTTTGTTTATAAAATACAAATGAGATTAACCTTGATTAATAATAAATAAATCTTTGAAAATCCAAAGAATATTTTCAATTATTTTAGAAAAGACTGTTTCTTTTATAATTTATAGTATGTACAAGCCCTACATTGAATAAATTTTTTAAAGAGAAAGGAGGTATATAATGTCAGATGAGAATGAAAAAAAGTATTCAAACGAATTAGCCCAAGCTGATTTCATATCTGCTGCAGCGTTTGATCCTAGTCTTGTAGGCCCTACATTGCCGCCAACTCCACCATTTACACTACCGACCGGTCCGACCGGAGCTACTGGTCCCACTGGAGCTACTGGTCCTACGGGAGCCACTGGTTCTACCGGAGTTACAGGTCCTACTGGAGCCACCGGTCCTAGCGGAGCCACTGGTTCTACGGGAACTACAGGACCTACCGGAGATACAGGTCCTACGGGAATTACAGGACCTACCGGAGTTACAGGTCCTACGGGAGCTACTGGTCCTACGGGAGCTACTGGTCCTACGGGAGCCACTGGTTCTACCGGAGTTACAGGTCCTACGGGAGTTACAGGTCCTACCGGAGCTACTGGCGCTACAGCAACAACTTCTACAAAGGCTATCCTTTTTGGTGGTACTAATGCGGGATTTCAGCGCATAGCAGGATCACCTGGTGCAGATTCACAAACGCTCCCTTATGTAACAGCAGGAGCTGGTAGTGTTGTTGCGTTTTCTGCTTCTATAAATGTAAATAACTTAGGTACAGGTGTATATTTGTTGCGAGTATGTGATAATGTACCTACTAATCTAGCTTCACCGGGTGCTGGTCAAATAGTCTCTACAATTACGCTTACACTTACAGCCAATATTACTGGAACTATAGTGTTTTCGATTAAACCAACTGATATTGGAGCACAACCTGTAAAGGTATTTAATCCTAATCCAGTGGTAGCCCCTGCAACAGTTACATGGACTAGTACAATACCTGGTAATCCAGTTGCAAGGACAGATGCTATCTCACTTTTTATAACTCCAGGAATTACTCAAAGTGCTGTATACTCTGTATTTATATCTACTGCAGTTTAAAAAAATTAATACTATATACATACAATACTAGTTTTGAAGGACTACTATTGTATACGAATTTATGGTAGAGCCCAAGGGATATAGGGCTCTTTTTTTATGGATTAAGACTGGGATTTTACATTTGATATATACTAATCAAATTATACTTAGTTAAATGTTATAATTTGTATAATAAAGGCTATTCTCATGTCCCCTTATAGCATCTGCAGAGATCTTTCTACAAGTGGTTAAAGAATTAACCGTATATACAACATTGCCCTACATAACTTTAAACTACCTAAACTAAAAAATAAAAATAAATTCTTAAAGAGAGGAAAACGGAAATAATGGGAGTTAAACAATTACTGTCGGAGGCACAACGAATTGAGTTAATGGATTTATCACGTTTAACAGAATGGGATTTGGTAACATTTCATACCTTTTCTAAACATGACTTACATTTAATTTTCAAGCACCGTAGAGGATATAATCGTTTAGGTTTTGCTCTTCAACTGGCATTAATTCGTTATCCTGGATGGGCTTTAACCGAGTATAAAGATATTCCTATGTCAGTAATCAAGCATATCGCAAGACAGCTACAGATTCCTGCAGAAGAGTTTTCTAGATATGCCAATCGTAGTAATACATTATGGGAGCATCTTAGTGAAATTCGTGAGGAGTATGATTTTAGTAATTTTTCCTCTAAACATGAAGAGAATTTGTTAATGCATCTCACACAACAAGCTATGGAAAACAGCAACTCACTTCATTTAATTGAAATAGCACTGTCCATGTTGCGGAAATCAAAAGTTATTCTTCCTGCCATGTATGTAATTGAAAATATAGTCTGGGAAGCTAAACAGCAAGCAGATCAAAAGATATACAGTATTTTGTATGATGACTTAACATCTGAGCAAAAGAAAAGAATAGATGCTTTGCTTCTCCCCACAAACAATGGAATTTCGCCATTAGCTTGGTTGAAACAGCTTCCTTCTCAACCATCGCCAGAGTCTTTTCTCAAGGTTGTGGAGCGGTTTGAATATGTAAAAGATATAGGGCTTGTAGTTGATACGAGCAAGATTAATTCTAATCGCCTTCGGCAACTTGCAAGATTAGGATCAAAATATGAACCATATGCCTTTAGAAGGTTTGACGAAGTAAGAAGATATAGTATTTTAGTTGCTTTTATGTTAGAAATCACACAAGATTTAATTGATTATGCAATTGAAATACACGATCGTATTATGATGAATCTTCAATTAAAAGGAAAAAAAGCACAAGATGAGATGCAAAAAGTAAATGGTAAAAAACTGAATGAAAAACTTATACAATTTATCAAGATATGTGGAGCACTTATTGAAGCAAAAGAAGTAGGAAAAGATGCTTTTACAGCTCTAGATGACGTTATGCCGTGGGATAAAATGGTGGAATCGGTTGAGGAAGCCAAACAGCTATCAAGACCTGTAAGTTATGATTATTTAGATTTATTGGAGACTAGATATTCCTATATTAGGCGGTATGCGCCTACTCTATTAAGGGTCTTCCAGTTTGGATCAACTAAATCGGCAGATCCAGTACTTCAAGCGCTTCATACTATACATGATTTAAACATAAACGGAAAGCGAAAAGTACCGATGAGTGCACCTTTGAATTTTGTATCAAATCGTTGGCAAAAACATGTATATGATGACGAAGGTAATGTTAACCGACATTATTACGAACTTGCAGCATTAACAGAGTTGCGAAATTACATAAGATCAGGAGATGTATTTGTTTCAGGAAGTAGACAGCATAAGGCATTTGATGATTACTTAATATCTGAAGAGGATTGGAGAAACATAATAAATGCGGAAAATTACTTGGCAGTTCCTTTAACGGTCGAGGAGTACTTAACAGAAAGGATTACTTCGCTAAACCAACGTTTGGACTGGTTATCAAAAAATAGTGAAAAATTAGAAGGTGTTGATATCAGCCAAGGAAAGCTATATGTGGAGAGGTTAGATAAAGGGACTCCAGAAGAAGCAAAAGCATTTAGTATCCGTCTACATAATATGTTACCAAGAATAAAGCTCACAGATTTACTATTAGAAGTTTCCAGCTGGACTGGATTTCATGAGCAATTTATTCATGCTTCAACGAACAAATCTCCTGATAAAGAAGAGAAGAATGTAGTATTAGCAACTCTGATGGCAATGGGTACAAATATTGGTCTTACAAAAATGGCAGAGGCTACTCCTGGAATCTCTTATAGACAAATGGCAAACACTGCACAATGGAGAATGTATGATGATGCTATGGTTCGAGCTCAGTCTGTTCTAGTTAACTTTCAACACAGGCGACAATTAGCAACATATTGGGGAGACGGTAATACATCGTCTTCAGATGGAATGCGGGTACCTATTGGCGTTCGCTCTTTACATGCTGATTCAAACCCGCATTATGGAACAGGAAGAGGAGCAACTATCTATAGGTTTATAAGTGATCAATTTGCTTCCTTCTATTTAAAAGTAATTAATACAAATGCCCGAGATGCACTATACGTCCTTGACGGTTTACTTCATCATGAAACAGACCTCATGATTGAAGAACATTATACAGATACCGCCGGATATACAGATCAAGTTTTCGGATTAACACATCTTCTAGGCTTCCGCTTTGCACCACGTATTCGTGACTTAATGGATACAAAACTTTTTACTATTAACGGTGTGCAAGAATATCCAAATGTTCAGTCACTATTAAAAGGGAAAATTAATTTAAAGGTTATTCAAGAAAATTACAATGATGTTTTACGGTTAGCATACTCCGTAAGAACAGGTAAAGTATCTAGCTCACTTATAATGGGGAAACTTGGATCTTATGCAAGACAAAATAAATTAGCGACCGCCCTTGGTGAAATGGGTCGAATAGAAAAAACGATCTTTACCTTAGATTATATTTCGAGTAAATCAGTGAGGAGAAAAATACAAAAAGGCTTAAATAAAGGCGAAGCCACAAATGCCTTAGCCAGAGCTATATTTTTCGGAAAGAGCGGAGAGTTTAGAGAAAGAGCCCTCCAAGATCAATTGCAACGGGCCAGTGCACTTAATATTATTATTAATGCGATAAGTGTATGGAATACGGTCTATATGGAAAAAGCCGTAGAAGAATTAAAAGATACAGGCGAATTTCGAGAGGATTTAATGCCGTATATATGGCCTTTAGGTTGGGAACACATCAATTTCTTAGGTGAATATAAGTTTGAGGGATTACATGCAACAAGTTTACAATCCTTACGCCCTTTGAATATAAAAGAGCCGATTTACTCTTAACGGAGTAAAATACGGCTCTTTTTTCATATAAATTTGCTTAGCGTGGTTTTTTTCCGAAATGCTGGCGGTACCCCCTAAAGAACTCAAGTAAACGTATCTTATGTCATTTAAAAAAATACAACAAGCGCCTCTAGGAAGGGGCGCTTGTTGTATTTTTTGTTTTAGAATTTCTCGATTTGAACCGTAAAGTGTGGTTTGAATTTTACTTTAATTGTTTTGTTTTCTCCCCTTCTTAGACTTACAATGAGTCATTGCGGGGATAGATTCATTTCAACAAATCCATCTTGTTTTCAAAGATACATTTATTTTCTTGACCTCCCCCTTTTTCTATAAGATGTAAAAGTGGGGGTAGGTCAAATGATATTATGCATCCATTCTTTTTAGAATATATAGTTGTTACAGAAGAGTACTTTCCGAAATGCTTTTATAACTACATTCAAAATAACATTTTCGCTAAAATAATTACTCTAGGGAACTTGGACATATTTACCAATTTATTCATCTTTAGATTCATGTTAAAATCTTTTTTGAGTACGACATAACTCAATCTTATCCCGCCCTGTAACATTTTCTGCAGGGCTTTTTTTACAAGCCGTTAGTTAATTGTGCTGACTACCTCAATTTACAAAACAAAGATTTTGTTCACTTTTTGATACATTTATGAAACATTCATGTGTTATCTTGAATACGTTCTTTTCTATTTATAAAACCGTGTGAGATTTACCATCACGAGAAGCTCTAGAGCCCTAACTCTAGGGCTTCTTCATTAATAATAAAGATTTTACTATTCATTACCTTTACGAAAAATTTCTAGCTACTCCTATTACGAACTGTTTTACACGTATCTCGGTTGAACTTCAGAATCACATATTGTTATAATCACTGCTATTCTTCTCTAATTACATCTATAACGTTATCCTTTTTAATTTTCCGAAGAGGAATTAGTACCGATACATAACTAATCAAAAGTGCAGTTATAAATGTGATAAAGCTAGATTGATAAGGTATAATCCATTCAAACGACACCGTATTTGACAGTGCTACATAAAGAATATACGACAGCATACAGCCGAAAAAGATCCCTTGTATGCTTCCAAAGAAACCGTACAGAAGTCCTTCATATATAACCATCTTTTTCAAATCCTTCTGCGACATACCAATCGATTTTAAAGCAGCCAATTCTTTTCTTCTCATAATGATGCTGACTGTAATGGTATTTAAAATATTTACACAACCAATTAGTGTAATAACAGCTATAAATCCGTACCCTAATATTTTTATATAAAGTATATTGTCTGTATGGAAATTACTTTGAACAATATTATTTTGTACATCTATAGATGCATCTCCACCCAGTTTCTTTTGTATATCTAAAATTGTAGCATCAGCCCGAGATTGATTCTCTAAATCAATTTCAAAACCTGTTAATTTTTGTGGAGATGGTGTAATATATTCGGCTATTTGTTCACTAGTAATAAAAGTTATGGTATCCATCACTCTGCTCATATTAAAAATGTCCAATTCTACAATAGCAGCTATTTTTAAAGTTTCTAGTTTTTCTTCATTGTAAGAGATTTCCTCTTTAGATTTTCTTTCCTGCTGACTTGTTATTTGGATTTCATCCCCTACCTGAAAAGTACTTAGAGAACCTATATATTTTTTACTTGTATTCATATCATTTGATGCAGCTTGTTTTACTAAAATAACTTCTTTTTCACGATTTAATTTTGAAATATCAATTCTTCCACTAGTTACATTTTCAGCTAGTTTCTTTAAACTATTCTCATCGTATGCTTTTATTTGTGTTTCCATAATTTCTACAGTTTGATTATTGTATTTTACTTTTTGATACAGCGATTCATTTCCCTGTAATTCTTTAATTTGTTTATTTTTTGGTACTTTCGTATAAAAATGATTTGCCTGATATTGCTTGTACAGCTTCTCTACGTTATTAACTTTATAAATATTTTGACTCATACGATCTATGCTAGACTCGTCTAAATTTGTATTAACTGTAACTGATATATCCGATTTTAGAGCTTGAATTTCCGGTTGTTTACGCTGAATGGCAGTATCTATGAGAAACGTAAACGTGATATACAGTACACTACTTATAATAATAGACAAAATTGTAACTGTATATCTATTGGGATTCCTTTGGATGTTTTTTAATGCCATACTTAACGGAAAAGATAGTGGTTTCTTTAATTTTGTTCTCTTTTTTTTCTTTATTTTTTCTTTTTTTATAGCTAATCGGCTACTTACGGCCAATAACGGTGAAATTCTACCTGCAAAGAAAGCAGGAAAATAGCTTGAAATATAAACAGTTATCAATGTAATTAAAGAACATACACATATAATTAACCAATCTAATTTAATTGTATATCCCATAGAGTTTTTAAGTATGTTTATCAGTACTTGATTAAGTAAAAAGACTACTAATATGCTGCACAAAATCCCAAAAAAGATAGCAATAATAGAAAGAAATGTTGCTTCTCTTATCACAATTTTCCTGATTTGTTTTTTTGTAGCCCCTATACTCCTCAATAGGCCAAACTGTTTCATTCGCTCTACTATACTAATTTGAAATGCATTATAAATAATAACAATTGTAGAAATCACAACAATCCCAATACTAATAGCGGCTGCTGCCATTATCTCCACACTAGGCTTTAAGGCTTTCTTTAATTGGTCATTCACTCTTATATTTTCTTTATTCGTCAATAATTTAAATTGATTTTCAACTTCATCAAAGTTTGCGTACTTATGCAATTCAATCAATACGCTACCTTCACCAACTTTGGACTTATTTTTATATGTCAATAATTGACCAGTTTTATTTTCCTGAATACTACTAGACTTATTTAGCAAACCAACAAGTTTATATTTTTTTTCATGAATAGTAAACATACCGCCTAATTTAAGATTGGGACCGAAGTAAGGCAGCATCCATTTTTCCAAAACAGCCTCGTTTTCATTTGAAGGCAGCTTACCTTCTACAGGAATACTAGACTTTAACAGCTTCAATGCTTGATGATCTGCATACATATAAGAAACAGCTATATCATCAACATGGAGCACCTCTCCTGGAGTTATGATGCCATAAGAAGATATATTCGGATTACTTTTTATCATATTGAAAAGCTTTTGATTATAATTTTCAACCGAAATATTTGCAGAACCCATAGAACCTTTTTTAGCATTTTCAATTCCCGAAGTGTATCCACTATTAAAAAAAAGTCCAATCGTTGTTATTAGCCCCAATGCTAAAATAATACCTGTTAATGTTAGCAGAGTACGTTTTATATTACTTCTGAGATATTTTTGACTTAACTGTTTGTAACTATGAATCAATACTCCTCCCCTCCACATTTTTCTTGATTTTGCACTAATTTTTTATCTGAAATAATTATGCCATCTGTAATGGTTATAATTCGATCAGAGTTTGATGCGATAGCAGGATCATGAGTAATTAAAATCACCGTCTGATTATATTTTTTAGCCGTTACTTTTAATAAATTCAGAACTTCTTTTGTATTTTTTGTATCTAGATTTCCGGTTGGTTCATCCGCTAAGATAATATCGGGTTTATTTATAAGAGATCTACCAATAGATACCCTTTGTTGTTGACCACCCGATAATTCAGAAGGCAAATGATCTCGTCTTTCATTTAACCCTAGAGTTCTTATAATTTCATCCAGGTAATGATTATCTACCTGTTCTTCGTCCAATAGAGCTGGCAAAGCAATATTTTCTTGTACATTCAAGACAGGAATTAAATTAAAAAACTGAAATATAAAGCCAACTTTTCTTCGGCGAAAAATAGAGAGTTCATTATCTTTATAATTGTAGATATTTTCATCACCTATAAACACATTTCCCGAACTCGGACGATCCAGCCCTCCTAAAATATGCAATAAGGTACTTTTACCAGAACCTGATGCTCCAACTATGGTTACGAATTCTCCCCTATGAATGGAAAGATTAATTCCTTTTAACGCCTGTACTTGTGTTTCTCCTTCTCCATATGTTTTTACTACATTTTCTAATCTAACAACCTCCATACAACTCATCCTTTTCACAGATTAATTTTGAATCTCTACAAAATAGATTTTATCCTTATCGTACTCACCATTCTCGTCTTTCACTGCATACACTTTTGAAACGTATTCGACCACCTTTTTTACCTTGTTTTTATTTTTATAATCAAGATTTTCTTTTGCAAACTGAATTAACGAAAGGCTTACTTCTTTTTCTTTTAATTGTTTATACGTTTCCTCATTAACAATTACTATCGGTGATGAAAAATAGCCAATCCAATTATTTTGTTCAATATGTTGAACAGGTATCATTTGTCCATTTAAATTTAAATTTCCATCCTTAACTTCCTCATCTTCCGCTTTTTTTCTATAAAATAAATTTTTTTCACTCGCTAATTCTTTTATTTCTTTTACCTGGGTTGAAGTTATTGAACTATCTTCTTTAGATAAGGGTGTTCTTACAATTCCTTTTTTCAAGAATTTTTCTGCTGTAGATTTTGTAATAACCGCGTATTGTTTCTTTCTAACAGATGACTTATCAAGTTGATTGTCCATCTCTTCTTCAGTCATATTTTCTCCTTTTTCTTTCCATTCTTTCTTAATAACTTCTTTCTGTTCGGTAGTGAGTTCTTGTTTTATTAATTCTGTGACCAATTTATAACTATAATCTGCTGTTTGTACGTTTTGATCTTTATACAGATTTTTAACAGCAGATATATTTTCTTTCGATCCAGATACCATGATACCGTTTACTGGTTGTGAGGGACCATTTATATAACGATTTACAGCAAACCCTATACCTATAAAAATTGCTGTTACTGCTAGAAATCCTATTATCTTTTTCATTTTCTTCCTCCTCATATACTGTGTTTAATCTGGGATTAGAACAGTAGGGTTTTTCTTTATATAAACAGGCGCTAAAATGCTACAAGTCTTAATAAAGAATGATTACCTTCAGTATAGACGTCTTTAATTGTTAATTGAATAACTCTTGTCTTACTATATATACTTTAATCTTACAATTTAGTAAGATTACTAAATCTAACTTTTTATATACTCGTAACTCTGATCAAGATATACTTTAAAATTAAATGGCTTTTATACACTTATTTAAGTACACACATACTTTTCAAATTCTCAAAAATCAGCTCCCATTCGGCTCTTATTCTCATTGATCTTTTTTTAAAATTTATTTACATAATTAATGCGAATTCAAATTTCATTTAACATTTTTGTATAAGATAACTTAAACAAAACATTACTGATTGTATAAAAACGTACAAATTCAACAAGACACTATTACAAGGTTTTTCAAAATATAAGCAAGTACATGTATGAATTACGTAAATATTCTACTTTAAGTAATTGTTGTATCTCATTATGTACTGAAAAGCTTCAAGCCGATTTGGGTATTATGCTTATACTCAGAAAAGCCTCTAAAAATCCATTTCCATACTAAGCTATTTTAAATTAGCCAATCAACGTGTAAAATAACTTTCATAATCTAAAATACTGCCATAATCAAAGACAAATGAGGAGAGATACTGTGGATAAAGTATTATTCGTTGAAGACGATAACGATCTAGGAATGGCTATTGAGTTTACTCTAAAAGGAGAAGGACTTGAGGTTATAAGAGTTTCTACTGTACAAGATGCAAAAGACCAATACGAAAATAATAAATTTGACTTAGCTATATTGGATGTTGGACTCCCAGATGGAAATGGGTATGATTTATGTACCTATCTTAAAAGAAAAGGTGATATACCTATTATTTTTCTCACAGCACTGGATGAGGAGGCAAATGTAGTAATGGGCCTTGATATTGGTGGAGATGATTATATAACAAAGCCCTTCAGGGTAAAAGAGCTATTATCTAGAGTAAAAGTACAATTAAGAAAAAAAATTAAAACAGCTTCTAATACTATATTGAGGTCTGAAAATATACAGCTTGAAGTTGAAGCGGCCAGAGCTTTTAAGCATGAGAAAAGTATAAATTTAACACATTTAGAATACAAACTCTTATTAACGTTAATGCTAAATCCTCATAAAGTGTTACAAAGAAATGAGATATTGAAAAAAATAGCAGATGAAGGTGAAGTGTTTTTCGATGAAAATACTCTTTCTGTTTATGTAAAAAGATTGAGAAGTAAAATTGAGGATACTCCACAAAATCCTAATTGTATAATCACTCAAAGAGGTATCGGATATTTTTGGAATAAAGACGTCAGTAAGGAGTAATTTAATGATAAATAGAGAAATAAAAATTAATATACTTACATTAGCATTAATCTCTTTTTTATTTATTATATATCAAGTTATCACAGTTCATATTCTATATGACCATTTAAAAAATGATTATATTACTATTTGGAGTGAAATTACCGGAAAACTAATTGCACAAAACCCAGAAAATGAATACGAAATAATACAAGCACTTACAAATGATACAGCGAATAAAAAAGATTATTCCAGTGATGGAGAAATGCTATTAAATCAATATGGTCTCTCTACTGAATTGGATTCAAGACTTTTTCCTTATTTAAATAAACATATATCTCAAAACAATATATATATGTTCCTTGGAGCAATAGGGTTCAGCTTAATCCTAATTTTTCTAAATTACTTACAATATAAATCTTTTTTCTTAAAAATTAGAAATGTAACAGCTGCAGCGAATAAAATTATTGAAGGTGATTACACCATTGATATCAAGGAAAATAGAGAAGGTGATCTAGCTAAACTTGCTAATTCTTTTCATAAACTGAAAAATGTTATTAGAAAAAGTATGCATAATTTAATGGAAGAAAAACAATTTTTAATTCAAACTTTACAAGATATTTCTCATCAACTAAAAACACCACTCTCAACACTAACAGTGAACAATGATATCTTATTACAAGGTAAATTAAATGAACAACAATATCATTTTTTACACAATAATGATGTTCAAATTTCAAGAATCAACTTTTTAATACATAATTTATTAAAAGTTTCAAAAATAGATGCTAGAGCAATACTATTTGAAAAAGAAAACTCTGATATTATTGATACAATTTATGAGGTCATTGCTAGTTTGAACAGTAAATTAAATAAAAAAAATATGAACATACATTTAAAAACCAATGAAAAAATATCACTTTTCCATGACAGTATTTGGATGCAAGAAGCTTTATTAAATATTTTAAAGAATTCCATTGAACATTCAAATGATAATAGTTCTATTTATATTGAAGTCACAAACTCTCCTATTCATACTGAAATAATAATTCAAGATTTTGGTGAAGGTATTGCATCAGAAGATTTGCCATATATATTCGATAGATTTTACAAAACAAAAAATTCTAATAAAGAAGGCTCCATTGGAATTGGCTTAGCACTAGCGAAATCAATTATCGAAGCTCACCATGGATTTATTAAAGTAGAAAGCCAAAAACACTCATTCACAAAATTCACAATAACTTTTATGAAATATTAATAGTTCATAAAAGTTATTTTAAAACCCTAATCCTTGAGTATAATTTTTAAAAATTAATCATCTGTAAAAAAAGAAATTCGATTAATTTTTCATAAATGACTGTAGAGAAATAACTTTTTCGTTTTAGGGGTAATTTAAAAACTTAGCTTGATGGGCATAGAGTCACAATATCAAAAAAGAAAACTGTGCGTTTGAACAGCATTTAGACACAAAATATCCGATTCCTTGTACGCTAAGGGATCGGATATTTATTTTACTGTTTTATATAGTGTACAATTTCTCGCTTACGAGGTCTGTGTAGCAACCAAACCAAATCTTACGTTAAGTATTAGTGGGCATCAAAAATAGTAATGACTAATCCAGATTAACATTGATCTGATTCACAATTAAATATACCAATGTGTTAAATGACTAAATAATACAAACGGTATGAAGAGAATTTCTAGTCTTTTCATACCGTTTTACGTTTGTTCTTAAGTTTCATACGAAATTCGTGGAAAGATGACAGCATCTATTTTATAAATAAGGCTCAAAAGTTACCATACCTGACAACGGAAATATTAATGTAACCTTAGTTCCCTTATTAACTTCAGAATCAATGGTAATTTTCATACCTAATTTTGAGCACAGTTTTTCGCATAGATACAAGCCCATTCCTGTACTTTTGCTAAATTTCCTTCCATTCTCTCCAGTAAATCCTTTCTCAAAAACTCTATTTATATCTTTAGTTACTATCCCTACTCCATTATCCTCTATAGTTAGTATTACTGAATTAGTTTTCTTAATTGAGTATATACGTATCATTTGTTCTTTGTTATTTGAGTACTTTATAGAATTCCCTATTATTTGATTAACAATAAATCCAACCCATTTTCCATCACTATATACGATTTCATCAATATCCTGTATATCTAATTTTATTCTCTTATGAATAAAATCTCTATAATTTCTTTTAATTACAGTTCTTACTACATCATCAAGGTTGAGTGGTTTTATAATATAGTCCTTACCGACATTATTGCTTCGAGAATAATATAACACCTGTTCTACAAACCCTTCGATTCGATCCAATTGGGAATCTATTTTATTAGTTACTTCATTTTGATTATTTTCAATTATTAGCTTTGTAGAAGCTATAGGCGTCTTAATTTCATGTACCCATGTTTCTATATATTCCCTATAATCCAATTGCATATCTCTATAATACTTTACATTTTCATGCATATCTCTACTTGTTTCTTGCAGTATAGCGTTAAGCTTTTCTCCATGTATAAAGTTTGATTCCTTTACGACCTCTGGAAGTAGGTATTTTTTCTCCAAGTTTTCTAATATGCCATTAATCTCATTATAATAATTTTTACATCTTATGAATTCCATAGCCATATATGAAATCAATGGAAAGAACCAAATACAAAAGACAAAGAATATTATAATGAACTGAACATTCGCAGTTAGCAATACACCTGCTAGTATAATAAATACCAGTACGTTTGATAGCATTACTATCATTTTATCTTTAATAAATTCACCTATATTCATGGCATTATATACCCTAAGCTTCTTCTTGTTGCAATCGGATTTTCTATACCTATCTCTTCAAGCTTTTTTCTTAATCTATTTATATTAACAGTTAAGGTGCTATCATCCACAAAATAATCAGATTTCCATAAAGTTTCTATGAGTGAATCTCTTTTTACAATATTCCCACGATTATTTATTAAGCATGAGAGTATTTTAACTTCATTTTTAGTTAATTCTACAGACTTGTCTTGATAAGTAACTGTTGCATTTGAAAGATTTAAAGTAAAATCCCTATACATTAAGATATGATTCATTTTGAAATCTCCAGATGTTCTTCTTAAAATATTTGTTACCCTTGCTAATAGTATTTCTGTATTATAAGGCTTTGTTATAAAATCATCTGCTCCTAAATTCATACTTATCAGTTCATCTACATCACTATCTCTACTTGTAACCATGAAGATTGGAACATCTGAAGTTTTACGTATTTCTCTGCATATATAATAGCCATCGAACACAGGAAGATTTATGTCTAGTAATATAAGGTCTGCATTCTCACCTTCTATATATTTGATAATATGATTAAAATCTGTGGGAGCCTTTACTTCATATCCATACTTTACAAAAAAAATTTGTAATTCTTCTCTGATAATTTCGTCATCTTCAATCAGAATGATTTTTTTCATGACTTTTCCCTCCCTATACAGAATATAAGGCTATTACATCTTGAGAAACAAGGTGTAATAGCCCTAATAAGCATTATAAAATCAAGTATTACTTTTTACAATATTTTTATACCCGACATATGTCGTGTAGAAATATACTACATACACTACAAGAAGTACTAAGCCCGTCATCAATGCTGGTAAAATAATGTCTGTTTGTTGAAATGTGTTAATATAATAATTGACTACATAAATTCCAACTATAGAATGAATTATGGCAAGAAAAACTGGAAGACTAAAGTATACGAAAGTTTGAATAAAAATCGTTTTGTCGATCATTGTTCCGTTTGAACAAATTCTCTTCAAAGATTTATATCGATCTATGCTATCACTGGCTTCTGATAATTGTTGAAGAGCTAATACGGCCATACTCGTTATTAAAAATACAATACCTATATATATCCCAATAAACAGTACAATAGTTTTCAATCCCTTACTTCCTGCATAAACTTCATCCTTTGATTTGCCTGCTATACGATTAATATTTAATTTCGGGCCATTTTCGTCATAAAAGCCCCGTGCAACGTTATCATATTTTTTATTATATTCTTCTCTATTTCCATCTAAATAATTTACATTAAGTACGGATTCAGTAATTTTGTAGCCTGATAAAAACTCATCATTTATAACGATTGTGAAGTAATTAGTTCGCACATCATAAGTGTAAAGATTCTCTTGTATAACTTTAGTGTTTTTTACCGAATATTCTTTTTCTTTAACATTCATCTTATTGCTATTTTTTAATCTTTCATTTGTCGAATTAACAAACCGGCCTTCATTTGATAAAAGTAAAATTTCATTGTTATTTAAAGTGATTTCCTTTTCGCTTTTAAGATTTAAAATTTTATTATAATCAGATACTTTAATGAAATCTATACTCATATTATAATCTTTAAGTTCTGGTACAAAGTCCACCACTTTCATCCCTGTTTGATATACATTATAAGATATATATTTTTCATTATTACTTATTTTAAAGTTAGCTTTCTTTAATACTTCTTCTATAGTGTAACTTTCATCCTTATTCTCCAACGTAATACTGGCATCAAATGGTGTTACTTCTTTCGTTGTTGCGTCCATCATTCTGTTAAAGCTGATTCCTGTAGATAAAGCCACCATTGTAAGGCATAACATTAAACAGATTACAGACATGGATATAAAATTTGTGTTAACCTTACTATTTATTTGTTTGATGATAAATATATTTAAACCTTTAAAATAGACTTTTTTATTCTTCTTTACAACATATAATATAAATCCAGATAAACTAAAGAAAAACAGCAATGTACCTAATATGCCAAGGAGGATTGATACTACGAGCATAGGGTTAGTAAAATTCAACCCGATTTTTAGTATAGTCACATATGCATATCCAAGTGATGCTACACACATAATAAATGTGATTACATAGATAAGAGGAGTTCTAAATTTTACATCTTCGTTTTTTCTACCTGCTGTTAACATATCAATTATTTTGTATTTAGAAACAACATATACATTAAATAACATAACAAGTAAAAACATGATTCCAAAGTATAATACACTTTTACCTATAGCACCTGTTGAAATTGTAAATTTATATTTATTGATGGGCAAGTCAAATAGCTTTAATGCAAATGTAGATAACCCCTGCGATACTCCAATACCTATTATAAGTCCACTCACTAAAGATATAACGCCAACTAGAAATGTCTCTGTTACTAATATTCTGGATATGTTTCTTCTCCCCATACCTAAAGTCATGTAGATTCCTAATTCTTTTTTACGTTTTTTAATTAAAAAATTATTTGCATACAATATTAAACCACCTAATATTACAGATACAAATACTGACACATTTGAGATAGCGTTCATTACTGTAGGCACATACTTTCTATCTGAAGCGTTAATTTCCATAAGTGCCTTTTGTGATTCTATTGAGTTAAAGCTATAAAATATACAAACAGCCAGTGTTAGTGTTAAGAAATATATTGCATAATCTTTAAAACTTTTCTTTACATTCCCAATAGCAATCTTAGAGTACATTATTATCGTCACCTCCAAGAAGGGTTATAACTTCGATAATTTTAGTAAAGAATTCTTTTCTAGAATCATTCCCTCTTACCAACTCGATAAATATTTTTCCATCTTTAATGAAAAGAATTCTACGAGCATAGCTTGCTGTAAATGCATCATGAGTAACCATAAGTATTGTAGCTTTTAAATCCTTATTAAGACTTTCAAATCTTTCGAGTAATAATCTAGCTGATTTAGAATCTAACGATCCTGTTGGTTCATCTGCAAGTACTAAAGATGGATCTGTTACGATAGCTCTTGCCGAAGCAACCCTTTGTTTTTGTCCGCCTGATATTTGATAAGGGTATTTGCTTAATACTTGTTCAATGTCTAAATATTTCGCAACCGCTTGTATTTTCCCATCAATTTTTGAACTTGCCTCACCTTTTATAGTTAACGCTAGAGCAATATTTTCATAAGCAGTAAGGGTATCTAATAAATTAAAGTCCTGAAATACAAACCCTAATTCATTTTGTCTAAACTTATCTAGTGACTTTGATTTTAACCGAGTAATGTCACTATTATTTATCATTATTTTTCCCGTAGTAACATTATCAATCGTTGATATACAATTAAGCAATGTAGTTTTGCCACTTCCTGAAGGCCCCATTATCCCAACAAATTCTCCCTCATCTATCTTAAAACTAATATTATCTATAGCCTTTGTTACATTATCTTTATTACCATAATATTTTTCGATTTTTTCTACACTTAATATATTTCGCATTAATACTTCTCCTTTTTCATTATAAAAATTCTTTAACTCCCCTTCATTTTATATAATTTCATTAATAGTATCGGTGGAATTACATTTCATTAACATTACATTTTTGTTATATTGAGTGATAGCTCTACATGTAATTTATCAGAAATCGCAGTGGTATACGTTAGGTCTATTCGATGCCTTAACCAAATGGGCAGATAAATGTAGGGTTATCGGTTCTGGTGCAAAAACGATAAGACTTATGTAATTAGTGGAAATAAACAAACTAGTTATAGCGTAACAACAGCTCAATTTAAAAGATATGGATTCATATTCATTTCAGAAGAAGATTTTGAAAACAGAAAAGGATTTGACCTTTAAGACCAAATCCTTTTTATTATTTCGCAGCAAGTTTTTCTTTCGCTTTTGCAGGAAGCTCATCCTTGTTCACTTCTTCCCAATTGGATTTATTATTAAATACGGTACATGAAATTACCAATATTGAACTACCCCCACTTTCACTTCGTTTAGAAGTGAGGGATTCCTAAGTAAAGAGTTCTATCGAACTCTAATTGATTAGGCTAACCCCGCAGTCCTTGCGGTTAGAAGCCTTATCGCTTCATTCTTTAGATTGATACTTGCGTTAATATCCCTATCATGGTTTGTACGACAAGAAGGACAGTCCCATGCACGTAGATTTAGATTTTTAACGTCTTTATTTTGATATCCACAACAAGAACATAGTTGACTAGAAGCAAAGGTTTTTGATACGACAATGACTTGTTTGCCATACCATTTTGCTTTGTATTCTAACATGGATCGAAATTGCAACCAAGATACCTCACTAATTGCTTTTGCTAACTTATGATTCTTTAACATATTCGATACTTGCAAATCCTCTATACCGATAACATCGTGGTTTTTGATGATTTCAGTTGAAATTTTGTCCAAGTAATCTTTTCTAGCATTTGATATGTATTCATGAATTCTAGCTACCTTTACTCGTTGTTTATTCCAGCGAGAAGATTCTTTCATTCTTCTAGAAAGAACACGCTGTGCTTTCGCCAACTTATCTTCTAATGATCGGAAAAACTTCGGATTTTCATAGTGTGTTCCATCTGACAAAATAGCGAAATCTTTTAGTCCTACATCTATTCCAATGTAAGAATGTGTTTTCGGAAGTTCTTGTACTTCTGTTTCAACTAATAGTGACACAAAATATCTACCAGAAGGGTTCCGTCTAACTGTAGCATTTACAATACGTCCCTCTACTTCGCGACTTTTGGCAAATCGAACAAGTCCTAGTTTCGGCAACTTTATTTTGTTCCCTACAACGGCAATGTTTTCATTTGTTTGTTTTGTGGTATAAGATTGTGCGTTGTTCTTCTTAGATTTAAAGCGCGGTGTGCTGTTTTGTTTTTTGAAAAAGCGTGTATAAGCATCCGCAAGGTTGCGAACAGACGACTGAATCGCAATACTATCCACTTCTTTTAGCCAAACAAGCTCTTTCTTCATGGCAGGTAGTTTGGCAGAGCATGTACCATAGGTCAAGCCTTTTCCTGTCTCTTTGTATGCGTGATCCCATAAGGATAGGAAATGATTGAATACAAAGCGAGAACACCCAATCGTTTTGTTGATTAGAATTGCTTGTGCCTGATTTGGATAGATACGAAACTTATAGGCTTTATTCATCATTATTTGATTCACCTCCATTTCGGTATATGATTATTATACACCAAACGTACATTCGATAGGTAGTGGAGTAATACTTTCTATATGTCGAACAATTAAGATGGCTTCCTGCCATCACTTGTTCGAAGCCAATTCATCTCCCACCTACTTACTGGGCTGTGACCCTTCACGCTCCTTGAGGAAGGAGTCTTCTTGGCTAAAATGATAAATAAAAGCTAAATATACATAACTTCAATCAATTATTTATCTTAATCACATTAAATAACACTATAGTGTAATTACTAAATTTATAAAGAAGTTGTTACATTTCCTAGACTTTCTTATACTCCCCTCCTTTCTTACTGAAAAATTATACGTTCCATAACTCGAATTAAAAACTTACATTCCAATATAGTATTCTAAAATTCACTCGTTCCAAATATCATATTTCTTTATAACTGATTATATTTTGATTAACATAGAAAAAAGTTTCCTTTATAATAGGAAACTTTTACGTATGATTAATCTACAGACTTAAAATTTCTACAATCTGACGAGCTTTATTATTATCAATATAATAATGCATCTCTAATCCTTTTCTTTCTGCACGTATTACAATTCCTTTTAACTTTGCTAAATGTTGTGAAACAGTGGATTGTGGAAGTTTTAATATTTCTGTTAACCTTGTAACATTGCACATTTTATGATGCATTAACTCACTTATAATTTTTAATCGAACCGGATGTGCCATTACCCTTATTACATCTACATCTTCTTCGCGTATTTTAGCTAGGTCATTATTAGATATTACTGTTAACATTTCGCATTCTCCTTTATTATTAATTTCCATTTTCCTATTATCCTTATAAGTAATACTTATAGATAATTACAATTTTTCCTGTTGAGAAAATATATTGTACTTAATACAAAAAAGACACCTATTCCGAAAACAGTTTTTACCGTTCCAATGAATTGGTGTCTTGAAATTTTCTAGTCACACTATATTTATTCATATTATAACCTATACATGATTTTGAATGATGCTTAATATACGTTGCAAAGCAAAAGGAATAATTCCATTCCTTTTTAAACATAACTTTAAATTCAATATTTGCTTTCCTTATTTTAAAATTTACAAGGATTCTCTCCTCATCAAACTTTCTATAACATAAATTATTTATCAATATGAAAATATGGTATAATAATCCCAATAATGGTAATATGGTGGTACCTTCAGTTGTTAACTGTCATCCTTTTTTAAAAGCCCTCTCTTTAAAGACAGGGCTTTTAAATTTCCATAACTAAAACTGTCTATTAATTATAAACTTAAAAATTCAATAAACTGCCGCTATAGTAGAGATAGGCTTTCATCACCAGTTTATTCGTTAAATTCCTATTTAACGAATAAATGAGTCGCAGGAAATATATGATATAATGTACTTACTAATATTTGAATGGAAGTGACACTATTTGATAAAAAGCATTAATCCTCAAGAATACTCATACGCTTTTAGGAAAGATGCTTTAAGAGGTAAGGTAGTATATCAGTCTTAGAAGGACAACTTAAGTATTACTCTGATACCAAAAAGTTTGGAAATGCCATAAAATATATTCAAACCGAATATATTTTATGGATTGAGCCTTTTGAAAAATTGTGTATTCTTTTACGTGATGTTGATATTTCGATTCCCCATCCTTCTATTGTATCTGTACTACTCAAAATTTCGTTATTCAATAACTTTAGGTCTCTCCATTCAACATCATCCCATCTCTTACTGCTACAACACGTCTCTTTTGTCCCCTTTTACCGCAAACAAATTATGATCCTCTCCCTGCTGGAGTTCATCTAACACTTCTCCATTTAGATACTCATCGTCAATTACCTCAATCGTACTTTTCTCAGATATATAGGGGTAGCACCCCATCGCTATTAAGCTAACAAGACAATATCCTCCTAAAATGAAAAAGGCGTTATTCTTTCTGAGAAATCATAGGAAAGGATAACGCCTTTATATCAATATGACGGTATCCTATATGAAAAATCAACATCGTTCCAAATGTATATATTGTATATATTGTATACATTGTGTATAATGTGTTCATAAGCATTTAAGAGGCAAGGAGTTGAATCATGAAAATCTTACTATCTAATAAGTCTAAGTCGCCTATTTATCAACAAATCATTGATCAGATTATATTACAAATATCAAATAAAACATTGAAAGTAGATGATTCGTTACCTTCTATGCGTTCATTAGCAAGAGACTTGAAGGTAAGTGTTATTACTTCAAAAAGGGCGTACGAAGAACTTGAAAAAGCGGGTTACATCTACTCTATAGTAGGGAAAGGCTCGTTTGTTGCAAAACAAACAAAGAAACAACGTGCGGATGAACCAAGTGATCCAATACGTGAAAAGTTCAGTACAATCGTTCGAGAGAGTAAGACTAATCATTTATTAAGGGATGAGTTAATACAAATTATTAATCGTATTTATGAGGAGGAATAAATATGGAGAACATTGTAGAAGTGAAAAATGTTTCAAAAACATATAAGGGATTTTCTTTAAAAAATGCATCATTCAACATCAAAAAGGGGTTTGTAACGGGATTTATTGGCGCAAATGGTGCTGGGAAAAGTACGACAATTAAACTTATTATGGATCTTATTAGCAAGGATAGCGGAGATATCACAGTTTTCGGTAAAGATCATCAAAAGGACCAAGTTTCTATTAAAGAGCGTATAGGATTCGTATACGATGACAATATCTATTATGAAGATATGACAATTCATCAACTGAAAAAATTCATTGCTCCAGCGTATAAAAAATGGGATGAAAATCAGTTCCAATCCTACTTACAGCGCTTTGAGTTACCGACTAACATAAAAATGAAAGAGATGTCTACAGGGATGAAAATGAAGACTTCCCTAGCGTTTGCACTTTCACACCATGCCGAATTTATACTTATGGATGAACCGACATCTGGACTCGATCCTGTATTTCGAAGGGAACTTTTAGACATCCTTTATGATTTAATGGTCGATCAAGATAAAACAATTTTTTTCTCCACACATATTACCACTGATTTAGATCGTATTGCTGATTATATTGTATTTATTCATAATGGTGAGATTGTGTTTCAAAAAGATATACATAGTATTTCTGAAGAATATGCAACTGTAAAAGGGGATAAATCCTTGCTTACGCCTAAAATCAGAGAACAATTAATCGGGATTCGTGAAACAAACATGGGGTTTGAAGCACTCACAAGTAACGTCAGCCATTCACGTACGCAATTAGGGAATGATGTATTAATTGAAGAAGCGACATTAGAAGATATTATGTACTATACAAAAAAGGGGAATGTTCAATATGTATAATTTAATATTAAAGGATTTTAGATTGCAAAAATTATTGATCTTACTCTATCTACTTGGTATATGCTTTTTTATAGGGACGTTTGGAAGTTTTGGGTTCATAGTCGTTTTGGTGGCTGGTTCTTATATGATAAATCTACATTATTATGACGAAAAGAATAATAGTCACAAATTTATTAATAGCCTGCCTTATAGTAGAAATAAAATTATTATGTCAAAATATATTGGTACAGTGTTGTTTACAATTTTAGTAGCTCTATTCTCATTATTGATACAAGCAGTAATTCAAGTTGCATCCCCGACTTATGGAGTTGAAATTGAAACTCCACAGACTATTGTGGTTAGTGTTCTTACTGTCATGTTGTTTACGTCTATCTACTTACCATTTTTCTATCGCTTCACCAATAAATATTTGATGGCTACTGTCAGCATTATTTTCCCTGTATGTGTTGTTTTATGGAGACCAATTGAGGCATATGTAAATATTACCGACCTTGTATATAGCGTTACTAATCAATTTACTACTAATCAAATAATTACATTTGCTTCAATCGTTACCATGCTTATATTTATCGGTTCTTACTTCTTAACGGTGAGAATATATAAACGTACTGATTTTTAAAAAATTTTTTTAACTGAAATATAGAATATAATAAAACAAAGTTCTCCCCTCAAATAAAAAAATACGCTATCCTTTCTATAGAATCATAGGAAAGGATGGCGTTTTTTTCATTTTAAGGAAATTTAGTTTTGTTATCTTTCCTTAACAGCAAACAAGACCCCACCCAGATCACGGCAGCGCCTACAATAATTGCTATTGGTTTAATGATTAACAAATATATCTGGCCCCTTCTTCAACGCGTACGAGAAACCCGAAATAAATACAACACTAAATATAATAATAGAAGACCACATATTAAAATGATATTCTTTACCTGCAACTAAATTATATATGTTATGGTCTAAGAAATTAGCACCTATAATAATTCCTCCTAACATTGAACTAATTAAAATGCTCATTAAATAAAACTTGAACTTCTGGAACATTTCCCTTCTACCCCTTTTCTAAAATAAATTTTATTTAGGTTATACCCAAAAATTGCACCATTTATTTTCCATATATTATCAAAACTATGTTTTAATTAAGGTTATTTTAAGGAAGGCATTATTTATTCAAATGTCCATTTCGGGGTTCCACCAATATGCCCATCAAGCTAATGAAACTAGTTGCCCAAAACGAAGAAAATGAGTTGAATTCTCATAAATAACTGTAAAATAATTAAATTTTCGTTTTGGGGAGCACTTCTAAATAATAGCTTGATGGGCATGGGGTCCCTCCAACATAACGCGAATTTTGTACGCTAAGGAATTATTCGGTGTCTCTTTTTAATATATCGATTAATAAAATAAGTTATGCAAATAATTTGTTATACTTCCATGTACCCTAACTGATATAATGTACAAGGAAATTATTGGTTAATTAATAGTTAACATATATTAGGGAGGTACATAAGTCATGATAGAGGTAATCGCGTCACTATTTTTAGTAGTCGTATATTTTATTAGTTATCTCTTTTCAACAGGAGAAGATAAGAAAAAAGCAAAAGCAGAATTAAAAGAAATTGTTAATGGTACTCAAGGAAAAATATTGGTAGGATTTCTTGGAGGTGCGGCAGTTACAGGAATATTTGTAGTCATTTGGATTTTATCAGAGTAAACCTTTCAGACATTTTAGCTTATATAACGTATAATGCAGTTATTGGTTAATTAAGAAGAAAAGCATTAGAGAAAACAAGATATGAAATAATATATAAGGATCTCGCCATTTCTGTTGGATGGTGAGTTTTTTAATGTACAAAAAAAGACACCCTAAGGTGTCTTCCTCCGACTTGAACCACTTTAATTTTATATAAATATACACGTATTACCCCTTTGTTATACGTGTAAACACATCCTATAAAACAGAATCTTCTATTTACACCAGATTGTTAGTTCACAAAATATCAAGAGATTTGAGATCAATATGTTACGTCTTTCAAAAGAATCTGCTTTATAGAATGTATCCACAATTTATATTTTACTACATGTAATATTTATATAGTGTATTTTTTACGAATATGTATAATTGCATAAAGTTTACGAGAAAAAGAGAGTATACTTTGATATTGTGTAATGAAGATAAAGCCCACCTACGGAAATAGGTGGGTTATTTTATATTGGTGAGCTTGTATAAGTATGATAGAATAAGAACAACTGTATATTGTAGGGTGGTTGGTTGCGATCCTTTCTCTTATTTATAGGGAAAGGAGGTGACCGAATGGACATTCTTTTTCAAATATTATTAGAAGTATCCAAAACTATTGTCCGAGAGATCGTAGTTTTTTGATTAAAAAAAGTTACTTCTAAAAAACAGAAAAAGACCACCCCTAAGCCAGCAAAGCGTGGGCGGTCTTCTAAAAAACGCAAAAATTAATTTTTAGTAACCGATCACCTTGCGGTAGCAGTTACTTAAAGAGATGTTGACGCATCTCTTCTTTTATTATATACGTACAGCAACATTGAAATACCTTTAAGGAAATTATAACAAATGTAAAAACAAAAGAAAAGCCCACTGGTACCAGTGGGCTATTGTTTGGGTACTACTATCTCATTGCACAAAAGGGACTTTGCATTAAAATAATATCATATTCTTAAAGTTGTTATATTGAGAAATAAATTTGATATTTATTTGATGTATTATATCTAATTGGGAACATTTATGGATCAAATATAATTGGGTTATCATAATTAACTTATTTTTCTGAATTTTATTGAAAAATAAGTATAATACAATTAAATGAACTGGATACTTTGCTACAATGGTAATATATAACATTAGTAGACTTTTATGGGATGGGGGAATATATAATGATGGTTTCAGCTAAGGGGAATAATGAAATTACAAAGCTATTAAACGATTGGTATCTTGAAATCCGCTCAAGGCGTATAGATAATGCACATCAATTAAAAGAAATAATTGATTCTAAGATTTATAGTATTAAAGAAGATCCAGATTTATTACTCTACTACTCACTACTAGATTTTAGATATCAATTTGTAATTGATAATTTAAGCGTTTCAAAAAGCAGCTTTGAAAAAGTTGAGGCTTTTGATATGCCTACAGATAATTTCTTAGCTTATTATTATCACTTTTTCAAAGGGATTCATGCCTCTACTATTGGTGAATATCAAATTGCAAAAGAGAGTTATGAAAGCGCAGAAAAACTTTTAGACTGCATTCCTGATGAATTGGAAAAAGCGGAATTTTATTATAAAGTTGGAGCTTTCCATTATGACATATATCAAGGACTCTTATCTTATAAAAAAGTATCAGAGGCAAAAGAAATCTTTGGTCAACATGCTGAGTATGAGATCAATGTAGCATTCTGTGATAATCTTATAGGCTTAGCTTGTACTCATTTGAGAGAATGGGAGCTCGCTGAAGAATATTTTACAAAAGCAATGGATATGTTCCAAAAAATAGACGAAGAGCAATTTATTTTAATGGTGCGCCAAAATTTAGGATTAATGTATGCAACTCAAAACCTTTCGCCATTAGCTATTAGATATCTTTCAGAAGTAAATCAAAAAATGCCTAACAATTATAAGGCACTTTTTATTGAGGCAAGGGAACACATGAAGGAAGGAAATCACTCCGTTGCCAAAGATCTTATAGCAAAAGGATATTCCGTTTGTCAAGAGATTGAAAATATAGAGTATCTTCACCATTTTAAAATATTAGATGCAATGAATGGAGGTTTTCCTGCCGAAGCACTTGAAAGGACAGTGTTAAAAGGCGTATCATATTTTAAAGAGCAAGAACTTTTCGAATTCATTAAGGAATACGAAGAATATCTTGCTACTGCATTTTATAAAGAGAATAACCATATTAAAGCAAGTCATTATTTCTATTCATGTTCTCAGGCAGGAAAAAAAGTTATTGAGAAGGAGGCATTAAAATGAAAAAGACAATTCTCGGTTTAGTTGGTGTAATTACTATTTTTACTTTAATGTTTGGTGCCCAATCCCCTACAGAAACACATAAAGCTATTGATGTTATTCAATATGCTCACGGAAATCATGGTGGTTAAGTTCTTAATTTAGCGAGGATAAAATCGCATAATACACTCATAGCCATACTGACGGATATTAAATGAATAAAGGTCTTCACTTCATTGTGAGGGCTTTTTTTTATAAGAACCCCACTTATAACATCTTTAAAATCTACTATATTTAAAAACATTATAATTACACCAAACCTTTTACATCTATAAGAGAAACTTAAAAAGATTAAAATGTTTAAAAAGAGTAAGAGAATATAGATGTATACACAAGAAAACTTTTTATAAAAAATTAATAGAGACACAAAAGTAATAACAAATTTTCTAATCAACGGAGTTAGAATACCTGTAATCATTATTACTGTAGATAAATTTTCAGGGCTGATCCCCAGCAATAGAAATCAACAATTCCCCTATAATCAAGCAATTTCAATAGTTGTTGTATAAACTATCTTAAACTCTAGTGGCTCATTATTAATATATGAGGCACTAAAAAAGGAATCCTTATTAAAAGGATTCACCACAGAAAGATATACATCAATAAAAAGAATTAATTATAATATAAAAATAAAAGAAATATATTGAGAAATACATAATAAAATTGAATATTCTTTCTTTTTATCGTAAAATCAATATGAGTCAAGTGACAACATCTCTCTAACTCTCCTAAAAGAATCCTTTATGACATGGGGATTCTTTTGCTTTGGACAAAGTATCCTTATTTTAGCATTTGCAAAAAAACCTCTTCTTAACCAACTACTCAACAAATATAAGTAAGGATTTAGTTTTAAGAATATTTTTTTGATCTAAGCAACAGGTAATAGCCTTCAATATTTGTTAGATTTAAAAATATCCTAAAAAATAAAAAGATGCTCTATCAATACTGTAAGAAGATTTGCTGCTAAACATGCATTTTTTCATTGTACCTTTTATAATCTGAGCTTTTTAACACTAAAGAATTAAGTATAGATTTATAGCCATGAATTCTTCTATTTGTACATATAATATTCTTTATATCTCTCAAAATTTGTTTTTTTTGTTCGTGTTGATGTTATAGGTGATTTTAATGATTTAGATACTGCTACCTGCTTTGGTGTTTGTAATGTGCCCCGTTTCTTAAGTTCTCTATACAAACTACTCACATTGCACCTCAGATTTTTTGCAATAGTTGGATATTCCTCTCCTTGATTAAATAATTGTACTGCTTTTTTACATTTTATGTCCCATTTTTCTTCTGACGTTTGAAATTTTTGAGTTCGTTTTTTAACTCTATTTTTTTCTAAATTAATACCCTCTCTTTCTATTATACATCGCTTGGAAGAATACTGTTTTGCGTCTGCCTTACGCCCAGAATGCTCCTCCTGTAAACGTAACATTTGTACTTTTTTCGCAATTTCTCTCAAGTTAAAGTCACCTCATTTCGTTTAATAAATTCTACCAGTACTTGATCACCCTATTGTCTGTATCCCCCAATCATCGTTTATAAACAAGCTATAAATACTCAAATTCCCCTTATAATAGTTTTCAATCTAATATTTACGGAAAATTATAATCAATTCTATCTTTACATAATTGGAAACTATAGTAAATTGATAATGTTGACACAGAATATTCTAAACTTTAATTCTAACTATACAAATCAGTAAACTAAATATTTTCTTTGCTTAAAAAGTCAAAAATATCGTTTTCGCATAGCAAAACAAAATACTTTACCTATTTTAGCTATGGCACAAAGAAAAAGAATGCACATGTACTGCACTCTTTTTTAGTAACTCCTATATCAATTTTTCAACACAGTCAGCTCCTCCATTATTAGAAGACTAGACTTTACGCTTCTGAATTTATTATTCTGCAGTACATCAGCTTTTGCAGCTATATTTAACAACACTCTTACTATCATCCTATTTCGAGTTAAAATTAAAGACCTAATACTCCGACAATCTGACATGCCTTAAAATTCACAATATGATAATACATCTCTAATCCCCTTCTTTCTGAGCGAAGAATTTTCCCACGCATTTTAGATAAATGCTGAGATACGGTAGATTGAGGCACATCTAATAGCTCTGTTAACTGTGTTACATTACAAATTTTGTGGCGTTCTAGCTCTTTCACAATTTGTAATCTAACTGGATGGGCCATGATTTTTAATAGTTCTATATCCGCCTCTGGAATTTTGTACATTTCATTACTTACTTGCATTGTTGTCATTTTTTATTTCTCCTTTTTTAACTCTTTTTATTTTTTATCTATTTATAGGTATTTTGTGTTTATTCGAACATATTGTTCATAATCACTGTATTGTTTAATCTTTTGTCTCTCTCAGGTTTAATATATAGAAGTATTATGATAGCTAAACAAAAGATAGCATAGGTATCGAGATGAAACCGAATAAATTTAAGTAATCTTTTGTGCAAGAAACTCCTACTGAACAAATCTGCATCTCACTATTAGGAAACGCTTGAATTGTAATTTGATATACAGATAACATTAAACCAATACACGCAAATGAAAATGCATACGTGCTTACGTGCGAATCTTCTATATATATCCCTATCCCCAATATTAATACTAATGGATACATGGCCATTCTTTAGTACCAGCACAAATCACATGGCGGCAGCTTCATCCATTCACTAAAAAACAAACTAATTAACATTGCACAAGTAGCTATCGTCCAAGCAATTACAATGTGATACTTTTGAATGATCAACATCTTATTTTTCCTCACCTATTTTTTTAAATACAAAACATTTGCTAGTATATGACTAGTTTATTTCCGTGTTTCGAGTACCCTGTTTCAATAGAAAGTATCCAATCATTGATATCTTCTCAGTCGTATCCCCTCTCTTTTAATTCTAGAGGGAAAAGATTTTCAAAATCACCACGCATTTCGTACATGGTTTCTAATGCTTTTTCTAGCGAACCAAATCTATATACCATGTGTGTATGTACTTTTTTGTTTTTCTTTTCTCCTACAACTAAATATACATACCGTCTTTCTTTCGCTAAAACAAACTTTAAAAATCCAGGTACTTGACTCACCTTTCACACTCCTTTTCAGCTTTCCTTACCAAACTTAAAAGGATATGAGTAAGGAAAACTATTTAGCTTTAATTACCAATTTAATAAATGTCCCGTTTTTTTGCTTTGAAAATACAAGAAAACGCTCATCATCACAATATTTATTACACCTGCTGCAGCACCAATTTTGGAGATAACATACACATATTCATTATTACTAAATGGCAATAGACTCGCGAAAATAAATAAAATTGAAATGATAAAGGATAAGAGCATATTTCTTTTGTTTTCATTCATTCAAAAAACCTCCATTTTACACAAATATTTGTATTGCAATGGGTTAGGGTGTTAAGCTGCATCTTTACGGTTATAATGCTGGTTCTTTTCATCTACAAAGCCTTTAATGCTCCGTACGCCAACCTTTGATTCTTTTGCTTCATTTTCTGCTTCTTTCATTTCAGATAGAATTGTAGTATTAGGTCTAGAAATATAGGCTATAATCCCATAACCCGACTTGACCATTAATTCGTTGATGTGTATTCCATCGCAAAATACATAAGCCAATTTTCTACCGTATTTGTCTTCTTTTGGTCCCCGATCATAAACAAATGTTACACTTTTCCCTTCTAGCTGTTTCTTTAAAAAGGAAGATGGTTCTTTTCCCATCTTTTGTGGTGGAATTTTTTGAGATACAGACTCAGGGGTATCTAATAACAGTAACCTTACCATCTGTTTCTGCCCCTTTACGTTTACGTCTATTGTATCTCCGTCTTTTATATGTAATACCTTCCCTTTAACGGTCTCTAAGTCTTTTAATTTCCCCTTATAATTCCCTGGAATATCAACAATACCTTTCCCTTCTACGTACTGTTGTATTCCGTTTTGTACTGCTTGGGCAGGTCTCGAATTATTTTTTGTTTGCGTCGAATTGCTACATGCTGTCATTTGAAATACAAATGATGTTATACAAATAGCCTTAATTCATATTTTCATATCGGAAATTCTTCCTCCTAATCAAAATACGTAAATAGCTACATCTAATAAACAAACGGACTCTCTATTGTATTTACTTCTCGATAATTACAACATAGGCAATACTGTATCCATTTTGGATAATCATTATAAAGTACTCTAAATGAGCGTTTCTTACAATTCGGGCATATTGACACTATGTTTTTTTCATTCTCTTCCTGACTTTTCAATTTTTCAAAAGAAACATTAGTAGATGCTATATTACTGGTACACAATATACATCACCCTTTTCAGTCTTGAAATCTTAAAAACAAATAAAAAAGGACACACCTATCGCATATGTATGCGTAGGTGTGTCCTTTTGCAAGATAGTTTTAGAAGTATTTTGTTACTTTCATCATATCATACTTCTTATTAATTTTATATACGAAATTAAAGATTTTACGATATTATTTCTTTTTCTCATGTATAAACATAATGCGTTGTTTTTGTATAACATAGCTTAATTTTGCAGCAAGTTTTTCTCCATTATTCCTATTTTCAAAACTTGAAATTGTATTGGTCATATTCTTTCTAATAACTTTTTTTATTTCGTGCTAGTTATTTTCTTTTTCAACATGATGTTATTTTTCTTTTATTCTGGGTAAACAAATATTACGGGTAGAAAAACGAAAAATTTCTCTTATTCTAAAATAATTCCCTCGACACAAAGATACTATCTCGTTCAAGCATTCAACTTAATAAATATGTTTTAGAAAGGTTAGAAAAAATGGATATTTTATTAGCGATTTTACCAGCATTATTTTGGGGAAGTATTGTACTCTTCAACGTTAAACTAGGAGGCGGTCCTTACAGTCAAATACTTGGAACTACCCTTGGCGCTCTAGTTTTTTCTATCGGTGTTTATATTTTTATAAAACCCGTTTTGACGCCCGTGATGATAATTGTCGGGATTATATCTGGCCTATTTTGGGCATTAGGACAAGCCAATCAATTGAAAAGTATTGATTTAATTGGGGTTTCTAAAACAATGCCTATTTCAACAGGGATGCAATTAGTTTCGACTACTTTATTTGGGGTCATTGTATTTCATGAATGGTCAACAACAACATCTGTTGTATTAGGTGTTCTGGCACTTCTTTGTATCATAATCGGAATCGTTCTCACATCTCTCCAAAGGAAAGAGGAGAAAAACGATGAACAAAAAGGAAATTTCAAAAAAGGGATTGTGATGTTATTAATTTCAACTCTTGGTTACTTAGTATATGTGGTAATTATCCGCCTATTCGGTATAGACGGATGGTCAGCGTTATTACCACAAGCCATTGGTATGGTGTTAGGTGGAATTCTACTAACCTTTAAGCATCAACCATTTAATAAATATGCGATTCGCAATATTATTCCTGGTTTAATTTGGGCAGCAGGAAATATGTTTTTATTTATTTCCCAGCCGCGTGTAGGGGTGGCAACAAGCTTTTCCCTTTCCCAAATGGGGATCGTGATCTCAACTTTAGGTGGAATTTTTATATTAGGTGAAAAGAAAACAAAACGACAATTTATTGCGATTGTCATTGGAATTATCTTCATTATTGCAGCTGGCATTATGTTAGGAATTGCTAAAGGATAAAAAGGAGGAAAAAATTATGTATACAGATTTAAAAGGGAAAGTTGTTGTTATTACGGGTGCATCCACAGGATTAGGAAGAGCGATGGCAATTCGTTTTGGAGAAGAACAAGCCAAAGTTGTAATTAATTATTATTCAAACGAATCAGAAGCAAATGAGGTAGTACAAGTAGTTAAACAAGCAGGTGGAGAAGCGATTGCGATAAAAGGAGATGTAACAGTTGAATCAGATGTTATCAATCTCGTTAAATCTGCTGTGAAAGAATTTGGTACACTGGATGTCATGATTAATAATGCGGGTATTGAAAATTCAGTACCTTCATATGACATGCCATTAAGTGATTGGAATAAGGTAATTGCTACGAATTTAACAGGGGCTTTCTTAGGGAGCCGGGAAGCAATTAAATATTTTGTTGAGCATGATATTAAAGGTAGTGTTATTAATATGTCAAGCGTTCACGAGCAAATTCCATGGCCATTATTTGTACACTATGCAGCAAGTAAAGGTGGCGTTAAGCTAATGACAGAAACATTAGCACTAGAATATGCACCAAAAGGAATCCGTGTAAATAATATTGGGCCTGGTGCTATGAATACGCCGATTAATGCTGAAAAATTTGCGGATCCAGAAAAACGTGCCGATGTTGAAAGTATGGTTCCTATGGGATATATCGGAGAACCGAAAGAAATTGCAGCGGTAGCAGCATGGCTTGCTTCTTCACAAGCGAGCTATGTAACAGGTATTACACTGTTTGCTGATGGTGGTATGTCGCTATATCCATCTTTCCAAGCTGGACGCGGTTGATTGATATATAACTAAATTAGTTACTTTCAATATGTTTAAATGCGGCAGTTAGCTTTTTTATTGAATAACTTTTTAATTATTCGTGACATCACATACATTTTGTAAAAAATACACTTTTCTTTCTGTAGAATTATAGGAAAGGATAATGTTATTTTAGGTTTACAATTTCGCTTTAGTTAAATGCCGATGGGTAAAGAAGCCCTATTAAATTTAATATTATAATCAAAACAAAGGTATCCTTTATTATAAGGTATTCCTTTGTTCTGATTATATAATTATCTATTTTCAATTTCCAAGTAGCCCATTTATATAGTATGTTTATAGGTTACCTAGGATAAATTATAATATTATTTGAAATTAGTTTTCCTATAGGCTGTGTATGAGCGGCATCTTTGTATAATTGAACTATAATATCTGTAGTTTCTTTTTCGCGAACATTACCTATTTTTAGTTGTTTTATTGGAATTTTCGAAGAAAAACTTCCAACAGTTGTATCATGTGCTACAGACTCTAGGTCTCTATCTGATAAAGCCGTATCATAATACATGTTACTACAATTTCCTTCTACCTCTAATTGCATGCCTACGGTTTTATTATTGGGCTTATATTCAGTTTGATCAGTATTTACCCTATCTTTACAATTGTTACCTGCAGCTGTAACTTTATACCATCCTCCCGATGCAGCTTCAGCATTTCCTGATGTAATGAAAATACAACCAAACATAAAACTCAATCCCATTAAAACTTTCATATATTAGATGCCCTATTTAGTCATTCCTGGATCCCACTTTTACTAATAACCTTAACAAGTGGTTATTTACATAATTAGACTATTGTATCCAAAATAAAAAAACACTATTCTTCCTTTATATTTCTACAGAGAGAAAGGCGTTTTTCTGGCAGATATTTCTCTAAACTTTTGAGAGAGATGTTAATGCAAGATTGTTATTCCCTATGTTCCTCTATCACCTTATAGTAATCAATTTTTTCTTCAATAAACATTATACTACTCGGAGTATACCGAGTGTATTTTTGTAAATAATAAGATTGTTAAATGTTAAATCGAGGAGGGTTTGTATGCAAGATCGTAAAAAATCTATAAAAAGTCCTGGTTCTGTTATGAAACCAGATTTTGCTAAAACAGATGCACAAAAAGTGAAACAAGAAATTCAAAATGATGTAAGAGCAGGACAAGGAGCAATGACTTCCCGAGAGGCAGGGGCAATGCGAGATTAAGAAAACACTCCTTATTGGTTTTTTCTTCTCTAGAACTTTAACCAGTAAGGAGTTATTCCCGAACTATTTTAGCTTTTTACGTTTTTCCTTTAGAAACATAATGCGTTTCGTTTGTAAATCATAGGTTAATCTTATATCGAATTTCTCTCCATTAAATCTATTTTTTTAAACTAAGATTATTTTCTTTCAGATAATGTATTGCATCTTTGTTCACCGATCTTAAATCTATACCTTGTTTCTCTGCTGCAAATGAACATCCACAATAACACTGACGGAAAACATCATATTCATTACACATTTCAATTGAACGTTGATATCCATTACTTTTTTTGAAATCACTTGGTAAATAACGCGAATCATAATTTTTTTGCACACCGATTCCAAGTTCATTTATTAATTGACTATTTTTATTTTTAGAAAGAGTAATGGCACTCCCAAAGTAATCAAAACCTTTTTCTTGTGCTACCTCAGCTGAACGATCCAATCTCATATCAAAACAAGCTGAACAACGAAGCCCGCCTTCTGGCTCTTCTGCCAAACCTTCTTCTTTTACCATTTTAAAGAATACATTTGAACGGTAGTCATCCTCAAGAAATCCTACTGTGTGCCCAGTACGATCATTGAACTTTTCTACAAAGATCTTTTGTTCATTAGAGCGTCGCATGTACTCACTTTTCGGATGAATATTCGAATTCGAGAAAAAAACCGTAATATCTGCATGTTCTGCAAGAAATTCCAATGAAGCAGTACTACAAGGAGCACAGCATGAATGAAGTAACACTTTTGGTCTTTCGTTCCTTGCTTCCCAATCATTAATCATTTTTCTTAATACTTTATCATAATTTATTTTCTGATTCTTCATTTTCTTTAAATACGTTTCTACATCTAACACTTCTTTCACAACTAAACCTCCTGTTTATTTTTATTTATTATATCACTTAAATTAATTAATAAAATATAATAATGTATGTATTTATCGATCGTAAAACGGTTCTTATAACCTTTGGTGATGGCTAAAATAATATATGTATTCTATTACCTCTATTTCTAAAATAAATCCTTAATCCTTCTTTTTCATCACAAAATCTTTTGGATTACCTTTTAACTGGTAATACTTCACGTTAAGACGAATAACTACTACGATGATTACCAAAAATCCTATTATATATAACATTGTTCCTTGCTCCGTTTCTTATTGTTTAGCGAACTTATTCTGTAAATACTTCACATGTTTATTTTCAGTATCCTTATCAGTAATATTTGCTTGCAAAATAGTCTGGTAAATATGCTCGACCTCGTCTTTTGTTAATTTCACATCAATATAGGATTCGATACATTTCTTTAGATCGTTATAATATAGGACATGTTTATCTTTAGAATGAACATTTACTCTTTTTAGGCTGCATTTTGGATGAAACGCTACAATAGAAATACACGGCAGCTGTTGTTCCATCACCCATTCAATTGTTTTCATGTGCTTATAGTTTTGTCTAAATGGATTCTGAAAAGAGTGTTTCTTTCTAAAAATACCTTTTGTCCATCTTGCTGCCTTCTCACTTCCATAAATCCAGCCCTCGTAGTTCTTCGTTTCTATAACAAATATACCTGTTTCTGCGATAACAATATGGTCAATTTGAGTTGTATCACCATACTCTGTATGAACCGTCACATCATGTAACACCCAATACCTTTCGTGATCTAATTTTCTTAATATACGTTTTACCATCTTTTCTCCAGCTCTTCCTTTCCATTTTGGAGCATGTTTTTTTACCATAATGTTTATCGGTATCAGAAGCACAATTAGAATTAATTCAAATATTAATACTTTCATAATATAAGTCCCCTTTTCACATTCTTGTGTTTCTACGCATTAAACGATATACATGGGTTTCTAATCCTAAAATATAATATGAGATACATAAACCTTTTATCACCATCTCTATGAATCCTAATGCTAATAAAACAATGAGTCCGCCCCGAAATTGAAATGGTCTTGTCACCCTCCGATTCACTGGTTTTTCAATCACTCCAAAATTAGCCCAGGTTGGCAAACGCTTTTCTACATTCTTTATAGTGCCCATTAATCCATATTTCAATGACAAAATGAAACATCCAATTAGTAAATATACAATAGAAGAAAAATAGATAGATAAGCCCATAACAATAATTGTGAGCAGCCAACCTATCAAGATAGAATTACGTAAAGTGGTATATTCTGGATTTCTTTTCAAAACAAGCACTCCTATCAAAATAAATTAAGTTATTATTAAACACGAGGTATGAATTTCTAATTTAAATATTATTTTAGTTTCTATCTTCCTTGTCTGTTTTGTAGGCATACCAGCTCTACTACGAGGAGTGTTCATTCTACAAATGGAAATCCTTTACAACAAAAAACGATTAAAAATCGAACGAATTATCCCCTATATCAGAGGAGATATTTGCAGAATATGAAAGGAAAAATCAGATGGGTAGATAAAAGGTACTGAATGAACATTCAGTACCTTTTGCATCTATATATATTTCTTTACATATTCGCAAATAACCATGGAGCCAGTACGGCTAACATACATAGTAAACAAGATCCCGTTATAACGCGATTAGACCAACGATAATACTCAGGTTGTTTTGTACTCTCATGAATTCTTCGTAAACGAATTCCTGCAATTAACATAAAGGGTGTAAAAATAAGTGCTGTTGCTTTAAACAGGTCTAAAAAATCCGTAAAAATGTTCATAAACGAAAATACATCCGAACTAAATAAGAAATATACACTTAATCTCATTGCCATCATACTAACGAACGAGAAAATCATACTCCCTGTTGCCCATTTCATCCATTGACCATTCTTTGTAATTAACGCCATAACCATGACAATAACACCTAATATGAAAGAGATAGAAAAGATATTTACCCCTACTTTAAAAGCTGGTGCATACATACCCTCAACTTTTTGTATAATTGATGACCCAAATGAATCGTCTTTCTCTGTCGTTTTTGTTCGATTGTTTAATCCTTCGTTAAAAGATGAAGAAACATCATTTCCTTTCAATTCATTAAAATCCACTTTTACAGATGCATGAGCTGTATGTAAAGGTATGAGTACTAGGATCATAAAAACAAATGTACATAAAACTCCAATCATCCCTTTTTCTCGCTTCACAACACATCACCCGCTAATTTTGGCTTAATGCTCTTTAATTTGATTTCATTTCCTTCTGCAACATAACGGAGATCTGCGGAATAATAGATATTGGCTTTTGTATATGCCCCCATAATCGCATTTGCAATTTCTTCTTTTTCTACTGCTACATATGTTTCATTTTCATTATAAAACTCTATTTCAATTCGATTAATATTATTATTTAATACTGTTATATGTAACTCTTTTAAGCTATTCAAACGATTTTCTAAACCACACACTAGCTTAAATACCTTACTCGCAAGTGTAGGTGGCTTAACATACGTCGTATTAAAATGAATCGTTTCATCATCTATAACACCATCTTCCTCGACTGCGCATGTCATAATGAAAGAATGATTTTGTTTTTCAATTTCTTGTAGACTTAACTTGCGATCAATGACATATTTCAGACTTGTTGATAGATTTTCTATATATTCATCCAGTTCAGTATTTGAAATTTTAACCTCTGAGAATTCTGGGAAAATCATGTAAGCGTGCATATTAGAACTACTTTTACTTACACGTAATACCTGTACCTGTTTCTTTTCATAGCGCACCGTTTGTTCCAATTTTTTTACTACATTGTTGCTTATATGATCTATTATCATATTTCATCAGCCTCCAGTAATTTTAATAAAATAATTTTTACAATCTCATGTATATAAAGCATTGCAATATTTTGCTGAGGTCTCGAAACTCATATTTTATGACTAATAATCACTTTAATCTTAAAACATCTTAATATTACAATGACGTACAGTGTTTCATTATAGTCGAATATTCTTATATGGTGAATCGTTCTATTTCACTCATTTGCATAAAAATAAAAGGCTATTTTATCCTTATACAAATGAGTGAGAACATACTGTATTTCATGCTATTTATCTAAGAAAATTTAACTGGGAAATGGATGTTATACACCCCCTAGTCATCTATTGTTTGATTCAACTAATGTATAGAAAATAGGTGGATTCACCTCAAATTTTATATACATTCATATATTTTCTGGTATTATCCCTCCTTCTGTATAAATCCGATAGCACTTCTTATTAGATATCTTTATAAATAACGTTAATCCTTGTTCTCTTTCTGTCACTTTTGCAGTCCACTTTAACGCTTGTGCCTCTTCTACTTCTGATTTTCACTATTAACAAAAAGCACAATTGTTCAAGTTCTAGAAATGTCATTCATGTTCTCACTTAGCATTTACTTCTCCATCCAAATTCTTTTAGACCGATGTAACAAATAAATTGTAAACACTGACAGACCCTTTTCTAATGTAATTTCCTTTGTGAGAGTAGTAATACGCTCTTACTCCTTACTAATCATCCTGCATTCCCTTGGTCAGCAAGAAACAAGACGTTTCACCAATACATTTCCCCTCTCAATTATTCAAATGAATCGCACTTAAACTAGCCCTTTACGAATTTGTTTTTTTCTTTTTCTTCTATGTATTGAAATTAAATAAAATTTTTCCGCTAAATCATTTTTATATGCATAATCATCTACCAGATTTCTAATTGCAATAAAAAAGGAAGCTCCAAGTATTCATATCACTTAGTTCTTCCTTTTCCCCTGTATAAACTACCATCACATGATTTATATCGTAGTTCTTCATTTGCACTCCCTAATAACTTATCTATATCAATCAATATATCATCCGGCTCTTTAGATTACTCTTTTAGATCAACTAATACTATTCAAACATTATTTTATTTCATTTTGTTATGAATCATAAATAATCCCACCTGCAACTTGAAAACAACATAAAAAGGACTTCTTCAAGTCGATTAAAAATGTGCATAACAAAATAAGCCATATATGCACTAATCGGCTCAAAGAAGCCCTTTCAAAATTGAAACAAGAACACAACTTGCTTCTGCAACTCAACCACAACACATAAGGCGTGGGAATAAACGGAATTCAACAATAACAATATACCTATATATTATACAATTTAGATTTTTGTATCAAGAATTTTTTTATTATCTTTAGTCATTTGTCAGATGTTATACAATCAATAAGCATTATCTAATAAGTTAATTCCAAGATCAAATATTATAATATTAATAGTAATCACCAGTGAAGTTTTACTAATAATGATAAATAAAAGACGCCAACTAGCGTCTTTTATTTACTCTTCCATATTTTGATTTTTCAATAATTCAAATTCCTATCTATGAAATATACTCCTCGTACCATTTAGCTTTTTTAGTTTACACTTTACACTCTTTTTCTTCATCTCACTCTTGTATTTCTTCGTACATACGCTGCCTTTCTTTGTTAACAGCTCTAATTTGATCGTAATCGTAGTCAATCGATTCCCTTTCTTCTGTTCTACGTTGTATTTCTTCGTATATACGCTGCTGCTCCTTGTAAGCTGCATCCCCCTGATCGTAATCAATTAATTCCTGTTCTTCGCCCCTAATTTGTCTTTTTCGCTCTTCTCTCTTTTGTTGTAGTTGATATCTTCTATATGCCTTCTTATCAGTAATTTTTTCACAGTCGTGCGCTAGCTCCTTCGTTTCGTCATGTCCATGTCCGCAAAAATCGTTTGGAATTATAGCACTAGATTTCTTAACAGATTCAGGATTAGGGTCTTCATGTTCTTTGCTAGCCTTCTCATCTTTAACTGCAGTATTGCTAAGACCATCTTGCTCTTTGTTCGTTACATTTCTATTAGAATCAAACTTTATAGTCATCGAACCGTGTCCACCGTGACCTAAATATATGTAGATAGAGAACAATTTAGTTGTTTCGCTGGATCCAGGCTTTCCTGCTATCTCTATGACTTTGTCCGCAGGCATTCCAACCTTGATTTGATTATACTGTTCTAGTGATACTGTTGATCCGTCTTCATGCACATCTTTATAATGCGGATATTTGTCATTGGTTTCCTCATCTTTATTCTTAGATTCCTCCACTTGTTGTACCTTTTTTTCTTCTTAGGTTCTTCTGTACCCTCTTTGGCCTTAGGCGGATTGGACTTCTCCCCTTCGATCTTAGGGGGATTAGACTTCTCCTCTTCGACCTTTGCGACTTCTATAGAGTCTTGTTTCTTATATGGATCGTAATCCCCATCTTCCTTTACAGAGCAGGCACTGAAAATTGAAACAGACGTTGCACTTAATATAAGTAATTTGTTTAATAATTTCGTATTAAATTTCATAATATTATTCCCCCGTTACATATATTGAATTGACTCCTTATGCTTCTCCCTATAAACGCTATTCTTCCCATACGCACATAGACTCTTATATAACTTTGCGTAAGCCTCTTTGATATTCATTACAGATCACTTTTTGGCTATAGTACTTGTATAACGCCATAACATTTCAAGTTGATTAGTGTCACCCCAAAGTTAGCGTCTCTGTCATTATTCGCACTCTATTTCTATCAAATATCTTAATTACGTATCTTATTCCCCGGAAAGATTCATATATAAAACGTAATTCATTATTTAACTTACTCCAATAATCATCGGCTAAACGTTCAATTAGTTATATGTAATTTTTATCCTTCTTTCATACAAATTACTTTATATTACATTATATTAATGTATTCTCATCCTATTAGCAAATATTGTTAATCTATTCAACATTGATATAAGGGGAAAAATGAATAAGTGGAATTTTTAAGAGTGAAGATAAAATTTCGCTCGCTAATTCACATAATTTTCACGCATTAAAGCATGTTGATATTTGTTATATAATGAAACCAAGTCTTAAGTAAGATAGTTTCCCTGTTACGAGTAATGAGATAGTTTGTTTCACCTTTTTATATTATCAAAAAAAGAACTTGTAGTGATGCCTACAAGTTCTTTTTGCATTTTTTATGATTTTAACCAAGAAGAAACATACCAAAATGAAGATGAATTAAGTGATGATTAATAAAGCCTATAAATTTCGAATCTACCCACACCTAGCACAAGCAATTCTAGGCAACAAAGTTAATGTTATCTCTTTATTATCAAGCGAAGGTTTTATAGTACCCTCAGAACGAAATTTTGTGCTAACTTGTAACAATACAGCTCATTTTTTCGTTTTAAGGTATTTCATAATATGGGCTGGATGGGTATGTATAGTGACCTCTGCTTAATTATCACAAAAACATTAGCCTCTAATTGCATACACGCTAATTACGATGATTTCCCAATTCCAGCACCATAATGAATCTCTCCTTCTCCTCTTTTCATCAGTATTGATAGGTAATAGAGGGGCCAGTCACAAAAACAGGTTGTGAAGAAAGTCTTCTTCACAACCTGAGAGTAAGTTATATATCCAAATATGACCTATTCTTTTAAGTATTTAGTCTTTTATAATCTGTTATAATCGATATAACTAGAGTCATAATAAATCCACTGACCTGTTCCAATTCTTAGCCAACCATTCTTTTCTTCATATACTGTAACTTTTTCGCCTTTACTTGTCTTTCTAACAATAGAATAGTTTGTACCTGACCCGCTTCGAACATTTACCCCAATACCATTAATTTGAGCCGTTCCAACTACCTTTTCAACACTACCATTTTCAATTACTTGTAGCATATTTAGAATGAATGTTGCTGTTTCACCACGAGTTGTTGTTCCTTTAGGGTCGTATTGATTTTCACCCTTACCTTTGACAATACCTAAGCCATACAATCTTTGTACATCTTCTTTATAGCTAATTTGGTCTTTGTCTGAGAATGGTAGGTTTACAACTGGTCCCCATATACCTTTATACTGTAAAGCCTTGTTTACAATAATTGCTGATTCTTCTCTTGTAATAGGTGTGTTTGGGTCAAAATAACCATCTCCTCTACCTTGAATGATACCTGCACTTGCAGTACGTTTAATACCATCTCGTAAAGTTGAATTTGCATCGTTTAGGTCTTTAAATGAAGCATCTCCCGCTGGCAGGTTTAGAGAGTTAGAGATTAATTGAGCAAATTCGGCTCTTGTTATCGCTCTATTGGGTGCGAAAACCCCGTTTCCTTCCCCTATCATAATACCCCTTCTATTTAACTCTCGAATAGCTTCTTCATACCAACCTCCTGTAATGTCATCTTTTGGTTGATAAAGATTATTATAATACCCCTCAACACTATTTACGAATACATCCCATTGCCCATTATTAATCATGTTAGCAGGACAGATTTTACCGCTCCATTTTTGGTGTTTTACAATATTATTTAACGGTACACCAGTTTCTTTCATTAAATAAGCTACAAGTTTCTTAGCGTTATCTACCGCTTTACTGTAGTTTCCGTCACTGTTAACTGCAATTTCAATTGCAATAGATTCTCTATTACCTGGACCATCACCGTCTCCTGCGTGCCATCCGTTCTCGTTTAATGGTAGATGTTGATAAATCTCTTTATCGTCTACTGTAAAATGCCACGATGCAGCTCGGTCCGTGTTCCCTACTGCTTGGTTATATAGGTATTGAGCATGGTTTCTAGCACCTGCTCCTACACTTGTATTATCAGTCTCATGAATTGTAATATACTTTGGACTCATGTAGTTTTGAGGACGAATATTATCGTTACCTGCTGGAACAATCCATTCAGTGAATGGAACACCGTTTATTGTACTAGAGGTGCTAGGTGATATGGGAGACAGACTACGTTTTGTTCTGTTTGAATTGTTAGGAACAGTTAATGTGCCTGTTTCTTCATGAATACCCTCTGAGCGTTGAAGACTATCTGCTTTCTTATTGTCGACAGTACCTCCACCACGTCCGTCTACCTCTTCAAAACTAGCTTCAATACTTTTTAAAGCCTGTTCATCTGTTGTTTGAATTTGGTCTGTGTTCTCTTGCACTTGAAGGCTTGTAGATTGCTTATTGTTTACTGATTGTTGTTCCTCTGCAAACGATACCAATGGTGAAGATAATACCGTTAATCCTGCCGTGAATGCTACTACTTTTTTATTAAATTTAATGTTCATTTCTAATTTGGTATATCTCACTATCTTAATAGATATACCTTCCTCCTTGTACTTCTTTTAGTTCGAATGATAGTTTAAATATTGGTAGCCTGAACCTTCAAAATGACGGATTGATTTTACATTTCATATGTCAAACCGACATCTATAAGTCCTACATGAAATGTCAGTACTTTAGAATTATAACACAGCACGGTTGCAGTCATCCCAGGACTCTTACAAGTAATCTCCTAATCTTGTACATAATGATAGTATGAATCTAAAAAAGGGGCATTATCACATCGCTATCAATCTAAGGTTTTACACTACCCATAAAGTAAAAAATACGTTATCCTTTCTGTGGAATTATAGGAAAGGATGGCATATTTTTTCTTTATGACTCTTTCGATTCTTGACGAACTTCAACCGATTGCTGAAGAATTACAGCAGCATATGTCTCCTCATGTTCTATAAAACCTAGTCAAAGAAAAAGGATTTGTACAACGAAAAAGTAAATATCAAGCACAGGAGTTAGTTGCTTTATATGTATGGCTATTATATACCAAACGTACATTCAATGGATAGTGACGTAACACTTTATGTATGTCGAACAATTAAGATAGCTCCTTGCCATCCCTTTTTCAAAGCCAATTCATCTCCCACCTACTCACTTGGCTTTGACCCTTCACGCTCCTTGAGGAAGGAGTCTTCTTGGCTAAAATGATAAATTATACTATTAAATTCTTAACAGTTATTATTATGGAATCGACAATTGCAACAAATTTTCTTCTCTAAATCTCTGCTTAAAGTGCTGGGATTTTTATTTTTGCACGTGCATTTCCTTTTCTTCTTCACACGTTTCAGATAACACCAATAGTAAAGATTAGGTCCTTCATATCCCATTGATCGTCTATACAGAGTTTTAATTAACTTGCTACATTCCGGACGTTCTTCTATATCATATTTCACGATATTTCCACCACTTAATACTACACATGCGCCTTCCATTACATACAGCATCCCAACTTATTCTTTTATTATTTTGAAAGTACTGTTGAAACGATTGAAGGTTAATATAAAAACATATTATCTTTAAGTCCACTTATAAAAATAAGTGGACTTTTTTATATAACAATTATTAGAATTTTCTGTATTAATTTTCTAAAGTTTTATTCAGAGGTTATTATTATCATATTCAGAATTATATAAAAGTGTCAAAAAGATAGATATATGCAAAAAAATGGAATATGTGAAATTAGGGATGGGGAGTGTTATTTTTGAAAAAGAAAGTTTTATCTTCAACACTAGCTTTATCTATGGCTTTAGGGACATTTGCGACATTAGGTACGCCACGTACATATGCAGCAGAACAAAAAATTCAATACAACCAAGAATTCCAGACACCATCTTATATTGGGGAAGAGTGGAAAGCGCCGAAAGGACTAGATAAAAAAGAAACGGTGTTCGAGTATTTAAAAAGTAAGAAAGAAATGTTTAAATTAGCAGGAAATATGGAAAAGCACTTTGAAATTGTATCTGAAGAGAAAGATGAAAAGACAAATACAACGCATGTGAAATTAGTTGAGACGCATAACAATGTGCCCGTTTATGGATCGGATCAAACGATTGCACTTGATGAAAATAACAATGTAAAAGCATTTTTTGGACAGGTTGTTCCTGATGTGGCTGGTAAAAACATCCCAGCTGAACCCAACATCTCACAAGAAGAAGCTGAGAAAATTGCAAAAGCAGATATCGAGAAAGAAATTGGAAAAGTAGAGGATTACGATAGTATCAAAAAAGATTTATTTGTATATGAGAAAGACGGCAATTACTACTTATCATATTTAGTAAAAGCTTCTATTTCTAAGCCAGAACCAGGATATTGGCATTATTTCATTAATGCGACAAATGGAAATGTTATCAATAAATATAATGCAATCGATCATATGGAAGGCTTCGGTTATGGCGTACTCGGACAAAGAACTTCATTTAAAATTGAGCAAAATAAAACAGGTTCATATCATTTGTTGGATGGTACACGAGGGAATGGAATTCATACTCTTGACGCAAGAAATTCCTCTGTACCATGGCTGTATGAGGAATGGGAAAGATCTCGCTTCACAGGTTGGGAAGTAGTAAGTGAATCAAAAATGTTCCAGGATAAAGCTGCAGTTGATGCCCACGTAAATACAGCAAAAGTATACGATTATTTCAAAAAAACATTTGACCGTAACTCGTTTGATAATAAAGGGGCAAAATTAATTTCAACTGTTCATGTCGGCGATCAATGGAACAATGCAGCTTGGAATGGAAGACAAATGCTATATGGGGATGGGGATGGCGAAATATTCTTACCGTACTCCGCAAGTTTAGATGTTATTGCTCATGAGTTAACGCATGCAGTAACAGAGCATTCTGCGAATTTAGTATATGAAAACGAACCAGGTGCACTGAACGAATCTATATCTGATATTTTTGGAGCGATGGTAGACCGTGATGACTGGCAGCTTGGTGAGGATATTTATACACCAGACACCGATGGGGATGCGCTCCGCTCTTTAAGTGACCCAACATCAATTTCAATTCCACCAAGTCCAATGCATGATTTTCCAGATCATTACCCAGATCATTACAGCAAGCTTTACACTGGTGAGTTGGATTACGGTGGTGTTCATATTAACAGTAGTATAAACAATAAAGCGGCATATTTAATTGCTGAAGGCGGAACACATTATGGAGTATCAGTAAAAGGCGTTGGCCGCGAAGCAACGGAGAAAATTTATTATCGTGCACTTACAAAATATTTAACAGCAAATTCGAACTTTAGCATGATGCGTCAAGCTGCAATTCAATCAGCAAAAGATTTATATGGTGAGAACTCGAAAGAAGTACAGGCAGTAACGAAGGCTTATGATGCAATTGGTGTAAAGTAAGATATAAAAAAGATCTGATATTATTATGTCAGGTCTTTTTTATATCTTATTTATTAACACCTAAACTCACTATGAGAAACTATATATATGTAAAATGATAAAGACATTCATATAGCTAGGACCCTCAGCTTGATAATATGGTAAAATGAACTCCTTTTGCAGCATGAACAACACAATTTGACGGCATATGTGAAATCATTAAGGAGGAAAACAAATTAACTCGGCCGATAAAAGAACTGATTGAGAACATGTTATTATATTCTTTATTATCTGAAGTAAAAATACTAATTACATATTAATAAGATGGTTATTTTCTCTTTAGCTATTTTAAAGTTGTTGGTATTGACCAACAAAATAGTGCTGCTATATATATATCTATCTTATTCATATTATTTTATATTTTAAATCTATATCTTTTTGCTCCAAATGTCCTTCAGTAAGTTCATCAATCTTATCTACATGTTACAAAATCTTTTCATTATGAGTAATAATAATTTTGGTTTAAGGAATATGAAATAAATTATTAATTACATAATCTGCTGTTTCCCCATCTAAATAATAGTAGGTTCATCTAAAATTAAAATGGGATATTTTTCAATAATACACATAATATAACTAATATTTGTCCATCCGATAAATTCATTCAATCTTCGGATATAACAACATCATTTATTCTTTGAAATTGAATATAATTACTTAGATTTAATTTTTGAATAGAATTTTGTGTTTTTAAATGATTATATCTAATATCGTAATAATCTAAATTCCCCAAAATCCCTTCTAAAGAGCACTTCATCTTGAAGCATTAACCCGATTTTCTTTCTAAATTCATCACTCTTCTATTGTTTAACATTTTGCCTATCTATTAAAATATCACCATTATCAGGATCAAGTATTTTTAATAGCAAATCAACTAAAGGCGATTCCCCACTACCACTTTTTCCAGTAATCACAATACTTTCATGTTTATTAATATCTAAATTTAAATTTTATCATTTTAGCCAAGAAGACTCCTTCCTCAAGGAGCGTGAAGGGTCACAGCCCAGTGAGTAGGCGGGAGATGAATTGGCTTCGAACAAGGAATGGCAGGAAGCCATCCCTTGTTCGACATACAGAAAGTGTTACTCCACTACCTATCGAATGTATGCTCGGTGTATAATAGTCATATACCGAAATGGAGGTGAATCAAATAATGATTAATAAAGCCTATAAGTTTCGTATCTATCCAAATCAGGCACAAGCAATTCTAATCAATAAAACAATTGGGTGTTCTCGCTGGAATAAACAACGAGTAAAGGTAGCTAGAATTCATGAATACATATCCAATGCTAGAAAAGATTACTTGGACAAAATTTCAACTGAAATCATCAAAAACCACGATGTTATCGGTATAGAGGATTTGCAAGTATCGAATATGTTAAAGAATCATAAGTTAGCAAAAGCAATTAGTGAGGTATCTTGGTCGCAATTTCGATCCATGTTAGAATACAAAGCAAAATGGTATGGCAAACAAGTCATTGTCGTATCGAAAACATTTGCTTCCAGCCAATTATGTTCTTGTTGTGGATATCAAAATAAAGACGTTAAAAATCTAAACCTACGTGAATGGGGCTGTCCTTCTTGTTGTACACACCATGATAGGGATATTAACGCAAGTATCAATCTAAAAAATGAAGCGATAAGGCTTCTAACCGCAAGGACTGCGGGGTTAGCCTAATCAATTAGAGTTCGATAGAACTCTTTACTTAGGAATCCCTCACTTCTAAACGAAGTGAAAGTGGGGTTAGTTCAAAACTATTAACTATAATATACCCTTTCAAGAAATTTTAAAAAGGTTGAAGTAGGCAAAAAAATATTTTCCGGAATAATTAGATTAATTCCTCTTTTTTGTATATTTATGTTAAATTATTGTTATCACTACAAATTTATTGAATAATTTTAATACTCTCCCCTTTGTACTATGGTAATATGTTGTTCACAATACATATTACCACTATAATTGCAAACATATATAAACCCATATTTAGAATTTTTAAGATTCTTTCATAGCATTAAGATATTTTTTACCTTTTAGTTTGTTTATTCTTAATTTTTAAACTAAAATAATATATATTGGTAATAATTAAATAAAATGCCAATAATTATAGGAAGGAGAAAATTATGAAGAGCATTGTATTATTTGATGGTGATTGTAATTTCTGTAATCAGAGTATTCAATTCATTATTAAGAGGGATCCTAAAGGATATTTTCAATTTGCATCGCTTCAAAGTGCATTAGGTAAAACATTATTAAAAAGGTATGAAATAGACGAAACAATAGACAGCATAGTATTAATAGATAAAAATAATAGTTATATTAAATCAGATGCCATACTAAACATTTGTAGAAATTTGAAAGGTATATGGAAGATTTTCACTCTTTTTATATTAATTCCGAGGCCAATTCGAAACTTTTGCTATGAAAAATTCGCAAAAAATAGATACCGATGGTTTGGTAAACAAGAACATTGTATGTTACCGTCACCAGAAGTAAGAAAAAGATTTCTGGATTAATTCCGAAAATCTTCAAACTTTATATTATATTGTTAATCTTATCAAAATAAATACGCTATTCTTTCTTGCAAATTAAAGGAAGGAATAGTGTTTTTTAACTTTTTCACAATATTTTCAAATCCTACTTTACTCTCTAATTCTCCGTTATATCCCAGCGTGGATGCTCCTGTAATATAGTCAATTTCTACGAACTTATAATATTCTATCCCTAAAAAAATATCTCTAGAAATTACCGAAAGTGAACAAACATGTTTTTGTTAATACATATCCACCTTTTTACCCCTTAAGTCACCTTCGAACTTTACATGGAACAAAAAAGAAGAGAGATTTCTCCCCTCTTCACCAACAAAGGGGATTAAAATGTGTGTGAAGTCAAATGAGTAGTTTTGGTTATTCCACACACAAACAGGTCTTTTTAGAATCAAAACAATTTTATATTTACTCTTTTTCACTTTTGTAGAAAACACACTTTTCGTATCTTTAATCGCTTGATTTTTAACTACACTTGGAAGGTTGACTTCAATATCCTTTGTATTTTTCTTCGTGCTTTTTTTCACTTCAACCATTTCAGATACCAGTGTATTAATGAGTTTAATATAATCAGAACTACTTTGTTCCAATAGCCTAATTTGTTCTTTTGTCGAAAGCACTTTAACTTTGACCGTGACATTCCCAGCCGTAAAAATAAAATAGGAACGTGCCCACAGGCTTGGCAAAAAGCACGAGATGAGAAAACTATTCTCTTAAACGCTTCGACATCACTCTTATTAATCACCTCAATAGTGTATCAATATTATAATAGGAATAGCATCCAAAAATCTCCCTAACAATATAAATCCTCCCTCTCCAATTCCCCTTAATCTGAGCAATTGGTACATCCTTACTGTTCTTTTTGTTTTTATCATCACCTTTTCAAATCATCTTCATATGTTGTATATAGATATCTCCTTTCGTATTGCAATGATGCCTCTTTCAAGTCCTAATGTACGCCGTACAAAGAGCACTTTTGAAAAGTGCTCTTTGTACTTTGTAATACACTCCCTCTATAATAAAGTAATTTTAATGTATGAATAATTTACAGCTGCCTTGTAGTATGAATTGTAACTATTTGCACACACTATAATTGGAAGGCTTGAATCATTGTCATTGAAAAATGTTCAGCGCTTCCGCTCCTTAAGAGAACAGTCTACGCAACTGTTCTCTTTTCCTTTTTTACAAAAAAACAGGACAAGCACAGTTAACTACGCTACGATTAATTGCATTGCAACATTCTCATCGTTTCCTCAACAATTTCTCAATATTTTTCAAGGACAATAGCACACTTCCTCAACCTTAATAATATCTTAATATTAAATACTGCAAGGAGGCGCTAGAAAATGACTTGGTTCATTATTTTAGGATTTATGCTTATTTTAAGTATAGGCGGCTTTCACCCACATAGTATTCATATCATTTTCAAAATAGATTCAGATACAAAAGCTATGCCAAATTGGTCTTTCGTTAATAAAATAAACTTTCGAACATTTAAAGAGTTGTTAAAAAACCCAAACAGGAATAAACTCAAAAGCCTTACCATAGGAGAGCTGTTTATCCCTTTAAGTCTATTCAATAAATTATTTGGCAAAACATTAATTTTTTTAATCCTATTCTTCTATTCTCAATTCTTAAACTAAATATAATATGAGATGAGTAAAAGAATAGCAGTCGCCGACCATAACAAACAACAGACCGCCTATTACAGACGGTCTGTTTTATAACAAATTGACTATATCAATAGAATAAGGATATCTTAATTATTCATAATATTCTTATTATTAATAAAAAAAATCGTAGTTACATATAAGCTATCTATTTCCTGTTATTATCAGATTAAGCCTTTACAGAGAAAAGGGGGATATTATGACTGTTCAAGAAAAAAGTAATAAGCAATTGATGGAATTATTAAATGAATGGTATGAAAAAATTCGTTTATATCATGTAAAAGAAGCAAAACAAACACATCTACAAGTAAAAGAAAGCTTAAAAGTAATAGAAACTGATCCATATTTATCATTTTATTACTCACTACTAGATTTTAGATATAAAGTCTTGGTAGATGGAGTGAGTATTACAAAAGATTCCTTTAAGAATATAGAAAAACCCCCTAATATCGAAGAGGAATATTTATTTTTATCTTATTATTATCATTTCTTTAAGGCAATCCACTTTACAATTATAGCAAATTATAATGAAGCGAAAACACATTATGAAAAGGCAAAGAAACTTTTACCCTATATACCTAACGAAATAGAAAAAGCCGAGTTTGAATATAGAGTTTCAACTTACTGTTATCAATCTTATCAACCATTTGAAGCGATTCAGCATGTAGTAAAGGCCTAAGAAATATACCTAGACCATGTAGGTTATGGAATCAATATTGCTTTATGCGACAATGTATTTGGTTTAGCATGTATAGATCTAAGAGAATTTGAAAAAGCGGAAGAATGTCTCAATACGGTTATTGATGTTTTTAATAAGTATGATGAAGAACATTTATTATTAAGAGCACGTTACAATTTAGGCTGGTTATATAATATTCAAGATTTATATCCATTGGCGATCCGACAAAGTTCTGAAATTATAAATAAAATACCGAATCATTTTAAAGCATTATTTGTCTTAGCAAGAGCATATTATAAATTAGAAGGCATTGAAACAGCTAAATCATATATCGAGCAAGGAATAAACTATACGAATAAAGCAGGAAATGAGGAATATAAGCACCGTTTTGCAGTATTAAATGAACTACTCACAGAATTACCTAGAATTAAACTAGAAAAAGTAGTGACTGATGCAATTTCTTATTTTGAAAAAGAAGAAATGTGGGATTGTGTAAAAGAATATGCAGAGGTTTTAGCACTTCAATTTTATGAGGCAGATAACCATGTTAAGGCAAGCAAATATTTCTATATTAGCAGTAATGCTGGTAAGAAACATTTGAAAAAAGGAGCGTTAAAGTGATGAAAAAAATAAAAAAGATTGTATTAAGTATGGTAGTAATAAGTGCATTAGCATGTGGCATGAATAGTTTACATTCACCTCAACAATCTTCTAATGGTGGAGATACACCAGCACCAACAATACCTAGTGTCTCTGTAGAAGTATCTATTGATTAATGTAATACATTATTCTTAGTTTAAAAATCAGAAAATTCAAGCTTTTCATAAAAAACATTGAATACAATGGATAAAATATTGAACCCTTAGTCCGAAACAGATTTGTTTCGGACTATTCTCGTTACTATAATTGTACGTAGAATGGTAGACTAAAACTTCCACTTAGTCCTGTTCTGTAATTTCTTCTCTTTTTGAAGTAAGTCCTTTAACTTTTTTAAATAATCGATTTCCATACGCAAACATTCATTTTCATCTTTTAATGTCCCTATACCCCCTTTAATAGTTACATTATTTAACTTTGATCTTTTCTTTTCCATAGCTGGACCCCCTTTCTTCTTTTTATATAGGAATTCTACGCCTTTTAAATCATATATTTCCCTTTACCTACGAACTATTCCAATAAATTCTTTAACACAAACAATTAATTTATTTCATGTGTTTTTATTTTATTTCTCAAAATTTGAGATATATCTTTTGAAAAACCCCCTGTATTCCTTCCATATTTATCTCTCCTAAATAAATCGTAATACATATTATACCCAACAAATTTATAAGCTTTAATCTTATTTTTAACAAAGCCTTCTTATTTTAAATAGACATAACACTTCATACTGTCAACTCCCCCTATATTGATAAATATGAAACATCTAATTTATTTGACATTTCAATGACTTATGACAGGAAAATATATACATTAAATTAAACCTAATGTATCTTTGGTTTGTAAGTCGTAGTTAGTTGGCCAACTTTCAATACAATTTAATACTTAAAAATAAGGAGGATTTAAAAATGAATCAAGTATTAAGGAAAAGTAAGAAAAAAATGATGTATCTAGTCGGCTCACTTCTAATTTCTCTATCAATGTTTTCAACTACAAGTTTTGCAGCTACAGAAGGTGCTGTAAAAAGTGTTACAAATAGTAGTTATACTGGAATTACAGCTGATATAAATCTACCAAAATCGGTTGTTGTTAAGGATGGATATGTGAATTGGTACTTAGGTATTGGAGCATCTAAAGTTGAAGGTGGTATTTCAAAAACACCAAGTGGATATAAAGTGTTTCTTAATTCAGGATATAATGAATCAGGTCAAAACAATAAGTATTGGAACACACAATATGATACATCAATTAAAGATGGTGATCGAGTAAACATTAAAATAATTAATAACGGCAATGGTACGGTTACTATGTATGTAAATGGAATCCCTAGATATGCAAATCAGCCTGTATATGGCTCATTTTCTCAATACGAACCAGTAAAAATGGTTCAGGGCGTTGAAGATACTGGACGTAATTCTTTTAGCCAAGCTAGTTTTTCAAACGTACTTCTAAGAACAGATACATCTGGAGCTACCTACAAAAGTTGGAACGGTTCAATTTCTTCCTCATTTTCTAAACACGGTACTTATGGTAACAGTTTCACAGTTTATTCTCAAGTGCCATTAAGCGCAAGTTTACGCTAAAATTGTTCTTGTATACGAATAATTTTGTGAAAAAGGTAGCTGTACTTTTGTACAGCTACCTTTTTCATATGGTGAATTTTTAATAGATATTGTATCAGACATAAGTTACATTCTTCATATTTTAACTTCTTTGAATTCAATAATACTTAATCAGCTTGTCTTATTACTTCACTTAACGTATCGAGATACAGCTTATAGCAACTACAACACGCTTTATTATTAATAATACCACTCTTCTTAATTTAACTTTAATTCCATTGCATTGATTTTTTAATAATAAATATACAACTTAGTAATGATAATAGATATACAATAAGAATAATATACAACTGTTTTGGTTCAATGCTATCGATATAAAGACTCATAATTGGATATGACCAAGGAAACAGTATCCAATAGTTTGTATGAGAGATAAAAAAGCTACCCAACCCGCCTATAACCCCTACTAATAATGAAAGTAACGGGATTTTATAAAATATTATATTTATTAAAAAATGTAAATTCACAATAGTTAAAGAGCTAATCACCATAAAAAGTATAGAAAAAATTAATCTTTGATAAACAGTCCCAAGATTATCAACCGTTAATACTATAGGTATACTAGTTATGACTAAAGCACATATTAAATAACCAAAAGTAATTATTAAGCAAAACAAAAACTTATTACTTAATATAGTTTTTAAAGTGATTCCGTGATAAATAGCAGACATATATCCTTTTCTTCTGAACTCGTTTACAAAAGAAAATGACACTAATAGACCTATTGCAATAGGTAAAAATAATCTACAAAAAAGACTTAGAATCGCTATATGCATGAAAACGCCATCTTTTGATTGAGATGATACAGTTAGAAAGATTTGAAAACTAATTGGTATCAACAGAAATACTAGTAACAGGATATACAATCCATTATGAAGACTTTTTTTATATTCACCTAATATACCCACTTATTTCACCCTTTATTATTCATATGTATAATATTTAAAACTCACAGCTAATAACATAATTCCTAAAATATAGATTGAAGAACTTGCAAGATATATTAAAATAGTTGTTTCTTTCATCATTACATCACTTACTATATTCAATGCATAAAATATTGGAAATGTCTTTGTGAATACTACAGGAAATAATCCATAAGTTACGCTAAAAAAAATCCAAATAACTGACAAGGACGCCGCAAGAATTCCCTTTTTTATAATCAAATGAAAAAGTAATTGAGAATATGGTATTGCTAAAGATAGAATTGTACAAAGCATCAACATTTTCAAAAAATAAAGTATAGATATTTCATATCCATTTATAAAAATATAGATACCCATAACTGAAAAATTTAAAATATTAAAGATTAAATAAAACAGTATAAACAATAAATTTTTAGCTACCAATAATTTAAATTTTGAAATTGGCTTTGTATAGATAATGGCCCAAGTACCATATTTATTTTCAGAAGAAATGATAAAATACCACATACAAGCAGAAAAAATGCTTAATGTTAGTGTATTAAAGTTTACTGTAATTGCTATAAGATTGGTAGATTGAAACATATCGGGATTATTCTTGTTAAAAATAAAATAACTTATACACAAAAAGCTTGATAATAATGAAAAAAACAAAGAAAATAACAATAATTTTCTCCCACCAATTTTCCTCATCTCACTATTCACACTTTTAAAGATAAATTGCATTATGATAGTAACTCCTTTTGTTTAGTTAAAGATAAAAATACTTCCTCTAATGTTAGCTTTTTAGGGCTAACTTCAAAAATATCTATATCATTTTCAATTAATATTCTGGTTAAATTAGGAACACTATTTTGATCTATCATTAGTTTGAATACCCCTTCTTTTTCTATGCTATAAGGTATATCCTCTGTATTTAAAATCCTTTCTGTGGCAGTAGTGTCATTAACATGAACAATATATTCTCTAGAAGTAATAATACTGTTTAAATTCCCTTCATAGAGTAAGTTACCCTTATGTAGTAATGCTATGTGATCTGCTATCATTTCAATTTCAGCTAAATTATGACTAGAAATAAATATTGTCTTCCCCTCATTTTTTACTAAATGAAGTAATAAGCGCCTTATCTCGTGTACTCCCTCTGGGTCTAATCCATTTGTCGGCTCATCAAGAATTAGTATTTTAGGATCATTAAGAATAGCAAAGGAAATACCTAGCCTTTGTTTCATTCCTAAAGAAAAATCTTTCACTTTTTTATCTTTTGCTTTATATATTCCTGTAATTTTTAATACTCTGTCTATTTCATCTAAAGGCTTATTAATCATTTTTTGTACATAGGCTAAATTTTCATATGCTGTCAAATTAGGATAGTAGGTAGGTGAATCAATAAAACAACCCACATTTTCAAATAATTCTTCTTTCCAATCTTTGATATCTTTATTATTAAATAATATCGTTCCTTTATCTAATGGAATTAACCCTAATAGCATTCGCATTGTTGTTGTTTTTCCTGCACCATTTGGTCCAATAAAAGCATATAAACTTCCTTCAGGAACAGATAAGTTTAAATCCCTTACAATGGATTGATTGTCAAAAGACTTTGTTAAATTTTTAGTTTGGATTGCTAATTTCATTTTGTTCCTCACTTTCTTATTCTCAAATAAAAGTAAGTATCTATTAAATTCTTGATCTATTAGATATTCTATTTACCCTTTACCTAATGTTTGCAATTTGGATTTAGAAAATATTTCTCGTTGTTTTAATTTTTTATCAGTAAGTTCATAAACTCTATCTACACGCTCTAAAATATTTTCATCATGAGTGATAATAATCTTAGTGGATGGTATGGCAAATATATTTTCAATAACAGCATTTGCCGTTTCCCTATCTAAATGGTTAGTTGGTTCATCCAAAATAAGAATCGGATATTCTTTCATGAACAATCGTAACATAGCCAACCTTTGTCTTTGGCCACCGGAGAAATTTGTTCCTCCCTCTGAGATTAAAATATCATTTATACTTTGAAATTGAATATAATTACTCAGATTCAATTTATCAATAGACTCCTGGATTTTTGAAGGATCATAATTTATATCAAAGTAAGATAAATTCTCAGATAAACTTCCTCTAAATAAAACTCCATCCTGAGTCATTAGTCCTACATTTTTTCTTAGTTCCTCACTGTTCCAATCTTTAATATCTCTATCGTCTATTAATATATTACCCTTATCGGGAGTATGCAATTTTAATAATAAGTTAGCTAAAGTGGACTTACCACTGCCACTTTCTCCAACAATAGCAATACTTTCGTTATTTTTAATGTTCAAACTTAAGTTTTCTATTATTTTTTTGTCATCAAAACTAAACGAAATATTATTAAATTGAATCGATCCTCTAAGAATGTTTACTTTAGTATCCGATCCATCTTTTTCTAGTTCCTCTTCCAAGATATCTAAAGTTCTTAATAAAAGTGGTTTAACTGAATTCCAATTTAAAATTGATCCTATAATTGTTGAAACCGGAGAAAATATAATACTAGATATAGCAATAAAGAAGAAAATATTACTTAAATCCCCTTCTCCTTTACTAAAATTATAAAATCCTACAGCAAGCATTATGATAATAAATATTGTTGATAGGGAACTATTAAATGATTCTAAAGCATTTTGTTTTAGCGCTCGTTTATGTACCGTATCTAAGTATTTATTATAATCTTTTTGCCATACAGATTTAATTCTAGAAAAAATCCCTGTAGCCTTTACATAATACATCGCTTTTAATGATTCATTAATTTTCCCTCTATGTTCTCCTAGGTAATACGTTTCGACTAAATTAGCATTATATATGAATTTCCCTAAGGAAATATTAATAAATAGGGAACTAGCAATAAAAAACATCAATATTAAAGTATAAAAAGTCTCAGTATATAATAGATACATCAATAATGGAATGATAACTACTATTGATATAATCATTTCAATTAGATCCTCTAAAATATATCCTCGTATTGATTCTAGGCTCATGATTCTTACATTTAAATCCCCTGCATGACGTGTAGTAATTTTTTCTATGGGGGTATTAAACATATGCTCAAAAACTTTTGTTGTACTTTTTCTATCAATTTCTTTCTGAAAGTTTACTTTTATAATAGAAGTTATAGATTTTATCCCTATAACAACGATTAAACTTCCCAAAATAATTAAAAGGTATCTTACATCCACTTCCTTTGAAGCATTCAAAATATCCATAAACTTTTTCAAAATAAAGGGGAAAGCAAGAATTGAGATTTGTGCTAACAATGCTAATAGTGCTAATAAAACAATCTGGCTAGGAGATACAAAATGATCAATATATCTAAGTAATATATGTTTTTCACGCCTTTTAGTATTTGGCTGTATATCTTTTTTGTTTTCTATTACTAGGATATAGTCACAGAACATTTCCTCAAAACTTCTTATATCAATTATCATCGGCCCTGCCTTAGGATCTACAATATAAAATTTATTTGCTTTAACCCTTTCAATAATTACAAAGTGATTAAAGCCCCAAAATGCTATCATCGGCTTTTGTATCCTTTGTAAATCAGTTATATTTTCTATCCTATATGCAGTTGCAGAAAGTCCATACGATTTACTAACTTTTTTAATATCCAACAAACTCCATGCCGATTTTTTATTGATAATTTTACTATTTCTAATTTCCGAAGCTTGTACTGCTGAACCATAATAATGCATAATCATTGCTAGACAACTAGGCCCACAATCAAAAGATGTCATTTGCGGTATAAATTTAATTTTCTTCCTTAACATATTTATCACCTATTCTAGGCATTAAAGTATAAAATGCTATTTAGTTTATTATCCTCTAACCTTTGTAAAAAATACAAAATACTTCCTAGCCCTGTAAATAATGCGATTTTATGAGGATTAAAATCTTCTATATCAAAATTATTCAAAAAGTTATTTGTTACTTTCATAACAATTTGTTTTTCATTGCGCTCTAGCATACCTCTATTTTCTAACTCCAATAAAAAGTCTAGTTTCCCCATTAAACCATGACATAAACAATAATCACTATTTTCATGTAATGTACTTAAGATTTGTTTTTTAAAAAAGATTAAATCTGATTGTATATCTTCATTTTGATACGACTCTAAAATTTTAATTCTCGATATTCCCATTCCACTAAACCCTTTACACCAGCTATCTGTATACTCATATTCACTCATACTCATTTTCTCACTTTTATGTATACCATGTATTACTCTATCGTACTTATTTGTTTTTAATATGTCTTTTAACTTATAAAATGCGAGAAGTTGTCCTGATAATCCATGAACAAACCCCTTTAATGAATCCTCTAAATTTAGAGTATCGTGAGCTTTCCAATATACAAATTCATTATGTGTTTGCATATTATTGACAATGTAGTCACCGAGATTTTCAGCCACTTTAAGCAATATTTTATAATTAGGATTAATTTGATAGAACTTAACTGCCGTTAAAATTAGACCAGCTGACCCCCCTAATATATCAAAATGCTTATCGCTATATTTACCTTTTTCAATATCAGAGTTGACATCCATAAATATTTGCAAGATCAATCTTTCATCAATAGATGTAATATGTGGTGAATTTGTTAAATAGTAAGAAATAATTGCATTAACACCATTTACAAAACCATAATTATTTTTATTTTTGTTTAATATTTCTTGCAGGGCTTTTTGTTCGATTTTATTTATAATTTCAATCTGATTAGGATCAGCATTATTTCTCAGTAATGAACTTATTCCTAATAATCCATCATATATTCCACTATTCAAATGGTTTATCTCAAGCTCCCCTTGCCAATTTGTTTTTAATCCAATAAAATCTACAGAACCGTCTTTTGATATATAACTGCCATCAAGAATTTTCCCTGTAATTGCTTCCTTTATTTTATTTGTAGGTAAATTAGTTCGAAAATTAATTGTTTCCTTTACTGTATTCAGCTTATATAGATTATCATTTTGATTAGAAAGGGATATTTCTATAATTTTTCTTTGTAATAAAAAGTCAGCATATGAAATTTTTTTAAATTTTATTTCTAGATCTATTTCATTACTTGATAAACTTTCGCAAGACTCCCATTCATACTTATTAAAGAAATATGGAACATCATAGGTTAATAATGCCTCTATCTCTTTTTGAATAATATCTTTCCTAGTAGCCAAGTATTTATTTTTTTCAAGAATATTCCGCAAATATTTTATGGTCTTTAATTTATTCTCTAATAAATCCGGAACATTTAGTCTATCTAATAAAAGGGTATAGACTTTAGTATTTCGATATACTTTTCGATAATTCCATTTAGAAACACTATTTTTTAATATACGCATATATTCCTCTTTGTTTTTTAAAACTGAGTTATATGCATTCTCAAAACCTTTAATAATATCATTTATATAATTATCGTACTCATATATATCATCGTTAAAAAATGGTAAATTCTGAACTGTATCTTCTACTATTGTCTCTTCTCTTATTTCAATTGGATTCGATGTAAATTCATTTTTTATTTTAATTGTTTTTACCAAAGTCTTCATTACTCTCCCAATTGCACTGTAATCTCTTATTACCTCCCTACCTCCACTAAACCTTATAGGTAGCATTCTAGAATTTAATACTGAATTAGATAATATAAAACTACTGGTTTCTTCAGTAACACTTGGATTTAATGTACTTCCTAATGTCTCAAAATCAATTATGACTGGTGAGGATTGTTTAGCTATGATATTTTCATTATGTATGTCACTTCCATTAATCAAATACATTACCGAAAGCACTACACCTAAATTATAATAATAATCTTTAATTTGCTCATTAGATTCACATGATTCATGATTAATGTATTCCATATATCCATAATTTCTTTTATTAACTACTTGCGGAATAAAGATATCCGTATTTAAATCTTTATTCAGTTGATTAATTAAACTATGATATAGTATAGAATTTTTCAAATCGACTGGTTTTAAAATTACCTTATTATTAAATTTATCTTCTAAAAGAATTGTTCTCTTTCCATTATTATGGTAGTCACCTAGGTTAATAACTTTTTCTACATGCATAATATTAAAACCCGACATTTTATGAATTTCTTTTTGATCTTTTTCAAGAGCACCTTGTAACCAAATCATATAATTTATTTCATTTTCAATGATTGTAAAAATTTTTTCGTTTAATACGGGTAATATTTTAAAAAAATTCATATAAAATTTTTTAAAATGAAAGAAGTTCTTTGTAAAATACTTATATTCTTCATTGGTATCCATTCCTCTTAAAGCATTTTCTACCCTAAGTTTATTTATGTATACAATTAAGGATGGCCTTAATACTTGGTATAGTCTTTTTTCTAAATCAAGCATTATCCATTCAGAAACCTTCTTAACATTACCAAAAAAATCAATTTTATTTAACATCATATTTTTAAAGAATACTACATATGTTTGTATTATTTTTTGAAAGTTATAGTTTTCGTCATTCTTAATGACATCATTACATGAAAAATCCTCTAAAAAGATAACAAAATTTTTTTCTAGATATTCTTTTGTTACTAAAGAATGTGATCCATTATCTATTGTATTCAAAATTCCATGTGAATTATTTTTCATAATAACCTCTTCTTTTTATAGGTAGGAGAAACAGTTAGAAATTCATTCTCATTAAAGAGAGTAAGGCCTTTCGCCTTACTCTCTTTAACTATTAGTAGCATTTTTTACAAATTCTTTGTCCCATAATCGTGACGCATGCTACAGGCACATTCCAAGGACAATCTTTAGTTAAAGTTTCAACCCAACCAGGTCCTGCTCCACCAACTAATTGTTCAATCTCTTCATCTTCTACGACTTGTAAATATTTTTCAGTTTCCATTTCAATACCTACCTTTTATTTTTTTGAAAATGATGTTATAAATTCAATAATTTACCACAACATTATCTAAAAACAATATACCATTAAATGTTAATAAAAAAAAGATATATTTATAGAAAAATAAAATAATAGGATATTTAACTATATTAATATAATTAAAGGAGACTCACTTACTATATCATTAAAATTTAAAGGCTATTTTTCAAGCTAATATTTTTTAAATTTTATAAATTTATTAATAATCAATGCTATTTAATAATTTAAATAATTCTTCTAATACCTGAATAACGATTAAGAATATTAATTAAACTTGTAAAAAATAGATTTTCAGCAGATATAACTCAAGAATATTTTACCATAAAATAGGATAATCAATTCTTTTTTTAATAGTATAATGCTTCGTCAGAAAATTTTAATCATGCATTGCAAAAAGCATGTTAAAAATAAAAAGATGAAATTGCAAGTATATTCACTTCACAATCCCATCTCTTCTAAAAATTGTATATCATCAACTCTCTTGATCCTCGCAATTCTACCAAATTAATAACAACACATTATGTAGATATAGGTTTATACTATTCTACATTTAAATACATATAATATTACCTATACCTTGTTATTTTCATGTGAAACTAATTCGCTATATATCTCTTTCTCTATATTTTTTAAGAGATTTTCCAACCTATTTTTTGTAGCTAGATTAAAATGTGGATTTAATTCTTTTATTATAAATTCAAGTATCTCAAAACTTATGTAATCTCCTAATTCAAGTGAATATTGATCACCCAAGAAAGTTTTTAATTTTTTAGAGATCTCCACTTTATTTTTTTTGGTAATATTTACCCCATCCGATAACAAACCTCTCTTAGATTAGTCTTAAATACTAATTCAAAAAGTTTTTATAACATAATAAAAATATTTTGAATTAATATAAATCATATAATGAAATTTTTACAAATAAATAAAAAATATACATCATAATCATTAAACAATATATTAAGCATCATAAACATATATTGGCTCGTCATAAAGGCGTAAACATTTTGACCAATTTCCACATAACGTTTCCCATTCACCAGCAGGATATACTTCCGTACGCAATATATGAAGTGGTATACGTAAATTCAATAACCGACCACTAAGCGTCGTACGAGTAACTCCCGCTGGCATTAAAAACTTTGCTTCAATTACCTTTTTCAGTTCCATCAACGAGTATTCTGGATAACTCATCAATATTTCATTTGAATGAGGCCAGACCTCAGTATCATTTGAATGACGGCGTACCGTATACTCATGTTGATATAAGCTGACAATACGATGCCATATCTCTAAATGATTAAATAAATCGCTATTTAAATCCCTTGCATATAAAAAATGTACTTGTTTATTTGCTTCTGTAATTTTTGCAAGCAAACGTTTATTAGCAATAATCTTACCTGACCAAATTATTGTAGGTTCTTTCTTTAAATTATTTACCCATTCCCCCATTGGTAATAAATGATTCCAAGCACGAATTTTTATTTTTTCATCAGGTACTACCTGTACAGCAACGCGTTTACAACCTAATGCCATCATAGCCTTCATACGATGGGCACCATCAAGTAACAGATAATTACCATCACTAAGCTCAGATACTAAGGGAGGGTTCCGTAAAACACCTTCGCTTTCCATTACACGACAAATTTGTTCCAATCGTTTGTGTTCATATGATTCATGAAAGCGAATTTGCTTGGGATGTAAGAGATCTAAGGCCGAAATAATTTCACTCATAAAAACAGCTCCTCAAATAATTACATAAATTCTAAGCTTATCAAATAACTAATTTACTATAATGATTAGTCGTGTTTACCAATATTTAGCGGATATTAGACAATTATTTCAAACTGCGTTTTAATAATTTTACTAGTCTTCTAATAAAACACCAATTTCATTTTCCCTAGCCCTTTGATAGTAATAAGCAGCAATGGCTACATCAAATATGGCCATACCCATTGGATTAAATAATATTGATTTGTCATAAGGGAAGTTTTGCAGTGCTCCTCGGATTACAACGTCAGCAATTGATACTGTATCTTCTTTTTGTAAACCTCTTTCAAGGTGCATCCTTTCAACATCAGTTTTTTCACGACAGACTTCTTCCCAATTATCAACAACTAGGGATTTTGTATATTCTAAGATATCAGGCTTAAAGTCACGAAGAGAAACATTGAGTAGTAGCGCCCCATCTTTAGGTTTCTTATCAATATAACCTTCTGCAGAAACAGTACAAGTAATAAAAATATCAGCATCATTATAGGCTTCTTCATATGCATTAACCTTTTGAGTTTTAGAATAAATTTCCTCAGGAATTAATTCGTCTTTAATTCCATTAATATCATATAGGTAAACACTTTCGATTTTATCGCCTAATAGGGCAGTTACCATCTTTAAATGCATCTGACCAATAGGTCCAAATCCAATAATTCCAACTTTAACATTATTTAAATCTCTTAACTTGGCAAACTCTCGAATCATTAACCCTGTAACAGAAGCTGTTCGTATTACACTGACCATCGCTGTATTAAGTGTCGCAAATGGTTTTCCAGTCATAGCATCATTTAATATAGTAACTGAATGAGCACGTTGAATACCTTTCTCAATATTCTTCGGAAAACTAGCTATCCATTTGATTCCTGAAACCTTAAATTCTCCTCCAATATAAGCTGGCATAGCAATAATTCTATTAGCCGGATCATCGAAACGTAAGTATGGCTTAATTGGCTGAGAAAAATCTTCTGCATCAAGACTTTTTACTGCCTTTGAAATGACATTTATTGTTTCTTCCCAATTAACACCCATTTCATTGATATGTTTAGTATTTAAATACATCATAATTGCTTCCTCATTTCTATATCATTTTTATAAAGAAACTAATTGGTCTTCTACTGATTTTTGTGTATTAAGCCATTCTACCCATTCTACGTTGTAAATAGTTGATGTGTAAGCTTGTCCATTATCAGGACACAAGAAAACAACATTAGGTGTATTTTGAACATCCCTATTTTCAAAATACTTTTGAATTGCATAATATGAAGTCCCTGATGATCCACCAGCAAATATTGCATGTTTATTAAATAGCTCATAACAACCTGCAACAGTATGGACCTCCGGTACAATCATTACATCATCAATCAATGCTTTTTTAACCATACCAGGTATCATACTGGCACCAATTCCTGGTATGTACCGTTTACGTGGCTTATCACCAAAAATAATGGACCCTTGACTATCTACCGCAATAATTTTAATATTAGGAAATTTTTCTTTTAATCGTGTAGATACCCCAGCGATAGTTCCTCCAGTACTCACTCCAATGAAGGCATAATCTAACTGTTTAAAATCATTAGATATTTCTTCACCAATTCCTTGATAATGGGCTTCAAAGTTATCAGCATTATTATATTGATTTGTCCAGTATGCATTAGGAATAGTATTTAAAAGTTCTTCCACCTTATTTAAACGCGTTAATAAATAGCCACCTGTTTCATCTCGTTCATCCACTTTAGCTACTTGATAGGAAGTTGCTCTCAAAAAATTCTCATAACTATCATTAATATTTGGATCAATAACTGGTATGAATTTCAGGCCGATATACCTACAAAGAGTAGCAAGAGCAACCGCAAAGTTACCAGATGAAGATTCGATAATCGTAGAATTTTCAGTCACTTCACCGCGACTTATTGCTGATTTTAAAATATGGTAAGCAGCACGTACTTTAACACTATTCATTAAATTGTAATATTCTAGTTTCGCATACAGATTAATCTTTTCATGCTCTAATTTAATCATAGGTGTGTTGCCGATTACCCTTTCTAAACTCTCTAATTTCTTGAGCATAATTTGCTTCCTTTCTTGGTTAAAATCTAAAAAAATAATTAAAGATAAATAGTTGTAAATGTTCTTTCGAATGTATTTCAAATAGAACTTATACCTGAAAGACAATAAATGCTAGATTCTTTAGTATCGATAAGCTAAGCACCATTCAAGTACTGCCATAGCACTATTTAGCTTGTTTTCGGCCTGGGTAAATACAATACTTTTCGGTCCATCAATAACTGTTGCTGCTACTTCTTCCCCCCGGTGTGCTGGGAGGTCATGCATGAAAGTAGCTTCCGGATATAAAGTCAAAATTCTCTCTGTCACTGCAAATGGATTAAATGCATCTTTCCATAAAGGATCTATTTTGCTTGTCCCTGTTGTTTGCCACCTTGTTGTATATACAACATCCACTTCACTAGGTAACATTTTTATATCATGAAATTCTACAACTTTAGCACCAGAAAATCGTGCATATTCTTTTGATTTTTCAAGCACACTCGGAGACACTCCATAACCAGCAGGTGTAAAAAGATATAACTCCGTACCTGGAAAACGAGATAAAGAAAGAGCTAGAGCTGCCGCACTGTTATTACCTTCTCCCATATATAAAACCCGTAATCCAGCTATTTCACCAAATTTTTGTTTCATTGTTGTTAGGTCTGTTAGCGCTTGTGTTGGATGTTCTTCCGCACTCATTGCATTAATGACTGACATACGACTTTGAGATGCCAGTTTTTCCATTTCTTTTTGACTATCTGCAGTTCTTGCTACTAGTCCATCCAGCATTCGCGAAAGTACTTGAGTAGTGTCTTCTATAGACTCCCCTGTATTTTCTTGCAAATCATTTGGACCATACGATACAATTTGTGCACCCATCTTTAATGCTGCAACAGAAAATGCCGATCGAGTTCTAGTCGATGTTTTACGGAAGTAAATCCCAATTATATTTCCCGCTAATATGTGATTAGGTTGCGATTTACCTGTGGCAAACTCTACCCCACGAGTTACAATTTGGTTAATATCACTATCAGTAAGATCCTCAAGAGTAATTAAATGTTTTCGAATAGCCATTATTATATTACCTCCCTTTTGAATAAGTGCCTGTAACAAAAATGTATTTACACATATATGTAAATCAAAACTATTAAACAGCTAAGGTAAAACATAATAGATTGCAAATATAATTTATGTGGATCCATTACCACACTTTTCTACATTTGTTTTTAAACTAATGTATAGCAGTTGATATATAGCCTATATGAACTCGAATACTATTTTTACTCATAAATACTTACATATAATTCTATTGTTAGTCTATATTCCTATTTTTTATGATATAGCTCTGCTGAATATATTACACACTACAACGCTAAAAATATACTCAAAATACTGAATTTTCAGCTTTCTCAATTCTTTTATCAATTTTCTGTCAATTCATACTCAAATTATCTTTTTTACTAATAATATACATACAATGTTGGCTGTTTCTTTTATAGCCCACTTCTAAAAAATCCACCCATTCAAAAATATCGTTTTCCGGATTGTCAGTTTAGATACAAATTACTGCTGCAGTCATTAAAGAGCCCTCTTTAAAAGAGATATACTCCTTCTACTGGCTCGCTATTTTTAGTTATGATAACCTCTTAATTGTTACAGCTATAACGCTAACAATTGTTATTGCAACCATTGATCTAAGTAAACAAACAATGAATGACATACTAATATATACACAAAGTAATCTATTAAGCGTAAAATGATTGCATCTCCAGCAAGTTTAATTACTTATTCAGATTTTTGCTTTTATAATTTTCAAAATTAAATTTCCAAAAATTTTCTTTCCTTAAGGAAATATCGATCATTTTAAACTATGTAAGAATGCTTATCTTCTATAAAGTAATTACACAAATCAACAAAGTCAATTTCAATTATTGATTCTGGAAAACTATCTAAAGAAGCACAACAAGAAAGCTTATAATCTTTACCAATAGTAAACTTTTTATAATAAACCTCATTAGATAGCATGTCACCATAAAATATTGTATTTTTTTTAATAACAAAAGAGTTTAAAGGTATAGTTAGTCCTTTCCCTATCCATTTAACAAAGCTTTCTTTTATAGTCCATAATTCATAAAACACATCTAATTGTTGTTCTACATTTAATGAATTTAAATAATTAAATTCTTCCTCAGTAAAAATATTTTTAATCATTGTAGTATCTATGGGCCGGACTTTTTCTACATCTATTCCTACTTCTTCCTCATGAATAGCTCCAACAACCCAACTTTCGGAATGTGATATATTAAAATGAAAATTATTTAACTCATCAACATAAGGCTTTCCATATTCATTGTATTTATATTTAATATCTTTATTTTCTTTTGAGAAATTTGTAGTAATTAAATATCTTATTATAATATCTCCAATTAAGGCGCTATATTGGTCGGTCTTTCTTTTATATTTCTGTATTTTCATCTGCTTTTCTTTTGAGACCAAACGCATAAGTTTCTGCATAATATTATGTTCTATATTTCCTGGCACACGTACCTTATATATATTCATTATTTCCTTCCCACCTAACATCTTATATAAATTTAAAAACTCTCAATGAACAATTCCTATTTATTTTTGATAGTAAAAAACATTTTCAGAGGATAATATTCTATTTCACATTCATATTTTCCACTTATTTTCCAATCTCTTTATATTTATTATTGAATGGGCTCAAAGAAAAAAGTCTCATAATATGTTATACACGAATTTATGAGACTTTTAGAAAACTAATAGTGTACAATTTTAAATAATATTTCACTTATTTACATGTGCTAATAAGAGCATTTGTTTAAAATTCATTTTTATACTCTTTACCAATTCATGAATATGCGGTTTCTCTAACATACTCAGATGGGAACCTGGCACTTGCAAAGCGTATACTTCCCCTGATGTATATTCATTCCATCTGTTATAATCTACTAGTGGGTGAATGTCATTAATAGATGCATTAAATAGAAAGATATCTGCTTTTATTTTTTGTTTACAATTATATTTTAGGTATGCATATCTATTAGCTATCATTACTTTTAACTTATTCATCATTGGATCTTCAAAATTTTGCTGACAACTATTTTCATTCAATGTAAATTTTTTCAGTAAAGATTCTATTAATTGTTCTTCACTCATTTGCTCAAAACTATTTTTCTCAATCCCTAACTGATCATTGAATTTTTCCAATTCTTCAAATGCATTCCTAATATTTAAACTAAGAATCTCCTTACCTTGTTCAATAGGATGAACATCAAGTAAACCTAGAAAACTAACTTTATCACCTAGTTCTTCTAATTTTCTAGCCATTTCAAATGCAACTATCCCTCCAAAAGACCATCCTAATAAGGTATATGGCCCTTCCTTTTTTACTTGTTTAATCTCTTCTATATATCTTACCGCCATTTCCTCTACAGATAAGTTTGGAAATCTATAATCATCATATCCTATAGATTGTAACCCATATACAGTCTTATTCTCTCCTAATTCTCTAGCCAAATCATAATAGTTTAATATACCCCCGCCTTGCCCATGAACAATGAACCATTGACTATCCTTGTTTGTTCCATTTTGAATTGGAATTAAACACTCACTGTCTATTCCTTTATTCCTACTTATTACATCACTTAATTGTTCAATAGTAGCCTTTTGAAATAATAAACTTAATGGCAGTTGCACATTAAACATTCTCTTGATATTTTCGAATAACTTTAATCCCTTAAGAGAATGACCACCTAATTCAAAGAAATTATCATTTATACCAATATTATTTACGCCTAATATACTACTCCAAATATCAATTAAACTACTATCTATTTCATTTCTTGGTGGTACATAATTACTATTGCTCATTGTATTTAGCTTTGGTAACTTGCTTCTATCTATTTTCCCATTTTGTGTTAATGGTATATTGTGAATTGGTATGAGTTGTTGAGGTATCATATAATGTGGTAACTTTGTTGCCAAATATGCTCTTACCTCTGGAATAGGAATATCTTTTTCTGTAACTACGTATGCACATAAATACTTTTCCCCAGCTTCATCTTCTTGATCTATTACTACGGCCGTTTTGATTGTCTCATATTTTAACAAACTCGCTTCTATCTCACCTAGTTCTATTCGATATCCCCTTATTTTTACTTGATGATCGACTCGGCCCAAGTATTCAATGTTACCATCAGGTAGCCACCTTGCTATATCCCCTGTTTTATATAGTTTCTCACCTCGTTCAAATGGATGATCAATAAATTTATCTGCTGTTAATTCTTTTCGATTGATGTATCCTCTAGCTAACCCTATGCCAGAGATACATATTTCACCTGGAACACCTATAGGTTGTATCCTATGAAATGAATCCAATATATAAATTTTAGTATTTAACAATGGCGAACCTATCGGTACGTTTTGTGTTTTAATTTCTTTATTACTCTCATATCGATAAGATGTACAACAAACTGTAGCCTCTGTAGGTCCGTATCCATTTAATATTTGGAGGTTCCCCCTAAATAGATGATCGTATTTTGCGAGTAATTCTGTTTTAATGGGTTCTACTCCCACAAGTAGCTTATTTAACACTATCTTCTGGTTATCTCTAACAAAATAATCATATATTTCATTTAATAAAGTAGGTGGAATATATGATAATGTAACCTGTTCCTCAAGAATGACTTGTACAAGTTTTGATACATCAAACTTCTCACCTTGATAAATAGTCATTCTTGCGCCATATATCAATGGGACAAATATCTCAAAAATAGTAACATCAAAAGAAATACTACTTGAGAATAGAACGTTATCAGTTATCCCTATATCTTGAGAGAAATCTTCATACATTGCACACAAAAAGTTAGTCAAGGATCGATGTTCAATCATTACTCCTTTAGGTTGTCCTGTAGAACCTGATGTATAAATAACATACGCTAAGTTGTGAGGTTCTATCATCATGTGCATGTCTTCTCCTGGTTCTTCTTCAAAAGACATATCCATTAGATCTATTACATTACCTTGGAATTCTATCCCCTTTATAATAGAGTTTTGATGTACTAATACATGTGAACACCCGCTGTCTGTCAGCATATATTCCACTCTTTGTTTTGGTAAGTCGGTATCAATTGGTAAATACGCCCCACCTGCTTTTAAGACACCTAATATACCTATAACCATCTCGATGGAGCGTTCCATCATCACACCAACAATGGATTCTCTTTTAACTCCTTGGTCTAATAACCTTCTCGCCAACTGATTAGCTTTTATATTTAATTCATTATATGTAATTCCTTTTTCATTACATACAACGGCTATTTGATTAGGGTTCCGTTTTACTTGTTCTTCAAACATTTTATGCACTAATAAATGATTAGAATTTGAATTCTCTTTTTTGTTAAATTCATTCATAATACAATGGTCTTCTTCTATAGATAACATATTAATATTACGCAATCGTACTCTAGGGTTATTAGTTACTTCCTCAACTATATTTGTAAAATGTACCATTAACCTTTCTATTGTCTCCGCTTTAAATAACTTAGTACTATATTCTACTTTTAAATGAATGTTATTATCTATTTCCGTTGCTACTAATGACAAATCAAATTTTGAAACTGACTGCTTAAACGGATACGGTGTAAATTCTAATTCACCAATAGATATTGGATTCATATCCATGTTTTGAAAAACAAACATGGTATCAAATAATGGATTTCTACTTGTATCCCTATGCAAGTCTAAACCTTCTAATAGTTCTTCAAAAGGATAGTCTTGATTTTCATAAGCTTCTAATGTATTGAGTTTTAATCTACTCAAAAACTCAATAAACTCATCGTCATTTTCTAGATAATTTCTCATTACTAAAGTATTAATAAACATACCAATCATATGATTAGTATCAGAATGAGACCTTCCAGCAATAGGCGAACCTACAATAATGTCTTCTTGACCTGTGTATCTAGATAAAAGTATGTTATAAATGGCCAATAAAATCATATATGGCGTGGTACCAGTTTCAGTTGCTAGCTTATTTACTTTAAAAGTTAAATCTGTTCCCAAATTAAAAGAACAAACATTACCTTTAAAGCTTTGTATAGTCGGTCTTTGAAAATCGGTTGGAAAATTTAAAACCGGGAGTTCTCCTTTTAAAGTTGTTAACCAATAATTCTTTTGTTCACTAATTAGATTCTTATAGTAAGGTCCATTTTGCCAAATCACATAGTCTTTGTACTGCACTCTCAATTTTGGAAGCTCATTTCCTTTATACAATTCTACAAACTCTTTTATTAATATCCCCATTGATAAACCATCAGATATTATATGATGCATATCTACTACAAGAATATGTCTTTCTTCTGCTATCCTTAAAAGCAACACCCTTAATAATGGAGGTTTTGATAAATCAAATGGACTTATAAACTCATGTATTAAATAATCCGCATCTTTTTCATTTACATGAACGTATTCAATATTGAAATCTACATTAGGCTCAATTTTCTGCACTAATTCCCCATCTAAAATTTGAAAAGAAGTTCTTAATATTTCATGTCTCTCAATTAAAGATTGAAATATATTTTCAAACTTATCTTTACAAATATCCCCTTCTACTTTAAGTATTGTGGGCATATTATAAGTTGTATTTGTACCATCTTCGAATTGATCTACTATAAACATTCTCTTTTGTGACGTAGAAGCTAAATAATACTCTTGTTGTTTTACAGGTTCTATGGAAATATAATTACTTTTTTCCATTTCTAATATACATTTTGAAAAATCAACCAAAATAGGAAACTTAAATAGGGATTTAATAGATAATTGCACATTAAATTCTTTATTAACGATAGAAATTAGCCTAGCAGCCTTTAATGAATGACCACCTATCTCAAAAAAATTATCCCGTATTCCTACCCTTTGTATTCCTAATACATCTTTCCAAATCTCAACTAATTTTCTTTCTGTAGAATTTGTCGGCTCTAGATGACTAGATTTCAAATTATTAATAGGTTGAGGTAATTTTTTTCTATCTATTTTTCCGTTTTGTGTTAACGGTATGTTTTGAATGGATATGATTTGTTGAGGTATCATATAATATGGTAACTTGGTTGCTAAATATGCTCTTACCTCTGGAATAGGAATATCTTTTTCTGTAACTACGTATGCACATAAATACTTTTCTCCACTTTCATCTTCTCGCTGTATTACTACGGCGGTTTTGATTGTCTCATATTTTAACAAACTTGCTTCTATCTCACCTAGTTCTATTCGATATCCCCTTATTTTCACTTGATGATCAACTCGTCCCAAGTATTCTATGTTACCATCAGGTAGCCATCTCGCTATATCTCCTGTTTTATATAATTTCTCACCATGTTCAAATGGATGATCAATAAATTTATCTGCTGTTAATTCTTTTCGATTGATGTATCCCCTAGCTAACCCTATGCCAGAAATACATATTTCTCCTGGAACACCTATAGGTTGTAGCCTGTGAAATGAATCCAATATATAAATTTTAGTATTTAACAATGGCGAACCTATTGGTACGTTTTGTATTGTAATTTCTTTATCCCTCTCATATTGATAAGATGTACAACAGACTGTAGCCTCTGTAGGTCCGTATAAATTTAATATTTGGAGGTTCCCCCTAAATAGATGATCGTATTTTGCAAGTAATTCTGTTTTAATTGGTTCTACTCCCACGAAAAGTTTATTTAACGATATCTTCTGATTCGCCCTTACAAAATAATCATATATTTCATTTAATAAGGTAGGTGGAATATATGCTAACGTGACCTGTTCCTCAAGAATGACTTGTACAAGTTTTGGTACATCAAACTTCTCACCTTGATAAATAGTCATTCTTGCTCCATATACCAATGGGACAAATATTTCAAATATAGTAACATCAAAAGAAATACTACTTGAGAATAGTACATTATCAGTTATCCCTATATCTTGAGAGAAGTCCTCATACATTGCACACAAAAAATTAGTTAAGGAACGATGTTCAATCATTACCCCTTTGGGCTGGCCTGTAGAACCTGATGTATAAATAACATATGCCAAATTTTGAGGTTCCATCGTTATCTGCAAATCTTCTACTTGTTCTTCTTCAAAAGGAATATCCATTAGATTTATTACACTACCTTGAAATGCTACTCCCTTTATAATAGAGTTTTGATATGTTAGTACATGTGAACACCCGCTGTCTGTCAGCATATATTCCACTCTTTGTTTTGGTAACTCGGTATCAATCGGTAAATACGCCCCACCCGCTTTTAAGATACCTAATATGCCTACAATCATCTCAATAGAGCGTTCCATCATCACACCAACAATGGATTCTCTTTTAACTCCCTGGTCTAATAACCTTCTCGCCAACTGATTAGCTTTTATATTTAATTGTTTATATGTAATTTCTTTTCCATTACATACAATCGCTATTTGATTAGGATTCTGTTTTACCTGCTCTTCAAATAATTGAGGAGCTGTTACAGTCTCACAAAGTAATGTTTTATGAACTCTAGTCGTATGATTGAAATCAAATAATATTTGATTCTTTTCTGTTTTAGGCATTACATCTAGATCCATTGCAGATTTATTTGGATCTTTCATTAATATATCTAAAATATTATATAAATGATTAACTATTCTACTAACTAATCCTTCACTATATAAAGTAGAGTTGTAATCCACTTGAACCTTTAACTGTTCTTCATTTTTCATAAACCTAATAACCATATCAGAGTTTATTTTATCTGTACTCTCATAACAATGAATATCATCTAACATTACTATTGTATTTAATAAGGGAAGATTATTACTCTCTCCATCTAGACTTAATAATTGAGTAAGTTTATTAAAAGGAAAATGACAATGTTCATTTGACTCTAAAATTGTTTCTTTAATTTTATATATTATTTCTTTAAAATTATCTTCTTGATTTATTTGAGTACGTAATAATAAAAAGTTGTTTTGAAAAACCGTCTCTTCTTGACCTTGTTTAAAAACTGGCATTCCAATTACTACATCATCCTTATCGGTATATCTACTTAAGAGATATTTCACACCTGATAATAAAATAGTGTACAGTAACATATCAGAATTATTGCTAATTGCTACAGCTCTCTTCGCAATATCCGATGGGAATTGACAATAATAACTTTCTTTAGAAGCCTGAATATTATTTAAAGACAGACAATCACAAGGAAATCTACTTAACTCAACATCACCTGATAACTTGTCTAACCAATATTCTTTTTCTTTTTTAAATTTTTCACTAGATAATAAAACCTGCTGGGTAAATTTATCAAGCATTTTTTCTTCCCACCATTCTCTATGATATTGATACTAAATACTACATATTTAGTGGTTATGTTCCCCATAGACCTATCCGTTTTATCATGAGGGGGCACAATCATACTCGTCATTGGGAGTTCTCTTCCTCAGTAATAAAACTTCCCAATGACGACCAATTAGATTGCTACTTTAACGATAGAAGTTCCACATAAAGCATAGAAATGCACTTTTCTCTTACTCAGATACATCTCTTAATTTTTTTACTTCACAGATTTTACCCTATCTAGTATTTTCATAATTAACTCGCCCACGATGTCAGCTTGATGTAGTAAAAACATATGACCACCATTAACTGTTAGAAAATGAACCTCATTGCCCCATTCTACCCACTTCTTAGCCCCTTTTACTGTATAATTAGAGTCTGTTGTTCCACTAATAATATATAGAGGCGCTTTCAACAATGTTGTGTCATCATTTATATAATTCTCAATGGCACGAAAGTCTGATCGAATAACTGGAAGGATATAGTTTAAAAGCTCCTGATGTTGTAATACTTCATCCGGTAATCCTCCCAAAGACTTTATATAATCTATAAAGTCTTTATCATCTAAATGATTTGTTTTTCTTCTTATTTCCGGTGGATTCATAGCAGAGATAATAACATTTTTAGGATTTATACCCTTACTTTCTAAAATTTGAGCCATACGGTGAACTATAATTCCTCCCATGCTATGGCCAAATAATGTAACCTCTCCCTCTAAAATTGGTTGCATCTCCATTAAATATAAATTAACAAGATCATCTATGTTATCAACTAGTGGAGAAAGATTAGGACCATGGCCTGGAGGATCAAATGAAATAAGTTTTATATCTTTCGGTAAATAATTCTTTAAAGGTAAAAAAGAATTCGAATAGCCCCCAGCATAAGGAACACAAACCAAATATTTGTTACTATTCAATCCTGGCGATAAATCTTTCATTAATTTTCTCAAGTGACTTCTCCTTTATTAAATAAAATTTTCATCAAATAGTTGTTTAATCAAACAAATTATCAATTTCTTCATCACTAAGGTTTAAGGTTTCAAAATCTGATGAAGTAAATTCTTTTGTTTGCATTTGACAACAGGATTGGATATATGTCTGTAGTCGTTCTAGATAATCTGAAAATAAATTTTCTACAAAATTCTTTTGAAAATGACTTGTACTAAATGTCACATGAATTTCTAAGCTTTTATTCTTAACCATGGCCACAATATCCAATAATGCAGTAATATGATTATCTTTTGATTGTTCACTGCCACTTTGATAATCAACAATAGTAAACCATCCATCCCCGAGAGAATTATCTATCTCTCCTAAATAGTTAAAACGAATTATATTTTGAGTTAAATCTTTGCAAGAAGGAAACTTCTCTTTAAGAATTCCATATCCAATTCCCTTATTAGGTCTTTTACGAACCTCTTCTTTAACACTCTTTATTTGATTAGCAATATTATGCGAAACTTGTAATACAATAGGATACATCGTTGTAAACCACCCTACTGTACGTGAAATATCAAGATGTTCAAATAATTCCTCTCGACCATGACCTTCTAACTCAAATTTAATTTGATCTTGGTTTGTATATTTACCTAAATTTTCTGTCAACACAGCAAGTAACAACTCCATTGGTTGTGTATTGTAAGGCACATTTGCAGTAGTTAATAGTTTTCTTGTATCATCTGCATTCAATGTAAAGGTAAGAGTCGTACAACTTTCAACAGTACTATTTTCTTTTTCTCTATTAATTTGAAAATTATTATCTAGCATGTTATCTATGGATTCCCAATAATCTAATTCAGCACGTACTAAATTAACTCCTCGACTATTTAAAGCTTCAGACCAATCTTGGAAAGAGTTAGTTTTTAATGGTAGCGATGGAACTTCTCCTAAATACAAGCTATTCAAACATCGGTTTGCATCTTCAATTAAAATACGCCAGGACACAGCATCAACAATAAGGTGGTGTGCAGTTAATAATAACAACTGTTGATCATTTGAAAGCTGGAATAAGGCCCCTTTAAATAATGATCCTACATTCAAATTTAAACTTCCTTTTAACTCTTCACCTTTTATATGAACCTGATTCAAAGCCATTTCAATTGGAATTTCAGAAAAATCAAACATGGTAACCTTAGAATCAACAATGGACATATCTTCGTCATAATAGAAGTAATCCTGCTTATCCTCATACCTTAACCGTAACAAATCATGATGATGCATGATCGTATTTAACATCTTATTAACATATTCTTCTTTAACCGGCTTCTTCAAAGACAGTAATACCGATTGATTCCAATGATGCGGGTTCTTAAACTGTTGATCAAGGAACCAACGCATAATAGGAGTAGGCTCTACCTTTCCTGTTACCAATGTTTGTGAGACTGTAACATCTTTTTGTTTAACTAACATTGCTGCCAATTCACTTACAACTGGATAATTTAGTACATCTTTAACTCTAACTTTCCATCCCAGTTCTTGTAATCTAGCGCTCACTTGGATCGCTTTAATAGAATCTCCACCTAAACGATAAAAATTACTATGCAATTCGATTCTATCAGTCTGTAATATTTCCTTGAGAACTTCACTAACCATTCCAGTAACATCTTCATCTACTTCTTCTAAATGAGTATGATTAGAACCGTTATTTAACATCGGATCTGGCAACGCTTGACGATCTACCTTTCCATTAATAGTAAGCGGTAGCTGATCCATATAGATAAAAAATGAAGGAATCATATAACTTGGTAGCATATGCGAAATAAAACTGCGTATTTCTATATTTTGAACACTGTCTTTCAAAACAATGTAAGCAACTAGATGATTTGAATTATCCTCACCTTGCCAATTCACCACTACTACATCTTTAACAGACTTGTGTTGTAACAGTGCATTCTCAACTTCCCCTATTTCAATACGATATCCTTTAACTTTCACTTGAGAATCCATCCGTCCTTGATACTCAATTAATCCATTTGGCAACATGACAGCTAAGTCACCACTTCGATACATCTTCTCACTCGAAATAAATGGATTGGATAAAAAACGTTGCGCTGTTAAATCCGGACGATTTAAATAACCTTTAGCTACCCCATCACCCGATATATAAATTTCTCCTTTTACACCAATAGGAACCGGCTGAAGATTGTTATTCAATAAATATATTTGAACATTATCAGCTGGTGTACCAATTGGTACGGATGCTCTTCGATCTAGATCTGGATCATAACGATGAATCATACATCCAACCACAGTTTCAGTTGGTCCATATTCATTAATTATTTCAACTTTACCGCTAAAAAGATCATATATCTTTTCGGCGACTGAGGTTTTCAAATCCTCTCCACCCACAATCAATCTGCGAAGAGATGAAACTCTTGGGGGTGAATAGTTATTTAACAATACTAAATGTGAAGGCGTAACTTTCAACACTGTTACTACATTTTCCTTGAGTATTTTTGACAAAATAAACTCATCTTCATTATCATGATATATTACTAACAATAAACCACTTATTAAAGGAGTGAATATTGAAGTTACTGTTAAATCAAAAGAAACGGATGAATATAATGCAAAAACATCATTTTCACTACTAATATAGTTCTTTTTAGCCCAGGAAATATAGTTAACCAATCCATGTTGAGTGATTACAGTTCCTTTAGGATTCCCCGTGGTTCCAGAGGTATAAATTATATATATTGGATCATTTGGTGCAGTTACTAGGTTTAGATTGGCATTATCTCCTTCATAAAGTTTCTGATCACATATATTAATTTTCTCACCTAAATATTCTAAATTACCCTCATTTGTATAGTCAGTTAAAAGTAATGTTGTGCCGCTATCATTCAAAATATAACGAATTCGGTCCTCTGGGTAGGAAGGATCTATAGGCAAATATGTACCTCCAGCCTTAATAACTCCCCAAATTGCAATTACTATCTCAAGTGAATGTTTAGCTAGTATACCCACGACTTGACCATTTTTGACTCCTTTTTCTCGTAACTTTCTTGCTAACTGATTAGATTTCTTATTTAATTCAAGATAAGTCATTGATCTATCAGCATGTTGAATTGCTATTTTTTCTGGTGTCTGTTTTACTTGTTCTTCAAATAATTCTTGAATAGTTTTTTCTTTCGGATACACAACAGCTGTATTGTTAAATTTCTCTAACATAAACTTTTGCTCATCATCCGATAACAAAGATAATTCTTTTATCGATTGATCTTCATTACGTAAAACTTGTTCTATTAAAGCTAAAAACCTCTCATGCATACAATTGATTTGATCTTCTTCAAAATCCGCGACTTTATAATCATATTGAATTTCTAAACCTTCATCTGCCCATTCCTTAATAACTAACTGCAATGAATAGGCTTGGTAACCACTGTAAAACTCCACGTTTTCTAAAGAAAATCCATCAATAGTATTTTTAAGTTTTGTATTATAGTAATTCACACTATATTGAAATAAACCATCGTATCCTTTACTAGTCAATTGCAAGTCTTTTACCAATAAGTTATAAGGATAACGCTGGTGAAATAGACATTGTTTTATTTCATGATTTACTCTTTTAATGAAAGATAGAACACTCTCATCTTCATCCACATTTAACCGTAACGGCATTGTGCTAGTAAACATACCTACTATTTTCTTTTCTAGTACACCGGAACGATTTAGTACAGGAGATCCAATGATAATGTCTGATTGATCATACATTTTATGAATATAAATAAGCATAAAGGTTGAAAATAATGTATTCATAGATATTCTATGTTTTTGTATAAAAGACTGTAGGGCAACCGATTTTTCTTTTTCAATTAAAAATATCTTTCGTTTCCCTTCTAGAGAATGAGATGTTTTTGATAAAAAGAAATCTGGCAGATTCATAAATTTCTCATTCCAATAATTCTTATTTTTTACGTATCGAGGGGATTCCAGATATTTCTCCTCTGCTTGTAAATAAGACAGATAAGTAGATTCAACCGTATCATTTATATGCTCATCATTCTTTAACTTAGAGTAAAAATCGATAATTTGACTCGTCATAAGTTGGATTGTCCAACCATCAGCTATAATATGATGAAACTTAACAAAATAGGAGCTTTCTACATCACTTATTTTCAAGAGCACAAATTCAAACAGAGGGCCTCCTTCAAGTGGAATTTGTTTTTGAAATTCATCCTGGGCCCATTTTCTAGCTTCTAAACTTGGATTATGATGATTAGAAAAATCAATTAAACGTATTGGTGTAGGTTCAAATGGTGATATATATTGGTGGGGTTCTCTATGTTGTTGAAAAATCCGTAGACGTAAACCATCATTTTTCTTAATGAATAATTGAATTGCTTTTTCTAAAATTGTAAAATTAATTTCCCCATTAATAAGAACCATCCCTCCGATGTTATACATAGATGTGTTTGGATAAATTTGTTCATTATACCAAACTCTTTTTTGTGGATGCGTAAGAGAATGCTTTACAATTGTTTGTTGCATATTTCCACTTCCCCTCTATCCACATCCGTTGGTGTTTCCGGAAATTGTATATTAATATAGTGAGGATAAGGATTTATATTCTCAAGATTATGTTCTAAAATTAATATTCCATTTTCGTTGCTAGTTTCCTTAAATCCAGCTAATCGGTACGTAACAAACATCATACGGTTACGGTCAGTCTGTCTAAACTCAGCCAAAAAGCGTTTACCTGCCTGTTTTGTTCTTTCCATTAGATATGTAAGGAGTATAGTACCAACGCCACGGGACATTACACGACAAGACATGAGAAGAAGTTTTAGGCAGTCGGCTTCCTCCGTCCTTTTTACAAGTGTTAAACCAATCTTCCCATAGGAGCCATATTTATCTGATAACTCACAAACTAATAATAAATAATCTGGATGATTACGATAATAGTTTAATTCATCATAATCATAGGTAATACCAGTCGAATTTAATTGATTCGTACGTACTGTTAACTCCTCTGCACGCTGTAAATCTTCCTCACGAGCCTCACTAATCACAAAATTCATCCCAAGTGAAGCTAAAAATTCTTCTTTTGGGCCTTCATATTCTTCTTCATCCTTCGTTCTCTTAAGATTTTCTAAATACATCAGTCTTCGACGACCTGAATCTTCTGTAATTCTTTTTGGTTGTAGTCGTGGCAAGTCTAATAACGACTTATATTCATTTACATGTATACACAGAATATCATTATGAACGCTCTGTACTTCTTCTAATTCAAAAGGTTGGTCATCAATGAACGCAAAAGTATCAATACCTATGTTTAAATTTTTTCTAATTTTCTCAATGGAACTAGATTTAGAGTTCCAATGAATCTCCGGATATAAAAAATACTCTTCTATTCCAAATTCCCGTAATTTAGCTATTGCATCTTCGTAGTTATTTTTACTAGCAACTGATTGCAGTATTCCACGTCGATCTAATTCACATATAATTTCATAAATTCCAGGTTTTAAAGTAACCGTACCACTCTCTAATAAAACACCATCCCAAATTGTACAATCTAAGTCCCAAACAACACATTTAATTTCCTTACTCATAATAATGCCTCCTTTGTTTTATTCATTTTCACAGTTCCCATCTCCATCACTATAAGCTTATCTGCCAAATGAAAATATTGATCGTCGTGAGTAATAGCAATAATACATTTACCCTTCGCTCGCATTTGAGGTAACAATTCTTCATAAAAGAAGCGTCTATAACCAGGATCTTGATCCGCTGCCCATTCATCAAATAAAAGTATAGGTCGATCTTCCAAATACGTAACCAGCAATGCCAACCTTTTCTTTTGTCCAGTTGATAGTTGCGTAGTAGTAAAGCGCCCATTCTCAATGCCAACCTTGTCACTCAGTTGGAGAAGTTCTAAATAATGATCGATTTCTGCTTTCATTCCTTCTGTATTAATTCCATATAGCCTATCAAAAACATGAAAATCACTCAGGATAGCTGAATAGTATTGATTCAATTCCTCTGGAGCTATTTCTTTTCCATTTAATAAAACGTTACCTTCATTAGGTTCATATAACCCAGTAATCAGTTTTGATAAAGTAGATTTTCCACTCCCATTACCACCAGCAATAAAGACTATTTCTCCAGAATTAAATTCCATGTCTATTGGACCAATACCAAAACCAGTAAAATCTCCATCTTTATTCTTATACTTATAACTTACATTTTGTAGCTGCAAACAAATTGGCACATCTAAGTACTCTTTTGTTGTTGCAATTTGCTCATTTGCCTTTATATGATCTACACTCTTCACCATTTGTTGAATACGTTGCCAAGAAATACGTACATTTACGAGCTGAGGGATACCGCCCAGTATTTCATTAACTGGACCTGTCATATACAGAAAAACAATTACATAGTTACTTATCGTCTCTTTTGGCATATTAACAAAAATTTCTGGAAATACGAAAACTACAATACCAATAACAAAAATGAATAATAGTTCTCCCAGAACAAACACATTTGCAAATTTAATATCTCCTATCGTTCGTTTAACACGATAGTTATTACAGCTTTCATTCATAACTTCTCGAAAATCGTTTCGTTTTCCAGTATGAAGCCTAAGCTCTTTGAAACCATGCCTTAGATCACCAATCAAACGGAAATATACATTCTGAATATCTCTTGTTTCATTCCAAACTTTATCTGCTTGTCGTCCGATCAGAGAATATACCCCTGCAGTAATAAAGATGATACACAAGGATAGTAAAAAGGCATACATATTCATTACACCAAGATAGAGAAAACAAAACAGTAACGTTAATAAACTTGTTCCAGCAGTAACTAATAGATTGAGAGAACGAGAGATAACTTCCGTATCGTTATTTAATGTCGCCTCTATTCGTCCCTTCTCAATCAACTCCAATTTGTAATAAGGAGTCTGTAACAACTTATCTGTTAATTCCATCCTTTTTTCATAAACTAGCTCGTTTGTATACGATACAATGCTAGTTCTAATAATACGTTGTGAAAAGACATACATAACGATTCCAAGTACAAAGTAAAATAACAAGCCATTTTCCAAATTATTTGCTCTAACAAACGTTTCATTAATCACAAAAATGAGAAAGGCATTACCAAATCCTGATATTAATCCCAAAACAATTAAAGTCAAAAGCGACTTTCCCTTTTGTCTTGGAAAACAAAGATTTAAGAATGTATGGATAACATAGGCCAAACCCACCCCAGCAATTGCATATATTGCAAGTACAACAGTTGAAGGAGCCCAAACTTTTATAAATGCCCACGGAAGCCCTCCAAACAAGAGATTTGGTAGTTGATAGAGTGCATAAATCATTAGCCCATATATCGCAACAACTAATACCATATGTAACCATTTTTTTCCCGTTGGTAATATAAATTTTCTTTTTCTAAAAATAATCTCCCTGATTAAATGAAATAACATGACCAATAAAGTTAGTAAACACAAAGATGAGATCACAAATAAGGCTGTTCCTATTTGATCCGTTTTCTTATATTCATCATAGAGTAACGGTTTAACTTCTTTATCTATCATCATATTTAAAAGACTGCTACCGATATAGTAAGTGTAATTACTATTCAGATTTGCTAATACTACGACCCCTATCTGTTCCTCATCACGGAAACCAATATACGATGAATAATTTGGGTTACTTCCACCATGTGAAATTTCCCCTCCACCACTTTGATAGACCTCCCATCCAGCTGCATATGAAGCTCCATTGCTATCTGGGGCAACCTTTCTATTCGCTTTATGAGAATCGTTAATCAATTCCTCCGGAAACATCCTAGGCTTTTCAACCCCAAGCTGTAATTTTAACCATCTTTCCATATCATTTATATTTGAAATAAAATATCCAGCCGGTGTATTCCCCCTATAATTAGGAGCGTCATAGGGTAATGATTGTAAGAAATTACGCTTGTAACCTTGGGCCATGTTATCTAATGGGGCCATCTCACGTCCAGCGTATGTACTCAATAGATCCAACTTTGATAGCACATGATCTTGAACATATCTTTCAAATGATTGATTAGTTGCCTTCTCGATTACTAAGCCTAATAGATCGTAGTTAACCGTAGAATATTCAAAACTGCTACCCGGCTCTCGGTTTAGTCCTATTGGCATAACATTCCTAATCGTTTTCTCAATAGAATCTTTGCCATTGGTTATAGGAATATATCCAATGGCCTTTTCCGGTATTCCACTAGTATGGTGTAATAAGTCATAAAGTGTAATTTCATAAGGTTTGCCTTTATACTCCATTTCAAACCATGAAACATATTTAGTTAAAGAATCACTAAGTTTAATTTTCCCTTCTTTTTCTAGCTGCAATACAGCTAATGCCGTAAAAGCTTTTGAAGTAGAACCTAGCTCGAAAAGCGTCTCATTCGTAACTTGACGTTTTTTGTTTGTATCGGCATAGCCATAATTCTTCTTATAAATCGTTTCATTTCCTTTTACAATTACTACTGAAAGTCCAGGAATACCCGCTTGAGATATTTGTTCTTCTATATGCTTCTGTATTTTCTTCTCATTAAACTGTACCGTTTCCTGTGCTTCCACCTGTCGATAAGGGAGTACTATTAAGGTCATTAAAATGATAAACTTCAACCATATGTTTAACTTCATATTTTTAGCCCTCTTTTAGTTAACTTGGATTAACTTTTCAATTTTCTTTTTAAATGGTTGCACAACATTTTGACCAATACGTTCAATTTCATGCTCACTAATCTGAGAAGTAATAAGAAAATAATTTGCCCCTATTTCCCAAAAATCAGTTAACGTCGAGATGACTTCCTCATAGCTACCAACTATAGAAATTGAATTAGATGGGTTAACTAAACTTAGACCTCCCCAAAGATGATCATCTATCCACATACTATCTTTTGTAATTAAATCTTTGTATCGGCGAAGTCCAACAGAATCTGCATTATCTAAAAATAGCTTAGTCATTCTCTTTAAGGCTGCTGGTGTTCTCTCAAGTAATTCATATGCCTCTTCATATGCTTCTTCTGAAGTCTCACGAGCAATGATGTCTACTAAAATAGCACCTGGAATTTTCTCGCGCCCATATTGCTTAGCGTAATTATTAACTGTTTGATAGTGTTCTCTAAGACTTTTGCGGTCTGTTGCATAAAGTATATAAGCATCACCATACTCTGCAGCTACTCTCATTGCCTCCTCGGAGGACCCCGCTACAAAGTAGCGGGCACTTCGAGAGAGATCTTCCTTTGGATAAATATCAGTATTTTCTACTTGATAAAACTCACCTTTATAGCTAGTTACTCCTCGTCTTAATTGTTGTAACAGCTCAATATATTCTTTTGTCCTAGCATATCGAACATGGTGCGGTTCTGGTAATCCATCACGCGCAAGGACAAGCGAGGCACTTCCAGTTACAATGTTAATATCTGCACGATTACCAATTAAACTATTTAAAGTATTCAATGCTTTTGCTGTTACGGTAGGAAGCATCTGGTTTGTATTTTGCGCAACCAAAATCTTTACAAACTCCGTATTCATTCCAATCATAGACGCTGCTATCATTGGATCAACAGATGTTGGTGCAATCGAAACCAATACCGAGTCAAAGTTATTATTCTCAGCTCTTTTAGCTTGATTAACATATTCCTCTAGAAGTTCTTTTGTTTGTGGTGTTGGAATAACAGGTAATCCCCAGCAAAACTCAACTTTTGACGGAACTACTTCTTTATTAATCATGTTGTTCCCCTCCCTTTACTACTTTCTACTTTTTAAAGCAGATAATGTATTTTCCATAACCGATTTCGCTTTCAATAGCTCTTTTTTATTTGTTAAATTGTTATTTACTTCTTGATTACTTAAATATTTAGCAAGAGATTTAATTGACGTATGCTCATAAAGAACAACTATAGGTAAGTCTCGTTTAAAGGCCTCTTTTAATTTCACATTAATACGAACAAGATCTAAAGAACTCATTCCTAGATCGAAGAAATTATCGTAGATTCCTATTTCTTCGATTCCAAACATATCTTTTAATAATTCGTATAATTGTTGTTCAATTTCATTAGTTGGTGGTCTATATGTTGTTGAAACATCTGAACGATTCTGCTTTAATCTATTCTTACTTCCTTTTTCCAATAGTTCATTATAATAGTTGGCACCATTTAAAAGTTTCCAATGTAAATCTATTGGAGAAACCACAACTTGTTGTTGATTTCTATTGATAATACTACGGAATACCTTTAAGCCCTCTTCTACAGTTACACCATCATGTAATACACTTTCCATATCCATATTAAATTGCTTTGCCCATATTTCAGCAGACTTAAGTGACATACCCACCTCTTGCCAATCTGGCCAGTTAATAGCTACAGTGAACACTCCATCATGAGCCCGCTTATAAAACGCAAATGCATCTAAAAATTCATTCGCTGCATTATAACCACTCTGACCAAATTTCATATGATACGCCACATTACCAATTGATGAACATAATACGAAGAAATCAATTGGTTCATCTTTTAATAAAGCATCGAGCACTAGTGTACCTTTAATTTTCGGAGCTAAAATTTTATTATTAGATTCTTTTTCCCGATTCATCATAATACCTAGATAATCAGCAACACCTGCTGCATGAATTACGCCATTAATAGAACCAAAACGAGATTTAGCCTTTTCAATTGCCTGTTTCATATCATCTTGATTGGAAACATCAGCACTTAGGATCATGTATTCTGCACCTTGAGACTCCATTGTCAACAAATCAGAAATAACTCGGCTTACACGCTCGTCTTTATTTTCTAGGTACTGTTCCCATTGATTACGAGGTGGGAACTCTGAGCGGCCAATCAATATAAGTTTGACATTTGGTACTCTATTAGCTAAATCTTTTGCAATTTCAAATCCAATTCCACCAAGTCCACCAGTAATTAGATAGACGCCACTCTCTCGTAATCTATCAATTTCTACATCTTCTTCCTCAAAAGGACTTTGAATAATCGTTTGCGCCCATCGATGACGTCCTCGATAAGCTATAACTATATCAGTAGAATCCACAAAACTCTCCATTAAACCCGCTTCTTCAAACATTTGTTGAGAATCTGTATCCATATCAATGGTACGACATTTTATATTTTGAAACTCAAGATTGCATATTTTTGAAAAGCCTAGAATTGTAGCTTGTTCTGGCTTTAAGTTCAGCTCTGTACCTGTAACTTCAAACATACGGTCAGTAAAAATGTTTAACTGTAATGCTCCCTCATAATTAATTTTCCCAATTGCTTGTGCAATATAAAGTAACGAATAATATCCTTCATCCATTGATCGTTCAATTCTCTCTTGATCGAGAATAACCTCATTAACTGGATTAAAGCTCCAAGCATGTATAATCTTATTTGGTAATAAATCTTTTTGTTCTAATTCTGAAAATAGCATTTCATAATGCATTTTTTGAGATGGACATATCGTATATAAACCGTCGGATTTTTCAGAGAAAATACCACCTGTTTTAACTTCAATTACATCATGACCTTCTCTTTTTAATTTTTCTATCAGTCGATTGAATCGATTTAGATGATCATTGAAAATAAGCCATTTATATTTTTGTTCTTTCTTTATTTGTATAGATTTTAATGTTTTGCGTTCCCAAGAAGGCAAATAAAACCAGTCTTTAATATTAGCCTGTTTATTATGGCCTCTTGTTTCCTGAGTTAAACTCTGAGATTGAGTATTAAAAAATGGATCAGCTTTAAATCGTTTTTTCATGAAAGGATACGTTGGTAAATCTAATAACCTTTTATTCTCACTGTTATTAAAAGTATTCCAATTTATAGTTCCACCTTGCATCCATAACCGTCCCATTTGCTTGCATAAATGCTCGAAGTCATTTGATTTATCCAGAGGATGACGTAACATGTTTAAAGCCAATTGATCTTTACTTCTATTTAAATGTTTTAATACAAAAGTTGATAATGCATTACCTGGGCCAATCTCAAGGCAAATTACATTTTTCAAATGAAAAATTTCAGATAATCCCTTTGAAAATTGAACAGTACTTCGTAGATGCTGTGCCCAATAAGAAGGTGATGTGGCTTGATTTGCTGTAATCATTTCACCTGTAACATTAGATATATAAGGTATTTTAGGACTTGATAATTTTATATTTCCTACAGCTTGCTCAAATGCATCTAGAACTTCATCCATCATTCGAGAATGGAAAGCATGCGAAGTAAATAGACGCGTTGTCTTTACTCCATGATTTAAAAGTAATTCCTCAATCTTATTGATTGAAAGTACAGTACCAGAAATTACTGAATGTTGAGAGGAATTTATAGCTGCTATATCTACATCCTCTGTTATATAGGTTTTTAATTCTTCAACAGATAAATTTACACTTAGCATAGCGCCTTCTGGTACGCTATTCATTAACTTCCCTCTAATCATTACTAAATGTAATGCATCTTCATAAGACATTACTTCTGCTAAACAAGCTGCTACAAACTCACCAATACTATGGCCAAACATGACCCTTGGATAAACTCCCCAATTCATTAGAAGCTTGGCTAATGCATATTCAATAGTGAATAGTAGAGGTTGCGTCATTGAAGTTCTATTTAACTGTTCAGTTGCTTTATCCTCTGTCTCCTTTGTAGGATACAAAATATTTTTCATGTCTATATCTAACCAATTTGAGAGTAAGGCTAAACCTTGATCAACGTGTTCACGAAATACAGGTTCATTTTCATATAAATCTCTACCCATATTGATATACTGTGATCCTTGACCTGAAAAAAGAAAGGCTAAAGGTCTACTCTCCATTGCGTTTGTTTTCTCTAGTCCCGTATCACCAAGTTTTTCTATGGCATCCTCTAATCCATTAGCAACTACAGCAGTTCTATATGGAAATTCACGACGACCTTTTTGTAATGTATAAGCTGTATCAGATAGTGATATCTCTGGATTCTCCTTCAAATGCAATAATAGACCGTTAGTAGCTTTATCTAAGGATTCCTCTGTTTTTGCTGAAACAGTTAATAAGTTCCAAGATTGTTTTTCAAAATTCTTAGCATTGTCAGGAACAGACTCTAACACTATATGTGCATTAGTTCCACCCATCCCAAACGAACTAACACCTGCTCTTCTTACCTCTTCTTTCCATGGGATAAGTTCCGTATTTACACGAAACGGATTTTTTCCAAAATCAATGCTAGGGTTTGGGTTATTATAATGAAGGCTCGGCGGAATTTTCTTGTTTTTCAAAGCTAAGACCGTCTTTATAAATCCTCCAACTCCTGCTGCAGCATCTAAATGTCCAATGTTCGTCTTCACTGATCCAATTAAAACTCTACCTGGTTCTTGCTTACCAAAAGCTAACTTCAATGCTTCTACTTCTATAGGATCACCTAGTTGCGTACCAGTCCCATGAGTTTCTATATATGAGATTTCTTCAGGCTTAACACCAGCTATTTCATGAGCCGATTTTATAACAGCAGCTTGTCCATCAACCCCTGGCGCTGTAAATCCAGCCTTATTGGACCCATCATTGTTTACTGCAGCTCCTTTAATAACTCCATGTATTAAATTTCCATCTCGAAGAGCGTCCTCCAACCTTTTCAGTACTACAATTCCAGCACCATTTCCACCCACTGTTCCTTGAGCATCCTTATCAAAAGCTCGACAATGACCATCTGGTGAGAAAATCATACCATCTTCATATAAATATCCTGTTTTTGTTGGATAAGTTATACTTACTCCCCCGGCCAAAGCTATATCGCATCGTCCATCGATAAGATCTGCCCATGCGTTTTGAATAGCAACTAAGGAGGTAGAACAAGCAGTTTGTACTGTAATCGCTGGTCCTTTTAGATTTAATTTATAAGCCAATCGAGTAGCAAAGAAATCTTTTTCGTTTAACAACATTGCTTGGAAATCTTCTAATGTATTAGAAGATTCACTAGCAATAGAACGAAGCCAGTGGAAATTTGGTGATCCTCCAACATAAACTCCTGTATTCATATGAGAAGAATTAACCTCACCTGCTTGTTCTAGTGCTTCCCATGCGCATTCATGAAGTATACGCAGTTGTGGATCCATCATTTCAGCTTCTTTTAGACTGTAATCAAAAAATTCATTATCAAATGCATCTACATCTTCTAAATACCCTTTAGATTTTATATAATTAGGCTTTTGAATCACTTCTTTTGGTATGCCCATCTCACTAAGCTCTTCATCTGTAAATGTTCGAATGGATTCTATCCCTTGTTCTAAATTTGACCAGAATTGCTTAAGATTAGAAGCGCCTGGCATACGAACCGCCATACCAACCACTGCTACATCATTTTTATTCATAGATAAAAGATTTTCTTTCTTAACTTCTTCAGGTTGGTGTTCCATAGCATTATCACTTCTAAAGTAGGAAGCTTGATCATGAACCGTTGGGTATCGGAATAACATAGGCATTGTAAGTTCTTTTTCAAACTTGCTTCGTAAACGAGAAAACAATCGAACCATTTTTAAGGAGTTCCCTCCAACATCAAAGAAATTATCATACAACCCTACTTTTTCTACCCCCAAAACTTCCTTCCAAACATCAGCTACCGTTGTTTCAAGCTCATCTAGTAAATCATTTGGTTGTACTAACTTAGTAGGCTTAGGTAAAGCACGACGATTAACTTTTCCATTCGTAGTTAATGGCATTTCACTTAAAAGTACAAAATACATAGGTATCATATACGAAGGTATTTTGTCAGTAAGATAATAACGTAATTCATTTTGAGATATATCTTGATCAGTTAGTATATAAGCACACAGTTCTTGTTCCTCTCCAAAAGCAATAGATAAAACTACCGCTTCCTTCACATCCGCATGCTGTTGTAAATGATGTTCTATTTCTCCTGTTTCAATTCGATAACCACGTATCTTCACTTGATGATCACTACGACCTATATACTCCATTTCGCCATTTTCAAGAATACGGACTAAATCTCCTGATCTATATAATCTTTCACTTGGATTATAAGGATTCTGTATAAAACGTTCACTGTTTAGTTCAGGACGATTTAGATATCCCCGCGCAACTCCATACCCTCCAACATAAAGTTCCCCTTGCATTCCCTTAGGTGTAGGATTCATATGTTTGTCAAATACATAGCACGAATACGTAGGAAGAGGCACGCCTATAGCACTAAGATTACTGTGCATTTCTTTTTCTCCAATTTCCTTATAAGTAACATGTACTGTCGTCTCAGTTATTCCATACATATTTACTATGACCGTATTAGGTGAACGCTTAAACCAACTTTGCAGTAAACCTGGCTTCAGCATTTCCCCTCCAAATGTAATTAACCTAATTTTAAAAGCAAGTTTAGGCATCTCTTCAACTACTTGTTGAAAAACATAGAATGCAGATGGAGTTTGATTCAATACCGTTACTCCCTCATCTGCAATCAACTGGGCAAGTTTATACGTATCACGGATTGTTTCTTTTGTTGCCAGGACAAGACGTCCACCATAAGTAAGTGATCCAAATATCTCCCAAACTGACATATCAAAACAGAAAGAATGAAATAGTAACCACACATCATCACTAGAGAATTTAAAACTATTTGGTTGATGCATGACAAGTTGTATTACATTACTATGTTCAATCATAACCCCTTTAGGACGTCCTGTTGTTCCAGAAGTATAAATGACATATGCTAAATTATTTGGGGCAACATCTACTCTCTCGAAATCTTGCATAGGTGTCTCATTGAGTTCTTCAATAAAAAGCTTTGTGCTATCAAATTTAACTTTATCCTCAAATAAATTTGAGGTTATTATTACATTCGAACCACTATCTTGAAGAATAAAATCAATTCGTTCCTGAGGATAATCAGGATCGATTGGAACATAAGCCCCACCTGCTTTTAAAATACCAAGTAGAGAGATAATCATATTAAATGAGTAATCCAACATTACAGCTACTGGAGAATCTAAAGTTACACCTTCTTTTAGAAGAGCAAATGCCACTTTATCCGCACGCTCATTCAACTCTCCATAAGTCATCTCACTATTCTCAAATATAAGTGCCACTCTCTCAGGATGCTTTTCAGCTTGCATCTCAATTAATTGATGAAGTGTTGTGTGTGGGAATGTAGCACTTTGATTTTGACCACCTTGAAGCAAAAACTTTTCTTCTGCCTCATCTAACATTTTAAGAGTTTGTATTGGTTGTCCTTCATCTAAAAGCATTGAATCTAATAGCTGTATAAAATGGTTAGTTATACTGGTAATAATGGATTCATCAAATACATCTTCAGGCCACATCATTGCAAGTTTAATAGAATCGAAACACTCTATTGAGACGGTTAAATCATAGTTGGTCATTTCATTTACTTCATAACCTGAAATTCTTACACTTTCATCAATTTCTTTCAGCTTTTCTATATCAAGAGGATAATTCTCAACTACCATAATAGTGTCAAATGACACGTTTAAATCAACAATTGGAGTCGTTTCATATTCAGTTCTTCTTTGGACATCACTTTGAATTCTTTGTAAAAGATCTGAAACAGTCATTCTCCCATCAGCACTTACACGAAGTGGTGGTGTATTTATAAATAAACCTACCATTTCACTCAGACCGTGCATTGGAATTGAACGCCCAGATACTGTTGTACCGAATATTACGTCCTCTGAATTTTTGTACCTTTGTAATAATAGACCCCAGGCTGTATAGAATAATGTAGCCAATGTTACACCTTGATTACTTGCAAAACTTCGAAATCTATCACTTCGCTCTTTATCTATCTCTTTTACATATGTTTTTGCTTTTTTTAGTTGATTAGAATTTTTATTGGATAAATTTATTTGTTCAATTAATCCATTTAAATATTGTTCCCAAAAAAGCCTTTGTTTTGATTTATCTTGTTTTTGTTGCCATAGTATATATTCTTTAAATTTCTTTTTATTTATAGATGATGGTACATCTCCCTTTATTAACTCTCGATATACCTTAATAAACTCTTGTAAAATAATACTATTACTCCAACCATCAAACAAAATATGATGATGACGTAAAACCATTTCATATTCGCCTTCGTTCAAATGGCACAGTTCGATAGAAAAGGGAACTGTTTGTAAATCAAAGCTTTCTGTATCATTAGATACTTTGCCATCACTATAAATAATGTTCGGAGTATGCTCTTTTAGTATAAGTTGTACAGGTTGTTTAACTTTTTCCCATCGAAAAATTGTACGCAGCATTTCATTTTCCCGCGTTACATAATTCCACGCCTCTTCAAACTTTGGAATATTAATTTTTCCAGTTAAGCAAAGTCGAAGTTCTTCATGATATAGCTTTCCTTCGGGTTCTTTCAAATAATGATAAAGAATACCTTCCTGCACTGGTGTAAGGGCGATTACATCTTCAATATCTTCTTTATGAATCTTTACTGCTTTCCTCATTAACAGAACCTCCTACAAGTGTGGTATGGTGGGAATATTTATCGGAACCTAATAAGGCAAGTACTTTTCTATCTATCTTTCCGCTATCCGTTAATGGCATTTCATTTACACGTACAAAACTGTTAGGTATCATATAATCTGGTAAAAATAAGCGTAGATATTTTTTTAACCTCTCTAACTCAATATCATTTTCTGACTCATAGAAAGCTATTAACTTAACTACCATCTCAGATTCTTGTCTTACAATTACCGCACATTGTAAAACTCCTTCACAAGACATTAAACACGATTCTATTTCTCCTAACTCAATACGAAGCCCATTAACTTTAACTTGAAAATCAATTCTTCCATGAAACTCAATATTTCCATCCGATCTTATTAAAGCTAAGTCACCGGTTTTATATATACGGGTATCAAGGGAATATTGTACAAACTTTTCTGCCGTTAATTGCGGCCTATTTACATATCCACGTGCTAATCCTATACCTGAGATACATAATTCTCCTATATGGCCTTCCGGAAGTTTATTACCATATTTATCAACAACAAACATCTCAATATTCTTAATTGGTCGCCCTATTGGAACGCTCCCTTCTGTAATCTCATGTGTCGGACAATCATAAGCAGTCACATCAATGGTTGCTTCAGTAGGTCCGTACAGATTAGTAAGAAGTGTACCATTAGAGAAATTTAGCAGCTTGTTAAAACGGTTTATATGTTGAGACAGTAGTGCCTCACCACTAACAAATACTTGTTTCAACGATTTTATTCGGTTAGTTTCACCTGTCACATCAAGATAGTGTAAAAATGCACTTAACATAGATGGTACAAAATGCATGATTGTCACGTCATTACTTTCAGTTGTCTCAATAATAGCCTGTGGAAACTTCTCCATCCCCGGCGCAAGAATACATACTTTGGCTCCAACTATGGCCCACCAGAACATCTCCCATACGGATACATCAAATGTATAAGGGGTCTTTTGTAATATAGTATCCTTTGAACTAATTGGATAAGCCTCTTGCATCCACTCAATTCGATTTATTAAGGCCGAATGCTCAATCATAACACCCTTAGGTTTCCCGGTTGAACCGGAAGTGTATATTACGTACACAAGATCAGAGGGTTTGTTAATACACTCTAGATTTTGACTCTTTCCTTCATAGGAAATCGAATCTAAAGCCAACATATCAGCTTTCAAACTATCTTGAAAACGATGTAGGATTTGCTTTTGCGTAAGTATTAATTTAGCACCGCTATCTTCTATAATGAATTGTAATCGTGATGATGGATGATTCGGGGAAAGCGGAAGATATGCTCCGCCCGCTTTCAATATCCCGAAAATTCCGACAACCATTTCGATAGATCGCTCTACCATAATACCTACAACTGTATCTGGACCAACTCCACCTTCACGTAAAAGACGAGCTAATTGGTTACTTTTTTCATTTAATTCCTTATAGGTTAATGTTTCTTTTTTAAAGATAACAGCAACCTCATCTGGCGTACGGACTACTTGTTCTTCAAACAGCTTCTGTATACATGTACTCATCCGGGTTGTATCACTCCTTTTGTTACAGGTATTTTTTCAATGGCACGTTTCGCTTTTTTAGCAAATCCCTTACCAAGTAATAGCTGATGAATCTGATTACTCCCCTCAACGATCTCCATTGTTTTAGAATCTCTAAAGCACCTTGATATTGAATAATTATCATTACAACCAAGTGCTCCCATAATCTGTACAGCATTCGTTGAATGCCTTGTACCTGAGCGCGATGCAAAATATTTTGCAATCATAATCTTTTCAGTAGCATCAGCTCGATGCTCATTTTTGGCCTTACAAGCTTCTAAACTAAGTAGTATAGAAGCTTCTAAATCTACTCCCATATCCGTAATCATATGTGAAATCATGCCATGATCAATTAGAGAGTTACCAAATGCACTTCTATGTAATACATGATTCCCACATATTTCTAAACAAGTACGTAATACACCAAGAGCAGCAAAGGCAATTGAAATACGCCCAAATTCTAAAGCATACGGTGCAAGGTAAGTAAAAGCAAATCCTGGTCTACCAATGATATTTTCTAAAGGTATTTCTACATTATTGAATTCAATTTCTGCCAAATATGCAGCTTTAAATCCAAGCATGTCTCTTATATGAGTAACATTTACACCCACACTATCTTTTGGTACTAAACAGGCAATTGGTTGTTCACCATTTAGTTTTCCAAATACCAAAAACACATCAGCAGCTGCACCAAAAGTGATCCACTTCTTCACTCCATTAAGGATTAATTTATCCCCGTGTTGATCGAAGTTCGTTTTAATCATATTTAAATCTGATCCTGCTCCAGGTTCAGTAAGAGCTAATGCAGCTATTTGATTACCAGATGCAAGTAATGGTAACCACTGATTTTTCTGATTTTCTGTTCCCCATTTTAAAATCGTTTCTGTTACCATCGTATGGACATTAAATAATCCCGAAAGAGAGACACTACCTCTTGCTATCGCTTCAGTAAATAACCCATACGTTACATAATCCCATTCTAATCCACCATACTCCGCTGGAAGTGTTCCACCTAAATAACCATTTTTAGCACAAGTCTTTATTATGTCTGATGGAATGCCTTGTTCAATCTCCCAACTATTAGCATGAGGTTCTATATATTCACAAACAAAATCCGAAAAATTCTGATACATTTTATATTGAGATGGCTCTAAGTATTGTTTCATGTCCATTACCGAACCATTTGCTTATTTCTTATAAAATTACCAATAGAATTTACAGACTTATAGTTATCCATATCTAAGTCATCCATAGTTACCTTTATGGCAAATTCTTTTTCAAGAAAAGTCATCAATTGGATTGCAAATAAAGAATTAACTAATCCTTCTTCAAAAATCTCAGTATCATCATTAAATTCAATACCTACATGATCTTGAATATACATATGAATAATTTGTTCTAAATTTTTATCTTGCATTTTATACACCCCTATTTGTAATTTTTAATTTTAATAAGCGTAAAAACCTTTACCACTCTTTCTACCACATTCACCTGCATCCACCATCTTTTTAAGTAATGGACAACATCTAAACTTTGGATCTTGATATTCCTCATAAAGTACATTCAAAGAATGTAATACTGTATCTAACCCAATTAAATCTGCTGTTTCTAATGGACCCATTGTGTGTCCAAAGCATTTTTTAAATATATCGTCTACCTGTTTAGGTGTTGCTACACCATCCATTACGACCCAAGCCGATTCATTCATGAATAAGTGGGAGATACGGTTAGAAACAAACCCAGTCTGATCATTAACCACAATTGCATCTTTATCTAATTGTTTGAGGAAAGATTGAGCTTTTTCGACCGTTTCATCTGAAGTTAAATACCCTCTAATAACTTCTATAGATGGTTTCATATATACCGGATTCATAAAATGCATTCCTATTATTTTATCTGGACGCTTTGTTACTCCTCCTACTTTTGTTATTGAGATACAAGACGTATTGACTCCAAAAATTGTATCCTTTTTACATATCTCATCTAATCTTCTATAGATCGGCTCTTTAATTTGCCAGTTTTCTGGAACATTTTCTACTATATAATCACATTCAGCCACTTCATCAAGATTAGTAGAGCTACTTATTAACGAAAGTACTTCTTCCTTATGCATTCTAGGAAATGCTTTATTAATTAGAGGAGCAAAGCGAACTGTCTCTAATATTTTCTCTTCCGCTATTTCTAACTGCTCTTCTGTAACATCAATTAATACCGTTTCTAGACCATGCAGTACTAAATCTACTGCCATGCCGATCCCCATTGTTCCAGCACCTACAATACCAATTTTCTTGAACATTTATCCATCATCGCTCCCTTAATATATTTATAATTTATATCTAAAAACTTTTACATTGAAGAACTCTTTGCAGGTAACGTTTTTGTTCTCTCTCTTTAATCTGTTTTTCAGTAAGTGCTGTTTTCATCATTTGGATTGCTTCTTCTACATCACTTTTCTCCACTGAATACCCCGAATTAATTTTTTCTTCCAATTGACTTTGGACCTTTTGAAATGGGAGTACTACCTTTTTCTGATAATCACTTAAATCTGTATTATAATTTTTTGTACTTACAACTACAGTTAAACACCCTGATATAACTTCTTCATAATCAGATTCTTGTAATGTAAAAGAATTTTTTGTATTTAGGATATCTTTCTCCCTTTCATAATTAAATGTCGATATAGCAGGGTTAATAGCTTGCAGAAGATACTTCAAGACTTCCTTTGGTCCCATTTCAATAGCTTTCATAGACCCTTGATTCATTAGATAGTGAATCATGTCCAACCATTTCACAGACTTTATTAATTGTAAGTAAAGGTTTTCTCTTATATTTTCTACACCTTTATACATTGAACTATCATGATTCGCTATGACAGGTACTAATGGCTGTTTCATATCTATATTTTCTAGTACACTCTTATATTTTTCAGCAGCAGGTTGCATCATAGGAGAATGAAATGGCCCACTTAATTTAAGGGGGATTGCAATTCCCCCATGCTCTACTACCATTTCACAAGCTAACTGAACCGCAGAGTTTGTACCAGAAATTGATGTTTTATTTGGAGTGTCATAAGCCGATATATATACTTCCTGTCCCTTGGTTAACAATTCTGAACAAATACCTTCAACAATTTTTGGAGGAAGATTGTTAACCCATGCCATAGTTCCATCTATAGTCAATGCATAGCTACTCAAAATCGTACTACGTTCTTGTACTAATTTTAAGGTATCTGAAAATGCAATTGCTCCAGAAGCACATAGAGCTGTATATTCTCCCAAAGAATATCCAATCATTGCCTCTGGTTTATTGCCTATTTCCTGTTCAAAAACTCGAAAAGCTGCCATGCTAGTTGTTACTAAAGCAGTCTGTGAATTTTGTAACTTTTCAAGGTCAGCTTTGTATATCTTCTCCATACAAAGGGAAGCCATGTCTATTTTTAGAGTGTCACTTGCTTCTTCAAATATCTCACGTGCTACAGGGAAGTTTTCATAAAGGTACTTACCCATTCCAGAATAATGGGATCCTACGCCAGGAAACATAAATACAATATTCATCTTTTTATCTCCCTTTTTTTCATCTTAAGCTATCTTCAACTCTATCTAATAAAGCTCGTCCCTCTTCAGTTTTTCTTAAATTCACTAAATCAACTACATAGCGAATATCTGATACATCATTCCATCCTAAATCCAGTGCAAGATTCATATGCTTTAACGAAAGATCGATTCTATCAATTAATGAATAACCACATGAAAGTAAAAAGTGATGCCATGCATTTAAATCTCCTATAGTACGAGCTTTTTGTACAAACTCACTAGCTTTATTAAAATCTGAATAGTATCTTAGTTGATGGTATGCGGTAAAAACGAAATTATCTAATTCGTTATAAGGAAACACATAAGCTGTATAGGTTTGAAGATTTGTGAATCCAACTTTTCCCGCTAGTTTAATAGATGGAATACGAAAATCCTCTGTCTTCCAATGTGGTGTTCTTCCTTGTTTTAAACAGTCATCCAAGAATGCTCTTGCAGCCAACCAAGCATACCCTTTACCTCGCTGGAATAAATCATAAGTATTAATTCCAATTTCCACATCAGTATCTGTTGCAAAAACCGATAAGCAACTAGTTACAACTTGTTCATGTACCATTACTACATAACCAAATCCATTTCGGATGAAATCCTGAGTTGACTCCCAAAAATCAACAATATCATCCCGTACCATTGCGAACTTTTTATCTGATAACATGTCGATTGTAATACGTTCCACCGTTACCTCATCAGGCATATTAGGTTTAGATAACTTATTATAAGACTCCGGATCAAAAGTAAATGTTACTCGAGTGTAAGGTTTAGGAATAAACATTTGCAATTGTTCCTCGACAACCTGTTTCCATTTTGATTCGGGTAATAATTCAACCTGAAAAAAGTCATCCCCTATCTGCTGAGCCTCAGGTGCAATTACTTCTTTAATAAAAGTTGGTAGCCTTGAAACAAAATTACTTGTAGGATCACCTAATAAATAAAAAATTTCTTGTTCTGCCCATACAAGTGCACATCTAGGGTTATTAGGATTATCCACATAAATATGTCCCTTATTGTAACCATGAGCTATACCATTAAGTATTGGATGGTTCTTATAATCAACGAGAAGTGGTGATATTTGTTTGAATTCATCCTTTTCTTTTACCAATTCATAAATCATATTCTTAAAAGTCCTCCCTTTTGAGAACAAGTGTGAAGTGCATGCTGCGCAATAATTGGCTGAAGTACCTGCGAGGTACCTTCAATAATTTCTAAAACCTTTGCTTCCCTAAATAAACGCTCAACAGGATATTCTCTTGAAAACCCGTTTCCACCAAACACTTGGACAGCGTCTGTGGCTACCTTCATAGCCATCTTTGAGGCAAAATATTTTGCAATGGTTGTTTCAATTACAGCATCAGTATGTCTATCCTGACGCTTTTTCCCAGCCTCTTGGCATAACGAACGAGCTGCTTTTATATTTACACTTGCTTCTGCTAAAATTGTTTGAATTGCTTCATATTCACATATATATTTATTTCCTTGTTTTCTTCTTCTTGAATAAGCTACCATTGCTTCTAGTGCTTCTTGAGCAATGGCTACTCCCGCCCAGGCAATACTATATCTACCATGATCAAGAGCTGTGTTAACTACATAACTCCATCCACCCCCAATTGGTCCTAACAAATTTTCAGCTGGTACCTTTACATCTTGCAAATGAATCTCAGCTATATGCGAGGAATTACTTGCTAACAGTTTACTCATTTTATTTGTAGAAACACCCGTCATTGACCGTTCAACAATAAAAGCGCTAACTTTTCCCTCACTAGACGCAAAAACTAAAAAACAATCCGCAATGTCAGCAAAAGAAATCCATTTTTTGTGCCCATTAAGAATAAAATGATCATTAACTTGTTTATAAGAAGTTCCAACAGCTTTTGCATCAGAACCAACCTCTGGCTCAGTTAGGGCAAATGAAAATAATAGGTTCCCCTTTGCCATCTCAGGCAACCATTTTCTCTTTTGCTCTTCAGTCCCCCACCTTTTAATTGACTCCCCTACTAAAGATACATGAACTGTAAGTAATTCACGAACCGAATTACAAGCTTTACCAATGATTTCAGTAAGACGACCATAATCTAAAGAATCAAGAGAAAGCCCACCATATTCTTTTGGTATCGTTGCACCCAATACACCATAACTTGAGATTTCTTGTATCACATCATAGGGAAGCTCTTCATTACTTTCAAACTCACTTGCTCGAGGCCGAAGCTTCTTTTCCGCAAACTCATCAACTACTCCCAGAATCTCTTCTGCATTACTCATACTGTGAAATTCCCATTCTTCTTTTTGTTAATTAGATCAACCATATTATTAATAGTAGAAAAGTTAATAATATCAAGTTCATCATTATCTACTACTATATCAAACTCCGTTTCTATGAAATTTAACATTTGCATAGCAAAGAGCGAATTTACATAACCTTTTTCAAATATGTTGTCATCATTAGCAACAATAGTTTCCTCTGCATTAAAAATAATAAGATTTTTTTTAATGTATTGACGTATTTTTTCATGATTATCCATGTAATTACTCCTTCTGAGACCTGGGAAATCAATTAACCTATATCCCAATTAAAATCAGTCTCTATTTTTATTTTTTCTTTCTCCTGAGTCGCAGATAAAACAAGTTCTTTTTCCTCACTTGTTAACATTTGAATATCTTTTAGACTAACATTAGGATGAGTTGTTATTTCTTCTAATAGAAGGTTAAATCGCCGTCCAAATTCTACTATTGTTGATTTATCAAATAAAGATGTAGCATATTCAAAAGCGAATTCATATATATCTTTATTTTCTTCAGCAATAAGAGTTAAATCAAACTTACTTGTTAGTGTATCTGTGTTTGTTTCCGTGCTAATTTCTAATCCATCCACAACTGTATGTTTTTCATCCGAATTTTGTAATACAAACATGACATCAAATAAAGCACTTCGGCTTAAGTCTCTAGAAAGATCTAATTTTTCCACTAACTGATCAAATGGATACACCTGATGTTCGAAAGCTTCTAACGTATCGTTTTTCACTTTTTTCAAGTGATTAATAAAAGATTGATCTGGATTTATTTGATAACGTAATGCAATTGTATTTACAAACAACCCCATAAGAGGTAACAGATCAGCATGCGGCCTACCTGCAACTGGTGATCCTATAATGACATCCTTTTGTTCCCCATGCTTGTACAGAAAAATAGTGAAGGTAGCCATAAGTAACATAAAAGGTGTCGTATCAGTTTCTAGTGCTATTTTTTTTATTTTCCGAGTAATTTCCTTGTTTACTTGGAAATTATATTGTTCACCCTCAAAACTCTTTACAGGTGGTCGACCTCGATCATATGGTAATTCAACAACTGGTATATCCCCTGAGAATAATTCTTCCCAGTATTTCTCATGGATATCAAATTCTTTAGAAGATAATAATTTTTGTTCCCACACAGCATAATCTTTATATTGCAAACGATTTTCCGGCAATGTTTCCCCAGCATATAGGGCCTTAAAATCATGCATAAATATACTTAAAGACACGCCATCTGTTATGATGTGATGAAGGTCAATTACAAGTAAATAACTATTATCTTTTAACTCCTTTAGTCCAGCCCGCATTAACGGAACCTTAGAAAGATTAAATGGTTGCAACCATTCTTTATACTCTACCTTTATCATTTCTAGCTCAAATGTTACCTGTTCTAATACTCTCTGTACTAACTGATCTCCCTGCCACTCAAACTGTGTTCTGAGTATTTCATGGCGTTTAATAAGCTTTTCAAAGACTAATTCTATCCTTTTCCGGTCCACCATTCCTTTAAGAATAAAACAACTTGGTACATTGTATGTCATCTGTGCCCCATCCATCTCTTGTAATAACATCATTCTTTTTTGAGTCGATGAAACCGGGTATACCTCAGATTCCGGTACTATTTCTATATCTTGCAACCTATTTTCTTTTGAATTTTTAATAAAATGACTTAAAGTGCTTATTGTTGGATACTCAAAAAGATTTGCTAATGATAATTGCACATTAAATTCTTTCCATATTTTAGCGTTGATTACAGTAGCATGAAGGGAATGACCACCAAGTGCGAAAAAATTATCTTCCACACCAATACAAGGATTACCTATAACTTCTTTCCATATATCAACTAGCTTTCTCTCCATATCATCGAGTGGTTTTACATAATTAGTAGTCTCCATCGATGGAGAAGAATCTATAATTACATTCTTTGTATTACCTTCTATAACAGAAAAAAGAAATATCATTATTTGTTCAGCTAAATTTTGCTCGTATTCTGCAGCATGGTGAATTTTATCTGAAATGTTTACTATTCCTTCTTTAGTTACTGATTTTGTTAAGTGCATTTTTATCAATGATCCACGAATTACTCCCCAATTGGCAGCTGCTGTCTTCATAGATTCAGCGATAGTTTGGAAGTCCGAGTGATAACGCTCACCAAGAAACGAAAGCATTTTTGAAAACTTTACTCGGCCATCTACAACTTGACCTAAATGTGAGAATAACGGAACATCATTAAAGTCTAAATATCCATCTGTCTCTTTATTTAAATCAAACCTACTTATTAGTTTCGTAGCAAAAAGGTGCATTTGTGAAAAAATATGTTTTTCATCTTTTATATGTTTTATCCAATTTGACAAATCGGTTGTAATCGATTGTATGTCTGTGATTTCATCTTCAGTAACTTTTAAAGTACTTACTTTTTGATAACCCTTATAAAAAAGTTCTGTTGAAAGTTGTGCATTTTTAACCATAAAATATGGATCGGTAATAATTAAACAGTCTTCTTCGGGCTCATATCCTACAATAACAAATGAATGAACAATATGATTTTTTAGATAATTCTCATCCCAAGGAAGCCAGTATGCATTCATGGTTACCACCACAGGAAATCCCGAGTATAATTGTTCTAATATAATTTCAAATCCTTCATCGGATGAATCTGTATCAAATATAGTACTTTTTATACCATGATATTTTTCTAAATCACTTACAAAATAACCAGACTCTGTATATAAACCATCCCCTAGATTTCCATTATCGACAGGAGAAAAACCAAAATCCCATAATCTAGCGTACATTAAATAATGTTTACGCTTAAACCAATTAGCTAACGTAGCAATTACATCATCAATACAATTCTGTTCAGAACTTTTACAAGGCTCTACATCATATAAGATTGAAGAAGTATAATTTCCCATTTACTCACCTCTATATTTTTACCAACAGGAAAAACTATTGTAATTTGGTTATTTCTCTATACTAAGTTGACAGAGATATGTATATCTTCTTTAAAAAGCTATCCATTATTATTAACGTATTTCATATAAAGAATCTTATTTCTCGAATCACTTTTTTATTTTAATCATTCTATAATAGGGAGGAGAATTCCCTAACTCATAGTCACCAGAATAAACACTAACATTCTAGAAAGCTAAGAGGGAAAGCTCCTTTAATCCCACAGTATAGCAAGTGTAAATTTAAACTCTTAAAAGTCGTGTTTACAATATGAAGTAATACTAATTTTTTTTCTTTTCTGCTATATAAGCAGCTAGTTGTTTAATATTGCGTTTTGTATATGCGACTAAGTCGTCCGTATTAAGATTCTCGTTTTCTAAAGCAAGATCAAGCTCAATAGCTAGTAGAGAATTTCCTCCTAAGTCAAAGAAATCATCCTCTACACCGACAGCTTCAATCTTCAATATACTTTTCCATATTTCAACCAAACGAGATTCTAACTCATTACTAGGAGACATCATACTCTCCTCCTCATTCTTAGGTAAAGATCTAGGTGAAGGTAAGGAATGTCGATCAACCTTTCCACTTGGTGTTAATGGTATGTTTTCAACTTCAACAAAGAAAGTAGGTATCATATAACTCGGAACTAATTTCGCAAGATGCAATTTCAAATCAGAAATGGATACAAGTGATTTTGCTACGAAATAAGCTACAAGTTTTTTCTGCCCATCTTCATCTTGAATGTCTACTATCACTGCTTCTTTAATTGCATGATGTGAAGATAAAGCATCTAAAATTTCCCCTGGCTCAATTCGATATCCTCTAATTTTTAATTGTTCATCATTTCTACCGAGGAATTCTATATTCCCATCAGGTAACCAGCGTGAAAGATCTCCTGTCCTGTACATTTTCTCCCCTTTTACAAATGGGTCTGGTAAAAACTTTTCTTCAGTTAATCTCATTTGATTTACATATCCTCTTGCAAGCCCTTCTCCCGCAATATACAGCTCTCCTACCGCGCCAATAGGCTGAAGTCTCTGTTTTTGATTAAGTATATAAAGCCTTACATTCGGAATAGGCTTTCCAATAGGAATAGTATTATAGTTTTCACTTTCTTGAAGTGAAAACGTACTTGCGATAACTGTCGCCTCAGTAGGACCATACATATTTTCTATTTGAGTCGATAGTCGATGCTTTTTAAACTTATTAACCACCTCATGTGTCAAAGCTTCACCCGCAAGTAATATATACTTCACTTTATTTAAAACCTGGCAATTTTCATTATTAAGTGTATTTACGAAAGCTCTAAACATAGACGGTACAAAATTTAATAATTTCACATCATATTTATCTATAGTTCTTAAAATTGCTCTTGGGTTTCGATGTTCCCCATTGTCCATTATTACTAATTTACTACCTACTATGGTCCACCCAAACAACTCTAGAACAGATACATCAAATATATAAGGTGTCTTCAGTAAATACGTATCTGATTCATCCATAGGATATAAATGAGACATTGAAAATAAGAAATTCACAATACTACAATGTTCAATCATGACTCCTTTTGGTCTACCTGTAGAACCGGAAGTGTATAAAATATAAGCTAAGTTATTTGGTTTTCCAGTAACCTCCAGGTTGCTTGTATCACCAACGTACAAATTTTCTTGCTTTAAATCAATAATCTCTCCTACAAATGGAATTTCACCTACGTATTTAGATTCTGTAAGTACAAATTGAGGATTACAATCCTCTAAAATATGTTCCATTCGACGCTTTGGATATTCAGGATCAATTGGTACATATGCAGCTCCAGATTTTAGCGCAGCAAATATAGCTATAATCATTTCTACGGATCTTTCCACAACGATACCAATTTTAGTTTCCTGATCTACACCTTTTTGTCTAAGAATACGAGCAAGCTGGTTTGCTCGATTATTGATATACGAATAACTGTACGGTATATCATTTGAAATAACTGCGATTTCTTCTGGTTTATTTTCAACCTGATCCTCAAAAAATTGATGAACTAATTTACCCTGAGTAAAATCTAATTTTGTATTATTAAGTTCATTTAACATCCTTGTGGATTCACTTTTACTTAAAACATTAACCTCTTCAATTTTCGCTTCAGGATTAGCTACCATCCACTCTAGCGTATTTATAAAATGCATCATAAACCGCTCTATAGTTTGCGGATAATATAGTCCTGTCGCGTATTCCAATTCTAATCGCAGACCCTCTTCTTCCGGAAATACTTCTATACTCATATCTACCTTTGAAGCTTGATGCTTAATTTCGTATGATTTAAATGTAATATCTTTTATTTTTTCTGATGTTCTTCCGATATTCTGCATTACTAACATGACATCAAATACAGGATTTCGATTAGTATGATAAGCCATGTCTAACTTATTTACTAACTCATCAAATGGGTATTCTTGATATTGAAATGCTTCTAGCGCATTTTCTTTTACTTCATTTAAGAATTGAATTATCGTCTTTTCCGCTTTAGGATGATTTCTCATAGGTAGAGTATTTACAAACATACCTATGATAGGCTCAAGGTCATGATGAATTCTTCCTGCAATTGGAGAACCTACTATAATATCTTCCTGTTGCGTATACACATGCAATACTATATTTAGTGACGAAAGAAGTACCATATATAAAGTAGCTTCTCTTTCATCCGCAAAGGATTTTAATTTATTAGAAAGTTCAGGTGTTAGATGGAATACTAATCTATCACCTTCAAAAGTTTGATTTAGCCCACGTGGCTTATCGGTTGGGAACATAAGAATTGGTAACTCACCTTTAAACTTATCTACCCAATACTCTTCAATTTCTTTCAGCCCTTCATCATGTAAACGGTTGGTTTGCCAATTGGCATAATCTTTGTATTGTATTTTTATAGGCTCTAAGGCTTTGCCTGAATATAAATCTATAAACTCTTTTTCTAACTTCGCTAAAGATACTCCATCTGCTATTATGTGATGAAGATCAAAAAGTAACAGGTATTGATTGAATTCTAATTTCATTAAACCGACGCGCATAAGTGGAGCCCTATCTAACTGAAAAGGACGAACAAATTCCTGTATTAACTCTTCAATTGTTGATCTATCAGATTTATATAAATGTTCAATTCTAATATCTAAACTATCATGAATAAATTGAACTGGTTCACCTTTAATAAATTGGAATGAAGTTCTTAATGATTCATGACGTTCCACTAATTCTTTGACACATTGTTCTGCCTTTATAAAATCAAACTCACCTTCTATTAACATTGCACCTGGTATATTGTAGGCAGTTCCTATTCCAGCAAAGCGGTTTAATATATATAATCTTTTTTGTGAGGAAGAAGCTTGATAAAATTCTGTATCAGGTACGATCTCAATTTGAGAATAATTTTTCTTCCCTTCATATTTCTCTATATAATCCGCTAATAGCATAATTGTAGGCCTTTGAAACATTTCACGTATAGGTACATCTACACCTAAACGTTTATATATGTGTGAAACAACAGAAGTAATTTGTAATGAATTACCTCCTAATTCGAAAAAGTTATCATTCACACCTATTTTCTCTATTCCAAGTACTACTTTCCATATCTCAGAGAGCATTTGTTCAATTTCATTACGTGGTTCAATAAATAAAGCTGTGGATTGCTCCCAAATTGGATCTGGAAGAGCTTTCCGATCTATTTTACCGTTTGATGAGATTGGAAACTGCTCAATCGGGATGATGTATGCAGGAATCATATAAAAAGGTAAATACTCTCTAAGGAATTGGCGTACCTCTTCTACTTTAGCTGAAGAATTCATAACAACATATGCACATAAAACCGGAGTATCTTCTCCCTCTTTTTTACGTGTAATTACAATAGCTTCACCAATTTCAGGATATCGTAATAGTTGCTTTTCTATTTCTCCCAATTCAATTCGTAATCCACGAATTTTGACTTGATCGTCCATACGGCCTAAATATTCAAGGTTTCCATCTGGTAACCAGCGAGCCAAGTCTCCAGTACGATATACCTTGTCATCTATAATAGAAGAACCTGTTTTGGTGATTTGTATAGGAACAAATTTGTCCATAGTTAACTTAGGTTGATTTAAATACCCTCTTGCTAGCCCTTCTCCTGAAATACACAACTCTCCAGGAATTCCAACGGGTTGTAACTGTTGGTTATCACCCATAATATAAACTTTTTGATTGGCTAGAGGTCGTCCTATTGGTAATTGATTCATAAGTTCTAACTTATCGTGCTGAACATGATAACATGTAGAATCTACAGTAGTCTCCGTAGGTCCATAAGCATTTGTTAAATTAGGTTGGCAGTTCTTATTAAATAAACCAAGGAATTTCCGCGCTAATTTCGGTGGTAATTCCTCTCCAGCAATAATAAAATGTTTAAATGAATATTCTATTTTTTCATCTATAAAATTAGTTAATAATCGAAGATGCATCGGCGTTCCATCCGCGATATTTATTTGCTTTTCTTGATAAAAATTCATTAGCTTCTGCCCATCAGTTCTTGCTTCCTCTGGTACTATAAATAAACTATTTCCTAATAAAAGCGCACCAAACATGTTTTGTACTGAAGCATCAAACTCAAAAGGTGAAACTAACCCGATTCGCATAGAGGAACTATATTTATCATATATTTCATTTTTTAACCCGAATATTAAATTTACAACACTACGATTTTCAACCATAATTCCTTTAGGATTACCTGTTGTTCCAGAGGTAAAAATAACATATGCCAAATTGTAAGGTGTACTTACTGAAGGGAAACTAACCAATTCTGTTTCAAGTAGTTCATTAAAACTTACCATACTACAATCCTGGATTTCCCTTGTAAAATCTTCACTAATAACTTCGGGTTTTACTATACAAAGTGGAGATTTACATTCTTTTAGCATTGCCTCTATCCTTTTATACGGCAAATATATGTTAATAGGTAAATAAGCAGCCCCACTTTTTAAAATACCTAGCAATGCAATTACTGCATCAATTGATCGGTCCATCATAAGGCCAACAATGTGTCCTTTTCCAATTCCTTTTTTATGTAGAGAACTGGCAACCAGATCTACCTTTTCTTTTAATTGAGCGTATGTTATTTCTCTTTTGTCATCAGAAACAGCAAGCTTATTTGGATTATGCATGACTTGTTCTTCAAATAACTGTATCACCGTTAAATGATGCGGGTAATCTAACTCAGTTTGATTAAATGTAATTAACTCTCTTACATCATTATCACTAACCCAATCTAACTCTATATGCGGTGTATTCGGTTGTAGTAAAGCTTGCTCTAACAAGTCTATAAAATGATGACCAAATCGCATAACAGTAGATGTTTTGTATAGATGCTCATTAAAATACATATCAACTTCTATACACCCATTTACTTGACGGAAAGAGAATATAATCTCAGCATTGCTCTCACTTAAATAATTTAAATCTTGAATTTCCTCTAGCAAAATTGCAGTACGGAACGGATAATTACGCCCCTCTGGAAGGTAGTTACTCAAAACCGGTTGTAAACTTTCCAATGGGAAATTTTGATGTTCTAAAGCATTAACCATTACTGTACTAACATGCTGGAGAATTTGTCTAAATGTCATATGTTCCTCAAGACCATGTCTTAAAACTAACAAAGTATTAATAAGGTTAGTATCACTGTCTTGTTTTAAAACAGGTGTACCAATGCATATATCTTGCAATCTAGTATATTTATTTAACAGCAAGGTAAGTCCAGCAGTAAGAATCATGTGCAACTGAAGATCTGATCCATTTGCTAACTTTAAAATCTTCTCGGACAATTCCTCTTTTAGTTTTATGTTAACATTTGATAAATTCACCTGTTTGTTTGATGTCCGGTAATCATAAGGGAAATGGCAGTCAGCCAGTTCCCCTGATAAGTTTTCTAACCAAAATTCTCTTTCCTTTATTCGTTCATTTGCGGCAATTACTTTATCTTTATTTGCTATTCGTTCAACCATAGTTACTCACTCCTGACAATAATCAATTAAAAGTTAAAATCCCCAAAATCTACTGATACCTTAACTGGTTGCAGTTCTTGAATTTCTTGTTTAAATGAAATATCTTTTAATAAAATTTCAGGATGATCTACAATTTGTTCAAAAATCTCAACATAACGCTCACATAACTTTTGAACCGTATCCCTAGTATATAAAGAGGTTGCATATTCCATAGTCAGTTCAATTGTATCTTCCAATTCAACCACTCTTAGCAATAAATCCATTTGTGCGCGCTTAAAGTCGTGATCATATGTCCTTAGTTCTAAACCATCGATAAACATATGATCTGCATCCATATTTTGCATAACAAATGAAACATCGAAAAGTGGGTTCCTATTATACGTGCCCTGAAGTCCTAATTGATTAACCAGGTCCTCATATTGACATTTTTGATGTTCAAATGCTTGTAAGACCTGCTCTTTTACTTCAAATAGGAATTGAGTAAACCTTTGTTCAGCTCTTGGATAGTTCCTTATTCCTAACATGTTTACAAATACTCCTATAATATCTTGTAAATCCGCATGCGGGCGACCAGTAATTGGTGAACCAATAACAACATCCTCTTGGCCAGTATATTTACCTAGCAAAATATTATATACAGAGAGCATTAGCGTATATAATGTAGTTTCTTCTTTTGCTAATAAACGCTTAATTTTCTTGGTAACATTTGAATCAATAGTAAAGGTTATTTTACTACCTTTTAGATCTAATATTTCAGGTCTTGTATAATCAGTAGGCATATTCAAGACAGGTACACCATCTTTAAATTGATCTAGCCAATACTGTTCATGTTTGAGAGCAGTTTCTTTTTCTTTTTCACTCTGCTGCCATTCTGAGTAATCCTTATACTGTATTTTTAAGTTTGGTAATTTCTCTCCTGAGTAAAGCGCAAATAGATCTCTAACAAAAATATCATAGGAAACTCCATCGGTTACTATATGATGTAAATCAATAATTAAAATATGTTTTTGTTCTTCCAATCTAATTAACCCTACACGGAAATATGGAGCATTATTAAAATTAAATGGGCGAATAAATTCATTAATTATTTGTTCCACTTCAGATTCAAAGCCCTCAATTTGAGTAATATGGAAATCAGCATGATCATGAATAATTTGTACCGGTTTATCATTTTTCATTTCAATAGTAGTTCTAAATATCTCATGACGCTTAATTAATTGAGTGAACGCCTTTTCTAAACGTTCAATGTTTAATTTTCCATTTAAAAGAATAACGGAAGTATCATTATAAGCTGTACTTTCTGGATACAATCGGTGTAATACATAAAATCTCTTCTGAGCTGAAGAAAGCTGATAATGAGATTTAGGTTCAGCTGGAACAATAACATCAAATTCACTCTTATCTGCCCTTGAAATATAATTTGCTAGTTTCTCAATATTTGATAGAGTAAAGAGCTCTTTAATAGGAACTTCAACATTAAACTCTTTATGAATTTTTGAAACAATAGTAATAGCCTTAAGTGAATCTCCACCTAGTTCCAGAAGATCATCATGAACACCAACTTCTGAAACTTTAAATATATTTCTCCAAATTTTTGAAAGCTTTTCTTCTACCTCATTACGAGGTGCTACATACTCAGTCAAGAGTTGTGGTCTAGAATGGTATAACGTAGAATCTAATTCTTCTTCCTTCTCATCATTGAAAGAATTTAATAACACCCATTGATCAATACGCGCTTGCAGTTCTCCTGGAGAATGAATCAGTACTTCCCCTTGTTTCCATGACAGTGCTATATTAAAAGCCTGAACTCCTTCTTCAGGTGTCATAGATAATTCATGTACACTTGCACCTATCTGCATATCTTTTTCTTCATCTTCCCAGTATTTCCAATCACTCCAATTGACACTTATCCAAGGCAGGTTGGAATAACGATTTATATATTGTGCAAAAACATCCATGTATATATTTGAAGCAGCATATGATACATAACCTAATCCACCTAAGACCGCTGAAATTGAAGACATTAGAACACAAAAATCTAAATCTTTATTTCGTAAACACTCTTCTAAATTAAGAAGACCATAAATTTTTGCAGAAAATTGTTCCTCACAGTCCTCTTTTTCAAGTTCCTGAATTAAATTAAAAGTCTTTCCACCAAGAATACCTGCACCATGAATTACACCATTAATCTTTCCAAATTCTTGTTCTGCCTTATGAATTGCTTCGTATAGTTGTGATTGATCTGTAACATCAGCAGCAAGTACATAAACTTTAGATCCCGTTTCTTCTATCTCTAAAACTTTACGAATTCTGTCCGAATACATCGTATTTTCCTTCAAATGCATATCCCACTCATCACGATTTGGCAGACCTGTACGTGTAAGAAGAACTAAGTTGGCTTGTACAGTTTGAGCCAAGTGTTTCGCAAGAATTGTACCAATACCTCCGAGTCCTCCTGTAATAAGGTAAACTCCATTTTTTCGTAACGGCAGTTTCTCTTTAGCTGGCTGTTCTAGTTGTAAAGGCTCGTAAGTTTGAACAAATCTTTTATTTCCTCGATAAGCAATCATCTTATCATTCGTATTTGAAAGACATTCTTCTACTAATTGATTTATTAACCTGCTCTTCCATTCTTTGTTTAGAGGTAAAACAACATCAACACTTGAACAAGAAAGATAAGAATACTCTTGTGGAACAACTAATGACGTTCCAAGTACAGTTGATTTTTCTGGAATTAATTCTTCATCACCAATCACTTGTTGAACACCATTTGTAATAATTCGAATTGAGATTGAATCAGAGATATTCTTGTCTCCTAGTGCCTGAGTTAAGTAAAAAATTGAATAGAATCCTAAGTTTTGTTTACTATTTACATATTCAATTGAGGCTTGTCTTTCCTCATCCGTAATTCCCCACATATGAACTATTCTTGTAGGTAAACCACATATTTCCTGTACGTCATCCAATAACTTAACGTAATCTGTACGTTCTTCAGGATTTATAATGAAACGATCGTTATTCTCCTTATTAAAAGCAAAGCCAGGTTCTACTGTAACTACTCTCTCCCCCTTATTTAATAAGTCCTTAACTATTTCATTACCTAATCCTTCTTGATCCACAAAAACAATCCATGTCTCATTCACATCATGATTTGGTTCAAACAATGTAGAACTTTTCCATTGCGGTGTATAGAACCATTCAGAAATGTTGTTATTCTTACTAATTTTAGATTGCTTACTATTAAGCTTTTGACCTAAATCATACGGATTACCTTGTAATTTATAAGATATTTTATTGAAAGAATACATTGGTAATGGGATACGTCTTCTCTTCTCATCTTTATAAAATTGTTCCCAATCTATAGAAATACCTGTTACCCACATTCGAGTGATGTGACTAAATAAGAAATACATATCTGATACATCTTGTTGAACAGATCGAACCGTATTAAATATTCTTTCATTACCATTTTCATAGTCTAAAAGGCGACTAGTAAGCCTACTAAGGTCATTTCCAGGACCAATCTCTATGAATAGACTTGTATTGTCGCTATTCAACTCTTGAATTCCATCAGAGAATCGAACAGTTCCACGCATATGTTTTACCCAATAAACTGGGTTTGTTGCTTCTTCAGGTCGTATCCAAGTACCAGTCAAGTTTGATAAATAAGGTATTTTAGGTTCTCTAAGTGTCAATGTACTAACATAGGAAGCATACTCGTCCAGAATTGAATCCAGTTCGTGTGAATGTGCTGCTCCTTCTATTGTTACTCGCATACACATTAAACGCTTTTTCTTTAATTCATTTTCAAAATCTACAATTGCTTCTTCTGTCCCAGAAACTATACAAGCTGGACCATTAACTACCGCTAAGGAAATGGTATGTTGATATTCTTTTTCAAAAGAATTAATTAAATGAATTAATTCCTCTTCTGGAAGCGGAACACTAAGCATTACCCCTGCAGGAAGACTACTCATTAGCTGACCTCTTTTTACAACTAATTTAAATGCATCTTCCAAAGTAAATACTTCTGCTAAACAAGCAGCCACATATTCGCCAAATGAATATCCAATCATTGCTTCAGGTTTAATTCCCCAACCCATTAATAGTTTCGCAACTGAGTATTCAAACGCGAAAAGAATTGGTTGACTAAATTCCATTATTTTCAATTTTTCCGTTGCCTCATCAATACTGAAAGTAGTTGGGTATAACACTTCTTTCATGTTTACATTCGTAACAGATTGAAGGATTGCAAAGCATTCATCCATAGCTTCACGGAAAATTGCCTCTTGTTCGTATAATTCTAACCCCATGTTTACATATTGCGATCCGTTCCCAGAAAACAGGAAGTTGATTTTAGGATGTTCCTCTTTTATATTTGCATATTGTACTCTTCTTCCGTCTGGCTGGTTTAATTGTTCAATTCCTTCTTGAGTACTGGAACAAACTAAAGCTCTCCTATGCTTGAATTCCTTACGTCCAATTTGTAATGTATAACTAGCGTCTGCCAAATTCAAATGAGGATTCTGTTCAAGGTGATTTCCTAAATTCAAAGTCATACGATCCAAAGCATCTTTCGATTTTGCCGAAATCATTAACATCTGGTATGGTCTACTATTTGAGGTTGCTTCAAGCTTTGGTGCCTCCTCCAAAATAATATGTGCATTTGTACCACCAATACCAAATGAACTAACACCTGCACGTAATGGTTTATTATCCTCTTTCCACTCATTTAATTGTTGATTTACATAAAAAGGTGTCTTTTCAAATCCAATTTGCGTGTTTGGTTTTGTGAAATTCACACTTGGCGGAAGAACCTGATCTTTCATCGCAAAGACCGTTTTAATTAGACCAGCAACACCAGACGCTGCATTTAGATGGCCTACATTTGCTTTAACAGATCCAATTGGTACAGATTGTTTTTCATTAGTGTTAAACACTTCACTAAGCGCCTTGATCTCAATGGTATCTCCTAGTTTAGTAGCAGTTCCGTGTGTTTCAATATAGGAAATGGACTCAGGTTCTACATTTGCTTCATGTTGCGCCATTTTAATAACTTCTACTTGGCCCTCTACACTAGGTGCAGTGTAACCAATTTTCCGATTCCCATCATTATTAATCGCCGTTCCTTTTATTACTGCATGTATAGTATCCCCATCATTTATAGCTTCCTGTAAAGGCTTCAGAACAACAATCCCAACACCGTCTCCAAAAAGCATTCCATTTGCATTTTCATCAAAAGGACGACAATGACCATCTGAAGAAAATAGCATTCCTTCTTGGTAGGTATAACCTGCTTTTTCAGGTTGAGTTAATGTAATTCCTCCAGCTATAGCAATATCACAATGCCCCTGTAATAATGCTTGGCTTGCATTATGAATAGCCACCAATGATGTTGAACATCCCGTAAAGATATTCATACTTGGTCCTTTAAGGTTAAATTTGTAAGAAATTTGAGTACTAAGCGAGTCTTTGTCGTTAAGTAATGAAATTAAAAATTGCCCAGCTGGTTCATTTGCCTCTGAAAGAGTAGATAACACTTGCCAATATAAGTTAGGAGATGCCCCACTATATACACCAATTAGGCCCGGGTATGTCTCGATATTATATCCAGCATGTTCAAGGGCAGACCACGCACATTCATGAAATACTCGTAGTTGCGGATCCATTAAAGATGCATCTTGAGGTGTATAATCAAAGAATGGAGCATCAAAATTATCAGTTCCTTCTAAATACCCTTTCGCTTTAACATAATTAGGGTTTTTTACTTCCATAGGATTCACACCAGATTCAATTAACTCTTCATCTGTAAAGAATTGAATAGACTCTGTTCCAGACTTTATATTATTCCAGAATTCATTTACATTCTGTGCTCCAGGAAAACGTCCATCTATTCCTATAATTGCAATATCGTTATCTTCTTTCGTTTTTCGATTAAAACGTTTTGTATGTTTAACTTGATTCTTTTGCTTATCTCCACTTAAGTATCTCGCTAAAGAACGAATACTTGGATACTCAAACATAACTCCAATTGAAATCTGTTTTTCTAATCTATTAATTAATCTCTCATGAATTTGAATTATATGAAGTGAAGTTGCACCAAGATCAAAGAAATTTTCATTTACATTTACAGTATCAACACTGTAAAACTCTTTCCAAATTCCTATAATTATTTCCTCTACTTCATCTTGAGTTCTGAACTTATCTCTCGTTTTCGTTTGAGTTTCCAATTCAGAAATTCGTTTACGAGAATTCAGATTAATCCATTGATCAAAACGTTTATTTAAATCTCCTGAAGAAATAATTACCTGATTTAAACCACTTAAACCAAGCACACATTGGAATGTTTTTTGTCCTTCCTCAGATGTCATTTCAAGTGCTTCTATACTTTGAGCATTGAATATTTTATTAACCTGTTGAGCTCCCGTATACTGCCAATCTCCCCAGTTAATACTGGTCCATCGATTATTAGATGTATTACTCACTTTGTCTGAAAAACTATCTAAGTAAAGGTTTGCTGCTGAATAGGCCACAAAACCTAATCCACCCAAAATAGGTGAAAGTGATGAAACAAGATAACAAAAATCAAGATCATAATTACTCAATAACTTATCAAGAACTAGCACACCATGTACTTTAGGAAGAAATTGCTCTTCACATTCAATCCTACTTATCTTTTCCATTGGACACTGAGCTGATTTAACACGTAAGACACCTGCTGCATGAATTACCCCATTTATGTGTCCAAAATTAGCCTCAGCCTGATGAATCACGTTTCTCATCTGCTCTTCATCAGCTACATCTGCAACAGCTGTCATTACTTTTGCTCCCAATGACTCCAACTTCTGAATATGGTTAATACGTTGACATAATTGTTCATTTTCAATCTGTGATTGAAGAATTTGATCCCATTCTTCACGATCAGGAAGAGCTGTTCTACTAACTAATATTAGTTTAGCCTTTACTGTACGCGCCAAATATTCTGCTAATTTAAGGCCTACTCCTCCCATTCCACCAGTAATTAAATAAACCCCTTCCGATCGAATATTCTGTATTTTTGAAGCTGATTCATTTTCATTTATTACTAGCATTTCACTTACTTTTTCATCAGGTATAGGCTCATAAATTCGAATGTAACGAATGTTATCTCGAATTGCTATTACAGTGTCAATAATGTCCGTTTGAATTTCAGAATATAAGTTTGATATTAATGCTTCTTCATTATCAGACAACATAAAATCTACACTACGGCATCTAATATTTGGATACTCTTGCGGAAATACTTTTATAGGAGCCAAAAGAGTAGATTTTTCTGCAATAATAGACTCGTCTCCTACTACTTTTTGCATATTATTCGTCATAACATTTATATTGATAGGATAAAGTAAATTAAATTTACTAATTGTCTTTGCAAGTGATATTAATGAATAGAATCCAGTATCTAAGGTCTTGATACCTAAATCCTTATTATCCACATTCCATAGGTGAACAATCTCTTCTGGTAAACACTCTTGTTTTTGTAGCTCGTTAAATAACTGATAATAATCTTCTTGTTCAGTAGGGCATATTGTAAATTCATTTAAACTAATCTTTTTATATGAAGGACCCACACCGACTGTTATAACACGATGTCCATCTCTTTCAAGCTTTTCTTTAAGAGCTAAGCCTATATGCTCATTGTCTAAAAATAACAACCAACTTTTAGCAGATTCTTTAGTTACATCTACAATTTCTTTTTCCATCCAACCTGGAGTATAGAACCACTCAGCTATATTAGAACGTTTCTTTATCGATGTTTCTTCACTATTAGTTATATTTTGCTGTTCAGCTGGATCTATCCAATATCGTTTTTTCTCAAAAGGATAAGTTGGTAAGGCAATACGTAAACTATATTCCTCTTCATACAGTTTACTCCAATTAATTTCTACCCCTAATTCCCACGCTTGTCCCAATACCTCTAACAAGTCGTTTCGTAAAATAATCTGATTATTATTAATTTCAGAATTTAACAACTCTCCAATATGTACAATCACAGAATTAGGATCTACATCCTTAACTTGTGTTAGAAGTTCTACTTTTTCTCCATGCGTCCATTCTGTCTGTAACTCTGTATAGTTCTCAACTAATTGATTCAGGACATCTTCTGGCTTAAGAGATTTATTATAAATATCTGAAACCATTCCAGCTAGGCCTGTACCAATAACGTTAGAAGGACGTACATCACATTCAATTAATACATCAATAATCGATTGCAAGCAGACGAAGAAGGTTAAATCTTCAACCAAGCTATCATCTGTTCCTTTAAAGAATGCTTCTTTCAATGCTTTTCCAGTATACATTTGGGCATCAGTCATATTACGCTCAAATACTTGTAAGAATAATGGTTCCTTTTGGTATAGTTCTTTTACATTCTCAATAATTGATGAGTATTCGCTAGGTAACACAAATATCAAATCTGGATTTTCTTGCGTTTTTACGTGAAAATCTTTAACTGTTTTTAAATTGTCTATGGCGCTATCTATATCCTTACATAAGACCGCTCTTCTATACGGAAATGGTCGACGGCCAGTTTGCAATGTGTATGCTACATCTGCTAATTCAACATCTTTATTAGATTCCAGATATTGAACCATATTTACTGTAGCATTATTTAAAGCTTCTTTTGATCTAGCAGAAAGAACCATTAACTTTTTTTCTCTAGTAGAAGCAGAACTTTTAACTTTAGGCGCTTCTTCTAATACAATATGAACGTTAGTTCCACCATATCCGAAAGCACTCACACCTGCTCGAAGAAGATCATTATCTTCACTTTGCCAATTCACCAAATCAGTATTGATATAGAATGGGCTATCTATAAAATCAATTTTCGAGTTAGGGCGCTTCACATTTAAAGTTGGCGGGAGCTGTTTATGTCTCATAGATAAAACTGTCTTTATAAGTCCCGTCACCCCTGCAGCTGTATCTAAATGACCTACATTACTCTTAACAGAACCAATTGCACAGAAAGATTTCTTGTCCACATCTTGAAACGCTCTCTTTAGAGCCTCTACTTCAATAGAGTCGCCTAATGGCGTTGCTGTCCCATGCGTTTCTACATAACTAATAGTAGAAGGATCAACTTCAGCAAAACTATGTGCTGCTTGTATTACTTCAGCCTGTCCCTCAACACTCGGAGCAGTATAGCCTACTTTTCGACCTCCATCATTATTTGCTGCTGATCCCTTAATTACACCATAGATTGTATCCCCATCAGCAATTGCATCTTCTAATCTCTTCAGTATTACCATACCTACACCATCACTAAAAACTGCACCCTGGGCTTCTGCATCAAAAGTACGTACTTTGCCATCAGGTGAACTTGTCATTCCTTCATGGTATTTATAACCATTCTTTTTAGGATACGTTATAGATACTCCACCTGCAGCTGCAATAGAGCATTCTCCAGTTAACAATGATCTACATGCAAGATGAATGCTCAAAAGAGATGTAGAGCAAGCTGTATACAATGTAAAACTCGGTCCCTTAAGTCCCAGCTTATAGGATGTAAGCGTTGAAATTGCGTCTTTATAGGAAAGAGTACCTGCCTCTGAAAACTCAACCACACTATCACTGTTTAATAATGGCGTGTGCTTCATCCAATTAAAATTAGTAGATGCTCCTACATATAACCCTATTAATCCTTCATAATCAAATGGATTATAGCCTGCCATCTCTAATGCTTCCCATGTTGTTTCCTGTAACATACGGATTTGGGGATCCATTATTTTCGCTTCTCTAGGTGTATAAGCAAAAAAGGATTCGTCAAAATACTCTACTTCCTCCAAATACCCTTTTGCTTTCACAAAATTAGGATGTTGTAAAACATCTAAATTAACACCTTCTTTAATTAACTCGTCTTCAGTAAATGTAGAAATTGAATCAACACCATTTTTTAGGTTATCCCAGAATTGGTTTATTTCATTTGCACCTGGAAATTTACCTGCCATTCCAATAATCGCTATTTCCAAACCAGTTTTACTATCATCTTGATGCTTCATTTTCACTTTCCTCCTATTTTGTTTAATTCGGATTTTCTATGCTTTACATACTCTTAGCTACAATATTTAGCGCTAATACTCTTATTTCATAAACTTAAGCAAAAGAAAAAACACATGAAATTACCCATAAAGTAGCTAAAGTGATTTACATACCTGACAGAAAACAAAAAATTTTAATTACGATTTCTATTCCTGGATTTCAATGATATTTTGAGCACTCATTTTTCATTCTAAAAACCTAATACTTTGGTAATAATTCTGTTAATATTACAATTTATGTAGTTAGTAACATATTCACAAGAAGTTTTCTTTAAGAAATTAATTTGTAGAGTAATAATTATGTAGGGGATTTATGTCATAAAATTAAGCATACTTTTTCCAATATCATATAGAAAAAAACAAAAAAGTGACATACAGTGAATATTGAGAAATAAAATTCATTTATTCCATATCTAACCAAAATAGAACGAATTTTCAATTTTAAATTAGATTTTCTTGCATTTATAATTGCATTCTCTATAAATCATCTATGGTGAGCTTTTAATCATTAAACATAAATGAAGTTATATACGAAATTTTTTAGTTTAGATGAGGATCTATAAGTGAATTCATTCCAGAGGAATTACATATGCTACAGATTTAATATTCTTCATAAAGTTATATACATAAACTAAATTCCTTCAAACGTTTTAAAAAAATATTGAGTATGAACATCGTTAGTGGAACGCTTCCTACCGAAGGCAAACTTATTTCTAGGATTGCTGACTTACAATTATGCATTGTACGACTCCTAAGACAGACCCAATAAGTTCTATATGCTACAGTACTGTTTATCCTTCCGTTATGTTTCGCTATGCACATACAATATTTTCATCTTATACCCATAACTATTGTCCTGCAGACGCTTTATATTATCTTCAAACCCACTATTTCACTAAACTGTAAAATTAAAACCGACAAATTTCCGAATAAACTGAAAACTAATGAGAAATTGACAAGAATCCTTAATAGGATCTTTTCAATATATCTTAACTTCAAACGCATGGAATCAGGACTAAATAATCATGCTATACGGGGGAATGTTCTACTAAATAGAATTACTAAAAGAGATATCTATAGAGAACTCAGATCTTAAAGAGAATACTTTAGATTTTGTTGAAGAAGTAGCACAAAATATAGAGCAAGGTGTAGCTGTAAAACCCTCCCTTCTTAGACGGGAAAAAGCGGCTTTAACTGATATTAACTCAATGGGCGTTCATGGCTCCCAAGTTGCAGCTAAGATTGGCCAATTCATTAGTATAATGAGTGGATTTATTTCATAATTTTCGCTTTTTAAATTCTATTTTATTGTTAAGAATTAAAAAACGGTTCAAGTACAAACATATATAAATTTAAAAACACCCATGGTGGGTGCTTTTTGCTTTACTATGAAATAAGTATCCAAAGAGTGTACCCTATTGAGAAGAAATTCTTTCCTTGATATTATTAGTCTGTGACTTTAGGAGTTATTTTGCACTATAAGTAAATATAAAAAGCCCAATTTCTCATTAAAATTTAGAAATTGTCTTATCCCTGTCAAGTAGACAGTATTAAAAAGACTAAGCAGCCATCGAGATTCGATATTCTATCGGAGCTCGATGGTTGAGTCGTTTTTGAAAACGTTTATAGTTATAAAAGTAAATATATTCTTCAATTGCTTGTATTAAATCCGCTTCTGTTTTAAAATAATTCAAATATAACAGCTCCGATTTAAAATGGAAGAAAAATGACTCGATACAGGCATTATCATGGCAGTTTCCTTTGCGAGAGTGGCTGCCAATGATACCTAAATCTAAAAGTCGTTTGTTGTAGGCATGAGATGTGTACTGGAATCCCTGATCTGAATGGAGAATGGTTCCACGCACATCTCTTTTTTTGTGCCAACATTTCAATTGTATCTAATACAAGTTCATTATCATTACGCTTGGAAATTTTCCAAGAAACAACTTCGTTATTATAAATATCCTGTACAACAGAAAGATAGCGGAAGCCCTCTTGAAATCGTAGGTAGGTAATGTCTGTAACAAGCGCTTCATTTTGCTGGCGATCTTTGAATTCACGGTTTAAAACATTTGGAAAAGTATTAGAATAATTCCCTTTAAAGAAGCGACGCTTCCTCCGAATAATAGACTGAATGTTAAGCTTACTCATTAATCGATATACTTTTTTGTGATTTATAAAATAACCCTCTTCTTGTAAAGCGATTTTCATACGTGCATAACCATATTCTTTGTGCTTACATGAATAGATTGAATTACCTTTTTTAATCGTTTATCAGATTCTAGTCGCGTGTTGTTCACACTTTTTGTATGAACCCACTTATAGTAACTTGAGCGATGTACATTTGCAAAATTAGTAAGACATATTATAATAGGATATTTTCTCTTTAGTAATTCAATGATATGATATCGTTCTTTATATTTTAGTACGCCTCCATTTACAGATTTGGATACTGCTTTTTTAAATATTCAACCTGAGCCTTATAGTAGTCACGCTCTTCTTCAACAGTTTTAAAATGAATCCGCTTGCCTTTTAAAGGGTTCGGTATACCTTTCATTTCACTATTTTTTCCACGAGTATCTGTAATTTCACCACATTCTTTATACTTTTTCACCCAATTTTCAAGTTGTGTAGAGCTTCTAATCTGATATTTCTCCGCTATCATATCGCAGCTTCCCTCACCGTTTAAATAACTTTGAACTGCTGATAACTTTATCTCATTTGAGTATGTATTAAATGTTGTACCTTTTTTGGCCATGAAAAATCCCCTCCAAGTAATAGTGTAACATCCATGTGTATACATGGTCTTTTTCACACTGTCTACCTAAAGGGGATAATATCTAAATTAGGCTTTTTTCGTTGCTCCATTAAAGCGCCCTATAATTGAGTAACGAAAATATGATCTCAATCTTAAAATCAATAAATTCTTCTTTCACTAAAGCACCGTTAGTTAATATTTAACTAACTTATTCGATAAGAAGGTCAACCACAATCATATATTTACTTTTTTCAGTCGGGAAATTAAAAGTTTCATTCTTTTCTTAAATCTAATTGTGTTTTTTCATTACCCTGCCAAAATGGAATAGTTAAGTCTTCAACTACAAAATCTTGATTACCAAAATCTAAAAGCTCTTCATCAACATTAACACTTACTTTTTTTGTTCTCTTGCTAATTCAGAAAATTCCCTTGTACTTCCAGCTGGAGCAATGGAAAATGGACTGAACCAACGTCCATTATTTAAATTTTTATCCCACCAGGTACTTGCCACCTCTCCTTTTTTTCCAATCCAAAATACATCAAGGTGATCAGCAAATCGGGAGACGGCAGCCACAGCTCCTGGTTGGGCGCTTCCAGCTGGAGCAATGTTAAACGGACTGAACCAACGTCCATTATTTAAATTTTTATTCCACCAGGTACTCGACACCTCTCCTTTTTTTCCAATCCAAAATACATCAAGGTGATCAGCAAATCGGGAGACGGCAGCCACGGCCCCCTGTTGAGCGCTTCCAGCTGGAGCAATGGAAAATGGACTGAACCAACGTCCATTATTTAAATTTTTATCCCACCAGGTACTCATCACCTCTCCGTTTTTTCCAATCCAAAATACATCGAGGTGATCAGCAAATCGGGATACGGTAGCCACAGCCCCCTGTTGAGCGCTTCCAGCTGGAGCAATGTTAAACGGACTGAACCAACGACCATTATTTAAATTTTTATCCCACCAGGTACTCGACACCTCTCCGTTTTTTCCAATCCAAAATACATCGAGGTGATCAGTAAATCGGGACACAGTTGCTATTTGAGACTCTGTCATCCGGCCATACATCATGTTAACAGTAGCTACGTCACCATCACTAAGCCCATTTCTCTGCCCAATGGTAACCCCAGGTGTTAAAGGCTCGATTGTTGGTAAGTTGTTTTTTGAAAAGAAATGTGTACCATAATGCATTATTGAACCATAGTCATATGGGCCATAGTCATCGGATACTGGTATTTCTTGATTAAAGTTACCCTCCTTTCCAGTCTCTATGTTAGCCCAGTTAATTCTAACAAAGTTATTTCTGTCCTCTCGACTTTGTTCGTGGAACAAGCCCACTGTATGGCCAATTTCATGAATAACATTTCCTGTACTGCAATCGTTGCCAAGGTTTATGAATTGTTCCCCTCCTTGCATCCCTATGCGAGATGAACAACTGTCGCTTAGTCTGAAGGTAACATAGTTGGTTTCCGTGGTTCGTCGCACAAATCTTATGAAAGTTCGATTTTCCCAATGAGAAATAGCATCAGTTACACGTTGCTGATTGGGAAGACTTGAATCAATAGTAAAAGGTATAACTCCGTTTGGCCAGCGGAATTGGTCACCTGTGATGCCGACCCCCTTGGTTTTAGACCGGGTTTCCATTTCTGCCACAGTTCCAAGAACAATATCACCTTCAAAGATGGCAAGACCGTCAACGACCGAGTATTTTACTTCTCTGGGGCCTGATGGTAAATGGATAAACCCTGTCCGTATTTCTTCACTATTTAGATTGGTTTCACATAAATCATTACTCTTTGCTTTCACCTTTAGTACCTTTGTGTTGTATTTGGTATGTAGATCAATCACAATCATAACTTCCCCGAAAGAGACGACTTTATTATGACAATCTTGATAAAATAGCAAGTGAGAGTAAAAGAATTGATAAAAGCACATATCTATAAAAAAACAATCAGCGTAAAACTGAACGGCTATGAAAAATTACAACTTAAGCGTTTTGATTTATAAAAGTCACTTTTAGCTGAATATCTTCAGTAATAATGGATAAGATATCCGTATGGAATTTTTTAATAAATGGAGGTCGAATAAAGTGCCTAAAGGATTCTCGTTACATATTGGATTAAATTCAGTTGATCCACAACATTATTCAGGATGGAGTGGAGACTTAGTTGCCTGTGAAGCAGATGCTGAAGATATGGGATTAATTGCAAAATCATTACGTTATGATAATACCTCTACGCTCTTAACAACCAATGCTACAATAGATAATTTTGTTAATGAAGTTAAAAAAGCAGCATCATCTTTAGAAAGTGGAGATATTTTTTTCCTTTCTTATTCTGGACACGGTGGGCGTGTTCCTGATCAACAAAATGATGAAGCCGACGGTTTTGACGAAACTTGGTGTTTATATGATGGTCAATTCCTAGACGATGAAATTCATGCACTTTGGCATCTTTTTAAGGAAGGTGTAAGAATTGTTGTCTTATCAGATTCTTGTCATAGTGGATCGATAACTAAAGCTCAACATTACGATTTATATAATTTCTCCAATATTGATCCAGTAAAACATGTAGCCTATCGATATATGCCGCTAGGTATTAGAACTAAAACCTTTGAAAAAAATAGAAGTATTTATCATGAAAGAAAGGCTCAAGTTAATGAAAGAAATGACAATGAATTAAAGTGCTCGGTTAAATTAATATCTGGTTGCCAAGACAATCAGCTTTCAGCAGATGGAGCTTTTAATGGATTATTCACTGCAACTTTATTATCAGTATGGAGAAGTGGGGTATTTGAAGGGAACTACCAAAAATTCCACAGAAAAATTTTAGAAGCCATGCCGCCAGATCAATCTCCAAACCTTCTTGATATTGGAAAGAGTAATCCAACTTTTGATAATCAAAAACCTTTTGTCATTTAATCAATTTTAAATATTATTATTTTTAATTACTAGAGTATCTGAATAAGGCTCTCAAAAAATGATTCAAGAATAAGGTCACCCGTATAGTTCTATTATTTCAATGGAATATACGGGTAGATTAAGTGGAAAATTATCATACGATGAGATAATCTCTATTAAGGTAGATACTCATAATGTATTTGGTATCTTGATATAAGCGCAATCTTTCACAATCAGTAAGCATTTGCTTGAGATTTTTCCTCCATTTGATCCTTCAATTTTTTCAAAAAATAAGGTGTTTATTTAAATGTTATGTACAAAAAAACGTAGAAATATTTAATTCCTACGTTTTTTATAAGTTAATCCATTCCTTTACTATTACAATTCCTCAAATTCATCAATTTCAGCTTTACGCTTTAAAAATATTTCAATATCTTTATTCTCTCTTTCCATTAAACCAAGAGCATGTCTATCATTTAAAGCTAATTCTTTATAACCCCATATATATTCTATTGTTGTCGCTTTACTATGTTTATGATCCGCAAAATACCATTCTAAAGGTTGTAAAGGATTAGATACTTCAAATAATTCGGCTGGGTACCATGAAGGCAAGTTTTCATTTTCACCTAAGATTAGATAGTCTAATTCTCCATTCAGTGAACTAATACCATAAACCACATATTCTTTTTGGATTTCTAAATTTATAATCGAGTCTGGATTATATCCTTGTTTTAATAAACCCTCTGAAAATGTATCTCCTGAATTTTTTATACACATTACCTTCATATACAAGCTCCTATCAACAAATAATTAATTTTTAAACTTAAAATCATCAAATTCGCCTGTTCTAGTATTTTTAACATAATGAATTTCTACACCATTTACATTATGCGCCATTTTCACCCATCCGTCTTCTTTAGGCCAACGAGGATCTGTCATTGGTATTCTCGTTAAAACTATTCCTTGCGGATTGGATTTAACTTCTTTCATTGCAAGTTGCTCTTCTAATGAATTAGCTGTTGTTCTACCAGTAGAACCTCTTCCTAATATTTTCACTTCATGTTTTGTATTCTTCGCAGCCTTCTCAAGATTTTTCGCTTTCTTTTCAATATCCTCAACAGTACCAACTACCTTTCCGATAGTTTTTACAGTTTTTACAGTCCCACCTGTTAGTACTGATGCAACACCAATGGCGTAATCAGATGGTTTGTATTTGTCTTTTTCGCCCATTTCATGGCCTTGTACCAATTGAATAATTTCTTTTGGCACATTAATAATTGGCCATGCATCCAATGTGACATTCATGAATTTAGTCGTATCTCGATCAGCTTGTTCAAGCTCTCTCATTTTTTCTGGAGTAACACCAAAATCACGGAAAGCATTTGTTAAATCAATACTGCCAATACTTCCAGCAGGTATATCAATTTTATGACTTGCTATTTTATTAGCGGAGTCCATAAATGTATTTGCAAGATCTATTCCCATATTGAAATCTGTGAAGAATCCTGGGACTTTCGCATCCAATGCTTGTAAGTCTTTCGCAATGATTGGAGCGTTTTTTCTTGTTACTTGTACAAGTTCCTCCATAGCAGGTTTCGCTATATCTACAGAATGTTTTAGACGAATCGAACTATCTACAACTGGTCCTAAATCTTTAACGACACCTGAAAGCCCTTCTGCTAACTTACGATGATTTTCCTCAATTTGAAGAATATTTTTATTAATCTCATTTTGGGTTTCAAGTGCTTTACCCGCAACCACATCTAATGTTTGATAATACCAAGCATAGCTTTGATATAGGGATGTATAATATTGCAGGATAGATACATATACATCAGCACTAAACCCCATCCACTCTTTTCCATACGCTAGAGCATCTTCTTTCGTATTTCCAAGCAGTTTAAATAGCTCTTTTCTTTGAGTGACCGTTAAATTTTTAATGTCACCTTTCATTGCATTCACTAATTCTTGCAATTTATCATGTGATTCTTTAATCACTTTCATTTTATACTGTACATCTTGCTTTGCGTTGTTTACGTTCCTAGAAATACTTTCCCAGTTCTCTGCAGCATCTAACAACCCTTGTTCTGATTCTTCTAAAATTTTAATCGTGTTATTTATGAATGGTTCGTCACTTTTTAAATAATCTAATACACCTTCAAATATCTTTACTTTCCCATCAAGCAAAGTAAGTGGACTTTTAGCCTCCTGATCAAAGATAATAGCATCATGAATACGTACATATCCTTTTTCTCCTTGATAATTAACCTCATACCAAGAACCGACTTTCCCAGTTACTTCTATCACTTCACCCTTATTCACACGTTTTGCACGTAATGCTTTTCTTAAATCTGGCTCAGGATATACTTTTTTAACAAGGGATTCTAATGTAACCCATCCTTTAACCATTTCTCCATCTTGATTAAAGGAGAATTTCTTATCTTTATATGTAAAATCTCCTGTTTGTAATGCACCTGAAGGCTGTAGTAAATACCAATTAAATTCTTGCTTCATCCAACCATTTTTTGATTCATGAGAAGCATCAAAATAATATGGTTTCCCCTCAACATTTGTAAATCCTGACTGTACAGAACCTAACGGACTAAAGTAATAGATTTTCCCGTCAATATGTTGGACTCCTGTTTGCATCACACCATCGGTTCCCAGATAATAATCTGATCCATTTGTATGTAACCATCCCGTTTGCATAAAACCATCAGTACCAAAATAATAACGTTTCCCATCAATTGCTTGGAAACCAGTTATTCTTTGCCCATCTTTTTTATAATACGTCCATTTCCCTTCTTCTTGTACCCATCCTTGTTTATTATCTAAATAGAGTGCTTCTTTTAATTGATCAATCCATTTTAATCCATTCGCAAGAAGAGCTAAATCACTATCTAGTTGTTTATCAAATTTCTTTTGAATATTGGGTGGAAAGTATTTTTCAGGATCTTTATGATACTCCGTTATCATAAAATGAGACAAATTCGTTGCTTCTTTTGTTACATCCCATGAACGAACTGGTGATTCACCAATTACAACAGATTCAAATATCCGAACATAACCGACTTCTCCTTGATATTTAACCTGATACCATAACCCCTGCTTTGAAATGACCTCTAAGACATCCCCATCCTTTACAGGTTTAGATTTAAATAGAAATTTTGTTTCTGGCTTTGGATAGATTCTTTTAACAGCAGAACGAAGAGTAATCCATCCTTTTTCCATATCCCCGTACTTATTAATTTCAAATGGTTTTCCTTGATAGGTAAATGTTCCTGTTACATACTTCCCATCTTTTAAATAGCTCCATGAAGTTGCAGAAAAACTCCATCCAGTCTTTAATTTACCAGGCTCACTATAATATAAATCGTCTTTTCCTACCTGTTTTCTCCCTTGGAATAGCCTCCCATCTTTAAAAAAGGAATACTCTATTCCATCTAAAATAATGTTATCTATTTGCTTACTTCCATCTTTTTGATAATAGTACCAATTCTCATTTTCCTTCACCCAGCCTACTTTATTTAAAACTTCGGCTGCTTCTGTAAATGTTGGTGCATAGGTAGAGAATAATAAAAATAATGATACTATAAGTCCTATGACTTTCTTCATACTCGCATCTCCTTATCAATTCATTAAAAACTTTTTAATTATATATTAGATTTTAAAATTATTAAAAATATTCAATATAAATATGCATAATTGCATATTTATATTCTCGATAGTGCGATCCCAATCATACTGGGAAGGATTTTTTCCGTATCCCTAAGTTATCTTTACCCCAAAAAAAGAACCTGTTTTCCATAGAAAACAGGTTCTTTTTCATTATTACTTCTCCGCTATACAATCTTTTATTTTTTGTAATCAAATAATTAAGATTTTTAAATAAAAAGTTTCGAAGTGAAACCCTTCTTTTGCTCAAAATAGATAGAGTATACTACAACAGTATTGGTTCTTTAATTAATGGTAAATACTCTATACTCATAGCATAATTTAATAACAAATTGATATACTCTTGATTTGGCTCTAAACAATGTACATTCTTCAAATATCCTTGCGTGTATAAACAAGATGGTATAGCTACTGATAGCTCTTCTACAGATTCTAATAAAGGCATTATGAGCTCTAAAGCTTTCTGTTCATCAGTAGTTAGATTCGTATTAAAAAACTTCTCTATATACTTCTCTTGTTTCATTAACAGGATATCGTATCCAAAAGCTTGTAAACTATTAATAAATTGGTCCCATTTAAGCTGATTTGGATTACAAATATGCATGGTTTTATTTACTGTATTGGCCTTATAAGATAATTCAGTAATAGCTAAACTTCCATAGTCTACAGGCGTTAAATCTACATACGTATTGACGTCAGGAGCTATGCTAGATAGACATATCCCTTTTAATAATCTATAAAATGCGTTTTCATTAATATTGTATTGAAATTTACCTGTTTTAGAGTTACCCACTAAATTCCCCACACGGTATATTGTGGCACGAACTCCTTTTTCCATTGCTTCTCTGACCATTTTCTCGCCTTGAAACTTACTTTCTAGGTACAGATTATCTAAATTTTGCCCTCTATCAAAATTAGACTCAGAGAATTCAAATTCTTTTGGATCGCTTTCAGCCTGACCTACTACACTTAAAGTCGATATATAATGAAAACGTGCATTTGTGTTCTTAGCTAATTCCAATAAGTATTTTGTAGACTGAACATTTACCTTTTGAAAATGCTCACGTTCTCCATAATGTCTAACTTCTCCACCACAATGTATGATTGACTCTACCCTATTCTTTAAATGGTCCATTTGCTTTGAATCTAGACCTAGATTCATCAAAGATAAATCTCCTTCAATTAATTCTACTCTCTCCTTCAACTTTTGAAGGATTTCTTTACCGAAATAAAACTCCATTCTTTCTTTTAACTTTGCACCAATTACTTGATCCTCATTTTTTCTTACTAAACAGTAAATAGTCGTAGATGGCAACTGTAATAATCGTTCTAAAATATGTGCTCCTAAATATCCTGTTGCCCCTGTAAGGAAAATTGTGTTTGGATAATTCACCAGATCTAACTCACATTCTTCTAATTTAGTTCTTTCATAAACAGGAGTCGTTTTCGTTTCATTTTCCATACATGCTACATTCATATTTTTCTCTTTCTTGGACGACATGCCTTCCATCTCTTCAATATGAGAGGCTAATTTTTCTATTGTTCTATACTTAAAGAAATCTTGAATTTTCAAGTTAGGGTATAACGGTTTTAATTTGACTAATGCCGGCATAACTTTTAAAGAATGTCCACCCAAATTAAAGAAATCATCTTTTAAACCTATAGATTTTATGTTTAGAACTTCAGACCATACCTTTGCAATGTCTTTTTGCACTTTAGTTTGAGGTTTAAGTTTACACTCATCTTTTTGCTCATAACCAAACTCTATTTTTGGCAGCTTTTCAAAATCAATTTTACCGTTCGCCGTTATTGGTATTTCTAACACATGAGAGTAATATTTAGGGACCATATATTCTGGCAATACATTTGATAAATGTAAAGCTAACTTATTTTTCTCTATCCCTATACCGTCCACTGTTTTATAATAAGCTTGCAGTAACATTCCATCTTCCGTTTGTGTTACTACAGCCTGACTTATCCCCTCAAGTTGTAACATTGCATCTTCTATTTCACCTAATTCAATTCTGTGCCCTCTAATTTTAACCTGCTTATCTTTTCTCCCCATAAATTCTATATTTCCATTTGGTAACCACCTTGCTAAATCACCTGTTCGATATAATCTTTTACTATTGTCTTCTGAAAATGGGTTTGAAATAAATGCCTGTTTTGTTTTTTCTTCCTGCTTCCAATACCCTTGAGCCAATCCTAAACTTTCAATATATAATTCACCCATAGCCCCTACCGGACAATGTTGCATATATGAATTCAATATATGAACCTTTGTATTAGAAATAGGAATACCAATTGGTATGCTTCCTAAAAGATTATTGTCGCCTTCTAAAACTGGTATGAAATAATACATTGCTGAAACGGTTGCTTCAGTAGGGCCATACTCATTTACCAGCTGTACTTGGTTTTTAAAAGTATTTTGCCAACTTCTAATGGCATTTGTTGATGCAGCTTCCCCTCCCATTATTATAAATCTTAAAGAACGTATCTTTTCGCTATCCAGTTTAGTTAATGAAGTTGATAATTCATTGAAAAATACTGTTGGTAAGTCAGAAATAGTTGCTTGAGTTTCTTGAATGGCTTGAGCATATTCGACAGTTGAATAGCGCTGTTCATCACTTAATACATATAGTTCCGCCCCATTTAACAAGGTAGAAAAAATTTCTGATACTGAAGAATCAAAACTATGGGAATAAAACTGTGTTACTTTATCATTTGGAGAGATCTGAAATACTTCATTTCTCCATTCAACTAAATTTAATACTCCTTTATGCGTTAATAATGTACCTTTTGGTTTTCCTGTTGAGCCTGAAGTATAAATTACATATGCCAAGTCATTTGGTTTATTTAAAATTTTTACATCATCATTTATAGTCGTACGATATATATCCTCTATTATTGAAACCTTATAATCACTTACATTCAAATGACTTTTGAATTTGTTACTCGTTATAATTCTACATGCCTCACTGTCACGAACTATATAATTTATTCTATCCTCAGGATATTTTACATCGATTGGTATATAGGCAGCACCGGCTTTTAATATTCCAAGCATAGAAACGATACTATTCATACTTCTATCTAAAAATATGGCTACCTTATCACCTCTTTTTATACCTTTTTCGAGTAAATGTTGAGCTACTTGATTAGAGCTCATATTTAATTGTCTATATGTTAAAGATTCCGTTCCAGTCACTATAGCAATCCGTTCGGGTTGTCCATCTACTTGCATATAGAATTGCTCCTGTATATTTTGAAAATAAGGATATGGTCTTTCTGTATGATTTACCTTTTGATATAAAGATTCTTCTTCCTGTGATAGGAATGAAAGATTTTCATATGTTACTGTTCGTTGATGAATAAAGGCGTCCAGTATATTAAGTAAGTTTTGAGTAAACCTGTTAATTGACTCTTCCTTGAAAAGATTAATATCATACTCAAATGAAATCCCTACATAATCCAATCCTTCTTCAACAGCTAAAGAAATGTCAAACTTACTAATATCTTGTTTATTAGGTAACAACTGAAGCTTATACGCATCATGTTGCTGCAGAATATCTTTCTGATAACTAAACATAGTAGAAAAGATCGGGTTATTCCCAAAGCTTCTATCAGGATTTATTTGCTCAATTACTTTATCAAATGGGTACGATTGGTTTTGGAATGAATTCAAACATTTCTCTCTCACTACTTGTAATAGCTGTGTTAAATTTTTCACATCATTCAATTGTGTTCTGATCGCTAAGGTATTTACAAAAAATCCTTGTATTTTTTCAAATTCTTGATGATTCCTTCCAACAATCGGTGTACCTACAATAATATCTTTTTGATCCGTTAGATAATGTAACAATTGAATATACGCTGCTAAAAATAGCATATACATAGAAACATTCTCTTGTTCACATACTTGTTTCAAAGACTCTTTCATTTCATTATCTAACTTCATTTCAAATACTGTACCTTTATTTGTACTTTGACGATTCCTACTAAAATCTAAAGGAAGATTTAATATAGGAAGAGGTGCTGCAAGTTCGGCCATCCAATAAGATTTTTCTGTATCCCATCGACCTAAATTTAACTGCGCCTGTTCCCACTCTGCATAATCTACATATCGATTAGAAATAGTTGGCAACTCAGGATTCCTACGTTTAGCAAAGGCACTATATACCTTCATTAATTCATCTAATAGATTCCTTACACTCCACTCATCTGTAATAATGTGATGTAAATTAATATATAAATAAGACTTTTTCTTATTCAGATTAAAAATTCTAATCCTAAAAAGAGGGCCCTTTTCTAAATCAAATGGTGTATGATCCGTTTGATTTATTGTTGTACGTATATATTCTTGTTGTTCTTTTTTAGACATGTGTTCAATCTCATCGTGAATCAAGTCAATGGCTATTGAGTTTAAAATGACTTGTCTAGGCTCCCCATTTCTTTCAATAAAAACTGTTCGTAGCATCTCGTGTCGTTCAACTAAAAATCTTATGGTGTCTTGTAAGATATCTTTTTTCAAGCTCGGTTCAATATATATGTGTAGTGGTGTATCATATACTCTATTAATGGCGTTATACTTATTTAAAAACCAGATTCTTTTTTGAGCACTTGATAACTGATAACTTTCCTTATCTGCAACTTTTAATACTTGCATCTCCTGTTCTGAACTATCTTGATTTACTATCATTAATTTATCGATGTAAGCTGATAGACTAGCAATCGTTGTATGCTCAAAAATATCTCTAATTTCAATTTTTAGATGAAACTCTTTTTGAATTTGATTTAACACTTGCACAGCAATTAATGAATGTCCCCCAAGTTTAAAAAAGTCATCATCTCCGCCGATTCTATATTTCCCTAAATTTAAAATCTCTGTCCATGTTTTTGCCAATCTTTTTTCTGTTTCACTTATCGGTGGAACATATTGCTTCTGCATGTTTGCAAGTAAAGATGGGATTTGTAATTCTAATTTTTTTCTATCTAGTTTCCCGCTTGGTGATACAGGAAAACTTTCAAGGTGAAATACATAATTTGGCATCATAAAATCTGGTAAACTTTCACTTAAGAATGTTTTTAATGCCTCTTGTTTTAGTTCTGTATTGTCTTTTGATAAATAAAAGCTAACAATTTTGTCGTTTTGATACGTGAATACTACAGCATCTCTCACTTCTAGATGTTTAAATAATGTTCCTTCAATTTCATCCAGCTCAATTCGATACCCACGTATTTTTACTTGATTATCTTTCCTTCCGATAAATTCTAAATTTCCATTCGGTAAAAGACGTACTAAATCTCCAGTACGATACATCTTTTTATCGTGATTATAGGATTTGTCAAAAGAAATAAACGCCTCTTTTGTTTTTTCCTGTTGATTTAAATATCCGTTGGCAACTCCATCACCGCCAATAAATAACTCACCTACTACACCTGACGGACATAATGTATTGAACGGACTAACCACGAAAACTTCACTATTAGCAATTGGTTTACCGATTGGGATATTAGAAATTTCTTTTTGTATCTCACGATTTACTTCATACATGGTTGCACATACAGTAGTTTCAGTAGGACCATATGCATTAAGAACTGGAATCTTTAACCCTAATTTACTTTGCCATTTACGAACTGATTCAGCAGGTAAAGTTTCCCCTCCTACAAATACACGTTTTACAGAATTTAATTTAAGTAACATTTCTTTTGGCATATCAGCTATTAATTTAAAAAACGCAGTTGGTAAAACCACATTTGTAATACCATTCTTTTCAATTACATTTATAAATTCCTCTGCTGAACGTTTTTCGATTTCAGAAATTAAATGCATTCTCCCTCCACATAGCAAAATCGGAAATATTTCCATAATGGAGGCGTCAAAAATGATCGTTGCAAATTGTAAAAACACATCTTCTTTTCCTAAATGAAATGTATTGATTACTGAATATGATAAATTAACTACGCCTTTATGTGGTACAACGACTCCTTTTGGCAAACCTGTTGAACCTGACGTGTAGATAATATAAGCTGCATCTTCTATGGTATGTGTAGACGCAATATTTTCTATAGAATTAGCGTAGTGAAAATCTTCTAGATAAATTGTATGAATCGCAAACCTTTCAACCAATCCCCTGTATTCTTTCTTCGTAATAATCATTTGACTTTCGCTATCTTTTAAGATGTATTCTATTCTTTTTTCAGGAAACTTTGGATCAATTGGTACATAAACTCCACCTGATTTTAAGATGCCTAGAATCCATACAATGGTATCAATCTCTCTCTCCATTGTAATACTTACACGTTGTCCCTTTTTCAAATCATTTTCACGTAAATAATTCGCTATTTGATTTGACCTTTGCTGTAATTCATAATAGGTAATGGATTTATCCCCCATTGAAATCGCTATTTGATTTTGTGATTTTAATGATTGTAGATCGATTAATTGATCTAGTGTTTTTGAATGAGGATATGTAAGAGCATTTGAGTTCATTTCTTTGTATAGACGATGATCTTTCTCTACAAGTAAATCCAATGAATGGATAGGTTCGTTCACATTCTTCATTAGTTTTTGTAACAAATATATATATCTTTCGACTAAATCACTAATACTCTCTGGTTTATATAATGCTGAGTTAAAGTCAACCTCAATTTTATTCTCTGTTTCCCCTTCATATCGCATTATTCTCCAAGTCATATTAAAAGGATTTACTCTTTTACAATCTGTTAAAACTGTTGACTCAATATCAGGAATTTTTAATTCCGGTATCTTCATCGTATTAAATGCTGTGGAATATACCATATTATGATTTGTATTTGTATTTGTATTTGTATTTAGATTTAAATCTTTTACTATATGTGAGTATGGATTATGTTTATACGTAATAGCTAGATTAATAGATTTATTCACTTTATTAAGTATTCCCTTAAATGTTTCTCCCTTTTCTATTGTTATACGTATAGGTACTGTATTAACAAAATAGCCAAAAGCATTTCGTTCTTCTGTATGTGGTCTAGTATTAATTGGAATACCAACAATTATCTCTTCAGCATTTGTCATTTGATGAAGCAAGGTACAATAAGTACTTAACATTACTCGATAAATACTTATATTATTTTTTTTAGCAAAACATTGTATTTGATAAAATAAATCCGAATTAATATTCTTACTTATATTTTTATCTGTATATCTTTTTTCATTCATTTTATTAAAATCAATAGGAAACTCTGTAGGAGTTAATTCACCTTGTAAATAATCTTTCCAATACGATGATCCATCTTTATATATTGCACTATCAATAAAACCCTCCTCATACTCTACGAGGTTCTTATAAGGAGATTCAAATTCTACATTCTTCTTCCCTTGAAGTAATTCACCATACGTATTGGATAATTGTCGGATGAAAACTCCTAAACTCCATCCATCGTAAATAATGTGATGAAACATTAAATGTAAAACAAATGTATCTTCACTGAATTTAATAATGTGGAATTTAAACAAAGGCCCCTCTTCTAAACTAAATTTCTCATTCACTATAGATTCTAAGAAATTTTTTAAAATAGATTTTTGTTCTGTGTTTTTAAAAGCAGTTAAATCTTTAATTGGTATATCAAATTCTACATTCTTTTGAATTAATTGCTTTATTTTTTCATCCCTCTTCTTAAATATTGTACGTAGCGCCGGATGTGATTGCACTATCGTAGTAAGCGTTTTCTTTAAAACCTCTATTTGAAGATTTCCTTTTAACTTTATTATAATCGGTTCATTGTTCATTCCTTTTTCTATTTCCATTTGATGAGCTATCCATAATGCTTCTTGGCCTACTGTTACATCCAATTCTTCTACAATTTCATATTTCTTTTGTATTTCTTTCATATGAATTTCTCCTTTTATAAATATTTAAAAACGGATAATATTTACAGTTACAACTATATGTACACATTCTGCAATTTGTAAATCTATATTTTCCGACTAAATTCAACATTTATTTCGCTTATTGCATAGTTATTAAAATTATGAATAAAACTCATATTTATACTGTATCAATTCATACTTTTATTCAATTTAAGCATAAAAAACCATTTCACTAATAATTCTAATTTCTTTTTATACAGCAATCTTACATATTTTATTAAAGGAAATAGTCTAATTTATACTCCGAAAATAAATTCAAGAATATTCCAACTGGTCACTATATATACTTCTAATAACATAAACTGTAAAGGAGGAGTCCGTACATAATGGAATATAGATTATTAGGTAACACCGGGTTAATAGTTTCAGAGATAGGATTCGGTTCGTGGGCGATTGGTGGAGATGAATGGGGAGCAGTAAAAGATAATGAATCACTTGATGCAATTGAGAAAGCGATTGACCTAGGAGTCAACTTTATTGACACTGCTGATGTTTATGGATTAGGTCATAGTGAAACACTCGTTGCAAAAGCCATAAATAATCGCAGGCAGGATATCATTCTTTCTACAAAAGGTGGATTAATTGGTCATCATTATGACCCAAATCAACCAGCCGTTTATGGAGATCCTCAAAAGATCATTGATGCGTTTGAGGCTAGTTTACTGCGGCTTAAAACGGATTATATAGATGTGTACTTTTGTCATATTTGGTGGGATAAACATGAAGAAACAGAAGCCTTTCTACAAGCTTTCCAAACCTTAAAAAAATCTGGTAAAGTGAGAGCCGTTGGTGTTTCTACTAATGATTTAGATTATATAAGACATTTTAATCAAGATAATGATTTAGATGTCGTACAATTCGATTATAGTATTTTGAATAAAGAACCTGAAAAAGACATCCTTCCTTATATTGAAAAACATAATTTAGGTGCTGTGATAAGAGGTCCACTTAAGATGGGGATTTTAACTGGAAAATTTAATCATGAAACTCAATTTCCAGACGATGATTTAAGAAAAGATTGGCCCAAAGAAAAGTGGTTTAAAGATAGCTTAAACAAAGTAGAGAAATTACGTTCACTTGTACGCTCAAATCGAAGTTTAGCGCAAGTTGCTTTACGTTATGTTTTAAGTCACCCTGCCGTTTCAGTTGCTATTCCTGGTGCAAAAAATTCTACCCAGGTTGAAGAGAACTCTTCCCACTTAACTCGTCCATTATTATTAGATAATGAAATTGAATTCATTAAACAACTTTGATCAAATAATTATTCTTCCATAAAAAATTATGCTGATTTTTCTACCAAATCCATACTACTACTTCTTCTCCACTAGAACATATCTTTAGCACTTCCACCCTATTTTTTTATCTTTTCCCAACAATATCTACATTTTATAAGGTAGTTGAACCCTTTTATTCAACTACCTTATAATACGTTCTACATTATATTAAAATATCTACTACACTAGTTGAATACATGCTAAGGCAACATGCAAACCGAATAAACAATTAATTCAGAAATATTTTTAGAAACTTCATTATCTCACAATTACTTTTTTTAAAATAAATCAAAAAATTTTTCTTTACTTTAAATTCCATAATTCATATAATCTTCTATGGAATTACATTTTTTTCTAAATAGCTCCTCATTTTTAAGTATTCAATAGGGCAATTACAAATTATTATACCCTTATGTTTAACCAAGTAAAATAAAAATCCAGTTTTTCACAAGGAGAAGTGACTGCATGCAAGATATTTTAAAACTATTTCCGAGCGTTGACGGAAATGAAGAAAAACAACAACTTTTATTAGAATCTATGCAGAAAATAATTAAAAATCTTGACCAATTAAAAAATGATGAGCGAGCTACTTTAGGTAAATGTGAGGAAAAATCAGAAGGATACTACAATGGCTTAATTCACCAAAGTCATATTCCACTAGCTGGAATCACTATGTCTGAGGTTATAGAAGAGCTAAACCAATTTATGAATGGACATCCGTATCCAAATAAATATTACTTGTCTAACGCTGTACCACTACCAAGTATACCTTCACTATTAGGGGTAATGACAATGGCACTTTTAAATGGTAATGGTGTTTGGGATGTATATGGTCCAGGGGCAGCTGAAGCAGAAGTGAAAGTGGTATCCATGCTTTCAAAACTGATAGGTTATAATCCACATAATAGCGGCGGCTATACAACATGGGGTGGACAAGGATGCGTATTTTCTAGCCTGCGCTTAGCAATTTCTAAACAATTCCCATCAGCAAAAGAACATGGCGCTCCACAAAATGTATATTGCTTTGCTTCTGAAAATGCACATTATAGTTTATTAAAGTCAGCTGAAGCAACTGGTATTGGGTCAAATCACTTAATAAAAGTGAAAACTGATCCTTATACAAGTTCTATGGATATAGAAGATTTAGAGGCTAAAATGATACAAGTTATTAACAATGGCGGTATCCCCCTTTATATTCTAGCTACCATGGGATCAACAGACACATTTACTATTGATGATATAAGAAAAATTAAAGAGAGCGCTGAAGCAATACAGAAAAAATATAAATTAAAACCGATTTATATCCATGCTGATTCTGCAATGGGCGGATTCTATAGTTTCTTTAATAATTATAGTTTTGAAGAAAATTCACTCTCATTTGAACCTAATGTGAAAAATGCCTTACAATACGTACAAGATAAAATGCAATATATGTCCCTTGCAGATAGTGTATGTTTTGATTTTCATAAATTAGGACAAACACCTTATGCTTCAAGTATTTTAATCGTAAAAAATCATACTGATTTACAACTGATGGACATTGAACAAGATGACACACCTTATCTTGGTAATAGGTCATATGGAAGTTATCATACAGGCTATACCTTAGAATGTTCACGATCTGGTAGTGCTATTCCAATGTATATCAATCTACTAGCCTTCGGAATTGAAGGATATCAAAAAATATTAGCAAATTATATTCGTGTAAATCTATTATTTAGAGAGAAGTTGCGCAAGGCCCTACCCCAAGTCGCAATCACAAATGATTTTACATATGGACCAATTACAACTTTCCGCTTCTATCTGAATGGAGATGGCCAAGAAAATTGGGAAAAAGAACGAATAGGCCTTGCAACAAAGGAAGAAATTGAGGATACAAACCGATTAAATATAGAACTATTTAATTACCTAGGAAAAAATCGCGATCAAGTATTTTTTGGTGATACAACTCGTTCTTGTGTAGTAGATGTAATAAACAGTTATGATAGAAATCCGATTTCTACATTAAAATTCTTTTCTATCTCTCCATATACAACTGTTGAATGTATAGATGAGATCGTAGACTTTCTTTATGAACATATTTCGATTGCTACTAAACAGATTCATTCATATGTTTCATAACCATATTTGTTAGCGCTTTAATAGTTAAACTTAACTAGATGAAATAAATTTTTTAATCCTTTTAATTACTATTCACTATATCAGGAAAGAGGAAAAACATATGAATATAGAGCTACTTGATACACACCATGTGAAAGATGCAGCACATTTACTTGCACATTCTTTTGTGAATAATGAACCTCTTGTAAGCAGTTTACAAATTCCTTTTGCTCCTTTTCACAAAATGTGCGAAGAAATGATGAAACAAGCTGTATCTCAAGCTATGTCATTTGTAGCAATAGAAAATTTTCAAATTATTGGAGTTCTTTTAACAAAAAAATTAACCCAGCCACTAATAGATACAGAGAAAGCGATTGAACTATGCCCACAAATGGAACCTATTTTTCAACTTTTAGATACATTAGAGACAGAATCTATTGAGTTTTCTCATTTAGATAAAGAAAAACTGGTCTATCTAGATATGGGCGCTTGTCATCCAGATTGGATGGGAAGTGGTATAGTCACTACCCTTCTTTCACATGCCATTCAAGAAATAAGTAAAAGAGATTATGATTTTATTGCCGCTTGTACAAATAAAATTTCTCAAAAAATCCTAAAAAAACTGTGTACGACCTATGAAATGAATGAAATAGTGTATAGTAATTTTCTTTATAAGGAAGCATACCCATTTGCTAATACAACAACTTCCTTAACAGCTCAATTACTATATATACCTCAATCTCAATTCGTCATCAAGGCCATATAAATTTGTGAAGAAGACTAGCTGTACTTTTGTGCAGCTACTTTTTTACACAAAGTAAGTTAGTAATAGATATTCAAGTTAACATAAGTGTCCCCTTTCATACTTTAACTTCCTCGAATTTAATAGCACTATATCGTATGTACTATCATTAGACTTAACATATCTAGATTAACCTTCTATTTACTTCAATATGTTTTACCATTACTGGATCAGACTTTCTAACGATTAAAATAACCACAATTTGTACAAGCATTAAGAAATAGAAAGCATAATATAGAGCATTGCTACCTATTTATATGTAGTATCAACAAGTAGATGCTTTTCAAGCATAGTCATTTCATAGAAAAGCATAGGCTCTAAAAATATTTTTCCTAATATGGTATGTAATCGACTTTATATACTACGTGAATTAACACATAATTTCTGATAAAGGAAGTGATATTCATGTTACCTTGCCAAGGTACGTGCAATCAATATGTAAATTTTGAGGTTTCAATTAAAGCTCCTGAAGGATATATAATTAATGATACCAATTACACTGGTGCCGTCACCTGGAATACAAACCGCTTAAAATGTGCATTTGAACCATGTACGCTACAAACACCGAACCCTTGTCTTCTTCAAACTGATTTACCAGATGGTTCCTATCCAGTACACAGTGTTCGCATCTATGGTGTACTTTCTATGCTTGTTAGTATTTCCCCTGTTCAAAATCAATATGGACAAGGAGCTGCAGCTTTTTCTAAATGGCACAAATTCTCCATCAATCAGATTATTTATTATACAACGGATTCTAATTGCTGCTTTGATTTTAGTGGCTTTAAACTTAAGAGTCTAACAATCACACCACAAGATGATAATACGTTTATCTTAAGTGGCACCCTTTCCCTTTTACCAGTGCCACCAAATCCTCCTATTTATGCTTTTACAGCAAATCAAGATGATAATACTCTTTCAGTAATTAATACAGCAACACAGACTGTTCAGCAAATAATTGATCTCCCTTATCAGCCAATTAAGGTTGCTGTTAACCCCAATAAAACATATACGTTAGTTTCGCACTTTTATGATAACCGTGTTTCTATAATTACAAATGAAACCCTTGCCGTTACCTCTACTCTCTCAATAAATAAACCGATTGATATTGCATTTTCTCCAGATGGTCAGTTTGCATATATACTAAATATTTCAACTGGATCAATGGATATTACTACAATTAACATTCTAACTCAAACGATCTCTAATACGATCTCAATCGGAGTAAGTGGGTTTTCAAGTATAGCCATTGATCCAAATGGACAATACGCTTACATCGTAAATGCTAACGCTTGGAGTATTATAAAAGTTGATTTAAATACAGGAGATATCGTAGAAGAGCGTCCTACTTCAAATGATTATCCAAACATTATTGGAATCAGTTTATTTGATGGATTCGCTTATGTTACAGAAGAAATGGTGGCGTCTGGGACCACTCTTACAGTGATTGACTTATCTACTTTCCAAAAGGTTGGAGATATTCTTACTGGGGCCTATTACAACTCGTTTCTTTCTCTCTCACCTAATCAACCTGTAGCATTGTTAGGAGACAAAACAAACAATGAAATCAATATTATTGATACAGCACAAAGACTATCTACAGGAACAATTTCTATCAATGGACCAGCAGACGCTGCCTTTACACCTAATGGAGAGTTCATCTATATTGCTCAGCCAGAACAAAACACAGTTACGATCCTTAACTCCGTTGATTATACGGTAAATACAGTAGTAACGGTTGGAGCATCGCCTGGGAGTATTGCAATATAAAGTTTAATGCTTATTAACATTAAGGGACACTCAGGTTTCAGAGCCCTACTTAATTTAACTTTATACACTCAATATTTCATCTATACAAAAAACTTAGTCCTTTCTCTATATTCAAGGACTAAGTTTTTACTTTTTAAGTAACGATTTATATACGGCTACTCTCTTGAACACTTTAAAACATATTATCTAATAACTCCTGAATATTTTCTATCATTCTTTCCATAACAACTCTCTTTCATTTTGTTTATCTACAAATGCATACCTTATTCCTTATGTCTATCTAATCTTCTTAAAGGAATCCAATTTAAAATTCATTATACAAGTAAACAACTGTTCCATATGTAGAGAATTTAAGAAAAAGAAGTGAAATTACTGGATTCCCCTTTCTTCTCATGTTTTTTAGAAGTTCTTTTAAGTCTAATTCTATTGTATTCCTGCTACATAACATTCCACTAATTAATATCATATTATATGGCTATATTAAAAATTTACCAAATCATTAAAGGAATCTCCTTCCCCCTATCGAATTATTGTAGAGGAAAGGAGAGGAATACATGGAAATTCTAGGATTAGATCCTCGCGCATTAGCGACCTTAGGTGCACTTGAATACACCAATCGTCGCAATAAATTAATCGAAGACTCGGAGAATAACATATACGAGTGTAAAGAAATAAAAGAAATACTTCAATCACTCCCTAAAGAGAAGCAGATTGAGGTTCTTGAGAATCAAGCTCACTTTGAAGCTGTGGCAAAGATGATTGAACAAAACAATTTAATTCTTTTAGAACAGATGAAAGCTCTACAGCTAATTCAGAAATAATAAACTTATGATTGATTAATTCTACATATGCTTCCATAAATAATGTATCTTTATTTATACCATCAGCCTCTGTTTTTACAGAGGCTTTTGTTATGCGTTGATTCATATTCTGAATTTGAATAGTTTCTTTCACATGTACGAATAGATCTTCCAATAAACCTGGTGTCGACTCTAATTCTTGTTTTTCAATCTCCTCTGTAATAGCACTTATAAATTCCCATAGTACTTTTGCACCTAGTAGTTCCGCTAATCGTTTTTCACGCATTTCAAATGTTTTCATGTTCATGCAAATACACTCCTATTATTTATATATAATGATAAAAATATTATTTTTTATGTAAAATTTCCTAAGACACTTTCCAAACTTACATTTCTAAAAAATAACTACATAATCTTAAAAATCTAATATTATTCAACACACTTCGTGTTGTTCTGAATCAAAAAAAATTGTTTGGACTGTAACACCATAAAAATTCGCTAATTTTATTTTTATATTATCCCGTGGAATTCTCTGGCCATTTTCATACATTTGCAATGTACTAACACTGATTCCCACAGCCCTTGCCACTTCTTCTCTAGATTTTTCATTTCTTAAATTAATTAGATTTTTGGCCACTCTTTCATAATTCATGTCTTCTCCCCCTAAAACCACATTTCGTGTTGTTACTTAAAATATAAACTGCACACTTTGTGTTGTCAATAGATTCTAATTATCAACTTTTAAAATTTTTAATTATTTAACACATATTGTGTTAATATATTATCAGGTGATAGAATGAAAACGTTTGGAAATATAATTCGTGATTTAAGAAAACAAAGAGGAATTACGCAAAAAGAACTTGCTCACTCGCTTCAGCTAAGTGAAAGTACAATTGGTATGTACGAACGGAATGAACGTCAACCTGATTACAATACCTTGATACGTATAGCAGATTACTTTAATGTATCTACTGATTTTCTTCTAGGGCGAGATTTTAATGTTACAGAGGACGGAAACAAAATAGAATTAGATCAATGGCTAAAAGATATAAAGTTTGCACCATCCCAAAAGCGTGAAGAATTAAAACGTTTTTGGAAATTCTTAATGCAAGAAGAAGAGTAATCAAATAAACCTTCCCCCATCCTTTCAGGGGGAAGGTTTATTTGATTACTCTCATACTTTATAACACCAATGATCACAAAATTGGTCACATTACCTACAAAATATATTCAATTTTGTTGACTGCATCCTCATGCATCGTTCGCAGCACACACCAGTAAGTATTTAATGTGATTTTGATGTTTCTATAACTTTTAATCTCTCAGAAATAATTTTCACATTCACATCCTTAGCTAGTAGGTTTATTGCATGGGTATGACGTAAAACATGAAAGTGAACCTTAGGAACACCCGCTTTATGAATATCCAAAACTTTTCCACCTAGTAACATGTGGTAATACAGTAGAATTTTCTATGCATTTATAAAAAAGAAGTCCTCCTTTAAAACTTTAATTTTCAAAATCACCCATCTTTCTTATCCTCTCCATAAATGTATGTGTACCCTGAGAGTAGCGGGTTTTCTTCTTTATTATGTATCTCTGGATTTAAATATCGGATTATATAACTCGGAAAAACACGTTGCTCCATCCAATTCATATTAATTCATTATCTTAAATGAATAACTTCTCCTGATATAAATTCCAAATTTAAGTACCTTTATTATATATAGGTGTAATATCACACCTTTCTAAAAATCAAACTTCACGTGCGGCATAACTTTCACCTATTCCTTTACGATAAAACATCATATTAAGGACTTATTCATACCATTATGTGTTACATTGTTAATTTTTTTAATCTATTTATATAAATTTTCCTTTCGATTGAATTAAAACCCTCAGCTCTTCAACAGTAACCAGTGGCTTACGATGAATCATACTATGACAATTAGGGCAAAGCATTGCTAAATCTTCAATTTTAGTCGTTTCATCGTTTTTCATTTCAGATATCGGTTTTCTATGATGTGCCTCTATGAAATTCCTTCCTCTATCACCATAAACTTGTTCAAAGTCCATTCCGCACGCCTCACAATAAAGCCTCCCATGTACTTGGATAAAGCGTTCCTTAGCTTGTTTAACTAATTTATTATTACGTTCTCTATATCTGTGTAATCTAAACTTTTCTTTCCCTTCAGGAAAATCATCTTCTTCATCCACATGTGTATCAAGAGTTATTGTTATAGCTTCTTCACTCAATCGTATTAGAACATCCTTAATAGGATTAAAATTTTCCATTTCTTTTTGTAACAGAGACAGAGCATCAGAAATATTTATTCCTTCAAAGATTCCTTTATGGTCATTCTTTATCCCAATATGATGTAGAATACCCATAGCTTCATAACCTTTGCTCTCCTTCGAATCTAAACCAAGGATATTTTCATCAATCCAGCATTGACTTTTAGCATTGAATAAGTACTCATATACAACAGAATCTCTTATTTCCTCTCCATAAGAACTATACTCTCGGTTTCTTTTAACTGGTTCTAACTTTGAAGTTGAAGTAACTTGAACAGAACCTATTCCTTCATATTCTTCCAAACTTGTAGAAAAAGAAACCTTATAGTATTTCTCATCTATCTTTTTAAAAATCATATACGGTACGTTATCATCAACTTTATTACTCTTTCTAAATTCTTCATATATAATAGGATACTTCATTTGAACATACTCGGTTAGTTTACTAGGCCATAATAATTTTGTCCTAGCTTTTTCTCCCAACCCCTTTCTAATCCTAGCAAGATAGTCTTGTTTCATAAACTCTAGAGTTATTTGAAAATTGCTATTTTCCTTCATTACATCTATCTCAAAAAAAGACCTTATATCAATAGGAATACCTGTTTCATTATTAATAAAAGAGGATTTATCCATTTTTTTCATAGCAATATTATTTGATTTTAAAGCCCATGAATGTTTACTTATTTCTTTTTCTTTTAAAGCTGAATTAACCATACTATTTAGATTCATCATCATTCTCCTGTTCTTGATTATATTTAGAATCAAATAAGTCTTTAAAGTTTAAATAGAAGAGCGAGACTTATCTCAATTCATATACTACCATAATATTATTAATAAGCTACTAACCCAATGATACCAAGGGTTTGAGACATTTTTATAATGTTTTGCTGATACTTCCGAATCTCTATCTAATAAGTATGATATAACGATACACAAGCAAATAACAGGTACATTTTATTTTATTAAAATCAGGTTACAAAAAACGTTACATTTAAATTGCATATCAAGTGCTAATGAAATATTGATTTTATTAAAAACACTCTTAGCTTAGCTCCTTCAGCAAACAATTCTAGAGACTCCATTCTTCTCCTTATAATGAGCAGAGAGTTGAATGTGTACTATCCCGTAAGTCATGTCCGGCTTCGTAGAAACAAAAGTAAAGATAAAAATAGACCTCCCTAAAGAAGTCCATTTTTAATTATATATTGTTATTGACGGTTCAAGTATTTGTTCTTCACTTACTTTTCCTTGATAGCCCTTAGAATTGAACCAGTTGCAATTAACATCGTACCTGCTACAAAAAATGAAGCACTAAGTACAAAGAAACCTGTAAGTACATTTGTATTGATAATATAATTATACGCATCTCCGCCTACGTAGGCATATTTATTTGAATCGGTATATGTTTCAGAATTTTGATATCCTCCGAGTCTATCGAATCCTAAGAAAAGTAATACTGCTGAATGAATGTAAAAGATAATTCCCCAAATTGTCCATTTTTTTGTTTTCACGATAATTCTCCTTTTTGTACCTGTTATTTATTAATTAATTAATTAATTCATTTATACAGTTTAATTGTTTTCCATTAGAATGTAAATCATATTAATCTCGACTTTCTTAGCCTCAACATCTATTCCTAGCTTATCAACTTCTGATGTTAATTGATTCTTATTATAAACAAGGTTTAAAACCTCTTAGAACCCTGTCCTTCTATTGTCAAGTTTCTTTCGCTCAGCATCCATGCCTTCTTTAACCTTTCTCTTTATGTTTGTTAATTCATTCTCTTTATCATCAATTTTCTTTTTCAGCTTCCACACTCTCATATTTCTTTCTCGGACACTCAACATTTCCATACCATGTGTCTGAACCAACCTATACCTATCCTCTCCACTAGTCCTCCTCCGATTGTGAAAATCCCCCCTCTACATCAAACAAGGAATGAGTCTCCTCATTCTCCTTACCGTCTTTATCTTCCACAACAATCTCAGCCAACATCATTTGATTACTTATATCTTGTAGTAATTCATAAACATCACTAGATTCCAAGATATTATCATCGCCTGCATATCTACCACCATATCGAACAGTATTATTAAAAATATCTTCGAACAAACCTCGCTTTTCAGCTTGTTTAAATAAAAAATTTGAAAATCTGTCCCTTAAACCCAATTTCTCACCGCCTTTCAATTAACGAACGTTTCCGGATCCGTTAAAGTAGCTTTGTTCATATTTTAAATTTAACCTTTATTATGCATGGTTAGACAATTATGCATGGACAATTTCCCAAAAAGTATACAGCTAAATATAATATTGTGGAAAACAAGATTAAGATAAGGAGTGATTGTCTTTGTACCGTCAGTATTGTTATAAAGTCCCTTATACCTATGCCCAATGTATGGCGGATTGCACACCTGGAGCTCCAGGTTTCGAATATGAATGTCGGCCTATATGTTGGCAGTATAAAACAAGACCTTGGTATCTACAATGTACAAGACCTACGGCATATACAACTTATGGCATGAACCAAGCTGTACCTTATAATCCACAGCCATCTTATTCTCCCTATTCCTATCCTGAAACGATGTACGTAGATTCGCATAGTACTCATTCCCCTTCAAATGATCCTTGTATGAAAGAATGCGCAAAAGGTGGAAGTAGTCCTTTAGATTGTTGCTATTACTGCGGATGGTGCTAACAGATATTCCCAGATCCAAAAAGAGCTTTGGGCATCAGGTAGGCATTGTATCATATTAAAAAAACCCATCTTATCTAAGTTGGGTTTCTTATTTCATCCAATGTAACTAATACATATATTGTTGTATTGAGTTTTAAGAGGAAACCGTCTGTTTTAGTTGGCATTCACCCAATTATGCATAGACAATTATTCAAAAATATACAGATGAATAAAATATCGAGAAAAATATGATTAAGATAAGGAGTGATAGACCTTGTATTATCATCCATCTTCACCTTCAAGTCCACAGCAATATTATTATCCCTCTCATCGCTCAATGACTACACCTTATAAGCCACAATCAAATTTATATCATAATAAAGCGACAATGAAGTTATTTATGTTTACGAGTTAAAGAAAGTATAATCCCGTTCTATAATTAGGACGAGGTTATGCTTAAAATCATTTAATTTTTGATGTAAGATATTCACTATCCAAAAATATAATAATAAATTCGTTTAAAAATGAATTCTTTGGCTCTTTTATATATTTCTTATTGAGCGTTTATACATTTTCATTGTAACTAACCAGCTAGTAATTGTGATTCCTGCAAAAAGTAATAGCAAATTACTATACAAATGAGTGGACAGATCAGCATTTATAGGTAATAATTTTCGATTTAGCAAATGTATCGATAATAATCCACCTACAATTGCAATACCCATCCCTTCCGATAGAAAGCTTGTGAAATTAAGCAAACTCATTCCAGCACCAGCTTCCTTTTGTTCCAAACTACTTGAAACAATGGTAGAGATAACTGTTTTCGTAAAAGAAAGCCCGGCAAAAACAAACATTACTATAATTGTTATGACCCAAGGCGTTGTTTCTATAAAAAAGGCTGCTACTAAAAAGCTTATAGAAAGAAATGCAACTCCAGTTGTTAATACAAATAGAGAACCTTTCTTATCAACAAGCACTCCCCCAATATAACCGAAAACAATAACACTCATTGCTCCAGGAAAAATAATCCCACTTCCAATTGCGGCAGTACTTAATTGGTAGACATCTCTCATCATGTAAGGAACCATAGAAATAAATCCTGCTACGGTTCCCAATATAAGTCCTCCACAAATGATTCCAATCATAAATGATATATTTTTTCCTAGCGAAGGATTAACAAAAGGATTAGACAATTTCCTAATATGTTTAACAAATATCAAGAAACATATAATGCTAACAACTAGAAAGGAAATTCTATAAGATGTCGTAAACATTATAAAAAATACAATACCGACGGACATATATATTATTCCTTTAACATCAATACTTCCTTTTATTACATCTTCCTGTTTCAATAATTTTGCAAGGAAGGGAACAGTGATAATCGTTACAACAGGCAAAAGCAGTATATAAGACCAATGAGCATATTCGGCAATTACTCCACCAACAGATGGTCCGACACCTTCTCCCATAGCTACAATGGACCCAATAAGCCCAAATGCTTTACCGCTATTTTCTTTTGGAATATAACGCGCAACAACAACCATTACAAGTGCTGGAAATGCAGCTGCGCCAGCTCCCTGAATAAACCGAGCCATAATAAGTGCAGGAAAGAACGAATGTCCAACAAACCCGATAACTGATCCGAAGCAATTCACTATAATTCCAAATAAGAGTAGCTTTTTGATGCCTAACTGATCTGATAGTTTTCCATATACAGCTGTTCCTATAGAAAAAGTTAATATGAATGCTGTGTTTATCCAGTTTATACTTGCTGGTTCCTTATTAAAATCACTAGCGATATCAGGTAATGAAACATTCAAAACCATTTCGTTTAAAACGCTGAAAAAAGAAAGAACACAGAGCCATAATAAAATTTGATTATGGCGTAATATTGAATGTGAATGAGATGAATTCACACTTTACCCTCCAATAATAAGGGTAGACGTAGTTTATAGGGTCATTGATACGCTTTCCCTCTTTAAATGTACCCAATTATATTTATTGCACTTCATAAATAATTCCTCCCAAAAAATGATTTATATATTATATCACACATATATAATTTAAAATAAAACATATTCTACAATACGTTGTGCATAGATAATAAATTAATCCGACAATCCGGAAATAACATATTTGAGAATAAAGAAATAAAATTCTTTAAAGAGAAGCAGGTTGAGGTTCTTGAGAGTTAAGCTTATTTTGAAGCTGTGGCAAAGATGATTGAACAAAACAATTTAATTCTTTTAGAACAGATGAAAGCTCTACAGCTAATTCAGAAATAACAAACTTATGCTTGATTAATTCTACATACGCTTCCTTTATGGTTTACGATTTCGGTTTATTTGTAAATGTTTATGTAAAATTAGCTAATGGTAATGTAATACGTCTCTCTTTCGAATTATGCATTTTTCACTGTAAATACCCATCGATATTTGCCTTAACATTATCTTTTTCCGGGATATAAATGTTGAATACATAGCAGGTATAGGTCATGTTCTGCCTTCATACATTAAGATAGAAAGGATGTGATGAAATGCACCATGTTCCAAATCGGCAGAATACATTTTTCTTTTGGGCGAATTCAATTTTTAAAAATACTGCCCCTTTTATAGGCGAGTTAAAGTCAGATGGTTTCCACTTTACGGGGATGAAAACTTATGACGGTAGTTCATTACTTAAACTACAATTCGGTGTATCTTCCTTATTTGAACTCCAGGCAGAACGAATTCCACGGCCAGATCAAGGTCCATGGCGTTCTGCGCCTAACATCGAATTATTTGGAAATATTATTGGATCTACGACCGCTGAAGATTGGTTTAGTGGTGATCAATGGAGTAAATGCTGGATGATTACACGGCAAACAATTTTTCAACGTATCTTTGCTCCACCTGGAGTTGATAATAAGAAAATACTTAGTGAAAACACCGCGGTTCAGACACTCATTTTTCTAGAGGGCTCTAATAAATTTCAGGAGCACCGATTCACTGGATCACAACCTATGCCACCAGTGATAATCAATCAAATATTTCCTGGTATTAGTATTTTTGCAGAATTGGAAGTACTCTTTCTCGTTCAGCTAGAAGGTGGAAGTACTTTTTGGATAGATCCACGAAGTGATGTTATCGTACATACACTCCAATGGCCACTTGAACCAATATAAAATCATTTTTTATAAAATTTGATTTCATAAAAATATGAATCGTACTATATTTTTAGAGTCTTATCCTAACAAGGATACAGCTCTTTTTTTACTAATACTAAAAAATACATATTCTACATTGATATGAAAACCCTGATATTGTACTTTATATTCTTTTTTCCTTTAGATTTACCATGCATCTGGCGAGCAGAAATTATGAAACCACACCCTTAAATAAAAAATACGGTCTTATTTTTCCAGCTATAATTTCATTTCATATCCTTTTGCTAATTTATAAAACTTTGTCGGATCTACTATAGTATTTTTCATCGTCTTAACAGCCGTTATTTCTCACATTTTTCATCGTATATATGCTTCAATAATTTCACCTGCGACCACTCTTTCAATCTTCCTAATCCTCTCCTAAGCATTCCTCAGATACCTTTACATAGTTCTCTATTTTTATTACTCCATTTCATATATTAATATCAGCCAAGCAAGCACATGCTTACTTATTTAAAGACTTAGCAATAATAAATAACCCACCAATAACTCATTGATTATTTTTACATTTCTTACAGTATTTGAATATAACCTTTGCGTTTTGTACGGTCGACTATTCACCACTTTCTGTGCTTCTTCTAATTCTAACTAAAAGCATTTATAAATTTATCTCTATTATCTATTAAGTTAAATAACTCTTTTATTAGTATAAAGGTGGGTTATATAACTATATACAATTCCATTAAATCATTAAAAGAATCTCCTTCCCCCTATCGAATTATTACAGAGGAAAGCAGAGGAATAAATGGAAATTATAGGATTATACCCTCGCGCATTAGCGACTTTAGGTGTACTTGAATACACCAATCGTCGTAATAAATTAATCGAAAACTCGGAGAATAACATATACGAATGTAAAAAAATAAAAGAAATACTTCAATCACTTTCTAAAGAGAAGCAGATTGAGGTTCTTGAGAATCAAGCTTATTTTGAAGCTGTGGCAAAGATGATTGAACAAAATAATTTAATTCTTTTAGAACAGATGAAAGCTCTACAGCTAATTCAGAAATAACAAACTTATGATTGATTAATTCTACATATGCTTCCATAAATAATGTATCTTTATTTATACCATTAGCCTCTGTTTTTACAGGTGCTTTTGTTATGCGTTGATTCATATTTTGAATTTGAATGGTTTCTTTCACATGTACAAATAGATCTTCTAATAAACCTGGTGTAGATTCTAATTCTTGTTTTTCAATTTCCTCTGTGACAGCACTTATAAATTCCCATAGTACTTTTGCACCTAGTAGTTCTGCTAATCGTTTTTCACGCATTTCAAATGTTTTCATATTCATATTTAAACACTTCCCTTATCTAATATTTTCTTAAAAATAATTAATAAATTATTTCGTTTTAGGAAAACAATATATAAATAAAATTCTCACCCTCTAATTTACACGTATCGTGACATTAATCTTCAAAAAAAAGAGTCCAATCAAAATTTAGTACCTTAGCTATATTCTTTGCGACAGGAACACTTGGATTTCTTTCACCACTTTCAATCATTGCATACATACTTCTAGATATTCTTGCCTTATATGCAATATAATCCTGTGTTTTCTCTCTATATTTGCGTTTTTCCAATAACCATAACCTCATTGTTCCCCTCCATTTATTGTCACAAAATGTGTATCTAATAATCACATTACATGAAAATAATTATAAATTCAACATTTTTTACACATTTCGTGTACTTTATTAAATGTTACATATTGTGACGTTATAATTGATATAGAAAACACCTAAAAGGAGGTAGCATATGTTTGGCACAAGACTACACACTCTTCGAAAAGAACGCAAACTGCGTCAAGAAGACATGGCAAAACAACTAGGGATCGCCCGAACTACATATGCAATGTATGAACAAGGAAATCGTGAACCCGATTATAATACATTGATAAAATTAGCCACTTTCTTTGATGTATCAATTGATTACCTCCTCGGTACAACTAAAATAAGACAAGTTACAGACATACAAGATCCTGACCTTTATCAATGGTTTAAAGATATAAGCAATGCGACTCCTCAAAAACGTGAGGAATTAAAAAAGTTTTGGGAGTTTATAATACAAAGAGAAGACTAATTTATCTAAAAGACCTCCTCCTTAACAGGTTTTACAGAAGGATTATCAATTATAACTTAAAAAAACGTTGATATATGTATACTGTTAAACATAAAGAAATAGTATTAGGTTCCACTCAAATATTGATTGAAACCCAACACTCCTTTAAATCTAAAATTCTGAATACAAGGAGTGTTTTTATTGTCTTTAGGATAATTTAGTGAAAAAGGAAACGTACGAAAACGACAGCCATATGAACGAAAAGCTAAAAGAATTACAAAGGAAAATGCAGGTGAACGATTATTCGAAAATTTTCTTAAATTTAAAGTTAAACAGAATTTGCGACCAAAATCTTTAAATCAATTCATATTTATGTTCAACAATATTAAAGTTTTTCATAACGAAAAAAGTACAAAAGCATTTTATCAGTCAGATATAACAACAAACTTTATTTCTGATTAGATTGTTTGGTTGAAGAACAAATATGTACGTTATGGTGGACATCTTAAACAAAAAAGAGAGGCACCTACCTCTCTTTGAAAATTTACGTTATGCCTGTAATTGTTGTGTAATTACCTCAACTCATTAAGATTAACTATGTTAGTAAAGGATAAATTAGCTTAGGTGATATGCTCCTTTGAGTTAGACCTAACTGCTTTTCCACAGTGTAAAGATCTTATTTCGCATTTATCACTATCTTAATCCTGGAATTAAATTATAAACTTCTATTGTTTTTAATATTTCTTCTATTTCTTCTAAGAGCATTACTATTCTCTCATCAGAATCTTCAGGTAGTGAATTAAACACATACTGAGCCTGCTCACCTTTCTCCTTATTTATTGATGTAAGATGAGTAATTAATTCTTGAAACTTTCTCTCTATTCTAGGCAAAGCAATATTTTTAGCCCATTTAACAGCATTAGTAAAGTTAACAAAATCTACAGTAATATCAAATGGTAGACCATATGTCTCAGTGATCATTAACTGATAAATACCTCTCTCATTTTCAGTTAAGTATTCAAGTACTTTGTCAATGTCACTTTGTTTTTGACTATTGACTTTCTTTATCTTTGAATCTTCAATCTTTGAATCTTCAATCTTTCTAATGTTTTCAATTTCCATTGTAACTTCTTTATATTGTTCCTCTGTAACATCTGCTTCTAAATATTCCATTGCATTCCTTACAAAATTTTCCGTTCTATACATATAAAATTTCTGTTGTGTTTTATTAATAAATTCCTGAATTAGTTGAGGATGAGGTCTTTTGATTTTTGAACCATCTTTCTCCCACCAATCCTCTTTTCTGTCTTCTGTAATTAAAATTATTGGTGTTGGATTATTCTTATCTTTAGCTCTATCAATTATTTGATACCATACTATTAAGTCTCCATATAATTGCTGATACCTAAAATCACCATAAGTTCTAAAATCTTGTTTATTATTGTCAGTTTTATCTTTAAATCCTGGGGGCACATCATGCTGATATCTGTTTTTACCTTCTTTTTCTATCTCATCTATCCTCTTTTGTGAATATGGCTCTCCAATTATTTCATCTAACAAATTTAATAAATCCTCTTGAATTGCATTAGCATCAGGCAAGTTATCAATTTCTTTCTTTAGCTGTTCTTGGAGTTTTTGATCTGACTGTTCTATACTTTCAATAAAAAATTGAAATCTTTCAGTCATTATGTATGGATGTTTACTTTTAACTGTAGTTAATGTTTTTCTAGCATCCCCTTTTAGTTTAGCTAACTCCTTACCCAATAATTCATAACCCTCATTTGGTTTGAACATATTGTCTTCATAATTAAAAAAATATTCAAGAGCTACCTGATGAGGTATCCATAACCTGTTGGTTTCTTTTAATTTCTTTAAAATATCTAACAAACTTTGTGTAGATTCCTTTGATGTATATTTGTAAAAATTTATCAGGATATTAGTATCAATTACAAAAACTGCTTCTTCCCATAATTCTTTAAATTCCTCATCTGTATAACCTATAATTCCTTTAAATTGTTCTAACAAATAGACTCCTCACTTTCATTTCCCTAAGGAATTAAAATTATGTTGGTATTACATTTCTTTATTTTACCATAAAAAAGAGGCAATCTCTCAGCCTCATACTTTTACTAACATATTTTTAATACTATTAGCTCCACCAAATAATATATTTGCACTATCTATCTGAAAAGCATGTTTCTTTGGAATTTCTAAGGCTTTGTTAATCCTTGAAATAAACTCTAATTTTGAAGTATCATCATTTGCATAATCTACAATTACCAATTTGAACGGCTTTGGTTTTTCCTTTCTTCTAGCAATTTTACATCTGTCTGCAATTGTCTTATTTATATGATCATCTCTAAAGCTATATCCAATAATGTACAATTCATCACAGAGATCATCCTCAATTACCATACTTTTTTTGAATTCATTGTAATAAAATTGAAATGGATTCTGTTGAACTTTAAGACTCTTTCCTCCACCTGTTACTATTGAAGGAGTAACACCTTTCTCAAAAATATTTTCATATAAATTGCTATCCCTTAATGCCTCTGTAGTAATCTTAAAAAGCCTTCCACTCTTTATATCTTTAAAAGAAGACAAAGACCCATGTAAATGATGCAATCTTATATTATTTTGATAATTTATCGGATGTATTTGTTTACTTCTATCAGGGTCAAAGTAATATTGCCATTCATTGTTTATTGCACTCCATCTCTTCCCTCTAAAATGAAAGTCTGCAAATTTATCTGTTGAATAATAGGTCAATAAAATAGTTTCTAATAGCAAATCAAAATTTAAAGTAAATAAATCTATTTTCTCAGATGAATCAATAGTATCCACTAACCAATCAACAAAAGGTTGCAACTTATCTGAGATATCTTTTTGCTTTACATTGTTAATTATTAAATCCAAGATAGATGATGTGTATTGATGAATTATTGTTTGTATAGCCTTAATATGATCATTAAACTCCGTATTCTTCAATTTGTAAGCATCCAAAAAGTTTTTACCTTTTTCTCCAATTAGAAAACCATTATAATGTGCCAAAGAGTCATAGACCTGTTCAATAGAGGCTATTGCCTCCTCAAAATCTAACTGTGAATAATTATCTTTCATATGATGTTTAATAAACTCCCTATGACTCCCATCCAATCTATCAAAAAATCTTTCTGTAATAGATTTCAAGCTGAAATCAGAGTTTAGTGCTACAGATAAACCATTTCCTGTTAATACTACTCTTTTCATAGAATTCCTCCTGGTTAAAATAAAAAACTATTTTATATTTTCTTGATAATTTAATAATTAGTATAATAAATATTTGTTTGTACTATAACATTTCCATTTTACCAAAAAATTCTAACAAATATAAGTATAAAAAAGATACTCCCTAGCCTCTATTTACTAAACAATATACCTTTTAATATCTCTATTGAAATACTAATAATTACTTTATTATATTGGAAAATCTAACAACAATGGTAAATACATTGTTACACCAAACTAAGGATAAGCGGTGACATACGACCGCTCCTTAATGGTCATGATCCCGTAGCTCAGCAGGAAAAGCGCCACCTTGACAGGGTGGAGGTCGTGAGTTCGATCCTCTCCGGGGTCATATTTGTAGAAACCGTGTCAAATTAACGTTTGATGCGGTTTTTATTTGTCTACAATAGCTCCCTAAACAACCAGTGGTCACAGAATTGGTCACATTCCCTACAAAATCTCTTCTATTTTGTTAACCGCATCTTCTTGCATTGTTGGCAATACATGCGAATAAGTGTCTAATGTGATTTTAATATTACTATGCCCTAGTCGCTCAGAAATCACTTTCACATTCACACCTTTAGCCAATAACAGAGTTGCATGTGTATGACGTAAATCATGAAAACGAATCTTTGGCACAACTGCTTTCTTAATCAAAGCGTTTAGACTTCTCCTAACATTAGCAGGATTGATTGGCGTTCCAGAAGGCGTACACATCACCAAGTCATTTTCTTGGTATTCCTCACCTTGACTCAGCTTCTCTTTCAATACGACTGCTCTATGTTTCTTTAGCTTTGCTATTGTGGATACAGGTAATAGTATCTTTCTTAAACTTGATTTCGTCTTTCCTCCAAGCAAGAACATCTTCCCATCATGGCTTAACGTTTGGCTAATAGTTAAATGTCCCTTTTCTAAATCAACATCTTTCCACCGTATCCCTAGAAATTCACCCTGTCTCATTCCAGTTACAAGAGCCATATGAAAGACAATAGAATACCTGCAATCCTGCGCAGCTTTTAAGAACAACTGTACTTCCTGTTCATTCCAAACAGTTAGCTCTTCCTTATCGCCTCTAGGCAACTTGGTTTTCGCTGCAACATTTTTACTTATTAACTCTAAATCAATCGCATGTTCAAGAGAGTTCCGAATGATTTTGATTATCTTCTCGATTGTCCCTCGCTTTAAACCCTCATCTCGCAGTGAATTGACATAGTTTTGAATATGCAATGATGTTAAACTTAGCTAGTTTGATGTTGCCTAGGGAAGGGATGATACGACTGTTTAAATAACCTTTCAATACCTTTGCTGTTTGGATACCGAAACTATGTTTCTTTGTATTAAACCAACTCTCAAGATACTCACCATAAAGCAACTTACTAGGTTCTGCATATGTTCCAGTATGAACTTCTGAGAGCAGCTTTGTTAAAGCATTTTCTGCTTCTTTTTAGTAATGAATCCCCTTTTCTTCTTTTGCTTTCGTTTACCTGTTAAAGGGTCAATACCAATATCAACAATATAAAAATACTTTCCTGTATTCTTATCTTTTTTGACGCTTCCTTTCATCGTTAAGAGCCTCCTAGAAGTCCTTAACTGTACTGTATATGGTAATTTTATTATAACCGATGTTTTTCATTTATTGACTATTGCTTAAAGTTTTACTAATAGAAAATAAAACTCTTTCCATTTTCAAAGAATTTTATATGAGGGAATATTAAAAATTGCCACTGTTTCTCTAATAATTCACCTATGTTCGACCCTATAATGAAGTACATCAAGTTTCCCCATCGTGCAGAGTAGAGCTTATAACGTTTTTCAAAATTTTTTCACCTGAAGTTTTAAATCGTTTAATCTTATTATAGAGAAAATAATATTAAACACCTATAGATATAGCAATCATTTTCCCATCTTTGATATCCTATAAATATTCACCTCACCACTCGTATGTTTTCTTTGGAAGAAAATGTAGTCATAAAAACTGCCCCATCAGTTGTTAGACTGTATCTAACGATTGAAGGAGCAGTTCGGAATAGGAAAAATTTTAAAATTCATTGTAACAATACATTGAGATTGACCACGGTTTATTACACTAATTAATAATTTATAAGCATCTATAGCATATAACCGCAACAACGAGCGAACTTCAATAAGTTTTGTGGTAAAAATTCTTATTTCCATTCAATATCTTTATATAAAATCTACTCTGTATGATTTATCAGTAACCTATTTCATTAGTATCATATGCTTTAAACATAATTGAATCCTCAAAAATTATTCCTAATATATTATTATATCTATGGTATCTATTATAGATTTTCCATCTGATTATATCACCCCCTATATTTAAAACTTCTTCTTCATTATAGATAATAACTAAAGCGTTTTCACATTCCACAACAGTACCAAATTTAGCACTAGCACCTGAAATAATATCCCCCTTCCAAGTCATGAATTTTACAAACCTGGATGTGAAGCTTAGATTTTGTCTGTTGTCTCTAGTAAAAGTTACTATTTCCAAATTATTATTACCAAACACCCTATATAATTTACCATTACTTGCCCAACTTATTTCATGTCTTTGTTTTTTGTATGATTTAAATATATTAGGTTCTTCAATAATTTTATCTATATAATTATTTTCTTCTATTCTACTTTTTGATTGTGTTATAAAAGCATCTTTTATAGCAGATGTACTATATATATAGTTATTTACCCAATTAACCGAATTTGAATGCTTATTCGATAACAAATAAATATTTTTGTCTATTTTTCTTACATCTAAGCTATTCTTTAGTACTTCTTCAGTTGTATTATATTCATATACTCCTTCATCTCCAGCAGATAAAGCTAATCTACCATATGTACCAACTCTAATATCATAAAGTGGGCTATCCCATATTTTTTGTTTATCAATATAATTCAACATATCTATAACATATAATCCCTCATCAGTGTTTACAAATACATTATTTTTATAAGAATCAATAGAAATTACTAAATCATAAAAAGGTAGTTCAAGTTCCTTTTTTATGTAATTTCTTAATTCATATTTTGAAATGTATATTAATACATCTTCATATAAAGGCGAATAATAATCATTTGGCCCCGAATTTGATTTACCTTGAAATAATTCCAATATTTTAAAATCATTTCTTTTTATCGATAAATCTATAATTAATTTTTGCCAATCGTAAATTTCAATTTTACCATCAAATGTCCAGAGAACTAATTCATTGTACTTAATTAAATAATCCCAAAACTCTCCTTCTATTTTTATAGTTATATTTTTCATTTAAATTGTGCAGCCTTTCCCTTTTAAAATCTTGGACATATCAGCTCTTTTTATAATCCCTTGATTAACCCAATCTTTTAAAATTGTAGATTGTGGTCTATCATACACAGACTTTCTATAATCAACTGGATATCCATGCCATTCTAGATTATTAGAACTATCTACAAATTTTGCAATCTGAACACTCTCTTTTTGAGTACTGACTCCTAAAATTTCATTCGAATAATTTACCCTATGTATAGACCAGCCCTTATTATCATCTACTATCCAACTATTATTAGACATTAATTTAAAACTTTCTAGTTCTTCGTTTTGAGTAATAGTCCAAAGAGATTTATCATTATTTTGTCTATTTCTATGGTGATTAGCTAAAATATATTTATATCTTCCCACACTTATAACCTCATGTGCTTGTGACATTATTTTACACTCCTTTACTTTCTAGTCATTTTATAATAATACTATTTACTTGAAATAATCTTCATTTTAACTTAAATGTATTAGTACTTTTCATCCATTGTCTTGTAAATATCTCTACTAAACAACTATGCTACTCCAAAAAAGACAAAGTTCGAAAATATCCCCTCTCCTTATATAAAAGAAACAGATAGTTCTCTTTTTTCATTACTACTGTTTTATGACTCTGTATAAAGTTACTCGGCTTATATGTTTCATTTCACTAAATTCATCGACTATTATTTTACTTTCATCTTGATTGCATAGTGTAATTTCTTATGTATATCGTTGTAACGTTTTGGACAACCCTTGTATCCCCTCCACTGCATCGCTAATGCCCTTTCTTCTTTACCCTTCTATACTCAATAAAAGTATTTTTTGAGTATACTGATATTCACATATAAAAACACTATGTCAAAAGGTTTAACACAGTGTTTTATTATTGATATTCAACATTATAAAGTTATGTAGAACTATATCTATTCTGATTCCTTATCTTCTGTCGAAGCTGCAACTTCATTAGATGCTGCAAATTCTACATTAACCATTGGCACATTACCTAATTCAAGAAAAATTTCATAAAGTTTATTTTTATATTCTAGTAACAACTTTTCTTGTTCATTGCCTTCCATGACACTTTTCTGTTCCGCCAAACCATCCCCAACTTCTTTAACCACATAAACTCCAGAATTATTTATTTTTACTTCACACATCTCAGGTCTCGTTTTAAAATCAATAACCAAGTCAATGAATTTATTACTAGATATATGGTCTAACCTCATTGAAGCCATGGAAAAATAAAAACCTTGGTCTAGTGTACTTTTTACAAACCTATTTTCATTTAGATTATCACCATCTAAAACAGCAGAATTAATTCCTGCTAGTTGGTCTGCATCTATTTTTTGCTCTGTTGAATCTCTTTTAACTTTTAACTTTTTTATCTCAACCAATTCCCAAGGGTTATCAATAGCTCTGAAAAATCTTTCAAATAACTCTATTCTATTGGATTTTTTTAACTTATTTAAAGAAATCTCTTGAAACTCGAATTTAATATCTTCATCATTATCAGTAATATATTTTATCAATTCCTTAACTTTTTTATAATCACTGACTGCCTGCATATTAAAATCCAAGCTACAATTCGCACCATGTGTATTCAACTTAATTTCAACTTCACGTGTAGTACTATCCAATAAATCAATCATGCTTGGTTTGTATTCGTCATAAGTTAGTAAAACATTCGTAGTACCATCTGCATTTTTTAAAACTCTTAATCTTGTATTATCTTCTCGATTAATATAGGAATTTCCGAATAGTTCTAAAGCTGATTGCAGGCTATCTAAATGCTCCTTTGGAAATAAAATTCTACCTGACCTTTTATAATTTTGTTCTACATCCATTCTCGCCTTTAAATCGGCATAATCTTTCTGATTGAAGTAGTAATCCCCCCCGATTTTAGCTAAATCCTCCTTTTTATTACAAATAGCTAAAACCCCTCTCATCTTTAAAAAATCCTTAGTATCTTTTGTTGAAAGATGCTCTTGCATAACTTTTCTAATACTATATTTTTTAGGATAATTTTTAATCAATTCATACCCCCTCCTTAACACTATACTTTTCTGGCACTTTCTTTAATTCATCCATATACTTAATTTTAATCTTCAGTTTTGATTCATTAAGTTCAAAATAGCTCCTTTTATTGCGAACAAATTCTTCAATAGCCTCTCTAAATCCTATTTGCTCTCCATGAAAATGAATATGAATTTCTTTTGCAGCTTCAAATTGAAAATCTTGCAATAATTGATACATAAACTCCAATTCCTTTTTAGTTGGCTCCGCAAAAAAGAATACATGATTTATGTCAATTGTTGTGATAACATCACCTGCTTCTACCCTTTTTCGGCTTTTAGCAAAAATGTAGCTAGAATACAACTGAATTAAATTTAAATAACCTTTTTGCGTGCCCATACTTTTTCCTCTTCTATAAAAGTCACTAGGGTAAAAGAAATTAAATTCCTCACAATCTCTTTCTAATTTTTCTTTATAATCTATTAACGATGACCACCTTAAAATCTCATGATTTGTTGCAACATATAATGTAATAGGTTTCTTTTTTTGCGGTAATTTTATTTGAGATAAATATTCAATTACTTTATCATGGTTATATTTATCTATCTCATCGCACCAAATCATAAGTAATCCTGTATTGACGCCTTCACATCCTAATTCATGTAGTTTATGAGAATAATCCGCACATTCAACGGTCATATAAAGCTGTTTTACAAATGATTCAATATTGGATTTATTAATGCCAGACCAAATTCTTTTCTTTGATTCAACAATAATATTTAAATTTTCATTTAGATATGGATCATGGTATGTAAAAAGCGAATCTACTCCGTGGTCATTTCTTCTTTCTCCATCTTTTGTTCCATGAAGACTTTTCTTTTCGCAAGAAATATCAAAATTAGAGCATCCTACCTGCCTCCAACCTAATTCTGTTAATAACCTTATAGTTTGTGTTGTCCATCTTTCCCCTTCAAATTGTTGTTGCTCTGACATAAAATACACCTCATATTAATTTCAAATTATTAATTCTCTCTTTTATATCTTCAATAAACACTTTATCTATAACTTGAAAATTAAATTTAATTATCCCATCTTCAAGATTGGTATCTAGCTCAACAAACTCATCGTCTTTAGAAAAAACCTTAACTTTTAGTCTCGAGACTTTTGCACCTAGATTTTCAACTAAATATAAAGCGTCATTATTACTTGTTGTACTCAAAGTGGCAATAGGTATATATTTATTAAGAACTCTAATATCGTTAAATGAAACTTCCGTTATTTCAGTTTTACACTCTGAAAAATTCTTATAAAAATTCTCAAATTCAAATCCATTTGATTTAACCTGAAAAAGTTCTTCATCCTGTAAAATTTTATTTATAAACTTAATTACACTGGGTTTCCCCCAGACGATTAGCGTTCCATTCTCTAAATTCAATCTTAATTCTGCATTCATAATTTTAGGGGTTTCTTCTGAGATGATTTTATTGTTTTCTTTATCAAAAGAAAAATCAAATGTATTTATAACCCTATAGTAATTAATAGCAATGACTTCTTCTGAACTCTCAAGTGAATGGTAGCCCTCTGTACTATTTCTTCTCTGTAAAAGTTCCTCAAAATACTCTCGCACTTTATCTGTATCATTAACTACTATTTTGTTCACATAAACAAACGGTTCTAAATTCAGCATTTTCTATCTCCCCCCTTAAAATTAGAATGTAAGTTTTATTTTAACAAATAAACAAAAAAACTCTTGTCGAACTCAGTCGAAAAATAGCAAGATTTTCAAACATTCTATTAACAATTCTAAAAATAATTTTATGAATTAATTTCACTCGGTATTCTCTCTTTCAGAGATTTTTATGACAATCATTAATCCGACTGCAAACTAATCTATCTATTATTAGTTTGCACTTATCTGAGACGATAATCTTTCGTTCATTTCATTAATAGTTAGTTCAATATTATCAGTACGGTTAAGATAAAAGATAGGTACACCACTCATATTAACAGCGTTTATCACTTTATAATAAAGTGAGTGATTAAGATAAGTCGTTTTTATAAAAACGGCATCCATTTTATTTAAAAAACTCAAATTTCTACACTTTTCGTCTACATCAATAAATACAAAACTACTAATACCCTTCTTTATCTTATTTTGCCAATCTGGATGACCACCAACTATTGCACATTTTTTACTATTAAGATATCGAAGTCTATCTTCATATCCTTCTTCAATATGTAAATTTCTACGCTGAAGATTTTCTTCTTTATTTTCCAAATCAAATAGCAACTCACGTAATGCTAAAAGTTCCGTAGAATTTTGTTTCACTTCTTGAAGCTGCTGCTCATGCCTTTTTATTTTCCTTTTTAATGCTTCATTCTCTTCTCTTAATAATTTATTTTCTTCTTCTATAACTTGTTGTTTAGCCTGAGTTTCCGCCTTCTTTGTCGCAAGTTGTTCCGTCTGAAGTAATAGTTCATTCTTAATACTAGATAACTCTTCATAATATTCCTCTTTTATATCTTCCAAATATTTATTTTTTGTATATTCATATTCTTTAGATATAGCCCAAATATTTAAGAAAGAGAATATAATAATATCCTTATGTTTATCATCTCTAATGCTAAATTCCTTTTTAAAAAAAGTATATGTCGCAAATAAACGAATCAAGTCTTCCTTAGAAAATACTATATTCATTTTCAAATCTTTATAATTAATTCCCATATACTGCACCCATGCAGAAATCATAGAATGAAATTTCATTTTACCTTGTCTCGCCACTTTATAATCAAAATCCGCTTGTTCTATATCCTGGGAATGCAGTTTCTTAAAAATTCGTTTCTCTTTGTCAGTTAGATAACCAATTATATCTTCTAAAACGTGATTTTTTTGTTTAAACGCAATTTCATATTCATTAAAAAGTTTAACGATTTCTTCATTTTTATAACATTCTTCTACATCAGAAATGGCTTCCGTAATTGTGATAGGAAATTTCATAGAATCTCCTCCAACCATCTCTTCCAAATCTATTTTTAACATTGAATTTATTACAAGTTCTTTATTTTGCCTAATAGTACTATACATTACCACTGAAATATAACTCATATAATGCATTTGTGAAAAAGTATAGCTATCTTCATAAGTATTCTTAGCAAAATTCTTTCTATATTTATCATTTAAAAACTCATGAAGAATAACACTATCTTTTTTTTGCAAAACATAATTATATGCCAATCTATAACCTTTTTTCATAAGTTTTATAATATTCGTATCATCCTCGTTATCAATTGCCCATTGTAACATTCCTACCACTTTTTTTATTCTTTCTTGATTTGAAACAGTATAACCATTATGTAACTTAGGAATATAGAATTTACTTCTACGATATGCTTCATAATATTCCTGCTCTCTTTCATCATAACAACTATCAATTAAATCATGAGTATGCTTAACGGTTCCTAGTGCAATTATTAAAAAAGGTACTACATCGTAATCCTTTAACAAGCTCATGGATAATACAGTAAAGTTTACAGAATTATTCATATTTCCAACCCCTTTTACCAATTTATATAAATGTTTATATCCATTTTCTTCAATCCCATGAAATCTTCTCAATCCATACTTTCTTATACATATTATAATTCTCTTTAGGAATACGGAAATATATTTCTGTATTTACTATTTATTCAACCTCCTTGATAAGCATCACTCAATTTAATCCATAGTAGGTGAAACCAAAATTTGCAATCCTCTTTTTTCACCGTAATCCCACATCTTTATCCAAGGATATGTTCCTTCTGGTAGAATAAATAATCTTTCTTCCAATGGCTTAATGGGTGCTTCATCCCCTTTGCAACCATGAATAAATGTAGCAGGATGAATATATACTACTCTTCCTGTGTCATTGTAATATTTAAATCCTTCCTTCTCACTTTACATATTATTACATAAGTAAATTATAGCACGTTAGGGGATAATAATTATGTACACCGTTTCCATTTAACCACCCTCATCCATACTCCCTTCAAATAAAACAAGAATAGTAGTGAATGCACATGAATTATCGATAAAAATTAAAATCAGATTGGTTTGCTATAAAAAATCTTTATTTTGTTAAGTTTTAGCGATAACGTTTTTGCTGTTTAAAGTATGTTATTTGTATGCCAATAATAAAATATTACAGGTTTGGGTACGGTGTGCCTCATCTACAAACATGTTATAATGGAAGTGTATTACACAACTACACAAAATAAAAAGCAAAGGTATTGCAGTACCCTTGCTTTCGGTAAATATTTTGTGAAGTTAGTTTTACCATTAACTTTATTTAATCTTTTTTATTAGCCACTTTTTTTACGATTGCAGTCGTTGAAGAAGTGGCTTTTAATTGTATTAGTGTAAAGTGATTCTATTGCCTTTTTCCCCACACCGAAAGAAATTCCTTTTAGAAAAGACCATACTAATTCTTCCATTTTCTCATCTCCTTTCTATCAATTTAATTTCTTTGATAAAAAAGGAAAAAACTAACTTCATTTATTAATTTATCATATCATGAAAAACTGTAAATTTAATAATCCTAATTAATAAAAAACATTTCTATATTAATTAAAATATTTTAATGCAAACTGATTTTTTATTAAATGCATATTAGGTGTTTTTTCATTGATATGATTAGGGTTTCATTGCTAGTTATTTATACTTTCCTAGTTTAGATTTGTAGGATTTTTATTGTTTTGTAATAGATGCCCCAACACCATGTAAACCACCAAAAATGTCCGTCAACGCCGAACTTACCGCCATTGTGAAGGGATAATAGATCTCATTTACTCATTAAATCTAATTAATCTTTTACAACCATTGGTTCATGCGCTTAATGTAGTGCTGCTAGAAAATACAACGATGGGGCGTTTCTTCTTACAAACGTTATTCGCAGTAGCAGAACTGGAGCGTAATTTAATCATAGAGCGTCCGCAGGAAGGTAAGGCAATCACTAAGCAGCGTGACGACTTTCGAGAAGGTAGACCGAACAAGTACACACCGAAACAAATAGAGCATACGTTAGAATTACTAGAAACGCATTTATATACGCAACTAGGGCAATTGACGGGTATCAAGTATGAGTACATTGATTCGAGCAAAGAGAAAGCTGCAATAATAATGACAAGGAGAAATATCCATGGGTTATATAATTCCTAGCAAAGGTGTAATATTCTAATCAACAGAAATAGGACGGAAAAAACATGTGATATCTCAGACAGCTTTAGGCCAATTGTTTTACTCACATCATAGCGTTTGACAAATAAGAAAGCCCTGCTAAGATGTGCAAGGCTTTTTCTCATATAAAAGCTTTATGCAAAAGATGTAACATGATACCAACATGGCACGGACTAACTATATTCATTGAATCGTAGGACAGTGACAGACAGGCACATACTAACAAGTAGGAGCATAACATGACAAGGACAGGCAAGACAACGAGAGAAAGGCAAGCACATGCATAATAAGTATATAGAAGGTACGGGAGTGTATAGACAGTATTAACGGAACAACACAAGACAAGGTATGTTGATGACATGGATATGATATGTGCATGCCATCACTATTCCCCTTGTCTCTTCTTGTGCTGTATCAATTTGATGCAGGTTTCTCTAGTTGAATAAAATTCCAATTTGATACTATGTGTCATACATATAACTCTAGAACCTCTCGAGACTCCTGTAGAGGTTCTAGAGTTATATCTGTACAACAAACATATTAATCTAAAGTAGAGTTGTAACATCTTGTAATGAATAGCCTTAAAAGCCATTGAAACGCCCTATACTCTCAAATCTCTCCGCAAGTTCTCGAACTTTTTCGTCAAACTATTCAAGGTAATTGTCGCGCAAAACAAACCACTACATCGAACCACCCCCAATGAAAAACAAAGACAAACGTCACACAACTAAATTTATGTGACCGAAAAGGTGGCGGATAGTTTACAATAATTGACCAACAAGCCGATACCACGAGCAAGCATACACTCCCAAATTTTGCCCTGATTTTGATTTTGAGTTCCCACTTCTCACCATTCCCAATAGGTTAACTTTCTGTGGTAATATATAATTATATTATATTTACTATGCGACTAGTCACCTAGTAAATTGGAAAATGTTATATATATACTAGATAAACTAAGTATACAGACACTACGTTAGTAGTTATTAATCAACACAAAAAGTTAACTTATTATGATTTGTGACAGCAAACTTTTAGTAACCCCCAATAAATGGAGAAACCTGCTCGCAACACTCTAATAGATTAAAAACCCCTTTCTATCCTCTCATTAAATTTAACAAATGATTACATACTAAAATTCCTCTTCTTCATTTCAAGAGCTATTTTGAACTTCGACAACCCTAATCACTTTGTGATATATTGAGCAAACAAACAGCGCTGATTGTAAATTTTCAAAATAGAGTATGGAGAGATTTTAAATGGAAAAAAAGGGAGAACACGTATACTTACCTAATGAGATTTTTATAGAATTTACAAAACATTTCAATAGTATTAAACCGTTCAGCTTCGCTTACTGCTACTATACATATCTGAATTTTCTATATAAATATTGTTGGTATTTAAAAGATGACAATACAATCATCACACAGGGTGAGATGAAATCATTTCTTGGCTACAGTTCGATTAACAAAACAGTGGATAAAATCATTAAAGATGGAGGATTACTTGAACAGTTAGGGTATATTAAAACAATCACTGATTATCCTATGAACCCAATATACTACGAAGAAACAGGTTTTGTTGAAGGATTTAAAATGGCTAGTGACATACGTGAAATGGTTCATAGAAAAGAACTTGTACCATATAGAGGAGTTAGGGTTAAGATGCCACTACTCTAATAGAACGCAGCAAAGTTATTCCTGATAATGAAGATAAAAGAGAATATGACGGTACACTTTACAATGTATCTGATACTTTCAACATAGAATTTGAAGTATTCAAAAGTATTATTCAAAACTCAAAACTAGGATGCAATGGCTTTTTGATTTACAGCATCTTGAAGAGTCTATGTGGAACGAAAAAGAAGTTCAGGATACCTCAGGATGAGTTAGCTGCTATTTACAAGATACGTCAAAACACAATTCAAGAATATCTTCGACTATTAGAAGATGAGAATTATATATATGTTAAAAGGAAAATGGAAAACGGTAAATATCTAACAAATACATATCATATATTAAGGTAGCTATGCTGCCTTTTTTTATTTGTCACGATTTTAAATATGTACCATTTTTGGAACAATATATATTACATTAGTAATTATGAGCGACCACAAAAATAATACATATTAAGATTTGTAAGAACTAACTTGTTATAACAAGTTCTAGATAAGGGTATATGAAGACTCTAGCCAAGACCTCTCAACGACCACCCTAATACACTTCAGATACTGATATGGAGAAGATACTAGTAAACTGACATTTTTGCACCCCACTACAAACAACTTCATGTAGGGCTAGTATAGACCTCTGACAGAGTATTGAGAAGTTGCTAGTCAACTTTTTTAACAGGTTAACTTTCCGTGGTAATATATAATTATATTATATAAGTGAGCTACGATTCCCTTATATTTAATATATGAAGACTAATAGAAACTAGTAATAATTATTTATTAATGACCACAAAAAGTTAACCTATTAAGGTTTGCAACAAAATTTCGGCAAAGAATCTCCCTTTAGTTATTGCCTATAAAACTACAAATCTTAACTATGTGCATTTTAAAATACATTAACAATTCCACAAGTATATTTTTCACTTTCCTTATAAATTACCCCTTCATTACCCTTCAAAATAGCTCTGTATAAAGGGGATATTTTTCATTTATTTCATATTCCGAAAAGTACTTTTATAGACGTTTGCTCTATATAGTTTATAATGGAGGAATTTTTATAACTATTATTTACTTAACATTGCTGTTCTTCTTTAAAAATATCCTTTTATAGAAATTAGAAAGGTAATCCACTTTCTCTATGATATTTCCCTTTATAAGCCAAATGTCCATCAATATAAACCGACAAAATATACTGATGATGTCCATTCTTAAAATTAAGTTTTAAACTGTTCCCAGGATTAAAGTTTGGGTCTCTCCATACTTTTACTTCTCCAGTATCTGTTTTTTCAAACTCACAACAAAAATCATACTCTGCATGCCGATTTTCACCCTTGTTAAATTCAAAAACTATACACTGTTCCGATAGCGTTACTTTATCTATGTAAAACCATTTTCTAAAAAAAAGATGCAGGCTTGGTTTGACTAAAACTTTATAGGAATCAATAGTATTCGCACTGAAATCATTATATACATTTATCAATGTCTCTTTTTCCGCCTGACTCCTGCAAACAACATACTTTAAATCATTTAAATCACACTCATTTGGAATGATAACTTCAGCATGTCGATTAAAAGTAATTTGGTCTTCATAATGCCATTGGTCATGGTAAACATTTTGAAATGGCATTCCCCTGAAATCTTCACTTTTACAATAAACGTCAGGATTTCTCGCTAAATTTCCATATGTAAAATAAGAATCTGTTCTTGATAACATAGCTAATGAATCAAATAGGAAAAAAACAGGCACAGGGCAATGTGCATTTAAATGTTCTTTTTGATTAACACTCTTAAACCCTTCATTATGAAATTGAGTCGGTGTTCTAGGCCTAAAATAAAATCTTACATATTGTTTCCGCTTCTCTTCAGTTATTGCTATAACATCTCTACTAGCATTATCCGTAACCATCAAGCCTTCAGATAATGCCTTTTGTCTAGAACAAAGGCGTTTCTGTTTTAATATTTCCACTGCATTATTGATATTAGTAAAATGAAAAATATAATTTGTCCACCATTTTCTAGAACCAATCCAATCACTTTTAGCCATTTCTGTAAACACTTCTGAAAATATATGTGAGTTTAACTTATTCTTCATATCATAAGTTCCCCTTGTTGTGACCCACTTTCATAAACGGGTACTAATCTAATTCCCATTTCAAAAATATCGCCTGATTTTCTGATGCCATGTGCAACTTCTAGTGGCCTAATATATGGCAATCCATTAAGTAAATTAAATACTAAATTAGTCTGTGAAACTAAATGACTTGGAATTGACTTACTTGTACATATCCCCACATTTCTTAAATAATCCCAGATATCATTCAGTTGTTCTTTAGTAATTTCCTCAATCTTCCCAGCTAAAATAAACTGTATACAAGTTTGTTCATCTCTTTCTAAGATTTTAAGTTCGTATGTTTTCCCTTTAGAAAAGAGTATTTTTTCGCTCTCAATTAGATTCACTATATCTTCCCAAACTTCATAAAAGCTTAAGGAATTAGGTTGAGAATGTAACCAATTTTTAATCTCTTTTACATTTAAATGTTCCTTCTTTGCAGTCTTTAATTCTGCTGGTGGTAAATGAATATAAATATCAATCGGAAGGTCTTTTAAATATTTTTCCATTAAAGGCTTTACTTCACTCTCCCAATTGAGGCCACCATTCCCACACCCTAGTGGTGGAAACGCTATAGAATCAATCCCTTTTTCCTCATATGATTTCACAAATTTTTGCAAACCAGCTTCAATATATTCTATTTTTGAAGGACTTCTCCAATGTTTTTTTGTAGGAAAATTCAAAATCCACTTATTAGGCGTTTTATATATCCACAACTTTCCTACTGTTAATAACTCTTTCTCACAAAGTACTTGATATTCTTTAAACATATCTGGATATACTTCTTTAAAAGTCTTAGCAATCCCCTTCCCCATAACACCAACTGTATTTATAGTATTAACAAGCACATGGGCAGGACTTTGAAATAAATCCATTTTCACATAAGTAATCATACATATCACCTTTAGTAAATTCTTTATTTTAATATATATTCTATCATTGTATACTCTTTACTTAAACACTTCTTAAATCATCTTTTTACTAATAATATATAAATTATTTGCAAAGAAATTTCTTTTTATTTAACATTTCTCTCTTCTACATTCTCTCAATTATTTACCCACTAAACGTGAAATACTATATAACATATTAAATAAAAGGTCCAATGGCATTATCATTGAACCTTTTAACTATCCTCATACCAAAATTTGAATGCTTTCTATATAATATCCTCTTTTACAATAACCTGATTGGTATTCACCTAAAATATATAAAATAGTTTTTAAAACATTGCTTTAATCTTCTTCAATTATTTGGATTAATGTTAAAATCTTATCCTCAAATACACTATAAGATTGCTCTTGAATCCTATATATTGGATACTTTTCTTGGAACCATTTATCAAAAGTTACATTCTTTCTACTTACCTTATTTCCCTCTAATTCAATCACCCTAAATACCGAGGACTGTTTATGAATAGTACCTTCAATCCTATAATAAGGAAAGCTTTCTGAACGAGTCCACCAATCTACAATTCCTTTTTCGGAGAAAACCATAGCTATGTCTAACTTACTTAATTCTACCCACTTTTTAGCTACAAGAACCCATGAAGCATTATACTTTTTACTTAACCGCTTTACATTTTTAATTGTAAAATCCATACGAGAAATATCTTCCACGAATTGTTTATAAGGTAAAAGAATATATGCTGCAAAATTATTAGCTTCTCTTTCTAATTGTTTATCCATCTTAATTTTACTTGTTTCAGTTACATCATCTAAAAAACAGAAAAAGTTATTTTGTGCGTGATGCGGTAATATAGCATGTGCTATCTCATGTGCTATTGAGAAATTAACTCTTCCTATTGATTTTTTTGTGGAATTTACAATAATTACAGGGGCCTTTAATGTACAATCTCTCACTAAGCACGCATCAAACTGTTCAGTTTCTAGTTTCTTTATTATTGTTTTCAGCCCTAAATCCTTAGCTAATTGAATTACATTTACAACATCCTCATTTGGGTGTTTCTCCTTATAATATCTTACTACATGGTTAGCATAATCTTTCCAATCCCACTGTCCGTTTTCAGGTGAAGTAAACACCTCATTATATTGAGTTATCTTCGCTTCTGATAATTCTCCAACTCTTTTAGTAATGTATTTTTTATCATTTTCTTTCAACTTATGTATTTCTTGTCTAGCAGCAATCGCAAAATCAGAATCCAAATTTCTTTTAAGTCTGTTCAAAGCATTGATAGTAATTTCCTTTAGGCTACTTGACATTACTTCTGCATTAAGAGCAAAGTTTTTATATAATCGTTCTAATAAATTAAAATTCCAAGATTCTTTTAAAAACTTTTGTATAGTATTTAGTTCGATTAAATCTGCTATAAATTCAATAATTTGTTCTTTTTCACTTCGGTTACATTTTTCCAGAAAAATGTCTAATTCTTCTAATTCAACTTTATTTTGAGACCTTATTATTCTTTGTATTTCTTGGTTAAAATGGTACTGAACAGTCACATCCATTAGCATATTTTCAATTACACTGAAGTAAGATTCATTTCTAGACGAACTTAATATTAATTCTTTAATCTTTAATTGACTTGAATAAATAATATGTTCAAAATTTTCTTTTACATAATGGGCATCTAAATCTAGAGCTATTTCGATATCCCAAGAAGCTAAAAATGCCATTAATATGTACTTGGCCTCTTTATTGTTTAGACTCTTTACTACCATATGTGAGATAACATCTACTGGTAATATCTTTTCAGCTATTAAAAAAGTTACAAGATATGTAAATTGCGGTAAAAATTCATCACAGTTATTTCGAATTAATTCATAGTAATATGCAGGAACTTGATTAGCTAATTTGTTATTTTTTTGAAATATACTTAATAACGGTTCTCTCCAGCCTACTGAATTATCATAAAATACCCTATCTGACAATTCTTGTAGCGCTACTTTTGGATGAGTTTCACTTAAGTATTCTTCAATTATATTTACAATCTCTGTTGATATATTTTCATCATAAGGGTTAAACATAATATCATTAATACTCAATTAACTCACTCCTCTCAAATCATCTAATAACACGTCTTTCCACTCTTGTCCATCCCACTGTTGAAAACCAATAATTTTAATAGCTTGTTTATCTGAAAATACTAGCTCACCTCTATGTAGTTTTTTCCCAACAGGAACACTTCTAGTCACACCTGCTGTGTTTTTTATCTTTTTAAAATTAGAAGTATCTTTAATTCTCATTAAAACTCGATAATTCATTCCTCTAATATCAATTCCATGGGTATGCACTACTCTAGGACTCTCTTTCTTAAGTTGTCCATTAGTTGTACAATATGCCCCATCTCCGTAATGAGGAACAAAGGATAAACTATAGTTAATGCAGTCTATACATAGGCAATGCGCAACAGAAGCTATAGACTGGCTAGATGACATCTTGAATAAATCGGTTGGTGTCCAAACATATCTATAAATAATCGCCTCTGACAAATCTACTTTTTCGGCCTCCAATGTAGCTTGACTGCGTTTCAATTCGCTTGTTTCAAGTAACCCTTCAATATCTTCTTCTATATGAAGATGTTGATGAGGTTTATCTCCCCACTCTTCACAAGTCTCACACCTTTTTATATCCATATTTGTTCCCCCTCTACCTACCAAACAAGAATATACGTTCGTATTTTTTCTAATAAAACATGCTAATTATACCATATTATCCTTTAAATACATAGATTCCTATACGAGTTCATTTCCATTTATCCTCAAATAATCTAATAATATCAATAACCATTGTACAGCTAATTAAGGACATAATTTTGTGTTCACAAAATGGTCACGTAATTTACAATAACCATTTCTATTTCATTTGAATTTTGTTTATATGCCCCAATAAAAAACCCTTTAAGTCAACATTTTCCCGTAGCTCAGCAGGGAGAGCGCCACCTTGACAGGACGGAGGTCGTGAGTTCGAGCCTCTCCTGGGTCATACATTGGTCGTAAGCCGCGTCAGATTAACGTTTGATGTGGTTGACTTAACGCTGACTTGACGCAGGGTGGCGGTTGCCGGCTAAACACGGTGGAGGTCGGCTGCAACGGATAGTTATACGTCTCTCATCTCGTTTTCAAAAACGAAATAGAAGGCGCTTTTGACGACATTTAATAATGAAGGCACAGTTTAAAAGCGTAAAGGAAAATGTGTAAAGAAAGAGTTAGGAACATTTACGACACATACGATTGACGACTTATTCGAGAAATTCTAACATGCTAAGGTTGCTGAAGGTCGAGCTGAACGTACTTTGCATCAATATAAGGAAAACTTTCGATACTTTACGTATTTCCTCCACGAAAAAGGTCTTAGTAGAAATATCGATACATTTACGACTGATGTGATCTGTAACTACGTAGTATTCATGAAAAACGAGAAGGTACAATTTGAAAATCATAATTATAAGCCTGACGACTGTAAAACAGTTAGTCTCTCACGTTCAACAAAAGATCTACTGGAGATTATCGAGCGGATCAAAGAAAAAATGCGGGCTTTAAGTCCGTTACAGAAACGTGGTTAGACACATCAAGTGAAAATCCGATGAATGAATTTCTACTAACTGTATTCTCGGGACTCGTACAATTCGAACGTTCCATGATTAAACAACGACAAAAAGAATGTATAGAAATCACCAAGGCAAATGGTAGGTTCAAAGGGCATAAGGTCGAACTAATCGAAGGTGGTAAAAAGGCTCATAAGGCATCGCAGGCAATCCAATGGTACAAAGAAGGTAAATCACAGTGCGAGACATCTGCAAAACGCTTTCAATCGGTACAGGAACGTTATACAGGCTATTAGAGCGTGAGGGATTACGTTAATTGCCCAAGTGGTTAAAAACTCCTATAAAGCTAAGGAAGTATACATTAATTGATTGTCCTTGCCAATTAAGGCAGGGACTTTTTGACATCTTGACGACCTCATCAGTGTCCCGAAATGTATTCTAGCAAACAAATATAAAACTGAATCCTTTATTAACTAAACTCGTTTCACTAAAGAACCACATAAAAATCAACCTATCAGTATAAAATAAAATAAACCCATTAAAAACTTTGTTATATAAAAAAATTCTTGATACTTGACTCCTTAGTAATGTATTTAGTATATTATGCGTAAGCAAAAAATCAACCCATTAGTTTTTCTAAAAAAGGGAGCGATTAACATGTCTGTTTTCAATTTTCTCGTTGCAACAAAAAATATTAAAGGAAAAGAAATCGCAAATGCAGTAGGAGTTTCTGAGCAAACCGTTAGTGAGTGGATAAGAGGAAAACCGATTCCCGAAGACCACCAAACTACTATTGCCAATATGTTAGGAGTACGAGTACAATTCATCGGAAAACAACTCTCCCCCATAGATTTTGGAGAAGATTTTGACGAAGAGACACTTAATTCAGTAGAGAGAGAAATTATTAAAGAAGCAAATTCCAACATCGAAGCTTGTCTTCCAACAGTTACATTGCAACCTGCACGAAGAGCTGACACAATCGTATCAGCAAACTTACAGCAAACTATCTATCGAAAAGTCTCTCTTGAAACTCTAGAACCTTATGTAGATCAAAAGACCTTCGATGGTATTTCCGAAACGTATGGATCATCCGGTTTTCATTGTTGGGGGACAACACTTTTCAATAGAAGCAAATTCCTTCGTATAACAGCTGGCTCAACTGTGTTATTTTGCGGTGATAGGATGGCATATTTTTCAGGGGTTATCACACATAAAATCGAGAGTAAAGGATTAGCAGAAAAACTATGGAAAACAAAAACGGGCAAAGAACCTTTTGAGTTGATATACCTAATTCAAGATTTAAATCCACAAGAAATAAATATAAAAGAATTAACAAAAGTCATTGGCTATAACAAAGACTTCATCCAATCTTTCACCGTGTTAGATAACGAAAAAAGCGCAAAAATCTTTAATTATTATGATTTACAAAGTAATTTGTTCCAACCCACTATCAGTAAACTCGCCTTTGAAAACGAGCTAACAAAATTCAACGGGGACTTAGATGTAAATCGAAATCAAACAGGACGCTTAGAACAATTTCACCTTCGAAAGCACCTACTTAATAATAGTCCAACTGGTGTATGTGCGTGCTGCGGAGAAACTATGGGTGCAGATTTACTCGTCTGCAGTCACATAAAAAAAAGAGCGACTTGTACATTGGAGGAAAAAAAAGACTATAATGTCGTCACCCTAATGTGTACTTTAAACGGTTGCGATAAACTTTTTGAGCTAGGGTATATAGGTGTAGGATACGACGGCCGTATCGTCACTGTGGATAAAAATAGTTCGCACATTATAACGAAGGATCTTTCAAGACGATTAGCACACTTAAAAGGAAAAACTTTCCTGTCGTGGAACTCTAATAATTCAAAATTCTTCCAGTGGCATTACGAGTTTCACAATTTTCCAAATGAATAGTATTTCCAATCATCGGAGTAAACAACCATGTTCTTTTCAAATATACGTGTCTGAACATGTTGCCAAGGTAAATCTAGTAATTAATGCTTCGCCCTTACCGATTACGGTAGGGCTTTTTTTTGTAGTCAACACTCATTTTATATAATATATCCAATGTCATACTGTTAATTATTTTTACTTTATAACAAATCGAAAAAAATTGATCAAACGCTTGATGCATCTAGGTTTTTGAATGTAAATTAAAAGCTAAACGGTACCCTTCGGTATTTGAGGAATTGACGTTTTCGGACAGGCTACACCAAGTATTTCATCATTCTTACAGATTTTCATACTACGCCAATTGCTTCTGTAAATTCTCCCCATAACTTCTCAATCTTTAAGATGTACTCTGCCTTTTGTAGATGTCCTAATTCGAGTGCATCGGTTATGGTTACATATAATTAAATACTCCCATTTCAAAAGAAAAGACACCCTTTATGGTGCCTACAGTTTTATAATATGGTTGTATGAATAAGTTCATATGCACTACCTTTTATACTAAAAAGACTCTTTGTATGAATTAATGAATCATATCATCTATCTAGAAAAAAATTCAATTAATTTTAACAAAAAACCATCTATAAAAATATTAATATTCCAGATTAGTTTAAGAGCACTTCAATAAAATTAATCTGCTATTTCCACACTTAATGTACCATTCATAAACCCATTCGCCTCAAAGTTTTTCTGTAATGCTCCTTCAATCTCTTTAACAGTCATTTTACTCATTGCTCTGTTGTGAATAGTTCAAGGGTATATTGTAAACCTCTGTTATTCTCTGTATACTTCTTAGGTCTTCCATTATAGACAACTCTGTGCTTTGCTTCTTCAATGTCCTCTAATTGCCTCTCTTTAATCATATCTGCCTCAAATTCAGCTATACCAAATAAGACAGTAATCATTAATTTTCCAATTTCCATACTTGTATCAATCTGATCTCCACTTATGTTAAAGACAATAAAAGAAACACCTTTGTTATTTAATGCTTAACGCATCCTTTGCACTTCTTGCGAAACTGCCCTACTTAATAACAACAATAGTGTCACCTTCTTGCACTGTCCCAAGGATTCAGTTGAATCTCTCTATGCTTTCTTCCACTAGCCTTCTCTTTAAAGATCGTATATTCTTCACTTCCTCCCCACCAAAGATTTTATTCCCTAAATTTCCCAAATGAAAATCACTACGTAACTACAAAACCCTAACCAGCAATAAGGATTAATTCCTGTTTCAATATAATAATCGTAAAAGTCCAATATTTACATAATATATAAAGTATGATAAATTAAAATTATGTCATCAGGTGACGAACGGAGGCTATTTGATTCGAATGATTTATTCGAAAATGGAGAACAAAGCTACTTCATGCTTAGTTCTAAGTGAGAACTTACTTTTAATTATAGTTTCCGTGGGAAGTCTTGCAATAAGCAAGGCTTTTTGTTTAGGAGGAACAAAACATGCTACTCGAAGATATAGAATTACACATAAACCAAATAGCAACTCGTAAAGCTGAAGAATTCCAAAAATATCATAATAACTTGGAATTAATCTGCAAGAGAGAACAAAGAAGGATTAAAAATCCTCCAAAGAAAGAAATTAAAATTCCTGAAGAATGGAAAGTTAACAAGAAATATAACCCTTTCTATGTTTTAAAACATCAGAAACAAATCGCTAAATCTATTTTTAATAAGTTAATCAATGGAACTTATAAACCATTTAAACCATATTTAAAGCAAATCCCAAAGAAAAACAGTAATAAGACTAGACCTGTACATATTTTTCAAATTCCAGACGAAGCAGTATCTAATTATTTTTATAATAGATTACTCAGCAAAAATAAACATAGATTTAGCTCTTTTTCCTATGCCTATAGAAACGATAGAAATGTTCATTATGCTATTCAAGATATTGCATTAGACATTAAGGTTAATCCCAGAATGTTTGTTGCTGAGTTTGATTTCAGGGATTTTTTCGGCTCAATTAATCATAATTATTTGATTGAGCAGCTTAATCAAAATGGATTTTTAGTAAGTGAATTTGAGAAAACAGGAATACAAGTATTTCTTGATCACTTTACAAAAGGTATTCCGCAAGGCACTTCTATATCTTTATTCTTAGCAAATATTGCCTGTTGGCGTTTAGATAAAAAATTAGAGCTAGAAGGCCTTAGATTCGCAAGATATGCTGATGATACTGTTATATGGTCAGAAGATTATACGAAGATTTGTAGATCATTCGATATTATGCAAGATTTCTCCAGAGAAACAGGTGTTGAAATAAATTTTGATAAATCACATGGAATAAGCCTACTATCAAAAAAAGGAATGCCTTCTGAACTTCACTCAGATAAAAACTCTATTGAATTTTTAGGTTATCAACTTTCTGGGGATACCGTTAGTATTAAGCCAAATTCGGTAAACAAAATAAAAAAACATATTAGTTATCTATTATATAAGAATTTAATTCAACCGTTAAATAAAACACCTTTACAGTCTGTAAAAATCCCAAGCAATAATAATGATAGTCACTTCTTTACCGCAATAATGCAAATAAGGAGATACTTATACGGTAATTTAAGTGAATATATGTTAAAAAATTATTTAAATGGCTCTTATAAACGTTTAAATTTCAAAGGGGTTATGAGTTTCTATCCATTAATTGATGATGAAGAGCAGATGAAACAACTTGACAAATGGCTATTATCTACAATTCTAAATTCATTAAAAAAGAGAGCTAAATTGCTTTTAAAACATGGTTTTAACCGCTACAATCAGTTTCCATTTAATTTGAATAAAAATAATTTACTTGAGGAATGTAAGAATAAGAAAGTTCACGGAAGAAAGGGTTTAGTTGAAATTCCTAGCTTCACAAGAATTTACCAAGCAATTAAAGAAGAAGTTTTAGTTAAAGGCATTGAGAAAACAATGCACCCAAAATCCAATGAGTACAGTTACTAATAAAAAAACACCCTCAAATTTGTAGATTTCACCAAAGATACTTGTATATTTAATATAACAAAGCTCCTACAAATAAAGGAGCTTTTTATACTTCTTAATTATTCTCTAAAATGTTCTTCAATTAAAGAATTTAAATAGAACATTCCTAAATAAAACTTAATGTTGGCATTATATAATCTTCAAGTAAGTTAACATCTATAAAAATAATTCCATTCTCTTTTTTAAATATCTATAGTCTCTTTTAAATATCCTTCAAACTTCTTTCTTTGTTTCCTGTTTCAATATTCTTTAAATTCCCATCAAAACGAACCAACAAATTCCTAAATTTACCTAACCCTTAAAATATAGGACTTATTAATTTGTCGATATCTCCTTTGGTTTTATCAAATATTTTGATAGGTCTTTCATCATATCCTACTTATTTTTATATTCTTACTTTAGTATTTTTCCATTATTGCCATACAATAATCCATATGAAGTATATTTTCATTTATAATTACCCTTCTCTAGAAAATCCCATGTTACTTTTTTTGCAAAAGGTATCAAATCAGACTCATCAAGGAAAATGACTTCGTTTTCTTTCGTATTTATTAGATGTAACAAAACTAGTTCATTATTACGATCCTCAAATACCTTAAATACTCCTGCACTGTCCCTTAAGATACCACATGCAAAATTACCTGTACTTTTTATTTCATTAATTTTCTGCTTTAAAAATTCCCAATCTACAGACTTCTGTAATGGTGAATTCCTTAAAACATGATAAACTTCATCAGTAATAAAAGTCATTATATCTAAAAAAAGGTCAAATCGTTCAATAGCTTGCGAATAGTTCAACTTGTGTATACTTTCCAATAACAAATTCTTATTCCCGGTTTTTGTGTCCAAAAATGTAGAAATTGCATTTCGATAGTTCGCAGGAAACTCATCATAATAGAATTCTATAATTTTATTAAATTCTTGTTTCATAATTTTTGTAAGATGATCATAAATAGGTGTAAGATTCCCCTCCGGTATTTTTAAAATCTTGTTTTTTAATATTGTGTTAAGACTCCAACCAAACTGAACTCCCAAATTAAAAAACTGTTTAAAGACTTTGGAGTTTCCCTCTAAAAACTCACCATTCATCCATTTAATATATTCTTCAATTTTACTAACATTTTCTTTTATCCTATCAACGGGATAGGTGGTTAACTGAAGATTTGGTGGACATAATTCTTCAATACAATCCTGGCATCTAAAACCAACTTCTTTACAGGGGTGTGCAAGATCCATCACCAACCAATTCAAGAAAGCAAGCATTTCAAAGTTAAGCTTCGAGCTATCTGATATCTTTTGACACATCCCTAACATAGAACCAAAGTGGAACAAATCATTCAATTTTATTTTCCCAAAAGCAAATAAATCATTTTTGGTAATTTGATCAATGATTTGAAGTCCAATCTCTGGATTATGGAAATTATTCTCATAAAGATAAGCTTCCGGAACGAAACGATCTGATGCACCAGGATGCAAGAATATTTCATGTGTGAATTCATTTATAATTCCCCAACTATCAATATAGAGTGGTAAAGCCGTGCTCATTGCCTCTTGACGATCATGTTCCCAATCTGAATTATCTCCCCAAATAATTTTTGTTTCTGTGTATTTGGCAAAATAGCGCATTCCCTGTTCAGCCAAATTTCTTATAGTTCTTTCTAATCCTTTCTCACCATTGGCCCCTAAAATATATTGTGCTAATGGATTTCCTTGATTTTTCGGTGTCATATTTAACTCTAACGATTTTTTAAATATATTATAAGGATTTAGAATATATATTTTTAAAGAATAAGTCTTATCCTTTAACTTGCAAAGCAATATAAAACCGTGGGAATGATTTCTCTCTCCATCCCTTACAATCAAATCCATAGCTGTTGTTAATAAACTTAGCGGCTGCGAAACATTTTCAAAATGAATATGTAATTCTTTTCCAAAGAAAAAGTTTCTATCCAGATAATTAATATCTAGATCAGACCATGAATTAGGTAACACAATATCCAAACAGGAAATTTTATTATCTTTAATTACTGGATTTAAACATAACACCTTATGAGTATTATTTAACAGCAAATTTCCAACAGAATGCTGAAGGAGCGTATTATATTCTGTGGAAACAATAACAAACGAAAAGTTGTAGTCTGCTAGGAAAGGTAAATGATTTTTCACCTCATGAGCATATCCAGTTATTTCAGTTACGGTCTGTCTCTCTGCATTTTTCTCTCTTTTCAACTCTATAATGATTACTTGCTGAGTTTCATCATTAACTAGTAGAAAATCCGGCATTAAATATTCGCCGCTCTGTAAAGAAACGCTCCGAATACTGTTTCCATTTATTATTGTAAAACCTTCTTTTAAACTTTGTAGAATAAATTTTGCAGACCTATATGCCTTCTGTCTAAGTAAATAGTCAATAGTAAACTTTGGAAAAAGGTCTTCGTCATAATCCCTTTCATTGAGACGATCAATTTCCTCAATTCCTTGAATACTATCATAAAACTGACCAGACTGAATAATCTTAAGTAACTCCCCCTGTAATACTTCCTCATAAACTTGAGCCATAAATTTACCTCACTTATCTTGTCTTATTATTTAATTTAAAGATCTTTAATAAAATAAAGTAGTTTTATTAACTTTATAGTGCATTGAATTTATATTGTTTATCAACCTCCAACAAAACATTTCCGTGTTTCACCATAAAAACCCTAAAAAGTTTAGCCGTTGGCAAGGATTAAATATAATAAGTTATTAAGATTTACTACCCTGCTCCAGTATAAAGAGAATAACTTTTGAAATGTAAAAAACATCTACCTATGTTAAAATTTATTGTTGTGTATCTAAATCTGATATTATATATTAAGTGAACATTTTTTGATTCTCATATCTATCTATTACCTTGTTATCTTTACGTAATATCCTTACACCCAATTCATACTACTCTTTATTATTGATTCCAAAGTAACTTCCTTTTAAAGAAGAGAAACCTTTTTCCAGCCTATTTATGAACTAAATCGAACGTTTTAATAAGTGAAAGCTCTTCTTCTTTAGTACATCACATACGATAACGATTTCTAAATCTTTTTCAATGCTCTTTTACGCTTTTAGTTGTTTGACTTCAGAAGATGACACTCCTTACTTAATAAATTTGAAAAACTTTTATCCCTTTTGTTTAATAAGCTTAGACTAAGGTTATACCTTCTAGCTACTAGGGGTTAATTTTCGGTTCTTATTACTTCTGATACAAACTATTTTTAAAATGCTATCAAATGTTTTCTTCTTTGCATAATAATTCTAATCTCCTTGATTACTGCAAGTATAAAACCACTCTTAGTAGGTTACCGTGGTCATTAGTTACCTAAAAGAATATATCTGAGATCATAAAAAAGGATGGCTCAAATTCAATGTCGTAACCATCCCTTAAAAATTTCATTTCTATTATAGAGAACTCTATTCTTCACTTAAAAATTTTTATTATTTAGATTAAGTTTTATAAATCTACTAAACCTTATTTACAGGTCACCCCTCAAACTCCCAATCAGTTTTTTTAGGATTAAGTCCTATATCTTTTAAAACTTCATCACCAGTATGGTAAAATTTACCTTGATCTACTTTATCTGTTATATCCAAATCATCTTCTCGAATACTTATTATTTGAAACATACCAGCTGCCCCAGCTCTTTCCGCAACTTCATAATCTGGATAAATATATATCATATTTAACATCTCCTCTTTTTTGAGTGTAAAAAACTTGTATTTAATTTAATGTGGATAGGGTGTTACAATGCTTAATACATCAATCCCATTTCACTTTAAATTATATATACAGATAACAAATTATAACATACAAGAACCCTTTTTTGAATTTTTATACACCTTTCTTTATTTCGACTTTGATTTAAGAATTTCTCACAATTATGTGTAAAAATCTTATCACATATGTAGTAGACTCTAAAAGATATCTACTACAAAGATAATATTTCTGCAAGCCCACATTCCATCTCTTTTATACTACCTTCTAATTCTTTCATTTGTAGGTTTCTAATTAGTTCTACAGGTTATCATTTTATACAATATATAAATATCAACAATATACAATACTACTAATCTAAGATCTGTTGACTTAAAAGTACTACATCTATACTATTCTTTCTTGAAACTCGTATTTTAACAAATATCCGTTTTTTATAGTATAAGAATTTATAGCATATCACCTATTTGTATTTATACTTTTTTTACTGTTCTCCAATTAGAGAAAGTGGATGATATTCATTTTTCAAAATGTCTCTTAAAATGTTTTATAGGTCAACAAAATATAAAATTCCCTACTAAAATCATATTTAGAATTCTAATCAATACAATTTATAAAGTTATTCTTATAGAGCCGAACTAAATCAGAATTACAATTAACAAAATTTATATGATAAGAAATTCTATGAAGTTTTTTATTAATTTCTTAATTCTCTTAGAGATACAGATATCTAGTTACTTTATTTTCTACTTTTTTGAGCTGGCAGTTAGATTAACGTTTTACCCTTGTTTCTTTTCTAATAAAAGTGATATAGAAACACCTTACTTTGTACCTATTAGAATACAATCTATGCTTTCAAGTTTAGATAATAGTTGATATTTCGCAAGAATTTTTAAATTTTCTAATCCCTCTGTTATCTGAATTAACTCTGATAATTTCCCATGAGATTTTTTCCAAGAATTCACTTCACCTATAGAGGCTTTATCATTTTCAACCCAGAAATTCAGACGGAATTTTCAAATAAATAACTAAACTTCTATTTTCACTGTTAAGAAATCCTTAATTTAAAAAGTAGTTAAAGCAAAAATATTTTCGCTTTAACTACTTCTCTTTAAAATCTCCTAATTAAGTTCTTAAATGTCTATTTAAAAAAAGCAAAAAAACATCTATTAATTTACTAACTTTATTACTCCTCAATCAAACTTGCATAAGCTATAAATGTTTGCATACTTTCTTTAAGTTTTATTTTAGGCTTCAAAGTATTATTGTTTTGACTTGTTTCTAATATATCTAATACATCATATTCTAATATTAATTTTTTAAACTTATAATTTTTGGAGTATAGAGAATTAATTAGTATCAATTCAAATTCTGCATTCGACCACTGAGCACGTAGCATTCCAAAATAATACCTTCTATCACCTATTATCGGTTCTCTTCCTGTTTTTTTCTTTATTTTTTGTTGTTCTTCCTCATTTTCTGCCACATTATTTACTATAAATTTTACTATTCGATAGTTATTTCTCATATAATGACCAACATTATTACCATATTCATTATGAAAATTTCCATATACTTCATCCAAAGTTTCCTGAGTAATTGCATCGTAAGTATTAAAATTCCCACATGAATATTGTTTAGTCTGCAACATATTTTCATAAATAGATTTAAATTTTACAATTGCCTCTCGTCCAGTAATATTACGCCCAAATTCTACTGTGCTGATATGGTTTATAATTTGATGATGTAAAGTTAGCATATTAAAAAAGGCATTATCTATTTGCTGAACTTTAGCTGTATTATTACCAATACTAAATTCATCTCGAGTTAATTGTAATTCTATTCTTTGTAAGGCTAACTCTTTTTTTTGCATTACTATTGCAGCAATTACAAACATAATTGACGCTAAAGTAAACAGTCCGACTGTCGTGCCCCCAAAAAAATCTCCAACTACTCCCAATTTATTGAATTGCTCATAATCAAATTTCCATCCTAACTTATAAAGAATTGCAAAAGGTGTAGCAATCGCTACAGCAATCACTAAAATCCCCAAAAAAATCCACCAATTTTCTTTTTTTAAAAGCCAAAGTTTATTTTCCTCTTCCAAAGATAACACTCCTTATAAATTACATATATATTTTTTATATGAATATTTATTTTTCCAAAACAGCAACATTCATCCCTCATCCTTTAGCCCCGTTTAAACTTATTAACAAAATTTGAAAAAGCTTAATTATTGTATCAGATGAACAAAAAAAGCATATTTTAAGTATGCTTGCTTAAAACATGCCTTTTTATATTTAAACTAAATTATAAAGAAAAATTATTAGTTTGTTTTAACAAATAAAATTTGAAATTTTTAATTTATCAAAACATAATAGAAGACTATCGATGAGCTACTAAGAAAGCCACTTTACATTTAGTACATTTATACTTAGGTATCCCATCTTGATATAATCGATTAGTAACCATATCAAAATTTGGAGTAGTCTGATCATATCTATCAAACATATCATCCCATTCATCATTGTATTCTAGTGTAGCTCCACATTCGGTACATTTATTATTTAAATTATCCTTTTCCACAATAATATTTTTCATAATTCCCTCCATATAAAACTGTAATTTCTTCTGCACTTTATATAACTAAACCTTTTTTCTAATACCTTTAGTTTATACCTTAAACTTCCTTCAAGCAATATTATTTTATAAAAAATTTGTATATTATGTTATTAAGTTTAATTATACAACTTCAAAACAATTTCCCATAAGATTTTCATTAAAATATCTAAGAAAAAAAATAAAAATGCATCCATTCTTATATAAGGATAATCATTCAACGGATTTAGTTTAAGTTCCCAATCTAAACCCTATCATTTTTACTTCAATTGCCTAATTTTAAAAAAATCTTTCTTCCTGCTACTTTTTATTTTATAAAAATAAATTATTATATAAATTGTATTTAATAAAATACCTTGATAAATTAAGAAACTTCTTTAAAGTAGATGCTCGGAATAAAAGTTTTATATTCTAGCTATTATACGATCAATTCTAAAGTATACAAAAAATGATGACACACTTGAAATTCTCTTTTAACCATACACCATTTAATACATGATCTCTATGCTTTAGCTGTTGTTGAGCCTTTATACCCTTAATATTTTTTAATAATAATTGGTTAGCAGCTATAAATACTTGGTTAATCTCATACTTAATGGTTCTTTCTTCATATTCACAATACGCCATATTTTTTTATTTCCGCCTAAGCTTTCTTTAATATCCCCCAACCCTTTTAAATTAATCTATACTTGCTGGTACTTTATCATAGTGCCTTTGATCAGCTCTTTTAATAAATGGAATGCATAAATTCGCTAAAATAAAATCAACTTTTTTACTTCTTACTAAGGTTTACCACGCGTTAAATGTTTGAATGCTTTCCTTATGCTTAATATTAAATATATAACATAATATCTTCTATACCCTATTCTTGGTAATCTCTTTGTTACTTACCTCTTATTCCCTCTCCATTTTCTATTTCCTTTACAAAAGCTATACATCCCTTTTTATTTATTCTTGCCTATAGTAGAAGGATATTAATGTTAATAATATAAAAGTGGTATCCTACATCCCTTGTTACATAAACGTTTGAAAGAATACGGTACCGATACCTGTAGCTATTGTAGAGATTAATGTTAGAGCAACAGGTGTACTCATTTTAAAAAATATTTCTTCTCCTGTTTTTGTTTTAATTTGAAATTCCATAGTAGTTCCTCCTTAATCTTTAACGGTGAAATATAAATGAAATTCTCCATTTAATTTTGCATAACTTCTTTACAAACAGATCGTTAGATTGAGATTGTATATTTTAGTAAAATTTCATTCTATCCATGTATTTTACTCACAACGCTTATATATTTTAATAGCAATTCAAAAAAAATTTAAAATAAAAAAAGAATAGCTTTTAAACTAAATTAGTTTAATAGGCATAGGTTTATTGCATTATTAAAAATAATGTATTCACAAAATTTATTTTTACTTGCTTTATTTAATTGAACTAGATGAATAAGCATAAAATACCCCTTCAATTTTATATATTTCTTTTTCTTTCTTCTATGTACAACTTTAAATTGTAATCCTTATTTTCGCATTGATAGATTATTATTTATTTCACACACATTTCTACAAGAATTTATTGTGATAAAATAGAGAAGATAGATTAATTTCAAGTGTTTTATTTATTTCAAATAAAATTTAATAGGCAATACCTACTAGATGAAAACAGAACCTATAAATACTTTTAAATTAAGATTTAAAAAGGACTACAGTTGGGAATAAACTGATATCAAGTATTAAGGAGAAAAATATGTTTAATTATCAAAAGCTTGTTTTCCATCAATTTGCTTGGAACTTATCAAATTTAATGAGGAAAAATAATATTACTAGTAATATAGAACTAGTTAGAAAAATTGATGAAAAAAACAAATATTTCTCAAGCTCTGGAAGTTATCTAATTGATCCAAGTGTAATAACTAATTTAAAGAAAATAAAGTTAACCAAAAATAATCCCTACTTATTAAGTAAAAATAAATTAGATTTATTAGCCAGTTTCTTTGATATTTCATCAAGTGAGTTAGTGATTGGTGATGAAACTCAGCAAAATAAGCTAATTAAAAATTTATTAACAAGCATACTGTTTGGTAAGCTCTCTTTATCGTTGTGTAGGCTAGATAAAGAATGGATTCAAATTGTAGAAAATTATAATCAAAAACTTACAAAAACAAGATGCTTATTAGTAAAGTTACTATGCTGTGATTTAGAGTTTTCATATATATTTAGCAGTGGAGTAGTTCAATTCCCCCAATTAAAGCAATTTAACGATAATAAATGGTTTGAATTTTCATGGTTCTCAGATGAATTTCTAGATGACTTTAAGGGAAGAAGTATTTTAAATAGGGCACTCTCTAAGATGTTTAGAATTATAGAAAGCCCACTCAAAAAAGAATTTAAAACTTTTTTTAATGAGTTAAATAATAAAGGATTGAAAACCCAAACTAATGAGCGCATCGTTACATTTATTACAGATACTATAAATTCTAAACTTTTAGAATTACTAAATTTCATGAGTACGTTCCCATTATCTTGTAATGGGATACTATTTTTACAAATTTCAATTATTGAGGGTTTGAATAATCGTTTTGAAGAAGAAAGATATTTTCAATTACAAAAACAGAGAAATGGACATTTAGAAGAATACGAATATACATATAATTCAGAATTAATGAATTGTGCAGAGAATGAATCTTTTAAAATATTGTTTAAATTTGAAAAGATAAAGGAGCTTCTACTGGAAGAATGAAAAAAGTATAAATGTTTAAATTTTATTCTTAAAAGAATTTCCAACAAAATATATAGAACAATTTTGATAAGGAAGTATAGAGAATACAACGGGGGAGTTTACTGATATCATATTCATTAAGATGAATATTAATAAGTTAAGATAATTACAATGATCACCCCCCCACCTTTAATTCTAGTGGGGGGGTGTACAAAACCAGATGAATCTTAATTATTTTCATCCATATTTTAATATCTAAAACTTTATTAAATCGGTGTCTTTTCTCCAATTAAAATTTTATTTTTCTTCACTCATATCACGTCCAATTTTTACAAATACAATTATATTTACAAGTCCGCCAAATCATTTTACTCTTATGTAGAAATTTCGTTTATATCAATTGTTTTTTAAGTAATATTCTTCTTCGTTAGTTACTTAAATTTAAACTAAAAGAAATGATTTCATTTGACTTCTCAAGCTTATTGATTTAACTTGACCATTAATTTAAAACTTTAAATATGGCCTGATATATTCACCAAATCTCTAACAAAGTTTCACTTATATTATTTTTCATATAAAAATCTCACCTTCACATCAAAAATATAACTATTAAAAATACATTAAATATAAAAATATCCCCAAAATACTTATATAAAAAGGAGAAGATTTAAACGCAACAATTTTTTTATCAATTAAACTATACAAAAATTATAAGATATATAAATTAATAAACTAGTTACTACTCCCTTAATGCTGTATTCATTATATAGGGTACAACTGTTACTTTATGTTTGTTGGATAAATCTTTTGCCTTCTCTTTAAAATACTTACCTTTCTCCTCAAAAGTAACTGTAGACTTTCTCCATTGCTTACAATAAAACCATCCTACTAAATAGATACCATAATTACATTCATTATCAGATAGATATCTATTTATCAGTTGTTCTTCCATTGCAATATCTAGTTCTCTATGCCAACAGCCTTTCACTTCTATTATAACTGTAATTTTTTTATTTCTTTGTTCAGTATGATCCTTAATAATTGCATTAATTTGTATATCTGTTCTTTCACCACTTCCAGTACCATATCCCCTTCTAATTTCTACTTCTCTATTCACAATAATTCCTCTATGATTTAAGTCCTCTTCAAGATGTCGTTTAATATAATCAGAAAAAGCATTCTCATTCTTAGGTCTAAATCCATTCTCTATTGACTCATTCCATAAATCAATCATTGCAGGCGTCTCCCCCTGCAATTTTTTTTGTAAACGATCTAATGATTTTAAAATTGCCTCTAATAATTGTTTTTCGTTGTATATTAAAAGATTCGATCCACCCAATAATAATTTACTAATATCTTTAGGGCTATGTGGTATCCAGTTATCTCTTATATAATTATGCTTTATAGAAGACCACATATACAATGCTTCCATATCATTCGGTAAAGCTTCTACGATTTCTTTTATTGCTTCATAAGCATTTTTGTTAGCTCGACCCCTTAACTCGTTTAATATTGATCCTTGCCACCCTATACAACTAGAATAGTCTACAATCTTTTCTTGACTGTTACATAAATTAGTTTTAATCCATAAGTAAAGTTCTTTTAAGTCCTTTTCTGTTACATACTTATTGCCAATTAAATTTCCAAGGTGTAAGCCCTTTGAGTAATCTTTTGTATCAATTCTGTGAAAAATTTCAATACCAAACTGTTTATCAGTATTAATGACTCCCCAAATAGTATCCCAACCCGCATCATAACCTTTACTAATCAAACAAGTTGCAATTTCTATTGCTTTATTCCTACAATCACCATTATTAGGTATAGGTTGTGTTAAGATTGATACTGCATATTCATATCCCTTTTTATAACCATTCTCTAAAAGAGCTCCTAACAAATATAATATTTTATCAATATCAGTTTTATCCGATTCCACTCTTTCTAATATGGATTCCGCTAACTTATCACACCAGTATATATAGCAAAAATCAGTAATTAAATTTCGAATTACATCTCGTTTATCTAACATATCCATAAATCCATTCAATATAATATGTTTATTTATTTTTATAGCTAACTTTAAAATATCATGATTCCATTTCTCTCCAAAAGGTGATGAATATGGGGAATATATGATAATAGGTGCCCATTTTTCCCATACTGTCTCAGGCAAAGTTATCAAGATATCTTGCTGAGCTTCATATAGAATTTCGAATGCTAATTTTCCAGCCTCAACATCTTTAGTAAAATGAATCATTTCATAAAAACTTTCCTTGTCTAACTGATAAGTCAATAGATAATTTAATGCAGCTTTAATTAATTTTTGCTTTATATTTTCATTTATAAGTAAAAGTCTAATTCTTTTTCTTGGATCTATTAAAAAGTTTATATTAAACTCATTTAATAATGGTTGATTACAGAAACTAATCCAAGAGTCCACAGCATTATCAATAGATAAATCAATTTCAGCAACTTCTTTTCTAACCAATACTTCATCCTTTAACAAGGTCTCTTCTTTTTTCATGTTTTCTTTTATTTGCTTATTTAATTTTTCTATTAACTTATCAATACTATTCCAAGAAAGCACTGAACTCTTGCTAGCTCTTATAGACTTTAACCATGATAAATCTTTAACTGTAAATAATTGATTTGCGACAAGTTCCATATAGGGAATTTCTGATTTATGTTCTAATTCTAATAAATATAAAGTTATTTTTTTCTTTTTGTCTAACCCATCTTTTAATATATATAAGGGATCTTTTGAAATTATAGGCTTAGCACTTTCATATCTAGAATACAATACCTCTTCTATTAAAGATTCTATTATAGTTTCATTATCAATACGTTTTAGTATAAGATATATTAATAAATCAATTACATAAGTAAATGTCCTTGAGGAATACATATTAAGTTTATCTCTTCCCCACTTTAAAGCTATCTTAAAATCAATGGTTTTAAAATTATTAACCAACCTTAATAGTCTTTTTTCATCAGAAGTTTGATTTATTTTAAATTTAAGTAATGCGGTCATGAACTCTTCAGTTTCAATTAAATTATTTTTTTTTAACAGATCTAAGATGTGCTCTAACACTGAATCTCTTAAATATACTCGGTTTGTAATTAATGGTTTTAAACATACTAGTTCTGTACTGCTTGCATATTTAAGATATGAAAGTATAGCTTTTTCCTGGATTTCACCGCCTCTATTTAAAGCTAAATCCAAATACTCTTGTTTAAAATCAATACTGCATTGAATTGCAATCTCCATTGCAATTACAACAGCTATTTCATCATTTGTATTGTTCAAAATAAAGTCTCTTAACTGTTGTTTAAGATTAATATGATTTAAACTACTATATATTTGATAATTTGCATAAAAGTTTCGATTATCCCTCTTATTTAGTGAGTTTAAAAACTTATCAATAAACCTTTCTTTTTGGGTACCATTTATATCTGTAAAATCAACTAAAAATAATACGTTATAATCTCTTTCTAAAATCTCCTCAAAAACAACTGGATTCATGCCTGCTATCCAAGCAGCTGTGGCATGAAGTTGAGGAATTATTTTTTCTTCTGAATCATTAGGATGAATAAGCAAATTCATAATTTGGTCATTATTAAGATGTTCATTTATAAAATTTGCTGCTAAAAACTCCGCGTATGTTAGATGCGCCCATCCATATTTATTTGTTCCACGTGCTACAAAAAGGGCTGTTCTTAATGCCTCTTCAACATCCGACTCCCTTTCTAAATTCATTATTGTTTCAATATCAACATAACCTATTTCAGACTTATTTATCACACCTAAGATGCCACTTGTATTTACAATACTTTTATTACAAAACAGAGTAATAGTTGCAATTATTGATATTAAATTCAAGCATTCTATTTCACTTAACCTACCAGCCTGTGATTGTTTTGTCTTACGGCTAGGATTAACCTCACTGACTAAACCCCTACATCCTTGTTTATAAATATCAATTCTTGAATTAGGTAACACGCCATATCCCGTATGATAGTAACCTATTAACATTTGCAAAGTAACAGGTGTTCCAGTAAATGAAACTAAATTTTTATTTTTTATTTCCTTTATAAAATCTTTTGTTGATATGTTATTTTCCTCTAAGGCTTTTATAATATCCTCCTTACATAATGGTGCTAGTTGATATATTCCACAGGAATCTTCCCCCCATAACTTCTTTAATTCTTTCTCTAATTCAAACACTTCTAAAATTATCCTACTAGCTATTCTTAAAGTTAATCTATAAAGTTTAGATTTATGCTCACGGAACTTTTTTATTAACATATTTGTCAAAGATTCATATTTAATAAATGATTCATCAAAGCTGTCTAAAAATAAATAAAGGTGTCCATTTCCATTAATCCATTCATCAAAAAAAGGATTTTCTAGTAGTTCTTCTTTTAAATCTTCACGAGTAGAAATTTTACTAAGGTCTACAAACTCCACTTTATCTATTTTATTAGCATTTCTAACTAGTTCTTGTTTGAGCTTACAATACTCCATCTCTATAGTATTAGATTTTCCTATTCCCGGCCCTCCCAAAAGAATTAAACATGTTTTATAAGAAATTGATTTAAAAGTAACTAGTTTCTGCTCTTTATTGTCCTTTGGGTTAACAATAAACCCATCATGATCGAAAATTACTTTTTCTTCTCTTTCATACCAATACCTGTTCCAACTGTAGTTCATTTTACCCATTTCTCCCCCATATCTTAATCATTAAAGATATTTTTACTTATATTAAAATTTATGAAAAATACTTTTAAAATTAATTTTCACAATAAATCTATGAATAATTTTCAAATTAAGTATCCTAGTTTCTTTTGGATATTATTCAATAAGAATATCCTCCCTCTCTTATAATAGCTCATTAATATTATTATATTAAAATAAACAATAATACGAATTTCCGATTTAAGAACTATATATAAACTTATTATTAATATTATATATCATGAACTCTCAAAATTAATTTTAGATTAATTAGAATATTTGATATTTTTGTGTGTAAAATATCCAAATTCTATTATTATTAATACATATACTGCAATAGAATGAGGAGGATACTATGGATACTTTAGTCAAAGAATATGAAGTAGTCGCTAATATGTTAAATGATTGGTATATTGAAATTCGTGCGAGACGCATTGATAATGCTCACCAGCTAAAAGAAGAAATTGATAATAGAATGATAGATGTCTCGGATCAGAGCTTGCACTTATATTACTCTCTATTAGATTTTCGTTATAAATACATAGTAGACAATTTAAACATTTCAAAAGATTGCTTCGACAAAGTAGAAAGTTTTCAAATTCCCGATGATAATATATTAACTTACTACTATCACTTCTTTAAAGCAATTCATGCAAGTACCGTTGGCAGCTATTCAATAGCCAGAGATCATTATGATAAAGCAGAAGAACTTCTAGATGAGGTATCTGATGAAATTGAGCAGGCTGAATTTTACTATAAAATTGGTGCTTTCCATTATGATATTTATGAATCACTCCAATCAATTAAGTATGTTAACAAAGCTAAAGAAATATTCTCTAAACATGAAAGCCATGAACGAAATATTGGATTCTGTGAAAACCTTTTAGGCATGGCATGTACCAATTTAAGAGAATGGGTACTAGCCGAAGAACATCTTGTAAAAGCAATGGATCTGTTCCAAAAAATTGGAGAAGAAAAATTCACTGTAATGGTTCGTCATAATTTAGGTTTATTATATGCAGGGCAAAATATGTCTGAATTAGCTATTCGCTACCTCTCTGAAGTATCCGAAAAGAAACCTAACCACTATAAAGCCATTTTCATCGAAGGTTGAGAACACTCTAAACTAGGAAACCAAGAAACTGCTAATATTTTATTTGAAAGAGGATTACAACTCTGTACAGAACTAAACAATGAAGAATATCAGCATCGGTTTAAAATTTTAAGAGACATTAATAATAATGTCCCTGCCGAGAAATTAGAAGCTACCGTTCTTGCAGGAATTGAATACTTTGAACGAGAAGATTTATATGAGTATATCTATGAATGCTGTAATGCTTTAGCAGAAAAGATTTTTGACCAAGGCCAGCATGCCAAAGCAGGTACATACTTCTATAAAGCAATGCAAGCTAAGAAAAAAGCCGATGCGAAAGGAGCTTTAAAATGAAAAAGCTAATTAAAATGATGAGTATTGCTACTGCTCTAATATTTACATTGGGAATTACATCTCAAACAGATAGTCACGTAGTAAAAGTCGTTCAAAGTATGATGGCAGACGGAGACCATGGTGGTTGATGTCCTTTGACCCGGAATATATTCCTGGGTCTTTTTTATTGATACAAGATATAAGTCGTTAGTTTAAACTATATTGTTGAGAAGGAAGGCTTATAAAAAGGAGGGGGAAAATGATTAAATACCCAGGAATTTCACCTTGTATTAGATCCGTTGTAATATTTTTCAAAAAGCATCTGTTAATAAAAATTCTAATCTGTCTAAATAAATTAAAAATTCCAGTTTATTATAATCCCTAATAAAATCCCCTCAAATTAGAAGTGTAACATCCATGTTTACTCACAGTCTTTTACACATTCTACTTTAAGGGGAGAGTATCCTATATTCTTATATATTCTCATAATAATTTGATAAACTAAAGAAAATTTCTATGAAGCTATGAGTTAAGAAATTCTTTGTTTACAATTAGAAAACTAATTAACTATGTCATAAATACAATAAATATTACATTATTATAAAACGATATACTTATTATTAACTTTAACCTATAATGTATCGATATTAGTAAGCTTTATTATAATTTAATATGCAGATCGTTTTGGGTTTGCTAGTCCCCATTCTTTAATTTGTGCCACCACTCTCCCTCTCATCTATTCAATCAGTAATTTTATAAAGCTCCCGTTTAAAAATATTCCAGTTTGTACGAATATGAAACAAATTAATAGATTGACAACAACTAATCTTTAAGTTTCACATACATGTATTGTCTTAAAAATTTCTTAAATTATTAAATCAGCAAAAACAACATACTTAGAGCATTGAATAGAATGTCCTTAAATGTTGAACATAAAAAAAGAGCGGTGTGTATTTTCCGCCCACAAATTAGAGAACATAATCGTTTTAATATGTGTTATTTTTTTATAATATCTATATCATTTACTTTTTTAAACTCAATAACTGCGGTTTCTATGTTGGCACTGTACTGATTAAGATACTCATGTGCCTTATTTAGAGATTCAGGGTCGTTTGTTTCTTTAAACAAACTAATAGCTTTTGCTGCTAATACAAGGTAACGCGTAGCTATTTCCAAATCTGTATGGGCGGAATTGTATTCATCAGGTATTTTCATCTTTTTGATTTCTCTTTGTGATTCTTCTAGATTTTTTACAGTGTCCTGAATATTAAGTATATCTGTTAATATAGTATTTGCTTCTTCTTTCGAATACACTACATTACCCTTTTCATAGTAGTTAAAGGAGTTTTCAATAGCTTTTTGAAATTGTATAGCATCATGTTGGAAGCCTTCAACATTAGATACAATTTGTTCTTCATACGATTCTTTTGATATAGGTACGCAACCTTTAGTTAGCCAAATTAATACAAAAATACAAATTACACTTCCAAACATTTGTGAGATAGTAGCGTCTCCGTTACGAATCCCTGATATTATAACCCATACAAAAACAAGTATTAGCAGAATACCAACAATTAGTCCTAAATTCAATTTGAATTACCACCCTTTTGAAATGAATTTTTAAAATTATATATCCGTATATAATTTTATTATAATTAAAAAAATAAATAGTTCAATGTTCTTACTAAACATAGTTTGTAACGACTCCCAATTCAACGCAAGGGGAGTATTATACGGAGAATATTTTAGAAATGGCATCAATCCGCTGAGAAATTAGAAGCTACGGTTCTTGTAGGAATTGAATACTTTGAACGAGAAGATTTATATGAGTATATCTATGAATGCTGTAATGCTTTAGCAGAAAAGATTTTCGAACAAGGCCAGCATGCCAAAGCAGGTACATACTTCTATAAAGCAATTCAAGCTAAGAAAAAAGCCGATGCGAAAGAAGCTTTAAAATGAAAAAGCTAATTAAAGTAATAAGTATTGCTACTGCTTTAATATTTAAATTGGGAATTACATCTCAAACAGATAGTCACGTAGTAAAAGTCGTTCAAAGTACGATGGCAGACGGAGACCACGATGGTTGATGTCCTTTGACCCGGAATTCAGTCCCGGGTCTTTTTTATTGAAACAAGATATAAATCGTCATTTTTAACTATTTAGTTGAGAAGGAATGATTATAAATAAGATAGGAACAGCTAATAATGTAAACTACTCTCAAATGCTACAAGATACATTAAAAAGCATTTAGGTGTTACTGAAAACAATAAAACATTTAAAAGAGATGAATTATCTTCATCCCTTTTTGTCTATCTCCATAAAAAAATCAAAAATTATTTATAGGAAATGATTACTAGTTTTTCTTTCCTATTCAAAAGCCTTCTTAATAACCCCAAAAGTAGCTATTAATGATCCCCCCAACAAAATTATCCCCAAAAGAAAATAAATGTTAAAAATTGCATAATACAAATACAAATTAGAATTTATCGGCAAATAAGGAAACAAAAAAGTTGCGAGTAAAAAAGTTAACGTAACGAGCATCAGTGTCAAATAGTTCAAATAAAAGTTTTTATTTTCCATTCTAGATTCATGATTTTGAAAAGACATACAAGCAATAGAAATTGCAATTAAACCTATAATTGTACTTATTCCTAATTTTGCTGTTTCCTGAAGCATTTCTGTTAACATTTTCATATTTCCTATGGTATTACATATTACAATAATCACTGTAATAATTGCTAAAGCAACGACTAATCGAGTAATAGATCGAATGTCTTTACGGATTTTTCTCATATATGATAGCCTCCTTCTATATAAGGATAAAAGAAAACTGGATATAAAATCAATAAAATCTAATATTAAGTTTTAAATAATACACTTCTCAAGAACATGGCTAGTCTTCATCATTAAGAACTTCATTACAAATGAACTCTTTAATCTCCTCTCTTAAATTTAAATAATACTTAATTTCCTATTTTATAATTCAACTCATACAAAGCTATATTTCTCATCTTAAAAAATTCCCATAGAAAAAAGTCCTTATATAGGTGCTTATATATAACTTTCCACTAATTCATTTTCAATATTAAGTGTCATTGAATCAATTGACGTTTTTAAAATTGAACGTTGAGGAACTGCAGGCTGTCGAACTTCTGTTTTTACCTTTTTCCCATAATATTCAATACCCTTTCGACAAAATTATTTATTATTTCGCGAAAAGGTACGATATTAAAATGCAGAACTTTTATATACATTCTTTTAGATTCTAGAGTTCTTTTTATCATTTGCAATTCTTTTTCAGTGAGCTCAATTCCTCTTTGCTTTTCTAGCTTAATTGCTAGTACATCTGTTTATTCACGGCCATTCTCCAACCAAACCAATTGTATAACGTCTTAAACCCTTTATTTCATATGAGTACTCTTCCATCGCACCAGAGAGCAACACATATGTATCACCTATCAAAATAGCAAATTCTCTTTCACGTCTTATTCCTTTACCTCTTTAACTTTTCCCTATCTATTAATCCCCATTTCTTTAAAAGAATTAATTTATTAAAATTTTCTTATATATACATCTATTTTCTTATATAAAACTATTACTATATAATTTGATATATCATTATATTAGTAAAAAGGAGTTTTAATTATGGAACTATGGCAAATGGCTCTACTATTTTTAATAATCATTTTCCCTTTAGATATGTACAAGAAAAATAAAGATAAGAAGGCCCATAAAATTTATTTAGATTTACTTCGCCAATCCAGTATTAATCAAATTGATCAAATGAATGGCCGACAATTCGAAGAATACTTAAGTTCCTTATACCAAGCGCTTGGGTACCAAACAGAAGTTACCAAAGGTTCTGGTGACTTTGGGGCTGACTTGGTTTTAAAAAATAATGGTACAAAAATCGTTGTACAAGCAAAGCGCTATAAAAATAAAGTCGGTATTCAATCCGTACAAGAAGTTGTTGGAGCTAAAAGATATTACGATGCTGTTCATGCTTGGGTTGTAACTAATAACTATTTCACAGAACCAGCACGTAAATTAGCACATGCAAATGATGTATTACTTATAGATCGTGACCTATTGATTAAATTAAGTGCGCAAGTCAATCGAGATAAAACAACAACTCGTACTGAAAGATATACTCCTAATTAATTTGGACACTCCTGTTAGTGTCTTTTTTATAACCTTTTCGCTATCTCATTCACCACATCCTCTCCAGTTTCAATTAAATATTTTTATTGAAACAAGATATAAATCGCCAGTTTTAACTATATAGTTGAGAAGGAATGCCTAAAAAAGAAGGAGGATCATGATGAAATATCAAACAATATTTCCCTTATTAAAAAAATCGCTTTTTATCTTTATACTTTCTTTCTGTATGTTAATTTTCACACTCCCTGCCTCTCCCTTTGCACAATCCAATAACAATGCAAACCCTGTTACAAATTACTATGTATCTCCAACAGGAAATGACCTCAATCCTGGTACATTAGATCACCCTTTCGCTACCATTCAAAAAGCTGCTAATGTCGCAAAAGAAGGAAGTACAATCTACATAAGAGGCGGGGTTTATAACCAAAAAGTTCGTGTCGCTCATTCTGGTACCTCAGGAGCACCCATTACTTTTCAAAATTACCAAGATGAAAAAGTCATTCTTGATGGTTCTAAAGTCAAGTTAGAAGATGATGGGTTATTTACAATAGAAGACAAAAATTATATTCAAGTAAAGGGATTAGAATTTCGTAACTTAAAGTCAACGAAAGTTAACGAAACCCCTATTGGTATTTATATCACTGGAGCAGGAAGTTACATTGATATTAGAAATAATTATATTCACCACATTGAAGCGAATGTAAAGGATGGAAACGCACACGGTATTGCTGTCTACGGTACTTCATCTAGTGCACAAAATAATTTAAATCATATTGTCATCGATAATAACGAAGTAACAAATTTAAAATTAGGATTAAGTGAGTCTATTGCTGTGAATGGGAATGTGGATTCTTTTGAAGTTACCAATAACAAAGTACATGATAACAACAACATTGGAATTGTTCTAATTGGACATGAAGGCGTATCTCCAGTAGCTTCTTTAGATCAGGCACGAAATGGAGTTGTTCGTAATAACATTGTCCACCACAATTCATCCATCAATAATACTAGTTATAATGAATATTCAGCTGATGGTATTTACGTGGATGGTGGGAAGGAAATTATCATTGAGCAAAATCAAAGCTATGAAAATGATCTCGGTATTGAAGTAGCTAGTGAACATGCAGGAAAAAGCGCAAGCCAAATTACTGTTAGAGACAATACAATATCCAATAATATCATGAGTGGCATTGCAATTGGTGGATATGACAGTAAGCAAGGATATGCTGAAAATAACATGATTACGAACAATGTAATTTATAAAAATGATACAAAAGATCAAGAGAGTGGCCAAATCGAATTAAATTACGATACTCGGAACAATGTAATTAACAATAACCAAATCTATGCAAGTAATAGCCGTATTTTTATTAGCAATAATTTTAATAAAAACACTGGAAACAAACTCGATTACAATCATTACTATGGTGAATTCGATCAAACTAATGGCTTATGGCAATGGAAAAGAAAAACGTATAAAGGATTTACATCTTATCAGGCAGGTATGAATCAAGAAGGAAATGAACAACATAGTGTATTTAACAAATTATCTCCTTCACTCAAACTACTTTTAAAATAAAGCAAACGCACTAAAACAACTTTATTTCAGCTCACTTCATCTCCCCTTCCTTACCTCTTCATTTTAATCAGGAAATTGAGGAAGAAAATGCTTCAAATAAAAGGATAACTCTTTTCTTATTCCCTACTAGTTATATTATTACGTATAATAAGGATATACATATATAAAACCACGTCACAAGGAGGCCTTTATCTTGAACTGCGGCTGGGCTGGAACTATTGAACAATTTAAGCAATTAGATGTACAGTTTTTTGTTAAACAATTGCTAGATCATATCTATAAAACCAATGCTAATGATTCAAAAATAACTTCTCAAAAGAAAGCATGGATTGATAGTTTCAATAAACTACAAAGTTTATTTAATCGATTTTCTAATTTAGATGCATCACTTATTTTTGAATATGAGATTTTACGCGGAGGCGGTCGTCGTCCAGATGTACTTTTACTAATCAATGGTTATCTGATAGTCCTCGAATGTAAAAGTTATAATAACGTTTCGCCTTCTGAATATATCCAAACATCCCTTTATATGCGTGATCTCGAACATTATCACTCGGCTATTCAACAATCTAACATGCAAGTCATAGGTGTTTTACTGATTACAAACTATGAAGGTGAACATTGGTTTTTCCAAAAAGATTACCAAGTAACCCTTTCCACCGTTGATGGATTGGAAACCATACTTAAACGAATATTAAATAAAACAGAAGCACCAACTTTAACGCTAGAGGAAGTAATCAATGGTGTCTATGAACCCTCACCTTCTATGCTAGAAGCTGCTCGATCCATTTTAAATAATGAACCGCTCCCTGACATTAAAGCTGTATCAAGCAGTAATTTTCCAGAAGTACAACAAACTGTACGCTCAATCATTGAAGAAGCTCAACTTACAAATACCCATCATCTCATTTTAGTATCTGGCGAGCCAGGAGCAGGTAAAACATATTTAGGTCTGACCATTGCACACGAGATGAAAAATGCAGTTTATTTATCTGGTAACGGCCCATTAGTAGACGTATTACAAGATACGTTGAAAAATAGAACCTTCGTACAAGGTCTATATGGCTATAAAATGGATTTTCTCGAAAAGAGAATGATTCCAAAAGAACAAATAATCATTTTTGATGAGGCCCAACGAGCATGGGATACAAAAAAAGTCGATCAATCGCTCACTAAACGAAATCGAACAGCCCAAAACTTAAGCGAACCGGATATTATAATGAATATTACAACAAACAATAAACCGTGGAGTGTAACAATTGGCTTAATCGGAGACGGACAGGAGATCTATTCTGGAGAAGAAGGCGGTCTCGCCCTGTGGAATCATGCGATCGCTGGAAAAAACGTGACTGTTCACTCTAAACATTCTAATTCTATATTCACAAATGCAGCACATTATAGAACACATTCTCAGCTACATTTAAACTCATCTTTCCGTGCTCATGCAGCTTTAAAATACTATAAAATTATTAATACCTTATTAGATGCTAATTTTGAACAAACAAAACAGCTTATTCATAAGCTACCAAAAGAACATTATCAACTTTTTATTACGCGTGATTTAGCCAAAGCCAAACACACTTTACATCAGCTTTATCAGGATGATACAAAAACAGTTGGCGTTGTCTGTGCTGGTGGCGCTGATCATCAAAAAGAAGTCCCCGTTCTACCAAGAGATGAACGATATGAACGCCCTAGTAAGATCGCTCAATACTTTAACTATGCCGAATCCCAATACTATTGTAGAGCGCTCAACTACAGCTCAACTGAATTCCAAACACAGGGTCTTGAACTAGATATGACGCTTGTTCATTGGGATGATGATCTATATCTACAAAATGGGAATTGGAAGGGGCAACACTATCAATGGGGTGTTGAAGATCCATTCCAAATTAAACTCAATGCATATAGAGTTATTTTAACAAGAGGTCGGGATGGAACAATTATTTACATACCACCAAAACCCATTCTAGATGAGACTTGGAACTTATTAAAAAACCACTTGCATATTCCTGAATTAACGTTTTAAGGCTTATAATAAGAGACGATATTCTAGACTCCTTTAGAATATCGTCTCTTATTTTTTTTATTTTATAACAACCAGAGAATTGTTCTTACATGCCTTAAAACATTACAAGAAGGAGTTTCTTTAAACAACTAGTATTATAAGAAATTGTCACTTAAGAAGTTGCTGTTTCTTTTATTCCTCTAAAAACTGAATCGCTTTGCGGTATTTTTCTAATCGTTTTAGGTCTTTATCTGTTATCCTAGCAAGTCTTGAACGATCAGAATTATGTTTTAAGTCTGCAAGTTTAACTGTACGGGCAAGAGAATTTTCTTTCACTCTGCTCAGAAATTCAAAATAAGGTGTGTATTTCTCTTTTGTCAGTACCTGCACTGCCTCAACTACGTTATGAGGTATACCAGCACTTAACAGATCATTAGCAGTTATCTCAGTATCTTCCAGAACATCATGCAAATAAGCAGTAGCCTTCTCTTCGTTCGTATTTACAAAGCTAGCAACTGCCTCAGGGTGTTTGATATAATCCATACCTGCTTTATCTACTTGCCCAGCATGGGCTTTTTGGGCTATCTCATAAGCTATCTTTATATAATCAGGTAACATCGCAAAAACTCCCTTTCTTTAAACAAAATCTCCCCCTCTAGTAAGCTGTTCTAAAAGTGAAGGAGGAAAATATTGATATAATCCCTCAGCAAATCATTGGAGTTCATCTTAAAACAAAAAATTTATAAAAATTGCCATCCTCTCTGTATATTTCTACAAAAAGAATAGCGTTTTTTGGTTATACGGATACAATTTTATTTTAATTTGAATTACGCCCTTTTCTCTTACGGGTATTTACTATATTAATGAAGAAAATTAGTCCGAAGATAAGGAATAAAAATGGGTGTACCCATGTTCTAAAATTAACAAGACTTATAATAAGCATTATAATGCAAAGGATACAACCTATAATATCAATGCTAAAAGATAACTTCCCCTTTATTTTTTTCATTTATAACTATTCCCTTCCAGATGCCACCTTTAATTTATAATTCTCAATATAATAATAACATACGTTTCGAATTTCAAATTCTTTACATTTAATCACTTTTTTTGTTCTGGTACAATAAATACTGTTATTGTGTGCACCCGGGTAGCAAGATAGCAATTACCGATGAAATTAAAAGTAAATCTGAACAGGTTGAAGAATCCATTACAAAAAAGCTAACGAAGCAAAAATAAACAACATATAGATTTGAATTATATTTCTCAACAACCAAAATTACTTAATGTGGTAAAATAATATTCGGGTTGGCACCCAATACCATATTACGATGGTTCCAGTCGCAGCAAGGCACCTTTGGGTGTCTTTTCTTTTGCTTAAAACACATTCTGGCAAAATACCTGTATCTTTGTTAATTTACGACTCACATAAACCAACAAACTTCGTATATATAGTTTGTTACCCTAAATGGGTTGACAATACGAACAGTTATAGGAGGATTTTGTGAATGGTAAAAACAGCATGTGTAAGTATGATTACTGGCATTCTTTTAATATGTTCAACAGGATGTGCCACTCAAACTGATTCTATTACAACTAAAACTCAATCAGTAGATGATGGCGCATATACAACAAAAGAAATCACAGACGCATTTCCTGTAGGAACCCCCATAACTACTTACATTCAAAAAGAAGATAAACTGAACGTAAAACATATCACCAGTATTACACTTACAGATGGTGGCGTCGGTAGAGTTTTGGAAGCAACAGATGGTTTTGTTGTCGTATGTGGGAATGAAAAAGGAATTTTTGATGTATTAATATTTAAAACCATGGAAGATGTAAAGAAATATGAACAGAGTTTAAAGCGATAATTAATATCCTTCTTATGCCTTTTACACAGACATTGTCCTCTATCTCTTGCTATGGCCTTTTCTAAGTACAGTATAATTGCGTCATGAATACACACACGTTATAATAGTCACCTAATTACATATGAAGAGGTGCAGAAAATGAATAAAACTGAATTAACAAAAGTAGTAGCAGAAAAAGCTGAACTTACACAAAAAGATGCTGCAGCAGCAACACAAGCATTATTAGATACAATAACAAATGCGTTAGCAACTGGAGAGAAAGTACAGATTCTTGGTTTTGGTACATTTGAAGTACGTGAAAGATCTGCACGTACAGGACGTAACCCACAAACAGGTGAAGAAATGCAAATCGCGGCTTCAAAAGCACCTGCTTTTAAAGCAGGAAAAGAATTAAAAGAGGCAGTGAAATAATTACACATAGTCAAAAGGCTTTCCACGCCCCAGCTTTGCCCCCTCCCCTTCGCATATCCTATTTTGGCTAGCTAATCTGGTTTGTTAAGGGGTGGAAAAGAGAAGAAGGGCAAAAAAAAGAATCCTTTAAAGTGCAGTGACCCCTGTCAAGTAGATAGTATTGAAAAAGCGCAACTAAGCAACCTGAGTTCTATATTTATATGGACTCAGGTTATTTAATTTCTTTTGAAATCTTTGATGATTATAAAAATGTATGTATTTGCGCACGGCAAATTTAACCTCATGCGCTTTGCGGAAGGAATATAAATGAAAGCATTCTGCTTTAAAGTGACTGAAGAAGTTTTCCATACAAGCATTATCCCAACAGTTGCCTCTTCGAGACATGCTTACCTTCATCTGATATTTTGTAAGTAATTGATTATAGTGACGAGATGTATACTGAGATCCTTGATCACTATGTAAGAGAATTCCCTTTACATTTCGTTTTTTCTTTGCCTTTTTAAGTGTATCTAACACAAGCTTTAAGTCGTTTCTACGGCTGGTTTCATAGGCAACAATTTCATTGTTGTACAAATCCTTAATAACTGATAAGTACAAGCGTTGTCCATTAAAAATCAAATAGGTTATATCCGTTACCCATTTCTCATTTGGTTTTGAGGCTTGAAAGTCCCTATTTAGATGGTTATCTGAAATTACATATGCCTCTTTTTTTCCGTAATAAGGTCTCTTTTTTCTAATTATGGCTTTGATGCCTAATTCATTCATCAATCTTTGTATACGCTTATGATTCAAATGAAGGTTATATGTGACTTTCAGCCACACTTGCACTCTTCTATATCCATAAATCCCTTTTAGTTTTTTATGACACTCCAATATCTTTTTCTTGATTTAAGTGTCCGCTAGTTGTTTTTCAGAAGGCACTAAGTGCCGTTTTATTCACTTGTAATACCCACTTCTAGTTATACCAGCAATGGTACATAATAGGGTAACCGTATACCCCTTTTCTAACATCTCAAATATTACTTCAAACTTTCTCGTTTTGGATATAGCTTGCATGCCTCCTTTTACATCCCTAAGAGCTTTTTTAACATTTCATTTTCCGCTTCTAATCGTTTAATCTTGGCTTCTGGATCTTCTGGTCTAACTCTTGGTCTGCCTAAACCTGGTCCTTTCGCTTTACCGCGTTTTTCTTCTAATCCTTTAATATCTTCAGCTTCAAAGTGTTTTACCCAACGACTTACAACTGAGTGATGAATACCTAATTCTTCCGCAACAGTTTTATAGCTCATGGCTTCTTTTAAATATAAATCTATAGCTTTTTTCTTAAATTCTACATCGTAAGTAACTCTAATTTTTCCCATAGAAAAATCCCCTCCATAGTAAATAGGTTAATGTGCTTTCTTTTTCCTGTCTACTATAAGGGGATCATATTAGAATGAAGGTGTTTTTTTCTTATAAGTCAGCGTGTGTTTGTAATAAATAATCTGGTCTTGCTGGTGCACCTCCACCGTCTCCTATATTTACAGCTTGATTTTTAAAAGAGTCGTTTAACCCTAACGATAGGATACTAATTAAAGATATTCCAAGTATAGTTAGATAGATTTTTTTCATTATTTTAACGCTCCTTTTTCTAATTCATTTTTTTGAGCTGTATTGCTCATGTAAAAATATTGACTTGCTTTGTTATGGTTATTTTCTTCATAAAACTTTAGAGCTAAGATATCAGCATATTCTTTTACGCATTCCCATAGTTTTTCTTGTTTGAAATAAGTAATACCTTCTGAAATAAATATTTCTAAAGTTAATGTAGGGACATTGTTGTTGAGAGCTTTTAAAATTTTAAAACGATGTTGGAATTCTTGATTGTTAAAATCGTTACTAAGTTTTAATCCTTTTTGAATTAGTTGATCGCTGTAATTATGGTCATTTATCTTATAGTATTCATATGCTTCTACGAAAAATGCTTTGAAATGGTTAGGATTGTTCTTTGTTACTTCAGATACATGACGAATTGCGAGTTTAGATAAATTTTGTTTTGAATATAACCAAGCTAAATTATGTCTTACCATAAGGATAGAATTTTTATGATTATTTTTTTGGAATGTGTCTAGTGCCTTATTAAATGACTCCTCAGCTAATTCGAAATGTTTTAAATCAATACAACACAGACCTATAAAATTGTCACATAGTGCTACATTTATTTCATAACCTTCATGTTTTAAAAATTCTTCTTTAGCTAATTTTATATAATCAAGAGCTATTACTTGTTTATAGATTTGATAATAAAAATATCCCATTCGATAATTAAATTCAGCATGTTCTATTGGATCAGGAATGTGTATTAATAGTTCTTTAGCTTTTTCATAGTGTTCACTTGCTTCAGTGTAATTGGATGTTAAAGTAGAATGGAATGCTTTAAAAAAGTGATAATAATAAGCTAGGAAGTCATCTGCTGGAGTTGTGAAATTATCCATTTCATCAAAACTGCTTTCGTTAATACTTATCCAATCTGTTAATGCTTTGTATCTAAAATCTAATAAAGAATAATATAAGAGTACGTTTTGATTTTCTTTGACATTGTTAATTTCATTGTCTACATACTCTTTTAATTGTTTTGCTTTAACTAATTGTTGTTTTAGCATGGATTGATACCAGTCGTTTAATAATTTTGTTATTTGTTCATTTTCTAGTTGAACATTCATAGAATCTTCCCCTTTTCCAAAATTATCTATATCTAATGTAAAACCATGGTATCATGGTATTACATTAGATTAACCTTTAAATAAGTTGATATATATAATTTAAAATATTCTGTTTATTTTACCTTTAATTTTATTGCGGCCTTTATGTGGTAATAAAATTTAAGGAGGAACAGGTACGAATACAAATACCTTTCACGGGCTATGTTATTTCAGCAGACGATAATTACTTAATTGTTGCTGATGCTTTTACGAAAGAAGACGCACTTTATTATCAGAATAATTGATGGGAGCTAGTTTCCCAAAATAAAATTTTAAGAGTACCTGTATCCAATGGTGAAAACTACAAATTAGGTGAAAAATTAAATGTATACGCTGCTGCTTGGACTTACTCTTTACCACCAATCGCTATAATGCCAACAATTGAAAAAGTAGTTTATTAAATACTGCTTATCTAATAAAAGAAACATTGCCCTAATTAGAGCAATGTTTCTTTTATTCATTTGGCATTAGAAATTGAAATGGATGAGAACAGATTTGGAATACTATTCTCAAAAGCTAATGTAAAGGAAGGGATTAATTCATGTATTCTTTCTTGCATTGGTTTCTTATCTACTTCTCCAAGTTCGTTCAAAAGTTCATTCTCTTCTAAAGACTCATCTCCATTGATTAACATCCTTAACATATCTGAGTTAATGATTTCATGAGGCGAATGAACTAGCCCATTCATCATTATATATTTTTGGAGCATGGATGAATTCCCCTCATTCGCTTGCTTTACAGCTTGTTTAAGATATACATCAAAATATTTCTGTGCAAATTCCACACCTTTTAGTGGAACGGCTCCTACATGTTCAACACCTTTCCAACGTAAATCTGCAATTGAACTCAGCCACCATGCCGGCTCAATAGCTTGTTGCATACGTTGCAACACCTTGCGTTCGAATCCAGGTTTATGAGTAGAATGTTCTTTTAAACAAGTATCTAACATTTCAGCTTCAATGGCGGCTACGGTCATCCCCTGTCCATAAATGGGATCAAAGTTACAAAAAGCATCACCTAACACTAATAATCCAGATGGCCAATTTTCCATTTGTTCAAAATGTTGACGAGTGGACTCCTGCGCTCTAAATCCCCTTGGGACACTAATTGGTTCTAACTCTTTAATTAACTCCCTCATCATAGGGGTAACTAAAGAATCCAGTTCTTTTTCATATTCTTTTGAATTTGTTGGTGGATAATGCGTACCTCCAGCAACAAATAGTAGCGCTTGAGCTATGTTATCTTCAATATATAATAAACCTACAGCTCCAACCTTTTTAGCAGGATCTCCTTCAGAAATTGCACTCAATTTCTCTTTGATATGTGAAGGTACTTTATAATATCTCGTGCTATATCCGAAATTCACCTTTAAACGTTCTGGTTCTGGAACATCATAGCCCATAGATGTAAGCCATTTATTGAGTTTAGATTGACGACCACATGTGTCAACTACCAAATCGGTTAACACAGTTCGCTTTGTTTTTAATTCGTCCCGTTCTTGAATATTAATTCCAATAACACGCTTGTGATCAGACGAAGCTAAAAGGCCTGTGACTACTTGCTTTGAATAAAAATGGACATTAGGAATTTCTTGCACACGTTGGCGGATTGTCCATTCTAACAATGCTCGACTGCTTGCTGCACCTTTTCGTTCTATAACTAGTTCCAGTGCCCCATACGGAGAAAATCGAATCATTTTATCATTCTTGACATTATGGGCCCCTAAATTTAATAAATCATCAACATATCCAGGAAAGAAACGGTTCATAATTATTTCTCCACGTGGTAATACACGATGAGGATGAAAGTCTTGGGGTGTACCTGGACGTTCAGATGGTTTTTGAGGTAACTCATCTTTTTCAACAACTATCACTGTCTCAAAATAACTGGAAAGCACGCGTGCAGTAAGTAAGCCTGCAATACCAGCTCCAATCACAAGTGCCTTTTCTCTTTTTTGCTGTTGATATAGTAATTGACTATCCATCAATAATCTCTCCTCTTTCTAAAAAGTATGTTTGTTCAACATGAATCTATTAAAACTTTTCCAGAAATCAGAATAAACGAATGATGATTCTTCATTATTTTAATCAAGGTGGTTCAAATCAGAAAGTACACTCAAATGAGTATCATTTTTTAACAAGATTCAGGTTCATATAACCTGTATAACTGCTCACCGTTTATAATAGTCTTTTTTAAATACCGCTTTATTCACCCTCCTTTTATATTTTTAATAATTTGCACCTTAAATGTATCACTTTTGTTATCCCTATAAATATTTAGGGTTTTTAGAAATATTTATTTAATTTTTGGTAATATTAGGATTCTATTTTATCAAATAAAAACTAGAAGGTTTGAGAGAAGTATGTAATAATGCATAATAAATCAACTGGATATTATGATATACTTTCAAAGAACTGATACAAAATTTCTTTAGATTGGAAAACTGAAGTCTTATCTACCTAATTGTAGGGACGCCTTATGGCGTCTTTTCTTTTTATTATAAAAAACCCTCAAGCATCCATATGCTTAAGGGTTTATCAATTGAAAGGTAGAGCTGTTTGAAATTCTTTAAATTAAGAACAAAGCGGGATTACTCCTAAACCAATTAATAAAGCTGCAGCAAACGCTGGAATTGGCGCTGGAATCTCGATACCTTCTACAACTAAAAAGTATTGTCCATTTACTACTTTAAAACAAACTAATTGCATGGTTAATCCTCCCTTCTGTTAGGATTAATACATTATATTAAATAATCATATTATTTATATAATTAAATAGTTTGTTTTTTAGAAAATGTGTAATTTAACAACGTTCAAGGGAAACACATTAATTTATCTTTCCCTTATTTTCAAAAGGACCTGCTCAAGTCATACGTAAAAACATAAGATAAAGTGAACCCATTAAAACACATGGAATGACCCCTAGTCTTTTTCTCTTATCTAAAGGAGGAACTATTATTATGGGATATGGTGGTAGTTGCGGCGAAGGCTGCGGTTTTGCTGGAGGCTTTGCTTTACTCGTTGTACTCTTTATACTTTTAATCATTATTGGATGCAGTTGCTTCTGCTAAAAAACTATTAGAAAAGGCACCTTAGGGTGTCTTTTCTTTATGCGTAAGAACCTCGCCATCTTATGGAAATGGCGAGGTTCTTATCTATATTATTTATTATCTTGTTCCAGGCTTTTATCAAGATTAGAATTACCATTATTAGGGGTAGCACCATATGCCCACCAACTTAAGAAAACAGATCCACCCCAAAAAGAAAAAAATGAGCTTTATTATTACAAGTCAGCACAAAAATTCGTTTTTGGGGTAGTTGTCTTCTCTTAGCTTGATGGGCATGCGGCTGTACCCCTAATTTGTTCCTCTATCTATCATAATTTCCATGAAATTATTAATAAACTGTTTTTGATTTAATTTCAATCCAATCCTAGCTCCCTCTGCTTTTGCTCCTGGTCGAAAATCTGCGACAGTCTGTCCCCTTAAAGATTCTAAATCAATCTCTACTTTTCGATACATATATTGAAGGAAATCTGGATTGACAATTGCACTTATCGCAACAACATCATGTAAAGGCGCGCCTTTAATACTAGGGTTTAATTTTTTGTAGGCACTGAAGTAATAATCATAAATTGGTTTAATTAATGATTTAAATGGGGTAGTAGTGTGTTCTGCAATATATTCTGCTTCATTTGGAAGTAAAATAGCTGAATTTGTTACGTTTAAAGGAATTATTGTTAAATTTTTAGATTGATTAATTACAAACCGGGTTGAAACTGGATCACCATATGCATTTGCTTCAGCTACAGGTGAGACGTTTCCTGGTTGAAGAAATACCCCGGACATTATGTATATTTCTTTTATGCTTTGCATTGTTTCTTTCCAAAGGTTTAAAGCGATTGCAAGAGAAGTGGATCTACCTACATCAACAATTGTTAATTCTTCCTTATATTTTTCAACAATTGACAGAATAAGACTAAAATTATGAATAGGAATTGATGCTACACTTTCTGGTGGTTGGATAGGTCCAAGTCCTTCTGCACCATGTATTTCTGGATAATAAGCAGTGAAACCATTAAGAAATGGTAAAGAGGCACCACTGATAACAGGGATATCTGTTCTTCCAGCTAATTGTAATAAGTAAACAGCATTTCGAGTCGTTTGTTCTTTTGTAACATTTCCATAACTTGTAACAATTCCAACAATCTCAATTTCAGGATGTAATAAACCATATATAATTGCCAAAGAATCATCTATACCTGGGTCTCCAAATAATAATACTTTTTTCAAGGGGGATTCTCCCTTCTTACATAACTTAATATTTAATAAGACAAGCTCTCTATTATATATGTAAGAAGAGCATATACTTATGATTTATAATTTTAAAAATTGTTATTGTTAGAGTTTTTCGTCTTCATTTAAATGTTTAAATTAAGGTAATAGCGTGTGATAATAAACATGTTTGTCTAGAAAAACCTAGTTTATGTAGAAATAATATTGACTTTTTATTACTTATTTCACTTGTAGGTTTTTCCGAAATGCTGGCCGTAACCCACATCCATCAAGCTAACAGAACAGATTACCCCCTAAACGAAAATTTTGTGTCTTTTTTTAGCGCAGAAGTTCATTATTATCGTTTTTTATGTTCCTTAACTTGATAGAGGTGTGGTGGATCCCTTTTTTAGAAGTAAATACTTCTAAAACCTTGAAGTATTTGAAAATCAATTTTATCTGTTTTTGTCCTTTGAATTATAAAATCTAATCCATTTTTGGTATTGTCCGCATATTTAGGCATTGCTTCAAGAGTATCTGTCAATGGTTTGTTGAAATCGTCCCAATGTATTGGAATAACAAGCTTCGGTTGTACTTTTCGTACAGTTTGCTTGTAATACGTATTTTGGAAAGTACTTTCCTGCTTTCCTAATACCCCTATTCCTAAAAACAAGACATCAGCTCGAATATCATCTAATACTCCTTCTATATAGTTAGCACTTGGTTTAACAAGGAAAGTTTTATTATTATGTGTAATCAAGTAATCATAAGAAGGGTCTTCATGATAATCTAGGACTTTAGCAGGTTGTTTAAGTGGCTTTTTTATTTTTTCTCCTTCATCAAAGGTTGGTGAATGTTTCGATGGAAGGACAGTAACAGTAAAATCACCAAACTTCATAGCCTTATTTACTTCATATACAGACATCTGGTTCTTATTTATATCACCACCAATACCTATGTTAATTGCTGATTCTGAACCATATACATGTGTTCCAGTTCGTTTAGCTATATAAGCTAAATCAAACGCATGATCATAATGTGTATGTGCAATAAATAATCCCTTAAGTTTATTATTATCAACCCCTATTTGATTAAAAGCTTTATCCACAGTATCTTCATCTGTTTTTATATTGCTGAACAACATTTTTGGTAAGGATGGCCTAGAAATAAAACCATCAATCATTAATTGTGTATTTCCATCATCAAATAGTAAAGATGATGTTCCTAAAAATGTGACCTTTACCTCACCTTGATTCAATACTTTTTGTGTTGTTTTTGGAGCATAATACTCCTTGTATTGTTGAATATCTGCTGAAGGTGTTAAAAACTTGTAATAAACGAAAATAGAAGTGATTATTACTAGTACTAGTAATCCTATAAAAAACACCCTTAATTTTTTTCTTAATGTGTATTTCAAAAAACATTCTCCTTTCTAGACAAAAAATATTATTGTTTGTCTGTGCTAAATCCTCCTACTTGAGGCTACCACAAAGTATCTATAAAATTTAAAAAACGCCATCCTTTCCTATGATTCTACAGAAAGAATAGCGTATTTTTTCTTTTTATGGATACATTTTTTAGCTCAATAACGATGGGTTGTTACCTCGAATATAATTATTTTATTTAAATGTCTCTTTTAAATTTGTTTCATATCTTTTCATAGGTTGGTATACAAGAACGTGTAGTGATAAACCTATCACTGCAGCAATGTTTAAAATAATACTTATAATCATTAAAGACCCTTCTATAACTGGAGAAAAGTATCCATTCGTACTTAACGTAGAAGAACTTATACCAAGTAGTAAAATCACTATTAGTAAAGGTAAGTTTTTAACCAATTTGAATCCCCCTTTAAATGTAATATCTTTATATTATTATATCACACACTAGTTTATGTAATTACTATAAGATAGTTATCTATGGGCAATTTCACATGTTTTTTTGTTACAAGTTAGCACGAAATTTTGTTCTGGAGTATTATAAAACTTCCGCTTAATGGCGATGTGGTTCTATCCCATCGCTATCAAGCTAAGAAATTCATTGTACACCCAAACGAAAAAAGATGAAAAAATAATAAAAAGCTTATCATTAAGTGCTAAAAGATAAGCTTTTTTGTCTATACTTATTAAATTTTATTTGATTTCTTCCATGCTAATACTGTAATAAGATATTGAATACCAAATAGGAAAGCAAAAAGTATAATAAATCTTGCTATTACTGATAACCATCCAACGAAATCTTCAGGTAAGTTATATTTGTATGTGGTAGCACCTATTGCGACAAAACATAAAATAAAGGTATTACTCATTTTTTCTTTTAACTTTTCATTTAATTGTTCTTTATTATTAATATCTGTTTCATAAATACCAGTCAAAATGGACACATAGTATTTACCAGTAGGTGTCATAGAAATCGTACATGACTTGATTATATGGTCTTGTGGTATTTCTCTATGCTGTTTGATACGTACCATTTTCAGTTTTGGCAATTTGATATGACCGTTAAGCAACATAATATTTCCGTTCACTACATTCGTTGTATAAGACTTTCTGTCTTTTTTGCTTTTGAATGTTGGGAAGTCATTTTGACCACGAAAGAAATTTTTATAGGCAGTTTGCAAGTTTAGTTGAGCATTTGCCAAAGCTAATGAATCCACTTCTTTTGACCACTCAAATTCTGCTTTGTATTTCGCAGGAGTGGGAAGCTTTTGTTTCTTTAGTTGATCCTTATCATCTTTATGTTTTTCATACGCTTCTTTCCGTTCAGCTAACATTCTGTTATACACGAAACGTACACAACCGAATGTTTTACGCATAAGATGTGCTTGGTCTTCTGTTGGATACAAACGGAATTTATATGCTTTATTCTGCTTTGTCATATCATTTCACCTCACTTTTCACTTTGATTTTCAATATATGTTTTTACTACGTCTATTGGCGAACCACCAGTAGTTAGCAAGCAAAAACTTCTTGACCAAAACATCTCTTTCCAAAGTTTCTTTTTCACTTGTGGAAAGTCTCTTTTAATAAGTCGAGAACTTGCACTTTTATAAGCATTGATGAATTTTGTCATTTCTGTATTAGGGTGTGCCTTGAACAAAATATGAACGTGGTCTACATCATGATTCCATTCAACTAACGTGATGTTATAGTTTTTAGATAATCGAACAAACATATCTTTTGCATAGTCTGACATATCATTATCAAACACATTTCTTCTGTATTTCACGACCAACACAAGGTGATAATATAACAAGAATACTGAATGGTTATTACTATCTAATTTCATTTATATACCAGCCCTTATAATTTATAAGACTGATTATATCAGAGGCAAAATAAAAAGGAAAACCTTTTGGCTACGCCAAACCGAAATTCATCTCCCACCTACCGTTGGGCTACGCCCTTCACACGCTTGAGGAAGGAGAATCCTTTCGGAAAATTCGTTAAAATTTAAAATAGAAAGAAGCTGAAAGTTTATGTATCAACAAAATTATGATGAATACTCATATGATTATACAAATAATCCTAGACAACAATCATTTGTAAATTTAGTAGGTCAGTTTCATATTCTTCCTCAGTCTGTTATTTTACCTAATGGTCAACAACTTCAAGCAGGAACGCGTGTTTTTATTTTTAGAGTAGCTTTTAATCAAATGGGGAACGAAGTGGTTACAATTGTATTCCCTAATGTAGTTGGTGGAAATGTTAGTCTTGGATTAGCGCCAGTTGCAGCTTCTCAACTTTCACCTGGTGGTGGGGTCATGTTCCCCCAAGTTGCCCCTATGCAACCTGGATTTGGTGGTAGATAAAAAAATTTAACAAATAATTTATTTCAGTATATAAAATTAATTAAGTATAGAAAAAACTACACTTAATATAGAAATGGGCCAGATTTTTTAAAAAAAAAGATCCTTTTTCAGTATCAATAACGAATTTCACGTCAACTAGCACCTCTTACGAGGCGCTAGTTGTTATTTTTGTTGTATACATATTAGAAGCATACGTTGTCCGCAAACTAAAAAGGAATAAGTTGATCAAAACGGCCATCTTATGCTTCTTGTTACAATTTTAAACATAGAGTATACAAATTTATTACACTTACTTTTCTTCACCGCTTGCTTGCATGGAATTAAACGTTCAATTTAATTTCAATGCATCTCCCTGAAATACATTTTGGTCTTCACCGCTATCTACGAATGTGAACATTACATAAAATGTATCATCATCACCTGGAGTAAATCCATTTCCTTCTCGATCTACAATACCTTTCTTTACAAGGTCAGGAATACTTCTATTTTTCGTAGCTATCTTTAATTCAGATAATGTAGAATAGTCCGTTTTTGCTTTACTCGTTGTACTCTTTATACTTTTAATCATTATTGGATGCAGTTGCTTCTGCTAAAAAACTATGGGAAAAGACACTCTTATTTGGGTGTCTTTTCTTTATTTCTCAATATAAGAGCTATAAAAATATGCTATGATTTTAATAGAAATTCCCTTGTGTGCAATGAGATAGTAATACCCAACAAAAACCCACCTATTTCCGTAGGTGGGCCTTATCTTTATTACACAATCCAAATTATACTCTGATTTTTCCATCAACTTTATGTAATTATACATATCTACAAAAATTACACCAAATAAATATTATATATAGTAAAATAATAAACGTGGATACATTCTATAAAGCAGATTCTTTTGAAAGGCGTAACATACCAATCATTATAGAAGGTGTCGCGTCACTCTAATACTGATCTCAAATCTCTTGTACTTTGTAAACTAACAATCTGGTGTATATAGACGATTCTGTTTTATAGGGTGTGTTTACACGCATAACAAAGGGATAATACGGATAAGTTTATACTAAATGAACGTGGTTCAAGTCGGAGGAAGGCACCTTAGGGGTGTCTTTTTTTGTACATAATAAAAGCCTCACCCATCCTATGAAAACGGTAATTCCTTTAAAACAAATAACAATTGTAAATATATTAATTTTACATTACATTAAAAGTTAGAGAAAACTCTTATACTAATACAGTGCTAAATAGTAGGTGAAAAAATGGAATTTAACGATTTGGGTATTACCATTAAAGAACTTAGAATTAAAAAAAATATATCACAATCCGAATTATGTCATGGAATATGTTCACAAAGTCAAATTAGCAAGATCGAAAAAGGTATAATTTATCCATCTAGTATATTGTTATATCAATTATCAGAAAGACTTGGCATTGATCCGAATCATATATTTGCACTAACTCAAAACAAAAGATTAAAATATGTAGAAAATGTAAAATACGTAATAAAAGATTGCTTAAAGCAAAAACAATACAAAGAACTTTATGAAATAGTAAAAAAAGAGAAAAACTTGAATAATTTTCAAACAAACGAAGAGAAACAATTTCTAATATGGCATGAAGCAATTGCTATATTTGAGGTAAATAGATCAACAAAAACCGCTTTAACTCTTTTAAATCATGCGTTAAAACTAACTTTAACCAATTCTGATTTTTTATCAGAAAGAGAAATACATATTATGCAGACAATGGCTATATTTCATGGGGAAAATAAAGAATATGAAAAAAGTATTACGATATTAAAAAGATGTTTAACTAATTTTAATAAGTTAGATTTTCCTAGAGATAAAGAAATTAAATTAAAAATCATTTTCAATTTAGCAAAATGTTTAGACTTCACATATCAACATGAAGAGGCAATAAAATACATTGATAGGGGCATCAAATTAGCAATTAATCTAAATACTTTATACTTATTAGGTGAACTATTCTATTTAAAAGGTCAGTGTTTATTAAAGATTAAACAACACAATGTAGAAGATGTTGTTTATAACTGGAAAAAAGCATTATTTATATTTGAACTAACAGAAAAAGAATATTATATAAAAATGGTACAAGATGAACTTATTGAAATACAAAATAAAAAACACTCATAATTTCGTAAAAACTACTTAAAAAACCCACAGGAAAAGTTCCCGTAGGTTTTACATTTATAAACATCTTATTTTTTTTATAAACTTAATTTTTAAACATTATTACTTAATGTGAATTTTCGAATAAAAGTTTACTTAACGTATTTTTTATTTTGAAATTTGCATCCCTATTAATACTTTATACTTCTTTTCACTTGAACCATCTTAATTTTAAGATGGTTCAAGTGAGAGGATGGCACCTTAGGGTGTCTTTTCTTTATGGATAAAAAAGTATCATCATTCGTATACTATACGTCTCAAACATATAGTATGCAAATTACTACGCTTACTTTTCTTCACCGCTTGCTTGCATGGAATTAAACGTCCAATTTAATTTCAATGCATCTCCCTGAAATACATTTTGGTCTTCACCGCTATCTACGAATGTAAACATTACATAAAATGTATCATCATCACCAGGAGCAAGTCCATTTCCTTCTCGGTCTACCACACCTTTTTGTACAAGATCCGGAATACTTCCATTTTGCGTAGCTACCTTTAATTCAGATAATGTAGTAGACCAAATTGGAACCTCATTTTTATCCAAATTCCACAAGAAATCAACACGGATATGATCACCAAAATCAGCATTTCCATTATCCCCTTTCGCATCGATTACACTGTAATCTGTCAGGAGTTTCACATCTCCTATTGCTAAGGTTCCTTTGTTAACTAATTGAAAACCGCGCTCCATTTCATCGCCTGGTTTCAAATTGTCGACATTAATAACAACTTCAGGATTCACACTCAAATCTAAAGTACCCGCTGCAAACGTATTTTGTGATACTTCCTTATCACTAAAATATGCATATGTTCCCCCGCCAATTAAGGATAAGCCAAGCGCTGCAGTTATAACACCCATACCAAGTTTTTTCTTCATACTCATTTCACAAGTCCCCCTATTTTTAAAGGTCAAATTACAAAACTTATTTCCATCCCACAAACAATACTAATTAAGCAACCACCTTGTCACATAATGAAAGCGAACTCACTTTAAACTAGCTATTTCATGCACCCAAACAATTATTACTTTTAAAATGACCGGTAATGTTACCGTAAATCATTACCGGTCATTTGTTACCCAATCCCATTTCATTTACTATTCATTGTCTGATTACTTTATTTACTCTAGAAGTTTTCCTACTTATTTTTTTGGTTCTAAACCAATAGAGCGTAAAATTTTCTCTAACGTCACTGGCCCTACATTTTCTTTCGGTTTCTGATTTTCTTTAGCATCTGGACCCTTTTTCAAGAAGTTTTTCTCAATAAAACGAATATCAGTTTCGTTTACAACACCATCTTGATTCACGTCACCATCTTTAACAGACACTTTTCCTTTTTCATATGACAGAGCTGCTATTCTAGCATCTTGAATATCTACCATTTTATCGCCGTTTACATCACCTGCAAGGTTATCATCCATGTCAGCTCTAAAGTTTTGTCCCACTAATTCTCCGTCTTGCATTTTCCCTATTTTTGTTGTTAATTTACTATTTAAATGACCTGGCATTTCTACGAAAATATCATATTCTTTATCGCTTACTGGGACACTATGAATTTCAAATTGCCCGTTATCACCAATCGTTCCTGTATATTTCTTTCCATCCTTGCCAACTACGTACACTTTTGCTCCTAGTTTTGTATAGTCTTTCTTACCTAAATACCCCTCTTCATTCAAGAAAGCTTCCGGGCCAATATATCCTGTAACCGTTGAATGTTTCGAAACAATAGCAAAAGATTTATCTTTAAACGCAGGAATCTCAATGCCTTCTGATGCACCAGCTTTTGTATAAGAGAACTTATCTACTCCAAATGCAGTTAAATCATTAAAGTATTCATCGTTCGTCATCTCGAATGTAACATCTAAAAATGGTGTATCACCATCTAATCCTTTAAATTCTTTTCCTTCCAATGACGCGCCAACTTTCACCTTGTTTTCCCAAGCTCCTTCTTCATTTACCTTTGGATCTTCTAATTTAAGATTCAGTCCATGTTGTTTTACATATTCCGTAAGTGCTGGATTTGGTTTCACATCTGTAAATTTAAATAGCTGCTTGTAATAAGGAATTTCAAATGTACCTGACATAAGCTGTTTTACATTATTGAGATTCAAAGTTAACGTAATTTTTTCTCCTAATTTGATTTTCTCTTTGTCATAACTTGGAACAGCGTATTCTGTCCCTTCCTTTACAAAGACGTAATCTTTATATCCAGTTGCCATATTCCCTGCAGTTGCAAGATCATATCCAAATAATTTTAGATTTAACGGCTCGTTTATTTCCTCTGGAAGTACTCCAAATTTAAAATCACCATTTGCTTGAATTGTATTCAGCCAACCTGATGGAAAGGCTGAGTTTTGATAATATACAATTTGATTCGCTTTTTGATCATACTGCAAGCCTTTTGCCTTTAATGCATCTACTGTAGAATCATAAATATTACCATGCACCCATAAAGCCCGCTGGCCGTCTTCTTCTTTAAACATAGAATCATTGACTTCGTGTATACCAGGTTGTACATCCTTAAATTTCATTTCAGGTATTATATTATCAATGATAATGCTATCGCCTTTTGTATAAGATTTTCCTTGTTTATCATATCCAACAAAGTTCAATTCGTAATCTCCATCAGGCAACATAACAGGTTTATCCGCAATTGGATGAGCTGGATCTCCTGTAAATGGAAGTACATACCCTCCCATACCAGAAAACATCATATATTCAACATTCGGTGTTAGACTACTTGCATTAAGTGTACCAACGACTCCTAATGCCTTCCCAGTCTTTCGGTCCTTCACAACTGCATCAATGGTTTCAAGAGGACTATTCAATTTAAATGTCAACGGTGAACTTGGTCTTTCCATAAACGGATGGAATTTAGAAGCATCTGTTGCCATTGCATCCCTCAGTAAATCTACAGACGCAATCCCTTTTTCGGTGAATTTAACTGCAAATGGTACTTGATATACTTCTTTTTCATTGTTTTTATTTGTAATATGAATATATCCCTCATATCTACCAAATTCAGCGTTTCCTGGAATGATAATTTCAGAGCTAATTTCCTCTGATGTACCAGGAGCTACTTTAATAGACTCTGGTACGTTTAGCTTCACACCATTCTTCGCTGCATCTTGCACACCTACACTTGTAGGTGAAAACTCTACTTCTAATTTAAACTCTTTCCCATCTGTTTTACTGCTGTTCTTAATTAAGACTTTTCGACTATCTTTAATAGGCACAGTTTCTAGTTGATTTTTATATCCAAATGCAATAGAACCTGTTTTTTCTTCAATTTCTACTTCTTCATCATCTACAACGTTTGATGTTTTATCGATAACCTCGATAGATGTATCTGCATGAACTGCACGATATGCATCAATTCGTCCTGAGCCCACCTCAAATACTGAACGCTCCTCTTTTAAGTCAACTGCGGTATTCATAAGTGCTTCTTTTACTTCAAATGGACTATAGTTTGGATGTTCTTGTAAAATGAGTGCCGCTACCCCTGCAGTATGAGGAGTTGCCATAGAAGTACCTGACATACGTCCATACGCAACCGGATAATTTTCTCCATCCTTTGGATCATTAATATATTCAGGAACTGTTGAGAAAATAGACACACCTGGTGCTACAATATCTGGCTTAATATCATCTGTTTTAGTTGCAGGACCACGGGAGCTGAAATCAGCTAAGCGATCTCCCTCTGTTTTTATATTACTTAGTTCCCCAAATACTAACGACACATCTCCTTGTACAGCTTTTGCTTGTAATTTCTCACCATCTACTTTTGTTAAGCGGAACGATGGAATAGATGAAGTATTTTCCCCAAGGTAACTTGTAATTTCACCATCTACATTGTTATATACGATTACCGCCTTTGCGCCTGCTTCCTTAGCATTTTTAATTTTTTCATCAAATGTAATCTCACCGCGTTGGATAAGAGCTAACTTCCCTTTTACATCTTTCCCTGTAAAATCACCTGATTTCCCAAGCCCTGCATATACAACTGATACGGATTGACCTTTCAAATCTTCAATCTTATCAGTAAAGCTTTTTCCAAGTAGCATCATCTTATCCACATGTAAATCACCTGCATCTGCAGAAAACGTTGGGATTGTCATTGCAGCGTCACTGGCTCCCACTGTAATTGGAAGTGCCGCTGCACTAGGTGATCCAATGGTACCTTCTTCCGGACCACTATTACCTGCTGCTACTACAGTAACAACACCAGCTAACATCGCATTGTTCACTGCCACAGAAGTAGGATATAAAGGATCATTAATAGACGCTCCTAGTGATAAATTGATAACATCCATATCGTCTTTCACTGCTTTATCAATCGCAGCAAGAATACCACTTGTTTGTCCACTTCCATATGGACCTAATACGCGATATGAATATAAATCTACATCTGGAGCAACGCCCTTCACTGCATAATCCACACTATTCTGTTTGTCTGCAGCAATTGTCCCAGCCACATGCGTACCATGGGATGTATAATATGCACTTCCCTCATAAATCTCAGGATATCCTCCAGAATTTTGCCAATCCTTATACGTTGTCTCCATTGGATCAGCATCATTATTAACAAAGTCCCATCCTTTTATGGAGTTCGGATCTATTTTGCTTGGATCTTCACCTTGTTTTGCACGATATCCTTTATATGCATCTTTCAAATCTGGGTGGTTGTAATCAATACCTGTGTCTAGTACACCTACCTTAATTCCTTTACCTGTTATTTTTTCATCATGCAGCTTGTCCACACCAATTTGCGGTACACTATCTGCCATTTTTGGTTCAACAGCAGTCTTAGCTGTTTCTTTCGGCAAATCAATTTTAACCTCATGATCTTCCCATACACGCTTAACCAAACCAGTACGAACTAAGTCTTCGATCATGTTCGCAGGTAAAGAAATCGCTACACCATTAAAAGCATTCTTATATTCTCTTGTTATTTTTGCAGATTTTAAATTTGCCCCTTTCTCTTTATTCTTTTGAAGTTGTTCAAGCTCTGCTTTAAACCCTTTATGTGATGCCTCAACCTTTTGTTCCGCATTTGAAAGAGCCACCTTTTTCCCTTTAGCCGCTTGTTTTAATACCTCAATTTTGCTAGGTGCTTGCTTAAACTCTATAATCACATTCACATTATTAGGACTTGCTGTATTGATCCCTGGCGAAATAACAAAACCTGGTTTTGTATCTAACGTTTTTAAGGCATTACGTTGTTCCTTTGTAAGACCTTTCAAGATAGCATTTGCATCATCAATTCCAGTTAAAGTAGATGTATTTACCTCTTCAGCTAAGACGTTATATGGAATTCCTTGAGACAATAACATTCCAATTGTTAACGTTCCAATAAGAATCTTTCCAAATTTCCCTCGTTTCATATTGCATCTCCCCATTATTAATATTATTTTTTGAAACAAATTGATTCTTAATTTCCCATTTAGTATTGAAAACTCTATTAAACTTAATCTTTTGTATCACGAAAGGTTTCCAACGCTACTACCATCCCCATACCTCATATAGCTAATTACTCACGTTTCTCATTCTATAAGAGCCCTCCATCATTTATTTCCAATAAAGGATTTTCACGAAATGAATTATTAACAAAGTTAAAATGTAATTCTATTTTCATTATTTCACATTTTGATTATTCTGAAAATTAAACAAAAGGAGTATCTTTTCTTTAAGGATTCTATGCCTACATAGTACAAAAGAACTATCTTGTCCTTTATTCTGTGTAATACAGAATAAAGCAACATGATAGTTCTTTGAAAAATCTCTTATTTAATCCAACGGAACCAATTGATTTCGAACTGCATAAATCACTGCTTGCGATCGACTTTTCACATTTAGTTTTTTAAAAATTTTATTGATGTGAATTTTAACGGTTTTATCACTAATATATAGAACTTCAGCAATTTCTTTATTACTAAGTCCTTTTACTAGTTCAAAGAGAATCTCCTTTTCACGTTCCGTCAGTTCATTTTCATTTGATTCTACTTTCATTTTTTGCTGATGATATGTAATTAATTTTTTAGTCATACGTGGATGAATAACGGAATCGCCTCGATATAACATTCGAATTGCTGCCACTACCTGCTCCGATGATGAATCCTTTAATAAATAACCATCAGCACCGGCCTGGAGTGCATCCATTAAATACTCATCATGCTCATACATTGTAAACACAAGTACTCGGCAATTCGGATATTTTTTTTTCACTAACTCTGTAGCTTCAATCCCATTTTTCCCTGGAAGATTAATATCCATCAAAATACAATCTGGTCCGCATTCTTCTACTTTTCCCAATACCCCATCCCCCGAGCTAGCTTCTCCAACCACTTTCATATCAGATTCATCCTCTAGTATGCTCCGAATTGCATCCCGTAAAAAAGCATGATCATCTACTACTAATATTTTAATCATTTTACGCACCCCTTGTTTGTGAATCTGGAATTAACAGTGTAATTTCTGTCCCTTTCCCTACGGAACTATCAATCTGTAAAGTAGCCCCTAATTGTTCAGCTTGCTCATTCATATGTAATATACCATAATGTGGCTCATTCTTTGTTTTCACCATAGACTCAAACAGTGAAAAACCAACTCCATTATCCTTAACTCTTAAAAGCACGTGCTCACTTTGATAACTGAGTAAAACATCAGCCTTTTTTGCTTGTGCATGTTTTACAATGTTTTGCAAACTCTCTTGCAATGTATCAAAAATAACTCTTTCTTTCGAAAAGCTAAGCGCACGTGCATGACCTCTTTCATGATATGTAATATCTAGTTCATATTCTTGTTTTAAAGATTTTATTTTACTTGCTATCGCCTGCTTAAGGCCTAATTGTTGTGTCGGATATGGTTTTAAAGCATAAATAGAATAGCGAACTTCTCCTAGGCTTCCTCTTAAATCTTTTATGCTTTTCTCCACTACTTGCTGCATATCTATTGGTTTATTACGGTATTTTTTCTGCGCGGATTCTAGTTGGAATATCACCCCGGCTAATGTTTGCGCAATACCATCGTGAATTTCTCGGGCGATTCTATTTCTTTCTTCTAGAATCATTCTTTTTTCCTGTTCAGAAATCAATATCCTTGTTTTAACTACATTAGCTAATTGGTTAGAAAATGTAGCCAACGACTGTACATCCTCTGGGAAGAAACCCGCATTTCTACTCTTCCCTGCAACAAACATCCCGACTAGTTCATCATTTACAATAAGAGGAAAATATACAAGTGAGCGTATGACACTATCAAATATTTCATCTCCAGGAGCCGTACCAATTTTCCAATCATTAAATACAATATTCTTAGAAAGTTCCTCAAATGCTCGAAAATTTTCTAAATGATCAGAAATATCAGATTTGACTTTTCCATCTTTTAATAGAATATTCCAGTTCCCATCATCTTTTGTCCATATTACATATGCTTGTATACCAAAAAAACCTTTAAGTGCTTGTTTAATATGCTTCAAGTTTCCTCCGGTTAATCCTCGACTAATTTCGGTCGTAATAAGAAATAACTCATATAATCGTTCCTTCTCCATCCTTATCCGTACAGAAAAAGAACTAATAATGGAAGTTGCTACAAGTGGAAAAAAGAAAAACAGTACTGTAATCTCGTTTACTTCCACACTATATGTACTAATTAATACGTGCATTAGTGCCGCATAAGAGAAACCAAAAGTTTCGCAAAGAAATACCGTTACAGTTTTTTTATACCACTGATAGATTGAATATGGCTGCGGAAGGAGTATCATTAACAAATCGTAAAAGCGATTGTTGAAAAAACAAAAAATCACGCAAAATAATAACAAAGATATTAAATTCTCATACAGAACTGACATACCTATCTTATTAACTATTAAGGACATACATTTGTCTGAAAACCATTCGGCCAAGAACAAACTAAGTGCATGCTGAGTACTATTAAATAACATTCTTTGTATCGGTGAACGACGATGCAGGTGAATAATTAGCGTGACGAGTACAATAGCAACAATAGTTATATGGATTCCAAACTGCCAACTCATAGCGTAAATTATCGGAAAGGTAAGCGAGCTAGTTCCTCTCCAAAATCTTACAGGAAAATACTCTGCAATCCCCATAAATAGTAACAACAATATGAGTATTGTTGGATGAGAAGGGATTTTAATTTCAAGTAAAGATATAGTTATAGTAACCAAACCAAGAAAAGAAATAAAATAAAGATAAAAACTAGCAATCTTTTCTCTCATAAAGATAGAATTTACATCTTTCAAAACAACCCCTTCTTTCCTTATAAAAACTTCGTTTTCTTTATTATCTAATAAAAAACCGGCACTGGCAAAATGGAAAGACATCCACTAGCCAATCACCGGCTGTGTACTGCACCTATAAAGGCAAGACACAATACTAGTATATAACAGTTTGTAAAGTTTACCCATTAGTCAAATGGTGTAATTGTACATACTTTTAGACTTAGTTCTACTAGTACAAAAGATGTATACAGAATTTTAATTTTGATTCATTAAAACAATTAAAAAAATGGGAAAGCAAACGTAAATACTTATCTATTCATATCATCTAAATCCTTAGGTATTGTATATTTTATTTTTTCATTTCCATAAAACCAGTATATTTTAGTTCAAACTGTTGTTCGTTTGGCTTATTAGATTCTAATTTAATAAATTGATATTCTGGATAAATAATTTTCTTCTTAAAATCTACTTTAGCAACAATTGCCTTATCTCCTTTAAAATCTAATACAACTAAATCCGTTCCTTTCAATATTAGATAGTCCTCCTTAATACTAGCCATACCAAAACCAGCTTTAAAAATTGACAATCCAATCACTATAATAGCAACACAAACCCATAACTTTATATAGTTTTTAGAAAGTGTATATAAACTCACTGCTATCGCAACAAGATACCATCCACTTGAATAGAATTTATCAAAATTAATTACATTAAAGTAATATAAAAAAATTACTAAAATAAGAATTATAAAAGAGCACCATTTAAGATCCCTCTCATTTCTCCCTCTTCTATTATCTAATTTTAGTAACCTTTTAAAAGAATCTTTTAAACCAGTATCTTCATTTAAAAATACATTATAAATCAATCCTAATATACCAATGGAACCTATGGTAATTGTAATAACTGCTATTATAGATGGGTTTACATCAATTAATTTATGAGGTAATTTATAAAACGTTTTAAATCCCATTTCATACAAACACACAATCCCATACGTAAATACAGTAATAGCAAAAATAATTATTGCAGAATCTATTTTTTTATTTTCCATTATAAATTGCCTCCTTTAAAATCATTAATACCTATATTGTGTTATAAAGATTTAAAGTTATAACTTATAGTACCCATACTGCCAATTTGTTTTTTTATTGCAAATAAAAAAACACCATCTGGTACCTGTTTATATAATCCCAAAAGCAGTAGCTATTAAATAAATTGCTCTTTTTTTCTTTTGAAAAAACTTATCTCATGATTTTTTTGTCACATTTTATTTTAAGGAAAAAAAGATGCCCCTCCTCAAGCCTGTTCTTTTTGTTTTTTTCATCCGGACAAATAATGCTTTGTAGTTTTTCAACTCCTTCACTACAAGTCTACATATTTTCTTTTTATCGATATCCTCCAACAATGACAATTGATTCATACAGTATGGTTCCCGTGTTTTCACCATATTAAAATTTACTTACTTAATTTATTTATTAGGTTTCCTAATAATTGTTGGCCACTTATTGGTAGTAATATTAATATATATTTTGCAGATCCTAATACACTTTTAAAATATAATTTATCATTATACCAATTAAATTTCTCCTCTATTCTCCCTTTAACTAATACATCACCTAGTACTAATACATTTTCATTGGCAGGGTTAATAAATAATTGTTCTTTTTTTAAATCTACTGCATTAATAAGAATTTTATACTTTCTTGGTACACCTTCAAAAAAATGATTCTCCACAAAACTACTAAAATAGGGCTCATTTTTTTCAGATTCACTTTCAATATGAAACCAAACAAATTTCTTACACTTATCTTTATATCTCATTCTATAATTTGAACTAGCACTTGAATTTCCAATTAAGTTAATAAGACCTGTTTGTTTATAATTAATAAGTTGTTCCTCATAAAAGAAATCTGTATAATGAATTAATTTCCTCCCTTTAATCTCCTGATATTCTTCATTAGTTATAGCTCTAACATGATATTTACCACTAAATTTCAAGTAATAGTAATACATTGTAGATCCCATGAGAAATACAAATATTATTCCCACCCCAAAATAAAAGCTCATATAAACTACCAATCCCAATTCCAATCCCCATACAACTGTGATTAAAAAATTTCTAGCATGTCCTATACGTCCATTTATTTTCTTGCCTAGTTTCTTTTTTCTCAAAGTCAAACCTCCTTGATTACCATTTATTCTAACTGGCTAACCAATATTATTTTAGAATGATCTTATCTACTTAACTCCCAGCTTTTACAAGAATAACAATAAAATCGTTAAATTACAATTTATTGATTTTATTGTTATTTTAATAAAACCTACAATTTTCAATCACATAGTTTTATTTCTTCTCCCTTACAAATCATAAATTCATAATTTCCGCCTTCTCATTTCTCTCATATCAGTTGGGCAAATTTTACATTCATTAACACTAAAGTTTTCATTTGATGAACGATTGTAATAACAACGCCTGCATTTTTTTTCGCTAATATCACCGATTTTATATGTGAGCTGAGTTCGTTCTTCATTTGTAAATTTTATATTGATTCCCCTAAAAACTTACTCTTCTAAATCTTCATCAGATACTTTCAGTTCCTGCTCTAATTGCTTTTCTCCCTTTTATTTTGCTTATTTACTTTTGAAAGAGAAAAAATTAACCGAGAATTCACTATAAAACTATCATCAATCTCCCGTAAATTGTCTAAATCATTTACTTCTAATTCTCTAATTAAAAGGTTCATCGTATTCTCCTTTACGGAGTACCTCCAATTCATACTATTTCCCCTAGTTCTTTATTTGACTCTAATTTACTAACTGATTAGGGTTATTGCAAATCAAGATAATAAAACCGCATCTCCAATTATTAGATAACTATCTAATACATTGGAGGTGCGGTTCACTTAGGTCATTGATGTTTCAGCTATTCTCTTTATTTGAAAATTACATCTACCATACTAATTTAATATTATATTCCTGAAGCCAACTATTAACTTGAAGTAAATAATCTATTATACCTCGTGCATCATTACCTGAAATTACTTCGTCTTTTCCTTCTGCAATAGCACGAACTCTTTCTACATTAATTAATGGCAAAATAGGTGATTCAGGATTATTCAACACATGTAACATCCAATCACTAATACCTTGTAGATAAGAGGCATCCTTTGTGCTTGGATATGCACTTTTTTTGCGATAACGTACATCTTCTGGAAGTACATTTTCAAAAGCTCGACGTAAAATACCTTTTTCAATATTGTCTATACTTTTCATTTCGAATGGGACATTCCATAAGTATTCTACAAGCCGGTAATCGCAAAATGGAACTCGTACTTCAAAGCCATTCATCATACTTGTGCGATCTTTTCGTTCTAGCATAAATGGCAAGAAACGTGTAATAAACATGTAAGACATTTGACGTTGCTTCATTTGCAGATCACTTTCACCTTCTAAAAAGGGAATCTCAGCAACCGCATCTTCAAATTTTTGTTTTTGATATTTTTCAGGGCTAATCTTCGCTTTAAAATTCTCTGATAAAATCTCTGTACTATACCATAAATTAACACTCCAAGGGAATATCTCTGCATCTAGAAACTTCTCTTGATGGAACCATGGATATCCTGAGAATACTTCATCTGCGGATTCCCCTGAAAGTGCAACTGTTGCATCTTTTTTCATTTCCTTAAATAACAAATAAAGAGACGTTTCTAGTTCTCCAACTCCAGGTAGATCACGCGCTCGCATTGGAGTTAATAAATACTCTATTAAACTATCTGATCCTAACTCTATAGAATGATGCTTTGTTCCTACATATTCAGCTACACGTTTCACCCAAGGTTCATCACGATCAAAACGAAGGAAGTCTTGCTCAAAGTCTTTTTCATCATTGATGAAATTCAGAGAATATGTATGAAGACGTTCCCCTTTATTCCCAAATTCGTTTCCTGCTAAACCTGTTAAACCACTGGAATCTAAACCTCCGGAAAGCATAGATACCACTGGTTTATCAGCAATTAACTGACGTTTAACCGTATCTTGTAAAATGGAGCGGATTGTCTCGACTGTTGTATCAATATCATCTACATGTTTTTTACTTTCAAGTTTCCAATACTGTGTCGTAGTCGAGCCATTAGAGGTAAACGTCATATAATGGCCAGCACGCACTTCATGTATATCCTTGAAAATAGCATGACCAGGAGTACGTGTTGGTCCAAGGCAGAATATTTCAGAAAGTCCTTCTTTATCTACCTCAGCATCTACAAGTGGATGTGAAAGTAAAACTTTTAACTCTGAACCAAAGAGAATTGCGCTTCCCCTTTGAGCGAAAAATAAAGGCTTCACGCCTAGATGGTCACGACCAAGCATCAATTTCCCAAATCTTTCATCCCAAATACCAAAAGCGAAAATCCCATTTAAGTGTTGAACACAATCTTCTTGCCATTCTAAGTAAGCATGTAGTAATACCTCTGTATCCGACTTGGTCTGAAATTCATGACCTTTCTCCTCAAGTTCTTTACGTAATTCCTGATAATTATAAATCTCTCCATTGAACGTAAGGCCAATTGTATCATTTCCATCTTTATAGAGCATAGGTTGAAGGCCACCTTCAGGATCAATGACGATGAGACGTCGATGACCTAATGCCGCTCGTTTTGAAAACCAATGTCCCTCTGCATCAGGCCCTCGGTGAATGATAGCATCTGTCATTTTTTTTAACGTTTCTTGTTCATGAGACAGGTCTTTAGACCAGTCTATCCACCCTGCAATTCCACACATAGTGTCTACCTTCTCTCAAATAGTATAGAAACCGACTAAAATCAAATATCAGTCGGTTTTCCGTAAAAAAATCCGACTAAAAACATCTTTTAGTCATGTTTATATAATAAAATGAATTGAATAAAAAATCAAATAATTCATTCAAGAAAGAAATCACCGTCCCCTTTCACTTGAATTCTCATCGTCCGATTAAAAAATTATTACCTTAAACTTTCATTTTCATCCTAAGTGATACAGTTGCATTCTATTATAGTTATATACTAGAAATAAGAATGGTGTATGTTATTCTATAAGAAGAAAATAGAGGACTTTCTATTAGGATTTACAAAATTAGAAATGAACTAATACAGAATGTAAAGACAGAAAACTTCGCTAAATATTTCAAGGATAGGGTGTAGACAATGATCAAATTAGAAAAAGAAAATAAAAAAATGAAAATCATTCAATCTGCCACAATACTGTTCTCTACGCGTGGTGTCCGTAACACAACGGTTGATGAAATTGCAAAGACAGCTAAAGTTGGTAAAGGTACTATTTATTATTACTATACAGATAAAACTGAAATATTATGCGACTGCTATATGCGTCATATTCAGCTTAAACGCTCACAATTATTTAATTTATATAAAGAAGAAAAAGATGTTTTACTTCGAATACAAAAAATTCTTCATTATATCAGCCTAGAATATCATCAAGATCCATTTGTTTCTACACTCTTTCAAGAATATAAAGAGTACCATTCACCTGAAATTACAACTTGTTTTAAACAATCTGAAGAAGAAGCAATTAACATGATAAGTAATTTACTTGAAAAAGGTTATCAGCAAGGAGCTTTGCATAAGGTCCCATTACCGCTTACAGCTTTTATGTTAGTACGAATGATTTTTAACTACGAACAGGATTATATAAAAGATGATAAAAGTGATACAGAATTTCTGCAGTTGCTAAAACATATGCTTCTTAAAAACTAGTTTTAACAGCAAAAAAATAATTGTGGTACAAATATATGAAGAAGAACGTGAATAATGGATGGTTTCATAAGCTCTTTTCAGACTGGACAAACCTGCAAAATATCTAACGCTTATGTAGGAATGACTGATAAAATCCCAACCCGTGTAATTGTTCATCGACTAATAAAAGAATAACAGCGATTACAAGATCAAACTGTAAGGGAAAAAAGAATGAAATAAAGTATTCTGCTCGTAGCTAATACTTAGCGATATTAACAAGAAGTACCAATCATTTACTTGTGCTGATGGGAGAAGTAAATGATTGGTATTCTTTACGTTAGCCAATATAATTTTAATTTAAAACATGATAAGCATTCTTCCTCATTCATCGTTGCAAAAAAATAAAACGAGAAAGATTAGAATGCGAATTCAGGTGATGTTTTTATCATGTACTAATATTCGAGTTCATTTCAATGTGCTTAAGCTTTTTATTTTTTACTCTATTAGATATAGGTTCACATTACTAATCTAATTAAATTAGATTAGATTATTTAGGCACCCTATTCTGAATCCCATATTTCAATAAATTCAAAACCTTTTAAATCACTTTGTTCAATAAGAATCTTCAATTCATCTGAAATAAAAACAGCCGTGGGATGAATTTTCCCATTTATATAAACCTTAAAAATCATCTCATTTTGAACAGTATTACTATCAAATGCGAATTTTTCGCATCCTATTATTAAACCTGTAATCAGTTTTTTAAAAATTGCTTTATCACTATCAATTGCATCTAGTACATTCAACACATGGACCAAGTAATATACCTCACTAGTTGAATCGCGTAAAAGTGGTAAGAATTCAACATTATGGCCTATTGAAGGTTCTAATAATGTTTTTGCTTTTTCACTAACCATTAGGGCACCAATTTCTCCCCAGAAGTGTGGAAAATCAGTGGTCTTTCCTCCTTCTAAGCATTCAATAGGTAACTTTCTCCATGAATCTATTAGTTTTATTGTAGAGTTGAACTTCTCTTCAAAAAACTTTTTATCTTCTTTATAATTTAATAATTGAAAAGACTCATAGTTATCAGAAGAACTTCTTAATTCCCATATCTTCATAACGATTCTCCTTTACTACTGAGTAATATGTTGTTGTTTCTGAACCTTTACTTATTTATAATAAAAAGCTTATACAATTGCATAAGCTTTTTATTTCTTGCTATATTAGATATAGGGGTATCTAATTAAATTAGATTATTTAGGCACCCTCTTCCGAATCCCATACTTCAATAAATTCAAAACCTTTTAATTCACTTTGTTCAATAAGAGCCTTCAACTCGTCTGAAATAAAGACAACCGTCGGATGAATTTTTCCATTTATGTAAACTTTAAAAATCATTTCATTTTGAACTATATTAAAATCAAATGCGAACTTTTCACAACCTACTATAAGGCCTGTAATCAGTTTTTTAAAGATTGCTTTATCACCATCAATCGCATCTAGTACATTCAACACGTGGACCAAGTAATATACCTCACTAGTTGAATTGCGTAAGAGTGGTAAAAATTCAACATTATCACCTATTAAAGGTTCAAGTACTTGCTTGGCTTTTTCACTAATCATTGGAGCACCAGTTCCTCCCCAAAATTTAGGGAAATCACTATGAATATCTCCTTCAATACACTCTATATATATATTTCCCCATGAATTTGCTAAATGAGTTACTGAATTTATTTTTCCATCAATATATTTTTTGTGATCTTCTTCAAAATTTAATAACTGGAAAGACTCATAGTTATTAAACTTACTTTTTAATTCCCAAATCTTCATACTTTCCCTCCTACAGGATCTGTTACTTACTCAATTTTTATTACTTTGGTTGATTTAGTTTTATACTGCCATCTAATAATCCTTCTCTGATTGTTTGGAGCGCTGCAACAGCATCAGCTTGAGTACCACCAAACTCTTTAATCTCTGTCAACGTATTATATACTAATTCTATATACTCAGGTCCATGATTACCTATATGCATTGCCTCCGTAGTTACATATTTACTATCTATTGCTCGATATCCAGGTAAAAATACTCCGTTAGCAGCAGAGTTAGGATCTATTTCAAACTCTTTCATTAATTTTTGTATTTCCACTGCCCTACCATCGTTCCACGGTACAATATGATGTGCGGCATTATGGTATGGAGGCGGATCAATTCCAGCATCTTTTAGTTCTTCACGTAACACTTGAGATGCCGTATAAGAATTAGGATATTCCTTTTCTACAGTTACCCTATCAAGTACTTTATCTGCATATTCCTGAATTACATCTTGTACATCCTTAACTCTACTTTTTCTACCAGTCGTAGAAAACATAAATGTTTCACGAGCTTTTTGTAAGACTTCAAAACTTTTTATTTGATTGCTTCCAAATTCACTTGCACCTGCAAATGCCAACCGATCCGTCAGTGGCAATTTATTTGCGAAAGAAGACATTCCTGTAGAGAATTTTGCACCTTTTGCTAATGTAGTGACTTTACTTATCCCCTTATCACCAATAAGTCCAAGTCCAATTTGTGTAAAAGCATAACTTCCCCACTTAGCACGACTTTCAGCGTCTCCATTTATTACATCATTAATAAACGAATCTGATAATGTGTTCCACATAGCGGGTAAGGTTTCATTTAAATGAGTAAAAGCGTACCCCATGTTCTCCCATGTTTCCCATTTACCAAGGGCGAAAATACCATCTATTGTATCTTCAACTGCTTGACCCGTACCTGCTAAAATACCATCTATAATTTTTTCAGAAGTAGATTTTTCAGGAGGTTTCTTGCACACCGCTCCCTCTTCTATTGATCCTTCCTTTAAAAGATTATCAACTTGACGTTTTCTTTCATCAGCAATTTCTTGGATCGAAACGGTCCAATCCATATTTAATCCTTGTGTACTAAACGTACCACTTACAGGACTAAATCCTTTTCCACTTTGGACTTCAGCAAGGCCGGCAGTAAGGCTAGCTACAAGTTGAAGAGCTGTGTGGTAGTTATTACTGGACGTATAGTTAAATTCATATAGATGCTCTAATTTTTCTTGCAGTTTTTTTCTCATCTCGACTAAAACAATAACCATGGCATCTATTCCAGGCAATACTGTAGCAATACTAATTGATTCTATACTTGAGATCATTCGATTAATTTCTTGAATTTGCTCTCTTATTTCTTGTTCAATGACATCTGTGGAAGCAACTTGTGATTGAAAATCGCTTGGAAATGCATCATTTTGACGGATTAATTCTTCACATAAATAAATAATACCTTGTGCTAAAGGACGAAAAGTTTGGACAAAAAATATTTTTGCACTACTATATGTTTGCCCTTGTAAAACTGTATCAGTTGCAAAGGTATCAATTGATTGGATTGCTTGCTCCATAGCTTGGATAGTAGTGACACATACAGCATTCATGCTTTGGGTCTGATTTTGTACTTCCCCTAAATACATATTTAAACTCATGCTTTGTCCTCCCTTTTTAATCGCTGTTGCCGATAGGTAAGGTCGGTTTCTAAATCAATAAGATTGCGTCTTTCTTTAAGTAATGTTTCTTTTTGATTTTCCAATTCCAATGTTAATTTCCGCTCAATATGTTGCGACTCTTGAAGCTTATTCATAAAAAAATGAGAAACATCTTTATCACCATGCCATGTTTCTAAAATCCTATTAAATAAACGATTATTTCGATTTCTCAATTCGTGAAAGTCCATTTCTGCTTGTCCCTGGATTTGAATCTCCGTTTGATTTCGATCCTGTTTTTCAAATACTATCCGTAATTCATGATTAAGTTCATTTATTTGCTTTTCTACATCTTGACTCATCTTATTCTCCCTATCCTTCTCCCTTTACCGTAGGTTGCCACATTAGCGAAATGTCTTTTGTAGTTCGTTATCCATTCTTTCAAAATCCTTAGCTACTAAATGAATATTATCAATTGCTTGTTGAAAGGCCCCACAAAATTGTCTAGTCAAATCTAGCATTTGTTGATTCGCTTCTTGCGCCTGAGCATTAACAGATAGTGTAGTACGGCTCGCCTTTGCTATAGAACGATTTGTCGCACCTTGAATTGTATCCGATGCATTTTTCATTTGTGTAGCAATTTGTGTAGCCGTTTGAAAATTACTTTGAAAGTTTCCCATCATTTAAACCCCTTCTAGTTCCAAAATCATCAAGAAAATTATACCATGTAAGAATATTTCAATGTATCAAATATTTCTAGTAAGGAATTGATAGCTCTTAATGATAAGAATGAAGCTTTTCATACCGAATTTCAATTAAGGATCGCTTCAACAGATGTAGTTGAACTAGAACTATTAGAACAAATTGAAGAGATTGACCGAATAAGAACAAATACTGAAGTTACGAAGCAAGTTATGCCACTAGCAGATATGGGTGCAATGGGGAACAAATATTTTTATGGAGTTTGGTTTAGGATGAATTGAAAATAAAGGAGCAGGCCAAATTGGAAAAGTAACTTCCCTTGGAGACTCTGTAAAATTAACAAGATTCTCAGAGCATATCCCCTATTTCAAGTCCATTATCATTGAAAGACCGATTTGCTTTTGCTGGTATAAGTCCACTTAAAAATGAAAGACCTCCAATTAAAGATTTGTTTGTTACTGTATGTAGAGTGAACAGTAAGGGAGTAAACAATACTACAACTAAAAGGTTTGAAGTTACGAAAGTAGAGGAAAAAAACTCCCATGAATCTAGAGGTGCAAGTTTAAAGGAAATTAAATATACCAAAATCTCAACATCCAATCAGTCAAAAAATGGTGCCATTGACAGATAGTAATGGAAAATGAATACTAAATGTTGAACTACCCCCACTTTCACTTCGTTTAGAAGTGAGGGATTCCTAAGTAAAGAGTTCTATCGAACTCTAATTGATTAGGCTAACCCCGCAGTCCTTGCGGTTAGAAGCCTTATCGCTTCATTCTTTAGATTGATACTTGCGTTAATATCTCTATCATGATGTGTTTGACAAGAAGGACAGTCCCATTCACGTAGGTTGAGATTTTTAACGTCTTTATTTTGATACCCACAACAAGAACATAATTGGCTGGAAGCAAATGTTTTCGATACGACAATGACTTGTTTGCCATACCATTTTGCTTTGTATTCTAACATGGATCGAAATTGCGACCAAGATACCTCACTAATTGCTTTTGCTAACTTATGATTCTTTAACATATTCGATACTTGCAAATCCTCTATACCGATAACATCGTGGTTTTTGATGATTTCAGTTGAAATTTTGTCCAAGTAATCTTTTCTAGCATTGGATATGTATTCATGAATTCTAGCTACCTTTACTCGTTGTTTATTCCAGCGAGAAGATCCTTTCATTCTTCTAGAAAGCACACGCTGTGCTTTCGCCAACTTATCTTCTAATGATCGGAAAAACTTCGGATTTTCATAGTGGGTTCCATCTGACAAAATAGCGAAATCTTTTAGTCCTACATCTATTCCAATGTAAGAATGTGTTTTCGGAAGTTTTTGTACTTCTGTTTCAACTAATAGTGACACAAAATATCTACCAGAAGGGTTCCGTCTAACTGTAGCATTTACAATACGCCCCTCTACTTCGCGACTTTTGGCAAATCGAACAAGTCCTAGTTTCGGCAACTTTATTTTGTTCCCTACAACGGCAATGTTTTCATTTGTTTGTTTTGTGGTATAAGATTGTACGTTGTTCTTCTTAGATTTAAAGCGCGGTGCGCTGTTTTGTTTTTTGAAAAAGCGCGTATAAGCATCCGCAAGATTGCGAACAGACGACTGAATCGCAATACTATCCACTTCTTTTAGCCAAACAAGCTCTTTCTTCATGGCAGGTAGTTTGGCAGAGCATGTACCATAGGTCAAGCCTTTTCCTGTCTCTTTGTATGCATGATTCCATAAGGATAGGAAATGATTGAATACAAAGCGAGAACACCCAATCGTTTTGTTGATTAGAATTGCTTGTGCTTGATTTGGATAGATACGAAACTTATAGACTTTATTAATCATTATTTGATTCACCTCCATTTTGGTATATGACTATTATACACCAAACGTACATTCGATAGGTAGTGGAGTAACACTTTCTGTATGTCGAACAATTAAGATGGCTTCCTGCCATCCCTTGTTCGAAGCCAATTCATCTCCCACCTACTCACTGGGCTGTGAACCTTCACGCTTCTTGAGGAAGGAGTCTTCTTGGCTAAAATGATAAAAAGAAATGCCTCAAAAAAGATAAAATACCTACCCATTCAATTTAGGCAAAGAAATAAAAAAAATTGTACGTTTCTTTGCACTCTCTAAACTAATCTTCCCTCCATGTTTCTCCACTATATGCTTAGCAATAGTTAATCCAAGACCTGATCCCCCATTATTTTCTCGAGAATCATCTACTCGAACAAATGCATCAAAAATACTCTGTTTCATATCCTCAGGTATTCCAATTCCATTATCTATAATGTTTATATATACTTTGCTTTCATCCTCAATTAACGATACAAACACGGTCGTACCTGCCGTATTATACTGTAGGGCATTAGATATTATGTTAGAGATAGCACGGTATAGTAATCTGTTGTTAATTGGAGCAATCACTTCTTTAGAGGGAATTTGATATTGAAGGATTAAGCGCTTCACTTGAAATAAATCATAATATTCTACAAGCAATTCACGAATAAACTCAGATACATCAGTTGGATGTACTTCAAAAGGGTAATCAGAATGCTCTAATTTAGACAGTTCAAAAATATCTTCAGTTAATACCGTAATGATTCGAATCTTATTATATATTACATTCAAAGTTCTTTCTCTTTCACTTTTTTCTGTAATGATCCCTAGTTGTAATGCTTCAATATAACCTTGAACAGTTGTAATTGGTGTCCTTAAATCATGAGACAAATCTACAAGCATCTTCTGCTTGGTTTCTTCCAACCTCTTCTTCTCTTTCTCTATTTTATCGAGTTTTTCAGACATAACATTAAACGAATGCTGTATTTGCATTAACTCAAAATATGTTTCATAGTTTAACCTTTTATCATATTTCCCACTAGCAATTTCCTCAAATCCAGTTGCTAGTTTATCCAATGGCCTGGTTATTTTCCTAGCAATTTGCCTACTAAATATATATACATTCATAGAGAAAAATACAAAAAATAAAACGATTGTAGTAAGCAATATCTTATAAAAAACATATACGTATTCCTCATTTTTATCAGAAAACGTATATTCATACTTTATTGCTTTTTTAGGAACCTTAACAAGGCAATATAATGTTTCACCTTTTTTCGTTACAAATGTTGCTACAGATGAATAATAAGGAAGCTTATCATTATCAAATAATAATTTAGTAAATTCTCTTTGTGAATATGATAAAAGCTTATCCTTCTTTTCCCCTTTGGTATAGATAACTTGTAAATTTTCATTAAGAATTTCTACCCAACCACCAAATGATTCTATTGATTCTGCATTAATAGTTTTAAAGTTTTCACGAACTACTTCACTTGCCTTTAATTTATTTAGCTTTCCTAGTTGCTTTTCTGTTTGATACATCAAAAATATAAATAAAATTATTACGGTGAAACCTATTGCTAGTGCAAATATAACGTAATTTTTAATCAAGATATATAAAACTTTATTTTTCATAAAGTTCTTCCTTCCTAGCAAATCTATACCCAAGTCCCCGGATCGTTTTTATATAAACTGGATTCTTAGGAGAATCCTCTAATTTCTCTCGCAGTCTACTAATATGAACCATAATCGTATTATCATCTGCACAGTAATACTCCGACCATACACTTTCAAAAATTTGTTTTTTAGTAAATATTCTCCCTGGTTCTTCCATAAAAAGTGTTAAGATTTTATATTCCGTAGCACTGAGAGAAATGGATTCGCTTGATTTATAGAGTGTACAAGAATGATGATCTAATACTAAATCACCCATATGAATTTGCTTCTCCTTACCTTCTACAGCCTTATCATTAAATTCATAGGACCTTCTAAGATGAGCTTGAACTCTAGCTATAATTTCTAAAGCACTAAATGGCTTTGTAATGAAGTCATCTGCTCCAATCCCTAAACCTATAATTTTATCTACTTCTTGAGATTTGGCTGACAATATAAGTATTGGAAATTGTAACGTCTCACGAATTTTTTTGATTAATTGATAACCATCCATTTTAGGCATCATAATATCAACAATAGCTAAATCAATATGATTTTCTTCTAGACACTTTAAGGCAACTTCACCATTTGAAGCCTCTACAACAAAAAAATTTTCCATTTCTAAAAAAAGCTTTAAAAGATCAATAATATCTTTGTCATCATCAACAATTAATATATTTTTTTTCATACTCTCCCTCGCATCAGTCAGAATTTTCAAAATTCTATTTAAGGTTATTGTAAGATAAATGAAAGTGACATGAAAGACTAACCGTTTAATATACAGGTATGAATAAAAAAAGGAGGCATTATCACATGAAAAAATTTGTTGGAATTGCGTTAGCAGCTACCATTGGAATTGGAGGTTTAGGAACTTTTGCTACTACTAAAACTCACGCTGCAGTAAACAATCAAGAATCAACAAAATCGGGTTATCAAGTATCTGACGTGCAAGGTGAATTTATGCATATTAAAGTGGGGAAACCTTGGTCAATGACGCCAAGCGGAAATCAATACAAATATGTCTTATTTAGTGAAAACAAAATTTATGTAAACCCTAAAACTGGTGTAGTAACAGCATATGAAGAAGGAGCAGCTGAAGGCAGAGTACTCGATAAAAATGGAAATGTTGTTGCTATTTGGTATATCACAGCTTTTAAATAATAAAGGGTTAATTTTACAAGGTCGAAAAGAGCATCTTTAAGTTTATTATGAGAGTATTAAAAGAATTTCAATACTTGTAATTACCCTAAAATAAAAAAGCTTATCTTTTAACACGTAATGATAAGCTTTTTTATTATTCTTTTCATTTTTTGTTTTCGGAAGTATTTCTTTAAGTTGATAGTAATGCGGTGCTATTCCATCACTATCTACAACTTTATAGTATCCCAAAACGGAAACAACGAGTTGTATTTATATAAATAGCTTTTGGAAAACTAATAATTTTGTTTAGGGATACTTTAAGATTTTAGCTTAAATGACATATAGTTTTACCTCATACAGATTGATTAAAACATTAAACTTAAACGTGTTATTTTTAGCATTCTAAATAATCGGGTTCAATGTATTTTTCTGTTTCAGGAGAGCTTTTAATTTCTATAGGATATTTCTTAAAAGCTACAACAGTAATCCTATCTTCTTGAACTAAACTTCTGGATTCATTTATAGAAGAGAAACCTGTTCGCGTTAAAAAATTGTATAGAGAGGATTTTGTCATCCAAAAACTAGTAACGTTATCTAATGATGCCCATTTTGATTGTAAACGTTCTTCTATTGATGAATTAGCAGAGTGTTCTAGCATTGTGTGTCCCTTATATTCATAATTTTTATAAAGTACTGATACATTGGGAGTAGAAGTGATATGAGTATCAATTATTACAAACCTTTTGCATACTTCATATACTTTTTCTAAAAAGGGGAATACATCTGAGCAGTCTAAATGATATAAAATACCAGAGCATAAAACAATATCAAATTGACCATATTTTTCAGCACTTAAATTTCTTACATCATCTTGATAAAAGGTTAAGTTTTCCAACCTTAATAAATCTTTAGCGAATATAGCTTTTTGTATGTTTGATTCTCTTCCTTCTATCCCTACAACAGTTGCTCCTTGCATAGCAAACTCAATAGCGTAATGCCCCTCTAAACAAGCTAAATCTAAGATTCGAAGATTTTTAAAATCACATTGTGTGATATCTTGAATCATTGTCACAATTTTTTTTAATGCAGGATTTGGTTGTCGAATATCTCTTGTATATAGAGTATCCGTTAATTTAATATCATAAGCGGTCCATTCACCATATTTACGAATAATGTTTTCTTTTTCGAGAACAAAATCTTTCATGATACATTTCGCCACCTTTAACATAATATTATGTGTAATATATATCTTTATATGATCAATATATGTGTGTATAACTTGTATTTAGACGAAGGTAAACATTTTAATCCAACCAAGAGAAGATGATTCATGTGAAACAATTTATTAAATTTCCTCTGACATTTTTAGTTATGTTCCTAGCCAATTTAGCGAACTATTATTTTATCCTAGTTATGTAATAATAAAAGCCTTCCTAATTATAGGAAGGCAACGTTCTAAAATGAAAACCTATATTTGATTTATAATTAAATCACCTCAAACTGATAATATACACTTTTCCCATTCTCCCTAGTTACTTTAACTTCAGCAAACCCTTTGCCAATGACATCCATCCTAACCATTCCATCGTCTTGTAATGTAACTTTTACAACTTTTTCTCCACCTTTTATTGTATGCTTTGCTGCAACTCCTTCCTCAATCCTAGATTGACCAACACGCCAACAGTCACTGCACTTTTTTGTGCTCTTAGATATCATTTCATTTTTTACATGTACGCTGTTAGTAGATGCATCAGCAATACCATTTGTACTCAACAAAATTAAGGAAGTTACTAAACCTATTCCCAGTTCCTTTAACATTATTTCATCCCTCCTGTGTTAATTCATACCTGTATATTAAACTGGGATTCTTTCAGGTAACTTTCATTTACCTTACAATAACCTTAAATACCTTTCTGTAGATATTGAATTCTTTGGAATAAAGAATTCACATATTCATCAATTTAAAAGTTGTAAAAGGAACTCAAGGCAAAAAAATATACCCCTTCATTTGAGAATATCAATTTTCTCATTTTAGGCATTTCATTTATTATCTTATTAGCAATGTGGAGGCATATTAGACTTTAGAATCCTTACCTTTTCCGTCTAATAGAAATACCCTTTTTGAGGTTTAAGTCAATATGATGGATACTTATCAAAAATCTAAGGAATTATATATAGTTAAATAAATATAATTCATATTAAACAAATGACTAAAACTAAGTTTTATAAGGATGTTTTCAGTTTAATCACACTAAGTTTAAACTTCTTGAATTTGAAAGTATAAACTAAAAAAAACGCCCAATTCAAGACGGTTTTTTCCATGTTTATATTAATCTTTTAAATATTGCCATGTTCAAGTAAAGGTTTGAACATATTTTCCATATGGATTGGCCCTACATTATTAGCTAATGAAGGTGAAATGTCTTTATAAATTAAAGAAGTAAAATTTAGTATAGTATTTTAACTTAATATACAAAACAATATTAGTACACCTATGACACTCTAAATTGTCACAGGTATATTTTCTAAAACTCTTTTTTATCACCCTGTTTTAACTCCCTCCCCAGCTCCCTACATTGTAATTTTAATAATCTAGTCTCGGCACATACTTTTTTTTGTAAAAAAACTATAGTACAATAAATAACCAAAAGATCCATTTCCAGATTGTCCCCATTTATGTACCTTTTAGTTCATTTTCTGCTATTAGTTCCTTTGTTACATACATCAAATACATAATGACTGGGAAAATTAGATAACTAACAGTTTTACCTTTATCAGTAATAGGATGCCTTTCTTCGACTAGAACAACTTTTATTATTAGCAGAGTTCCCCTAGATCAAATGTAACAATTTATGAGTAGAAGAATATTTTCTGAACTTTAATGTAATGTAAAATTAGTAAAGAACGTATTTCATGAAAAAATGTTAACTAATAAAGAATTAGAAGTGATTATGTGAATAAATTATTACTATCATGTTTATTAGTTACATTCTGTCTAAATACCGCAGGATGTTCTAATGATATGACTATACTAAAGGATAGTTCTAAACCTTCAACACCTACGAAGGTTAAATGCATTAACAAAGCGTGGTACAAAAAATATATATCATGTAATAGTTTATGATAAAGGTCATAAGACGAAATTATTATATATTAATCATGCTATAAACATGTTGTAATTAATTGTTCTACATTTACCTAAAAAGGCTATCAATAATGGTGGTCTTGTTTATATTGGTGAGATTGTACTAGTATGATGGAATAGATTTAACTGTATGACGTAGGGTGGTTGGTTGCTGTCCTTTCTCTTTTTTATATAGAGGGAAAGGAGGTAACTCCTATGATGGAATATTTACTGTCTTTGCTACAGGATTTGTTGAAGGTATTTTTGACAATTCTTGTTACTGGTTATGGAAACAAACTAGTGAGTAATATTAGCAAAAAACGTAAAAGAACCTCCCTACGCCGTCGGAAGCAAAAGGGAAGTTCTAGAAAAAGAAAATAACTTTATTTAGTAACTATCCGCCTTACGGCAACAGTTACCAGAAGAGATGTATAGAGCATCTCTTCTTTTATTATATACCCAAGGTATTACTGTAATACTACTGTAGTAATAATTATATCAAATGAACATAAAAAATCAATGTGTAAACAATGGGTGTAATGGATAAAAGAAAAGACACCCTAAGGTGCCCTCCTCCGACTTATAAATCAAATCTATATTTTATTCACTTTATTCAGTATGGTGATGATGGCCTTTGTATAGCACTAGAACCAAATCACGCTATAAGCATTAGTGGACATCATGACATTCAAAATCAGTCTTTTATCGTTTTCCGACAGAAGACTCCTTCCTCAAAAATGTGAAGGTGTGAAACACCAATTTTAGGTGGAAGATGAATGTCGGTTGGCATAAGCCAACATATTTGTTATCATTTACTTGTACAGATTGCTCTTCGAAAACTGAAGATATGAGGTTGGTTGCAGAAAAACGTTGCAACCGTAAAATCTTCAACGTTCTATCGCCCCACGCTTCTCAAAATTGCGAAAACCAAGCTAAAGTAGATAGTGTGGTGAGTCAGCGTACAAGATACTTATGTTCTCACCGTAGGGACTGCGGGTAGAGCCTGCTAAGATAACTGGTGGATACATCGGTGTTCGCAGGAATCTCCCACTTCAAACGTCCGTTAGGACGTTAAGTGGTGAGTAGTTCAAGTCCGCTAATACTTAACGTAAGTTTTGGTTTTGTTATTACACAGACTACTATATCCTCTCTAATGACTGTGGTTGCATTGTCAAATACTAAAAGTATAAAATCTATTTATATCATTTTAATGATTTTATTTCCTCGTATTCCCTCATTTTCTTTTAAAATATCGCTTTCTTTATGCCAGCCTTGTCCATGAACTCAACAGCTTTGATCTTCCCTGCCTGCCTTCCATTCCTTGCTTGTTATCCTCTTTCATGTACCAAGCATTAGAATTGAAACCTTTGAGATTACTGTTTCCTTAACCGCAAAGAAAACGCTAAACTTCATATATACTTTTGAGGATGTTCTGTAATACTAATCGGTTTTTATGATAATTATTCATAAGTGGATAATTCACTACGGACCTCGTCTATTGTATCCCTAGCACTTCTTAACGATTTTAAACATTTTCCTAATTTCGCTAAATCTGTTTGGCTCGCAGCATCTCCATAGTTGTCTATAACAAATTGCAAGTTATCCATCGCCTTTAAAATAGATGAATGTAGACCCTTTAATTCTGTTGGGGGTTCTACATATCGTACACTTGAGATGAGATAAGACATTTTATAGAAAACATCGCCTACATCTGAAACCCATGATTTGTTTATAGTACCCTTAATTTCTGCATCAGCCTCTAAAATACTAAATCTGTTCGCCACATCAGATAGATCCTTTAAATAATCATCCATTACCCATGCATAATGCTGCTTGTCTAAATGTTTATAATCACTTGTTTCGGCTCCTTGCTTTACTTCTTTTTGATTTCCTATATTTTTTTTATCCGCAGTGAATTCCTCAACTGCTGCTGTAATGGCCTTTATACCTTTTTTGCTACCAACAAGAGCATCGATAGTTAAAATACTACAGATAAAAATCACAAACATGGCAATCCACTTAGCCCATTTCAGCATAAAAAAACTCCTTACTTAATATATTTCTCCTAAATTATAATAAAGGATTAACGACCATCATAAACACTATGTCTCTTTACCTAATACCTTACCTTCTGTTTTACCAAAATCGACATCTTTAAGTAAATCTATATCATGTCAAAAATTCATTTTTAAATAATAAATTATTAAATCATAATATAACACTATATTATTTTTATATCAAGAATATTTTTCCAAACTAAAGATCATTCATAGCCCCTCTTTTCACCATTAAACCTAATTTATATATGATAAATAAAAAAAAGAGGATCGCCCCATACTAGAGCAGATCCTCTCTTTCACTTCACATACACATAGGCTTCGTTTGCTGTTATATAATATGTTTTACCTTTACTATTGTGCACTCTATATTGTGGTGAATTATTTACAATTACCTTTGTATCAATAATGAATCCTAAACCCATATCTACAGTACCGGCAACATCTTTATCTTGCCAAGATGGAGAATCATAGAAACGTAAATTATTTACTTTTGAAATAACTCTTTTACCAATTACTGTAGCAGGTTCATTGCCTTGGCAACGAATATATGAAGAATCGTAATAAATCCATTGGTTACCACCAAAATGTAACCAGTTCCCTAATTTATTCCATACTTTATAAGCCTCACCTTTTTGTAGCTTACGAATAACACTATTTTCTGTTGATGGTCCAGAGCGGAGATTTACATTGTATCCTTCAATATATGCAATACCATTCGACTCTACTGTACCAGATATTTCATTTGGTTTTTGTGGTTTGGTATCCACTGTAACCGTGCTCCCGTTATAAACCTTTAACACGTCTGCTCGGAACTTAGCCTCAGATACGCCATGACTACGAAGATAATCCAGTGGATCTTCATGGTCTGTCCCACCTAATTTATAAGTAATATCCCTATGTGTCCATAATCCTTTAGAGGGATGAATATTTCGTTCTCGCAAGATTTCCCCAATTAATTCTATATATTTTTCATATGAACGTTTAAATTTCAATGGATCACTTGTCTCACACAATTCAACATGAACAAATCTAGCATTTGCTGCGGGACCTGCCCCCCATGCCTGATGTTTTGTAGATGCAATTTGAATTTTTTCATTCCAATCCACTGCGTAGTGAACAAACGCTGAACGCCATGTGCGAGACTCATATTTTTGAATATTAATTGCTGGCGCCTCTGGGGTAGCTGTAGAATGTGCCACAACACCTTCATAAGCTCCAACACCATAACGGTATGGTTGTTTTGGTAAATCAGGAATAAATAGAATTCTATCAGCAAATACATTTGTTTCAATTGATAACACTAAAATAATAGCAACAACTATGGATAAAATATGCTTGTATTTCTTTTTCATTTTCTATCGGCATCCCTTTTTATAATTTTTGTATGGTCAAATAATCCACTAGCTGACAATCCGATAATCATTCCTTGAAATAGATTCATTTTAATATCTTGAGACAAAAATAAAACACCTAGCGTAATGCCAAGTGTTAAATTAAATAACGGAATATATTTTGTTTGCAGTCCAGTTGTTTTTGCAATTTGTGAAATCCCTACAACAACCCCAATCATTGCTGTAATTTCAATCATTACATACCTCCTCCTTTCAAAAAGAAGGTAAGAGCAGCTCCAATTAGTCCACCAATAATAAGGCGTAGTATCCAAGTTGTATTAGCACTGATTTTGTCTAATTGCTTATTAATATTAATAATGTCCTTTTCATTACCTGTCGTCCGCATTTCTAAACTTCTAATCTCTAATCGTATTTCCTTAATATCTTGCCTTATTTCCTGAACATCACCCTTCACCTCTTGTAAACTATCCATTTTACCACCTCTTTCCTACTTCTTATTTAATTCAACATAAACAAATTACGCACTAAACTACTCCTTTTATTCTTGAATCGATACATAAAAACAACTTAGTATAGAACACTACTGACATTTTCTATTTCCAATCATACTCCAATCCAAAAATTAAATAGCCACTCATACGAGTGACTCTAATTCTTTAACCTTATCTCACATCAAAATGTTCTTCTTTTACCCATGCATTATTTCCAATCGCCAAATAACCATCTTTTCGTGCCAAAATTCTATATGGAACAGACCCGTCTACAAAGCCTGTATAATTTCCGTTAGGACCATCATACGTGTTAATACCGCCACCTGGTGGATATTTTGAATAAGCACTGAACCATTGTACATCGAAATGTTCCAGAGCAGCCCATGCCTCGTTTCCGAGACAAATCATAGGATTTTCATACCACGCTGCATCTATAATAAGATACGGTGTTTTATCATAAATTACCCTCGTAAAATATCCTCCTTGCGGTTGGCTATATAAATTAATCCCTCCATTATTCGGATATTTATTTACAGCAATCCCCAGACCTACTGGCTGTATTGGTTTATTATTGTTGTTAAATGCTTTATTTACCTTCTCAATGAATTGATCCAATCTTCCCTCGTCAAGCATACGGTGTGGACAATGTTTCCCACTCCACGATTTATGTGTACGTACATTACTAATTGGAATGTTGAATTGTTTCATTAACTGAGCTATAACAATTGCTGCATTATCTTCCGCCTTATAATATCTATCCCCACCGCTTAAAGAATAGCAAATTTCCACTCCGATGGATTTACGATTACCATTTCCGTTACCATCACCAGCATGCCAAGCATTACGATCAAACGGAATACCTTGTACTGCTTCTTTGTCATCTACTGCAACATGGAACGAAACTGCATTATTATTTCCAATCATATAAGAAATTTCATTTTCAGCTGATGCATCATTGTACGTATTATGTACTGTGATGAATTCTGGCTTCATTGCATTGGGACATTTTATAGCATATTTACTTGAATCCACTAATTTTTTTCTAATCTCCATTACTGAACATCTCCTTTTTATTCTCTCGTTTTTATTACTTAAAATTCTCACTGCATTATTTAGTACATCTAGTAACCTAATCTCCATACGGCCAGCATTATCTCTAATAAATTCCTTGTCTTCACCTGCTAAAAAAGAAAAAGAGCAACTGTTTATCAGTTGCTCTTCCTTTAATTCCTCTCTACACTCCTACACCATCGTTTTAAACGAATTCATAAAAAAGTATCACACTGCTTCTTCCATTTAATTTGATATTTATAGATTTCAAAATACTATCTCACATTAAAATGTTCTTCTTTTACCCATGCATTATTTCCAATACCCAGGTAACCATCTTTTCGTCCTAAAAGTCTATACGGAACAGACCCATCTACAAAACCTGTATAATTTCCGTTAGGACCATCATACGTATTAATACCGCCACCTGGTGGATATTTTGAATAAGCACTGAACCATTGCACATCGAAATGTTCCAGAGCAGCCCATGCCTCGTTTCCGAGACAAATCATAGGATTTTCAAACCATGCTGCATCTATGATAAGGTACGGTGTTTTATCATAAATTACTCTCGTAAAATGTCCACCTTGTGGTTGGCTATATAGATTAATACCCCCATTATTTGGATATTTATTTACAGCAATTCCAAGACCTACTGGTTGTATCGGTTTATCAGTATTGTTGCCACTGTCACCTTTCCCCAAATAATCTAGTGGATTCACAGCATTACTCTTACTAGCATCCCAGCGCCCTTTATGCAATTCAAAATGTAAGTGTTGGCCACTAGACTCCCCTGTGTTCCCCATAACCCCAATAGTTTGTCCTTGTGTAACATAATCGCCTACTTTTACTGTTCGAGAACCACTACGCATATGAGCGTATACAGTTTCCCATGTAACTCCATCAATAGTATGCACAATCATAATACATTCACCATAACTAGATGAAAGATAAGAACGGCTAACCTGCCCGCTAGCTGCTGCATAAATCGGATGATAGCCCGCTTCAGCAAGGTCTACCCCATGATGATCTGGTCTACTACCTCTAAAACCACTTGTTACTCTTGTTGTATCTGTAGGATAAATAAATTTTGCCATATTAGTCTTCCTTTCTATTTTTACACAATATAAAAAAGGTGCTTGAATGAGCACCTTCGTTCACTGTCTATATTTATTATTTTTTGGATGTATTTTAGCTTTTCAAATCTTAAGATTAACCGAACAAAAAGCTCCCCGTTATTATCTAACATCAAAATGTTCTTCTTTTACCCATGCATTATTTCCAATACCTAGGTAACCATCTTTTCGTCCTAAAAGTCTATATGGAACAGACCCATCTACAAAACCTGTATAATTTCCGTTAGGACCATCATACGTGTTAATACCGCCACCTGGTGGATATTTTGAATAAGCACTGAACCATTGCACATCGAAATGTTCCAGAGCAGCCCATGCCTCGTTTCCGAGACAAATCATAGGATTTTCAAACCATGCTGCATCTATAATAAGGTACGGTGTTTTATCATAAATTACTCTCGTAAAATGTCCTCCTTGTGGTTGGCTATATAGATTAATACCACCGTTATTCGGATATTTATTTACAGCAATCCCCAAGCCCACCGGTTGTATTGGTTTATTGTTATTACCAGCTTCATCAAAATCTACATATTGCTTAACAATTTCAGAGTAGAAGAAATTCCCTCCATTTTTATATCGGTAGCCACCATTGTATGCAATGGCAATAGGCTGACTATACTTGACCATAGCACCAGTTGTATTACCAAGTGATGGCGCAACAACCGTTTTAGAATACAGATCTGCCACTGGTAATGAATGCTGTTTATTATTAGATGCTAACCAACGAAGGTAAGCTCGTCCAAAATTATATGATTGAACAATGGCACTTAAATCTGTAATACCATTTTTCTTTGCATCATCAAAAGCTCCTTTTAGATGCTTTACTCCATAATAAATTGAATCTTTAGGATTTTTAATTGTATTCATCGCCCAACCTTGTGATTCACTGGACTGCATAATATCAGATGTTGTTTCAGAGTTTCCTCCACTCTCCACCATAATAATCCCAAGTACGTAGGGAACTAATTCAGACACACCTTGTGCTGAACATTCACTTTCTACCATTGATTGCCAACGTAACACTTGTTGTGGCAGATTCTTTGTTTTAACTGAAGCAGCTAATATACTCATTACTAAATCTCTCCTTATTTTCCTATTATTTTTTCTATAGAACTCTTAATCTACTAATTACATCTAACACTTAAATGAAAAAATTTTTTAAAATTACTTCATGTTGCTCACCTTCTTTCACAACAAAAAGAGCAACCATAAAAATAGTTGCCCTTTCGTCGAAATCTTATATTACTACTATAAATCACTTTTTCAATACTTTCTGTACACTGCATGTACCCTACAAAAAGGTAACATTAAAACCCATCTACAAACTTGACAATCTTTTTTATTTCAGCATGTTTTCGGCGAATATAACCTGTACTATAATGTAATTCAAACGCTATTTGTTCTAAAGTCATTCCATCAACATACTTCATTTTGAGAATTTGATGATCTAATCCTGTAAACTTATTAATTAAAATCTTTAAATCAAATACTTCATTGATCTTATGTCCTAATTCATATCCAATCGCTTCAATCCGATCTTCTACTTTAGCCCCTTCGGATTCAGCAGTTAATCGTACATTTTGTAAGTCTCCACTAGTCCAGCGCTTTAATTCTGCTTTTGATTTGTCTAAGTTATATTCTAAATATGCTATTTCTTCTTCTAGTTTCTGATAATCTTTGAGCCAGTCAAACATATAATAATCCCCCTACTTTTCTTTATTTAAATCCTGCTTTTATTTTGATCACCAAAGATAAACTAACCTTTATTATCAATTTAATAAAATTTATAAATATTAATTATGATTTATATTCTTTTAATAAAGTTTTTAATCTCTCACGCTCTTCTTCAATAGTTAACTCATTATTTTTTATAGGCTGATCTTCTGGAACATCTTCTTTTTCATGTAACCATTCTGGTACCATTTCACTTCGATTAGTATTCCCTGATCCAAATTGTTTTTTATTCTTACCAAGATCAAACTGTGCATCTAGCATAGCTACATCCTTGAGTGTTTTTACCTTTTTGGTTTCCCATTTTTTAAGAATCCCACGTACATATCTCCACTTTGGTACATTTTCATCAATTGATCTATTTACTGCTTCCCCAATTAGTTCACTACCTAATGATTCACAAAATACACCAAGCTCTCTAATCGCTATTTCACTTAATGAAATTCTATTCTTCATTAAAAATTGATGACTTATTTTAAAATCATCATTTATTAACCTTTGTGAGATTAATTTTTGTTTATTATCATGACGATGATTTATATTTTGTATATCAGTATTTAGTTCTTTCGTACTTTGTATATTAGTATTTAGTAGCTTGTGATTTTCCACCGGTAGGTTACCAGCAACAGGTTTTCCAGCAGGTGGGTTTTCCACTGGTGGATAATCATCCACTGGGATTTCGTAAATAATTGTCTCCCACCTAACAATTTTGTTTTTTTCATCTCTAACAGGAAATCTTCTAATATATCCGTACTCTTTTAATTCCTGCATTCCAGCTCTTAAGCTATTAATACCGTCTTTTGCATGTTGCGATAACTCTTCTCTATAAAACACCCAATCATCTGGAAGTGTGAGTATGTAAGCTAATATTCCTTTCGCCTTCCAAGAAAGCCTCTTATCCTTTAGACCGGTATTATTAATAACGGAATAATTATTATCTTTTTTTACTCGAAAAATCCCCATATTATCTACCTCTCATATTTTCAAACCTTTTTTACTTACTTATTGCAACCTTTAACTTCCTCATAAAAAAATCTACTTTCCAGACTTATTAAACCAAAGTGAGGCCAAAAAGAACTTAAAGTTCGATTTATTACTAAAAAAAATATCATCTACACTCTTATCAAAAAACTGTGCAATCTTCCTAGCTGTCTCCATTGATGGCGTTCTTTCTTTTTGATCTATCATTCGAATATAGCGTTCAGTTACTCCGCAATAGCTAGCAATTTCTTTATATAAGTTTTTTTTCGGATCGTACATTTTATTTCCCATTACCCTACCTCCATAAGAACAATTAGTTCTAAATACAGATTAAAGAACTAATTGTTCTTTGTCAATGCACAAAAGAACTTTTTGTGCTAAAATAAACTCAAAGAGAACAATTAGTTCAATTAGAGAGGTGAACAATGTGATAGGACTTAGAATAAAATCCTTACGAAAAAAAGAAAATTTAACTCAAAAACAGCTGGCAGAAAAAATTGGAGTATCCCAAAGAATGATAGGTTACTACGAATCAGAAGAGAGGTTCCCTCCACATGATGTTCTCAGTAAATTAGCTGATTGCTTTTCAGTTTCAGCTGACTATTTACTTGGTCGATCTGTTGCAGACGAACCAAACGAACAAGTAACGCCAAAAGATGAGAAAGATATAGCAAAAAGAATGGAAAAAATAAAGAAAGATTTACAAGGCGAAGATGGCTTAATGTTCTCTGGTGAACCTATGAGTCAAGAAGCAGTAGAGTCATTATTAGATGCGATGGAGTACATTGTAAAACAAACAAAAGTAATCAATAAAAAATACGTGCCTAAGAAATATCGTAATCCAGACGATAACTGATGCAAGCTTAGGAGGGAAAACATTGAAATTCGTCATTAGAGATCTAGTCCAACAACTTAGCACCAAATACAACACGACAAACCCCTATGAGCTTGCAGATTACTTAAAAATACATGTACTAACATGGGATTTACATGAAGAAATAAATGGTTTTTATAAATATGAAAAAAGAAATCGTTTCATTGTTATTAATACTAATTTATCTCCATCTATGCAGAGAACTGTTTGTGCTCATGAATTAGGACACGCGGTTCTACATACTCATGCAAATACACCTTTCCTGCGTAAGAATACATTCTTTTCCGTTGATAAATTAGAGATAGAAGCAAATACATTTGCTGCGCTTTTGTTAATTGACAAAAAGACCATTCAACCTGGTGATACAAAAGCATGTATAGCATACAAAAATAATATTCCAGTTGAACTATTAGAATTCTATAAACCTTTTTAAAAAGGGCTGAGGTCTTATGATTCTGCCTTTTCTGACAATCAATCTTAAGCTCTAAATAACCATTACCTAAATTAAATTTGTAATGCTGTGATTTCTATAACTTCAATGAAAAAGTATTTCATATTTATACATGAAGGTACGCATTGAACTTATATTGTTTTTTTATAATAATGAGCCTAAAATATATTTTAAAGATAAACCACTATCATTACTCATTTTAAATTAAAAAAAGAATCCACAATAAGCGGATTCTTTTTTTGAGATTTTAAAGAGGATCATTAATGACCTCCATATAAACTTTGAATAGCTGAGATATCATCTTGCGCTAAATTTCTTTTAATTAAATTTGAACCAACAGTTGGAAACATAATAGACCCTTGGACATCAGAATGTTCTAAACCTAGTGTATGCCCAATTTCATGGACTGCAACTGTCTCAATATCAAATTGCTCTCTAAATGCACCAATACACCAAGTATGTTCACTATCGTCAAAATGAATAGGTAATGGTAATGCGTTTGTAATAATAGAACATCCCGGAGGAAAATCAGCGTGAGCTAATGTTCCTCCTGTCATATCCAAATCTTCATCATTTGCATTTCGCCATCCAATTATAAGATCAGGATTTTCATCTTTTGCAACTTCTGAAAACTTAAGGCTAGAAACATTTTCCCATGTTTTAAAAGCATTTCTCACAGCTTGAATAGCGTCTGGCTTCGGAACGTCTGCTGTAATATTGTCAAATGCATATGTAAGATTTTTTTTATCCCAAGAACATCTAATTCTAAATGTAATACCATTATTAAAATCCGGTAGTGCACATCGACTAGTTTGCATTTGGCTACGGGTTTCATCATTAAAATCCCCCGTTTTGTTTAACTTGTTAAATTTTTGATACATTTCTAACGCTTTAGATGTAGTATCATCTAACCTATTCACCTCGTACGTATCTTCTTTCAAATACCCAAATCTAGAGAGATACTTCTGTACATGCTTGAATTCCTTTTGCTCTTCTCCGACGTCTAATGATTTTACTTGAGTTAATTTAGCAAACGGTTCTAACTGTTTTTTCATTATTTCACCTACTAAAATAAATTTCGAAGGTACGACTTACCTATCCCTTCAAAATTCATCTTCCCCTAAAAAAAAATATATATACTATTAATAATTTGACCTATGGAATAGTTTTAAATCACATAGTCAAGGCTGATCAAAAATGAAATGCAGGTAAATATAAGCAAGATATTTTAAAATATTTTGATTGGAGAGAGATTTTCCCTGAAGGTAAAGGTCATCGAACGCTTCTCAAAACACATATAGTGTATGAGGTCGAGAAATAATTTTAATCTCTACTTATAATGTGACAAACATAACTTTAATAAAACTTATAGATTTATCCTTTGAAAAAGAGAGCTAGAAATGTCTTGCACTAATCCTAAAAAATAAGAAACCACTGTTGTTTTATCAATGATTTCTTATTTTTATAAAAAACAAAACCCATATATTTTTATACTTAATTTTAGTTTTCTTAATTCAAATATAAGTATTGCTATTTTAATGTAATTTAAACCCTCTCCTCGTTAGAGGAATGAAATTTTATTGAACTCCGTCTACTTTGCGACTTTACAGCCTATTATAAGTAGTTCAATTCTCTAACATGGATTGTGGAACAACTTTTTTTCCTACTATCTTAAATTCAATTTCTCCATCATCCCCATATATTAGTTCTATAACTGGAATAGTTACCATTACTTTTTCTTTCTTTTTTCTTACTGCTTCTAAGTCAATTATTTTCATCATACAATCCCCTTTATTTCTTATAAACAAGGAGAAAGCACTCATTTGAGTGCTCTCTCCTTGTTTATAAGTGGACCTTGTAGGACTCGAACCTACGACCGAACGGTTATGAGCCGTTTGCTCTAACCAGCTGAGCTAAAGGTCCAAAGCATACATCTTACTCATATATTGTATTTATATATAAAATTTTACCACATGAATTATCAATTTACTTTACTTTCTATTTAATATGCACATTTGCATCATGTTAACAGTGTTTATACTCCTCATTCTATACACTTTCTAAGTAGTAGTATCTTTTCATATCTTTAACGAAATTTTTTAACAATAAAACATAACTTTACGATTAAAATTTAATGTCTATATACCTTTCATTTTACTAAATATAAAGAAGTTACTGTAATTACAGTAACTTCTTTATATAATTAATGACTTATTCTCACTATTTCTTTTAAGTATCTCTGCATATTTTGATTTACTGCATGAACGTAACATCCATTTATCCCGCGAGATAATAGCACGTAATAAATACGTTTAATATAGGATGTTAACTCCTCATTATTTATATCTGTTCCCTTAATTGGAAGACCATTTCGATCTTTATATTCTTTTGGATTCACCACAATCTTAGCTTTATTTAAATCATAGTCTCCATTTTCTTCACCTGCGTAATCACAATCAATTTCAGCTCCTAAAATCACACCCACATAATTTAAATCCGCACCTTGGGTAGTATGTATACATCCTATTTCCTCTATACTATTCTCAAAGTTAATCCAACCTTTTACCTTTGAGTTCCATTTGAATGTATCGCCTGTAACAGGATCTTTTATATCATAATGATTTTTGTCCATCTGTGTAATCCATTTCCAAGAATAACCTGCGACTACACGACATAATTCATGTTTTTCATTTAACGCTTTCATAGATTGATTCAACTCTGTAATAGAGTCCATTACCTTAAAGTCATAACCCCGCAATAACCCTTCTTCATACACTCCAACATTATTTGCTATTTGTAAATATTTACGAAGCCATGCTAAATATTGATCTCCAGATTTTAAACGGAATTGTTTATGTAAGGGATGCCTCTTATAATTCGCTGCCAACTGCTGGAATACATCTGTATCTATATCTGCTGGTCGAATTGTTTGGTATGGATCATAAACCACAGTTAAGTGATACGCGAATGTTTCTATTAACTCCAACTCAGTTGTATAACCATTATCAGTAACTAAATGTTTTAAATCACGTGCTTGTTTACCAAAATATTGTTTCAGACGATGTGCTTCATCCACAAAAACATATTTATATTTTGTGCCCCTACTTTTTGCCTGCTTAATAAATTGTGAAGGTGACAGTACTGTAATACTTTGTAGACCTAGTTTGTTCATTAAGCTCTTATATAAATTTAATGAGTGATTTTGTGGAATAACAAGTGCTATATCCTCATAATTCAATCCCTCTCGTGCTTTACCAGTTTCACTGTCATAAGCAAGCGCATATAAGATGTTTGTTAATACAATTGTTTTACCGGTACCCGGGTCCCCTGTAATCAAATGTCGACTATTTGATGTAGTAAGCATCGTATTAAAAATGTCTTTACAAACCTCAATTTGATTAGCCGATAACTCTTTAAATGGTGAATATTTATAAATAAATTTATTATGTATCTCACCTAAATTCTCACTAGCTACCCGTTCTTCAATTAACTCATTCCAAATTTCTTTAAACATACTCTGAATATCTTCAATACCGTTATAAGAATGAATCTTTTGGCCCCTTACTTTATTCAGTAAGTTAAATTTATCATCTGCAGATAAATATTCAATTAACAATGTTTCAATATGCTTAATTGAACTTTCATTAAATAATTCACTTTTTATTACAATAACTTCATTGAATGTTTTACCTTCATCACTTATATGTGCAACAAAACGCTCATATATATCTGTGGACTTACCTACATATAAATTCTTCTTATCTCGTTGAATATAGACTACAGGTACTCTATCAATTTCAAAGTCTCTCATACTGCCTTGCTCAAAATCTTTCCGCTTTTTCTTAATTATTTCAAATGAAGATAATTTTGCTGCAAATGATAGCATTTGAATAACTCCCTACTTTTTAATTTTAAGAATACTTAAGGATGTGTGTATTTCATACTTTTGAAATACACACATCCAAATCATGATCTCAACCATCTGCTTTCTCATAACCATTTTAAAAAACTGTAAAACGATTATCGCTTTACAGTTCGTTATATTTTTTATTACTTCCAAATGCTTTTTCTACAGGATATTTCTCTGCATTCTTTTCCAACTTAGCATGTACTACTTCTTCTAGATCGATATCTAATTTATCACTTAGCATAAGTAAATAAATCATTACATCGGCCACTTCTTCTTTTATTTCCTGCATTTTCGTCTCTGTTGCTTCTTCACTAGACTTCCATTGAAAAGTCTCAAGCAACTCTGATGCTTCTAAATTTAAGGAAATTGCTAGATCCTTCGCATTATGAAACTGCCCCCAATTTCTCTCATCTCGAAATTTTATTACTACCTTTTGCAAATCTTCCATCATTATTAATCTCCTCTCAATCACTTACTATCTCTTTAAAACAAAATTCATTACATCTATAATTCCCTCTAATTAACCTTGATCCAGATATAATCATCTTCATATTTAACATTTAATTTTAATCGAATACCCTTCATATAGTCCTCTAATTTTCTTGTAAAATCCTCATCATTCAATTGATCATATTTATCTATGGCTAGATATAACTTGAATATATTCCCTTTCGTTAAATCAAACTCCCATTTCAAAAAATTATGTAACATATTTTCCTTACTCATGTAGTGATTAGCTTCCATATAATCTAGTAATTCATATAGATTATAGTATACCAAGTTATTTGGTTTAAGCTCTTCACATTTGGGACAATATTCTCTATATCTATCTTGTAATTGCATAATCATTTCTGTTCCACATTGATTACAGTTATACATGTACCATTCCCCTTTACTGGATAACCCAATTCGTCTCTCTTATGTTCTTCCTGTCCTTGAAGTTGAAAATTATACTATTTTACTTTAAAAATATTCCTCTTATGCCACTTAAAGTATAATTTATTTTCCGGTTGAATTCCTATCTTAGCTTTTGGTATTAATCCCAATTTCAAATAATCTGTTTCCACTATTAATGAGGAAATATGCAGTCGTCCCTGTCCATCAAATGTGATAAATCCTTTATCATAAAGAGCATCATGATTACAGCACAGTAGTACACCGTTATGCGGATCTAAGCGTTCCATACTTGTACTATCTTTCCATGGCTTAGAATGACTTGCTCTTAACAATTCTGGTAAATCTATTCCGCATAATGCACATTTTCCGCTCCAAATCTCAATTAATTCCTCTCTAAATTTTTGCTGTCCAATTCGGATTTTTGCTTTTACTTCGGATTCCGTCTCAGCTATAACTGGAATTAATGTGTTATTTTCTGTCCTTCTTACCGGATCAACTGCTAACTCTAATTGCTCATCATTTATTTTATAAATGTTTGAATCACCAATTAGTTCCATTAATTTAAGGGCTAATTCTTCATTACATGGATATAAATAACCTTGGTTTCCATTTGCATCTGATTGAAAAGGTGAATATTTAATTGGCAACAGGTGCGATATCTCTTCAAATTTCTCACGTATATTAATTGGTTTTTCTAACTCATGAAATTTTAAAGATACCAAATAGCCTTCATCATTCCATTGATCATGGCTTTTCATAATCGATGGTTTATTCGATTCCTTACAATCCTCTTCAGCTATACTAACTGCTACAATATTCCCTTTTACATAATGAAAGATTCGATCCCCCTCTTTTACATCCATCATTCTTTTCCATGAATGTGGTACATTACCGCCTCTATCCTTTTTAGGTGACCAAATAATTTCTAATCCTTTTTCCTCTTGATATGTATGCCCCTGCATAACAATAAAATGATTCATATACTCTCTCCTAAAGCGTTAACTCATTACGCTGTTTTCTATTTAATATAATACTAAAAAACTCTCCTATGATTAGCAAATTGTCTGTTTCATTTTCAATACCAAACAACCTTTTCTACAGAAAAATTCTGCAATTCCTTTTACTCAACAATTGAGAAATTCAATTTTATAACCATTTATAACAACAAAAGAGTTGACCCAAAAGGCCAACTCTTCTATTTAAAATTATTTATTTCTCTTCTTCTTCTTTTTTTGCAATTTCCCGTTCATTTTTAGCGATTAAATCATGAAAATGTTCTTCTTTATTTTCTTCAATATAATTCATAAGGTCTTTAAATTCCATTTATATCGCCTCCTGTATTTATTATATCAATAATATAATAAATTGTCAGGAAAAAATCTATTAATTATGTTATAAAATTTATACGATATATATTCACTAAAAAACAAGAGCTGATTTCTCAATAAATTGATTATTTCGAGATTCATCTACAATAATTTCTTTTACTCGTTTTGATTCTTTAAAAGCAAAAACTTCTGGTTCCTTCCCGGTATTATCATATAAAGTATAGCAATCTATTAAATCCTTAATTTTAGAAAATGTAATCGCTACTTTCATATGACTTTCTTTAATTATATATTCGGGTACCAATCTTCCTGTTACTTTAAAACGCAAATTAGATCGCTCTAAGGCAACTTTTATTGGGACATCTACAATAATTGCTTTAATGCTAAAACTTGCTAGTCTTAATTGTTGAATTAACTTTTTGTATTTTACTTCATTTTTCATTGTACCATCGTACATAAAGTTTATTTTTCTTTTCATGCAGATTTTTAAAAGTTTCATGGTAATATCACTACTTTCATCATGAACTAAAAAAGCTGCTTGTTTCATTAACTCAATATTTTCAGATTCTATTAACTCTTGATATTCTGGTATTTTTTCTTTGATCTTATCAGGATCTATCCAAACCAGGTTTTGTTTCTGATGTTTATATCCCTTACTTACTAACTCTCCAATTGAACTTTTTCCAGCTGCAGAACCACCACCAAGTAATATAGCCTCAGGTTCTTGCTCTTGCTGTAATTGCCCCTTTAGAAGTGATTCAATAATCTCTTTATGTAAAAGCTTACGTTCTATTGTATACTCCCCATTAATTACGTACTTTTCTCTAGTTGGTTTCAATTTTAATTCTCCTCTTCTATAGATGCATTATTATGTCCCTTTAAAAATTTGAGACCTTCCCCTTTAACTGTGCTTATTACTTCGGTATTTTGAAATCTCTATAAGAGATTTAACTTACTATAATCTCATATAACTCTTTTTGTTAGATGCTCTATCCTTTATTTCTTTATTACTCATTCCTTCTAAACAACGATCTTTTTCTCTGACTCAATGTCTTTTACATATATCCACTTAAAAAAAGGACTTCTTTAAGTCGATTAATTGTGCATAGCAAAATAAGCTTTATACACTAATCGGCTCAAAGAAGCCCTTTCAAAATGAAAACAAGAACAAAACTTGTTTCTACAAATCTACAACTCTACCACAACACATAAGGTGTGGGAATAAACGGAATCAAATAGATAAACAATATAACTATATATTACATAATAAGGTTTTTATTATCAAGGAAATTTATAAAATTATTCTTAACACAAGTACTTTATTGGTTTCTATTAGATAATTTCTTCCTCTAAAACATGAAAGTTTGAAGCATTAATAAATTATAAAAGGACAGTTATCCTTAGATAACTGTCCTTTTATTAAATATGCAATAAATTTATTATTCTTATCGTATATTAATTATTCAAACTTAATGTTTATTAAAATGGTAAATATGGTTTTGGATCTACTTGTCCACCTATATACTGATTCTTAATTTCGAAGTGCAAATGGTTCCCCGTAGAATCGCCTGTACTACCTACTTTTCCTATTACTTGACCTTGTTGTACATGTGCTCCTACAGTAGTTAAAATTGAGTCCATATGACCGTATAATGTCCAAAGTCCGTCTTCATGTCTAATAACTACCGCATTTCCATATCCACCAAATCCTTGACCTCTTACACCAAAACCAGCAAATTGTACAGTTCCTGATTTAGATGCCATTATTGGTGTACCCTTTGCTGCTGCGAAATCAATACCTTTATGCACTGTCCCCCAACGACTTCCATACCATGAACTCACATTTGGGTTTTTTACAGGTATTTGATATTTAGAAGAACCAGAATCTGTTTCATGCGGGTTCATCCACTTGTCGCCTTCCCAAGTTTTAATCTTTAACCATCCACTAGTTGTTCCATCTATTATTCTAAAATTCTGTGGATTATATAATGCTCCAGCGTTTGCTTTTCCTGAACTAAATGAAGGCTCGTTATACGCATAGAATGATTTATTTATAAATCTTTCTTCTCCATCTAGATTCAGCCATTTCTCGCCTTCCCATGTTTTAACTTTCAACCACCCACTAGGTGTTCCATCTACAACTCTAAAATTTTGTGGGTTATATAATGCTCCAGCGTTTGCTTTTGCTGCATTAAATGAAGCTTCATTATACGCATAGAATGATTTGTTTATGAATCTTTCTTCTCCATCTGGATTGATCCACTTATAACCTTCATAAGTACCTACCTTCATCCAGCCATTTTCTTTTTTTTCTACTACTCCCCAATTTTGTGGGTTAAATGGTTCTCCATAATTTGCTTTCGTCGCATTAAATGAAGGCTCATTATACGCATAAATCGTTTTGTTGACTGTAATTTGTTCAGCCGTAGGGTTCAGCCATTTTTCGCCTTCCCACGTCTTAATTTTCAGCCAACCATCTGTTGTTCCATCTACTATTCTAAAAGATTGTCTTCCATACTTCGCTCCAGCATTCGCAACCTTTGATGAGAAAGAGGGTTCATCATATGCATAAAAATCTCCCATGACACGTTCTTCCCCATTTAAGTTAATCCAAACTGGACCTTCCCATGTTTCAATCTTCCACCAGCCATTATCTCTTTTTTCTACGACTCCTACATTTTGGGCACCGTACTCTGATCCGCCATTTGTTTTAGCTGAAGTAAATGACGGTTCTTTATACCCATAGAACGATTGATTCACGTATTCTGAACTACTAGCAGCGTGAGTTACCATACTAAATGTCGAGATAGATAGAATAAAGAATAATAACATTACACCCTTTTTTAGCATATATTCTTTTCTCCCCTTTCGAATAATTTTATATTTCGATTATCACATTAACATATTTTACTTTATTTTTCTATATTTTTACTGGTAAATTTTATCTTTTATTTCCACTTCTTATTCTCGGTTTGAATTCTCTTGATTTTTAGATTTATATAACTATACTATTATAGCGATAAACACAAATGCCCTATAGCAATTATCCAATAGCATCAATACTTTTAATTTATCCAGCTTCTTTTTATCTGAAGCTTTTAGCCAAACCCCATCCCAAAATGATACCAATTATAAAAAGACAGCTATTTTAGATAACTGTCTCTTCATTAAATCCAATTTAATTATTTTGAAAATCTAGCATACCCCAAGAAATGCTTCTGAGTGTATGGACTGTTTATCTTACTTTTAATTACACCTGTTGTTTCATCAGAAGCATGAATATATTCACCATTTCCTAAATATATTCCTAAATGAGAAGGACCAGCTTTATATGTATTCTGTAAGAATACTAAATCTCCTGGCTGAGGGTCATTTATTTTAGTAACCATGCCCCAGTATCCTGCAACACTTGTTCTCACAATGTTATATCCATTATTTTTAAATACGTAATAAATAAAGCCACTACAATCAAATCCATTTGGTCCTGTCCCAGCTTCAACATACGGCTTTCCAAGTTGTTTTAAAGCTAAATCAATTACTCCAGAAGAACCAGAATCTGTTTGGCTTAGATTCATCCACTTGTCGCCTTCCCATGTTTTAATCTTTAACCATCCACTAGGTGCCCCATCTATTACTCTAAAATTCTGCGGACTATATAATGCTCCGGCATTTGCTTTGCCTGAACTAAATGAAGGCTCGTTATACGCATAGAATGATTGATTTATGAATCTTTCTTCTCCATCTAGATTCAGCCATTTCTCGCCTTCCCATGTTTTAATCTTTAACCATCCACTAGGTGTCCCATCCACAACTCTAAAATTCTGTGGACTATATAATGCCCCAGCATTTGCTTTTGCTGCATTAAATGAAGCTTCATTATATGCATAGAATGATTTGTTTATAAATCTTTCTTCTCCATCTGGATTAATCCACTTATAACCTTCATAAGTACCTACCTTCATCCAACCATTTTCTTTTTTTTCTACTACTCCCCAGTTTTGTGGGTTAAATGGTGCTCCATAATTTGCTTTCTTTGCATTAAATGACGGCTCATTATATGCATAAATCGTTTTGTTGACAGTAATTTGTTCAGCCGTAGGATTCATCCATTTTTCGCCTTCCCACGTCTTAAATTTTAGCCAACCATCTGTTGTTCCATCTACTATTCTAAATGTTTGTCGCCCGTACTTCGCTCCAGCATTCGCAACCTTTGATGAGAAAGAAGGTTCATCATATGCATAGAAATCTCCCATAACACGTTCTTCCCCATTTAAGTTAATCCAAACTGGACCTTCCCATGTTTCAATCTTCCACCAGCCATTATCTCTTTTTTCCACGACTCCTACATTTTGAGCACCATACTCTGACCCACCATTTGTTTTAGCTGAATTAAAAGATGGTTCTTTATACCCATAGAATGATTGATTCACGTATTCTGAACTATTAGCAGCGTGAGTTACCATACCAAATGTCGAGATAGATAGAATAAAAAATAATAAGATTCCTATACTTTTCCTAAACATAAAAATATCCTCCCTTTTATTTTGTCTAATATATAATTTTCGAAGCAAAGAATAGATATATCCTATTTCATTATTTTAATCTTCACTTTTTTACGTCCCCATTCACGTGCTTGCTTTTCTGTAGGAAACAGAACATCAATTTTATTGCCTTTAATAGCCCCACCTGTATCTCCAGCAATTGCATCACCGTATCCTTCAACATGAACCTTTGTTCCTAGTTTAATAACTTTAGGATCAACTGCAATTAACTTAATGTTAGGATTTTTTCCTATATCTATTCCAAACGCTGTAATTCTTTCATGTGGTGGACTACCTTCTACGCTGTATGCAGTAGCTTCCACGTAGAATTCTATACCTGTATCTTCCGCACTTAAATTAACCCACTTGTCGCCTTCCCATGTTTTAATCTTTAACCATCCACTAGTTGTCCCATCTATTACTCTAAAATTCTGCGGACTATATAATGCTCCGGCGTTTGCTTTGCCTGAACTAAATGAAGGCTCGTTATACGCATAGAATGATTGATTTATGAATCTTTCTTCTCCATCTAGATTCAGCCATTTCTCGCCTTCCCATGTTTTAACCTTTAACCATCCACTAGGTGTTCCATCTACAACTCTAAAATTCTGTGGATTATATAATGCTCCAGCGTTTGCTTTTGCTGCATTAAATGAAGCTTCATTATACGCATAGAATGATTTGTTTATGAATCTTTCTTCTCCATCTGGATTAATCCACTTATAACCTTCATAAGTACCTACCTTCATCCAGCCATTTTCTTTTTTTTCTACTACTCCCCAATTTTGTGGGTTATATGGTGCTCCATAATTTGCTTTCGTTGCATTAAATGACGGCTCATTATACGCATAAATCGTTTTGTTGACAGTAATTTGTTCAGACGTAGGATTCATCCACTTGTCGCCTTCCCACGTCTTAAATTTTAGCCAACCATCTGTTGTTCCATCTACTATTCTAAATGTTTGTCGCCCATACTTCGCTCCAGCATTCGCAACCTTTGATGAGAAAGAAGGTTCATCATATGCATAGAAATCTCCCATGACACGTTCTTCCCCATTCAAGTTAATCCAAACTGGACCTTCCCATGTTTCAATCTTCCACCAGCCATTATCTCTTTTTTCTACGACTCCTACATTTTGGGCACCGTACTCTGATCCACCATTTGTTTTAGCTGAAGTAAATGACGGTTCTTTATACCCATAGAATGATTGATTCACGTACTCAGAACTATTAGCAGCTTGAGTTACCATACTAAATGTCGAGATAGATAGAATAAAGAATAATAACATTACACCCCTTTTTAACATATACTCTCTTCACTCCTTTTCGAATAAATTTATATTTCGATTATCACATTAACATATTTTTCTTTATTTTTCTATATTTTTACTATTTAAAACCCATTTGATATTCCTATCTCATTCCTATAATAAGAAAATAGTTTTTTACTCTAATATAAATATTTACAGCTTAATAAAAACAAAAAAATCCCCTGCTTTAATACAGAAGATTTTGATGTTATTTCCAATCTATATATTTAAAACTCTAGCGATTTGACGGGCTTTGGAATTCTCAATATAATAATGCATTTCTAATCCTTTTCTTTCTGCACGAAGTACGGTTCCTCTCAATTTTTACAAATTTTGTGAAACCGTAGATTGTGGAAGCTCTAAAATCTCTATTAACTGTTTAACATTACATGTCTTATGGTACATTAACTCATTTACTATTTTTAACCGTACTGGATGTGCCATTTCCTTTAATACATTTACATCTTCTTCCAAGATTTATTTTCTCTCTTGCTTTTCTTTTAACTCTAACATTTCAAATTCACCTTTATTACGTATTTCTATTTTCCTATTATCCCTATACATAATTACTTAAGTATGTTCCCTTTTTCTTCTGTTGAGATAATATATTTTAATCCACTCTTTAAATTGAAAAAGAGAGGTTATTTTTATAGAAATTACAATAATACATACTACTTGAATCTCAATAAACAAACTAACAGAATGTTTCGTCTTTTATTGATAAATGCTATTAAATAGATTTTGATAAAGGAAATTTCTGATATGATACTAATTGCTGAATAATATTTTTGGAGAGGATGAAATTGAACAATGAATGTTCATATACAGGGGAACGAGCAAATAACTCATTTATTAAATGAATGGTATCAAGAAATTAGGGCTAGGCATGTAGACGCCGCTCAATTACTTAAACAAGAAATTGAAAACAACATCCATAATATAGAAGAAAATCAAACGATATTATTATACTACTCACTACTAGATTTTAGACATCAATATTTAATTGATAGCTTAAGTATTTCTAAAGATAGCTTTAAACAAAGTGATGCTTACAAAACTCCTACAGACGATTTCCTTTCATACTATTATCACTTCTTTAAAGCCATTCATTCCAATGTTACTGGCAATCATAGCCTTGCAAAAATACATTACGATAAAGCCGAATACTTGTTAGAAACCATACCTGATGAGATTGAACATGCTGAATTCCATTATGAGTTAGCCATTTTCTACTGTCATACACATAGATCAATTTTATGTATTAATCATGTAATGAAGGCAAAAGATATATTTTCAAAGCATTCTGGATATGAATTAAAAGTTGCCTTTTGTAATAACTTATATGGATTAGCATGCACTCATTTAAAGGAATGGGAGTTAGCTGAGGAACACTTTATCTCTGCTATGGATACGTTCCAAAAAGAAAATTTAGAATACAATATTTTAATTGTCCGTCACAATCTAGGATTTATGTACGCTACACAGAATCTATCTGAAGTAGCATTACGATATTTATCTGAAGTTAATCAGAAACTACCTAGCGATTATAAAGCCGTATTCATTGAAGCTAGAGAGCATTATAAATTAGGAGAACATGAAATTGCTCAAGAATTAATAAAAAAGGGCCTCCAACTCTCTACTCAATTGGGAATTGAAGGTTATGTTCATCACTTTAATATTTTAGAAAAAATAAATCTACATAGTTGTGCTAATGATTTAGAAAAAGCTGTTTTAGAAGGAATTTCTTATTTTGAACGAGAAGAACTATATGAGTATATAAATGAATATACCGAAAAGTTAGCAGTCCAATTTTACAAAGAAGATAATCATCTAAAAGCTAGCTATTACTTTTATGAAGCTAGTAAAGCCAATGAAAAAAACTTTAAAAAAGGAGCATTAAAATGAAAAAATTAGCGGTTAGCTTACTTGGTATTTTAATTGTCGTTACAGTAACTTTTGGATCAAGTCCTTCAACAGGCACTCAAAGTACTGTAAATATTATTAAATATTCGCACGGACATACTGGATAATGAAAGGAAGGATTACACCTTCCTTTTTTATTTTTTAGAATGATAAACGTATCCCCTCTACATCTATCTATAAAAATTTAAGAAATAAATAATTCAAAAGGTAAAATAAAAATACTATAATTAAAAACTTCCATTTGTTTCTTTTCGTTGGTTTTCCAGCATGTTGTATATAAAAAAACAAGGCAATACCTGCCATCGTAATTAAAAATATTTGGTAGTAATCCATCATCTGTAGTACCCCCTCCATACAAAAAATAAGAAGTCTCTTTTTAAGAGACTTCTTATTTTTAATACAAACGACATACATAGGCTAAACATACACAATAAAGTCAGGATGATGTACTTTATTGCCTTTTCATCATAACATATAATTTATCATTTTTGTTTAATAATCCCATATGATAAAACTTTATCAACCCTAAAATGTTTTATAATAAAAAAAAAATACAGATAAAATTAATAATATATTCACTTGATGCACACGGAATACTCTCAAAAGATATAGAAAGATAAGAAAATGTTTACTTATATATAATAAACTCTGTAGAAATAAATCCGAATATCGGTTCAAACATTGATTAACTCCTTTTGAACTCATATGTGTAGCTGTATTTGCATAAAACTGATTAAATAATCAAGTAACAGAATCGCTTGCTCCTCCTCGACGATTCCAGATACATAAGACCGTCAAATCTCGTGCACTATACTAACTTTTACATTTTACCAAACCTATCTTTTATTCAAGTTGTTAAAGATGGGTATCGCTGTAGTTCTTTAGTGAACAAATGAAACTCATCCTGAATTGATGGATTCATACAAAACACCATTCTTTCTGTATATTTCTACAAAAAGAATAGCGTTTTTTGTTTTATGGATACACTTTATTAACTTAATAGCGACGTGCTATAATCCCCAACCATTTCTGTAAAAGATTAATATCCCCAAATGTCTACTTCAGCTGCTGAAGCAAATCCATTCTGTCCATTCGTTACTTCTATTTTTACATACTTTGCAGTAACTGGGTTAAATGTTGCCGTTTTCTTATCACTATTATTTCCCCATGTTCCTGATGATGCTTTTTCATATTTAATACCATCTACACTTGTATAAATACTGTACCCTAAAATGCGGCCGTTCTCTGATCCATCTTGTCTTGGAAGATAATCCACTTTTGAAATTGTTTGATTTTTGTCAAGTTCCAATGTTAAATTGTATGGATATTGATTTGGTGTCCAACTGCTATGCCAAAATGTATCTGTTTTCCCATCAATTGCTTTACTAGCTGAACCACTTGACTCCTCACTATTTGCACTTGCTTTCATTGTATTTTTAGGCAATACGTATGGTTTAACAGATGGAGAATCAGTTAGAATATCTACTTCAGCTGCTGAAGCAAATCCATTCTGTCCATTTGTTATTTCCACTTTTACATATTTTGCAGTAACTGGATCAAATGTTGCATTTTTCTTATTACTATTATTTTCCCACGTTCCTGACGATATTCTGTCATACTTAACACCATCTATACTCGTATAAATATTGTAAGTTAAAATACGGCCATTTTCTGACAAATCTTGCCTTGGAAGATATGCCAATTGTGAAATGGTACGTGTATCGCCAAGTTCTAGTGTTAAATTGTATGGATATTGATTTGGTGTCCAACTACTATGCCAAAATGTATCTGTTTTTCCATCTATCGCCTTACTAGCTGAACCCGTTGATTCCTCACTATTTGCACTTGCCTTCATTATTTTTTTAGATAATACAGCAAGTGGTTTAACAGGTTTAGCATCCGTTGCTTCCCATATAGGTGCAATTAATGTCGGGTTATTTAAAGCTTCTACTTTTTGTCTCGTTTCTTGGGTTGCCTTCAATCCCCACTGATCAAAAAACGGTAGTACATTTTGTTTTGCTATTTTCGATGTATTGTAAATAAAAGCTTGTATTTTATCTTCGTCTGTTTTGGGAAGTTGATCCTCTGGTATCTCACGATATAATTTGTGAAGATTTGGATAAAAATCATCCCCATATGCCAAATGAAGCTGCCAAAGCATAACAAGTTTTACAAACAGGTCATCAATATTTTTATATTCTTTATTCGTTTGTTTTAAATAAGCAAAAGCCCTATTATAATCTCCCTCTGTATCTAAACGTGTTGGTTTATTTGGATATATTTTCTTGAATGCAGCTAAAGAATATAGATTAACAGTTACTTCACCCATACCTCTTAAATCATTCCACGTCCATGGATATTGTTGTCTTGCATGTCCCGCTTCATGCATTTGTCCCCATCCAAACTCATTTACATTTAAAGTACTTTTGATTGCTTCACCAGCAGTTGTAAAGACGGCACCATCCCAACTTGCATACATGCCCCAGTTTTGTGCATTAGGGTTTTCTACAAAGGTCCAAATACGACGAGTTGAACGATGTAAAGGATTAGATTCTGTTTCAGATAGCCCCGATATCTTGTCTTGCGCTCTAATCATTTCATCATATTTATTTAATAGTGGCACAGGATCTTGATTTACAATATATTTATTGGCACTATCACGAGTTACAGTTAATACTGCTCGTTCTGATTTCAATTGTACCGCATGTGCATCTGGATATTTGTTCATCATGGCAACCCAGTCTTCTTTCGTGTGTTTCCCTAATTCAAAGAAAGGAATAGGACTTCCGCCTTGCGTTACCTGCACCTTAACTGTTCCTGTACTTTGAAAATTATCTAACCCTAATACACCGCCGTTTGGTGAAGAAATAGTATTAGAGCCGGGAGAAAGGTCAATTTCTTTTCCCCATTCTTTATCATATTGATGTGTCCCAATAATGGCTCTAATCTTTTGCGTTCCTGATACTGTAATAGTAACCTGTTCATTAGGTTTCACATAAATGCCTGTTGGCATATAATTTTTTTGCTCACCTCTTTTTTCTCTTTTTGCTTCATCCGAAAAACTTCCTGTACCTGGAAGATCAAACTCTCTTTGTTCAAGTTGAGTTGCAGTTTGTGCAGTTTCAGCATGTACAGCTAAATTATTTGTCATGATAGGGGCAAATAAAGTAGTTGCTAAAATAGCGGATGTCGCAAACACCTTTATAGTTTTTTGTAATCTACCACTCTTTCTTTTGTTCATATAAATCAGTCCTTTCGTTCAATTTCATTATTACTTGCATACGAAATATCAGTTTTCTCACTAATTTCAAAAGTGGATATATTAAATGTACACGTATTTTAAACAATGCTGATTATATTTTTGGATGAGTATAATAACACTTCAAATTCTTTTCCTAATTAATCTAGAGATACATTTCCTACATTGATTTTTTAAATCACTCCTCTAAATAAGAATTTAAGATAAATGTCCTGTCTCAAAGGTCCTTTCCTAATTTTGGTATTACGAATTAAGTATAATTCGTAAATAAAATTATACAATTGAGAAAAATAGTAATGTTAAAAATTTACATACGCGTAAAGTTTTTAACATTTACTGAAAAATAATGTGTTATATGAGGATTAATTTAATATATTTGGTGTTAAAAAATATTTTTAATAGAGGATTGTTCATTTCCATTCAGAAAAACTCCACCTTGGTGTTTTCAAATTATGAATTCCCCACTTTCTAGTCTTTCTACATAAGATATAAAGTTCATTTACAATCTGTTTCATGATTTTTTTAAATTACCCTTCCCTTCTGTTAAGAAGACTTCAAAACTTGAATAGATTACCTTATATCGCTACTTTGTGTATGCAAAATTACATACCAATTCCCATTGAAAATAGTTCTCATTGTAACTATAATGGTTTCAGGGATTGAGATTTTCACTTTCGTTTCAAATCTCACAATATATTAAAGGAGGAAATACTAGTATGAAAAAATTGATTTTAGCAGGGGCACTAGGAATTGCAGTATTATCAGGTATGAACTTACCAGGGGCTGAGGCATCAAAAGCGAGTGCAGCTACTACGAATTTAGAAATTCAAGAAGTCACAAAATACTACTCTATGAGTTCCTATGAAGTGTCTCAAAAAGAATCATTTAATCTTAAAAAAGGGGAAGAACTTACAGTCTTTGTGCAAAATTCAGGGTTCCCAATTTCTTATACGGTCTTTGATGCTGATAATCAAGTAATTGGTACATTCAATGCTAATTCCCCATATGGTCGCGTATTTAAAGCACAAAAAGACGGTAATATTTCTGTACAATTTCAAGCAGGTGTAAATTCTACGTACATGAAGAAGATGAATTTTACAGCTAAATTTGCTGTTTCTAAACTTAATCAATAATAAAAAATGTAACGATCCTCTTTAAAAACAAATTAAAAAGGTATATCCCTTCAATGGGATATACCTTTAGTTTTAGTGAATTTTATATTGACCAGATAGCTGCTCTTGCGCCATACGAACTAAACGTTTTGTAATCTCTCCACCTACTGAACCATTTGCTCGTGCAGTTGAATCAGGTCCAAGTGTAACACCAAACTCCTGAGCGATTTCATATTTCATTTGTTCAATTGCACTTGCTGCAGCTGCTATTAAGATTTCGTTTGAATTATTATTTTCGTGAATTTGCATTTTTTAAACACCTCCGTTGAATTTGGTAATATCATGCTCTATTTCCAACAAAATATGCAAAAAGTTATTCGTTTAGCTATTTTACATATATACCTAAGCTTTCATCTCTTATATAGGAATAAATAAAGGTATAGGTCATACTCTATACCTACACCTTCCCCTATCCTACTTATTTTTGAATTCCCCTATTAACCCCTGTAACTCTTGCGAGAGCCAATTTAAAGAATTTGCTAACTCTGCAATATCTTGTACATATAGTTCTTGCTCTTTCATACTTTTCTCCACATTACTACTGCTATTCACATATGTATTTGCAATGTGTGATAATTCATTTACAAACTGAACAATAGTTTGATTATCTTTTAGAATGTCACTTGAATGATTCGAAGTCGCTTTAATTTGATTTGTAACAGATTGTGCAGATTCTGAAATCTTTTCAAAAAAAGCACCACTACTTTGAACAAGTATTATTCCTAATTCTACTTCCTTTGAACTCTTCTGTATGGATCTTACAGCTCTCTCTGCTTCAGTCTGGGTTTCACCAATTAATTTAGCAATATCCCTTGCAGATGCCTCGGTTCTTTCCGCTAATATACGTACCTCGTCCGTAACACCTGGAAATTCCTCCCCCATCTCTCCAGCACATGAGGATTCAGTAGAAGCATCTAAAGCTAATGAATTTGTTTGGTTTGAAATGGTTGTAATTACAGTAAGAATTTCATTAATTTCCTTAGATCGTGCTTCTAATGCATAAATACTAGAAGATACATCCTGAACTGTATCTTTGATTCTTTTCATTTGATTCACAATTTGCTTAATCAAATCTTTTCCCTCTACAGAATGCTGTTCTATGTCTTCCGAAACATTCCCAACTTGTTTTGCAGCTCCTTTAATTTCTTTCATCTTACTTTCCATTTCCTGTACAATTCCTAAAAATTTTTGCAGTACATATTCATGAGAATGTGCTCCTAAATTTAATCCTGTTATAGCACTTGCAATTTCTTTAAAGGCTATGCTATTCTCTTTTGTACTTACCGACAATTCCTGTGAAGATGTCGAAACCTGTTCAGCAGTCTGCCTTACTTTATCTATAATCCTATTAAACTTTTTAATAGTGTTATTAAAATAGATATTGGTTATCCCTATATCATCAGATCTTTCATTCAATTTAATACTTAAATCCCCTTCACCAACTTTACGTAACCCTTCTTGTAAATCCTTTAAAGGCGATATGGAGTTTCGTGAGATAAATATTTGCATTGTAATTGCGATTGTTAATGAAATTATAATAAATAGTAAACCTTGTATCATAAAGTTTTTCTTTGTAATTGGAATAATAGAAGCGTCCAAATCCGCTGCAACAATTGCAATTATATTTTTATTTTCATCTGTAACTGGCTCTAAAATTGTTACCCAGAACCCTAATTCATCTTCATACACTTCTGTCATTTGTGCCTGTTTTGTTTGTTTTACTTTATCATATGTTTTTATCCAATAAGTAGGCTGCTCATAGTATTCACCTGGTTTTACAGAAACAGTATTTGCTAATTCTGTATCCAAAGCTACTATTTGTAATTCAGCTTTATCATTTAGCTTGGCTCCAGTAACATATGTTTGCCCAACACTTTTCATATCTTTTATAGCTTTATCTAATTGCTCTGTCAATTTTTCTTTATTCACTCTTTGAGCTGTGGGGTCTTTTGCTACATCTCTTACTATTTCTAGATCTAATTGATTTAATACCGCATCACCTGTTTCAAAAGACTGCCTCTCAAATATAGACATCATACTATTTTGAAACATATTAAAACTTAACGCTCCCATACTTCCAACAAGGGTCAGAATTACTAATACCGTTAGTAATACATTTTTTTGAAGCAACGATAGCTTATGCCAATATTTTTTCATTGATTTCTCCTTTCTTATTTTCAACAATACAAAAACAAAGTAGTAACATATTAAGAGGTTTTCTTTCTGTTATTAATTTAAACTTTAAAATAGCATACTAATCGTTCAACCAAACGTTCCAATTTTTTTCATTTGCGATCGCATCTTTTATATGTCCAGCTACTCCTGGAAATCTATTTAAAGGAAGACACAATACTTCTACTACTTCATCTTTTCTATTTGTACTGATTTCTTCTAAATCGATGATATTAAAGGGTTTGCCTATAATAATTGCTATAATGTTTAATAGACGACTAAGAATATTTAAAATTCCATATTTATCTCCTAAAGATTTTCAAATTAGATTTGTTGCAGTACCTTCAGCGAGGATTTTTTATACTATCGTTAGTTTTAAATAAAGATAAGAATTTTTAAGAGCCTCATCTTTAGTTATTTTTATCTTGCAGAACAATAAAATCTGAAAGTTTAATTCAATCTCCTATTTTATAACTTTTTTCCTTATTTTTCTATAACATTATAATATTTACCTGTACAATCTAAACTTAGACTCTTTTGGCCTTTACTCTTTAATTGTCTTAAATTCATATGAGGTAGCGCAGAAAGTAAATTTTTAATAAAAAACTTTTGTATTAAAAAATGCAAAAATACATACTCCTCTAAAACTATATGCACTTAAATATTCACATAGTAAAATAATCAGTACAAGCGTGTCCTATACAGCATATTTCCTTAACGGGCTTGATATTATATTCATCATAAAATTGGTGTGACCTTAATATCTCACTTAGCTCTTTAATATTTTGATATTAACAATATAGTGTTAATATATCCCTACTTTATCGCTACACCTACATATAAGCCAAGGATTCAATTACAGAACGGTTTTCATCAATAGTAGACGAAAACATGTCAAACAAAAAGAGACTCGATTATTTATTACTTTTCGTATAGATATAATAAAAGATTATAGGAGAAATATATATGCTCAAAAAAATAAATAGATTTATGTTTGCTTTGCCTACAATTTCTTTTATTTTTCTTATTTTATTAGGATCATTTTTATTTGTAATACCATTAGATCTATTCTTACCTGAAATACAACAAAACCCAATAACAGAAGCACCTCTTATTCTTCAAGTTTTATTAGGGGTATTAGCGGCACCTATATATGAAACTGTAGTTTTTCAAGTATTTTTATTTTGGATATTGAGTTGGATTCCTCACATTAAAAATCGCGATTACCTTATCATTTTAATAGCTTCAATTATATTTGGATTAAATCATCGATATGGAATCAATTATATAGTTGGTACAACAATAATTGGTCTTTTATATAACTATGCTTATTGGGTATATAAAAAAAAGAATGAAAAATATCAGGTTACCATGTCTGCTTTTGGGGTTGTTTTTTTGATTCACTTATTACATAATTCTGTTACTTTTATAGCTTCAAATTTATCATTTTAGCCAAGAAGACTCCTTCCTCAAGGAGCGTAAAGGGTCAAAAAGCCAATTTAAATATGTAGAAGAAATGAATGCATTTGCTTGTCCGATGGGGTGTATTTTAGAGTATGCGACAACGGATCGTGAAGGATATCATCAATATAAATCCAACCCAGAAGACTACGCTGTTTGTCCGCTACGTGAGGTATGTTTTTCAAAGAAACAAAAAGTTATCACTCATCATATATGGGAGAAATATAAGGATATCGCTAGAAAAAACAAACTAACAGTTACAGGGAAAAAGTTTTACAAAGTACGCTATTCAACTATAGAGCGAAGCTTTGCGGACGCCAAAGAACTACATGGCTATCGATATGCTCGATTTCGGGGGCTGAAGTCTGTCCAAATGCAGGCTTATCTTACCGCAACTTGTCAAAACATGAAAAAAAATAGCCCTCCATCTGACCAAAAAAGGTCTGGTGGAGGGCTATTTTTTTGAAACTCTATTATTTTATATTGTTTTTATTCGCTAAAATCAAAAACAAACTCATCTTATGACCGCGTTTCTTCTTACGAAATTAAGTAATTGTTTCAATAGCTGGTTTTTTAGTCATAGAATTACTTTATCTCTCAGCTTTATTATTCTGTTCTTTCGCCTAAAATTCCAATATCCCCATTACTTCCTTCGTAAATAGTTTGAAATCAGTTAAATGTTTTTCAATAATTTGACGAACAATATCTAAATTTACACTTTGATAATCATGAACAGCAATATTACGAAATCCAACCATCGCCTTTAACTTATTTGCTAGATCAGCGCTAAGTAATCCTGCTGTAACCAATAAATCAAAGGCCTCTCGACTAGATTGGGGTAGTCCTAATTTTTTCCCAGCAACAATATGCATTGCTAGATCAATACTCGCTTCACAAGCTCTTTGTATATTCAATATTATTGAATCTTGTTTTGTAAAGTCCTCTAAATTTTCAGGGTCATTTCCATACACATCTTGGATTCTTTTTATACAACGCTCTATTGTAGAAATTTTATTTAAAATAACCTCATTCTTCATATATAGAACCTCTTTTCTTTATATCATCAAATACTACCTGTCGTTCTTCATTCAATTTTGAATACATTTTTAAAGTTTTCATTTCAAAAATAACCTTACGTTTTTCATCGGAACAAAATATTGTCTTTCCTGTATGTATAATCTGAGCTTGAAAAACTGTAGAAGCTTCGGATAAATCAACTAAATCAACATCTCTCTGAACACTGTTAGCTAACTCCTGTGCTAATAAAAAACGTTCATAGTTCCCTAATGTTGTGTCACTTACATAAGCTATATCAATATCACTATCTTCTCGTTCTCTGTTCTCAGCCGTTGATCCAAACACAATTATCCAATAGGGATTCACCGTCTCTTGTAATTTTTCTATAATAGCTGTTATCATGCTTTGAAAAATCATTTAATTAATCCCCCTTATTGTACTTGAATTTTATTATATCATAACCAATCATAAATCCTTTAAACGACTATAAATACGTAAACAAAATTAAGCTTTTTTAGTACTTAACTCCTCACAAAATCAGAAGCTTATTTCTGACCTAAAATTATTATAGTTCAGGAGTAGATATATTGTAGCTTTGGATCTTAAATAATTGTTAATAATCCAACACTTTCCTGTTAAATGCCTTTTTTATTTTCTTCCTGCAAAATTAAAAGACTGACAATAACTGTCAGCCTCTTACTTTAACAACTCTAAAGAACTTTCGCCTATTTCACAATATACATTCTAATAGTTTGAGGATATATTGCTCTATTGAACTACCCCCACTTTCACTTCGTTTAGAAGTGAGGGATTCCTAAGTAAAGAGTTCTATCGAACTCTAATTGATTAGGCTAACCCCGCAGTCCTTGCGGTTAGAAGTCTTATCGCTTCATGTTTTAGATTGATACTTGCGTTAATATCCCTATCATGGTGTGTACGACAAGAAGGACAGTCCCATTCACGTAGGTTTAGATTTTTAACGTCTTTATTTTGATATCCACAACAGGAACATAATTGGCTGGAAGCAAATGTTTTCGATACGACAATGACTTGTTTGCCATACCATTTTGCTTTGTATTCTAACATTGATCGAAATTGCAACCAAGATACCTCACTAATTGCTTTTGCTAACTTATGATTTTTTAACATATTCGATACTTGCAAATCCTCTATACCGATAACATCGTGGTTTTTGATGATTTCAGTTGAGATTTTGTCCAAGTAATCTTTTCTAGCATTTGATATGTATTCATGAATTCTAGCTATCTTTACTCGTTGTTTATTCCAGCGAGAAGATCCTTTCATTCTTCTAGAAAGAACACGCTGTGCTTTCGCCAACTTATCTTCTAATGATCGGAAAAACTTCGGATTTTTATAGTGTGTTCCATTTGACAAAATAGCGAAATCTTTTAGTCCTACATCTATTCCAATGTAAGAATGTGTTTTCGGAAGTTCTTGTATTTCTGTTTCAACTAATAGTGACACAAAATATCTACCAGAAGGGTTCCGTCTAACTGTAGCATTTACAATACGTCCCTCTACTTCACGACTTTTGGCAAATCGAACAAGGCCTAGTTTCGGCAACTTTATTTTATTCCCTATAATGGCAATGTTTTCATTTGTTTGTTTTGTGGTATAAGATTGTAAGTTGTTCTTCTTAGATTTAAAGCGCGGTGCGCTATTTTGTTTTTTAAAAAAGCGCGTATAAGCATCCGCAAGGTTGCGAACGGACGACTGAATCGCAATACTATCCACTTCTTTTAGCCAAACAAGCTCTTTCTTCATGGCAGGTAGTTTGGCAGAGCATGTACCATAGGTCAAGCCTTTTCCTGTCTCTTTGTATGCATGATCCCATAAGGATAGGAAATAATTGAATACAAAACGAGAACACCCAATCGTTTTGTTAATTAGAATTGCTTGTGCTTGATTTGGATAGATACGAAACTTATAGGCTTTATTCATCATTATTTGATTCACCTCCATTTCGGTATATGACCATTATACACCAAACGTACATTCGATAGATAGTGGAGTAATACTTTCTATATGTCGAACAATTAAGATGGCTTCCCGCCATCCCTTGTTCAAACCCAATTCATCTCCCACCTACTCACTGGACTGTGACCCTTCACGCTCCTTGAGGAAGGAGTCTTCTTGGCTAAAATGATAAAGAATTATATATTAATCCACCTTTAATTTTTCTTTTACCTTTGTAGGGAGTTCATCTTTTTTCACTTCTTCCCAAGATTTCACACCTTTTTTCTCAGAGTAATATATACGTAAAAACGCTTCTTTACGAAGGTTTTTTAACGCTGTAAACTCCATTTCTTTCTCTTTACCATCCTTATCAAATCCAGGTAATTTATATTCGTAAGTCGTATCCCCATTTACATTTTTCTCTTTTAATTTTTCACCATCCTTGGTAATTTGCACATAATATGTATCTGTACCAAGACGATTTAAATTACACCCGGATAACAACACAGTAAACATCACAAAAACGCTACACATAAGCACTATTCGTTTCATATTATTCACCTCATATCTTTTCTCACAAAAATTATATCCTAATCTATTGGCTGCCAAAATTCATTTCCATTACGCTAACATTACGTTTTTGTAAGGTAGGTAAAACAACTTAAAATAAAAAGGATATAAATTCATATTTCTATTGAATTCATATCCTTTATTCTTATTGAGTAAACTATTTTGCCCCATGCTTAATAGGAGGTATTTCTATTATTCTGGGAAAATAAAGCTAGAGTCCTCTCCACTATTAGCGGTATCTTCTTTCGGGAATGTAATAGTAGATCCTTCATTTCCCTTATTTCCTTTATTTATTTCTTGTTCCTCAGGAAATACAATGGAAGAATCATTACCTAAGTTTGGTGAAAAACCAAGTTTAGATAAAATAGCTTTTAAGTCAGGTAAAACACCAATTTTATCAGAAGTTGGATCATTGGATTTCGTTCCGGTGCTAGGGTCACTTAAAATAGCCCTAATCTGGCTTGGTGTATATACTTTACCCTGATTATTTTTTGCAATTCCTTGAATTGATGCTGCAGCACCAGCAATAATAGGTGATGCGCTAGATGTTCCAGCAAAACTAGATGTATATAAATTTGTTATAAATTCACTTGGTTTAGCATCTGTAGTATCTACTGCATTCCCCCATCCATACACATCCACTCTACTACCATAATTAGAGAAATATGAACGCTTATGAGGAACCCTTGCAGAAGCTGCCCCAACCATAATTGCCCCTGAATCTTTAAAATCAGGACTATTACGATTTAAAACTTGTTTACCATTACGGTCTCTAAATTGATCCAAGTCATTTCCGCCGTTTGCACCTGCTTCAATAATAATAATTCCCTTATTTGTTCCCATACGAATTGCATCGAATATGTCTGGTTTTACTTCCACAGGAAAATAGTTCTTATCTCCATATCCATCGTAAGTTGCTTGTGCCTCTAGTAAAAGAATATCTCCAGCTTGCATATTGTTAACCGCGCTTAAAATAGCATCAGCTGTATTATAATTTCCGTTATCCCTAATCTGAGATACAACCTTTACCTTAGCTTTCGGTGCGATCCCAATTCCACCTATGTTATTATCCTCTGCCGAAACAATTCCTAAGACTGAGGTACCGTGATCATGGTGCTCGCTTTTATTCTGTCCAGATATCAATTCAATCTTTTGATTCACTAAATCCTCATGATTAAATAACCACCCATACTCCATATCTACGAAAGTAGTTCCTTTTCCATCTCCACCTTTTATGCTCCAGGCATAAGGTGCATTAATTCCTAATGGTGCTGGTTCAAGGTAACCTTGTCTTGTAAGTCTAGGCTCATCATATGGATTAACAGATAAATTTGGCAAACGCTCTGCTGGTGGCGCCTCTTCTTCCTGTAAATACGCCGTTTCAACAAGAGATGATTTTTCAATTTTTGTAAGTAATGCTTGTACATCAATATCATCTTGAGTTCCTACAATATAATAGTTTAACAAATTAGAAGAAATTTGATCGGAATCTTTTATTTCTTTACCAAGATTTTTAATTTCTTTAGGATTTAAAGAATTAAAAAGTCGATTTATAGTTACATTTGGATATTCAGCTAAAATTCCAATTAATTCAGGATCTTGTTTTTCTTCTTTAATGAATTTTTCTATTCCATCCTGATATGGTAAATTCGCTTCATTTTTAAATTTCAAAATTAATTGTTTAGTAACTTGCTTATGTACAGTAGAATTCAATTGCTTATTTGAATAATTGTAAGTAGCTGCATAGGCAACTTCTGATTTTTCACTTGGAAGTAGTCCGCTTATCCCATTAAATGCTGTTAATGCAATTGAAGAAACTAGAATTCCCTTAAAAATTTTCAAAACGTGCACCTCTTTTTTATTAATATATAGTTATAAAAAAATGTATATTACCTAATTTCTTTTTATACAAACGTTTTATATGTAGGACTATATTTCCAACTCCGTTCTTTCTTTAATATTTGTTTATACATTATTAATACAACGAATTCATACCAACCATTGTATTCATTCAGCCGCACAACTGTAACTATTATAGTTACACCTTTACAAAATAGTCAACCTTAAATGCAATTTTGCATGTAAAATCATACATACTTCTACCAACTTACTCCCAATTATTTCAAGAGAAGTTGAACTTCTATCATTTTGAGTAATTGCATATATATAATATAAAACATATAAGGGGGGTTAAAACGTGGTAATCTCAAGACAAGATTCTTGGACTGATGATAACGATTTACTTCTCGCATCAACAGTACTTCAGAATATTCGTAACGGTGGCACACAGTTAGCTGCATTCAAAGAAGTAGCAAAACTACTAGCTAGAACACCCGCAGCTTGTGGATTTCGTTGGAATTCATATGTGAGAAAACAATACCAAGAAGAAATACAACAAGCAAAACAAGACCGAAAAATGGGAAACAACATTCCCCTCTCCCCATCAGAAAAAGAAAAAAACTCTTTGTCTATTACATTAGATGATATTATTCTCTTTCTACAAAATTATAAAGATGTGAATGAATTGACAAAATTACAAAATCAAATTGAAGATTTAGAAACAGAGAATCAATCTCTTCTACAACGTATAACTATGTATGAAGAAGAGTATCGTATGTTACTGAACCATATCGATAAGACAAGAAATTTAATTGCAGTGGATTAAATAGCATAACTATAATGACTTTCCAGTAGGATCTTCGCGCGCCAAAACCACCATCAATAAAGAAAATTTAGACTATTATTGGTGATAATAATTAAAAATACACATACATAATGTATGTGTATTTTTAATTTGACTATTATTAAAAGAAATATTTAGTCTATGTTACATCTTTTCTAATATTTCTTGCCTTTCACACCATTTTGTTAGCTTTTCTAATGCTTTTTTAGATAAACGTTTTGTTTTATAATTACAAAACCTAGATAATGTAGACGGAGAAATACTCATTTCATCTGCTATTTCACGAATGCTTACCTTTTTTTCATTGTGTACTTTCAGTATTTGGTCACGGATCTTTTTCTCTATTTGTTCGACTGATTCTACAGTCTTCTTTATCTCTTTAACAACTGTTACTTCGGGTAATTGCTCTTGTGGTTCCTCTACAATCTTCTTTCCTATTACCCTATCCATTGACTGTAGCATTTCTTCAGGTGGCAAAATCGTTATTCCTAAGTTAGTGTAATAATTTTTAAACCAATTACGTTTCCCAATTTGTTGTTCATCCAGTGGGTCACTATACTCCCAATGAGAGATTACTTTTTCATTTTCTAAATCCATTAGAACGTTTTCTAACTGTTCTCTAATACGATTAGGCTTCCAATCTTTCGGGATATCCATTACTGCTAGCAGGCCTTTGTCCCCACCTATAGAATATGGCTTTTTCAATGATGAATACATTTGTCTAATTCTCCATTGCCATGTTAAGTATCGTATTAACCTTTTATGATATTTGTGTCTATAACTATTGTATTCAAGTGCTTTTTTAGACAATAATGCTGTTGTATTATTTGATCCGTATAAATAATTGGTTAAAAAGCTGCCTGGCTTAATACGACAAGATTCAATACCCATATATTCATTTGTAACACTATGTCTCCACAATACAACCGAATCTAATACAAATAATCGTTTAACAACCTCACGCTTTAATTCTAGTCGTTCCCCTTCATCTTCACGGTCATTTAATACTACGACTTCATTCTCATCATTTAAATAGATAAAAATACTTGCTAAAGCTGCAATTCTTTTTGCTATTTTAATTTTATCTTCCGCTCTATAGTATTCCTTATTTTTGACTACTGTTTTTGGAATGTTGCACATCTCTAAAACTTGCTCATAAGAAAAATCAATGAATTCGTCTGGAGATTTTGCTTCGTTTATCCATTGTATTGTAATTGCATCTAAACAATCTGCCGTTAAATCATCCATATTACTCATTACATCATCAACAAGAGTATTCCATCGAGCAGCTTCTTCTATATTAGTAAGTCTTAAATCTTCATCTTTGTGTGAAGAAAGCTGGGCTACACCATTAGAAGATTTTGTTTCAATAGGATATTGTAAAACCTTACTCAGTTCATCTTCTTCAAATTGATTTTTTGCAATCCCATCTCTTAGCTTATAATAAACAGCAGAGTTATTTACCTCATAATAATCCTCATGGTTTACTATACTTGTCTCTTCTATATTTTGATCATTTTCTACTATTATGGAACTTGAAGAAGCTATATTTTGGAATTCTTTGTCTATAAATCCTTCAATTTCTTTATATATTTCTTCCTTATAGGAATCAATTTTGGCATAAATTTGTACTAATGTAGTACCGGATTCTTGTTTTTTCTCTAGCCAAGACACTAATGCAGTAAATGATGGGGAAGCATGAGGTGATGTGAGTACTTTATTATTATTGTTTTCAACATCTTTAAAATATGCATTCCACTTATTCCATACTAGCTCGTTAGTTTTATAAATTGGCTCAGAGATTAACAATGCATCTCGAAACATTTGTAATAAGTTATCCACTTTCTTTTCCTCCCTAAACCATGGATCACAATTAAATAATTCTCAGTATAAAAATCTTAACTACTATTATATTTAATTTATTGTAACAGATATTTACAAATTTTTGTTTCTTTCTTCTCTATTCTGCTTTTCTTGCATTCCTTTTGCAACTTTCTTTCCTTAACTTGCAACATGCTGCTCTTTCTTTTCTCTATTTCTTCTTACTTGCATTTCTTTTGCGCCTTGCTTTCCTTAACTCCTTAACTTGCAACATACTGCTCTTTCTTTTCTCTATTTCTTCTTACTTGCATTTCTTTTGCGCCTTGCTTTCCTTAACTCCTTAACTTGCAACATGCTGCTCTTTCTTTTCTCTATTTCCCCTTACTTACTTTCCTTTTGCGCTTTGCTTTCCTTAACTCCTTAACTTGCAACATGCTGCTCTTTCTTTTCTCTATTTCCCCTTACTTACTTTCCTTTTGCGCTTTGCTTTCCTTAACTCTTCAACTTGCAACAGGTTGTTCTTACTCTTACCTATTTCTCCTTACTTACTTTCCTTTTGCGCTTTACTTTCCTTAACTCTTTAACTTGCAACATGCTGCTCTTTCTTTTCCCTATCTCTTCTTCCTACATTTCTTTTGCGCTTTGCTTTCCTTAACTCTTTAACTTGCAACAGGTTGTTCTTCCTCTTACCTATTTTCCTTTACTGACATTCTTTTTGCGCTTTGCTTTCCTTAACTTTTTAACTTGCAACATACTGCTCTTTCTTTTCCCTATTTCTTCTTCCTACATTTCTTTTGCGCCTTGCTTTCCTTAACTCCTCAACTTGCAACAGGTTGCTTTTTTTCTTACCTATTTCTCCTTACTTACATTCTTTTTGCGCTTTGCTTTCCTTAACTCCTTAACTTGCAACATACTGCTCTTTCTTTTCCCTATTTCTTCTTCCTACATTCCTTTTGCGCTTTGCTTTCCTTAACTCTTCAACTTGCAACAGGTTGTTCTTACTCTTACCTATTTCTCCTTACTTACTTTCCTTTTGCGCTTTACTTTCCTTAACTCTTTAACTTGCAACATGCTGCTCTTTCTTTTCCCTATCTCTTCTTCCTACATTTCTTTTGCGCTTTGCTTTCCTTAACTCTTTAACTTGCAACAGGTTGTTCTTCCTCTTACCTATTTTCCTTTACTGACATTCTTTTTGCGCTTTGCTTTCCTTAACTTTTTAACTTGCAACATACTGCTCTTTCTTTTCCCTATTTCTTCTTCCTACATTTCTTTTGCGCCTTGCTTTCCTTAACTCCTCAACTTGCAACAGGTTGCTTTTTTTCTTACCTATTTCTCCTTACTTACATTCTTTTTGCGCTTTGTTTGCCTTATATTTCTCAACTTGCAACACGTTTGCTCTTTCTCTTACCTATTTCTAATCAACTTGCAACACGTTTGCGGTATCCTTTCCCTATCTCTTTCAACTTGCAACAGTATAATTTTTTTCTCAACTAAGTAATTCTAAAAAAAATCATGTCATTTTAAAGTTTTTAAGCTATTTATCTCATATTTTTAATAAGTTACATACATAATATGCAACATGTTTGCGGTATCCTTTCCCTAACTTTCCTACCATTTTCACTCTAATCCTTTATATACCAAGGGTTTAGGTGCTTTTCTATTTACTTTTATACATATTACCCAACTTGCAACACGTTTGCGGTATGCATGCCCTTATTTCCCTCACAAGATGCAACACTGTTTGCGGTATCCTTTCCCTACTTTCATTCTATAAATGCCCACCAATCCTTTTATATCAAGGGTATTTATTACAATTCATTTTTAATGATTGCGTTCACTAACTTGCAACATGTTTGCGGTATCCTTTCCCTAACTTTCCTACCATTTTCACTCTAATCCTTTATATACCAAGGGTTTAGGTGCTTTTTCGCTTACTTTTATACATACCACACAACTTGCAACACGTTTGCGGTATCCTTAACACAAAAAAAAATCATGAAATTCTCTTATCCCTTGATACAACTAGCTTCATAAGCTGTTGCAAGTTGCTAATTTTCTTCTTAAAGGAGCACCTTTCATCATTTTTCGATTTGCTATAATCAAAATTGGTATATTTTATAGTATTTTGACATATATTTCTGAATTTGTAGAACGGAGGTGAAAAAGATGGGAAAATCATTTGTGATACGTAATCAACGTAGCTTAAATGCGAAAACAACAAACGCAGTTTTAGTAACACTAAAGTCTTGGCAAAAGTTTGTGGAAACATTTGAGGAGAAATACTACAGCTATAAAGATACATATTTAGAAGATATTTTGCAGCATATGACATACGAAGAGCGTATTGCGGATGTAGAAGGTTTTGTTGAAAAAGCCAAACCATCTTTTTCACGTCGGGCAATGTCTACACTTGCAGAAAAAGCAGGACGAAAACATAAATTATACGGTATTACGAATGCTGATCTTGAAGTGTTCTTGTACTTACATAAAAAATGCTATACAAACGGCGTCATTCCAAATGTAACCATACATATGATGTGGGAAGATTACAAGCAATATAAAGAAGAATTTGCTTATATCCAACACTCTCAATTCTATATCGCATTAAAGAAATTAAACTTACATAACATTATCTCCATCGAAAATGGAGTAGATGGCCGTTATACAATCAAACTCACTCATTTTATGAATGAGGAAACAGAAAAAGCAAATCCGTACGTATATATTAGTCCTGTTGTATTTACAAAGGATTTCTTTAAGCTATCTGTAGCAGCTAAGAAACTATTCTTAGACATCGCAATGCAACAACATACAGAAATAACGCTAAAGCGCTCTTTGGACAAGCAAGACGAAAGAGGAAACAAGACTCACTTTGGCGGGATGTATCGTTTCTTACATAAAAAATATCCGCATCAAATCCGTGCGGTTATCGATGAATTAACAATTACATTCTCATGTACGGGTAGTCCCCTATTCAAAATTTGCAAAATGCAAAAAGGTGTAAAGCATACAAAACGATATACAACGCTATATCTATCTATCCATTCAGACTTCTTATGTTCGAAAGAATCTGGAGAAGAACAATACAGGGATCCGTTTACACCAAAAGCTACCTATGCACGTAAAGCGAAATTCATCGAATCACTTCTACAAGAAATGAATATCGGTGAATTGTCTACAGGCATGAATAAGTTCATTCATGTACTAAAGTATACTTGTCATCGTCAAATTCGTAGTGTCATTCGTGGGCTTCGTGATATGGTTGATCGCAAAGAAGGATACCCTACAAAACTTATATATACATTGAAAAAACTATTACATCAGACATCTCAATATCAAATTCTGGATACAGCGGCGAAAGAAGGTATCTACCCTCTTATTGCACAACATATACCAAAAGAGAGAAATAGTGACCGTGAGAAAGCTGTCTTTAATTTTGGTCTACATTATTCTATGTACTCTCTTCATAACATTAAGAAGATGTTTAGAAATGTACATGCACTACTGAAGCAGAAGTTTGCGGTACCAGTGACGGAAGAATCTTATCACCGTAATTATCTAAAATACCAGGAAGAAACGTTATTTAGAAAATATGCATATGATCAGGGAGTGAATCTCCATGCATATATCGCTTTAGAAATTGAAATGCGTGAAAAACTAAAAGTTCGTGGCCATAAAGAACGCACGATTCCAAGTGATGTACGTGAATGGTTTATCGAGGCAATTGATAAGCTGCCACAAGAAAAACTTCGTGTTATTGAGCTACCAAAGCAGTTTAATTTACTAGAATTTATGCGTACCTTCGAACGTTTAGTACGTGCCGGTGTAACAATAACAGCTCCAGATCAGGTGCTAACCGCAATGGAAATAAAATAATAGCAACAAGCTCTCTATTTTTGAAAAAATCGAAAGTGGAGGGCTATTCGTGTTTGGTTTATTCGGCCCTTTTTTTACTAATCTATTTATAAATACATAACTAGAAGGACTTCATGTAAAATGGAGTCTTTTTTTATGCATTTCTATATAAATCCTCTTCTACCTATAGTAGAATCTCCACACTACACATTAAGTATTCTTTACGTGTAGTAAAATATCCAATTTTATATCTACAAAAAATCAGAAGGATATTAATAAAAATAGTAGATATGAGGACAAATATGATCAAATGTGAATACTATTTTACTAATATTGTTGGGAATACTAGTGCTATTGAATTTATCTAATAAAAATCATCAATAATAATGTGAGTTATGTGTAAATACTGTGTAATGTGAACAAATAGCTACATTCTCTGAACAAAATGTGGATAAATAAAACCCGGACACCTCCCTATTTACCAAAATATAGAAAAAACACTCTATTTTAAAGGTTGAATAAATATAATATGATTTGTATCAATTTTTTTCCGATTTTATGTAGAAATATATAATTTTCTTTCTGCTTTTTTGTAGAATTGAAATTCTAATAATTATTAAATTTAGGGATACATTTTCTACTATTTATGATTTTTTACGTTCTAATATTAAATTTTTCCTTGTGAGAGTTGATCTCTTCCCCATTTTTGATAGCCTATAAAAGTTTTGTCTTTATTTCTTTTTAATATATAAGATATATATTTATAATAGATTTTATTATTACTAATATGATTGTTAATAAGATGTCAGACCTAATTGAAAATATTTGTAAAACCCGTTATAATAATGGTAATTAAACATATCATTACTCCCATGTAAAAGGACAAATCTACGAATCCTTATTAGGACGAGATTTGTCTTTTTTTCATTGAAAATAAAAAACAACATATCAAAAAGGAAAAGGGTTGTTTGTCCGTTTTCCTTTTTGATATGCCAGCAACCGAGCGTAGCAAAGGGCGGTAGCAGGTCTTTCACTTATTTTTTGTTATAATATATAATAAGAATTTAGGTGATTATAATGATCAAGGGTATTAGTTTAGAAGTAGCATTAGAAGCATTTTCTGCTTATTTAGCAGAAAATGGACGTAAACAATCTAGGGTTGAACGTTATAATTACGATATTAAAGGTTTTTATAAGTGACTAAGAGCAAATGAGAAACTCCTACATATCAAATCATGGAGTGAACTATCTAAAGAAAATTATTAGGAGTATTTCTATGAGCTAGAAAACAAGACACAGAATATGGCGGTTCTTAAATAAATTGAACATGTTTAAACTTCAGTATATGGTTTTCACCTCTCCTTAATTCCTGATCAATCACTAAGTGATAAGGATTTTATAATCGAAGCAGAAAAAAACTATTAAAACAAACTATACTTTCAACAAAAGGATTAACAGAAAGACAAGTTAAATATCGCCCTCTTATTATGGATAGAAACGCTTTTATAATAGATTTAGTAGTAAACTATGGGTTGTCCTTACAAGAGCTTGTATCGCCTAATATGAGCCATATACAGTTTGTTAGAAATACCTTAGTGGTTCGTGGTGAGAATGGCATAAATAGATATATCATTATAAAAGGATTATACGAAAATTATCTACAAGTACTTTAAAAAAAACCATAATTTTTCCTCCAGTTATATATATCGAATAGTAGCAAACAAACCTGATATTATAATTTACAAATATAAGTGTAACACACCTAAAACACTATAGGATGCCAAACAAAGCCTTAACCATTTGTTCCTCTATAGTTTAAAAAGAAAAAAGACATTGAAACAAACCGTTCAATGTCTTTTTTCTTTTTAAATGTTTGTATACTCAAAGTATAATTTTTCTGGTTTTCCATACATGTTAATTTCATTTTGATATAGGACAGCTAATGGCTGAGACATCTCAATGCTTTCCACATAGGATAATGAAGCAGTTGCTTCTATTTTTTCTTTAATCTCATTAGGAATGGCTGAGTAAGATAAGTTATTCATTTTACTTCCTAGTTTAGTATCTGTAGCAGCTTCATAATAAATCTCGGTAATTAAAAATTCATCATCTTCCGGATCATACATGTATCCTCGATTAACTGTAATCATATTATATAACTCCTCTCAAGTTTCATATTCTGATTCCTCGTGCTTTTAGCATTGCAACAAGTACTTTCCATATTTAGATTCCCTTTTTCTTCTCTTTCGAATGCCATTATGAATGGATACTTATTATCTTACTTCATCGTAAAATTTTGGAATTTCCAACAATATAAAGGTTTGATTTTATAGATAGTAAGTTCATAACTTTTAACGCGGTAATTAATTTTTTTCTTTTGAAAGTTTTAAATGATTTCCCCTATTGATAATGTTGGCTTATCTAAAGTAATTACATGTTCATATTTCATCATAAATATCCTCTTTTCTAAATAAAAAGCAGGAAATATGTGCGTTTATCCATATTTTTTTATGCTATGCTCTGTAAAAATTCATATAATCTCCCCTCTAAATTAAACAAAAAGCACAAAATATGTGTTTTCTCATTTAGCATACTTTTAGTCCTAAAAGTTTATGTATAAGTGATTCCTAACTCGAAGACAACACAAAAAGGACTTCTTCAAGTCGATTAAAATGTGCATATCAAAATAAGCTATATATACACTAATCGGCTCAAAGAAGCCCTTTCATAATTGAAACAAGAATACAACTTGTTTCTAAAACTCAACCACAACACATAGGGTGTGGGAATAAACGGAATCAATTAAACAATAAATATAGATTTATATTAAACTATTTTTATATTATATTCAATTATTTTCAATAGAACAGGGATAAGAAGGAAGTTTATATGCAGATCCCACATGTATTGTATAATAATGCCCCTGAATCCCCTGCTATAAATCCCCTCTTATATTCAGTTCCTGGAGTTACTTCATGTACTGTATTTCAAAATATAGCTTTTCTGGCTTTTGATTTTGAACTAAATAACAAAGTATTTCCTTTATATTTATTTCTTCTACTTCAACACTTTCCATATAGGTCATACTTTCGTTTTCCTGGACCTTTTGAAAAATAGCAACAGGTACTTTAACTGCATCAAATACACCCATTTTACTGCCTAACTTTTTTTCTGATGTACCTTCATAGAAAATTTCATTTACTATTACCTCATTATCATCAGGATCGTACATGTACCCTCTTTGTATACGTAGCAATATAGTACTCCTTTCTTGTATATTCCTCCAATAAAATAACTATATTTGTATATAATGTTATTTGATTAACAGGTGTCAAAGAATATTATTTCGCAAAATCTGTGCTTTGTATAGAGGTAGATACAGGATTATTAATTTTGTTAAGTTTTTTTGAATACTCCAAGCTAATTATAAAATAAACAAGCCACCCTTAAAGCGAAAGCTTGTATGGTGGCTTAGTTTTCTATAAATAGCTTTGTATCTAATTGTTTGATCTCCCCTTCTGCAAGAGGTTGATAAAAAGCGTGTTGTAATCCTTGAAAATGTAAAGATTCCCCTATGCATAACAATACTTTACCAGGAATTAAATCAAGTAATAGTTCATTATTAATTTGCTTTGCTTGTTTTTTAGTAGAAACATAAATAACTAAGATTGTAGGGTTATTCCCTAAGTCCTGCATAATAACATCTTTTCCTGACTCTACAAAAGTCTGCCATCTAGCAATTATTCGTTTTAATCGATCCTTTTGATCAGATAATAAGGTGGAGTATACAACAAAGTTAAATTTACGTTCTTTTCCTCCATTTACTATAAAACTTAAAGAAGGGGTAAAAACCCCTTTACTAATAGATGGATGCATAATATGACCTAAAAATGAAGGAGCGTAGCGTAAATGACAAAGTAGGTCTATGTCATGCCAATAACGCAGGTGAACATATTTACCATGATTGTCAAGACGCTCTGGGGCAAAGAAGAACATATTTCCTTGCCAGTATTTTAGTAGTTTAAATCCATTATTGGATAAGGTATATGTTTCTTCAAAGATTTCCATATCAAAAATTTCTACTTGCCATTTTTCGATAAATTGATAGTAAAGTAATCCTTGAAGTGCATTGTTAATTCTCTTCCGCGAAAATTTATTCTTGAATAGATATAATAAATGATTAAACCGAACGGATGTATGAACACCAATAAAATTGAGTATAGCATATTGTTCCTCTGTTAAAAGCTGCTTAAACTTAACTAATTCGTCATAAGAGTGGAATACATAGGTTTTATCCAAATCATGTATCCGATATATTTGAAGTCCTTGTATATCCTCACTTGATAAATGAGGAATAGAAGGAATATAAGTAGACATTTGTTTCTCTATTGTACGCATAATCATCCATTAAAATTGGTAAATTGACGAATTAGATTTTTTACTTTGGCCTTGCGGATAATTTAGGATACGTACAGTTCCTCTTCTATTTTTAGCATCAATATTAAGCAGCTCACATGTAACAATTGTTTGGTTTACTGCGTCATCCACAGTTGGATTTGCCAGATTACGACCCTTTAGCCCTTTAAACTGAATACCTGGTGCAACTTCTACGAAAATCCCAGCAATAGCATCTACACCTACAATTTTACCTACAAAGCGGTCACGTCGTTTGTTTAATTCTAATAGTTTTTCCATTGGATCCGTTTCAAGTTTCTTTTTATTTCCTCTAAACTCATAGCGCCCATCCTTTTCCACTACTTTATCGATGATAAGCTCTACAACATCGCCAATAATAATATCCGCCGAACGAACGAATGAATGAGACCATTGCGAGTATCTTACTCCTACTGTTACACCATGAACTTCAACCAGAATAGTTTGTGCAGATGGAATATGTCCAGAAACTGTTCCTGTGTATACTTTATTCCCCTCTTGCTCTACTATTTCTTCATATAATTTTCTTTGCAGTGCAAGTTCTCCTGCAGTGATAGATACAACAGCAAAGTTCCCTTCCTCAGTTCTTTGGAAATGCTCAATAATAACGGGTTTTGTTTTACCTATCAGCCATTGAGGATTTTTAGGAATATTTATACCTGCCTCTGTAAGTGGACAATATGCTGTTGTATGAGTACCAATTTGCATTGTGAGCACTTGTATCCGCTCAGATGTCCCGTTTTTAGTTGGGAATAATTTTTCAGATACTATGGTAATTAAGCCTTTCCCTACAGTACGTTCACGTTTCATACGAGCTAATTCTTCTAATTCATATTCACGTATTCTTTCAAATTGATTGAAAGTTGATTCTATAAAGATGTCCTCTAGCGTGTTATCCGATTCAAATGCCATCCCTAGTTCTTTTGTAATATGAGTATTTACCTTATCTTCAACCATTATATTTTCCTCCTAGAACGTAAAAAAGGACACACCTGTACCGTTGGAATGGTACGTAAGGTGTGTCCTTCACGTAAGTCATGTTTTATTTGTATAATTATTAATTAAAATATAACGTTTTTATGTAATTTGTGCAAGTATTATTTTTTGAAAAGGGAAAAGTTAAAATACTATATCTAACCTTTCTTCCTAATTTAAGTTAGATTTTCCCTAAAAATATAATCTTGAATAAAAAGTTATTTTAGGTTTCTATAGGTATTAATCAAAAAAATCATCTAATTCCTTACTCATTACATTAGATGTATTTTTCTTTTGTTGCTGGTTTTTATTAAGTAGTGAATTTGTATTGTTATACGTATTCTTTTGTTTGGCTTTTAAGTTTTTTTTGCGTTCTTTATAGTCGATATGTTTATCTTCATGCTGCTCTTCATTATTTCTAGTGTTCTCTACCATATTCTTTTCTAAGTTTTGATGAACAGTAATGCTAATAGATTCGTAAACTTTTGCAACCTCTTCATCAAGTTTATTTTCTTTAGTGGGATTAACTGTTTTTGTAGCTGGTTTCAAATTAGTTTTCATATCTGTTTTTGTTTCCTCTAATACTGTGGTTATAAGTCCCTCTGTTAGAAGCTTTTTTTGCAATGGATGAGTTTCTACAGGAATTCCTAAATGAATTGGGTAATCTATATCCCTTTTTGGTTCCAACATAGTATTAGATACCTCTTTCTTCCGTTCTGCTAGCTCCATATTTTTTTTAGGACTTACAAGTTCCATATGTGTCTCCTTTGTTATATTCGGCAGCTCGTCATTCCGTTGTAAGGCATCTTGTAATCTTGAAGCACGTGTATAATCGATTTTAAATGCGTTCTGTAGTGCATTTATAGAAGCAGTCCCTGATTCCTTAACAAAGGATACTACATCATCGTATAGGATATCTTTAAAGAAGCTTGTTTCCTCTTGCTTGGCTTCTATGTCTTCGTTTGGAATGCTCTCTCCTCGTGAAGTTGTATTATCTAAATCTGTATTAGATGAAGGAGTAGTATTGATTTGAGAGCCCTTTAATAATATCGATGTACTATTATTGTTTGTTTCTATGGACTGATTTTGTCCTATTTTATCACCATGCATAGGTGGAAATGATTCTATCTGTTTTATATTATTTGCATCTACATGTTTCATAGGATTTGATTTTGCGATAGATTCTTCAATGAGTCGTAGACGTTCAGTTTCCCAATATTGTCCAGACTTAAGCTCTACTTGAATGATTGCTTGAGCAAATTCCTCTTTGGGTACAAAGTTACTAGTAATTTGTTGTACAGGTTGTACATGATTGTCTTGTACAATACGTGCAGCACAAATGAAGGCACCTTGTGCCATGATATCTCCTGGTGACATAACGACTTCTTTTAATTTTTGATATGTCGAACCTAAGCGACTAACGGGGTTCTCTTGCATAGGAGAGATCCCTTGTTCAGATTCGGATTCTTTAAATTCCTCTGTTTCACCAAACATGTCAGAGAAAATTTTCGCATCATATGGTGTTACATCACCAAATATCATCTTGTTACGGAACGAACCTAATAAAGTAAACATATACTGCTCTGTGAAATCTAAAGCTAATTGAGATAGTGTTTGACTTGCAATTGTCAGAATGACTTTATATTTACGAGATTGTGCAGGGAACTCTTTGAACGGGCGCACAACATAATCAGGGAATTCATCCACAATAATATGATGGTATGGTGAAATATTTGGTTCTCTTCGGAATACAGCATTTTGCATACTTAGTAATACGAATTTTCCTAGTACATTAGAAAGATCTGCAAGTTCTCCTTTGGCTGTATTTACTAGTAAAATACCACCTTGCTCTAAGTGAACATCAAAATCAAAATCTGATTTTCCAAATAAAACACGTCGTATTAAAACATTTGAGGCTAAATCTTTTAAGATGTTACGCAAACCTTTTACATATTCTTCTTCCCGGTCATAATGCATTGGTTTTCCACGATATTTTCCAGATTTATAAACGGCAGGTTCCCCATGGAAACCTGTTTTTTCACGAATGGTATTATCGAACCATTCATCGATACCTTTTATAATCTTATATTCGTTTTTTTGGTCACGTGAAGCAACACCACTTTGAACAAAATCATATAGTTTTTCTACCTGTACTTTTAATAGTTTGTGCATACGGTGTACACGTTCTACATCGTCGTACATATCTATTAAGTCATCAAAGGTCACATCTTTTTGTGGGTTATGTAGTTTTAATAAATAAATATGTTGCTTAAGGTGGTTCCGTTGTGCTTGTTCAAAGAATGCATTATTAGATTCCGACAAACCCTGGATAACCATTGCAAAAACCTCGGCTACTTTATCAACTGGTCCACGTAAAATATTAATGTTTTTGGTATCAGGGTTTGTGGGATCAATATAATAAATTGAACTTTCAGGAATCTTGTGTGCTTGTACTAATTTAAATACCTTTTGACATAAATCATTACTCGGTTCAATAACAGTTATCCCATTTAAAAATGTTCCTTTTACTTCTTCTGTATCATAATTATTCTTTTTATACGTATTTTCAAACTTATTTATAAAACGTACCATCCAGTGTAAATCTTGATTAATCATTGGAATAATTAAACTAGATGTCTTACCAGAACCAATAGGACCAATAATAATTCCATTTAGGGTTCTATCTTTCCCCTTAATTCGAATCATTTCTTTGTGCTTAATATGAGGACCTATCTCAACATCAGGATATATTTGTTCCTCTTGGCTATTAAACCACTTTTGCAACTTATGATTTTTATATTCGTATTTTTGTACCCACTTTAAGATTTCTTCTCTGTAACGGATAATATGGCCACTATACCAAAGAGTAAACAAAATCATAAATACGGTCGGTAAGAATACAAATATCATGGTGAGTGTATGGAAATTTCCTGTTAATACATCCCCTATTGCTTGATATTCACCAAAATTAACATGTTTTGCTTTATTCATAAGATAAGGAATAACTTTCGCATGGATAGGAGTAGTTGCAAACCATAAAAACTGAATATCTACTGCAATATGAGAAGCAATTAAAATTAATAACTTGCCATTTTGAAATTGTAAAGCTGGGATACGGCTGTAGAACCTAAAACTAAATTCTCCTAATAGCAAAGAGAAGAACATTAAAAATAGTGGTACATATGTAATTTCTATAGGATAAGACGGTGGTTCAAATGCATAGTAGAGTAACTGGATATAGTTTACTACACCAAATCCAAATGAAAGGATAAATCCGCTAATTAAGGCGATTGTAGTGTATAATGGTAATCTTTGCTTAGATGTCTCCATAAGGGTTCACCTACTTTTTAAAGACATAGTTGAGCTTTATGGTGTAATGTAAAACGATTATGAAGTTCTGGCTTGAATTGTTCCTTTGATTTTTTTAGAAAGAACTTCGCTGCATCTTCAGTTTGTTTTAAATATAAGTCAATACTATCTCCTTCACACAATTGGTTATATTCTTCTTGAGAAAGTACTGCAATATTTATCTCTAGTTTGTTATTCGCCGCAGTTTCAATTATTACATCGTACCAATAATAATTAGGTTTCCCTGGAATTTTGATATCTTGTAGGGAAACGCAAAATTTAGCTCCCCCTTCTGTAATATGTTTAAGGACTAGTTCTGGAGTTTTAAATGCTTCTCTTGCTGAGAGCACTCCCCCAGTAGTTGTTGCAAATTGTAAGTTCATTGTCATTTTCCACTTCCACCTTTCTCCATACAAAAAAAGGCAAGCGACACCCACTGTAAAAACAGCGTGTGTCGCTTGCCTTAATTTCATATGTTCTGATTTGATTGTAGTTTTGAGTGTTTAGTTCAAACGTTATTCTATCACCTTAAATAATAAAAATCAATAAAGTTATATAAAAACATATAAAAACATATAAAAACATATAAAAAATAAACGATTAATATAATTCTACAAGTTTACGTCTTTTCGGATTAACGTTATTTGCAGCATGTACCATGATCTGTTCATCGGTTGCTATATTTGTATTTTGAATGGATAGAAGTAGTACATTATCATAAGTGTCCATCAGTAGAATATCTCTAGGATTTTCACGTTTAGGATAGATAACTACAAGCGGAACGCCTTCATCTCCATCCCTTCTTGAAAACACGACATCATCTAATCTTGCAATCATTCGGTAATCATTTTCATTTCCAAAAATAAAAAAGAAATCTTGAATAGAAGCTTTATCTCTCTTGTATGTGCGTCGAAGGCCACCATCTATTGATTCTTTAAACGTTTGAATTTTTTCGACAAAAGTGTAACGCCAATTGACATCTCCTACTGTACGTTGAGATAAAGGAAAAAGAATATCTTGTTCCAAGTTTTGATTATCATTTGTTCCTAGAATGATATCTGAAATAACATCCCCAGCATCTTTCAATGAGCAAATGTGTACATTTAGATTTGGTATATTCATTAATAATTCATGATGCTTCCGCATAGAAAATAATAGATTTTTCATACGTATGTATGGCGGTTCTGCATCTTCAGCAAGGAACATTGATTTGTCGTACATAACAAAGACAACCGTTACATCCTCATTTGTTTTTTTTGCATATTCTATGTACTTCTCTACTTTTTCAACTAAGATAGAATTTGTCTCTTTGCACATGTCCATCTCAATATGGATATTTTTATCTTGGTATGAAATATGTTCATCAGGAATCAAGGCCAATTGGTTGTCCTCAATTTTTATATTTTTTTTCTGGTAAAAAGAACGAATATCCAATTCATATAATACTTCATTGGTTTGTGTCTTCTTTGTAGTCGCTAAAAGAGTACGGATCATGACTTCACGTGAACACATAGTGTGAAGAGAAGTTGTTCTTGAGTACCGTCTTTTTGAACTTTTTTTGGGAATTCTTCCTATTTCCAATAAGAATTCAATTGTCTTTTCTTTTAAGGAGAATAAAGCGCGTTTCGTAATACTGTCAGCCCTTTTATCTATTCTTTTAGTTAACATAGCTCCATATTGTGAGTACCGGTCAAGCTTTGTAAATATGCTAGCTTCAGAACATTCTCTTCCCTCAAATGCACTATATAACTGCGTGATTTGCCTTGTTGTAAGTGCTCTTTTGTAATATAAAACTGTAAAGACAAATATGTCAGCTTCTTTTAAGTGAAAATGTTTTTGGGTACCTGATCTTCTATATTTATACACTTTCTCGGACAATGCATACACCTCTTATATTGAATTAAACTAAATTAAATACTTATTATTTTTAATATACTATTACATTGATGTGGTGGTTGTAAAACCTGAAAAAATTAATAAGACATTTTAATTTTTAGAGGTACTTCATTTTGTACGTTGAAGTTGAGATGAAAACTACTCTTATAAATCTCTTATAAATTATTGATTTATAAGGCTCTATTAAATCGTTTGTTTTGTTAGGACGAGCTACTACTAGATACCTAACAATAGTTATAATGAAATTCTATTTATAAAATAATGTTATGACGTCCTAACATTTATTAGATAGCCAAACTACTATTTTAATTGATTAAAATTATTCAAGATTTATAAAAAGGTTTATTGATAATAAAGAATAATTTTTTCTATCCTTAATTCGAAATTCAACTTTTTATTAGTGATGAAACGCTCTTTTCAACTTCTACTATTTGCTCAATGTAAAATTCCAACTTTTTCTTTTATGTTTTTTTCTTGTATAGAATCATAAATTCACTTAGACAAATAATATTAATTGTTTATACCAAATCATAAATAAGTTAACAATATGTCTATAGATACTTAACATATTGGTTTTAGTCAATTGAATTACCTTCACTTTTTCTTCGTTAAACAAGGAGTTATCTTAACTGAAATAATAAAATTGAACAGTTGTTAATTTTATGTGAGGTTGTAATTGCTATCATCATTCCTCCTGCATTACAAAAAAATTTATTATAATGTAAGTATCACTTTGATGTTAATAAGATGAGATTTCACTTTTAATAATCTAGTTTGAACAAATGTATCTTTTTTATAATAGAGATGTGGTTGTTAGCCTACTACTTTTAGAATGTCAAAGTTGATTTATCCTAGTACTCCCTTTTTAATATGTTGAATATCAAGGGTATTGATGCTGTTCATATGAAATTAACAACCTCTTCTACTGGCTTTTGAGGAATGAATGAAATTGACAAGGAATTGAATTCAAATGAGGAAAAGAGGATGATTTTTCTTATAACATATATAATAATGTGAACTAACAAGTACTAAGTGAAGAACAGTACATTAACATAACATTAACAATGAGCGGTCTTATAAGTGATAAATCCCGTTAAAACAGCTAGGTAACAAAGAAAAACTTAGTGTGAATTGCTATAAGAATGTCTTGAAATCTCCCTAGTAATATAAATATACTCGAACAATATTTATTGTTGGAATATTAAAAAAAGTTTAGTTGAATTATATAAGCTTTATAAATACAGTTTACATACAAGTTTTATATAAGGGTCTTATATAAAACTTGTATGTAAACTAGATAATTTGTTTTTTTGATTTAACTACGATATAAAAGCATTATTTTATACATTTTATATGTAAAGCTTATATATAAGGTGTATAAGTTTTTCTGGAATTTTTATGCTAAAAAAATTGGTGGTTTTTTATCTGTTTTTTAGAATTTTGATTTGGTTTTTTTAATAATCTTTTTTGAAATGTCAATCACATGAAATTTAAGATTGATATAACATGTATACGCATTATATATAAGGCGTATACATAAACCCTTATAAAATATATATTAATTCTATTTTTAATTTTATAAGTCTTATATACAAGTCCTGTATATAAGTTTTATTTATAATGACTTGATATACGACGTGTAATGATGTACTATGTTTCTAGGAATAATTAACCAGTGTTTTAAGGGGGGGACGACTTGAACGAAGTTTTAAGTGAAAAATATCAAACAATCAAGTTTGCAGATGAAGTAGTAAACATGTTTGCTGATATACTTGAACAAGATGAGATACTCTATAGTGTATTTCTATACATAGGAAACATAGTAAATAAACAATTTCAAGAGACGAAGTACATGAGGGGCATATCTATTAATGAAATAGTGGAAAATGTAGTTATTGATAGGAGAGTAAAGAAAAAAAAGGGAAAATCCTATTCTTTAGAGGTTGAACGTACGAATATATCTAGACGTTCAGCTGAAATAAGTGTGAGTACACTATCATCAATGTCTTTAATCTATGAAAAAACCATGCACCCATATAAATTTTTGATCTCAACTTATAGAGGGCAACAAGTACTGATTGAGTTAGGGAAAAGAAAAAAGATAAATAAGGAGAGATAAAATAATGGCAAAAAACTTCTTGAAGAATGAAGTGGCAGTTAAAATGACGATGGTCGGTTTTGGTCAAGCTGGTACTAGAATGGTAGATAAATTTGCGGAATATACACATACAGATGGTACAGCAGTATATAATTGCTTAGCACTAAACAGTAATGATGGAGATCTAGCTGAATTAAAAAATGTACCCAAAAGTAATCAAGTTTCACTGAAATTAGGTGGTTTAGGTAAGAATCCTGAGCGTGCAGTAAAAGTCCTTGATTCAAATGAGGAAGCAAAAGAAAAGCTAAAAGAATTTATTACTGAACGAGTAAGACCTTCGGATGAACTTGTTTTATTTTTTGCAGGTTTAGGTGGAGGAACTGGAACTTCTACAATCATTAAGGCTATTGAAGAATTTTCGGCTTTTCATAACAAGCCAGTAATCAGACAAGAATTACAAAAAGTTGCGCAGCTATATCCAATGTCTGAAATCAAGGCGAATCAAGCGAAGTTTGCGAGAATAGCCTTTGAAAATGCTATTGAGCGCAAAGACTTTATTAAAATGGGGATTGTTGTAACTCTTCCCGTCCGAGCAGATGGGCCTGATGTATTACGACAAGTAAATAAATTTTCACAGGAAATTTGGAAATTAGCAAATGATAAATCAAAAGGTGTAGCATTTGTTGTGTTTGCTGATAACCAGCATTTTTACGATGAATTTAAGGAATTGAATGAAAATGAGAAAAAAGGTATCGCTAATTCACGAGATTATGCAAATCAACGTATTAGTGAAATTATTCATGAGTTAAATACCGCTGCTAATGGATCTGGTACATCTGTAATACTGGATTCTCAAGATTTTAAACGTATTTTACTTGAGAAAACGGGCTGTTTAGTAATTAATAAGGTTTCACGTAATATGAATCAAATAGAAAATAGCCATGCAATTATAGAAATGTTCCAAGAATCATTAAGAGGAAGCTCTTTCCATCCCCCGATTGATTTGATGAAGAAGAACGATGATGGTTCTGTTGAAGCATCAAAAGTACATCATTTTGGTATGCTTGCTATCCTAGATGAGCAAAAGAATATTAATGATTCCTTTATGGATGACGCTAAGGTAGAAGTTTCAAATAATTTACCTATAAATGGTACAGTTTTTAATGGATATTTGGTAAGTAAGAATGATTTCTTAGGAACTGTATATACCTTCTATAAAACCGATGCATTACCATCGAGATTATCTAAAGGTTTAGTTGAAGAATTTAATGAATTTAAAGAAAGACAAAGCCAAATTCAGTATAAAAAGTCTCAAATTAGTACGATTGAAAGTATAGATGAGGATGAGGATTTAGGTTTTGTATTTGGAGATTTTATTGATATGGGTAGTGACGAAGAAAATAATAATGCTGGAGCAAATGAAGATGAAGATCTAGCAGATTTTCTAGATCCAGATAAGATGTTTGGTACTACAAAATAATAAAAAAGTCTGGACTAAGTTCCAGACTTTTTTATTATTCCACTGAATCCATAAGAGATTTTATATACTCAATAATATTATCTTGTATGTACTGCTCTATGAAGAGTTGTTTTTTACTCAAGTCTTCCTCTTTTTTAAACCAGCCTGCTTTTCTAGTGCGCTCTTCCTCAGGTTTGTTATTCCATAAGCTCTCTGCTTGTTTTCTTAATTCCTGACGTGCCCTATGCTCAATAATAAAATTATCAAGCCTATCTTGGCGTTGGCGTAATTTTAGCGTTTCTACATCTTCTGGTTGTGGTAACTGCTTTAATATACTTTCTACCCTCTCTTCATAATGAGATTCAATATGTTTTATTTTTTCTTCTAACTGTTTAGTTACCATTTTTTCAATAATTTCAGCAGTAGCTTGAAGGTTTAATTCAGTGGATACCTCATTTGTTTGATGTTCTGGTGAAACTGGTCTTAAATCAAATTGGTGTGGTAAAAGGTCAATAATTGCATCTAGAGACCATTTCTCATCCCTTTTCTGCTTTATAAATAGAGCAATTTCAAGATCTAAAGCATTATAGAGTTTTTCATTTGTATTTTGAGTTCTTAAAGTTTCATGAAGTCCCTTTTCTTCTAGGATATTGAACCAATTATAAACTGTATTATGATGACGTCCTACTAGTTTTGAGAATTCTGTTATTCGCCATGCTTTTTCGAAAACATTATCATCTAATATATCATCATCGTTAATTTGATGGTCTTGTTTTTCATTTTTTTGCTCAATCATTGTAACTACCTCCTCAAAAATCAACTCATAAATAACTAATTATAATTAACATGTGAGCTGAGATTAACATGTTAGCTAGTATTTCGATAATATTTGTAAAAATCCCTACCAATCCAGTGAATTACATGAAATATAGAATTAACATGTAAACATATACTTGTTAACAAAACATTGACGTTTAGCGTAGAATTCGGTGAATCAGTAACTTTATTACCAATTTGAAATATATAATTGGTAATGTTTTGTTAATGGGAATATATATATTATTGTAGTAGCGCTACTGATAGTTGCTATGAGATTAACAAATTAGGCTACTTAATATTAATGATAAGGAAATAAAGCTATTTTGTAAATAAGTTATAAGGATATAATCCGGTTATATAACGGAAAATACACAAAGTAACGCTCAAAATCTAATTATCACGTATAAAAGCTAGCAAAAAGTAAATAATATTAATGTAGAGTTAGTATTGTTCAATAAACAAAACGGTATTTAAGGATATAGGAGTACAATCATAATGCTTCGAAGAGGTTCGTCCTACTCCCTATTTACTTGCTACATACAAGTTAGGATCTATTTATGTATATTAATTTAGTATAGAATGTACAATTTAAGTTGTATATTGCATGTCATGATAGAAATTTATGTAGTCAGTATCAACAAAATGATCTTTATCAGTATTAAAGAACAGATTGAGCCTGTGAGTTGACATTAACATGAAACATGACATTGACATGAAATCAATACTACAACCACCTACTAATAACATACGAACACCTATTGTTAATGTTTTGTTAACTATAATAGATATAGATCAACCCTTTGTATACATGCTGATCTAAAAAGATTACCTTTTAACATGAAATGTGAACCATAAACGAAGGATTTTATAGATAATTTTGAGGAAGTTTTTAAGATACTAAGGTTCGACTTAGAATACTAGAATAATCCAAGTGATGTATTTTGTAGATATCCGATTTCTGGTGTATGTTTACATATATTAATAAGATCATAAACAAGACAATGAGATTGATATGTTAACGAAAATTAGATAAGCATACTTCGAATATCCATAAAGATAACATTGACATAAAATGAGGTATTGCTATGAGATTAATACGACATTAACAAAAAAACACCCAAACAAAGGATAAATCATCCTAATTGTTAATGTCATGTTGATCAGAAATAGAAAACTGCCATTTACATTTAGAGATACTAGTTATTCTAATGGGTGTTTATGACTTAAATACCCATTAGAAAGTTAATAAAAGTAATTAGTAATAAAATATAGCATGCGCTGGTTTGTTAGTTATTACATTCCAGTAACTAATGATAATAAATGTAGATCTACTAATTGGTTTTACGTTAATTTATATCTGAGTATCATCGGATTGATATAACACATAAAATATCAATATGAAATTAACATCTGTACATTTTTATTTCCTTTCATATCAATGTCAATTGATATGTTGATTTCATTCGAGGGTATTAGTGTTGGTTAATTGTTTATATGACATTAACAATTTTGGGTTGTGTACTTCAAATTGTGTTAAAAATTAAATGGAGATAGACTTTCTTTGAAACCTTCTTGATCAAGGAGGTTTATAAAAAGAACGGTGTAGCATATTGGGAGTTTTGGTTATAAATAGCAGTTGTAATACTTAGGTATACGACTTATTTATTTGGGCATACTATAAGTATGAGTTCTTTTCTATGATAAAAAAAGTGCAGCTAATATCTTTACAATCTATAATTATAGATTGTAGTTTTTATAGTATTTGAGTAGAAGAAATGATTTTGTGTATCATTCCAATATAAGTATATATTAACTAAAAGTCATTTTAATTGTTACAAGAAAAATATGTTATGGATGTATATTCATTATTAGCGTGCTTTTTGTCTAATAACTAAAATAGGAACTTAAAAGCAATTTTATAATTTTTGTTTGCGAAATATGTAATTAATAAATTGGCTTAGGTATGAACTGGATGGTTAGTTTAACTTGTATTCATCTCTCAATATGAAATTTCATGTCAATGTCAGTTGATATGTTAATATCAACCGAACGAGTTTGTGTCGCTTTATTGTTTACATAACATTAATATGCTTTAGTCCTTTGCTGTTAGTTATGCTATGAGTAATATAAAGATTGTTTTATATTTAAAGTTCTCTAAGGTAAGGAATATATTAAATGAATGTTTTTTACTTTTGAAATTTAGTTGTAAATAAAAAAATCGAAATTTTGTTATGAAAATCCTATACTTAGATATACTAATAGTATTACCTGAATTAGGTTATTAAATGACATATGCAAAAAAGAAAAGGTTAATCAATTAGAAGCATTATTTTTGTGAGTTTATTTAATAATTGCGAAGTAGTATTGACATTTAGATATTATATAGATAATCTTATACATAAGTTTTATTGTTTAAAATTAATATACAAATCGAGAGATATTTAATTCTTGCTAAACGGACACACCGAGGGCATATACCTGCCATTGGTGTGTCTTTTTTTATTTAATAACTAGAAAATGATAAGGAGAGTATTAAAGAATGAATGAAATTATTAGTGAAAGTAAAAGAAGATTTGATAAATATTGTAAAGATAATCAAGTTTTTGAGGAGAGAATTAATTCTCTTATTAACTACTATTTTTTACTGCTTGCTGATCGTGTAAACATTTTACAAGATAGAGAATTTAATAACGAGGTCGAAGAGAAGCAATTTAAAAGCAATCTCAAAAGATTTGAAACATTATTCCCAGCTGCTGCTAAGAATGCATTTCTAAAAGGATATCAGCTTGGTTTAGAGTTTTTCAAACATCCAGAGACAGTGATTCCGGATTCTCTATTTATAAATCCTAATTTTGTACAAGATATTCCTTTTGCAATTGTAAATGCAGCGGAATTTAGCATTTATGAATTAGTTCGAACGGATGAAACACAAGAATTTAGTGTATTTGCTGTTCGAACGTATGAAGGCATTAAACCCATAATGGAACAAGTATTTTGTGAAATTGCATTGTTTGGTGCGGAAATTTCGCTTGAGCATGAACGTGAGGAAAGAGGACTGAAAGTAGTTGAAGGAAAAACAACTACTTTTACAAATGTTCCAGTAGATCGTTTATTTACGATTACTCCATCTGTAGCTGCTAATGTTGTGCATGCGGATGGCCGCTGTGAAATCTGGAGTCTAAACTGGAATACAAAATTAACTTTAGATAATCCTTTTATTGAATTAGCACAAGTAACCATTGTTTACAAAGACAAGACAGAAATACAAAAAAATCTTCAGGATGGATTTATATATGAACAGAGTTTATTTAGTGCGATGCCGTTAGAAGAAATAGAGGATCGTTTAGAGGTTAGAGTCAAATATAACCTTATTGATAATATGCCATGTAATTTGGATGGATTTGAAATAGAATCGCTTCTCACCGAACTATTAACAAAAATACAAAACGCAACAAAAGTGCCTTTTGAAAACATGCTATTACTTTAAAGTGATTTTCTATCAAAGAGGAGTTTTTTATAATGAAAAAGATTGTATTAGCTATTAGTGATACTGTGTATACGGCATATTTACGTGAGGATTTTGTTGGTGCAGGATTTGAAGTAGCTGATAGTGATGTTATGCACATAAAGTATTTAGATGAAATTCTAGATACGGAGCAACCTGATATTCTATGTATTAATGACAAACGATTAAATATTGATGCGGGACACGAAGATAAGCGAGAATTAATTATTTTACAGAAGTTAAGAGACATTCGCTTTCAGCGGGATATTCGCATTGTAGTATTTACAGAGCGTGAAAATAATGATGAATTTTTAGCGAAGCTGATTTATCTAGGTATCTATGACATTTTTAACTCTCGTAAAATTGATATTGATAATAAAGTCATCCCGCAGCTGCTACAGGAATCGGATATTAAAAATGTGGTGGAAATTGTAGGAGCAAGTCAAGCACCGCAACATACGAAATTGCCTGAAGTTCCTTTTGATGATGAAGAAGAGAAAGTATCAAGTGAATTAGAGGAAGGTAACAACAGTGAATCACACTCTACTTTAAAATTATTTAAAAACAAACAAAAGCGTAAGTCTATTCAGGAAGAAACGCCAAAAGCGCCAATTATAAAAAAACAGTATAAATTGGCTTTTGAGCCAGTATATGAGAAACAAATTGGTATTGCTATTCCAAGAAGAACAATTGTTGTGGCCAACGTGAATAGGAGAAGTGGTGCCACTTTTGTTTCACATCTTTTAGCCGCTTACTTAAATGAACTACAGATTGATGTGAATTATATAGAGAATTTATATGATGATGGTTATACGTATCCGTTATTAAAGGGATATACAGAAGCACCAGAAAACTATCGTAGTGAATTTATGTTGCAGAGATATAAAGAGATGCTACAGAAGGAATCTGATATATTATCAATTCCAAAATGGAAGCAAGGAAGAATAAATTATATCGTAAAGAATCCTATAGTTGACCAAGAGCTGAAAAACGAAACAGAGCAGGACTTTGACCATTTTATTAAGGTTTTATTGGCCAACCAAGAAGCATCTATATCTATTATTGATGCAGGGAGCGATTGGGATAAAGATTTATACAGTGAGATATGTGAAATGGCGGATTACATATTCTTTGTAGTGGAACCAGATCTGCATCAATTGCTAAAAATAGCGCATCCTCTTACACAAAAAGAGAGAAAGCTCGTTTCTTACTTAGCTTTAGAGAAAGTGAGGATCATTGGGAATAAGTTTTCTCCTGCACTTTTAAAGCATGAAATAGTAGAAGAATGCTTTGGAGATAAGGTATTAACTGCTTTACCACCATATGAAATAGAAGATGTGTTTGAGTCACAATTGAATAGTAGTACGTTACTATCAAGTCGCAACTATTATAAAGAGATAGAAGGAATAATGAAGGGAATAGCAGAGTTATTGCTACCAAATCAATTGTTGAATCCAAAAAAAAGTTCCATTTTAAGTGGATTTCGATTTCGAAAGTCTGAAAGTTAAGGGGGATGAAGAGGAATGCAAAAGTTTATTGTTGCAGCAAGTATGTTGCTGTTATTTGTAGGTTGTCTATTCTTTGTAACTGATATGGTGATTGGAGATACAACACATACTGATAATAAATCGTCTTTAGAAAGGGGAGGCGAGATAGCTGTGGCTAAGTCTGTAAAAGTAGGTACTCTGCGTGCAGAAGAAGAAATAGCTATTGATCCAGGAAAAGCGAAACAAGAGTTTGAAAAGGCGTATAACGGTAATGCGGATTTTAAAGATCCCGCTTCAAAACGTAACTTCACTGTACATGATGTACAGGAAAAACCAGCAATGATTGCTGTCGAAGGTGATGCAGAAGCTGCTAGTTATTTTAAGCAATTTGATGAAAAAAAAGAAACGATAAAGAGTAAAGCGAGAAGTATTATTATTTATGATGCGAATGGAAAAGAAAAACAATTAGGTGGAAACGTAAAATAAAGAAAAAGAGTAGGTGCATTAAAAATGCAAAATACAGTAACTACGGCTCTATTCCTTACCTTTTCTTTATTATTAATTAGCCTTTTACCCGAAGGCGTTTTGTATGGAATACAGTTAGTGAAAGCACATAACTTTGCTGCTGATATGGTAGAAAACGCAGAAAATAAGGGTGGATTTCAATATGATTACAATGGAAAAAGGGTGGATTTAGTCCCTGGGATAGAGAAAAGAATGAAAGAAGAAAAGATGGATGGATGGAAGTATGAGTATACAAAGGGACGCATCGATCATAATCAATCCCTTTCTTTTAAGGTGAAAGCAGAACACCATTTCTTCATATTTAAGCTGATTGGTGTAGATGGCATAAAAGCTCCGATATGGGCGAGTAAAGAGGGATTGGGACAAGTATATTTTAAGTAATGAAAATTCTAAGATTTGTACTATAAAAGACTATGCTGAAAAGTATAGTTTTTTTGTCAGGAAAATATACCTATATAGAACAGAAGTTATAAAAAATGTTAATTAATTAATTTATATGTTAAATTATCTGGATTTTATGTTTAAATTAGGTACAATAAAAGAATCTATGAAAAACTAATATATTTGGAGGAACAAACAATGGCTAACAAATTTTTAAAAACAGCAACAGCACTAACAATTATGGGTACATCATTACTAGGAGCAGGAGCATTTACTGCTAAGGCTGATAACACAGACTCATTAAAATTCAATGATGTTCCAGCAAATCACTGGTCTACAAAAGCAATTTATGATTTAACAAATCGTAAAGTAGTGCAAGGGTACGGAAATAATATCTTTGGCTTTGGTGATAATGTAACTCGTGGGCAAGTTGCTCGTATGATTTATATGTACGTAAAACCAGCAGATGCAGATGCTAGCTTCAAAAATCCTTTTACTGATATTAAAGGACATTTGTTTGAAAAAGAAATCTTAGCACTTGCTAAAGCAGGACTTGTAAATGGATTTGGTGATGGGAAGTATGGTCCAGATGATATTTTAACTCGTGAACAAATGGCACAAGTGCTTACAAATGCTTTTAAATTTAAGGCAACGAAAACAACAAAATTTGCAGATGTTGATAAAAATTCTTGGTCTTACGGTGCAATTAGTGCATTAGAGGAAAATGGGGTTACAATTGGTACAGGAGATAATATGTATTCTCCAAAAATGTTTGTAACACGTGAAGCGTATAGCCAATTCTTATATAACTCTATTAATGCAGTTGAAAAAGAAACAAAACCAGAAGTGAAGCCAGATCCAAAGCCTGAAACAAAACCAGAAGTGAAACCAGATCCAAAGCCTGAAACAAAACCAGAGGAAAAACCAGAAGTGAAGCCAGACCCGAAACCTGAAGTTCAATTGCCTGCAGGTATGGATTCTAATCTAGTCACAGAGAATATTGAATATTACCCTGAAGCAGTTGAAAAAATGCCAGTTGTAAAGCAACAAGTTTCGAATGAAGCACAAAGAATAATAAAAGAGGTTAATGGAAGATTCGGTACAAATTTAAAGTATAGTGAAATTAGTAACGATGTATCTTTACTCGATAAAAATATGTATCTTCCTGCAGGTACTATTGGAGCGCAATTTGTTGTGCAATCAGATAATGAAGGAAATTATAAAATTATATTTTTAGATAATAACAAAGCTACAGTATCTTTAACTAAAGAGTGGACGAAATTATTAAGTGGTTTGAACTTAGATAATGAGTTACAGGAAGCAATTGATACACAAAAAACAAAAGTATTTGAGAAAGATAATTTTAAAATCCGTATTGCACACTCAACTGCGGAACATATGATGTATGTTGAAGTGGAAAAGAAATAAAGTTGTTATTATCAGAGAAATTTGATATCATTATACACGTAATATAATAATAAAATAATTTTACGATAATTACGTAAAGGACACACCTTACGTACCTACTAAAGGTACAGGTGTGTCCTTTTTTGTTTTTTAGGGGGATAAGATATGAAATTAAAAAGGAAATTTTTAATTAGTTGTACGTCTGCATTGTTGTTATTACCTACATTGGCACATGCAAAGAATAGTGATGTACCCTTCTTTGATGGGGATGAAGAAAAATTTATGAAAGCAAAAGAACTGCAAATGCCAGGAAGGTTTTATCGTCCAGGAAGTGGGTATGCCGCAAAGGAATCACTATATTTAAGTGACTTACATTATCCAGCTGTATATAATGGTTCTTTTAGTTGGGATAATTCAAATGAAAACAAAGTACAAAATGAAGAACTCTCAGAACCTTTTGTTCGTATTGCTAATGAAGGATACCTAAACAATTCAGTTCCTGCAGGAGATCGTATGGTAACCGAAGTACAAAGAATTAATGATGACATAATAGCTAGTAAGTATTGGGGGAATCCTGAATTTGTTTTAGCAGAAATACTGAAGTATAGACTTTCGCAGTATCAAGGAAGTAAAGTATATGGCGATTTTTACTGGATTCGTGATATTGCCTATTTATCCGGAGGGTATGCTGGATCCGGAGGAAACGCTAATAAATATAATTTGTGGTTTGTACGTACAAGTAAGCCTGAAATAAAAGACATTAAAGCCTCTAGTAGCAAAAAAGATGTACCTGTTAAATTTATATTCAACGGTTTTGAATATGTAAGTAAAAATAAAGGATATAACGATCGAGATCCCAATGGAACAACAGTAAATCCTTATCAAAGAGCTGCAGGTGAACGTAATCGAGTCAAGTGGATTCTTGATATTATAAAAGATGGCGAAACTGTTCATCATCAAGAAAATTACTTACGTTCAACTCCACAAAAAGATAACCAAAAACCAAATGAAGGAGATGCAGGGCAATTTAAGTCAGAAGAACTAAAGTGGCAGCCACAAATGTGTGGCCGATATACTGCGAAAATTAAAGTCCTTGATGCTGTTCAGAGGGAATCAAACGAGAAAACTGTTGATTTCACCATAGATGGTAACTGTGGTACTGAAGTAACACCTAACCCAGATCCAGGAGATGAAGATGATTTTAAGTATAAAATTGATTTTTCTGCTGATCGAATTGAAGGAGAAACAGCAAGAGAAGGAAAGAATATCAAAACAAGAGTAGATGTATCACGTGATACATTTAAACTAGAGCGTAATCAATATAGAGCAAAGGTAAACAACAATATTAATAAGTCTCAACAAGAAATAAACAGCGCTGAATCTGATAGAGATAGTGCGCAGTCCAGTTTAAGTTATTGTCGTCGCAATCCAATTCATGAAGTAGATGCCGAGGGAAAGGATCACTATTATGATAGAGACTGCTCTTGGGAAGAAAATAAATTAGATAGTGCAGCAAGTAAGCTAGATAATGCAAGACAGAAACTAGAAAAAGAGAAGAATAAAATTAAAAAGTTAGATGTATTAGAAGAAAAATATAAGAATCCTGAAACAGTAGTTGTGTTAAAACATAACGGACAACAAGTATCATCACAAAAGGTAAGATTAACTGAGGGAGAAAGGAAAACCTTGAACCTTGACTGGCAACATAAAGGGAAAGGAACAATTCAGGCAGAAATTAACCCTGATGGTAATCGCATAGACATAGAGGAAACTACGTATAAAAATAATCCTATTAAAATCGCTATCTATGAGCCTTCAAAAGAAAAAGCAATGTGTGGTGTAACGAGTGTGAAAGGTGTAGTAGAGACAGTAGGTGAACGTGTGTCAAAAGAGGATACGGTGGGAGAAATGTTCTATGAAACATTAAGTGGAAGTATAGATAATTTGGCACCATCTAAGCTTCATTCTGGCTATGGGTTTTCGTATGAAGTAAACGGAACATATAAAAATCAGTGGAATGAAAATTATCTTGGTGTATTTGCAAAAGCAACGGCACAATATCCGTTTGCTGATGAGGGATTAAAATCTAAACAAAATTTAGAATCTAAGAAAAATACAGGTTCCATATCAAGTTTTTCTCCAAAAAATATGTATCTATCAGAGAAAACGGGCCATGTCTTCGATAGTAAAAGACCAACGAAGTCTTTATACTGGGATGGACAAGAGAAAATCATTGATGGTGGGCAAAAATGGTATACCCCAATGAAGACAAAAGATGGTGTATATACCTTTAATATAGAAACAGCTCCAGCAGGTATCAATGAAATGAGTCTATGTTTAATTGAGCAAGTAGAGATTAAAGGTGTTGCGTATGATGATTTCATAAAAAGAAGAGTATTTCCTGACGATCCATTCCCTGGAGGAAGTGGAGTTGGTTGGAATTGGGTTGGTAAGGAAGACGTACTTTATAAATTAACAGATTGGTATTACATGAGAAATAGGAAATGAGAATAAAATATAGTATAATTAGATGAATCGACACAATAAGATATCCTTCTTAAACTAGTAGCTGAATGGATAAACCAAAGGCACATCCCGTAATGGGATGTGTCTTTTTTTGTAGAAAGGGGAATATTGAATGGATAAAAAGAAAAAACAACGTATGAAACGTGTAATTTTCATTGGAATTATCGTAATGATTGCATCGTTATATATTGGAAGTGAATTTCAGGATCGGAATGGGAAAAGTTATGCTCCTGCAAAGTATTTTGAAACAGGAACAAAATTGATTTCGTTTTAATAATAATTTTGTCTCTTGTATCAACTATTGTGAACAGTATTTCCATGCGATCTCTTCTTTTCTCCATAAAATGAAAGAGAAAGGATAGCAAACGAACACCTTGGAATATTCAGTTGTGTTAGATTAATTACAACATATTTTTGGGATGCTTAATAGGTTAAAAACCTTGTTATAACAGGGTTTTTGGAGCGAAGTTAATTATCGATTACGTGTTTTTAAATAGAAAAAACAGATATTTTTTAGAAATGATTGACATGAAACTATATATATCATAATATTGAGATTGTAATATTAAAGAAAATAAATCCAACATTTTCATATAGACTTTAGATTAGCTAAAAGGACACACCTAAGGCGTTTTACGCCATAGGTGTGTCCTTTTTTGCGTTTAAAGGCTACATAAGGAGGAATATAAACATTGAAGCCGTCTAAGTTTCAAATGAAGCAGATTACAGCGGTAGGTTTAGCTGCTATAACAGTAGCGGGTATCTATGGATACAATCATTTTGCAGTAGAAAATGCAGTAAAACCAACAAAAGTTGTTGTAGCTGCAAAGGATATACCTGCGCATACAGAGATTAAAGAAGAAATGCTAGTGGAACGAACATTACCTGGTGATGGGATTCCTCCAAATGCATTACGTGTAAGTAAAAAAGAGGTTATAGGTAAGTGGACAAATGATGGGCAGCCCATCACCGAAAATAGCTATCTTTTTAAAAATAAAGTAGTAAAGAAAGAGGAGTTACCTGACTCTGCCATTTTAAATTTGAAAGATGGAGAAGTTGCATTCCCGTTACTCGTTGATTTGGAAACAAGTTCAGGTAATAGTATCATTCCTAACACTTATGTGGACTTATATTTTAAGCAGGTTGTGAAGGACGGGGAAAATGAGAAGGTAGTATTCGGTGGTCTTTTCCAACGTGTACGTGTTACGGCTGCAAAGGATAGCAATACAGAAGATGCATTTGTACTAGAAAAGAAAGAATCAAAAGAGGAACAAGAAGGAAAACAAAAGCCAAAGGTAACACGATTATATACATTGGCTGTTTCACCAGAACAACTTCAATATCTAAACCGTGCGAAAACACTTGGAGATGTAATTCCTGTTGCAGTTGGACAAAAGGTAGAACAAACAGGGAAAGAATTAGAAACAGCAGAAGGATTCTCGCAAATATCTGACCAGAAAAATATTTTAGACTATGTAGAGAAGCATTCAACCAATCCCATATCTAAAAGTGTAAAAGAATATGTTGCACAGTATCTGAACGAATCCAAATAAGGAAGGGGCTTTTAAGATGGACCGGCAAGTAAGAATGGTTGCCTTTTATGCGACAAACGAAAACGTAGGAAAAAGTACGTTAAGTATTGCGATGGCAAATGAGTTAGCTCATTTAGGGAAAAAGGTGCTTTATGTAGAAGCGGACCAAGTAAGACCAAACTTCGCGGTTGGAACAGGTCTTAGCCATGAGAGTAAAAACATGCTAGGGCTTGTAAGAAAAGAAAATGAATACAATCTCTTGCAATATATTTGTACCAAGCAAGATTTACTAGAAAAAAAAGTGAATCCAAGGCTGGCGCAAAAATTACACGATAAGATGGATTTTCTGGTGTTTCCATCAGGTTATAGCTTAAATCAATTCCCAGAGATTCAAAACAAAGAATTGTTTGTAACGACATTTATCGAATCACTTGTAGATACAGAATATGACTACATCATTCTATCGGTACCAACTGAATTATCCGAGGTGCTTAGTTACCCAATTCTATACCAATCAGACCTTGTTGTTCATGTGCTAAATGGCAACCCTCGTGGTGCGTTAGCAATTAAAAGAGAATTACAACTAATAGAAGAAGCAAAGCTAACATTGCCTCGTATGATTCATGTTTTGAATATGGGAGACGAGGACTATGTAGAAGATATTGAAAAGCTTTCTTCCCAAAACATTGCAGTGACAATTCCGTATGACAGAGATCGTACGAGTTATGAATGGGGGATGCAATTTGGTTCCCCGCAAATTAATGCAAAGGTCCATCATATTATGGAAGCAGCTGGTCTTAATATTCCATCCCAGCACTCCTCTATGAAAAAGGGTCTCTTTGGTTTACGAAATTAAAAAGGTGGCAAGTAGTATGTGGGGCTATTTACAGGGAAAACAAGTATCCTTAAAGCGAAATCGAGTGGATTTATATCACTTTGGTTATAGGATTCGTTCTAAATCGGTGCGAAAGTTAGGAACAACTACAGCTCAACAAATTAAAGATATTACGGATGAAATTCGTGCATTTTTAGTAAAAGAACATCGTGATATCTTAAGCGAATCCTTTATGAATAAAGAGAAGAGAACAGCTGTGGAGCAAATTATTAAAGGCTTTTTACTAAGCAATCAAGTCGTCGTTTCAGATGTACCTTCAGAACAGTTACTAAATATGGTGTGTGATGAAATTGTTGGATTTGGGATTATAGAACCTTTAAAAGAAGATAAGGATGTAACTGATATTTATATCAATGGCACAAAAGAAATCATTTACGAAAAAATCGGAGAGGGAGAATGTACATTTCCTTACCGATTTGAGACAGAAGAAGAAGTGAAAGCCCTAGCTTATAAGATGGTAAACAGTACATCAGAGTCATTAAATACAGCAAAGCCATATGTTGACTGCGTATTTCCGTATATACGTATCAATATTGCGTTAGATGAACTTGGGGGACTCGGAACAACGATAACGATTCGTAAGAATGCGGATCACCTTCGTGCTTCTGAAGAGCGGATGTTATCTACCAATCAAGCATCGAAAGAAATGTTGAACTTTTTGGCTGCAGCTGTGAAAGCCAAAATGAATATTTTAGTTGCTGGAGCTACGGGTACAGGGAAATCAGAGTTTATGAAATATCTTGCTTCTCACATTCCGAAAGGAAAGAAAAAAGAACGTACTCTTGTAGTAGAAGATAACCCTGAATTATATTTGCATCGCATTTTTCCAGAACATCATTTTGTTCCGATGCAGTGTAGGGCATCGGAAGTAGAAGAAAATGCAATCGACTTTGATAGATTGTTAACAAATGCTTTACGTCAAGGGCCCAAGCGATTAATTGTAGGGGAATCGAGGGGGAAAGAAGCGTTAAAAATGATTAACTTTTTCCAAACAGGACATCCTGGTTTCACCTCTGTCCATGCAAGAAGTGCAAAAGAAGCAGTTAGGCGTTTAATGCTTATGTGTCTGCAAAGTGGTGCGAATATTGATGCCCAGTATTTATATGAATTGATTTCACAGACATTTGATGTAATTGTCTTTTTGGAAAAGAAAGATGATGGAAATCGTTATATTACAGAGATGATTGAACTATTGGATTATCAGGAAGATATACAGTTTAATCCATTGTCTCAGTTTATGCCAACATATGAGAAACAAGATGAAATGAATGAAAGAATAGGGAAAATTCATGGCCAACATATTATTACAGGAAGAATATCAGCTGATATGGAGAAGAAATTCCGTTCTTCTACTGTAAATCCAGCTCTTTATGCACCATTCCTTTCAAAACAGGAGGTGCAATATGCGTAGTTTATTAGCCTATGGATGCATATTCTTGATATTTATTAGTGTAGTATTGCTCGTTTTACTTTTTGCAAAATCTAAGGGTTCTGCTCTCTCTCAATTTGTTCAAGAAAATGAGAAAGAAGAAAGGCGCTTGGAATTAAGAAATATCAAAGGGATACGAATGTATTTGCCACAATCCGTTATCCAAGAAGCCCAAAAGTACGAGTGGAAATTAACAAAAAGTATGTACTGGGTATATACGATTCTTTCCGGAATGAGTATTGCAGCAGTATTCTATTTTTCTTTTGGTAGAGATCCTTTTACACTGATTACCGTTTTATCTGGATTTTTAGTTCCAAGGTTTCTTCTTTATCGAAGAAAAAAACGTTACTACTTGGTTGTCATTGACCGTCTTTCTATCTATATGAAAGCTGTAGCAAATGCACTTCAAATTAGTAACAATGCAAAACGGGTATTAGTTCAGGTGAAGCCAATGATGCATGAAAGCATTCAAGAAGAAATAGAGAAAGTTTCTCTTTTATTAGAAGGTGGAACCACAATGCATCGTGCATTTAGAGGATTCAATGAAACGTTTAACTTTAGAGAATTGGTTTTCTTCCATGAAATGTTGGAAGTGTGCAGCCGAGAAGGTGGAACAAATTCAGTTCAAGTCTTACTAGATATTGCAGAAGATTTCGAAAAACAAAAGCTATACCTGGCAAGATTGCGTTCTAGTTTGTCGCAAGCGCAACGTGCCTTTGTACAGAACTGCTTAATTGCCATTGCTATGCCGATTGTTATTATGTTGATGTCAAAAGAAGCATATGGATTTTTAGCAGGTTCTATGATGGGAAAAATCGCGTTAGCGGTAAATATGTTCATTGTCTTTTTCTTAGCAACCCGTGTAGAAAAGATTGCAAATTATAACCCAACAGAAAGAGGGGAATAAGGTGGCTACGATTTTAGCTGTAGTGGTATTCGTTGTCATGTACTGGGTATTCTCTACCTTTCTACAAAGTAAAAAAGATAGCGGTAGCTTACTTACGAACTATGTAGAAAATGCAAAACGAATTGAAAAGAAGAATTTAAATCAGATGATGCTCGCGCCCTTCCAGTCGTTATCACATAAGTACCTGACAGAAGAAAAGAAAGAGCAGATTCAGAAAAAATTAGAAGAAGCTGGCCTGGATACGAAACCAGAAGAATATTTAAAGATGAAGGTAGCATATCCCATCATTTTCACCTCTGTTTTCTTGATATGTACGGTGTTCCATGATTACTACTTATTTAAAGTGGGAGTTTTGATTTCACCACTGCTTTACTTCTATCCTGATTATCTATTAAAGAGAAGAATCAAGCAGGCGATAGAAGCTAGGAAGTTCGAATTACCAGAGTATCTAATTCCTATGCTGCAGCTGTTAAAAACACATACAACATTAGAAGCAGTAAAAAAGGCAGAGATATATGCTGGAAGACATCTTCGTCCGTATGTATCTACACTTACTGCGGAATTAGAAATGTATGCTGGCTCGGATCAACCATTTCGAAACTTTGCTGCTGCTTTAAATAGTCCAGAAGTAAATACCTTTACGATTGCATTGCAACAAGCGCAAAAAACGGACAAGGTACAGAGTCTTCATATTATGGATGCACAGATTAAAATGATGCGTGAGTTAAAACATGAGAACTATAACCGTCTCATTCAAAATAAGCCGATGGAAATGAATAAATTTAACGTCGCAGTTATTGGATGTATTGTGATTTATCCAATGGTGATTGTTATTCAATCCTTAATGCAAGGATTTGCAAGTTTATAGTAGATGTTATCAAAAATGGAATAGGTAAAGGAGCATTACACATGTTAACAAAAATGAAGAATTGGTTAAAAAACGAAGACTCACAATTATCATCAGAAAACGGTATGTTAATCGCGTTAGCGGTGATTATCGTATTAGTAATTGGCCCGTTTGTATGGAAAGCAATTCAAGGCGGGTATGATACAATTCTAGCTCGATTTACAAAAGCATCAAACAATGCAGATGTGAATTCTTGGAACAAGTAATAGAAGTTTTAGATGAATGATGTTTATTACGTATAGCTCAAATAAATGGAGAAGGGAGATTCAATCATGTTAGCAAAAATGAAAAATTGGTTAAAAAATGAGGATTCGCAACTATCATCAGAAAACGGTATGTTAATCGCTCTGGCGGTAATTATCGTATTAGTAATTGGCCCATTTGTATGGAAGGCGATCCAAGGTGGTTATGATACGATCCTGGCAAGATTCACAAAAGCATCAAGCAATGCAGACGTAAATTCTTGGAATAAGTAATTAAAGATTTAAATAGATAAGTTCTAATTTTAGTAGATACTTAAAATTGATATATAAAGGAGACGAAATGAAATGTTAGCAAAAATGAAAAGTTGGTTAAAAAACGAAGACTCACAATTATCATCAGAAAACGGTATGTTAATCGCGTTAGCGGTGATTATTGTATTAGTAATTGGCCCGTTCGTATGGAAAGCAATCCAAGGTGGTTATGATACAATTCTAGCTCGATTCACAAAAGCATCAAGCAATGCAGATGTTGATTCTTGGAACAAAAAATAAATATAAAAATAAACGAGGGGGCTACTCTAAAAGTGGTTCCCTTTTTTACACAGTATTTTTATATGAAATTAAGAGGGGAGTAAAGAAAATGAGCCTGTATATCATGGGATTATTTCTAAGTTATATGGTACTTAATGTATTTACCGACTTAAAGTATAGAAAAACAAAAAATATATGGCATTTCATTTTTTTAGTAGTAGGTTTAGGTATCACGTATTTTGCTGGAATACGAACGGGAAAAGAGATTGTAATTGTACTAACTATGGCCTTAGTATGTGGCTTATTGTTAGAGACATTTAAATTTTCTTCACCCGGTGATACGAAAATGCTTGTGGTGGCAGCTCTATATGTTAGCGATGTAGCAGAGGAATCGGCTATGCTTACCGCTATTACATTAACAGCTTTCCATTTACTATTCTTTTGGATTGCTAGCGTGTATCGTTTAATTAAAATTCTAGGGTTTGTAGGAGCGATTAAAGACCAATTGGAGCATGCTGCTTCTATATTTGGGGCAAAACTACCAAAGAAAGAAATACAGCTGATACAGAGCTTTCCAGGGGCTTGTTCTATTTTATTAGGAGCAATTGTGTATATTGCTTTCACTATTTATCAAAATGGAGGTATCTTGGCTTGAACAGTAGAATCATTCATCAAAGAGAAACCTATATTTACTTTACAATTTTTGCTCTAATAGGCGTTATTATTTTAAACATGTTTATTAATATATTGTTTGTATTAGCATATCCTTTACTAATAGGATTAATTGTGCAGGTTATCTTGTTGCAGAAGATAAAGAAGCCATTTTATCGGAGCGGAAAAGAATTAACAGAACAGTTAAAACTAAAAAATATGTTTCTAGTAGAATCAAATATTTTAGGAGATGAAGAAGGAACAGTTTATGAGGTGCATCAAATGCCTTTTACAATCTCTAATGGATTAATTAAAAAAGATAAGACTTATAAAGTGATAAAACAAGAGTATGAGAGAAAAGTCAAAGAGGATTTAACGAAAATTTCTAAATGGCAAGTTACAACAAAAGCTAGACTTGTAACGACAACTCATTTTCGTTTATATACAATTTGGCAGAAAAATAGTACAGGCTATCAGCTAAAGAAGTTAGAAGATTGTATAGATCCATATGCCAAGATGAACTTTATTCAATGGATAATTGCTTCATTCTGTACGACTGGCCGTTTAAAGTATGATAAGAAGCCTAAAGAATGGGAAAGTTACGAATGGATAACCTTAAAATAAAAAGACAAAAGTTATAATACTTTTGTCTTTTTTTCTTGCTATTTCTTCTAACAGTTTCGTGAACTATACATGATTTTTAGCGAGTTCTATAAATGCTTGATATTTTGTCACATCACTAATATCAAGTCCGAAATCGAAAGCATCTATTTCTGCATGATAACCGTAAGATACTAAACCAAAATCTTTATGTGACTCAGGTAAATAAATAAGTACCTTTGCATTTTTATAGTCTTTTAAATTTTATAATTCATACATTTTAATGATTGGATATTTACCGATTCTATTAATTGCATTTGTTCCGCTTGTGATGTTAGAAATCTCATCATAAATGTGTAATGTATGATTTTCACTGTCGAAGATAAATAAAAAAAAGACACCCAAAGGTGCCTTCCTGCGACTTGAACCATCTTAATTTTAATAATATGTATTGGACGCTAATCCAAAGATAATTCTAACATGCTTTCATATAAATGAAAGCGGATTATTTAACTTACTTAATTACTTTGTCCATAACTTCTTTATATTTGTTAAATTGTGCATCTTCCATATCACCATTCATTTGTATAAGGAAGTTACCTTTTGCGTAAGTATGAGAGAATAGCATTTGATTACCATTACCTAAATCGTCATAGTATTTCTTAGCTTTTTCAAGATCTTCTTTGTTTTTAAACTCAAATATTCTACCACCACTATCTTCACCTAATGCTGGAACAAGAATGCGCTTTGCTTCTTTTCTAGTATTTCCAAATTCTTTTTCTGGTAGGTCACTAGGATTGTCAGCTTCTAATCCTGCAGCTTTAAATTTTTCAATTACCTTACCAACCGTGACATTACTTGTCATTGATTTAACGCTGTCACAAGCGGATAAACCAAATAATAATAGAGCTCCAATAAGTAATACTGCTAATCTTTTAAACATAGTTGTTCATTCCTCCTAATATAAATAAATCCTTAAATATAATAACAAACTATTTATCTTTATATTGTCAAAAGGAAATAAAAAAGAGAGCTGGAGCCTTCAAGGGCCATCTTGAAATTCAATACCACAATTCATTTTTGGGGAGTGTATTCAAGAACCTTTTATTTTTGGATTATAAGAGTGCTCTCACATTTACGACAAGCAATCTTCTCTTCCTCAAAAATGAATAAATTCTCAGCATCACATTCTGGGCATACAACCGCAAATGGTGTTTTTATATTTTTATAACATAGGAAAGACATGGCTGCCAGGAATAGAGCAGGTATAACAAGCATCATAAGTAAGAATAGGCCCGCAAAAACGCCTGCAATTATGGAAAGTGGTTTCATTAGTTTTCTACCTACAGAGTTTACTTGATTATCCTTTTTACGAAAAGCAGTAACAAGGTAAGTTTGGGTTTCTTTTACTGGCTCAAATGCATTTACCGTATTGTAATCTTGTTCATCCATAGTGGGATAGGAAGTGTTTGGTCCTTGATACCCTCGTTGTATATAATAGTTGTTTGACTCAGATATTCGTGGCATATACGAGATTCCAGTTCCAGGTATATAAGTTGTTGTTCTTGATTCAGGTGGAATGGAGTTCCCTCCCATACCTGTATATGTAAAGTTAATTTTCACACCCGGGGAAACTTGGATAATTCTACGAAACTTATAACCCATAATATTGTATCCTCTCCATCTAATTAATATAATCATTTACTAATTATAACAAATTTTTAACTTAAAATTAATATATTAAGTTAAAACAAACTAATAAAAAAGAGTAATATTGAAGTTGACTAATTTAAGGCGTTTTAGGAGTTCTTTTTTATAAAAAAAACACCCTAAGGTGCCTTCCTCTAACTTGGACTATCCTGTATTAATGCCATATTGATTAATACATTAATTTATAAAAATAATTAGTTATTCTTCCATGGACCCTAGCTGATATAATATATAAGGAAATTATTAGTTAATTAATACTGCACATATATTATAAGGGGAGGCAAATAAGTTATGCAGATATTGTTAGAAATTTTTTCTGCTATATGTGATTTCTTTTATGCTGTACAACGGATGAAAGAAGAGAACAAGCAAAATAAGGAAGGTACTAGTAGTATGGTCTATGTTTTTTCCGTACTTGTAATTGTAGTAATGATTCTTTTTGCAATGTTTGCAACGCAATAGATGTTCAATCAAGAAGAAAGTATTAGAGAAAACAAGATAGTGAATAATATACATAAGCACCTCACCATCTCCATAGGATGGCGAGGCTTTTTAATGTACAAAAAAAAGACGCCATAAGGTGCCTTCAGCCGACTTGATAATTGTATTTTATGTATGAAATCATCACTGTAGTATCTAAGATGAAGGTAAGCAGTTTATACCGTCTTGCTTAGGAAGGTATTACTATTGATTGATTGATTGATTGTGAAGACCTGGCTACGATATTAAGTGCCATCAACATCTAAAACTGCAATATAGCTACCATTCTCGTAAACAGAAGTGATAGGTGTTCTATATGCAGCTCTCCACTCAGTTCCATTCCAATCTTTGTTAGGATAAAGTGTTTGATAGCGAGCTAACGTCAATTCCTTATCATCTAATACACAATAAATTTTTCAATGCGTTCCCAGATGCTTGGTCTACCCAATTCGTACTAAATGTTAATGTATCACCTGTGTAATAAGCAGGTTTGAACTGATTAATCCAAAAATCTGGTAATGCAGTCGTGCCTTTTGCTAATTCATAGAGGGTTTTGAAAGGCCAGTTGTCAACCGTCGGTGCTTTCTGTACATTTTCCGCTGCTGCCGCTGGCTTTGCATCCAGTGCCGCTAAACCTGTAAATCCACCTAAAGCTAAAGCTCCTGCTAATACTACCTTCGATAATTTTTTCATAATCCGTTTCCTCCTCAGGAATATAATAGTTTATGAGTTCAATTATGTGAGGTCTTAGATGAAAGAGAGTAGTTTATTCTGTCATACTCAGGACAGAAACGTATTACTTGTTGATTGTAAAGATATTACTTTGATAGAAATTGCCATCAATATTCACAACAGCAATGTAACGACCTGGCTCGTATACTGAATTAATATCAGTACTCCATACAGCTTCGTTAAGAGTGCCGTTATTTACTGGAATTGGATACATAGTTTTGTAGCGAACTAATGAGTTATTATCGAGAACACGATAAATCTTCATTGGATTGCCATCTACTCCGTTGTACCAACCCATTTTAACTGTGAAGTAGTCACCAGTTTTATAAGAAGGCTTAACATCATCGGATAAATAAGCTGGGAAATTCCAAGCAATTTGTGCTAAATCAAATAATGTTGCTGGGTCGCCCCAAGTTGTTGATGCTACTTGTACATTTTCCGCTGCTGCCGCTGGCTTTGCGTCCAATGTTGCTAAACCTGTGAAACCACCTAAAGCTAAAGCTCCGACTAATGCTAATTTCCCTAATTTCATAAAAAAAATCCCCCTAAATATTTCTATAATTATAATTAATTACTATATAATAATATAAAATTATGTATAATATTTCAAATAATTCCCAAAAAAAGTTATGAATATAAAAAAATCCCCCCTAAGGTGCCCACCTTCGACTTGAACCATCAAAACTTGAAATTTTTACATTTTTATAGAAATTATTAGGAGAATACATCCGATTTTTATGTTAAGCTATTTGAGCTAGTATTTGTATCAATATTAGGGAGATGAATAGTATGTTGGGCGATTTTAATATAAATTCTAGTAATTATGAAAATGGTGCTGAAATCTTAGAATTATTAGGCAGTTTAAGTCGTTTATTAATTGTACGTGAATTGATTGTAAGTGGGACCTTGACAGTTTCCCAGTTGAACGCTGCGACGCATATTTCGGAACCTATGATTTTACAACATTTACGAAAACTAACTAAAGGTAATATGGTAATTATCGAGCGCAAGAGTACAAAGCTTTATTGTAGAGTAGAAAATAAGAAGGTTATTGATATTATCGGTTTATTGGGATTATTATATTAAGTTCTATTCTATGTCTTTTTTGAATTCAAGCACTTTATAAATAAAACAATAAACAAAAAAAGACATCCCAAGGTCCCTTCCTCCGACTTGAACCACATTAATTTTAATAATATGTATTGGACTTCCATCCGAATATTGTTTTAACGTATTTATCCATATTTTGTTTACGAAAAAATGAAAAGCATAATATCTTATTACTGCTTGTTCATAGCTTTTATCTGTTCTTCATAAACATACTTAGTAGGCATGAAGTTATTAGGGAAGTCGTTGATTACTTTCTTCATAACGTTTACTTCTTCCTGAGATTTGAGTTCAATACCATTTAGATAATCAAACGCCTTAGATTGTTCATCTGCTAAATAATTCTGTGTCATGTAATCATCTGGGAAGTCTTTCTTTGCTTTTTCTTTGACTGCATTCATAGCAGCTGTTTTATCAATATTTTTTATAGGATTTGTGAATCCCGATGCAGATTGTTGAACATTTTGTTTAGGTTGTTCTTTCTTTTCTGGTTGAGTTTGAATATCTTGTTTAGGTTGTTCTTTCTTTTCTGGTTGAGTTTGAATATCTTGTTTAGGCTGTTCCTTCTTTTCTGGTTGAACTTGAACATCTTGTTTGGGTTGTTTTTGTTTTATTTCTTTTTTTGGTTCGGTTGGAGTTGTTGTAGCTTCTTCTTTAGTGTTTTTTCCGCCAACAACAATTACGACAACGGCAATGATAAACCAAAACCACCACTTTGTATAAAATGAGTTTTGCATAATTCGTTTCCTCCGAGTATTTGCAAAGCAGGGAATCGCAGTCCTGAAGAAGTGGATAGAAGACGTCATGCCGTTATGGCGGAGTTAAGAGAAATTCATCAATTACAACTGGAGGGGAAATGGGATTCCAAGACTTGGAACGGATTTGGAAAAGGAGAATTACACAATGGCGTTGCAGCAGGGAAAGTACATGAACAAGTCGCGTCATAACTTATATATTGCTTTAGAAGAGTTGGATTTAGTGTTTGATGAAAGCGAAGTGATTCAATTGAGAGAAATGTGGGATGAGGATAAAGATATTCTTGAAATAGCAAAAGAGTTAGGAAGGCATCAACTAGAAATCGCTGCATTAATTATGGATCAGGCAGATAAGAACAAAATCAAATCACGTCCAATGGGGTTAGGGGCATGAAGCAACTAACATTGGAGGATGTAGTCGGAAGTTTTGATTATACCGCAACAAGTACCGTGGACAAATTCTTGAAGCGTAATAGCGTTATGACGCATTTAAAGGGCAGAAACTCATTTGATTAAACGAGGCACCAGTAGGCGTCATAGCGTTAGTAGAAACGTTGGGATTATTGGAATCAGAAAGGAGAAATATGGGCCTCGGATTTACTGGCTATGGGTACTAAATAAAAAAAGGGTCCTTACTATTACGTAAGAACCCCATAATCGCAGAAAAAAAGTTGTATGTGAAACCAAGTGGGAATCACAATAATGTTTTAACATCTAAATATACAGTTGTCTATACATCAAATCGAACAACATAGTTATTTAAACGAAGGATCCCTAGATTTAGGGATCTAGGGCCTCTTGTGTTGGTATAACTCACACAATGTTATGAAAAGAAAAGAACTTACTGAAGATAACATATAAATATTTCGTAAATGTATCAAAAAAGTGAACAAAATAGTTATTTGAATGGAAAATGACAGCTGAAATATTAAAATCGTATCAGCTGTCACTAAAATAAAAATTCATTTTTATTAGTAGGTTTTTAGTTGGTATTTTTACTCTTCTTAGAAGAAATTGTACCAAAGATTGCTCCGGACATTGCGCCGATTAAAGTCATAAAAATTGCACTCCATACTGTAAATGACATAAATACACCTCCTAGAAATAAATTATTGTAACTATTTAAAACTATTGTTTCTTATTCTTTTTAATAGAAATGATAATTGCAACAACTGCTAAGAAAATAAGAGGAGACCACGAAAAGAAAGACATTTAGTATTCTCCTTTCAATATTAGTTTTAAATATTTTATAAACCAATTATTACATGTTTATAAATTGAACATATAGGATATGTAATATTGCATATGGAATTGTAGAATGTGAAGAAGCGAAGATGATAGTTGAACAAAAACACTGTTTTAATAGAGAACATTTAACAGGACCCGATTAGGGGGACGGGTCCTGTTAATGGAACGATAGATCTTTATGGGATTACCAAAACATTACCATAAAAGGTAATTGACTTCCATTAATTGGATGTTAAGAAAGCTTTTTATAAATGCTTTGTTTTACACAACAAAGCAGCTAGCCAAATTAGCTAACTGTTCGGTTCTCCAAGGGGGAACAAGGAGAAAATCTGATGTCATATACATTATTGACGGAATATTGAATTTTATTCACGAGAGATTATATTCTGAAATTTGGATTATGATAGTCGATATTCTCCATATTGACCAGAAAAGAACTAAAAGTTCTAGTGAAATTCCAAGGGTTCTTTTCTTAGTTTTTTGAGATTCTTTTATCAAATAGCCAACAGCACTAATTGCTATAAGAATGAAAAGAATAAGTTCGAGTGTAACTGGCATTCTATCTACTCCTAAAAATAAGTTTATATATAAAGATTATAAAATATTTTAATGGTTGGTAGTAAAAAATTCAACTGAAATCATCAAAAACCACGATGTTATCGGTATAGAGGATTTGCAAGTATCGAATATGTTAAAGAATCATAAGTTAGCAAAAGCAATTAGTGAGGTATCTTGGTCGCAATTTTGATCCATGTTAGAATACAAAGCAAAATGGTATGGCAAACAAGTTATTGTCGTATCGAAAACATTTGCTTCCAGCCAATTATGTTCTTGTTGTGGATATCAAAATAAAGACGTTAAAAATCTAAACCTATGTGAATGGGACTGTCCTTCTTGTCGTGCAAACAATGATAGGGATATTAACGCAAGTATCAATCTAAAGAATGAAGCAATAAGGCTTCTAACCGCAAGGACTGCGGGGTTAGCCTAATCAATTAGAGTTCGATAGAACTCTTTACTTAGGAATCCCTCACTTCTAAACGAAGTGAAAGTGGGGGTAGTTCAAGTAGTGATAAAGACTTTTTACGCTTATATGAGGCGAGAGAGAAGGCAATAAAAGATAGAATATCAGAAATAGAGACGGCAGAAGAAAAAGCTGCAAAAGAAGCTAGAATAGCAACTAAGATAGAGATGATTCACAATTTAATTAAAGTAGGTGTACCTATAGAGAAGATAGCGGAAGCCACTGAATTAAGTGTAGGAGAGGTTAATGAAATTTTAAAAAAATAAAGAGTAAATATAAATGATAAAAAACAGGTAATTGTGATTACGAACAATTACCTGTTTTTTATTCTTTTTGTTTGATGCCCAGTTTTTGATTACAACAATACTTTTTCTTGTTTTAGAGTTTCCTCTAATTCATAAAGAAATTTATTGTGTTGTTATTATAAAAAAAAGAAGATATCGATTAAAATGTCTTCTTTTACTTGTACACTTAGTGTTAAGAAGGTATTGTATTGCTTAAAAACCATAAAAAAATATAACAATCATCGAGTAAGTCTATTATAGCATCAATAAATAAAGTTTTATATGCAATATTACATATATATGGATTTATTTATATTTTATCTATATAATTAAATTGTCTGTTTCTTGTTTTAATTCGTTTGTTTATTTTGGAGCGCTCCAGCAATGGAGCCTTTTTTTATGTAATAAAACATTTCTTTTGGATTACTTAGTTAATCTATATTAACTTTATCTTCTTAAGTGATATCTATATTTTACCAAATAGTTATACGGATAACCAGTTTTTTCTAATAATCTAATGGATTGATAATTTTACTGTTATTTGTTAATCCTTATAGGAAAATTTATCATAAAATGAAGATTGAGAAATCAATAATTATAAAAAACTTATAGTATCTTTTGGGAAAAAATTTATAATTTATATATTAATATGTTATAATTTTATCTCTAAAACTACCCAAAAAGGACTGCCTAATGGTGGTCTTTTTTATATTGGTGAGATTGTACTAGTATGATAGAAGAGGATTAACTGTATATTGTGAGGGTGATTGGTTATCCCTTCTTTCCATTTGGAAGGAAAGGGGGTGATATACCTATGGGGTTTTTGTTTAAGCTTCTAAAAGAATTTGTGAAAGCCATTGTACGTGAAGTTTCTGCGTATGTTTTTAGGAAAAAAATTTTAGAAAAAGATAACAAAAAAACCACTCCTCGTCGCCGTCCAAAGCAAAAGGGTGGGTTTCGTAAAAAATAAATGATATAACCACCACCCTGACGGTAGCAGTTATTAGAAGAAATGTTAGCGCATCTCTTCTTTTATTATATACACAAGCAATTACTGTAATACTACTACAGTAATTGTATCAAACGTATATAGAAAATCAATGAGCACGTAATAGAGATAATGTACAAAAGAAAAGACAACTAAATGTGCCTTCCTCCAACTTGAATTACTTTAATTCTAAGAATATGTATTGGTCTCCCATTCAAGTATCATTTTTCTCAATGAATAATTGGAATATTTTAGGTTATTTTTTACTGTTTTTATGTTAAGATATTTTGGTTGTTATTCATCTTATTTTAGGAGGTTGGAAGATCTGTTACATGCTTTTCATATGGATTTTAGTTTCTATACAGAAAATATAAAAGTTTTGGGATTATTAGGGAATTCTACTCGTTTATCAATTGTTTGTAAATTGATTACATATGGATCGTTGTCAGTTTCTGATTTAAGTAAGCAAACAAGAATTACAGAGGATTTGATTGTACAACATTTGCGTAAATTAGCCTTTGGAAATATTGTAATTAGTGAACGTATAGGGAAAAGGCTTTATTTTAAAATAAAAGATAATAAAACAATTGAGATTATTAAGGTATTAGGGTTACAAAGTTAAATTTAATTACTTTCGCTACAAATGATTTTGCTATAAATTAATTGTGCAAAGTTACATTTAGCTCGCCTACGGAAATAGGTGGGCTTTTTTATATTGAGAAAAAGAAAAGACACCCAACGGTGCCTTTTTCCGACTTGATAACCATATTTTATGTATTAAAGGTCATCATAAAATTTTGAGAAAATATACGTTTACACAAAAAATAACTGTCCTCCTATTTGTTAAGGAAGCGGTTATTGAAATTATTTATTGATAGTAAAGAAGTCAGTTTTTACAAACTCACCTTTAACATATCCTACTGCAATATAATTACCTGCATCATAAGCATCTGTAATTTGCGCTTCAAATGTTGCAAAATTTTGCATTGAACCGTAATCATGTTCTTGTTTCCAGTTCATTGTTTGATAACGAACTAAGTTGCCACCCGGTAGGATTTTGAAGACTTTAATTTGTTCTTGAGATGTGAATGTATTTGTTTCCCAAGGTACAGTAATAAAAATAGGACGACCACCAGTTTTATAGCTGGATTGCATATTGTGTGTGTAAATGCTAGGCATCATTTTAGCTCCAACTTCCACGTCAAAAATTGTTTTAAAGCCCCAGTCCTCAGTTGTTACTGCTTTTTGTACATTTGTTGCTGCTGCCACTGGTTTTGCATCAAGTGTGCCAACTGCTGATACCCCCCCTAATGCTAAAGCTCCGACTAATACTAATTTTCCTAATTTCATTAAAAATCCCCCTAAATATTTCTATAATTATAAACAATTACTATATAATGATATAATTACTTGTATAATATTTCAAATATTTTCTAAAAAAAGTTATAAACATAAAAAGACACTCATATATGAGTGTCTTTTCCAATAGTTTTTTTAGCAGAAGCAACTGCATCCGATAATGATTAATAGAATAAATAATACAACTAATAAAGCTAACCCTCCAGCGAAACCGAATCCTTTACCGTAACTACCACCATATCCTATAACAATAGTGCCTCCTTTAGATTAGAGGATAAAACTAGGGTTTATTCCATGTATTTCAACGGGTTCACTTTACCTTATTTTTTAAGATTTAATTGAGCAGTTCTTTTTGAAAATAAAGAAAAGACGCCATTAGGCGCATTCCTTTTAGGTAGATTAGATTTTAGTTTTCCAATCTAAAGAAATTGTGTATCAGCTCTTTGAGAGTATATTAAAATACCTGATTGATTTATTATGCATTATTAATCTTCATTTAAATCCCTCTATTTTCCATTTGATAAAATAGAATCCCAATATTACCAAAAAGATAAACAAGTATTTATAAACATTCAAAATATTTACAAAAATACCAATTGCGATACATTTAAAGCGTAAGTTATAAAACTATTAAAGGGGGATTTATTATGTTCAAGAAATTAGTAGTAGGAACATTAGCAACTGGTATCGCATTAACCGGAGGGATTGGAGCAGCATCAGCAAGTACAGAAGGTGTAGATAATACTAAAAATTCAGCACCAATTATCCAACGTACCCAAATACTTAAAGATGATTTCAGTCTGATAAATGGTGAAAGAGAAGTGTCGTTCGAACATGTAAAAAAAGCGGATATGAGAGTTCATATGACTAACAATACTAAAGGCACGCTTGACTGGTTTTTAAAAGACTCAAAAGGCAATGTTATTGATAAGGGGTCGTTAGCAGCAGGAAAGGGTTTTACGAATACGTACAATACTCTTTCAAAAGGTAAATATAAGCTTAAAGTTACTCACAGAAATGGTGGTTCTGGATCATTCTATGCAGCTGCTCGTACTTTAGACTAATATACAAAGTACCATCTTAAGTGTATTGAAGAAGAACAATGAAGGAGCTTGAGAATTAGGGAGTTTTGTTATTATATCATCGTGCGCAAATGCAAAATCACAAATGGCCTATCTATGAATGAAGTGCACCTCAATTGTTAGACACATAATTAACAATTGGAGGTGTATTTTTTATAGCTAAATTTTCTTCAAAAGATAAAATACAAGCAGTAAAACGATATCTAGAAGGTACGGAAGGCGGAAAAGCCATTGCTAATTCTATAAGGGTTCATCCTAGAGAACTTTATCAATGGATTAAACAGTTTGAATTTTCAGGGGAAAAGGCGTTTGAAAAACGCTATACAACTTACTCTCTCGAGTATAAACTAGATGTAATTCATTATATGAATGAAAATGGGACATCTCTGAGAGAAACAGCTGCTTTTTTTAATATTCCTTCTTGCGAAACACTTCGAAAATGGAAAGTAGCTTATGAAACAGAAGGATTAGATGCCCTAAAATCAAAGAAAAAGGGGCGTCTAACCATGGCCAAAGAAAAAGCTAAGCTACAACATTTAAAACAAAACGAAGTATCTCTTGAAGGTTCTATAGAAGCGCTACAAGCAGAGAATGAACGTCTGCGTATGGAAAATGACTATTTAAAAAAGTTGAATGCCTTAGTTCAAAAGAAGAAAAAATCACAGACCAAGACAAAGCGCAATTGATTTATGAATTAAGGCATAAATACAAGGTCGTTGACCTTGTGAAAGTCGCTAATATCGCTCGTATTACGTATTATTACTGGATGAAACAAGCGAAACGTCCAGATAAATATAAGAAAGTTAAAGAATTAATTAAAGAGATCTTTATTGAGAATTTTGGGAGGTATGGTTATCGTCGTATTACATTGGAATTACGTAATCGAGGCCATGCATTAAATCATAAAACCGTTCGACGTTTAATGAATATCCTGGGATTAAAATGTCTTGTTCGACTAAAAAAATATCGTTCATATAAAGGGACTGTCGGGAAATTCGCTCCTAATATTTTAAAACGTAATTTTCACGCATTAAAACCAAATGAAAAATGGGTAACAGATGTGACGGAGTTCCACTTACATGGTAAAAAACTATATCTATCACCTATTTTAGACTTATATAACGGAGACATTATAGCTTACAATATAGAACATAGACCTGCCTATTCCCTTGTTTCTAAAATGTTAAATAAGGCGTTTCAACGTTTGAATGATAAGGAAACTCCTATTTTACACTCGGATCAAGGTTGGCATTATCAAATGCGACAATATCATCAGTCGCTTAAAAAACATAACGTTATCCAAAGTATGTCCCGTAAGGGAATTTGCTTAGATAATGCAGTCATGGAAAATTTCTTTGGCTTATTAAAATCTGAATTACTTTATCTTAAAGAGTTTGAAAGTATGGAACAATTTAAGCAAGAACTAGAAACTTATATTCATTACTACAATCACAAAAGAATTAAAACAAAACTAAAAGGATTGTCCCCTGTGCAATACAGAGTTCAATCCTTAGTAGCTGCTTAATATATTTGTCTAATTTTTTAGGTTCAGTTCAAATAGGTAGGCTTTTTAATGTAGAAAAAAAGACACCCAAAGGTGCTTTCCTCTGACTTGATCCACTTTAATTTTAATAATATGTATTGGGCCCTATTTAAGTGTTATTTTACTGCATTAAGTAATGCCAGTTGTTAAAAAAAAGGCACTCCTTCGAGTGCCTTTTTCCTATTCAACTTTTAAATTAATTTCTTTACCTGTCATACCGCCACTTGCTTTTAAGAAAAGACCTTCAGCATCTTTTGGTATATCAAATACAATTTTACCTGTCTGTGTTAGACCAGGATTCAATTGTTTTAAGAAGAAGTCAGTTTTCCCACCATTAGCTAAGTCAAAAGATGTTTGACCTTGTGTTGAATATGTGAATTCACGACCTTTGCTATCTACTAATTTAAAACTATTAGCATCAACAGTGATAGCGTCTTTTTGATTATTAGTAAGTGTAACTTCTAAAATTTTAAAGACACCTTGTGCTTGTTCTTTTGTATATTCATTACCCACAGAATCTACTGTTTCCATAGATCCTACAGCGATTTTTACATCAGAAGATACACCTTCTTTTGATACTGCTTTAGTGTCTGTTGAAGTTTTTTCAGTTGTGTCTCCACCACCAGCGACCATAGCAATTATTCCGATTACAAATAAAGCTATAATGCCTAGGCATCCAAATTTAAATATTTTTCCCACGTTTGTTCCTCCAATTATGTAAAATATAAGATTGCCAAGATAATAATAACAAACTATATATAAAGATATTGTCATATTATGTCGAAAGGAAATAAAAAAGATAGTTTAGAATTTTCAGGCTGAAATTCCGTCTTATGACCTATTTTTTCTCGCATATTGGCAGTACTTCTTACTCATAAAAAAAGACACCCAAAGGTGCCTTCTTCCTACTTAAACCACTTTAATTTTTGGATCTTCTTCCTTACCGAATGGAAAGTAGAGATGATTCAATTATGTACCGATCTGGAGCGTCTCCTATATAGTCAAAAGGATAACAAGTTGTTAATGTTAATGTTGGCTCACTTTTTTCTACAATAACTGTTCGATCTTCTGAATCTGTTATCCAATGCTTGTTAATTTTATATGTATATGTTTTATTTTCATATTCCACAATAAGTTGGTCATTTTCCTTTAATTGACCAAGCTCGGTAAAAACAGTATCTCTATGTCCACTTAAAACTGTATGGCCATTTCCAGATGGTGTAGTAGTTAAGTCACTAACAAACATACCTACACCCTTTTTTAGTACTTTATCATCGGCTCCCCAATATATAGAGTATTTCTTTTGTATTTTAGGGATAATTAAATATGCTACTTTATCTCCTAACTGATGGTTTACATTTGAAGCGGGAATTTGTACAGGTTCTTCTTGTAATGAAGTGTCAGTCTTTATCTCTGTCTCTGTTTGATTGATGTTTTGCGTTTCATTTTCTTTAGAAGGTGTGGAGGTCTCATATTGTTTAGCCTCGTTAGTTGTTAACGACTCTGCTGATTGTCTAGCACTATACCATTCTAGAAAATAATAGGAAAAGATAGTAAGTCCAATAACAGTTAAACATAAGCCTATCCATTGTTTTTTATTCACTTTTATCACTCCATTTGAAAACGACAGGATTTCTCCTGCCGTTTTAAGGAACTATTTTATGCGTTTGTCTTTTTACGACGGAACATTAATACAGAACCAGCTAATGCTAATCCTAAGCTTGCTAACATCATTGTAACACCGTTTGATGCTGTATTAGGTAATTTTTCACCTTGTTTTTTTGTTTCTTTTTTCACAACTGTATTAGTATTTTTCTTTGTTTCTTTTGCAGTTGTTTGAGGCTTAGTTTGTTCTTGTGTAGTATTTGTTGTTTGGTTATTTTGTTTTGAATTCTCTTGCTTAGTGTTTTCTTGTTTAACAGGTTCTTGTTTAGTGTTTTCCTGTTTAGTATTTTCTTGTTTAGGTTGTTCTTGAGGTTTAGTAGTTTCTTTATTTTCTGTTGTAGTATTTGTGCTCTTTGGATATTTATAATCTTCACATGGAATGCCGTCTTTATCATTATCTAAACGGTGTGGATCATTTCCAACACCATATCCATTTTGATCCCAGAATGCTTGAGCATCTTGTTGACTTTTAAAATGGCCACAGTTTTTTGTATCATTCGGACTCTTAGCTGCAAATGCAGAAGAACTGTACCCCACTGTTAATAGTGTTACCGCTGTTGCTGAAACTAATAATTTTTTCATAATTTTCTCCATCTCCCTAAATGGTATGTATTTACATTGAAATATTTTACATTTAAAAAATTAAAAATACAATAATAATTTGTAGATAAATGTAAGATTTCTAGATAATAATAGCAAATTATTAATTTGCATATTTTCATATTATGTCGAAAGAAAATAAAAAAAAGACAACCTAAGGTACCTTCCTCTGACGTGAACCAGCTTAATATTAATAATATGTATTAGGACTCCTATCCGAATATTTTTTAACATGTAAAGATAAAAGGTGACATTAATTCTAGGATGATAACACCAGCTGAACGGAATGGAATAAGCCAGTCGGCCTTCTTCAAACAGGTCAAAAATGGTATGAATTCATATGAAACAGCAAAGAAGGGAAAAGTGTACGCAGTGCATTTGAAATTAGTGAGTAAGAAAGGCAGTAAGAACGTTCCTTTTTACTCAAGGGTTAAAAGAGGGATGAAGATGCTACCTACTAGGAATAAAGCTCCCAGCAAAATTAAAGAATCAACTAAAACCAAGAACCGGTTTATCTGAGGCTTTCGAAATTTCTTCAGTATGCTAAAAACTGCACTCATTCCGAAACAAATATATTACAAAATCATTATTGTCTCTAATATATTGATAATTTAATTATATACTGAAAAATATGTACATATAAATTTTTAAAAAGTCCTTATTTGAATAAAAAATGGTCCTTACATTACGTAAGAACCCCATAATCGAAGAAAAAAGTCGTATGTGAAACCACGTGGGAATCACAATAATATTTTAACACCTAAATATATAGTTGTCTATACATGGTTGGACAAAATAGTTATTAAAACGAAGAATCTCTAGATTTAGGGATCTAGAGATTCTTGTGTTGGTATAATCCACACGGTTTATGAAAAGAAAAGAACTTACTGAAGATAACACATAAATGTTTCATAAATGTATCAAAAAAGTTATTTTATGTAGTTGATTAGGTAAGATGAGGAAAACGTCCATAACGGTTGCTTTTTTCCTAGTTATACCTAGATGACACATTAAACGTATTTAATGTGTCATCTAGGTATAAAGATAATCGATAATCATACAATGATATGGAAGGGTCTTTTCTAACGTGTTAGTTACCTCAAAGTATATGTATCTTTTGGCGCCTGGGCGAGGGTGCTTTTTTTTGCACATTATGATAAGGACAAGCATATAATGTAATAGGACGAGTTCTTCGTGTCCTATTCAATGCTCAGAATAAACCCCAATTCACATTGAGAGCGCCAATAGCGAGGGTGCTCTCTTTATATTGAAAATAAAACATAAATATATATAATATGATTAATGGATTTTCATTTTAATCTGAGGGGTACAAATTCGATGCGACGTAAAAAGGATTTGTTGAAACAATGGAAGGTAGATTTGCAGGCTGTTCAAGAAGAAAAGAGGATGAAGAAAAAGACTAAGAATAAGAAATATAGCATCCCTGGTAATACAGCCGGATTCATGAATGGGAAGAATACTTATCGTAAAGAGAATGGGGTATGGAAGCAAAGAAATAAATGATGTTAGGGTAAATATTCTTGATTAAGTGTATAGGAATTATCGTGGGCGTTGCCATAATTGGGATGGTATCTTGTTTGTTGTTAAGGAAAGATAGGGCGTGAGATAGACTTGCAAATTGAAATATTATTAGTTTGAAACATGGACTAATAAACAAACTATTTCTACCTTTTAATCATAGAATATGATGAATTCTATTTTAGAGGAGGGAATCATATCTATGGGATGGGATAATAATTTTGGACATTCTCGAGATTGTAATAGATTTTGGGATGATTTAGTATTTTGCGGTTGCGGCCGTAGACGAAGAAGAAACGATTTTAACGACTGTCATTGTAGACGTGACTGCGATTGTGATGAGTGTCGTCGTAGACGTAATCATGACCACGATCGTGAGCATGATCATGGTGACCATCGAGATTGGTAAAGTCTTTTGAAAGAGTGCATATTTTAATAGCACTCTTTTTTATTATTTTTTTTAATTACTACTTATTAACTAGAAGGATGCAGTTTCAATTTTATTTAACATTTTACAAAACAAACGAACACAAAGAACGAAAATAAATTTCAACTGTCTAAAAGTTGATGCTTTTAGATGATGTGGGGAAATGCTGTGAAAAATTATTAAAATCTTACCTTATATTTATCTAAGAGTTAGTCTGAAATAGAGTATATAAAACAATGATAAATTTTAAATAGTATTAGGGGATGACTGATGAAATTAGTGTGATATGTACGAGCTAGTATAAGAGAGCAAGATTTACAATTGCAATTTAACACGGTAGAAACTTATGGTTCTACAAAAATATTCATTGGAAAGTAGAATGGAGCGAAAAATCTTAAGGAAATATAAAGTTGTTGAAATTTTTATGTGAATTCATTAATATGTAATTGTATTTATTGTTTATTTGATTCTGTTTATTCTCACACTTTATGAGTTGTGGTTGAGATGTAGAAGCAAGCTGCGTCTTGTTTTAATTCTGAAAGGGCTTCTTTGAGCCGATTAGTGTATATATAGCTTATTTTGCTATATACATTTTTAATCGACTTGAAGAAGTCCTTTTTGTGTTGTTTCCAAGTCTGTTTGATTGGAGAACCCATTATCACATTGAGCAAAAATTTTTATTTAGGGGTATTTAATTATGATAAACGGTTATGAAGTATCGTTATTTTATTCTGTACATCCAGATGATCCTATTCAAAGTTTACGTGCATAACAAGCACTTAATCCAATAAAAGAGGATGTATTCTCTTTAACAGGTGTCAGTGTATCGTAATGAATAATTTACAGAACTATATGGAAGTATGCAGACAGAGGGAATGACAGAAATTTGTAGTGAAGAATTACTATGAATTTCTGTCTTTTATTTTATCAGGAGTAACAAAGGCACGCATGGAACGTAAGATTGACAAAGAATTCAAGAGAGCTACACAAATGTTGGCTTATTATGAAAAACAGGCGGAAAATTTGATGGAATATCTTATGAAGCGCAAGTGTCTATGTACTTTGATACAGCAATTAAGTTATATAAGAATAGAAGCAAAAAGTATTAGTCTACAAATCACGAGATGTTTGCTAGAGCATTTGAAGCATACGTAGAATCGGATTTGCAAGATCAAGAACATAGAAATGATTATTTAGTTTGTAATGCGTATCCTTTTGTATATCCATTAGATGATTATACGTAATATCCTAATGTAATTATAAAAAGTTTAATCGAAGTAATAGTCCCATATATAATAAACAGTATATAAGGAGTGGGGAAAAATGAATTATAACATTCAAAAAGGACAGTTTCGTTTAACAAGTGCTTATCCGAGAGGTAGCTGGTGGGAGTTTTACCGTATACCTTGTCCAGTTTGTTATGATACAGGTAATTGTATGCTGCACGTTTCGCAAGATAAGGTAGCATGTACACGTGTAGAAAGTAAATGGATTTATGGAAAAAACACGGGCAATCCAAGCTACATTCACTACATAAAAGGAAAAGATAAATATCAATTGCCTGAGGTGGATGAAATTCAGATTCATGATAAGAAAAGTAATGAGGAATTAAATGTGTTTAATCGTAAATTAATGGAGTTCATACCATTACAAGAGCATCATCATGCACATTTATTAAAAGATAGAAAAATGAGCGAAGAACAAATACAAATACGTCAATATCGTTCTTTCTTAAAACAACAAATTGTGTTAGAGGAGGATAATACGTATACGACTGTTTGGGAGCAGCTATTTAAACAGATGGGGAATAAAAATTGCTGGCAGGGAATCCCGGGTTTCTATGAGATGAAGAAAGGTCAACGTTCTCTTCGTTTGATGTCAGGATCTCCTGGTATATTGATTCCTTTTCGGAATCAGTACAATCAAATTGTTGGATGGCAGGTTCGTGTGGATGAAGTGAAAAACTCCGTTCATGTGAAATCTGCACCTACTGGAGTTCAAGCAGAATTAATCGAACAGCCTAATGTTGTGAAGATAATTAAAAATGGTGATTGTATCTTTGAAGGCGAACTAGAAGTGAGCAAAAAGGTAGAGATTCCATTTCAAGAGGGACAAATTGTTGTAAAGATTCATAAAGGGCAAAAATATCTGTGGGTCTCATCAGCAAACAAAAATCAAGGAACTGGTGCAGGCGGTAGTGAAAATCCACTTCCTGTACATGTAGCTGTACCAAGTTCTCATTTGAAACATTGGAATTCTGGTACCTTACATCAAACCAACTCAGTAATGATTACAGAGGGAGCTATGAAAGCAGATCTGGTTGCTGATTTGCTTCCAGAGAGATTTAATAAAGAGGAGCTTTCTGAAATAGGAACAACGGTTCTTGCGATTCCTGGTGTAAATGCTTGGCGAATTACTATGCCTGTATTAAAGGATATGGGTGTAGAAAATGTCTATTTAGCGTTTGATGCCGATTTAGTAGAGAATCAAAAAGTAAGAAAAGCTCTTATAGACTTTGCGACAAAGTTAAAGACAGAGGGCTATAACGTAATCATAGCTGCATGGAATCCAACGCAAGGTAAGGGGTTGGATGATACAATGCAAGCGGGATTTAAACCTGTATTTCAGAGATTGTGAAGGTCATAAATGTATAATTACAACAAAGTCGTGGATTATACAAGAAGGTTGTAGAATTTACAACATAGTTATGGACTTTACAACAAAGTTGTAGACTAATGCATAATTAAAGTAATGACGTGTAAATACAAATGAGTTGTTAAATTCCAAAAATATATTAATTCGGTTGCTTTTGCAATTAGAGGAAAATTATAAAAAGTATAAGACCCGCGAAGCGAATTATATTTTTTATGAATAACTAGGATATCGAAGATAGAATGAATGATTCTATCTTTTTGTTATGTCTATAGATAGGGATTTTTATAGTTATCCACTGTAGGAAAGAAAGGTAGAGGGAATAAATATGAATACAAATACAAAAAAAGATCTAGTAAATTTACGAGTTGATTTTGCTTTTAAACAGCTATTTGGAGTAGAAGGAAATGAGGAAATTTTAACTAGTTTCCTGAATGCAGTGTTACAATCAACTTTAGAGGAAACAATTATTTCTTTACATATAGATGACCCACATCTTTCAAAGGAACATGAGGATGATAAGCTGTCTATTTTAGATTTGCGTGCTACCTTAAACAATGGTATAAAAGTGAATATAGAGATACAAGTTCGAGATAAAAAGGATATGAAGGAACGTTCTTTGTATTATTGGTCAAACATGTATAGTTCTCAATTAAAAAAAGGCATGTTTTATAAGTCTTTACGTCAAACAATTTGTATTAATTTAGTCGATTTCATTATTTTTCCGGAAGAAGATTTTCATAATGTAGGAGTGGTAATGAATAGAAAATCGAAGCGTATTATAACAGAGGATCTGGAGTTGCATTTTATTGAAATTCCAAAACTCATAAAAGAATGGCAGGGAGAACGTGTCGATCCATGGAAAGATACATTAGTACGCTGGCTATTACTCTTTCCTGCACATGAAGATGAAAGATTAACAACGATTTTGGAGGAGATAGCAATGGAGAAAGATCCAGTTTTGAAAAAAGCAATCCAGAATTGGGAACATATGAGTAGTGATGAGTCTTTTCGCCGTTTGTATGAAGCACGAGAAAAAGAGCTAAGAGATAAGGTATCAGAGATAGAGACCGCTAGAGAGCAAGGAGCCATGGGGGAGAAAAAACAAATAATTCTAAAATTGAGTAAAATGGGCTTGTCTTTCGAAAAAATTGCAGAGGCAGTGGAATTAAGTGTAGAAAAAATACAGAGAATCTTGAAAAAAGAACAGTAAATATATGTATGAATGAAGAATGAAACATGAAACATAAGGAAAAGCATGACAATTTCAAGTCATGCTTTTTTATTTTATAATTACAGAATTTTGTGTACTAATACTAAAAATAATTGTTTGAAAAGATGGTATTAAATAGTACGTTTATATCATCTTTATCATTTCTTTTATATAATAGAAGGAAATGTATTTATTCCTTTAGTTAACAAATAAGAGATTTTTTATTTATAAGTATTCTATATAGTTGAGGAGCGTATAAAATGAGAAAAATCATATATTTTGATGAAGCGTCTGCTTTAGACTTAATAGATATTAAGAATAAAGGTAGATCTGAAGAAATTTTGCAAAGTATGGTTGAAAAGGCAAGTAAGTTTGGTGGGGAAGGTGCTTTTGGTACAGGATGGTTAGATAATTTAACTACAGGTATTACAGGAAGTTTAAAAGCAGGTTTATCTAGAAATAAAAGAAATATTATCTTTACCAATATTACTAATACCATTTTAACTAGTTTTTTAGAACTGTTGTATAATCCCAAACCGAAAAAAGGAGATAAAGAAATTCAATTAGAAACAATTAAAGTGAACGATTTATCAATTTTAGCGGAGTCTGCAACGTATTTGAAATCAATCACGCCTTTTATAAAAATTTTAAAAGAAGACTTTGGTAAAAATACATTACAAAGTGATATTGAAAATTTTAACTTTCATAAAATGGACGAGATATTAGAAAGTGCAAAAGGATATTACGAGCTAGTGGCAGTAGATGGGGATTCAAAAAAATCTATTGTTAGATTCAATTTAGATGGATTTAGAAATAATTATAGATTACAAGATTTACAATTGATGTCTTTAACACTTTATGGAGTAAAGGTAGGAGAAGCAACGGAAGCTTCATTGAACTTCATGTATGAAATACAGCCGAAGAAGGATGTGAACAGTGAAAGTTTAGGGTTCGATGCTTTTGAAAATGAAAAAAATGAAAAGCCTTCTAGCGAAAAGGATAATTTAGATATTATAGATATTATTTTAGCGGGGGTTGAATAAAGAATGACCGATTTTTTTGTTTTCGAAGGACCAGATACAGCTTTCAACACATTTACTGAAGAACACAGGATATATGAAAGTTTTAAAAGATTTCCTCTTAAAGAGTTAGCTAAAAATCTAGATAAAGTTTCTCTAGATACTATACTTGTGTCAATTAAAGAACAAAATGAAGATGAAGAAATAGTATTAGTAGCTAAGACAGAGGACTTCTTTTCTTTTCGAGATCACTTTATAGATAACTTACCGTATCTCATATACAGCTGGATTCAACTAGGTTATATATCACATGCAGTTATTCAAAACCCTCCTAAAAACTTTATTAAAGGTTTAGAAAGTCTAAAGCATTCAGAACAATGTGTAGGAGTTATGAAGGAAAAATACAAGAGAGAACCTTTAACGAAAAATGATTTAAGGAAAGTTGCTTTAACTTTTAATGAGAAAATTTTAGGGCAAGATAGTGTATTAAAACAAATGATAACAGCCTTATACCCTTTAATAAATAAACAATCCAGTAAGCCAATCGTATTAATGTTTTATGGACCCCCGGGTGTTGGGAAAACAGAAAGTGCTAAGATTATTAATAATTGTATAAGCTCAGCACCTTTGTGTAGGCAGCAATTGTCCATGTTTAAAGCAAATGAATTTTATAACTACCTTTTTGGAGGAGAAATGGGAGGGAAAGCGCTGACAAAAGATTTAATAAGAAATGAAGGTAATGTAATCTTATTGGATGAATTTAGTCAATGCCCATCTGATTTTTATTCGGCATTTTTCCAAATATTCGATGAAGGAATTTATGAAGATAACAACTATAAAGTAGATCTTACAAACACAATCATAATCTGTACATCTAATTTTAATTCAGTAAAAGAAATACATGATACAATCGGTTCAGCTCTTTACTCTAGGTTTACGCATTTTATAAAGTTTAATCATTTAGATACTGCTAGTAAAACTAGGCTTGTAAGTAAATTCTATGAAGAAGTTCTTATGGAGTTCAGTAAAGAAGATGTTGAATATCTACATAAAAAGGACTTAAAATCCTTTTTGTTAACAAATGTAGATCGATTTACTAATGTCCGTAATATTGAAAACAGTGTTAAAATGTTTGTTTATAAGGAATTAACAGAAATTTTTTTAGAAGAAATATTTAGTTCAACGATTGATCAAAAGTATTGAGAAGTTATTTTTTGAACTGATTTTCTAAGAAGTCATTGTAAATGATTCATTCTTCGAAAGTTAAATATTTTATTATTTTAAAAATTTTACAATGAAAGTAAGTGTCTGTATTTAAACAACCTTAGTAACCATCTATCTAGCTATTATGCATGATAGCTAGATAGATGGTTACTTTATTTACAAACATATAATTAAAACACTTAGGATCTTTGGACATTTTTAGGTAATTTGTTCAAAACATCTTTTTATTATTTTCTAAACAGTTACCAGTTATAACATAGATTGATATATATATTTACACAAAATATCGATTAATAACTTCTTTAGAGTCAACAAAATGCAGAGGAATTAAATTTTTATTTCTGTAAATTGAATCGGTAATCTTATAGAAAGTGTAAGTGAAATCCTCTATCTCCTGTTCATTAAAGTAGCAATATGTAATCATGGGAGTATCTAGTTTAGTCGTTAAAAAATTATGGTATATTCCACTTAAAATGTGGTAATCATTTTCTGGATGCATACCAAAAAATACAATATGATTTATTTTGGATTCATTCATTTTTAATGTTAATTCTTTTAATGGATCAACTCGTGGTTGTTCAAAGGCGATATCTTTCATTGCTAGGGAATGTATGAGTTGATCTAATACCTTCGTAGTAGCGTAGTCACCTAATATAATATCGTTGGTATAATATTGTTTATCACCATATCTCATAGAGTATGACTGAAAATACGAAAACCCTGCTGCATTATTTCGGAAATGCCCATGTAGATAAGTTACAGGTCGATGACCGATTTGTTCCAGAAGTAGATCATAATTTAAGCTGAACAGCTCTTTGAATTCTTGTAACCAGCATGTCAACGAGTGTCGATTAACTTTTTCTACATACTCTGCTTTTTTTAAATCAACTGCTTTTCCGTTTCCAAAGATGATAGTTAACATAAGCAAACGATAGTAAATTGCAAAACCATTAAATTTTGTTTTTACGATTACATCTCCTGCTGAGTTAGGCGGCGATATGCTTTTTCGTCCACCTATTTTAAGGAGGGTAATGAAACGGTTATTCTGCTGATTATAATTTTTAAATTCAGCTAGGTCTTCAATCAAGTGAAATAACCATATAAGTATTGGCCAATTTTCAATATTAACAAATTGAAATCCTTTAGTAATACCAATTCTATAGATATTTTCTGTAATTTCTAGCATATCTGGTCCAACTTTTAATCGATTTAAATGTTTATTTTGATTTAAAAAATCCCAAATAGTTGAGTTTGTTGTAATAAATCCTGCAAAGGCTATAGCATCTTTAAAAATTTCCTCTAATTGTTTTTGATTAAGGGTACGAACATACCTTAATACATTATTATAATTTTCCTTAATTATTGCTTTAGTATGAGGTTTAGCACCTGGTGAAATGGAAAATACACCATTTTTAGATAAAGCATAGCTTCCTTCTTTTAAACAGCCATAAATATTGCTAAAACAGCTATCAAAGTTCATACTGAATCCATTTCCTACAATTAAGCCTGTATTGTGTGATGAGATTAGTTCTTCAAAAAAGTCGAGTTTAATTTTGGTCACTATGTATCCCCCTAGAATTATAATGGATAAGAAGTCATTTTAAGTATAAAAATGTCTGACATAGTAATATTATAGGGGAAATATATAAATTACGCTGATTTCAATACTTAAAAGAACTAATATTTGAGGTAGCAGTGTTGTTCCTTTTTTATTTAATAAAAAATTAACGCAATAATGGACGGCGAGCGTGTAGATGTGATGAAAATGGGAAAATTATTATCTGTAGAATAAATAAATTCAAATTATAAAGTATTGGATAGGCGAACATAGTGTAAAACATTTTTTGGAGGATTACAATATTTAATTAAATGGATAAAAAAACCAACCTTGATACTCCAAGTGTTGGTTTTTGTTTTATAATGGAAGTGTGAGTAAAAGTAGCATATTTTATATTTAATAAAAATATTTTTTAAAAGGAGATTCTTATGAAATTGACCCAATTGATATTGAATAATTACCGTAGTTTTGGACCGAAATCTACTACTATTAATATTACAGATTTAACGGCATTCATAGGGCATAATAGTGCAGGTAAAACAGCAGTCCTTAGTGCGCTTCAAAAACTGTTTGGAGATAGTAAAATAAAAAAAGCTGATTTTCACGTTCCTTTTAATCAATCACCTGAAGAGATAGAAAAAAACAATTTATCTATAGAAGCACACTTTGAATTCTTTAAAGAAGACGAAAAGGCAGATAGTTATGCAATCCCAATATACTATGAAAACTTTGTAGTAAACAAAGAAGGTGGTAAACCTTATATTGCTATGCGCCTAGAAGCTAGTTGGGAAAGAGGAAGTGATCCAGAAGGGATTATTGACTATAAATTTTATTATGTAACACAAAAAAAGGAAGATGGAAGTAACAATCTTAAACCGTTATCAATGCATGATAAATCGAAAATAAAAGTTATTTACATACCCGCTGTAAGAAACCCTACAGAACAATTAAAAAACGCTACGGGTACAATTCTATGGAGAATTTTAAAACAAATTAATTGGAAAGAAACAGATAAAACATTGGTTAATGAAAAAATAGAGGCACTAGATATGCAGGTTGCTAATCAACAAGGTATTGCTACAATAAAAAGAATAATTTCCTCCCAATGGAAAAATTATCATAATGACTCTAGATATAAAGAGGCCAATATAAAATTTGGTAGTAGTGATTTAGATACAATTTTAAAAAAATTAGATGTAGAATTTACTCCATCACATACTGAAAAAGCATTTAAAGTTAATGAATTAGGTGATGGGTTACAGTCCCTATTTTATTTAACTTTAATCGACTCCCTTTTAGAGTTAGAAAATGAAGCAATAGATGAAATAAAAAGAAAAGTTGTGGAGGGAGAAAGGATTTTGAATGTCGATCCTCCTGCACTAACATTAGTTTTAGTTGAAGAACCAGAAAATCATGTTAGTCCGCATTTATTAGGTAAAGTTATTAAAAATCTTAAAAGTATACAAAGTCATAACAATGCTCAAATTCTAATTACTTCTCATAACCCGACTATAATTCAAAGAATAGAGCCGACTGAAATTAGACATTTGAGAATTAACAGGGAAAATTGCACTACTATCGTAAAAGAAATTACCTTACCAGACAAACAAGATGTGGCATATAAATATGTCAAGGAGGCTGTTAAAGCTTACCCAGAACTTTATTTCTCTTCATTAGTAATTTTAGGTGAAGGTGATAGTGAAGAAATACTTTTACCTAAATTTTTACGTCTATATACAGATGAATTAGATTCCGTAGGTATTTCTGTTGTACCTTTAGGTGGTCGACATGTAAATCACTTTTGGAAGTTGTTAAGTCAATTGGATATTCCGTTTATTACATTATTAGATTTAGATAGAGAGAGAGAAGGAGGAGGTTGGGGAAGAATTAAATATGCTCTGAAACAATTAATTGAAATTGGAGCTAAGAAAGAATCCCTTCTAGAACTAAAAGGAGGCGCAGTTTTATCAGATGATCGTTTAGAAAATATGCATAAGTGGAAATTGGATTCGAAAGCAAAAGTTGAGAATTTAGGGAACTGGGGCAGATTTCTTGAAAATTATAATATATATTTTTCTAGTCCTTTAGATATAGACTTTTTAATGATTGAGAAATTTTTAGCACATTATTTAATGACATTAAATGAAGGGGAAGGTCCGCTTATTAAAATAAGGGAAGGTGAAAAACAGAAACGACTCCATAACCTAACTAGTGAAGAAAAAAAATTAGAAGTATATAAAGAACGAATCAAAGAAAGTATTAAACGGACTCTCAAGGAAAAAGGGGGAAGTGGGGAAACATATACTGATACTCAAAAAGAATTAATGGTTTGGTATAATTACTTCTTCTTAACAAGAGGGAAACCCGTAACACATTTACAAGCCGTAAATTACATTGAAGATGAAAAATTAAAGGAAGATATGCCTGTAGTAATTCAAAGATTATGTGAAAAAGCAAAAACTATTCTTATAAGGGAATGAAAGAGATGAGAAATTCTATTGAAGAATGGCATCCAAGTGATGGGTTAATCTTAGAGAATCAAGCTTTAAAAGCTGTAAAGGATTTGAAAAATTTATTAGTAGTCGCAGGACCAGGTGCAGGGAAAACAGAGTTGCTTGCTCAAAAAGCAAGCTATTTATTACAGACTAATAACTGTACCAATCCTAAAAAAATTTTAGCAATTAGTTTTAAAAAAGATGCAGCATCTAATTTGAAAGAGCGAGTTGGTTTAAGGGTATCTAATGAATTGATGAATAGATTTACATCTCAGACATTTGATTCGTTTGCTAAAAGTATATTAGATAGATTTTTAAATGCACTACCAGAAGAATATAGACCTAACCCTGATTATGAAATAGTTGATAGGCAGCAAAATGCAATTGTAAGGGCTTTTAATAAGTTTAATATGTATATTAATGATAAAGAGACAAAAAAAATTCTCCTTAATCGTTTAGTAAGTGGGAGGTTGGCGAATGAAAAAAATGATTTAATAAAAAATGTATGGCATCTGTTATTAAAAGGAGATGAAAACCATAAAGCTACTTTGAGCTTTCCGATGATTACTCGTTTAGCAATTCATATTCTAGAAAATAATCCATATATTCTTATGTCCTTAAGGGAGACGTATAGTAATGTATTTTTAGATGAATTTCAAGATACTACAGCATTACAGTATGAACTTGTAAAGGTTTGCTTTTTTAACACTCATACTTTTATTACAGCAGTAGGAGATAATAGACAAAGAATAATGATTTGGGCTGGTGCAAAACAAGATATTTTTGAGTGTTATAAACAAGATTTTAAAGCTAGAGAATATTCTTTAGAAATGAATCATAGATCGGCACCCAGATTATTAGAAATACAGAAGATTGTAAATAATTATTTACAGGATAATCCATTTACACCGGTACCTAATCCAAAATGGTCTAAAGATGATGGTATAGCAGAAATATGGTATTTTTCAGATTATAAAATCGAGACGAAAATAATAGTTTCGAAAATTAAGGAACTAATACAGACTCATAGAGCTACTCCTAATGAGATTTGCATAATTGTAAAACAAACAGTTGACAAATATGCAACATCAATAATTGAAGAACTAAAACCATTGAATATTAAGGCTAGAAATGAAACTGTATTTCAAGACTTGTTAAAGGAAGATGTAGTAAATCTTATTCTTAATGTATTAAAAGCGGCCTTAGATATTTATAATAGCGATGCCTGGCTTTTGGTTTGGAACTCTAAAATTATCTTTGAAGGAATACAAGGATCTAAAAATGAATATTCTTATGATAATTTAAGAAGGGAACTGAAAGAGTTTTTGAAGCTTGTAAAGAAAAAAATATCTTCAGTAGCCCATGTAGAAGAATTGAGGGAGCTGGTTATAGAAATACTTAATTTTTTCGATTTAAATCAAATACGAAAATACTATCCTCAGTATTCTCAAGGTGAATATATTAACAAATTGAAGGAAGATGTTGAATATCATTTATACAACTATTTTCAAGAAACAAAAGATTGGTTACTTGCTATTGATATTTTTGAAGGGAAAAACTCTATTCCAATTATGACCATTCATAAAAGTAAGGGATTGGAATATGAAGCGGTATTTTTTGTAGGATTTGATGATAATGCTTTTTGGAGCTTTTCTCAACAACAACAGGAGGATACTTGTACATTTTTTGTAGGTTTATCTAGAGCTAAAAGGTATTTGTATTTTACGTTTTCAGAAAGTCGTGAATGGGCGTATTGCTCCAAGGGTAATATTTCTATTTTATATCAAATGTTAAACGAATCTAAAGTAGTTGAAGAATTATATTTCGAATAATAGGTTAATTGTTTAGAAGTTCAAGGTATGAAAAAAATTTAATAAATTTTTTTATAAAAACAATTAATTAGTAACAAATATAACTCGTATTTTGCACAAACTTTTTTAGATACGAGTTTTTCTTTTATTATAAAAATAAATGTTTACAGCATTGTTTTATTGAAACTACTATGAAAGAAAACGGTGTTTCAACACTACGTTTTACATTTGAGGGTGCTGGATGCTGTGGACCAAGCTACGGTATTAATTTAGGAGAAGCGCAAGAAAATGATGTAACAGAAACAGTAAATGGTATTGAAGTTGCCATGGATCCAAAGGTCGTTGATATTGTAAATACATTGACACTAGACTATGCAGAAGATCAACAAGGTGCAGGACTTGTAATAGGTGGCGAATCGAATTGCTGCAAAGTATTAATTGAAGAAGATTAACAAACATGACTAACTATCACGAACTCGTAAAAGGAAAAGTATATATTGGTGGAGTAGACGCTATACAAGACGCAGTAAAAAAGCACGGGATTACAGAGGTGTTTGATTTACGTGCTGGAGGAGAAGAACCAAAAGGGTTTCCGGCTGGAACTAAACGTCATGCTTATTCAATCGTAGAAGGTGTAGAAGGACAAGATGAATCAGTAAGAAATGCAATTGCAGCGGTCAGGGAAGCTGTTGAACAAGATAAAAAAGTATTTTTCCATTGTTCTGGCGGACGTAATCGTACAGGTACAGTTGCTACAGGATTATTATTAGAATTAGGTCATGCTTCTAATACAGAAGATGCAGAACAACAAGTAAGAACAGTGCGTTCTATTATTGCAATTAAACCAGAGTTAAAACAAGTATTACAAAATCTATATCAACACTAAGAGTGAAACGGATATTTTATAAAAGATATCCATTTTTTTATAAATGAGAATATGTATTGTACGCATAAAAATATCCGATAATGTAAATAATAAAAATTTTTTAAGAGGGGATATATAAATGGCAAAGCGTAAAAATGATTGGACGGAAAAGAAAATAGAGAAGTATATAAAAGAAGGCAGAGGACAAGGTGAATTAAATAACTATAAACCCTGGTTAACGATACAAAATGTATCTTCAACGGGTAATAGCTCTCGTTTAATGGGATGGAAAACTAATAGGAGACATGAGTTTTTATCAGATTTAGAGAGGGATTATTTTTTTATATTAGAATGGATAGAAGAAGTTATTGATATTCGTGAACAATTTCCATTAAATCGAGAATTGACATATAAAATTGCTGGAGAGAAAGGGATACATCATCCTATTTGTAAAGGAACTGAAACGTTAATAGTTCTGACAACAGATTTTTTCCTGACGGTTCGTGACGGAAAAGAAATTAAATATATTGCTAGGACTATAAAACCTAGTAGTGAATTAGAAAATGAAAGAGTAATTGAAAAGTTTGAGATAGAAAGAGAATATTGGGAAAGGAAAGGAATCGATTGGGGAGTTGTAACAGAAAAGGATTTTCCTGATATAACATGTCATAATATTTCGTGGATTCATAAGCACTATTATCTCGAGGAAATTGAAGATGAAACTTTTGTAAAATTCTTTTTTAGTTACTTAATGACATTTCAAAATGTGGATAAGAGCCTTATAGAAAGCTGCAATGAGTTTGAAGAACAGTATAATTTGGAACAAGGTGCGTCAATTAATTATTTTAAACATTTATTAGCTAGAAAGTTAATTTTTGTAGATATCAATACGCAAAAATTAAATATGCGAGGTTTAAGTATAAGCGAACTAGCTTTTAGTGAAAGAGGCGATGAGAATTTTGATTACGCTATCAGTTAATGAAATATTTAAATCAATTGATGATTCAAAGATATACAGATTACTCTGGATAGATGAAAGTAATGTTATTACATATTTAATCGATGTGTATGATGAAAAAGCTATGCCTTTTGTAGATACACTGAAAAGTCTTCAAGAAGGCTTTTCGAATGGACAGTATATGAAAGTAAGCAATGATGAAGTATTTCCAGTTGTAAATCATCAAGAATTGACAGAAAAAGATATCCTTATGAGAGATAAGGCATGGAATATTATACAAGATTTAATAATTCAAGAACCTAACATTTATAAAAGAGATAAAAGAGGTACGTTAATTAGACAAATGAGAGGGAATTTTGGTTGCTCAAAGCAAACGATTTACAAATATTTAAAGCGGTATTGGCAAAGAGGAAAGGTCAGAGATAGCTTACTTCCTGATTTTAAAAATTGCGGTAATAAGGGGAAGTCGAAGAATTGGAGCGGAAATAAGACGGGTAGACCGAGAATGACAAATAGCACGGGAATCAATATTACATCGGAATTAAAAGAAATATTCAAGAAAGCTATACAAAATTATTATTTTACAAATCCAGAAAATACACTGACATTTACATACAAAATGATGATTAGGGATGCTTTTCAGGCAAGCATTCGTTATCAAGATGGAAGAAAGTATATTGTGATTGAAGACGCAGATACCGTTCCTACTTTTCGACAGTTTTATTATTGGTTTCATAAAGAATATGGAGTTGAAGAAATTACGTCAGCTAAGCATGGGAGAAAGAAATTCGAAAGAGATCATAGGGCCGTTTTAGGTTCGTCTTCTTTTGAAGTTTTTGGACCAGGATCCAGATATCAAATTGATGCGACAATCGCTAACGTATATATAGTTTCTCGTTATAATTCTGATTGGGTATTGAAGAGACCAACTATATACTATGTAACGGATGTCTTTACCCATTTAATTACTGGTTTTTATATTGGGATTGAAGGTCCCTCATGGACTGGAATGATGATGGCACTTTTGAATTCTACAGTTTATAAAAAGGACTTTTGTGCGGATTATGGTATTAATATTACAGATAATTGTTGGCCAGCAGCACATCTACCAGAGATTATTTTAGGAGATCGCGGAGAGTTAGAAGGATATAATGTAAATCATTTGATACAAGGGCTTAATATTACAGTGGAAAATAATCCATCTTTTCGTCCAGACTGGAAAGGAATTGTAGAAAAATTATTTGATACATCTCAAGAAACAATACGCCCCTTTTTACCTGGATATGTTTCAAAAGATTGGGGTGAAAGGGGGGCAAAAGATCCACGTTTAGAGGCGAAACTCGATATAGAACAATATACAAAAATTATTATCAATTTTATTCTGCATTACAATAAAAATTTTTATATGAAGAATTATATACGGGACAAAGATATGATAGTTGATAATGTAAAACCAACACCAATTGAATTGTGGAAATGGGGAATAAAAAATCGCTCTGGGAAATTACGAGTCATTCATCCTGATATCATGAAATTTTATTTAATGCCGAGAGGTGTTGCTACAGTCACTGCAAAAGGAATCAGATTTGAAAAAATGTTGTATAGCTGTGACACGGCAATACAACAATCATGGTTTGCTACAGCAAGAACAAAGAAAAGTTGGAAAGTGGATGTTTCTTATGATCCTCGAAATATGAATAATATTTATATTCATACAAAGGATGAAAAGATATTTGAAAACTGCTATTTATTAAAACATCAAGAGCGGTATCAAGATAAAGCCTTAGAGGAGGTTAGACAGTTAAATAGCTTAGAAAGTAAAGGTTACAAAGAAGAAGAACATATATTACTACAAAATGAAATTAACTTTTTTGATAATATTCAATCTATTGTTAAAGAAGCTGTTAAGGAAGCAAGCAAAAAACAAACAAAGCATGTAACAAAGAAAAAGAAAATTAAAGACATTAAGCATCATACCCAATTGGAGAGAAAAATGCGAAGAACTAAGGAAGTATTTAAACTTGATAACAATGAAGAAGAGGCTCTACCAGAGGTTATTCATTTGGACAAACAACAAGAAGATGAATTCAAGCGTCGCTCAGTTAAAGAATTATTCAATAAAAGGAGGGGGCATAAGCATGAGTGACAATCTAAGAGAAATACAGTTAGATAATGGGACATACGCTGTTCTAGCTCATTATCAACAACAGCAATTAGTTGATTATCAGGGGAATCCGTTGATAGAAGCTTTACCTGGCATATTGTCATATGAAGAAGCTTTTGATCAACTTAGCTTTTTACCCAATTATCATGAAAAAGAAAGAAATTTATCAGATCATCATCGATTTCATGCTTTATTACGTTTAACTCGTTTTTTTCAACCAATCTCTCAAACATTAGACTTGGAAAGACGTTTTTCAAGATTTTTACGCTATGGATATGTGAATCGGAATCCTCTTCAAAAGCAACATGTTCAAGTACTAAATGAATTACATCATCAATTAGTAGAAAGAAATAATTTAAGTCTGCCGGCGGATATACGGGCTACTGCATCTAGTTTCACATTAATGGGTTTCTCTGGAATTGGAAAATCAACAGCTATAGAACGAATACTTTCATTATATCCTCAACTTATTATTCATAGATATCCCCTCAATACGCTTCAAATTGTTTGGTTAAAATTAAATTGCCCACATGATGGGTCGTTAAAGTCATTATGTCAAAACTTCTTTGACAAGATAGATCAATTAATTGGTACAAACTATCTCGAAAGTTATGGGAAATCCTCTAATTCTATAAGTTCAATGGTAACTAGGATGGGGCAAATTTCTAGATTACATTGTGTTGGTGCATTGATCATAGATGAAATTCAACATCTGTTGGCAGCGACAGGGGATGCCTCAGAGAAAATGATGAATTTTTTTGTTACTCTTATTAATGAAATTGGAATTCCGGTAATGATAATTGGAACCATGAGAGCTAGGAGCCTTTTACAAAAAGATTTTAGACAAGCACGTCGTGGTAGTGGACAAGGAGACATGGTCTGGCAACAAATGAGTAATAAAGAAGATTGGGAAGTTTTAATTACAAGTATGTGGGATTATCAGTGGACAAAGCAACATGTGGAACTAAATCAAGGTTTATTAGATGTTATTTACGAGGAAAGCGAGGGTATTACTGATATAGCTATAAAGTTGTTTTTACTAGCACAGGGGCGAGCGATTGAAACGGGCATTGAAAAAATTTCATCAGAACTAATCAGAAAAGTTGGTAAAGAAGATTTAAGACTTGTTCAACCTATGCTTCAAGCTCTTAAATCTGGTTGTGAAACAGAGATTGCAAAATATGAAGATATTGTATCGTTAGATATACAAGATTATATATTTAATAAACTTCCAGTAATTGATATGAGAGCTAAACTCCAAGATAAAAAAGAAAAAATCGCACAAGAGCGCCAGAAAATAGAACCAACAAAGGTAGAGAAATTGATTATTTCCCTTATAAACTTAGATATAAACGAGAAGGATGCAGAAAGAGCAACGAAATATGTATTAAATAAATCACCTAACTCTAAAATTAGTGAGTTGATGAAAGAAGCTTTACAATATATTAAGGATAAAGAGAACAAAAAGAAACAAGTTGTAGTAGAGGATAGAAATAAATTAAAGTGTATCATTGATGAAGGTAAAAAGAATAGAAAGTCTGCGTATGAGGCTCTCAATGGTGAAGGATATATTAAGGACCCTTTAAAAGAATTTAATTATAAAGAATCAAGGTGATGTAAAATGCTTGATTATTTTCCTGTACCGTATGAGGATGAATTGTTTTATAGTATAGTCTCTAGATATCATATTCGAAGTCCAGATTTATCAAAAAAGCATACTATGAAGAAGTTGTTTAATAAAAGTGGCTGTTTCCTCGGGATTGAATCCATTGGTGAATTAAAATATTTAGTTGATAATTTACAGGTGTTTTCAGATGTGTTTACTGAAAAGTATTTTATAGAAAGGCATTCACTGATTCCACTTATAAGACCATTTAAAACAAAAGAATGGTACGAACAATTAAGCATAGGAATCTCTTCAAAAGTTTATCAGAGTTTATTTAGTTTGAAAAAAGGGAATATAAAGTCAAAAGAGCATTTATATTATTGCTCTGTATGCGTAAAGGAACAATATCAACTTTATGGTGAAGGTTATTGGAATAGAGTACATCAGGTTCCAGGAGTTTTTGTATGCATTAAACATCAATTACCTCTAAAGAAACATCCGGTTAATATTACGACTTTTCGGTCTCATAATTTTATCTATCCAAATCTAAAGGATAGTAACAGCATTGAAGTATTCATGGAAAGTGAACTTGTGGATGAATTAATAGGAATTGCAGAAGATGTAAAATATTTGCTGGATAAAAATTTTTCGTCTTTTTCAAAAGATTATTACGTTGAGAAATATGAGACACTTTTGAAGGTTAAAGGGATTGGATACCCCGCTTTAAAAAGACATCAGCGCTTAAGGGAGTTACTTCAAGATCATTATTCGCAAACCCTATTAAGGATGTTAGAATCTTCATTTGACATAGATGAAAGATCATCATGGGGAAATTATATTCTGGGGAAGGGTAGTATACAATTTTGTCATCCCATTAGGCATATTTTGGTTATGCGATGTTTGTGTGGCTCAGTAAAAAAATTTTTTGAAAATGAATATTTGTATGAACCCTTTGGAAAAGGTCCATGGTTATGCATGAATTCCCTATCGAATCATTATTTACAAAAATGTGTAGATAAGGTGAAAATCAGTGTTCACGGATTGAATCGAGAAATTCAAGGGGATTTTGAGTGTGATTGTGGTTATATATATAGACTTAGGGGATGGGAACAAAACCCCCTAGAAGTTGCATTCTTTAATAATAGGATTATTCAAAAAGGTCACGTATGGGAAGTAGAGTTTAGCAAACTTTTATCTAGTGGATTAACACAAAAAGAAATAGCTATGAAAACGGGTTTTACACCACGGACTATACGAAAAATATTAAAGGATCGTAAAAATGTCTCAATTAAAAAATTGAGAGAAGACAGTTTGAAGGTCGCTCGAGAAAAGAAAACAGCTCAGTACAAGCATAATTGGATACAATTACGAAATAAATATCCAGCGTATACGAGAGCGAAATTAAGTGATTTAAATAGAGCAGCATATGCGTGGCTAAGCAATTATGAGAGAGCGTGGTTAGAGGAACATTCACCACCTAAGGTTTTGGGGAAGTATTCAAAAAAAAAGAGTGTAGAAAGCTACAATAGAGAAGATTTGATATTAATCGAAGAAGCAAAAAAAATAGTTAATAACTGGGATGGATATGAAAAAAATAGAGGCAAGTTAATTAGAAAAACGTATGCAGCTGTTACGAAAATGTTAGGTGTATACCAGAAATGTCAAAAAAAGAAAAATCATTCTTTATTACAAAGTTACATTGTCACAGTTGAAGAATCTTTACAAGATTTTCAAAAAAGAAGAGTTCGATATTTATTAAATACAAAATTCAAAGATAAAGTAGTTACTTTATCTAAAATAAAAGAGGCTGCAAGTATAAAGGTGGCTGTAAGGGAAGGCGAAGGGGATATAAAAGAATACGTTGAAAAATTGATCAAGGCTCATAATCAAACAAACTAAAAGATAGTGTGGGCTAAGGATTATAAATCATCGTTTTTAAAACAAAAAAATTCATTCGTGAGTTTAAAATAAATATAACTCTTTTATAAAAAGGATAAACTGAAATCTATCTATGATTTCGGCTTTTTTATTGAGATATAGTGAGCATGATGAATAAATAAGAGAAGAAGAAAATTAATATCGAATTTATAAACAAACAAAGGGATATAGATAGAAAGTTAACCCATTTTGTTCTGAACTTTTGTTTTACAAGAAAAAATATAAAGAGTGTGTTTTGATCCTTTTCAGAACACACTCTTTATTTATGCTCAAGTATTAAGTGGGAGTGTATAAATTTTTAATAATTTATTTTAGTAGGATAGTCCATAACTTTCTTGTAATAATTAAGATAGTATGCATTCCTAAAGGAAATACATTAGTGTAAAACTTTCTTGTAATTATTTTCTCTTAAGGGTCTTAAATATAATGTTTTAAAAGCATATTAGTACAAGGGTTTGTTGTAATTAAACAATAAAGTAGGTTGATATTTTCATAAATAGGTAGATTGAAAAAGATAGAGTTTGTAATTCTATCTTTTTCTTATATCTAATTACTACAGAGGATAAAAATTCACTAAAAGAAAGGTAGAAGAATATGAATACATCTATGAAAAAAAATCTAGTAAATTTACGAGTTGATTTTGCTTTCAAGCGCTTGTTTGGAGTAGAAGGAAACGAGGGTATACTCATTGCTTTTCTTAATGCGGTATTACAATCTTCTTTAGATGAGGAAATTATTTCTTTGCATTTAGATGATCCACATCTTCCAAGGGAACAAAAGGATGATAAATTGTCTATTTTAGATTTGCGAGCTACTCTGAATAATGGTATAAAATTAAATATAGAGATACAGGTTCGCGACAAAAAAGACATGATTGAGCGATCTTTGTTCTACTGGGCTGGCATGTATTATTCTCAAATGACTCAGGGGATGAAGTATACAGAATTAAGACCAACTATTTGTATTAATATAGTGGATTTCATTCTGTTTCCAGGAGAAGAGGACTTTCATAATGTCGGTGTAGTCATGAACAAAAAATCGGAGCACATAATTTCAGAGAATATGCAATTGCACTTTCTTGAGATTCCAAAAGTAATTCGAGAATGGCAAGAAGATCGAATGGATCCATGGGAGGATATATTAGCACGTTGGCTATTATTATTTCCTGCATATGAAGATGAGAAATTAACTACAATCCTGGAGGGAATCGCGATGGAAAAAGATCCAGTTTTGAAAAAGGCAATAGAGGATTGGGAGCGTTTAAGTAGTGATAAAGACTTTTTACGCTTATATGAGGCGAGAGAGAAGGCAATAAAAGATAGAATATCAGAAATAGAGACAGCAGAAGAAAAAGCTGCAAAAGAAGCTAGAATAGAAATGATTCATAATTTAATTAAAGTAGGTGTACCTATAGAGAAGATAGCGGAAGCCACTGAATTAAGTGTCGAAAAGGTTAATGAAATTTTAAGAAACAAAGAGTAGATAGAAGTAGTGAAAAACAGGTACTTGTGAAAAACGCACAATTACCTGTTTTTTGTTTCTAATGAATAGTTTGATAAACACAAGGCTTAGACACTCCTTAATAGGTAGTATACTCTTATTAAGGAGCATAATAAGTTGTTGGAGAGATTAAAATGAATAAGAAAAAAGAAGCGAATACCCTTAGAGATAAAATTCCAAAATGGATAAAATAGAATCATGTTGCTCACTGAAAGAAGATATGAATGCTTTAGGTCTTAAGGACGGTAATATTTTTTTAATTCTTATAGTATGGTACGATCCTAACAAAGAGGGTATAAATAAAGGTGTAAACAAGGACTTGTTTTTATAAAAACGTATTGCTATAATATAAAAGTAATAAGATTTTACAATGAAAATATAAAATTAATCAGTTCGCATATAAGAGAAGACCTCAATATGCGCCATGTCCTTAGGGGACGTGTGCGTGTATTGAGGTCTTTTTGCGTTTTGCGAGCAAAAACACCTGGAGGTGCAGGAATTATGTTGAATTGGTTGTCTGCAAAACTTATGACAACATCTGTAGGAGATTTCTTACTGGCAAAAAGTAGCTTTACGAAGGGGCTTGGTGGTAGTGGCAGTGGTGCCAATGCTGAAACCGTCCAAAAAAGCATGAACACTTTGGTGAAAACCTTAATTGGTTTTGGGGGAATATGGGTGGCAGCTTGCGTTGTATTTGCAGCTATTAAACTATCTGGTGCACAAGGGAAGAATCCTGAAAACCGTACACAAGCTATGATTGGTTTAGCCTGCGCAGCAATTGGAGGCTTTGTCATGATCAAAGCTTACGATATCGCTGCTTGGGTTACGACAATCTAACATAAGAGTTTGTACAAGCTCTCCTCGATTTGGGGAGAGCTTCTCTTATACAAGGGAGGAAAAAGAATGAGAAAAGTAACTGTTCCTGTTGATATGACTTCGGAGCAAAAAACACTATTAGGTGTGCTGAGCAAACGCCAATTGATTTATCTATTGGGTGGCGGGGCATCCCTTTATTTATATGTACCATTCTTATGGCGGTTATTTGCACCTATTGATGCGGTAGTAGCATTTTTTATTTGCTTAATTTTAGCACTACCAACGGTAGTAAGTGTAATAGCGTTTGCGTTTATATATAAAGAAAAACAACACATGTATCTAGATAAGTATTTAATTATTAAAATGCGTAGCCGCTCCGAAAAAGGTAAGTGGAGAAAAGGGTACGAGCCAACTACATGGGCAAAGGAGAATCTGTAAATGTTAGAAATGATATATTTTGCGGCGATAGCCATTGTAGGATTTTTCTTTTATCGGAAAATGAATGGAAAACCGCTGTTTGGTTCTAAGAAAAAAGGGAAAAAGCAAGGTGGAGTAGAGAAACACACTACTGAAAAAGCTGGAAAGAAAAATAAAAAAAATATGTCTGCTGAACCGGAAATTGATGAGGATAATGTTGACTTCTTTCGTAATTTTGTAGAAGACATTAAGGAAATCGATAATCATATGATTCGGTATCATGATGACACATTTGTCCTGATTGCGGAAGCACATCCAGTTAACTATTATTTACTTTCCAATATGGAACAAGAAGCGATTGATATCAAAATTGAATCATGGTTAACCACATTAGAGTTTAATACGAAAGTATATATTCAAAGTAAGTTTGTAGATTTAACAGATCCTGTACGAAAAATGACAGAAACGATGAAAGGTGCGAAGGACCTTACACCAGAGACGGTTCTATATGGTCAAGAAGTTATTGATAATTTAGAGTACTGGCAACGTTCGCAACCTCGATATGAACAAAAACGTTATTTAATTTATCCATACAAGGTTGATATTAGTACAATTACGGCTGATACAGAGGACGAGTTAGAAGAAAAGATTGTAGATAAGGCATTTAACGAACTATATCGTCGTTATAATGCATCTCGAAATCTACTATCGAAAGCAAAAATTAATGTAGAAATGTTAACGAAAGATAAATTAATAGAACTTTTATATGTAGCATTTAACCGTCGTAAAGCTATAAAAGCTCGTTTCCAGGACTTAATTGAAAACGAGAATTTCTCCCTCTATTCAACAGGGGAAACGAATGAAAGAAAACTAGAGTTAATGAAGAAAGTGCTAGCGGAAGAAAAGGCAGAAAAATCAAATAACGGGGTGGCGTAAACATGAAGTTGTTCGGAAAAAAGAAAAAGGAAAAGAAAAAAATAGAAGCAGAAGAGAGGGACGAATTGGAGCTAGAGGAGGAAGAGTTGGAAGAAGAGGAAATACCGACGCAATTAGACAATCAAACAACAGTGTTTGATGTTATTGCTCCAGAAGGAATGAAAATTGATGCAGAAGATTATGGGGTCATTAAACAATCTTTAGGAAGTAATACGTTCTTTCGTCCGTTTTATATTCCACGTGATGGGTACCCGCGTATGATGCAAACCAATTGGCTCAACATGTTAACTTCGGCTGGGGAAGTGGATGTCATGATCGATATTCATAAAGAACCAAAAGCTAAAGCAATGCGATCATTAGATATGCAGCTGACGATGTTACGTTCCAATCTTTCTTTCCAACGTACACGAGGAAACATTGACCAAGAAAAAGACTTAGATGCAAAAATTCAAGATACAAACAATTTAATGGATGAAATCCAGTTCAATGAAAACGACTCCTATATGGTGAGTACAATGGGTGTTGCTTACGCAGAATCAAAGAAAGAATTGGACGTTTTATGTGAGTATATTGAAGATGAAATGCAAGCATCTCACTTTAAGATAGCAAGTACTTGGAACCGTGTGAAGAGTGGTTTGAAAGCTACTATGCCATTAGGTGCACCAAATACACTGCAAGATACCTATCGAAATATCGATAGACGTGCGTTATGTACGTTTGCACCATTTGTATCAGGATCGGGGAGATTTAATGGTGGCATACCAATAGGAAAGAATAAAATTACTGGGCAAGTAGAATTTTTAAATTCATTTGGTAATGCAGATTATCGCCCGCCAAACTATAACATTGGTGTAACAGGGATCTCAGGTTCCGGAAAAAGTTTACTTTTAAAAATGAAATTAGCTCGTGAAACGTCACTTGCAGATACGCATGCAATGATTATCGATCCAGAAGGA
>NZ_JBBOWI010000001.1:4695000-5267920 GCF_038006965.1 Bacillus sp. FSL K6-1338 | reverse complement strand
AGGTGTCCCTCCTTTACTAAGATGGTAAAAGAATAAGGCTGCGCAACAAATGTACAACCTAATAAATATAAAATGTATATTTATACGAAACGTATTTTAAAACCTAAAAACGTCGTTTGTATATGAGATAGGGTTTTCGACAAAAAAACCAAATGTGGACAACTGTTTACCCACATGTGATTAAAACTGTCCACATGTTATACACAAATTGTGGATAAGATAAAGATGTGGAAAACTTATTCAAAGTGAAAACACAACTATAATATCAAAAAAAAGTGGCTATAGCAATGAATTTAAGAAAGTTATCCACAAAATCAATACCTTGTGGAATAAACTTGTCCACAACACGATATACTGTGTAAAAGTGGGAAAAAAGTTTGTGGATATAAAAAACGTGAAAAAACATTTATCCACAAGGAAATATAGATGCTGTGAAAAAGTATGTGAATAGGTTCAAAATGAATATTTGATGAAAATTTCTAGAACCATTGACATTTTCCTAGTTGATTAACTATAATTTATAGGACTGTCTTTAACAGATATTCCTCAGGGAGGTGTCATATAATGAAAAGAACTTACCAACCAAATAAACGTAAGCGCAGCAAAGTACATGGTTTCCGCAGCCGTATGAGCACAGCGAACGGACGTAAAGTGCTAGCAGCTCGTCGTCGTAAAGGAAGAAAAGTATTATCTGCGTAGACCACTGATCGTTCAGTGGTCTTTTTTTCTAAATAATAGTGAATTTCCGCTGATGAAATACAGGAGTGTCAATTGATATGAAGAAAAAACATCGTATAAAGAAGAATGATGAATTCCAGGCGGTTTTTCAAAAAGAAAAATCAAATGCGAATCGTCAGTTTGTTGTATACCAATTAGATAAAGAAGAACAGCCAAACTTTCGCATCGGCCTTTCTGTTAGCAAGAAAATAGGAAATGCAGTAGTTCGTAATCGAATTAAGCGCATGGTCCGTCAAGCTATTACAGAGTTAAAAGATGAGATAGATTCTGGAAAAGATTTTGTTATAATAGCAAGGAAGCCTTGTGCAGAGATGACATATGAAGAAGTAAAGAAAAGCTTAATTCATGTCTTTAAACGCTCTGGTATGAAAAGAATAAAAAAGTAGCGTAAGGAAATGAATTACACTATATACATACCGATACAAGGAGGAGTAGGCTTTGAAAAAGAAATTAGGTTTACTAGCCATGGTCGTTGCATTAATGGCGATTGCCACCGGTTGTAGTGAAACGGGTCAGCCGATTACATCGAAAAGTACTGGGATTTGGAATGAATATTTCGTATATCCGCTTTCTCAGTTAATCACGTATTTTGCCGACTTATTTAACAGTAATTACGGTTTAGCAATTGTTATTACAACTCTTATCATTCGTTTTGCATTATTACCATTAATGATTAAACAAACAAAGAGTACAAAAGCAATGCAAGCGTTACAACCAGAAATGGTGAAGTTAAAAGAGAAATATAGTTCTAAAGATCAAGCAACACAGCAAAAACTACAACAAGAAATGATGCAGTTATATCAAAAGAATGGTGTAAATCCATTGGCAGGATGTTTACCGATATTTGTTCAGATGCCTATTTTATTCGCGTTTTATCATGCGATTATGAGAACAACAGCAATTAGTGAACATACATTTTTATGGTTTGATTTAGGACAGGCAGATCCGTTCTATATCTTACCGGTTGTTGCAGCAATTACGACATTTATTCAGCAAAAGCTTGCAATGGCAGGAACAGCTGGTCAAAATCCGCAAATGGCAATGATGCTTTGGCTTATGCCGATTATGATTTTAATCTTTGCAATTAACTTCCCAGCTGCATTATCACTTTACTGGGTTGTTGGTAATATCTTTGGTATTGCTCAAATGTACTTTATCAAAGGGCCAGAGATTAAGGCTAGCAAAGCTGGAGGCTCAAGCAAGTGAGTATAATTACTGCTAAAGGACAAACAGTCGAGCTGGCAGTAGAGGATGCTTTAAGGCAATTAAATACATCAAAAGATCGAGTAGATATAAATATTGTCGATGAGGGTAAAAGAGGATTCTTAGGTTTATTTGGGAATCGTCCTGCAGTAGTAGAAGTTGTATTGAAGAAAGATCCAATTCAGGAATGTGAAGAATATTTAAGAAATGTTATTCACAATATGGGTGTGGAAGTTGAAATTAGTAAAGTTGTAAAAGGACGCGAGATCGAATTTACAATTTCTGGTGATGATGTAGGAGTTTTAATTGGAAAAAGAGGTAATACACTAAACTCTTTACAGTATTTAACAAAACTTGTTGCGAATCGTAACACGAAGCAGTATATAGGTATTACACTAGATGCTGAAAATTATCGTAGTAAAAGAAAAAGTACGCTAGAATCACTTTCTTATCGATTAGCGAAACAAGTATCTAATACGAAAAAAAGAGTTATTTTAGAACCGATGCCATCTTTTGAACGAAAAATTATTCATCAGGCATTATCAAATCATCAAGGTATCAAAACAACTTCTGAAGGAAATGAACCACATCGGCATGTTGTAATATCTCCTAAATGACCGGTTGCTCAAATGAGTGCCGGTTTTTTTGAGCGAAAAATAGATGTGGATAACTAAAAAACACTAAACTTATCCACTGTGAATAAGTTTAGTGTTTTTTACATGGGGATATAATAAAATGAGTTATTCTTCTTTTGTAGATAGGTTCGTTATGGTATCCTAATAATTTAGTGAAAGAAATAATCATGTTGAAATAGAGATAAATAAGCAAGTGAGGTGAAAGGACATGGAATTTGATACAATTGCTGCGATTTCCACAGCGCTTGGAGAGGGTGCAATTGCCATTGTTCGAGTAAGTGGGGATGATGCGGTTGAGAAAGTTGACCGTATTTTTAAAGGGAAGGATTTAACAGAGGTTCCTTCTCACACTATTCATTATGGTCATATCGTTGATTTAGATACAAATCAAGTTATTGAAGAAGTTATGGTGTCTATTATGCGCGCACCAAGGACTTTTACACGTGAAAATATAGTGGAAATTAACTGTCATGGCGGACTTGTTTCAGTAAATAAAGTATTGCAACTTATTCTAGCGCAAGGAGTACGATTGGCAGAACCGGGCGAATTTACAAAACGTGCTTTTTTAAATGGACGTATCGATTTATCACAAGCAGAAGCTGTTATGGATTTGATTCGAGCAAAAACAGATCGTGCGATGAATGTAGCAATTAATCAAATGGAAGGGCGATTATCTAAATTAATTGGTCGCCTACGTCAAGAAATATTAGAAACATTAGCTCATGTTGAGGTAAATATAGATTATCCAGAATACGATGATGTAGAAGAGATGACACATAATATTTTAATTGAGAAAGCGACGCATGTTCGTTCGGAAATCGAAAAAATATTAGAAACATCAAAACAAGGGAAAATTTTACGTGAAGGTATTGCTACAGCAATTATCGGTAGACCTAATGTTGGGAAATCATCGTTATTAAATAGTCTTGTTCAGGAGAAAAAAGCAATTGTAACTGATATTGCAGGAACAACTCGTGATGTTATTGAAGAGTACGTTAATGTGCGTGGTGTACCTCTTAAACTTATAGATACAGCCGGTATTCGTGAGACAGAAGATGTTGTTGAACGAATTGGTGTGGAGCGATCAAAAGAAATGATGAGCCAAGCAGATTTAGTATTAGTTGTTGTCAACTATAGCGAGGCTTTAACAAATGAGGATGAAGATCTATTCCATGCGGTACAAGGAAAAGACTTTATTGTTATTGTGAATAAGACTGATTTACCGCAAGCGATTGATATGGAACGTGTTACAGAGTTAGCTGCGGGAAATCGTGTTATTACAACATCCTTAATTGAGGAACAAGGAATAGATGAACTCGAAAAGGCAATAGCTGATTTATTCTTTGAAGGAACAATCGATTCTGCAGATATGACATATGTTTCTAATGCGAGACATATTGGATTATTAACACAAGCGGGACAAACAATCGGTGATGCAATTGAGGCAATAGAAAATGGTGTACCAATTGATATGGTGCAAATTGATTTAACAAGAACGTGGGAAATACTTGGTGAAATTACTGGTGACACAGTCCATGAAAGCCTAATTGACCAGTTGTTCTCTCAATTTTGTTTAGGAAAATAATATAGTGATGTTTTAGAAAGATAGAGATTATTAGGAGGAATAAACAATGGGATACAATGCCGGTTCATATGATGTCATAGTAATCGGTGCAGGTCATGCAGGATGTGAAGCTGGTCTTGCGGCAGCACGAATGGGCTCAAAAACATTAATGTTAACAATTAACTTAGATATGGTAGCTTTCATGCCATGTAACCCTTCTGTTGGTGGACCAGCAAAAGGGATTGTTGTTCGTGAAATTGATGCATTAGGCGGAGAAATGGGACGTAATATTGATAAAACTCATATTCAAATGCGTATGCTAAATACAGGTAAGGGGCCAGCTGTACGTGCACTTCGAGCGCAAGCTGATAAATTCTCTTACCAACATGAATTGAAGAAAACAATTGAAGAAACACCAAACTTAACGTTATTCCAAGGAATGGTAGAGCGTTTAATCGTTGAAGATGGTATGTGTAAAGGGGTAGTTACACAAGCTGGTGCAGAATATACAGCAAAAACCGTTGTAATTACGACTGGAACATTTTTACGTGGCGAGATTATCATGGGCGACTTAAAATATTCAAGCGGTCCAAATAATCAGCAACCGTCTATTACATTATCTGAGCATTTAGAGGAACTTGGGTTTGATCTTGTTAGATTTAAAACAGGGACACCTCCGCGTGTAAACAGTAATACAATTGACTACAGTAAAACAGAAATTCAACCGGGTGATGATAAGCCACGTTCGTTCTCTTTTGAAACAACGAAATTTATTATGGATCAAATTCCATGTTGGTTGACATATACAAGTACAGAAACACACCGTTTAATAGATGAAAATTTACATCGTTCAGCTATGTATTCTGGTATGATTAAAGGAACAGGCCCTAGATACTGTCCTTCTATTGAAGACAAAGTAGTAAGATTTAATGATAAACCACGTCATCAAATTTTCTTAGAGCCAGAAGGGCGTAATACACAAGAAGTATATGTGCAAGGTTTATCCACAAGCCTACCAGAAGATGTACAACGTGACATGCTTAGAACAATTCCAGGCCTAGAAAATGTTGAAATGATGCGCACAGGTTATGCAATTGAATATGATGCAATTGTGCCAACACAACTATGGCCAACACTTGAAACGAAAAAGATTAAAAATTTATATACAGCAGGACAAATTAATGGAACTTCTGGTTACGAAGAGGCGGCAGGACAAGGGCTTATGGCTGGGATTAATGCAGCATGCCGTTCTTTAGGTAAAAAAGAAGTTGTTTTAGGTCGTGAGGATGCTTATATTGGTGTCTTAATTGATGATCTTGTTACGAAAGGTACAAATGAACCATATCGTTTATTAACATCTCGTGCAGAATACCGTCTATTATTACGCCATGATAATGCTGATCTTCGTTTAACTGAAGTTGGTCGTGAAATTGGATTAATTAAAGAAGAGCGCTATGAGCGATTTACAAATAAAAAACTACAAATTGAACAGGAAAAGGAACGTTTAAGCAGCATTATTATTAAACCACGTCCTGAGGTTCAAGAATTAATTCGCAATATTGGCGGAAGTGAATTGAAAGATGGAATACGTGCAAGTGACTTATTACGTCGTCCAGAGATGACATATGAGCATATTCATCTTTTAGTACCAAGTGAAGTAGAATTAAGTGATGAAGTTACAGAACAAGTTGAAATTCAGATTAAGTACGAAGGATACATTGAAAAATCTTTACAGCAAGTAGAGCGTATGAAGAAAATGGAGAGTAAAAAAATACCTGTAGATATTGATTATGATGCGATTTCTAGCCTTGCCTCAGAAGCTAGACAGAAATTGAAAGATGTTCGTCCACTTTCAATGGGGCAGGCTTCACGTATTTCTGGCGTAAATCCAGCGGATATTTCCATTTTACTTGTTTATATAGAACAAGGAAAAATTGCGCGCGTATCGAACCAATAAATAGTAAGGAGATATTGCTAGATGAACATAGAACAATTTCAATCTATGCTAGAAGAGAAGGGGATCACCCTCTCTTCTAGACAGTTAGAGCAGTTCAAAATCTACTTTGAAACATTAGTAGAGTGGAATGAGAAAATGAACTTAACGGCTATTACAGAAAAAGAAGAAGTATACTTAAAACACTTTTTTGATTCTATTACAGCTGCTTTTTATTATGATTTTTCAAAACCGTTCTCAATTTGTGATGTTGGTGCAGGGGCTGGATTCCCAAGTATTCCTTTAAAAATCTGTTTCCCGCACTTAAAAGTAACAATTGTAGATTCATTGCAAAAACGTATTAATTTCTTAAATCACTTAGCACAAAAGTTAGAATTAAGTGATGTTGCATTTTGTCATGATCGTGCTGAAACATTTGGGAAAAAAGAAGGTGTACGTGAATCATACGATATTGTAATGGCACGTGCAGTTGCACGTCTTTCTGTATTAAGTGAGCTATGTTTACCACTTGTAAAAGTTGGAGGAACATTCATTGCAATGAAAGGTGCAGCAGCAAATGAAGAAATCGAAAATGGTAAGTATGCTTTAGAGGTGCTAGGCGGAGAGTTAAAAGAGATGTCTACGTTCCAATTACCGTTTGAAGAGAGTGAACGTAATATTTTATTAATCGAGAAAAAGCGCAAGACACCAAAGAAATATCCACGCAAACCGGGAACGCCCAATAAATTACCTATTGAAAAATAAATCTTATTAGACGTAAGATTAAATTATATAAATGAAAACGTAAATGTTTCATAGGAAACATTTTATGGAGAATAGTCAATAGGCCTAAAAGGTGGTGGAATATGTATGAAAAATACGTTTTCTCGTTTATTTGGCTTTGGAGATAAAGAGAGCGAATTCGAATTACAAGACGAAAGCCATGAAGAAATAGATAAAAAGGTATATGAAGAAATACAAGAAATTCCGATAGTAAATATTACCCCTAACCGTTATCAACCAAGAACAGTTTTTGATGATGCACGTATTGATGAGCTAGCATTAACGATTCGTACACATGGACTTATTCAACCGATTGTTGTAAGGCAATATGAGGATGATAAGTACGAGATTATCGCTGGAGAAAGACGCTTTCGTGCGGCAACAAAGTTAGGTTGGGAAAAGGTTCCTGCAATTATAAAGAACTTAAATGATACAGAGACAGCTTCTGTAGCTTTAATTGAAAACTTGCAACGTGAGGAACTAACGGCAATCGAGGAAGCTGTGGCATATCAAAAGCTGATTGAGTTACATAATTTAACACAAGAAGCATTGGCACAACGACTTGGAAAAGGACAATCTACAATCGCAAATAAGTTGCGATTGTTAAAGTTGCCTGAAGAAATAAAAAGTGCATTATTAGAAAAAAGCATTACAGAACGTCACGCCCGCGCTCTCATTCCTTTAAAAAATGAGGAATTACAACTGAAGGTTTTACAGGAAATTGTGGAGAAACAACTGAATGTAAAGCAAACAGAAGAACGAATTGCGAAGTTACTAGAGGAAGCAAAACCGAAGCGTAAGGCAAAGCAAAAAGCAGTAAGTCGAGATACGAGGATTGCTATGAATACAATTAGACAATCTTTACAAATGGTTACTGAAAGTGGTTTGAATGTTAATTCTGAGGAAGAAGAATTTGATGAGTACTATCAAATTACAATTAAAATTCCAAAGAAAAAATAATAACGACGTGTTAGAGACCTTATCCTATTGGAGAGGTCTCTTTTACTATATTTTCTTGTTAAATGAAGAAGGAGTTTAGAAATAAATTTTGAAGTTTAATAAAGGACGTAAAAGAAAAAGTTTTATTTCATGTTACAATAAACGTAATTGTTATTAGAATAAGATAGAAAGGTTGAAAGTAGGTGACATCATGGGAAAAATCATTGCTATTGCTAATCAAAAAGGCGGTGTTGGAAAAACCACAACATCTGTTAATTTAGGGGCTGGATTGGCGCAAGTAGGTAAAAAAGTCCTTCTTGTAGATATTGATGCTCAAGGAAATGCAACGACTGGTGTGGGAATTGAAAAATCTGAATTAGATCAATGTATTTACAACGTTCTTGTGGAAGATGCAGATGTTCAAGGGGTTATACAGAAAACCGCAACGGAAAACTTAGATGTTCTACCCGCTACAATTCAATTGGCTGGTGCTGAAATTGAATTGGTACCGACTATTTCCCGGGAAGTACGTTTACAAAGAGCATTACAGCCAGTTCGTGATGAATATGATTATATTATTATCGACTGTCCCCCATCTTTAGGGTTATTAACAATTAATGCATTAACAGCAGCAGATTCTGTTATTATTCCTGTACAGTGTGAATATTACGCACTAGAAGGGTTAAGTCAGCTATTAAATACAGTTCGACTTGTACAAAAACATTTAAATAAAAATTTAGCAATTCAAGGTGTATTGTTAACGATGTTGGATGCCCGTACAAATTTAGGGATCCAAGTTATAGATGAAGTGAAAAAGTATTTTAGGGATAAAGTATATCGCTCGATTATTCCGCGTAATGTACGCTTGAGTGAGGCTCCAAGTCATGGGAAACCTATTATGCAGTATGACGCTAAATCAAGAGGAGCAGAAGTATATATAGATTTAGCAGAGGAAGTGATTGCAGGTGGCTAAGGGATTAGGAAGAGGAATTAATGTGTTTTTTCCTGATTTAGATGTGAAAGAAGAGGAAACAATTCAGGAGATTCTTGTAACTGAATTAAGGCCAAATCCATATCAACCGCGTAAACACTTTAATAAAGAGGCTATTCAGGAATTAGCAATTTCGATTAAGGAACACGGTATTCTACAACCATTAATTGCTAGGAAGAGTATTAAAGGATATGAAATCGTTGCAGGTGAAAGACGATTTCGTGCTGCAAAAGAGGCTGGTTTAGAAAAGGTACCTGCGGTTGTAAGACAATTAACTGAACAGCAAATGATGGAATTTGCTTTGTTAGAAAACTTACAACGAGAAGATTTAAATCCTATGGAAGAGGCAATGGCATACCAGATGTTAATGAATGAGCTAAATGTAACGCAAGAACAATTAGCGAAACGTCTTGGCAAAAGCAGACCTTACATTGCAAATTATACTCGGTTATTAAGCCTCCCTTCGTTCGTCCAAGATATGATTGCAAATGGTCAACTTTCAATGGCTCATGGGAGAACTTTACTTACGATAAAAGATGAAGAACAATTGAAGTCCTTATTGAAACGCATTGAAAAAGAAGGATTAAATGTTCGTCAATTAGAGAAAATCGTCCAAGAGATTAATCAACACGTTTCACGTGAAACAAAAAAAGTGAAAAAAGAGCGAAATATATTTTTCGTAGAACGTGAAACGTTCTTAAGAGAAAAGTTTGGCACAGATGTGAAAATTAAAGAGACGAAAAAAGAAAAAGGTAAAATCGAAATTGAATTTTTTAATAAAGAAGATTTGAATCGTATTTTAGAACTATTATCACAAAAAAAATAAAGAGCAAACCATCTTATTATTTATAGATGGTTTGCTTTTTTTAGTGCGGATAATTTTTGATCCGTCTCTTTTATACTTTGTGCGATTACATCGGCCATTTTCATAACTAAACTTAATCTTGTATTTTGAAGAACGAAAAACTCCATAAACCCATTTAGATTGACGATACCGTGTATATGCAGATCACCAACTGCAGGTAATTTCTTATTCATAGCAGCTCCAGGCTTACTAGGGCCCTTTCCAGTAGTGATTGACCCGATATTTTGAGACTTTCCTAAACATGCATCAACAGCAATTATAAATGCAGCAGGATATTCTTTCTGTATATTTTGAATTTTTTCTTCTAAATTTAGCGCATGTACTGGCTCATCTAGTGTACCGAATACTTGGAGGTTTTTGATGTCTATTTGTTCAAGTTTTGTACCAACTAACGGGCCGAGTGCGTCACCTGTAGAACGATCTGTTCCGATACAAACGAGAATGAGTGGTATATTAGTTTTAATAGGAATGTGGGTAAGTAAGAAATTACTGATTATCTCAGAGGCTTCTAGATCCTGGTGCATAACGTTTTGAGTTTCTTTCTCAAAAAATGGTAAGCGAAAACTTCCAATATTCATGAAGCACCCATCCTTTTAATAAATTTTCAATATATGTTATATGGTGAGAAAAATGGAAATCTATAAGTGCGTAATTTTTGCAAAATGTGAATGAAAACGGAAATAATAGTACTAGTATATATATATTCGTTCCATTTTATACCTGAATGGCGGGGGTAAAATAGGATTAAAATCATAAAATTTTTTCAGCAATTAGAGGACTTCTGATACAATAATAAGGATAACTAAAAAGAAATTTTAGCTAGAGAGGTAGAGGTACATGGATTTATTAACGAAGTGGTTTAATTCTACGAAACAGTATTTATTAGATGCTGATCGTTGGGCTCATATTGGAGTTGCGACATTAAAAATATGTATTATTTTAATAATCGGTGCAGTTGTTGTGCGAATTGCAAGAGCGGTTGTACGAAATGCGTTTCGTATGGGGAGTCGTTCTCCAATTCAAATTTCAGAACGTCGTACAGTTACAGTAGCGAAATTACTTGAAAATATTGTAGCGTACGTTGTTATGTTTATTATGCTGATTGCGATTTTAGGTGTGTTTGATATTAATGCATCAGGTTTATTAGCGGGTGCCGGGGTAATTGGTTTAGCAGTCGGATTTGGTGCTCAAAGTTTAGTGAAGGACGTTATTACAGGTTTATTTATTTTGCTAGAAGATCAGTTTTCAGTTGGCGATTATGTTAAAATCGGTCAATTTGAAGGAGTCGTTTTAGAAATTGGACTTCGTACAACGAAAGTAAAGAGTTGGACAGGTGAAATTCATACTTTACCAAACGGAAGTATTATTCAAGTTACTAACTACTCAGTTAGTAATAGTGTAGCATTTGTTGATGTATCTATTTCATATGAGGCTGATATTGCGAAAGCAGAGCAGGTTATTGAAGATTTATTAGTAGAGTTACCTTCAAAGTACGAAAAAATGGTAACAACACCTCAATTATTAGGTGTGCAAACGTTAGCTGCATCAGAAGTTATATTACGCGTTATTGCTGAAGTAGAGCCGATGCAACATGCAGTTATTGCAAGGGCACTTCGTAAAGAGATTAAAAATCGTCTTGATTTACATGGAATTGAAATTCCATATCCACGTATGGTTTTATATAATCGTGAAGAATTGGTTAGTGGAAAAGCAATTTAGTATGGAGAGGAGGAGTTTGAAGAGTGGAGCAAAAGGAATATAACTTGTACGATGTTGTGGAAATGAAGAAAGCACATCCATGTGGCGAGAATCGTTGGAAAATTATTCGTATGGGAATGGATATCCGCATTAAGTGCGAGGGATGTGACCATTCAGTAATGATTACTCGAAGAGAGTTTGATCGTAAGGTGAAAAAAATACTTGTGAAGCACGAAGAATAGAGAGAGAGTAACAGTTACAGTAGGTAACTGTTACTTTTTTTCGTTTGGCGGAAACTTGTCATTTTTTTCGTTACTATCTATAATGATGAAAGATTGAGACATAGGAGTGAAAAATATGGGATTAACGGCTGGGATTGTTGGATTACCTAACGTAGGGAAGTCCACTTTATTTAATGCAATTACACAAGCAGGAGCAGAATCTGCGAACTATCCATTCTGTACAATTGATCCAAACGTAGGGATTGTAGAAGTACCAGATGAGCGTTTAAATAAATTAACGGAATTAGTAGAACCGAAAAAGACTGTTCCGACTGTATTTGAGTTTACTGATATTGCAGGTATCGTAAAAGGTGCTAGTAAAGGTGAAGGTTTAGGAAATAAATTCTTATCTCACATTCGTCAAGTAGATGCAATTTGCCAAGTTGTTCGTTGTTTTGAAGACGAAAATATTACGCACGTTTCAGGGAAAGTAGATCCAATTGATGATATCGAAACAATCAACTTAGAGCTAATTTTAGCGGACTTAGAGTCTGTTGATAAGCGTATCGAGCGTGTTGCGAAATTAGCAAGACAAAAAGATAAAGAAGCTGTATATGAGCATGAAATTTTAGTTCGTTTAAAAGAGGCTTTTGAAGAGGGGAAACCGGCTCGTACTGTTGAATTTACAGAAGAGCAGATGAAGATTGTTAAAGGCCTTCATTTACTTACAACAAAAGAAATGTTATACGTAGCGAACGTAAGTGAAGACGATATTATCGATCCTTCGGAAAATAAATACGTACAAATGGTAAAAGAATTTGCAGAAAATGAAAATTCTCAAGTAATCGTTGTATGTGCAAAAATCGAATCAGAAATCGCTGAATTAGACGAGGAAGAGAAAAAAGTATTCCTTGAAGAACTAGGTATTGAAGAGTCTGGTTTAGATCAATTAATTCGTGCAGCATATGACCTATTAGGACTTGCTACTTACTTTACAGCTGGCGTTCAAGAAGTACGTGCTTGGACATTTAAACAAGGTATGAAGGCACCACAATGTGCTGGTGTTATTCATACAGACTTTGAGCGTGGATTTATTCGTGCAGAAACAGTTTCTTACGATGACTTAATGACAAACGGTTCTATGACAGCTGCAAAAGAAGCTGGAAAAGTACGTTTAGAAGGAAAAGAGTATATCGTAAAAGATGGAGATGTTATGCACTTCCGTTTTAACGTTTAATTTAATATTTCCTAGGAAAAATAAAGATATGAGCTTGGCAAATATATTATATGTTTGCCAAGTTTTTTATGTATTGGTGAGTTGATTCATATAACTTACTATGATATAATCTAAACTCGTGAGTAATTACTATAAATTAATTGCTCCTTGCCCATTATGGGCCGTTTAGACCAAAAGGAGGTGAAAGTGTAATGAGAAAGTACGAAATTATGTACATCATTCGTCCTGGCGTTGAAGAAGAAGCTCAAAAAGCTTTAGTTGAACGTTTTGCAGGTGTTTTAACAAACAATGGTGCAGAAATCATTAACACGAAAGAGTGGGGTAAGCGTCGTTTAGCTTACGAAATCAACGACTTACGTGAAGGTTTCTACATGATCTTAAACGTGAACTCTAACGCAGAAGCGATTAACGAATTCGACCGTTTAGCTAAGATCAACGAAGATATCCTTCGTCATATCGTTGTTAAAGAAGAAGAAAAATAATTGATATATAAGGGAGAGTGGTTCGATTGATGAATCGTGTTATCCTCGTTGGTCGTTTAACTAAGGACCCTGACTTACGTTACACGCCCAATGGTGTTGCAGTAGCTACTTTTACGTTAGCTGTGAATCGCGCATTTGCGAATCAACAAGGTGAGCGTGAAGCTGACTTTATTAATTGTGTAATATGGCGTAAACAAGCAGAAAACGTAGCAAATTATTTGAAAAAAGGAAGCTTAGCAGGCGTAGATGGACGTCTTCAAACTCGTAATTACGATGGACAAGACGGTAAACGTGTGTATGTAACAGAAGTTCTTGCGGAAAGCGTACAATTTTTAGAGCCGCGTAATGGCGGTGGGGAGCAACGTGGTTCATTCAATCAGCAACCATCAGGAGCTGGTTTCGGTAACCAAAGCTCTAACCCATTTGGTCAATCTAGTAATTCAGGTAACCAAGGTAATCAAGGGAACTCTGGATTTACGAAGAATGACGATCCATTTTCAAATGTAGGTCAACCGATCGACATTTCCGACGACGATTTACCGTTCTAATACAGTAAATTTGTTAGTTTTAACAAAGAATGGAGGGAAATAGACATGGCAGGACGCAAAGGTGGACGTGCGAAACGTCGTAAGGTGTGTTTCTTCACAGCTAACGGCATCACTCGCATTGACTATAAAGATGTTGATTTATTAAAACGTTTCGTTTCTGAGCGTGGTAAAATTTTACCTCGTCGTGTAACAGGGACAAGCGCAAAATACCAACGCAAACTTACAGTTGCAATTAAACGTGCTCGTCAAATGGCACTTTTACCATATGTTGGTGAATAATAGCGTATGAAATGCACAGTAGAGTCCGACTCTACTGTGCATTTTGCTATGCTTTTCTTTTTTGAAAGAGAGGTTAAAATGTGAAACAAACAAAGTTTATTACAGAAGGTGCAGCGTTATTAGCTATATATGCAATTTTATTGCTTATATCTATGTATGTTCCGATTTTGGGTACTGTTGTAACTTTTGCGTTGCCGTTACCATTTATACTATTAACGATAAGACATAAACTATCTAATGTGCTCATGATTTTTGTAGCATCACTTTTTGTTACTATTATTGTGAGTCAACCCATAAATTTAGTGAAGACAATTATGTTTGGATTGATAGGGATTGTTTTAGGATATATGTATAAAACAAGAAAAAAGTCAGTAGAAATCTTAATAGCGGGGACGCTTGCATACTTAATTGGTTTTGTACTTATTTATGTTGCGAGTATAAAGTTTTTCAACATAGATATAATGAAGCAAATGCAAAGTATGTTTAGTGAAAGTATGGTGCAAAGTGAAAAGATAGTAAGTGCTACAGGTATGCCGATTAGTAAGGAACAAAAAGAGTTACTTACACAAATGAATGATATATTACAATCGTTATTTCCAAGTATACTTGTTCTAGTTTCAGTATGTTTTTCTTGGATTACAGTGATAATATCAGGTAGTGTTTTGAAAAAGTTAAAACATGACATTATACCTTGGCCTAAATTTAAAGATATACAATTACCAAAGAGTATTGTTTGGTATTACGTTATATTTATTTTGTTAGCAACTTTTATAAAAGTAGAACCAACATCATATTTACATATGGTATTTTCTAACCTAAATGTCATATTTACACTGTTGCTTGTACTGCAAGGTCTGACATTTATCGCCTTTTTAGCGTATAGAAAAGGTTTTACTAAAGGGATTCCTATTATTAGTTTTATTGCATGCATGTTTATTCCGATGCTGTTTCCTCTTGTGACAATCTTAGGTATAATTGACTTAGGGATTTCATTGCGTTCTAAAATAGGGGGATAAAACAATATTCCTTATACTATTTTAATCTGTTTAACTAACTGGAAGGTGAGTTAGTTTTACTTTATAGGAGTTGTATACATGCCTGAATTTGATAAGAAACAGTGGTTTTTATATCCTGTTTATGTATTGGCATTTTTTGTGTTTGTGCTCATTTCAATTCTCTGTTATTTTCATTTAATTATGGGAATAGCTGCTTTTGTCATTTTTTGTATCGTATTTTTTATCGTTATACGATTTGAACTTAATTTTCAAAGGAATTTCGAAAAGCATACTACAGATATGATTACAAGAGTAAAGAAAGTAAGTAATGAAGCATTTAACCAAATGCCGATTGGTATTTTGTTATACAATAAGGATTATGGGATTGATTGGGCAAATCCTTATTTATCTTCATGTCTGGGACAGCATGCATTAGCTGGATGGCACCTTTACGATGTATCAGAAACATTACTTCTTTTCATTAAAGGAGAAACTTCTGATGATATAGTCTCTTTAAATAATCGAAAGTTTCGCGTTTTTGTAAGGAAAGAAGAAAAGTTAATTTATTTCTTTGATGTAACGGAACAAACAGAAATCGAAAAGATGTATGAGGATCAACGTACTGTTTTAGCTGTAATTTATTTGGATAATTATGATGAAGTTACACAAGGATTAGATGATCAATTACGTACGAATATAACAAGTCTTGTGACATCGCGACTAAATGAATGGGCACTTAAGTATGGTGCGTATTTAAAACGTGCATCTTCAGAAAGATTCTTCGTTGTGCTAAATGAAAGTATTCTGACGCAAATGGAGAAAGGGAAATTTAGTATTTTAGATCAGGTGCGTGAAGAAACATCTAAAAGGAATATACCACTTACATTAAGTGTAGGTGTCGGATCAGGTGATTTACCTTTGTCAGAGCTTGGGGCAATGGCTCAATCTGGTTTAGACCTTGCGCTTGGACGCGGGGGAGATCAAGTAGCTATTAAACAAGCGACAGGTAAAGTTAAGTTCTATGGAGGCAAGACAAATCCGGTTGAAAAGCGTACCCGTGTACGTGCTAGGGTCATTTCGCATGCGTTAAAGGATTTAGTATTAGAAAGTAGTAATGTCATTATCATGGGGCATAGGGCTCCTGATATGGACGCAATTGGTGCTGCGATTGGTATTTTAAAAGTGGCTCAATTAAACGAGCGTAAAGGATATATTGTATTAGATGAAAATGATTCTGATAAGGGAATTAAACGCTTGATGGACAAAGTGAAACAAAATGAGGAATTATGGTCTCACTTTATTACTCCAGAGCAAGCGATGGAATTTGCGAATGATGAGTCATTACTTGTTGTTGTTGATACACATAAACCTTCTATGGTGATGGAACAAAAATTGTTACATAAAATTGAAAATGTAGTAGTTATCGATCATCATCGCCGTGGAGAAGATTTTATTGAAGATCCATTGCTAGTTTATATGGAACCATATGCTTCTTCAACGGCAGAACTGGTTACAGAATTGCTTGAGTATCAACCGAAAAATTTAAAGATGACAATGTTAGAAGCAACGGCATTGTTAGCGGGGATTATTGTCGACACGAAAAGTTTCACATTCCGGACGGGGGCTCGTACGTTTGATGCTGCTTCCTATTTACGCTCACATGGTGCAGATACTGTACTTGTACAAGAACTTTTAAAGGAAGATATGGATCAGTATTTACGGGTTGCAAAAGCTATAAAAAATGCGTACATTTATAAAAATGGAATTGCGATTGCTAAAGTTGATAGTGATGATTACTACGATCAAGTGCTTATTGCGCAATCAGCTGACACGTTATTAACAATGACAGGAATTATTGCATCATTTGTTGTTGCGAAACGTGGCGAGAATCTCATTGGAATTAGCAGCAGGTCTTTAGGTGAAGTGAATGTGCAGCTAATTATGGAAAACTTAGGTGGTGGCGGGCATTTGACGAATGCAGCCACACAAATGAAAAATGTTACAGTAGATGAAGCCGAGGAGAAGCTTCGATTTGTTATTGATGACTATTTACAGGGAGGCACACAATCATGAAAGTAATTTTTCTAAAAGACGTAAAAGGTAAAGGTAAAAAAGGAGAAGTAAAAAACGTACCAGATGGCTATGCAAATAACTTCTTACTAAAACAGGGATTGGCTGCTGAAGCAACAAATAGCAGTATGAAAACTTTAGAAGCTCAAAAGCGTAAAGAAGAAAAAGATGCAGCGGCAGAAGTTGAGAATGCAAAAGAGCTGAAAGAAACATTAGAGAAATTAACTGTAGAAGTAAAAGCGAAATCTGGAGAAGGTGGCCGTTTATTCGGTTCTATTACGAGCAAACAAATCGTAGATGCGATGCAAAAATCACATAAAATTAAACTTGATAAACGTAAATTTGAAATGGATGATGCAATCCGTGCATTAGGCTACACAAATGTAACAGTGAAATTGCATCCGCAAGTAACAGCGACAGTAAAAGTTCATGTTAGTGAACAATAAAAATAAATTAAGCAAGGAGGATTGCGTATGAGTGATGTACTTGCTGATCGTACCCCTCCGCATAATATAGAAGCCGAGCAGGCGGTTTTAGGGGCCATATTAATTGATCAAGATGCGTTAACATCAGCATCAGAGTTATTGGTACCTGACTCATTCTATCGAACGAAACATCAAAAGATTTTTGAGGTAATGCTTGGGTTATCTGACAAAGGAGAACCGATCGATTTAGTAATAATGACATCAGCGATGGCTGATCAAGGATTACTAGAAGAAGTTGGTGGAGTGTCTTATCTAGCAGAGTTAGCAGAAGTTGTTCCAACAGCTGCTAACGTTGAATATTATGCACGTATCATCGCTGAAAAGGCACTTTTACGTCGTTTAATTCGAACAGCGACTCATATTGTGTCGGATGGATACGAGAGAGAAGATGACGTAGACGGCCTTTTAAATGAGGCCGAGAAAAAAATATTAGAAGTATCCCATCAAACGAATGCAAAAGCATTTCAAAATATTAAAGATGTTCTTGTAGATGCTTATGATAAAATTGAACTTTTGCATAATCAAAAAGGTGAAGTTACTGGGATACCAACTGGATTTACTGAATTAGATAAGATGACGGCAGGTTTCCAGCGAAATGATTTAATCATCGTAGCAGCACGTCCGTCAGTAGGGAAAACTGCATTTTCATTAAATATTGCACAAAACGTAGCGACGAAAACGGATGAAAATGTAGCGATTTTTAGTTTGGAGATGGGCTCCGATCAGCTTGTTATGCGTATGCTTTGTGCAGAAGGAAATATCGATGCGCAAAGACTTCGTACCGGGTCATTAACTTCTGATGATTGGGCGAAATTAACAATGGCGATGGGTAGTCTTTCAAATGCCGGTATATATATTGATGATACACCAGGAATTAAGGTAAATGAGATTCGAGCGAAATGTCGTAGACTAAAGCAAGAACAAGGTCTTGGTATGGTTTTAATTGACTACTTACAGCTTATTCAAGGAAGTGGGAAATCAGGTGAGAACCGTCAGCAGGAGGTATCTGAGATTTCTCGTACTTTAAAAGGGATTGCGCGTGAATTGCAAGTGCCTGTTATTGCCTTATCACAGTTATCTCGTGGTGTAGAATCTCGTCAGGATAAACGCCCGATGATGTCTGATATTCGTGAATCTGGTAGTATTGAGCAGGATGCTGATATTGTAGCTTTCCTATATCGTGAAGATTACTATGACCGTGAAACGGAAAATAAAAATACGATTGAAATTATCATTGCAAAACAACGTAATGGTCCGGTAGGTTCAGTAGAGCTTGCGTTTGTTAAAGAATTTAATAAATTCGTTAATTTAGAACGACGCTTTGAGGATGGGGCATAAAGGCAGTATAAAAAAGAAACACATTTCTTATAATAAGATGTGTTTCTTTTTTTATGGGATAAAGATAAGGCTTTCATAAGGTGAAAATATAATTCTTACGAACGAAAATGATTTTTAATAAAAAAATGTTCGCTTTTTGGTTGACTTCTTTTTCGGTTTTGGTACAATTATATTGTTTGAATAGATCGTTTGAAAATTGCGGAGGTGCTTTAATAATGTCTTCAGTAGTAGTTGTAGGAACACAATGGGGCGACGAAGGAAAAGGTAAAATCACTGATTTTCTTTCTGAGCATGCGGAAGTAGTTGCAAGATATCAAGGTGGAAATAACGCGGGACATACAATTGTTTTCGGCGGAGTTAAATATAAGTTACACTTAATTCCATCTGGTATTTTCTATAAAGAGAAAATTTGTGTAATCGGAAATGGCTTAGTAGTAGATCCGAAAGCATTACTTGAAGAGTTAAAATACTTACACGACCGTGGTGTAAGTACTGATAATTTACGTGTAAGTAACCGTGCACACGTTATTTTACCTTATCACTTAAAACAAGATGAGTTAGAAGAGGCTAGTAAAGGTGATAACAAAATCGGTACAACGAAAAAAGGTATCGGTCCTGCATATATGGATAAAGCTGCTCGTATTGGTATCCGTATGGCTGATCTTTTAGACCGTGAAGCATTTAAAGAGAAGCTTGAGCGCAATTTAGTAGAGAAAAATCGTTTGTTTGAAAAAATGTACGATACAGAAGGTTTCAGCGTAGAGGAAATCTTTGAAGAGTACTTCGAATATGGACAACAAATCGCACAATATGTATGCGACACATCTGTTGTATTAAATGATGCACTAGATAACAATCACCGTGTATTATTTGAAGGTGCACAAGGTGTTATGCTTGATATTGACCACGGTACGTACCCGTTCGTTACATCTTCTAACCCGATTGCGGGTGGTGTAACAGTTGGAACTGGAGTTGGCCCTGCGAAAGTTACTCGCGTTGTAGGTGTATGTAAAGCATATACAAGCCGTGTTGGTGACGGTCCATTCCCTACTGAACTTAATGATGAAATTGGTCATCAAATTCGTGAAGTTGGTCGTGAGTACGGAACAACAACTGGTCGTCCGCGCCGCGTAGGTTGGTTCGATAGCGTTGTTGTAAGACATGCGCGTCGTGTTAGTGGTTTAACGGATCTATCATTAAATTCTATCGACGTTCTAACAGATATTCCAACTCTTAAAATTTGTGTTGCTTACAAATACAATGGCGAAGTTATCGATGAAGTTCCAGCAAACTTAAACATTTTAGCGAAATGTGAGCCTGTATATGAAGAGCTTCCAGGTTGGACAGAAGATATTACTGGTGTAAAATCATTAGACGAGCTTCCTGAAAATGCAAGAAAATACGTAGAACGTGTTTCTGAGTTAACAGGAATTCAATTATCTATGTTCTCAGTTGGACCAGATCGTAACCAAACGAATATTGTTCGTAATGTATACGAAGCTTAATTGATATTTTTAGAAAAAACTCATGTCCGCATGAGTTTTTTCTTATCTTTTATAAAAAAATGAAAAAAAGTATTGCGAAGAATACAGAATACATGTTATGATACATCTTGTCGTCACGAAAATATGACGTTGGTGAGTATGAGCCATTAGCTCAGTTGGTAGAGCATCTGACTTTTAATCAGAGGGTCGAAGGTTCGAATCCTTCATGGCTCACCATTTTATTTTTCGTGGCCCGTTGGTCAAGTGGTTAAGACACCGCCCTTTCACGGCGGTAACACGGGTTCGAATCCCGTACGGGTCATGTTTTTTTTATGCTTATTTTTGGTCCCGTGGTGTAGTGGTTAACATGCCTGCCTGTCACGCAGGAGATCGCCGGTTCGACCCCGGTCGGGACCGCCACTTTTGTTTATACCACCATTAGTGGTTTTATATATAGTTTTGGCTCGGTAGCTCAGTCGGTAGAGCAGAGGACTGAAAATCCTCGTGTCGGCGGTTCGATTCCGTCCCGAGCCACTCTCAGGATATTAAGTGGGCCCACTTAATATCCTTTTTATTTATGTAATTTTACAAAACTGAGTAGTTATTTTAAAATAGAACGAGGAGCCTCTAGCAGTTGAAGCTAGAGGTTTTTCTATAGATCGTATAGGATGCCGTGTAAAAGTGGATCATACATGAGTCTATGAGAATAGAGGAGAAAATACTTAAACAAAGGATGCGGTCATATAGGACATACTATGTAAACATCGATATGTTTAGGGATTATTGACCATATTTTTATAAGGAGGAAATAGACGATGATGGGAAAGAAAATTTTAGTAGTTGATGATGAAAAGCCGATTGCAGATATTTTGAAGTTTAATCTAGAAAAAGAAGGTTTTGAAATAGTAATGGCGCATGATGGTGATGAAGCAATTGAAAAAGCTAATGAAGAACAACCAGATATGGTTTTATTAGATATTATGCTACCGGGTAAAGATGGATTAGAGGTTTGCCGTGAAATACGTAAAAGTTCAGAAATGCCGATTATTATGCTTACAGCAAAGGACTCTGAGATTGATAAAGTATTAGGGCTTGAGCTTGGGGCAGATGATTATGTAACGAAGCCATTTAGTACGAGGGAATTACTTGCTCGTGTGAAGGCGAATTTACGCCGTCATCAACAAGGTGGTTCTGCAGAAAAAGAAGAAAATACAGAAATGGTTATTGGACCAATTGTTATTAATCCAAATGCATATAGTGTAACGAAGCGCGAGGAAAATATCGAGCTTACACATCGTGAATTTGAGTTGCTACATTATTTAGCGAAACATTTAGGACAAGTTATGACACGCGAACATTTATTACAAACAGTTTGGGGTTATGACTATTTTGGAGATGTGCGCACAGTAGACGTAACAGTACGTCGTTTGCGTGAAAAAATTGAAGATAATCCAAGCCATCCTACTTTAATTGTAACTAGACGTGGAGTAGGGTATTACTTGCGTGACCCAGAGCAGGAATAGTATATGAAGAAAGTTGGTTTTTTTCAATCTATTCATTTAAAATTTGTGCTTATATATATGCTATTAATATTAATAGCGATGCAAGTTATTGGGGTTTATTTCGTAAGGGAATTAGAGAAGAGCCTAGTACAAGGTTTTAGGGATTCTTTAACGCAGCAAACAAACTTATTATCATATAACTTGAAACAAGAGTTTAAAAAAAGTTATACAAAAGCAGAAACAGAGTCAACAGATGAAACCATTAAAACTTCTATTCGAAAATTTGCCTCTGATCAAAAGAAAGTTATACAAGAGGTAAGTGTATTTGATTCGCATAGAAAGTTATTGGCTATTTCAGATGAATCAAAGCAGAATAAGGTGAATAGAACATCAACTGATATAGCTGTTCAGCGAGTGTTAGTACAAAAAAAGCCAGAAGTGAAAATTGAGAAGGATGGTAGTACAGGCCATCGTGTTCAAGTTATGCTTACTCCGATTCTAGATGATAATGGCAAGGATGCGCTTGGTGTTATATACATCGTTGCATCTATGGAAGATGTATATAAACAAATGAAGGATATAAATCAAATTTTTGCTACGGGAACAGTAATTGCCTTATTAGTAACGGCCGTACTTGGGATTTTATTGGCTCAAACAATTACAAGACCAATTTCAGATATGCGGAGACAAGCAATCGAAATGGCAAAAGGAAATTATTCGAGAAAAGTAAAAGTGCATAGCCATGATGAAATTGGACAACTGGCATTATCCTTCAATAATTTATCAAAAAAATTACAACAAGCTCGTTCTTCTACAGAAAGTGAAAGGCGTAAATTATCATCCGTTTTATCACATATGACAGATGGAGTAATTGCTACTGACCGAAAAGGGGATATTATTTTACTAAATGACCCTGCGGAAAAGATGTTAAATGTTTCTCGTGAAACAGCGCTCGATCAATCTGTTTTAGAGGTATTAGGGATACAGGAAGAATTTACGCTCGATCATTTATATGAAGAGCCAGATTCTGTGTTATTAGATTTTAGTACGAGAAACGAACCATATATTTTACGTGCTAGTTTCTCTGTTATTCAAAAAGAAACAGGGAAGGCCAATGGCTTAATTGCTGTACTATATGATGTAACAGAGCAGGAGCGTATAGAAGGGGAACGCCGTGAGTTTGTGGCGAATGTCTCTCATGAATTAAGGACGCCATTAACGACGATGCGCAGTTATTTAGAGGCACTTACAGATGGAGCGTGGCAGGATCCGAATATTGCACCACAATTTTTAACGGTTACACAAGAAGAAACAGAAAGAATGATTAGACTTGTAAATGCGTTGTTACAGCTATCTAAACTTGATAGTACAGAGCACCGTTTAATGAAAGAATGGGTCGACTTTACTGATTTCTTTAATAATGTTATTGATCGCTTTGAAATGTCTAAAGAGCAAAATGTAAGTTTCAAACGATCTTTCTCTAAAAAATCTAGGTTTATTGATATGGATACTGACAAAATTACTCAAGTGCTGTATAACATTATTTCTAACGCATTAAAGTATTCACCAGAAGGTGGAACAGTAACATATCGCTTACGTGATCGCGGTGATTTATTAGAAATTAGCGTAAGTGACCAAGGAATGGGTATTCCAAAAGAAAACGTTGATAAAATCTTTGAACGTTTTTATCGCGTAGATAAAGCTCGTTCAAGACAAATGGGTGGTACGGGACTTGGATTAGCAATTGCAAAAGAAATGATTGAGGCACATGGTGGCTCTATTTGGGCGAAGAGTGAAGAAGGAAAAGGGACAACTATTTATTTCACGTTACCAATGGCAGCAGATGAAGAGGACGATTGGGAATGAGTATGGAAAACTTTAAAACAATAGTTTTAATTAACCTAGTCGTAATTAGCCTATTTCTTACTTTTAACCTATGGACGTATGTGCCAGATTCTACATCCATGCAAAACGCGAAATTTGTACAGGGCAATGAAGGAACGAATCAAACTAAAATTGCCGATGTTGTCCGTCCTACTTCTATCATCGTGCATAAAGATAAAAATCATTATGGGAGCAGAAGAGAGGCAGATATAGAATCAATCTATAAGCCTCTGGAAGTAGGGGAACTACATGAGTTTAGAGAGATATCAATCACTAAGGGTGATTTCCTGTCCTATGTGCATGGTGAAGGGAAAATTGAACTTGTTTTCCCTACCGATATCCCATTTGATGCAGTTAAATCCATGTTTAACATGAAAGAGAAAGGTACAGATAAGCCTAAACATTTTAATCGTATTCTTCTTGATCCTTCTAGAAGTAAGGATCAAGAAATTAAAATTAACTTTGTTTCTGATGGTGATAACTTTAAAATATATGAGGCAAAATTAAGTGGCGTGTATTTAAAAGATATTGTAAATGCCCAAAATCAATTTATAGTATCAGCAAAGCCTTATTTTGATTATCAAATCAATGATATGAAAAAGTTATTTTTACCAGATGGAACGACAGAGTTAAACAATATAACATATATCTCATCTAATTTAGCAGTGGATACGTTTAAGAATGCTCTGTTTAGTGATCCTCGTTATTTAAGTCCAATTACTGAGATATCGAAAGAAACATTTACAGATGGTATTAGATCTATGGAAATTGAAGACGATCGTCACATGCTAAAGTATAAAAACTCTTCTGTCTTAACTGAGAAAACGATAGATAATTTAATGCTGTTACAAAAAAGCTTTGAATTCGTAAGTGGTCACAGTGGAAGTTTGGATTCATATCGTTTGGACTATATGAATAAAGGAGAGACAGTGTTTCGCTTACATGAAGATGGATATTCCGTATTCAATACAGATGGATTAGCTGAATTGAGACAAAAATGGGGATCAGAAGAAGTAATGGAATATGAAAGACCGTTGCTGTCTTTAAATACTAAAGGCATAGAACAGAAGGTTACTCTTCCGTCGGGGCATGTTGTAATAGCATCTCTAGAAAATAATCCAGAGATAAAGAAACAAGTAATTAAGGATATTGGTATTGGATACAAGTTATCACTAGATGGACAAGTAGTTCGACTACAACCAATTTGGTATGTAAAGCTTGTTGAAGGTGAAACAGGTAAACAGAAAATCTATGAGTGGAGTGAGGGAGGACTAAATGGATTGGGATCGGATTAAAACCATATTTATTGTGACCTTTTTTGTTTTGGACCTCTTTCTCATTTTTCAATTCATTCAAAAGCAAGATAGTAATCAATTGGAGCTTATTGCAGAAACAAAGATAGATCAAGAATTAAAGGCAAACAAAATTACTATAGGGAATATCCCTAAGGAACCGAAAAAAGAGTCGTTTATTAGAGCGGAAAATAAAGCCTTTAAAGAAGATGATATACAGTCTTTGAAAAATCAAACGGCGCATATACAAAATATGTACAAGATAGAAAGTAAGCTAAAAGAGCCTTTTTTAAATACGAAATCATTATCAAAAGATAAGTATAATGAATTTTTGAAGAACTATGTATTGGATGGACAAAAGTATGAATTTGGAGCGGTGAAAGACTCTAAAATTTATTTCTTCCAAAAATATAAAGATAAGCCTATTTTCTATAATAATCAGGCGATGATTGTTGTGGAATTAAATGAAAAAAATGAACTTGTTTCATATACGCAGACAATGCTAACTGATTTAAAAGAAATGGGCGAAGGTGAAAAAACGAAAGAGCAAGAAATTATTACGGCTCAAACAGCTTTAGAAAATTTGTATTTAAAAAATAAAATTCATGGAAATACGCATGTTAAAGAAGCACAAATTGGCTATGCCACTCTTACCGCATCTACTTCTAATAACCAAGTACTTGCTCCAACGTGGAATTTAAAAACGGAGCAGAAACAGGACTTCTTTGTGAATGCAATTGAAGGACAAGTTATGGAATTAGGGGAAAAGGAAAATCAAGTGGTTGATGAACATACTGGAGTGAGAAAGAATGGGGTTGCATTTTAGCGTACTTGCAAGTGGAAGTACAGGAAATATGCTATACGTAGGAACCGATGAAAAAAAATTACTAGTCGATGCAGGTTTAAGTGGTAAAGCGACAGAGGCTTTATTTAAACAAGCAGAACTGAATATAAATGATGTATCAGGTATTCTTGTAACACATGAGCATAGTGATCATATTAAAGGGTTAGGTGTATTGGCGCGTAAATATGATTTACCCGTTTATGCGAATGAGAAAACATGGAATGCAATGGAACATTTAATAGGAAATATCCCAACTGAGCAAAAATTCATTTTCTCAGTTGGGGATGTGAAAACATTTGGTGATATTGAAGTCGAATCATTTGGAGTTTCTCATGATGCGGCAGAACCGATGTTTTATGCTTTCCATAACAATAATAGGAAATTAGCACTTATTACAGATACGGGATACGTAAGCGACCGTATGAAGGGCGTTATTAAGGGAGCTAATGCTTTCGTATTTGAAAGTAATCATGATGTGGAAATGCTTCGTATGGGACGTTACCCATGGAGCATTAAACGACGTATTTTAAGCGACGTTGGGCATGTTTGTAATGAAGATGCTGCATTAGCAATGGCAGATGTAATTACAGATGAGACAAAGCATATTTATTTAGCCCATTTAAGCTTAGATAATAACATGAAAGAACTAGCTCGTATGTCAGTATCACAAGTACTAGAGGAAAAAGGATTTGGAGTGGGTGAATCCTTTGAAATTCACGATACAGATCCAAAAATGCCTACAAAAATTCAATACGTATAATTCTTCATTTTAGTAAACAATAAAGGTGAATATAGTTGTTTTCAGGAAGATGGGTGAACAAATATGTCCTTTATTGATGAAGAAAATTATCGTATGAAACGTGCAGGGAAAAAGAAGCATAAAGGTATAGTTCTTTCTAGTATAGCGGGAACAATTGTAGGAGCTTCTTTATTTGCGTTTGGAGCTCCTTTATTTTCAAATTCTGCTGATACGCTTCCGCAAGCTGAAGCAAGCGGAAGTAATATGGCCGAAGCTCAAGGAATTAAACAGATTAGCTTTGTAGATGCTGTTGACCGTGCATCTGAAGCTGTTGTGGGCGTTATTAACATTCAACGAGATAACTTTTCAGAGGCAGATTCAGAGGCTGGTACAGGATCAGGAGTAATTTATAAAAAGACAAATGGTCAAGCTTATATTGTAACGAATAATCATGTTGTAGCTGGAGCGAATCGTATTGAAGTAAGTTTAAGTGACGGTAAGAAGGTTCCTGGAAAAGTATTAGGAACCGATGTAGTCACAGATTTAGCTGTATTAGAAATAGATGCAAAGCATGTGAAAAAAATAATTGAAATCGGCGATTCTAATACTGTTCGCAGAGGAGAGCCAGTCATTGCGATTGGAAATCCACTCGGACTGCAATTCTCTGGAACTGTTACACAAGGTATTATTTCAGCTAATGAACGTATTGTCCCTGTAGATTTAGATCAAGATGGACACTATGATTGGCAAGTAGAAGTGTTACAAACGGATGCGGCGATTAATCCGGGGAATAGTGGCGGTGCGCTTGTAAATGCAGCAGGACAATTAATTGGTATTAATTCAATGAAAATTGCTGCAAAAGAAGTAGAAGGAATCGGACTTGCTATTCCGGTGACTAGGGCTGTTCCGATTATGAATGAACTTGAGAAGTATGGAAAAGTAAGAAGGCCGTATGTTGGGATTGAACTTAGGTCATTAAATGAAATTCCAAACTATTATTGGTCAAAAACATTACATTTACCAGGTACTGTAACAGAAGGAGTTTGTATTTTGGATGTGAAAAGTCCTTCGCCAGGCGCAGATGCTGGTTTAAGAGAACATGATGTTATTGTGGCAGTAGATGGAAAACCGATTCGCGATATTATTGGATTCCGCACGGCCTTATATGATAAGGAAATTAATGATAAAATGACTCTTACGTTTTATCGTGGTACAAAAAGAGTAACAACAACAGTGAAATTAGGCATTCAAAAGTATTAAAAACAGGAGGGCCTACCTCCTGTTTTCTATTGTAGAAAAGTGAGGTGAAGAAAATGAATTTACCTTGTTGTTTAGAACATGTTGAATTAGCGTTAGATATTATTGTGGATGAGTGTGAAGTTGCGCCGGTTATCAACAATGTGGATAACTCAGAAAAAGAGAAAAAAACATGTGAATTTTGTCAAAATGAGGCGACATATGTTGTATCGAACACAGATTCTCACACAATATGTGGGTAGTGTTTGTGGATATGTGGATAAGTTTTGTGGATAACATGTTTGTAAGGTGGATGATACGTGTGAATATCTCGATTATTTCAATTGGGAAATTAAAAGAAAAATATTTGAAACAAGGTATAGCAGAATACTTAAAACGATTATCAGCATACGCAAAAGTAGAAGTAATTGAATTGCCCGATGAAAAGGCGCCAGAAAATTTAAGTGAAGCAGAAATGTTAATTGTAAAGGAAAAAGAAGGTATACGTATACTGGATAAAATTTCTGATGACACGCATGTGATTGCATTAGCTATAGAAGGAAAGCAAAAGTCATCAGAAGAATTTGCGGTAAGTCTAGATCGCCTTGCTACATACGGAAAGAGTAAAGTCGCATTTGTAATTGGTGGATCACTCGGACTAAGTTCAGAAGTGATGAAGCGTTCAAACGAATCACTTTCTTTTTCAAAGATGACATTACCACACCAATTAATGCGATTAGTATTGCTTGAACAAGTGTATAGAGCGTTTCGGATTAATCGTGGGGAACCGTATCATAAGTAAGATATTCTATGTAAAATAAAAGTAAGACACTGATATTATCATATTTATTTTATTATGCCTATAACTGGAGGCTATGTGAATGGTAAGTGATCAGACGAGATATTCTAGGCTCGCGAATATAACAAAAATAATAAATACGAAATTAGAACTACGTGAAGTATTGCAGCGTGTGACAATGGCGATATCGGAGGAGATTGTTAGGTGCGATGCTGTTGGAATTTATTTACCACAGGAAGATGGAACATTTAGAGGGTTTGCAGGAAAACCAGAGACCATAAATGGCGTAACGCTCGATACTCAGGTAATTGATCCTGAAATAGACTTACTGGCAAAAGAAGTTATTGAAACGAAAAAAACCATCTATATTCCTGATACCTCAAAGGATCATCGACCAGATCCGAGACCAGTTGATGCGTTTAAAATTAAGTCCTTATTAGCTCTGCCTATCTCATTTAGGCAAGAGTTATTTGGTCTGGTTTTTTTATTTGATTATGGGATTCCGATGAACTTAACAGATTCAGAAATTCAAAGTGTTGAAGCTTATGTAAATATGGCCGCGGTCGCAATTCAAAACGCAAATAATTTAACACAAAAGGAAAACCTTATTGCTGAGAAGCAGCTGTTACTAAATGTTACCCGTGATTTATCAATGTGTTCTTCGATACAGGAGAGTTTTGATAAATGCTTTTTTTACTTAGAACAGATTTTAGAGAGTAAAAATATGACTGCCCATCTTCTAGATCCGCTAGATAAAACAACGATTAAAACAACGAAATTAAGTAAGGGCTGTGATTGGACAGAAGCGGATCGGACAGAGAAAAGCTATGAAGCCAAGATCCAAGAGGTTATTCAAACAAAAAATATAGATAGTAAGGATCTATTGATGATTCCATTGGTTTCAGTGGGAGAAGTATTAGGGGTAATCGTCGTTGGCAAAGAAGGAAAAGCTCACAATTACGATAATTCTCAAATTCAACTAGCAAAATCTATCGTTGATGCCACAGCCCCTACGTTTTCAAATTTGTTATATATGGATCAACTAGAAAGCATAGTGAAAGAGCGAACGGGAGAGCTAGCTGCTGCTAATGAAAAAGTTATAAGTGTGATTGAATGTATTACGGATGGATTCTTTACTTTAAATAATAAATGGGAATTTACGTACGTAAATAAGCACCAATATTTTCCGCAAAGAAAAACAGCAAAAGATGTATTAGGAAAGAATATATGGGATGTTTTCCCGAGTGACATCGACACAGTTATGTATAAGGAATTTCATCGTGTGATGTCAGAGCGAACTACAGTTCATTTCGAATTTCTTTCTACTGCAGATGAATATTGGCACGAAGTTATTGCATACCCGTATGATGATGGTATTTGCTGTATTTTTAAAAACATAACGGAAAAAAAGAAATATGAACAGGAATTGAAAAGATTATCTAACATTGATTTAATAGGGCAAATGGCAGCAGGTATCAGCCATGAAATTAGAAATCCAATGACAACGGTACTAGGATTTTTGCAGTTATTAAAAGAAGAGAATACCTATGAGAAACATAATAAGTACTTTCATTTAATGATTGAAGAACTTAACCGTGCCAATTCTATTATTACTGAATTTCTCTCAATGGGTAATACAAGGAAATTAGATTTGCAGATGTTAGATTTAAATTCAATTATCCGCGATATTATCCCTTTAATAAAGATTGATACGTATAATCAAAATAAATATATTCAAGTCGATACAAATGACATTCCGGAATTACTTTTAAATCGTAATGAGATACGGCAATTATTAATGAATCTATATCGTAATGGCTTAGAAGCGATGAATACAGGGAAAGTTCTAACCATTAGCACCTACAAGGAAGGTCAAAATTGTGTGGTGCTTGCAGTGCACGATCAAGGAAAAGGTATCAGGCCTGAAGTCTTAGAGAAACTGGGTACGCCATTTTACACGACCAAAGATAATGGAACTGGATTGGGGTTAGGTGTATGTTATGCCATTGCTGCCCGCCATAATGCAAAAATAGAAATTCAAACAGGATCGGAAGGCACTACCTTTTTTGTTAAATTTAATTATAAAGATAATAAAAATTAAACTTATTTAGATTAGTTACGGTGAACTGTATCATAAATATTGATCCGAAATTAATCATGCCTTGTGTACCAACATGAAGTATTATTGGCTGTATATTGAATAAAAAATATAATCAAGAAAAAAGCACTTATCTTTACAAGATAGAGTGCTTTTTTATACGCATTTTATTATTTTAGATTTAACCGATATGTAATGAAGATGTACAGTAAATATGGGGGTATGCAAGTGCCTGGTGAAATCAAGTATACTCAATATAGGAAAAAAGAAGTATTAGATGTACTTAGGGGGGATTAACATATTTAAGGAAGATATGAAAAAAATATTGGCATCATTACTAAAAAATCCATTAGTAATAATCGTATACTGGATTTTTTGTTATGAGTTAGCTTTATTATGTATGTATGGGAGAATGAATAATAATATTTATATTTGGTTATTATCTATAGCATTTCTAATACTTATCATTATATTTACTACAATTAAAATTGTGAAAAATAGGGAACGCGAATCATCCAAATTATTAAATGTAAAGGGATGGAAATACATTTCTGTTCTAATACTTATCCTTATAACGTCTTTTTATGGGATAAAAATTTATAAAAGTGCAACGAATTATGGCGGTAAACTAGCATGGTTTATAGAAAGCGTAAAAAACGAAAGATCAGTTAAACTTGAGCGTGATAATATATATAAGTATGGTGTAGAGGGCATTTTTGAAGATATAAATAAGAAATATACTTTGCCAAAGAAGTTATATATGTCGGATGATTTTACTTTGGAATTTAAATCAGATGGAACAATTACATCATTTGATACTTTTCTTTATGGGAAAAATGCTGCTGGAAAAGAGGAAAGCTACTTAATATCTTATAATAAAAATAAATCAAAAGATATTTTTGTAGGATTAAATGGGTATGTTAACGCTGATTATAATGAAGATAAATTAGTAAAACCTTTAATTAAAACAGTTCAAGCCATTCCAGTTAAACAAACTGTAAGTAAGTGGAATGAAGATAAGTATGGGCTGGTCTATTATGGGAAAAGGAACTGGGGTTACAACAGAGAAGGAATTATTAATATTAATAAAGATGGGAAATTAGAGAAGCTTGAAGAAGCAAAGTCCGAAATAATTGAATATACGGTATCTATATTTATCCCTGGAAAAGAGAAAGAGGTAGTACCTGCTAGATATAATTTACTAGGTGACCCAAATTGGAGTAAGGAAAGTAGTTCTAAAAAGAAAAAGAAGAATTTAACTAATAATAATGAGCAATTTTACTTTTCAAAAGAAGTTGGTTATAAACTAGATGTCACAGATAAAGCATTAGGGAGCACCTTTTATTCACTAAGCAAGACAATTGATGGAGGGGAAACATGGGGAGTTATAAATGAAGACCCGTTCAATGAAGCGGTAGGTAGTGCATCAGGAATCATCTTTTTTAATGAAAAGCTCGGATTTTTAAGGGCAGCCAGACCCTCTGGAAATGAAGGGAGGTTATACCGTACAGATGATGGGGGTATAACTTTTAAAAAGTTGAGCTATACAAATTATGAAGTGAAACTAGAAAGTGGACAGGCAATAAATCCGTTTGATTTTCCTAATATGCCTTATGAGAAGGATGGAGTTTTTAACATGCTAGTAGGGCAAGGAGCAGATGGAGACTACAATGGTAATAGTAGTATACTTTATCAATCAAAAGATCAAGGTGAAACATGGGAGTATGTAAAAGAGGTTAAAGATAATTAATAGTGGGAAAGACCATTGGACAAAAATTACCGATGGTCTTTTAAACATTATTAGATGGTATGTACATTTCCTAAAATAAGTATGTTTCTATTTCTATAAAAATATGCTGTAATATGAAGAGGAAAAAGTATAAGTAGTTAGAGAAGTGAGGAATTAAAGGTGAAGAAGTTTAAGAAGTTTTACTTGGAGATTACGAGTGTGTGTAATCTTGCGTGTAGCTTTTGTCCGCCGACGGAAAGGCAGAAGCAATTCATTTCTGTAGAGGATTTTGCTAAAAGATTAGACCAAATTAAACCTCACACAGACTACATTTATTTGCACGTGAAGGGTGAGCCGTTGCTCCATCCGAAAATAGATCAGCTATTAGACTTAAGTCATGAAAAAGGGTTTAAAGTTAATATTACAACGAACGGAACGTTAATTAATAAGAGAAGGCATAGGCTGTTAAATAAGCCCGCGTTAAGACAAATGAATTTTTCACTGCATAGTTTTGATGGACACCCAGGTTCGCAAGATAAAGAGGGCTATGTAAGGAGTATACTTTCCTTCATTAGGGAAGCGACAAGTCAATCAGATTTAATTGTATCGTTAAGGTTATGGAATTTAACTCAGGATAATAAAACAAATGCTGAAATCCAGAAAAATAGAGAGTTATTATCCATAATTGAAAATGAATTTGATCTATCTTATCAGATTGAAGAGAAGCTTACACCAGGAAAAGGTATAAAAATTGCAGAACGTGTCTTTATTAATCAAGACTATGAATTCCAGTGGCCAGCATTACATGAAGAAGAGGATGACGGGAAAGGATTCTGTCATGGACTTCGTAATCAGGCAGGGATTTTAGCGAATGGGACGGTTATTCCTTGTTGTTTAGATGGTGAAGGGATTATTAACCTTGGAAATATTAATAATGATTCATTTTCTAACATTATAGAAGGTGAAAGAGCAACAAACATTGTCGATGGATTTTCAAAAAGAGTTGCGGTTGAAGAGCTTTGTAGGAAATGTGGATATCGTAAAAGGTTTGGGAAGTAAATATGAAATAAGCCCTCATAAAGCGAGGGCTTATTTTTTATTCTTGATAAGAATGCTCTAATTCATCAATTAATGAACCAACGTAAGAAACAGCTTTACGGATTGCATCTGATTTTGACATATCTACTCCGGCATGTTTCATTAGTTCAAGTGGTTTCATTGTACCACCAGCGCGAAGCACATCTAACCAGCGATCAATAGCAGGTTGTCCTTCCTCTTTAATCATTTGAGCTATTGCAGTAGCTGTAGTGAGGCCTGCGGAATATGTGTAAGAATATAGACCCATATAATAATGAGGCTGACGCATCCAAGTTAAGCCCGCACCTTCATCGATTTCTACAGAATCTCCCCAGAATGTCGAAAGGACATTTGTTTTAATTTCAGTTAAAGTTGTAGCTGTAAGGGCCTGTCCTTCTTCTGCTAGAGCATATACCCTACGTTGATATTCACCCTCAAGTAAATGAGTAACAAAGTTGTGATAATATGTGCCGAGTAGTTGTAGAATGACCCATCTGCGCATTCTCTTATCGTCAGTAGTCGCTAGTAAATGCTGAGCTAATAGTAATTCATTCATAGTTGATGGTGCTTCAACAAAGTACATAGATGGGCGTACGTTCATGATACGTTGGTTTTTATTTGCTAAATAGAAATGACCAGCATGTCCAAATTCATGTGCTAATGTGAAGCATCCACGCATCGTATTTTGCCATGTAATTAAAATATAGGGATGAGAGCCGTATGGACTTGAGCAAAATGCCCCGGTTGATTTGCCTACGTTATCTGCAAGATCTACCCATCTTTCTTTGAATCCTTTTTGGATTATTGAACTATATTCATCGCCTAATACTTTTAAAGAATCTTGAATGAGCGTGCCTGCTTCTTCATAAGTAATAGCTGGATTAAATTCGGGATCTAAAGGTGCATGTAAGTCGCAGAAAAGCATTTGATCGAGTCCTAATACTTTCTTTTTTAAATCTGCAAAACGGCGCATATGAGGTGCTAATTCTTTATAAATAATATCAAGTTGGTTGTTATACATTTCAAGTGGAACTCTTTGTGGTTCTAATAGCATATGGGTAACGGATTCATATTTACGTAAACGAGAAAGTGTTACTTGTTTTTTAACTTCAGTAGCATATGTTGTGGCAATTGTATTTTTATATTGTTTTAGTGTGGAAACAAATGATGAATATGCTTTTCGACGTATATATGTGCTTGGAGAAAATTCATATTTGCTTTCAAATAATGAGAATGAAACAGGGAGTTCGTTTCCTTGTTCGTCTTGTATAGAAGTGAAATCCATATCGGCCAATTTAGTCATGCCGTAAATTTTGTATGGAGAACTATGAACTTCGCCAAGTGCAGCAAGTGCTTCTTCTGTTTCAGGAGAGAGTGTGTGCTGCCTTTTTTTGAGTATCTCTAGTAACGACTTACGGAAAGGTTCAAGTTTTGTTTCGTCAGTTAAATATTTTTCAATTGTTCCTTCTTCAAGTGAGAGAATTTCATTATGGATAAAGGATAGTGCAGTATGTACTTTCGTCCATAAAGCAGAAATTTTGGAAGAGTTCGCTTGAATAACTGGATTTGTACGATCAGTAGATTCTTTTAAATTTGCATATGAATACAGTTTTGTTAACTTCATTAAAAGCTCTTCTTCTAAAAGTAGGCAATTTAATAAAGTTGTGGAGTTGGTATGTAAACGTCCTTTAAATGTATCAAGTTTCTGTATATCATTTTCTAATACGTTTAATGCGGTATGCCATTCGGCATCAGAATTATACAAATCGGATAAATCCCATGTTAGTTCAGCAGGCACCTCTGCGCGATTAAGGCGATTTTCCATTACATTTTTCAAGTCTATCTCCTCCTCATTAAGACTATTTAAAAACATGATACTAGAAAATTCAGTAAAATAAAAATATTTTATGTTTTTATATATTAAAAAGAAGGACAAGCACTTTTATGCTTGTCCTTCTTTTTAAATTTAAGAATTAATATACTTTATCGCCGTTGAAAATCGAGTTTTTCACGACAACATAATCTACAGTACGAATAGCATCTAATTTTGTTCCGCCAGCGTAAGAGATAGAAGATTGAAGATCTTGTTCCATTTCGATTAACGTATCTTCTAAAGAACCTTTATGCTCAACGAACATTTTCTTACCTTCAACGTTTTTCTTCTCACCCTTTTGGAATTCAGAAGCAGAACCGAAGTATTCTTTATAAAGTTTGCCATCTCTTTCGATTGTTTCCCCTGGAGACTCTTCGTGACCAGCGAATAGAGAACCGATCATGACCATAGTTGCCCCAAATCGAATAGATTTAGCTACGTCGCCGTGTGTACGAATACCACCATCAGCGATAATTGGCTTACTTGCAGCTTTTGCACACCAGCGAAGTGCAGCTAGCTGCCAACCACCAGTTCCGAAGCCTGTTTTAATTTTAGTAATACAAACTTTACCAGGTCCAATACCAACTTTTGTTGCATCAGCACCAGCATTTTCTAATTCTCTTACCGCTTCTGGAGTTCCAACGTTTCCAGCGATAACGAAGCTCTCTGGTAAATGTTTTTTTATATGTTGAATCATGTTGATCACAGCATTAGAATGACCGTGTGCGATATCAATCGTGATATATTCAGGTGTAATTTGCTCAGCAGCTAATTGTTGTACGAATTCATATTCGTCCTCTTTTACACCAACGCTGATAGAAGCGATTAATCCACGTGATTGCATATCTCTAATGAATGAGATTCGTTTCTCTGGTTGGAAACGATGCATGATATAGAAGTAATTGTTTTCAGCTAAATAAGTTGCGATTCTTTCATCAATAATCGTTTGCATATTTGCAGGCACGACAGGTAATTTAAATTTATGTTTTCCTAAAGTGACAGTTGTATCACATTCAGAGCGGCTATTTACAATACATTTTGCAGGAATTAATTGAATATCTTCATAGTCGAATACGTTTTCCATCATTTACACCCCTAAAATACGAATATTTTATTTTTATTAATCAAAAATGTTCGTCCATAGGATAATTTACATTATTTTTATTAAGAAGTCAAAGGATTTCTTAACATTTTTTGAAAAACTAGATGTTACATCTGAAAAATAACGTTAAAAACGAATTTAAAATGTATTTTTATTTATATTGTTCGTTTATGGTAAAGATTGAAAAATTGAGATAATTATATAAGGTTGTATGTATTCTTTTTATTTTTTTGGAGTGGGATGGAGGATACCATGAAAGAGTCAATGCTAACAATACGAGAAAAAGATGTTATCAATTAGTTGAACAATATATGAAATGATAAGGTTTATTTCTATATAAAAAGAGGAATCTGGTATGAACCACCTTTTTATGTAAGGTTTCAAGTATAATAAGTAGGGTAATAGTAACGTATACAAAAGATAAAAAAGAAAATAATACATAATAAAATGAGGTTAATATATGAGTAAAAAAAGTTTTTCTGATTATAAATTAAGTAAGGAAATTGTAAGGGCACTTACTGGGTTAGGATATGATCATCCAACAGAAGTACAAGGTGAGGTTATTCCAGTCGCATTACAAAAGAAGGATCTTGTTGTGAAGTCTCAGACTGGAAGTGGAAAAACAGCTTCATTTGGTATTCCACTTTGTGAAATGGTGGAGTGGGAAGAGAATAAACCACAAGCATTAGTTTTAACACCAACGAGAGAGCTTGCGGTGCAGGTAAAAGAAGATATTACAAATATAGGTCGATTCAAAAGGATTAAGGCTGCGGCAGTTTATGGGAAATCTCCATTTGCACGTCAAAAATTAGAATTAAAGCAAAAGACACACATTGTAGTTGGGACTCCTGGTCGTGTATTGGATCATATTGAGAAGGGTACCCTTTCTTTAGAGTGTTTGAAGTATTTAGTTATTGATGAAGCAGATGAGATGCTAAATATGGGCTTTATCGATCAAGTAGAGGCAATTATTGATGAATTACCTACAAAAAGAATGACAATGTTATTTTCAGCAACACTTCCAGAAGATGTTGAAAAATTGTCTCGTACATATATGAATTCACCAACTCATATTGAAATTAAAGCAGCTGGGATTACAACGGATAAAATTGAACATACTCTTTTTGAGGCGATAGAAGACGAGAAGTTTTCACTACTTAAAGATGTAACAATGATTGAGAATCCTGATAGTTGTATTATTTTCTGCCGTACACAAGAAAATGTAGATCATGTATATAGACAGCTAAAACGAGCTAATTATCCTTGTGACAAAATACATGGTGGTATGGTACAAGAAGATCGTTTTGAAGTCATGGATGATTTTAGAAAAGGAAAATTCCGTTATTTAGTAGCAACAGACGTAGCTGCGAGAGGAATTGATATTGATAATATTACACATGTTATTAATTATGATATTCCACTTGAAAAAGAAAGCTATGTACATCGTACTGGAAGAACGGGACGAGCTGGAAATAGTGGAAAAGCTATTACATTTATAACACCATATGAAAATAGATTTTTAGAAGAGATTGAGGATTATATTGGTTTTGAAATTCCAAAGGCAATTGGACCTTCAAAAGAAGAAGTTATGAAAGAGAAAGCTGCATTTGAAGAAAAGATACATGCTAAACCAATTATTAAGAAAGATAAAAATGCGGACATAAACAAAGGCATTATGAAATTGTACTTTAATGGCGGGAAGAAAAAGAAAATTAGAGCGGTAGATTTCGTCGGTACAATTGCTAAAATTAAAGGTGTTACAGCAGAAGATATAGGCATTATTACGATACAAGATAACGTTTCTTACGTTGAAATATTAAATGGAAAAGGACCACTTGTCTTGAAAGTCATGAAGACTACAACGATTAAAGGGAAACAATTAAAAGTTCATGAGGCAATTAAGTAAATAAAAAACTATCCACTTTAATAGGTGGATAGTTTTTTATTTATGATTTTTTCAAATCATCAACTAGTTGCTCTGCTAAACGTCTATACATATTACTCATAGTCACGAAGGATGTTAATAGTAGAAATTTTTCTAGCTTTGTACCTTCTAAGGAAGAAATCTTATTTACTTCTGTAACACGTTTATTTACGTCTTGTTTAAAGTTTTCGACATTGCTTGCAGTAAGAGCAAGATAATTTTTATATAACGCATTTAATTCAAATGAATCATCGTTTAATAAGGAGTCATTTATATTTTCTAATGAACTTTTTATGTCGTTAATGGAGAGAGCTCCCTTTAATTGGTAAATCAGGCTAATTAAAATCATATGCTCTTTTGAATACTTTTTATTTTTGATAGGGATGAATAGTTTCCCTTTTGCGTAATTATTAATCATCGTTTTTGTTAATACTTTTTCATCATCAGTTCTCGTTGTATCTGCATAAGTATTCTCAAATAGTTGGACAACTTGGTCTACATATAAGTCAACATTTGGAATATCCTCAAGTTTAATATTTTTTTCTAAATGTAATGTCTCAAGTAATTCATTTATATTTTCCACGTAGAATCCCTCACTTTTATAACTTAGTGGAACTTAATGTTTAATATATCTTTAAATATGGTATTACGAAACAAATGAATTGTAAATGTTGACCTTAAAAAGAAATGTGTATATAATTACATGTAGTTATAAAAACTACATGTAATTATATGAGGGGTGTTATTATGAATACTTATGTAAGGGAACCAGTTAACGCATTTACTCACTTAGGTGGAGCGATCTTATCATTTATTGCCTTATTAGCTATGCTTGTGAAAGTTTCTATTAAGATGCCATCATTTGCTGCAATTACAGCTGTTATTTTGTTTGGTATTGGAATGATGGTCCTTTATGCGGCGTCAGCTGTGTATCATAGTGTTGTGGCCAATGAACGTGTTATTTACTTCTTTAGGAAGCTAGATCATTCTATGATTTTTATATTAATTGCAGGTACATATGCACCCTTTTGCTTAATTACATTAAATTCAGCAAGTGGTTTGCTATTATTTTGTTTAGTCTATGCAACTGCGATTTGTGGTATTATGTTTAAAATGTTTTGGTTTAATTGTCCAAGATGGTTATCGACAGCAATTTATATTACAATGGGTTGGTTAATTGTTTTGTTCTTTGCACCGTTAGCTGAGAATTTAAGTACAGGAGGTATTGTTTTCTTAGTACTTGGGGGCATTTTTTATACAATTGGTGGATTTATTTATGGCACAAAGCCAAAATGGCTAGAGTTTAAATATATGGGACATCATGAAATTTTTCATGTTTTTGTATTATTAGGTAGTCTTGCGCATTTTCTAAGTGTATATTGTTACGTAATTTAATAAAAAAAACGCCACATAATTTTTATTATGTGGCGTTTTTTTTATTACCTGATTAGAATCGTATATGTTATAAAATTATTATGGGATAAAATGTAAGTTTCTGTGTTCGCATGTTAAACATAGGATAAGAAATATGTGATATACTTTGAGAAGTTTATAATGAATGAAATATGGAGGACTATAATTATGGCAATACTTGTAACAGGTGGAGCAGGATATATTGGTAGTCATACATGTGTAGAATTACTAAATAGCGGTTACGAAGTTATAGTAGTGGATAATCTTTCGAATAGCTCGGTAGAATCCATAAATCGAGTGAAAGAAATAACAGGAAAACAATTTAAGTTTTATAAAGAAGATGTTTTAAATCGCGAAGCGCTTGACGCAATTTTTGAAGAAAATGTAATTGAAGCAGTTATTCACTTTGCAGGATTTAAAGCTGTAGGGGAGTCAGTAGCGATTCCATTAACATATTATCATAACAACATTACAAGCACGTTAGTGCTATGTGAAGTAATGCAGAAACATAATGTAAAGAAGATGATCTTTAGTTCATCTGCAACTGTATATGGTATCCCGGAAACGTCACCGATTACGGAGGAGTTTCCATTAAGTGCAACAAATCCATATGGTCAAACGAAATTAATGATTGAGCAAATTATGCGTGATGTAGCATTTGCAGATGCAGAATGGGGTATCGCATTACTTCGCTATTTCAATCCATTTGGTGCACACGAAAGTGGGCGTATCGGAGAAGATCCAAATGGAATCCCAAATAACTTAATGCCATATGTAACGCAAGTAGCAGTAGGTAAGTTAAAAGAATTAAGTGTATTCGGAAATGACTATCCAACGAAAGATGGAACAGGAGTCCGTGATTACATCCATGTTGTGGACTTAGCAAATGGTCACGTAAAGGCGCTTGAGAAAGTAATGAGTACAACAGGAGTAGATGCTTATAACCTGGGCACAGGCATGGGCTATAGTGTACTAGAGATGGTTGAAGCATTTGAAAAAGTTTCGGGCAAGAAAGTTCCTTATAAAATCACAGAGCGTCGCCCAGGTGATGTGGCAGTATGTTTTGCTGATGCATCGAAAGCAAAGCGTGAATTAGGCTGGGAGGCAACACGCGGATTAGAAGAGATGTGTGCAGATTCTTGGAAATGGCAATCAAATAATAAAAATGGCTATTTAGAAGTTTAATGATGAATAAAAAAATGACCTTTGCTTAAAAGCAAGAGGTCATTTTTTATATTCATTTTTTATTAAGTTTATTACCTAACCTAGAAAAGAACGTTCCCTGTTTTATAGGAATATTTGACTGGCAACACGTGTAGGAATCGATACTTTCAATATTAGTAAAGGTATTGATTATTAAGTATGCGCTCTATTTCTCGTCTTAGAACGAAAGTGTATTTAATATAGCCTAGTAGTAAGTGAATAAAGATTGAAAAGTGCTACAAAGGTATTGTTATAAATAAGGAAAATTATCGGAAAGGATATAGATGAGGGATCAACTGCCTGTAAAACCCCAACTGATTAAAGTTTTATTTTATGATCAGCCAGCAACACAAGAGCAATTTCAGCGAGCATATGTAAATTTATTAAAAGAAATTAAAGGTTTTGATTCAAGCCTATTCCTTATACAAAATTGAGGATTTGAAACAATCAAAAACTGTTAAGGGTTACTATCGCGTTTTAGGTCCGTAATACAATTTTCTCATAAGAAAGAATGTATTACGGACCACCACCTATTACATAATAGGAGGAATTAATGAATTCGAACAAGTTGTTTGTGATATACTGTGTTTCCCTCTTGACTTGTATATGGTGGGAGACTTCGTCCGAAACAATTTGCAATAATATTGGAGTGAGCGGGATAAGAAATACGTATTTCATACAAATCAATAGTTTCATCTAAATTAGCATAAAAGACTGCGAGATGATTGCCTTGTAAAACATATGGGAATTCTACTTCTGCATTTTCACCAATTAATACAGGTAACTTTACAGGATTAGAATAATTAGACCAATCCCACACTTCTATATTTACATAGTGAGCGTAATATGCATCTAAATTTACAATGTTTATGACCGCTGAAATAGTTGCAGGTTCTCTTGTTAATACACCTGTAGAGTGAAAAACAGAATGATTTGGATAATGAAGAGGCATAAATATCAAACCTTTCTTAAAATGATAGGATTTTACAATATCTTATGCTAGAAGGTAGTAGAATGAGATAGAGGAATGTATTATTTTATTCATTTTTTATGGAAATTGAAAGCGTATTATTGAAATGTATTCCAACACTTGTATCATCGCTAGAGTCCGTTTATAATCAAGGAATCCTAGTTCATGTTTTGATAGGATTATTTATTATTGAAAGCGTTTTAAGTTCGCTCCTTTTTAAGGTAGGAGGTCTGACTTATACAGATGAAAAATTATGTATGTAGTTTTAAATGGGAAGAAAAATAATATAAGTATCACTTTATAGTGTGGGGAGGTTAAAAGTGTGAAAGGTAAAGATTTTCACACGAGTATATATGGGTTATGTAGGATTATTACTTTCAGGGGCAGCTTTATTTTTAAATAGTCTTGTTATATTAGGGAAAGCAGAGATGAAAAGTGCGGGTGTTTTTAATTTATTTGTGGGTGCACTACAAATTATTATTCCGTTTTATTTGATCATGATTTCTGACCAAAGCAATTGGACAGTGTATTCATATGCGGCTACTTTCTTATTTGGATTAACCTATTTATATGTAGGTGTTACTTTTATAAAGGGAATGGATAGTAGTGGTCTAGGATGGTTTTGTATTTGGGTAGCAATTATAGCCTTATTCTATATGGTTGTTTCATTTGTTCAATTTCATGATGTTGTTAATGCGTTAACATGGTTTATGTGGGCATTACTTTGGTACTTATTCTTTGTGCTAAATACACAAAAAAAGAATATTAATCAATATCTCGGACGAATCGCCTTCGTACAATCATGGGTAACATTGACTTTACCTTCACTATTTTATTTTATGGGAGTGTGGGGAGAGGGATTTGTATATGAACTATGGGTTTATGTATCAGTAATTTCTATTTTGTACTTTTGTTATTGTATTTTTAAATATAGAGTCCGTTAATATATTATCTGCATAAAAGCATGGAATCGTTAAACTGATTTCATGCTTTTTTTTATAATAGCCTTTTATAATAAAAGAAGTAGTATTTTATAAATTGCAAAAATGGGGATGATGAAATTGAAGAAAGTGTTGGTGCTAGGAGGAACAAGATTTTTTGGTAAACATTTAGTAGAGTACCTTTTGCAAGCTGGACACGATGTAACAATTGCCACGAGGGGAGTTACTGAAGATTCTTTTGGTAACGCAGTAAAAAGAATAATTGTCGATAGAGAAGATGGAAAACTACTAGAAGAGCGTCTAGAAGGAAAAAGTTATGATATTGTATACGATAATTTATGCTATAGTTCAAATGCAGCGAAAATGGTATTTGAAGTTTTGAAAGGAAAAACGAAGAAGTATATTATGACATCTTCAATGGCTGTCTATGAACCTGCATTAAGCTTGTTAGAAGAGGACTTTAATCCATACGAATATGCAATTACATATGGAGATAGGAATGATTTTAATTATAGTGAAGGAAAGCGATTAGCCGAAGCGGTTTTATTTCAATATGCAACATTCCCAGTCGTTGCAGTGCGTTTTCCAGTTGTTATTGGAGAAAATGATTATACGAAAAGGTTACAATTTTACGTTGAATGTGTTGTGAACCAAAACCCTATCGTTGTGGATCATGTAGATGGAAATTTGTCATTTATACATGAAAAAGAGGCAGGAGAGTTTCTAGCTTGGTGCGGAATGGAAAATGTGAAAGGACCAATTAACGCCTGTAGTAACGGGGTAGTTTCTACGGAAGAAATTATTCATTTCATAGAAGAGAAGACGGGAATAAAAGCACTTATCCAGGAAGCTGGGGAAAATATAGCTCCTTATAATGAGGTAACTAACTGTACGTTACATAATGGAAAGGCTCGTGAATTTGGATTTTTGTTCCGAGAGCTGAAAATAGAAATAAAAAATGTTTTAAAACATTATATAAATACAATGAAGTAATCATAAATCCCCCGGTGGCAATCCGGGGGATTCTGGAGGATTTCGACAATACTGATTTTACATTACCAAATTTACCTTATACGTACGACTAATGTTTTTGCGATTGAATTGCTTGTAAATACTTCTCGTTTACTTGGTCCCAGTTTACTGTATGCCACCAGTTGGTAACAAACTCGGGGCGCCGATTTTGATACTTTAAATAATAAGCATGTTCCCATACATCAATTACGAGTAAGGGGATTTTTCCTTCTTGCAAAGGCGTATCTTGATTTGGTGTACTCATAACAGAGAGTTCCTCACCGTCAAGAACAAGCCATCCATAGCCACTTCCAAAACGACTAATAGCTGCTTTGGAAAGTTGATCTTTTAAGTTGTCAAAGGTATTGAAATAATAATCAATTACTTTTGCAACGTCTCCATTAGGCTCACCGCCACCTCGTGGGCTCATCACTTCCCAAAAAAGACTATGACAATAGTGACCACCACCGTTATTTCGTACAGCTGTAACAATTTCCTTCGGTAAAGCATCTAAATTACATAGCAATTCTTCTAAAGATTTATTATGTAATTCAGTATAATTTTCTAAAGTAGCATTTAAATTGTTTACGTATGTCGCATGGTGCTTTCCATGATGAATGGAAAGTGTATTGCTATCGATATGTGGCTCTAGTTCATCATAGTCATATGAAAGCTTTGGCAATTGAAATGAAGACATAACATTCCCTCCTTTCTATTCAAAAGTTGGTCTAGGTAAAAATACTTTACCCGAGTCAAAAATACACTCATTTTCTATGGAAGTCAATAGTAAGTTCGTTAATTTTCTGAAAAATATTACAATAAAAGTAACACTCTCGCTTTCATTTGTGACTCCTATCCTTTTTGCTTATACTGTAAAGTATCAGGGTTTTGTTGAAATAGAAGGAGATTGTTTATGAGTGAAACGAAACAATTAATAGAGGAAGCAAGTAATTTTATTACGATTTGTTATAAAGAGCTTCATAAAGAACAATTGATAGAAGAACGTATAAAAGAAATTCAAATTGAGGTAGAGAAGACAGGGACATATGAGCATACATTTGAAGAACTTGTTCATGGTTCACGAATGGCATGGCGTAACAGTAATAGATGTATTGGAAGACTATTTTGGAGTAAGATGCACATATTAGATGCGCGCGAAGTAAATGATGAAGAGGGTGTATATAATGCATTAATTCATCATATTAAATATGCAACGAACGACGGGAAAGTTAAACCAACCATTACGATTTTTAAGCAATATCAAGGTGAGGAAAATAATATACGAATTTATAATCACCAATTGATTCGATATGCAGGATATAAAACAGAAATGGGAGTGATCGGTGACTCTCATTCCGCTACATTTACGGACTTTTGTCAGGAGCTTGGCTGGCAAGGAGAAGGTACGAATTTCGATGTATTGCCACTTGTGTTTTCTATAAACGGGAAGGCGCCTACATATAAAGAAATTCCGAGGAAAGAAGTAAAAGAAGTGCCAATTGAACACCCAGAATACCCTATTTCATCACTTGGAGCAAAATGGTATGGGGTTCCAATGATCTCGGATATGTGCTTAGAAATTGGCGGTATTTCTTATACAGCTGCTCCGTTCAATGGATGGTATATGGGAACAGAAATTGGGGCGCGCAACTTAGCGGATCATGATCGTTATAATTTACTTCCGGCTGTTGCGGAGATGATGGATTTAGATACATCGAGAAACGGTACGTTATGGAAGGATAAGGCGCTAATTGAGTTGAATATTGCCGTACTACACTCTTTTAAAAAACAAGGAGTTAGTATTGTTGATCATCATACTGCTGCACAACAATTTCAGCAATTTGAGAAGCAAGAAGCTGCTTGTGGTCGTGTTGTAACAGGTAATTGGGTGTGGCTTATTCCACCATTATCTCCAGCTACCACTCATATTTATCACAAACCGTATCCGAATGAAATTTTGAAGCCAAATTTCTTTCATAAATAATATTTAGTGCAGTTTTTTCTGCAAAATATAATTTTTTTAATTACTGTTATGTAGCAAATGGAAGCCTTTACTCTCGGTTATTTTTGGAAGAGGATTTTTGAACCAAGGAGTTCCTTATGTTATAATCAAATTTCTGTTTCGAAGACCTTATAGAAATATAAGGTCTTTTGTTTTGCTTTTTTATGTAAGAGAAAGAGATTTTTTCTTTTTAATAAGGGATTTGGCATATTTTTAGGGACAACATAAGTATGTGGGAAGTCGATAAAATGTTATGCATATATAATTATTGTGTTTTGGGTTTAAACAATAAAACATAATAAAGTTGTTTTTTTAGATTGCTGAGGAAGGAGGAATTGTAAATGAGGATGAAGAATCGAAAAACTGATTGGCCTGTATTTATTATTAGCGGTGGTTCACTTTTATTATTTGTAATTGCAGTTTTTTTGAACAAGGATTATGTAGAGAGTGCGATTAATAACAGTTTCGCTTTTTCAATTAAATATTTTGGTGCCTTCTGGCAAGTTTTATTATTAGGTACATTTATTGTTGCGATGTGTATGGCGTTCTCCAAATATGGGAGAGTTAAACTTGGGGGATTAGAAAAACCTGAGATTAGTACGGCAAAATGGCTTGCTATTATTATGTCTACATTACTTGCCGGAGGTGGCGTTTTTTGGGCAGCAGCAGAGCCAATGTACCATTTGATGACGGTGCCACCAATACATGATGGTATATCTGCTGGAACGAAAGAAGCAGTCATGCCTGCTTTAGCACAAAGTTATATGCATTGGGGATTTTTAGCATGGACGATTTTAGGTACAATTAGTGCGGTAGTTATGATGTATGGACATTATCATAAAGGTATGCCGCTAAAACCTCGAACGCTTTTATATCCTATTTTTGGGGAAAAATTAAGAAAGAGCCTGCTTGGAACGATAATTGATGCAGCTGCAATTATTGCAGTAGCTGCAGGTACAATTGGCCCCATTGGATTTTTAGGTTTACAAGCAAGTTATGGGTTACAAGAATTATTTGGAATTTCTGATGTGTTTACTACTCAATTGGCAATTATTGTTTGTGTAGTGGCCGTGTCTACCATATCGGCAGTAACAGGTATTGATAAAGGGATTCAAATTATAAGTAATTTAAATGTTAGATTAGCAATTTTGTTAATGGCATTCATATTACTATTTGGGCCAGGTGGATTTATTATTGATTCGTTTGTTTCTTCGTTTGGATTTTATGTAAGTGAGTTTATACCGATGAGCACATACCGTGGTGATACAAGTTGGTTAGGATCTTGGACAATCTTTTTCTGGGGATGGTTTATTGGATACGGACCAATGATGGCAATTTTAGTGAGTCGAATTTCAAGAGGGAGAACGATTCGAGAAATCATCGTTGCAATTGGAATTATCGCACCTATTATTACAACGTTTTGGTTTACTATATTAGGTGGATCAGGTGTGTTTTATGAGTTAATGAATCCTGGTTCTATCTCGGACGCATTAAGTGAATCTGGTATGCCGGCAGCTATGATTGCAATTACAGGGCAATTGCCACTTTCTAATATTATTGGACCAGCATTTCTTTTATTAACAATTTTATTTGTAGTGACAACAGGAGATTCAATGGCGTATTCCATTTCAATGGCAGTGACTGGAGACGGAGATCCTAGAATTAGTTTGCGAATTTTTTGGTCGCTTATTATGGGAGCAGTTGCAGCAATTCTTTTATATATGGGTGAAGGAAGTATTAATGCGCTACAATCGTTTATCGTAGTGACGGCAGTTCCGGTATCAATTTTATTATTCCCAATGCTATGGTTAGCGCCTAAAGTTGCGGGAGAATTAGCATTAAAACAAGGTATTGTAAAAGAAGAAGATAAAACTGCATTCTTATTTCAGAAGGCTAGTAAATCAAAATAAATAAAAACGTAAAAGAGGAAGCATCTTAAATAAGATGCTTCCTCTTTTACGTTTAATCTAATACTTTTCCCTTTGTTTCTGGTACACATATTAGCATTGTAATTAACCCGATTGGGTAGATGATAAAAATCAAGGACAATGCTCCAAGCAGGTTGCCGCCTGTAGCGAGTAAGCCGATAATAACAGGCCCAAATCCAGCTAACCCACGTCCTGTACCGAAAATAAAGTTTTCTGCGGTAGAGCGAGCTTCAGCAGGGTAGTTTTCAGCTAAAATTGCCCCAAACCCTCCCATCATTCCATTTGCAAAGAATCCAAGCAATGCACTTCCCCATAATAATAATGTTGAATCTGTGAATAAGAAGAAGTAAATGAGACAGTATACTGTACCACCAATATAATAAATTGCAAAAGTTTTACGACGACCAATTTTATCAGCCAGAATACCAAAGATTGCAATTCCAATTAGCATACCGATGGTAGAAATGAACATCCAGCCACTCGCTTTTGCTAATGTATAGTTATATTTATTTGCTAAAATAGTTGGCATCCATGTGAAGATGCCGTAATATCCGAAGTTCTGGATAAACGACATAATAATAAGACCGATTGTTGTGATTGTTACTTTTTTATTGGCAAATAATTTTCGAAGTGGGAATTTTTTTATATGTTTTAGTTGTTCTGCTTCAGTAGTTGTTAATTTACCTGTAGCTTCTTTTTGCAATAGTTCCTTTTTGTAGCGTTGTTTTTGCTCCCATATTTTCGGTTCACTTAAACTTTTACGGACATAGACAGCTAGTAAAGCTGGAATTAATCCAAATAAGAAAACGGCTCTCCATCCAAAGTGTGGGACAATAAATGCTGGAAGGAGTGAAGCAATCAGTACACCAAATTGCCATCCAAGTGCAACAACAGATGTCGCTTTAGCGCGCATTTCTTTAGACCATGTTTCTGTTACAATGGCCATTCCGATTCCGAATTCACCACCAACTCCCATTCCAACTAAAAAGCGAAGAATTAATAATTGCCAGTAGTCTGTTGCGAAATAAATGAGTGCGGTTGCTAGTGAAAACAGTAAGATTGTGAAGGCCATTGTACGAATACGGCCAAATAAATCAGCAATAAATCCAAATAAATAAGAACCAATTAACATCCCTATTGTGGTAGCTAATGTTAAGTTTCCACCTTCAACAGGACTTAAGTGAAACTCTTTTAAAATATAGACAAGTACGAAAGATAATAGCAACATATCTAAACCTTCTGCTGCATATCCTAGCGCAGAACCAAATAATGTTTTATACCTTTTCGCTTTCGTCTCCTCTGTTGTTTGTTGTACATCAGTAGTGACGTTCATTATTACTCCTCCTTATTTTCTACAGTCGCTATGGAAGAATAACAAAAGGCCTTCTCACCTGATATGATGAGAAGGCCAAAAAAGCATACGTATCCCCAAAAAAGAACATACGTATATTGTATTCCGGCTTCCTTCTCAACCTCACAGGGTTGGGTTAAAGGACTGTATTATATTGCTTTATTTTTAGCACTCTTCTATTGGATTGTCAAATAAAGAGGAAGTTATTATGTGTGAAATATTTCAAAAAACATTTCGTTCTTCTTGACGTCGGCTTCATTATTTTCCCATAATAAAACTAACTAAATAAAAAGGAATGAATCAAAGATGCTAAATTTAGTACTCATGATGATTGAACGAGTCGGACTTATAGTTATTTTAGGATTTTTACTCTCTCATATCAAAACTTTCAGGCGCCTCCTTCATAAACAGGATGGCTATGTAGATAAGCTTAAGCTTATTTGTATTTTTTCGGTATTTACAATTGTAAGCAATTACACTGGGATTGAAATAGCAGGAAATACGATTATGAATGAAAATTGGTTACAAGGTGTTTCTTCGTCAAGTACAATTGCGAATACGCGTATTATGGGTGTTGGTATTAGTGGCTTACTTGGTGGCCCTATCGTAGGGGTTGGAGTAGGGTTTATTGCTGGTATTCATCGTTATATGCTTGGTGGTACGACAGCGCTAAGCTGCGCAATCTCTTCTATTTTAGCGGGGATTATAACTGGTTATATCGGATATATTTTCAAAAAATATAATCGTACAATTACTCCTAAGTTTTCAGCAGTTTTAAGTGTTTTTATCGTATCTTTAGAAATGCTTATGATTTTATTAATTATAGAGGATGGAATTAGCGTTGTGAAAACAATAGCGATACCGATGATTCTTGTAAATAGTTTTGGAAGTTTTATTTTACTTTCTATGATACAAGCTATTTTGCGTCAGGAGGAGAATGCAAAAGCACTTCAGACTCATAAAGTATTGCGTATTGCTGATAAAACGTTACCGTATTTTCGTCAAGGCTTAACAGAAGAATCGTGTAAGCATGTGGCACAAATTATTCACCGCTTTACAGGAACAGATGCGGTATCTTTAACAGATACAGAGAAAATATTAGCGCACGTTGGATTAGCATCAGATCACCATATTCCTTCACATAGTTTAATAACTGGTTTATCAAAAGAAGTTTTACATACAGGGCAAATAATGAAGGCGAAATCACGTGAGGTTATTAATTGCCAACATGAAGGCTGTCCCTTACAAGCCGCTATTGTTATTCCACTAACTTCACATGGAAATACGATAGGGACATTAAAACTGTATTTCAAAAATTCTAACCAGTTAAGTCGCGTTGAAGAAGAATTAGCAGAAGGGTTAGCAAAAATATTCTCCACGCAGTTAGAGTTAGGAGAAGCTGAGTTGCAAAGTAAATTACTTCAAGATGCGGAGATAAAAGCATTACAAGCGCAAATTAACCCGCACTTTTTATTTAATGCGATTAATACAGTATCAGCTTTATGCCGAACAGATGTAGAAAAAGCAAGGAAGTTATTATTACAGCTTAGCGTGTATTTCCGTTGTAATTTGCAAGGAGCACGTCAGTTATTGATTCCACTGGAACAAGAATTAAACCATGTACAGGCATACTTATCACTAGAACAAGCAAGGTTCCCAAATAAGTATGAGGTAAAGATGTATATTGAGGATGAGCTAAAGACAACTTTAGTACCACCATTTGTTCTTCAACTATTGGTTGAAAATGCATTGCGACATGCTTTTCCGAAGAAGCAACCAGTGTGTGAAGTGGAAGTGCATGTTTTTGAAAAAGAGGGTATGGTTCACTTTGAAGTAAAAGATAATGGACAGGGAATTGAGGAAGAACGTTTAGAACAATTAGGAAAGATGGTAGTTTCGTCAAAGAAAGGGACTGGAACAGCTTTATATAATATTAATGAACGTCTTATTGGGTTATTTGGGAAAGAAACGATGCTTCATATCGAAAGTGAATTAAATAAAGGGACGGAGATTACCTTTATTATTCCAAAAAAAGTAGGGGAGGAAGAGCCAGGTGTTAAAAGTATTAGTAGTTGACGATGAAATGTTAGCACGTGATGAACTAAAGTATTTATTAGAGAGAACGAAAGAAGTTGAGATAGTTGGTGAGGCTGATTGTGTGGAAGACGCATTAGAAGAACTAATGCAATGTAGACCAGATATTGTATTTTTAGATATTCAATTATCTGATGATAACGGATTTGAAATCGCGAATATATTAAAGAAGATGAAAAATCCACCTGCAATTGTATTTGCTACTGCCTATGATCAATATGCGTTGCAAGCATTTGAAGTAGATGCGTTAGACTACATTTTAAAACCATTTGATGAAGAGCGTATTGTGCAAACATTAAAGAAGTATAAAAAACAAAAACAAGCGCAAATAGAAACGAAGCACGAAATAAAGGGGACAGATGTAACAGCAGAGATGCATAAATTAGCATTACCAATTGAAGAATCAATCGTACTTGTGAATATTGAAGATATTATATATGTAGGGCTTGTAGATGGGAAAGTAACAGTAAAAACAATGAGGGAAACATATGTAACACATGATACACTTGTAATTTTAGAGAAGAAGTTACCACAAGCAAACTTCATGCGCGTCCATCGTAGCTTTATTGCAAATATTAATCATATTACTGAAATTCAGCCATGGTTCAATTCTACTTATAATTTAATCATGAAAGAAGGATCGAAAGTACCTGTTAGCCGTACATATGCCAAAGAACTCAAGAAGCTGCTTCGTATTTAAGAAGCAGCTTTTGTATTTCATCCTTTTATATTTGTAACTGATTCTGTATATTTGACGTTCTGTTATGTAAACGCTTACCTCGTTACTTACATCTTATACAATAAAGGTACCAAATCGAAAGAGGTGGCCAAAATGAGCACGAAAAAAGTATACAGTTTCTTATCACAAGCATTCATATTCTCAGCTATTATGTTAATTTCTAATATTATTGCAACACATTTACCAATTCCGATGCCTTCATCGGTAATCGGGTTAGTTATTTTATTTAGTCTATTATGTTTAAAAGTTATTAAATTGGAGCAAGTTGAATCACTTGGAACAGCTTTAACAGGTATTATCGGATTCCTTTTCGTCCCATCAGGTATTTCAGTTATTAATTCTCTTGGTGTAATGGGACAATATTTTGTACAAATTTTAACTGTAATTGTTGTAGCAACAGTTATTTTACTAGCTGTAACAGGATTATTTGCACAATTTATTTTAGGAAAAGATGAAAAAGAAACAGAAGATACAAAAGAATTGAAAGTAGTAAATAAAGGACGCAAGCACGGAAAGGTTGCGTAACCATTGCATTTATATATTGTTAGGAGGTAATGAATATGGCAAGCACAATGACTCCATATTTCGGAATCGTCGTTTCATTAATCGCATACGGGATCGGAACGTTATTATTCAAGCATTCAAAAGGATTCTTCTTATTTACACCATTATTTGTAGCGATGGTATTAGGGATTGTCTTTCTAAAGGTAGGTAACTTTACTTTTGAAGAATATAATACTGGCGGAAAAATGATTAGTTTCTTCTTAGAACCAGCAACAATTGCATTCGCTATCCCACTATACAAGCAAGTGGATAAGTTGAAAAAATATTGGTGGCAAATTTTATCGGCTATCGTGGTGGGATCTATTTGCTCAGTAATTGTCGTGTTCATTGTTGCAAAAGCAATCGGTTTAGATACAGCAGTAATGAATTCAATGCTACCACAAGCAGCAACAACAGCAATTGCGTTACCAATCTCAGAAAGTATTGGTGGTATTCCAGCAATTACATCGTTTGCAGTTATTTTCAACGCAGTTATCGTATACGCATTAGGGGCATTATTCTTAAAAACATTTAGAGTTAAGCATCCGATTGCAAAAGGTTTAGCACTTGGAACAGCGGGCCATGCATTAGGAGTTGCAGTAGGAATTGAAATGGGTGAGGTAGAGGCAGCGATGGCAAGTATTGCTGTAACGGTAGTTGGGGTTGTAACAGTAGTTGTCATCCCAATGTTTATGCCATTCATTGGATAGTAAAACTTACTTAAAAAATAAGAAAAGCAAGCTATTTGTAGGACAGATTTCTACTGATAGCTTGCTTTTTATGTTACAGTAGTGGTAAGACCTATTTAAAAAAATGTAAGTTTCCTTAAATCTTCATTAATACTATGTAGAATACGTTTTGAATTAGGTCATTGTATTGTAAAATAAGAAGTAATCTACTATATACCTGTTAAGATAGGCATATAATGAGTTTATAAAAATCTTAATATGAATGAATAATTTAAAAGTAGAAAAGAGAGAAATCTACTTATTAACGTTTTAGTTTATAGGACAGGAGAGAGTATTCGTCGATTATGCAAATAAAAAACCTGTTTCAAAGCAAAGGATTTCAGAGGTTACTCGTATTAGTAATACTTGCTCTCGTGTTATACGGGCTGCAAAGTATGTTGAATTTAATATTAATTACGTTTATTCTCACGTATTTAATGGATCGATTCCAAAAGTTTATTTCCCGCAAATTAGATCATTTCATGCCTATTAATCGAAAAATTATTATAGCATTTCTATATGTAATGTTAATTGGTGGAATTGCTATTACGCTATTTAAATATTTACCAGTATTAACGATACAAATTTCACAATTGATTTACCAATTCAATGTATTTTTAAGAAACCCACCAGATAGTGAACTAATTAAGTATGCAGTTAATGCTGTCAATCATATGGAGCTTTCTAAATATGTAGGACAAGGCGTAGACATTTTGTATAAATCGATTACGAATGTTGGTAAATTTGGCCTTCAAGTTTTACTTTCTTTAATTTTGAGTTTGTTTTTCTTACTAGAAAAATCTCGTATTGTTGGTTTTACTGTAAAGTTTAAAGAAAGCAGGCTTGCAATTTTCTATACTGAAATTGAGTACTTCGGAAAGAAATTTGCACGTTCATTTGGAAAGGTAATCGAAGCGCAATTTTTAATTGCTGTTGTTAACTGTGTTCTTTCAGTTATCGCATTATGGATATTAGGATTCCCACAATTATTAGGTTTAGCGTTAATGATTTTCTTGCTTGGCTTAATTCCAGTAGCGGGGGTTATCATTTCGTTATTCCCACTTTGTATGATTGCTTACAATATTGGCGGTATTATGTACGTTGTTTATATTTTAGTTATCGTAACAGTTATTCATGCGCTTGAAAGTTACGTATTAAATCCGAAGTTTATGTCGCAAAAAACAAATTTACCGATTTTCTATACTTTTATGGTATTAATTTTCTCAGAGCACTTCTTAGGTGTATGGGGACTGATTATCGGTATTCCAATTTTCATTTTCTTATTAGATGTCTTAGATGTGACAAGTGATGAAATGGAGAAGGATGTTGGAACAAAATAAAGTGAAGTAGAGAAAAAGCATCGATGTTCGATGCTTTTTCTTTTATAACATTATGTTTCTTATGCCATACTGTAAGGAGAATATAGAATAGGGGTGAAGTAATGGCTGTAAATGAAAAGGTAGAATTGGCTACATTTGCTGGAGGGTGTTTTTGGTGTATGGTTTCTCCATTTGAAGAGATGGAGGGAATTATACAGGTTATTTCAGGTTATACAGGCGGTCATAAAGAGGACCCAACGTATAAAGAAGTGTGCTCGGAAACAACAGGACATTATGAAGCGGTACAAATTACATTTGATGCAAATAAAATGCCGTATGAGGAATTGTTAAATATATATTGGAGACAAATTGATCCGACCGATATTGGGGGACAATTCCATGACCGCGGACAGTCTTATGAAACGGTGATTTTTTATCATAATGAAGAACAACATAAAAAAGCAGAAGCTTCAAAAGAAGAGCTTGAGCAGAGTGGGCGCTTTTCGAAACCAATTGCGACAAAAATACTACCAGCAGCTACATTTTATCCAGCTGAAGAATATCACCAAGGATATCATAAGAAAAACACATTCCGCTATGAGTTATATCGTAAAGGCTCAGGACGAGATGCTTTTATTAAGGAACATTGGCCAAAGGATAATGCTCATTTAAAAGAAAAACTCAATGAGATGCAGTTTTATGTAACACAGGAAAATGGTACAGAACCACCATTTCGAAATGAGTATTGGAACCATAAAGAGGAAGGTCTTTATGTAGATATCGTTTCAGGTGAGCCGTTGTTTACTTCTCTAGATAAATTTGATAGTGGATGTGGATGGCCTAGTTTTACAAAACCAGTTATGTCAGCAAGTGTGAAAGAAAAGATGGATGTGAGTCATAATATGACACGTACAGAAGTGAGAAGTAAAGAGGGAGATTCGCATCTTGGGCATGTATTTCCAGACGGTCCAGGACCGAATGGGCTTCGTTACTGCATTAATTCCGCAGCTCTTAGATTTATTCCAAAAGAGGAATTAGAGAAAGAAGGTTATGGCGATTTCTTAATCTTGTTTGGAAATAAAAAATAACCTCGCAGTTAGCGAGGTTATTTTTTTGCTATTTTGTTTTTTTCTTTTTAAATTTGCTTAATACTTCATAAACAATTGGAACAATAAGAAGTGTTAATAACGTTGAACTTGTTAATCCACCAATTACTGTTACACCAAGTCCTTTAGAAATTAAGCCGCTACCTTCAAATCCTAATGCAAGCGGGATAAGAGCTCCGATTGTTGCAATTGCAGTCATTAAAATTGGACGCAAGCGTGTTGCACCAGCTTCTAATAAAGCTTCACGTGTTGATAAACCTTCATTTTCTTTATGAATAACGCGGTCGATAAGCACGATTGCGTTTGTTACAACGATACCGATTAACATAAGCGCCCCAATCATTGCAGATACACTTAATGTTTCACCAGAGATTAATAAGGCAACAAGGGCCCCAATAATTGTGAATGGTAGCGAGAATAAAATTGCGAATGGTGCAAGGGCACCGCCAAATGTAACGACAAGAACGAAGTATACAATGGCAATCGCAGCTAACATCGCTAGGCCAAGTTGCTTGAATGATTCTTGAATATCTTTAGTAACACCGCCCATAGAAACATCTACACCAGAAGGAAGATCCATTTTATCTACTTCTTTTTGGACTGCAGCAGATGCTTTTGAAACGTCATCAGATGTTAATTTTGCACTAACCTCTGCATAAACACGGCCATCTCGGTGTGTTACTGTATTCGATGTTTCACCTTCTTTTACAGTCATAACATCTTTTACAGCTACTTCATTACCAAGTGGTGTTGTAATTTTGCGATTTGTTAAGTCATCGATTGTTTCATAATTTTGTTTTTCAGCTTCTACATATACATTGATATCTTTACCGTCTTTTTTAATTGTTGTCAGAACAGGGCGATCATGTTGATTAGAAAGTCCCATTCCAATTTGAGCAGCCGTTAAGCCCATTTTACTCAGCTTTTCTTGATCTGCGACTAAAGTGTACTCTGCATATGTTTTTGCAATACTAGAATCTATATCTTTTAAGTCTTTATTTTTCTTCATGATATTTTGAATATCTTTTACGACAGGCTTAATGTCTTCTGAGCTATCTCCGTAAACGTATAGTTTAATTTCGTTACTACCGCCACTTGCTCCGAAGTCTTGGTTTTTCCATTCACCTTTTCCAGACATTTTTTGTAAATCTTTCACGACTTCTTCTTTTTCTTTTTCGAAGTTTTTCGTGTCGTTATCATATTGAACGAAGAACATAGCTTGATTTGTTTGACCAGGGCTCATTGGATTCTCTCCACCTAATGAGAACTGAATTGTTTTCACGTCTTTATTATCTTGGAAGTGCTTCTCAGCTTTCGTTGCAATTTTTTCAACGTCTTCTAATGTTTGACCTGGTTCAGGTTTGTATGTTGCGATAATCATTTTTTCTTCTTCAGAAGGTAAGAAACTTACACCGATAACCGGTACAAGTGCGAGACTACCAACTAATAGAAGGACAGCAATACTAGATGTAATAATTTTGTGATTTAAAGCCCATTCAAGTATACGTTTATACCCATTTGCTAATTTGCTTGGTTTCTCTTCATGATGTACCTCTTTTTCCCTCGTGCTTTCTTTCTTAAATAAGGAATGGGCAAGCATTGGTACGATTGTAACAGCCACTAGTAACGATGCTAATAAAGCGAAGACAATAGTTAAGGCGAATGGTAAGAACATTTCACCAATCATACCTTTTACAAGTCCTAGCGGTAAGAATACAGCGATTGTCACAATGGTAGAAGACATAATCGGAATAAACATTTCTTTCGTAGCTTCACGAATTAAATCTCTTCCGCGCAATTTCTCTTCTGATAACGACATACGTCGGTAAATATTTTCAATAACAACAATTGAGTCATCAACAACACGGCCTATAGCAACTGTCATTGCTCCAAGCGTCATAATGTTAAGCGTAATATCCATTTGCTTTATGACTAAAACAGCAATTAATAACGAAAGTGGTATTGAAACGACAGAGATTAACGTTGTTCGAATATTTCGTAGGAACAGCATAATAATAACAATCGCAAAGATAGCACCGAAAATTGCTTTGCTTAGCATTGTTTCAACTGACTTTTCAATAGGTGCACCTTGGTCGAATGTTGAAATGATCTCTAAATCTTTATATTTTTTCTCAAGATCTTTTACTTTATCTTTTACTGCATTTACAACATCAACTGTATTTGCATCAGAGGCCTTCACAATTTGAATTCCAATTGCTTCTTTTCCATTTGTTCGAGAAATGGATTCTGCTTTCCCAACTTCTTTAATTTCAGCAATTTCGTCTAATGTAACTGTTGGAATTCCGTTCATAGCAGCTGGATTCATTTGCGGCGTTTGTGCACCAGCGCCAGCATTTTGACTACCTTGACCGTTAGGTGATGAAGGTATAGCTGGGATTTTGAGTTCTTTTAATGCTTTAATCGTTGTAATATTGCCATCTACAACAACTGATTTTTCCGTGTCTTTAAACGTATATAGGCCAAGTGGTAAAGATACATCCGATCCTTTAATTACATTTTTTACAGTATCTTCACTTAGTCCTAGTTCTTTCATTTTATCTTTCTTGAAGACGAGCTGTACTTCATCTACTTGTTGGCCTGCAATTTGAACAGATGCAACACCATCAAGTCCTTTTAAGCCCGGTACAATATTTTTCTCTACATTTTCAGTTAAGGTAGCTAAAGATTCATTCTTGCTTGCTACGCTTAACGAAATAACAGGAAAAGCATTGAAGTTTACTCGTGAAACCTTAGGGTCTTTAACACCGTCAGGGAGCTTTACATTTGTGAGAGCTTCTTTAATTTCTGTTTCTGCTTTTTCCATATTTTTATCAAAATCGTATTCTACTTGAATAGAAGATGCGTTTTGAAAAGATGATGAGCTAACAACGTTAACACCACTTAAATTTTGTAGTTGTTCTTCCATCGGCTTTGAAACTTTATCGGCTACTTCTTCTGGTGTAGCACCAGGATAGACCGTAGTTACTGTCACAATCGGTGTTGTAATATCAGGAATTGTTTCCAGCTTCATATTGAGGCCAGAGTAAATTCCCGCAATAGTAACAATAATGGTTAGTAGCCAAACTGCGAACTTATTTTTTAACGAGAAATTGATGATTTTGTTCATGTTTGCGCTCCCTTTGTATTATATTGACCAACTGGTCAGTCTAATACATAATATAACTGACCAGTTGGTCAATCGTCAATAAAAAGAGATGGTATAATAAATCCATAATAAGATGCGAGATTAAATTTAGGAGAGAAGATATGAAAGAAAAAGAGCGTTTAATTATAGAATCGGCTATGAAGTTATTTGCTACTAAGGGTGTAAATGCGACATCAGTGCAGGAAATTGTGACAGCTAGTGGTATATCTAAGGGAGCTTTTTACTTATATTTTAAATCAAAAGATGAGCTTTTATTAGCGACACTTCGATATTATTATGACAAAATTCAAAAGAAAATGCTGGATATTGAGCAAGAGTCTTTGTTACCACGTGAAAAATTTGCAAAACAATTACATTGTCAGTTTAATGATATACAAAAGCATAAAGAGTTTATTATTATGCATGCGAGAGAAAATGCGATTCCGTTTAATAAAGAAGTGGAAGAATTTATGATGCGGATGAAGTTAGAGTCTCATGCATTTTATCGAAATAGTTTATTGTCCATTTATGATGAAAAGATTATGCCATATTTATTGGATTTAGTAATTATGGTGGAAGGCATATGCCGTGGGTATTTAGAATTAATTATTTTACAAGCAACAGAAATTGATTTATCTTACATCTCTGCTTTTATTTTAAAAAGAGTAGATAATTTAGTAGATGGCTTGGTAGAATCTTCGGAAGAACCTATTTTACACGAAGAAAAGCTTGGAGAATTTCTTTGTAAATCAGAGCTCATTAAGGAACAGGTTAAAGAGCATTTTTTAAAAGAAATTATTGGATTTAAGCGTACTCTAGCTGATCAATTAGAGGACGATGAGCTGCTAGTAACATTAGATGTTTTAGAGGCGGAAATACGATTGCTTAATCCAAGAATTCCGGTAATTAGAGGTATGTTAGCAAATTTAGAGGTTTATCCGGAATTAAAAGAATTTCGCTTACGCCTTATAGGATACTACAATATAAAAAATTCTTAATAAAAAACTCCTTGTCTACACAAGGAGTTTTTTATTAAAGATTACTTACTATTTTGAGACCATTTTTCTACATCCCAAACCTTTGTGATCCAATCTTCATAGAATTCCGGTTCGTGACATACAAGGAGAATTGTTCCTTTATATGCTTTCATAGCCTTCTTAAGTTCTTCTTTTGCTGTAACATCAAGATGGTTTGTCGGCTCATCAAATAGTAGCCAGTTACTTTCTTCACCCATTAGCTTACATAAACGAACTTTTGCTTGTTCTCCACCACTTAATTGACTTAATGGACGAGAAATATGTTCATTTTTTAATCCGCATTTCGCTAACATCGCACGAATTTGATGCTGGTCTAGGCCAGGGAATGTATTCCATACATCATCAATTGGTGTTATATTATCAGCTTTAACTTCTTGCTCAAAGTATGCAGGCTCTAAGAAGTCACCAAGACTTGTTTTACCGTTTAAAGGTTTAATTTTACCTAAGATTGTTTTTAGTAGCGTTGATTTACCAACACCATTACATCCAACAATAGCAATTTTTTCACCACGCTCAATTGTCATTGATAACTTTGGTAGTAGCGGATGTGTATATCCGATTTCTACATTTTCACCTTCAAAGACGAAGCGACTACTTGCACGACTTTCTTTAAATGAGAATTCAGGTTTGATTGCTGTTTCCGGACGATCAATAAGTTCCATGCGATCAAGTTGTTTTTGACGACTCTTTGCACGACCTGTCGTTGAATAACGAGCCTTGTTCTTTGCAATGAAGTCTTCTTGCTTTTTGATAAACTCGCGCTGCTTTTCATAAGCGTTTATATGTTGATTTTTATTGATTTCTGCTAGTTCTAGGAATTTTTCATATGTCGCTGTATAGCGTGTCATTTTTGTGAATTCTAGATGGAAAATAACATCAACACATTTGTTCATAAATTCCGTATCATGAGAAATCAATAAGAATGCATGTGGGTATTCTTTTAAATAAGTTGTTAACCAATGAATATGTTCAACGTCTAAATAGTTAGTAGGTTCATCAAGCAATAACACTTCTGGTTGTTCAAGTAATAGCTTTGCAAGCAATACTTTTGTACGTTGTCCACCACTTAGTGCTGAAACATCACGATCTAAACCAATAGCATCAATTCCAAGACCACGTGCAGCCTCTTCAATTTTCATATCTAGTAAATAGAAACCACCTGCTTCAAGTGCATCTTGTATTTCTGCCATTTGCTCAAGAAGTTCTTCTAGTTCTTCTGGTGTAGCAGTTCCCATTTTTTCTGTAACTTCATTTAAAGCTGTTTCCTTTTCGAATAACGGTAAAAATGCATCCGCTAGTACGTCACGAATTGTACGTCCAGGCGTTAAAACCGTATGCTGATCTAAGTAACCGTAATGTGTGCCTGGTGTCCATTCTACACGACCTTCGTCATGAATAAGCTGACCAGTAATGATATTCATAAATGTTGATTTACCAACACCGTTTGCACCAACTAATCCAACGTGCTCACCTGCTAATAATCGCATAGATACATCTTTAAATAATGTACGATCGCCAAATGTATGTCCTAATTTTTCAACTGTTAATAAGCTCATAGTATCCTCCGTCCAACTTGAAATAGTACCTTGAATCATGATACTAAATTCTTTCATATAATGCCATCATTTCAAAATGTATATATTTTCAAAAAAATAGTTGCATTAATTTTCTGAAAATATATAATATAATTGAACAGTGGTTAATTATATGTGTGAGGTATGAAATATGTCGCCAAGGAAAGCAGTTAAACAAGAACTAACAAGAGAAATGATTATGAATGTAGCTAGGGAGCTATTTATAGCACAAGGATATCAACATACTTCAATGCGCAAAATTGCAACAGAACTTGGATATAGCCATGGTTCGATTTATTATCATTTTAAAAACAAAGCAGAGCTATTTTACGCAATGGTGGAACAGGATTTTCAATTATTAAACAAAAAGTTAGATGAAATTTGTAATCAAAAGTTATCGAGAGAAGAGCAACTAAGAGCAGTTTTATTCGGTTTTATTGAATTTGGTCTAAGAAATCAGAGTCATTATGAAATTATGTTTTTAATTAAAGATGCCGAATTAAAAGAATGTTTGGCAAATAGTCCTAATGTTAGTTATGAAAAATTTGCGAAGGTTATTTCTTTTTTATGTGATGGGGAATTAAATGCGATGATAATATGGTCTGTTTTTTTATCATTACATGGATTTGTAGCACATTATTGCAGAAGTGGCCAAACGTTTGAAGAACTACAAGGTTTGGCTAAGGTACATGTAGAGTTTATTTCAAAATCGCTTCTTATGTAAGTGATTTTCTTTTTAATATTAATTGAACAGTGGTTAATTAATTTAGGAGGGGATTTATAATGAAAAAGGCTTTAGTATTAGGTGCTTCTGGTTCAATGGGTTATGCAATTGTAAACGAATTATGTGGCCGAGGGATTCATGTGGTTGCTTTTGCAAGAAATAAGGAGAGATTAGGTGCATTATTTTCTGGGAACAAACATGTAGAAGTTGTAGCCGGCGATGTATTTGTAAAAGAGGATATAATGAATGCTGCTAAAGATGTTGATATTATATTTCATGTTGTAAATATTCCGTATTCAGATTGGGAGAAACAGCAAGAGAAATTATTAATAAACATATTAGAGGTATCGAAACATTACGGTATCAAACTAGGGATAGTTGATAATATTTATGCGTATGGAAGGCAAGGGGAAGGGCTTGTAAAAGAAGAGGCTAAAAAAAGACCACACACAAAGAAAGGGAAGATTCGTTTACAACTTGAAGAGATGGCAAAACAAGCTAATGTACGAATGTTTATTGCTCATTTCCCAGACTTTTATGGTCCAAATGCAGAAAGCACACTTGTTCATCATACATTAAAGGGAATACTTGCAAATAAAATGTCTAGCTTTGTTGGAGATAAAAAGATTGCCCGTGAATATATTTTTACACCAGATGGTGCAAAAGCAATGGTTGAATTAGCTTTACATGATGAGGCCTATGGACAAAATTGGAACATACCAGGTTATGGTGTTATTACAGGTGAGGAAATGATTCAACACATACGGGAATTAACGGGATATACGAAACGAGTAATAACTGTAAAAAGAGGAATGATCCAGTTTATTGGTTTGTTTGATAAGCAGATGAAAGAATTTATGGAAATGCTATATTTGACGGAAAAACCAGTTGTATTAAGCGGGGAGAAATATGAGAGGTATATCGGGGATATACCAAAAACTTCGTATTATAATGGGCTAAAAGAAATGATTATATCTATGCAAAAAAAGGGTGTGTAAATGTTAGTATATAAAAAAGTTACTTCTACCTACAGAAGTAACTTTTTTGTTATGCCTTTTGTTTAACTTCACTAACTTTCTTTTCAGCTACAATAAAATGCGGTCTACGTTTTGTTTCATAATAAATACGACCGATATATTCACCAATAACACCTAGGAATATGAGTTGAATACCGCCAATAAATAGTATAGCGGAAATGAGAGTAAAGTAACCAGGAACTTCCACACCACCAAGGATAATTTGAACGAACGTAGTGATTACATATAAAAGTCCAAAAATGGTTGTTAGTAATCCAAGATATATAGATAGGCGTAACGGTTTATTATTGAATGAAATTACACCATCAATTCCGTAATTTAATAATTTCGAGAAGGTCCATTTACTTTCTCCATCAGAACGTAATACATTTTCATATTCAATAATTAATTCGTTATAACCAATCCAAGAGAATAAGCCCTTTGAAAATCGGTTGTACTCACTTAAGGATACTAATGAATCCACTGCTCTTCGACTTAAAAGTCTAAAGTCACCAATACCATCTACTAATTCAATATCTACAAACTTATTCATCACCTTATAGTAAAGACGAGAGACGAAAGAGCGAACGGGTGAATCACCAGTTCTTGTCCTTTTTGCAATGACTTGGTCGTAGCCATCGTTATATCCTTCTAACAGTTCTTTTATTAACGTAGGAGGGTGTTGTAAGTCAGCATCCATAATAACAATGGCATCGCCTGTAGCGTATTTTAAGCCAGCTAACATTGCAGCTTCTTTTCCGAAGTTTCGACTAAACGATATATAGTGTACCGATGAATCTGAACTAGCTAAATCACGTAAAATATTTAATGTATCATCTTTACTACCATCATTAACAAAAACAAATTCATAATCGGTAGTTAATTTATGAATTTCAAGAGAAGTCTCTGAATAAAAGGCTCGAAGCACCTTTTCTTCATTGTAGCATGGTACAACGATTGAAAGAGTCATTTTTGACACTCCTTGTTTGTAGTGGGTTAAAACAATGTTATGCGTTTTTATATGAAGCTATCCAATTGGATAGCTTCATGATTCATTGATTGCTCATTATTGCTTTTTAAAAGAAAATTTTCGTCGTGCTTTTGGATTTGTGAAAATTAGTAAAGCTACACAAATAATTAGTGAGATAATTGATATAATCATACCTAATTTGAAGTAAGGTGTAACGTAAGTCATTTCGATTACATGTGAGCCTTTTGTAATGGGAACACCGATAAAGGCAGAATTCGCTTTCGTAAATTCCTTTTCTTTTCCATCAACTTTTATAGTCCAACCTTTACTATATGGAACAGATAAATATAGGAGCCCGTCTTTATTTGAGTTGATATCCCCTTTTAAATAATTGTTCTTATAATAAATATTTTCAAGTCTATTTTCAGTTAATTTTTTTGTTTCTTTTTGTACACTTTCATAGTTTACGATATTTGCTTGTAAGTCACCTAATTCATACTCACCTGCCATATCAATAGAGATAGTTAGGTTTTCTGGACGCTCAGTGCCTAAATTGTAAACAAATCTTTCTAACGGATACGAGTATGCACCAGCATCGTCACCTTTTCCGATTGTTTTTCCATTAACAGTTGCATTGAATGTACCTGTATTTTTCAATTTTAATTCTATCAGTAGGTCACCAGGCGTATTAGGATAATTGATAGGTACGATCATATTTCCAAAGCCATGAACAATTAGTTTATTTCCTTCTTTTACCATATTTTCGAATTTTGCTTTTTCCATTTTAATAGATACTGCCATTGACTTAAGGTCTTGTTTATTAAAATGGTTTAATGAAAATTCTTTTGTATTATTAACGACAACAGCATGTAATAATAATTGATCACGCTGAGCGAAGTTTAATTTAGAAAACTCTTCTTCACTTATAGCCGAATCATATACATACCCTAACGGTAAGGTATAGTTATTTTTGTAAATATTATATGGTCCTACTTGCTGTAATAGTTTATATCCATAAGGTACATTCTTTGGATCTGTATCAGCACTTAATACGCGATATTTTATACCTAGCATATTTTCAAGTAGCAGTCGACTATCAGCTTGATAAAACATTGAGGGTGTATCGTACATTTGGAATACGCCATATTTATTTTTCATAAAGTCATGGACATAATAATTAACCAAGCTTTGATATGTACTTACGCCATGATATCCTTGTAGCATTGGTGTGTTATATTCGCTATATGGATTAAGAATACGATAAAAGTCTTTATCATTTTCTTGTATGTAGCGAATTGCAGCAATTTCTTCTTTATTATCATAGCCTGGTTCGTGTAACTTTTCAGTTGAAATCTGGCTCTGTCCGTAAACGGTACTAAGTATATTATTCGCATACATATAATTCATAGAAATTGTGCTAACGAGTATGTTCAATACAACTAAAAATTGTATGAAAGGTTTAGAAATATAACGCCATAAACATACTGTAATAACAGAAAGAACGACAGTTCCGAGTAAAATGTTATCAACGTCTTGTAAAGGTTTATCAGTTACATTTATATTTGCTTTTCTATAAAATGCATAAATGAATAATCCAATAGACACTAATAAACTTATTAAATAAGTTAATTTGTAGTCTTTCTTATGAATAATCATCCAATCTAGAATGTATGCAATTGTTTGGGCAATGACAAATACAAATAAATAAAACCATCTAGATTGCATTGCTGAAAAACCATTAAATACAGAATATGTATATGGAAGCATAAACAGAATGAACATGAATAAAGTAAAGAATACTTTATTTTTAACGAGTTTATCACGTATAAACATTCCAAATACGATTAAGAATAAAATTAAAGCTGGTAAAGCTAGTTGATGATTTTCAGCACTATACATGAAGAAAATATTTTCCATTAAATCTTTATAAAATTTATCTTCAAATAATAGTGGTATCTCAAACTTTTTTGATAGTCGATCGGCGCTAAATACGGCATTAACTGATGGGAGGAAGCAAACGGCGGCTAAACCGAGTGATAGTCCGTACAATAAGCCGATTCTAATATAATAAGTTAGAAAAGAGACAATCGTTTTATTTTTTTGTGTCGCAAAGTATTGGAATAATGCATAAATGAATATGAAAATACTTGTGATAAAAGCAAAATAAAAGTTTGATGCTAACATTAAAGTAGCAGCGATTAGGAAAAGTCCGCGCTTCTTTTCAATAATATATTTATCAAGTCCCCATATTACTAATGGTAAAAATACAATGGCATCAGCCATGAAATCCCATAGTAAAGAGTGGCGGATGAAAGTAATACAGCCACCATATATAATAGCAGCAACAAAAGATGAGAATACTGTTTTATTATGGTAACGTAAAGAGCCATACATGAATAACATAGCTAAAAAGTTTTTTAAAATACTCATGTATAATTTCACGTCATACACTTGCTCAAGACTTAGTTTAGGTAGTAACAGTGTAATCCAGAAAAACGGTGATGTGCTGTAATAATAACTAAACTCTCCAAATAAATCTCCACCTAACCCATAATCAAAAGACCAGAAAAGGTTGCCATCTTTAAAGGCATGTTGCAGAAGAAACGTAAAGAAGCCAAATTGGCGTAATGCATCCCCTGTACCAGAAAAGGCTTGATTAGATGTTAAAAAGAAATAATGAAAAGCAAAAGCACACAATAATAATATTGGCATAATTATTATCGTTTTCTTGGAAAAGAACTTATTATTCGGCTTTATGCTCATAAAAATTGATAATCCTCCTTTAAAAGTTGTTATCATGTAGCAACTTGTTTTTAGGTAGCATATAAAAACACACCAATTTTTAAAGGTGTGTTCTTTAGTTTTAACATGAGAAAATATATATTTTTGTTGAAGCATATATATTTTTACAGGCGTTGAAATTCATAGTTTACATGTAATTTAGTATAAGGCATTTTCAGAAAGTAAGTCAATTTGACCTGGAATATATAGAATTTTTTTACTGAAGAAAAATAGTGGTATATAAAAAAACAAAAAGCTTTTCCATTTTTAAATAGGAAAAACTTTTTGTTTTTAAGCATGTTTGCGAATGAGCTTTTGTTTTATAAACCCTAAAACGAATCCACGTATTTGAGGGTCAATTAAAACCCCGATTATACCGTATAGTATACCAGTAAGCGTTAAAGCAACTAATGGTGGTAAGTTGATTAATGCGATTCGGTATATACCGTAACTAATAATAAAGGCTAAGGAATTAAATATAATTCCTTTAACTAATAATTGCATGCCTTTACGAATAAAGAGGGTAAATCCGATTAATAGTGTAATTTCGGTAAGGATAGCTGCGGCAGCTGCCCCCATCATTCCATATTTACTACCTAGTACAATATAACCTATGATGGCAACAACTAATCCAATAGTCATTGTTGTTGCGCGTTTCCATTGCTGGCCAATTGTTGTTAAATTGTCGGCTAGTGGATAGTTAATTGATTGTAAAATAACCATAAACGCTAAAATAGCAAGAGCGTCACCAGCGGGAGCGTACTTTTCTCCTAATAAACTAACAATCCAGAAACTTGGATCAGCAATAAAGGGGATAGAAATTCCCATTCCTAAAAAAGACATAAGTTTTAATTCAAAACTTGATAATTTTCTATGTTCTTCGATGTTTTTCTCATTACCAAAAGCAAAAAGCCTTGGATAAAAGGCAGCTGCAATTACTCCCGGTATTTGATATAGTACAGCTGGTATTTTAGATGCAGCACCAAAGAATCCAACTTGATTATATGTTGAAACCTTTTCTAAGATAATAGGCCCCAATTGTGGTAAGAGCATAATGATGATTCCATTGATTGTGAAAATAAGTAGTTGATCTAAAATACCTTTATCCCAACCCTTATGGACTTTCGTATAGCGTATTGTCATTATAAAGGCGATAACACCTGTTACAAGACTAGATACCCCGTACATGGCAGCAACCATCATAAGTGACCATTGGAAAGACATCCCTAGTAATAGGGCAGCAGCAGCTGTTACACCTTGTAGTACAGAAATAATAGCTGTAAATTGCATGCGTTCTGTTACTTGGAAGTAAGCCATCCCAACACCTTGTAAGGTTGCTCCGAACATTGTTGGTAGAACAACCCAATATACCATCGCACGTAAGTAAGCATCGGGATAGAAGAACTGGGCAAAAATAGCGAAAAGTACAGAAATTACGATAGCTAATATTAAACGAATACGTAAATAACTACTTATTAGCACGCTAATATTAGCATCGCTTCTCGTTCCTTCACGCATAAACGTATGTGTCAAGCCTGCATCTGTAAAGTAACAAATAACAGCTGAAACTGCTAACGCAGTTGTAAACATACCGTAATCACTTGGAGAAACATATCTTGCAAAGAAAATGGTTGCAATAGCCAGTACAAATCGAACAGTAATATTTCCTACAAATAGGTAGGAGGCATTTTTAAGAATCTTATTTGTTTTCATGGGAAAAAACCTTTCTATTCTTTAGGACCTTTTTTGTCTGTCCTATTTGTAAATTTGATTTGTTTACGGAAAGAGAGGTGAGTACTATATTTTCAGTTTAAGAAAACAGAAATTTAATTCGTACAAACCAAAGCATTGCATATAGTTTTTTACTACGCTTTCCGTTTTTTGAATAGATTTTACGGCAATATTTCTTTATATCTTTTTTGATTAATTGAACTTGGGCATTATTTAATTGAGAGTTTTCTTTAATGTATATACAAGCATTATTGATAACCGTATAAGGGAATAAATAAGTCTCAAGAATCTCAATAAGTGACTGAGGGTCTTTCGTAATGAAGACTTGAGATTTATTATGTACCCAGTCTTTCATACGATTGAATACTTCCAGTTCTTTAGTTGTTTTTAATTCGTAATCTTTATATTTAGAAGAAAGATTTCCTTCTGATAAGATTCTATAATATGTTAAATATTCATCGACATAGCATACATTTGTCACACTCATTAGTTTAAATAAAAACTCCAAGTCTTCTCCCCAGCTACATCCTGGTGTAAAACGGATATTATGATTCATTGCGATAGAGCGTTTGAAAATCCAAGTACTTGTTTGAGCAACAACTTGGTGTGTTAAGAATGCTTTTGCCATATCACCTTTAATAAAGTTTGTTGTATGCTCAACCTTTTCGCCTGTTTCTTCGTAGAAATTCATATAACCACAATAGCACGCGTCCATGTTGTTTTTATGCATACTCTCGATTTGTTTCTCAATTTTAGTTGGATGCCATAAGTCGTCACTATCAAGGAAAGCGACGTATTCTCCGCTAGCATTTTCAATCCCTGTATTACGAGCTACTGAAACACCTTGGTTTTTTTGGTGAACGTACTTTACTTGACCCGGATATTTTTCGGCAAGGTTTTTCACGATAGAAGGTGATTGATCTTTACTTCCATCATCTACAATTACAATTTCAATGTTTTTATATGTTTGATCTAGTATTGACTGCATCGTTTCTTCAATATATTTTTCCGTGTTATACAGAGGTATGACAACAGAAACAAGTTGCTTTTGTTCCATCATAGAATTTTTATCTCCTCAAGTTTTTTATGTCTTGCACCATATATACAAGCCCTTTGAAAGGGAGAAGATTACAAGAACATCTGTATAAGTTTAACGCATATAAACTTTGTAAATCAACTTTCTATTGTTGTACTTTGTATAAAAAGTATTTATTATAGAACGTATTGTGTTGTAAAAATATAGAAAAAAATTTTGAAGGTTATGTATCTGAAGGGAGAAGATGAGATGTTAGGGCGATTTACTCGCAAATCTAATATAGTCCTTTTAGGGATTATTATGATTGTTGGGTTTGCACTTCGTTTTGCAACTTTACAAACACATGGTGCAGATCTATCTATAGCTAGCGATGATATAGGTTATCAAAAAACGGCAAATATTTTATTGGAAACAGGGATGTTAACATACCATGAACCAGATAAACCAACGATTCATATTATGCCGGGTTTTCCAGCCTTATTAGCTGCTGTATTTTACTTTTTTGGAAATGGCAGTGAAGGTCTTTTTATAGCCAAATTAATCATTATTCTATTAGGGGTACTTAGTATTTTGCTAACTTATAAGATTGGTACTTATTTATTGAATCCTGCTGCAGGATTAATAGGTGCTTTCTTATTAGCTGTGTATCCTCCAGAGATTGTTATGGAAAATTTAACTTTAACAGAAGGGCCGTTTCTATTCCTTTCATTAGGATTAGTATATTGGAGTTTAAAATTAGCTGATACTCATAAAACGAAACATCTTCTGATTGTATTAATTTTCTATTTTTTAGCACTGTACCTCCGCGTACAAATTGCCTTATATCCAATCTTATTATTTGGGTATCTTTTAATGAAACGCTATCCATTCCGGATTATGATGAAGCAGGCGATTATAAGCATAGGAATAGGACTTATCGTACTTGGACCATGGTGGGCCCGCAATTACATTCAATTTGATAAATTTATCCCACTAACTGCAGGGGCAGGGAATCCGTTATTACTTGGAACGTATCAAGGGGAAGGTTACCCAGAAGGTAAGGATATGGGGGAACTTGAAATAGAATTACATGCAAAGTACCCTAATCTTGAAGCGCATGAATTTATGGAGTTAGAAGAAAAAATAGCCATTGATAAAATGAAAGAATGGTGGAAAACGAATAAGGGCTCTATGATAGAGAGTTATTTAGTCTTGAAACCAGAAATTCTTTGGAAAAAACCGTATTATTCTATAGAGCATAATATTGAAGTATTCAATGTTTCTGCAAAGGATATGAATGAAATATATAATTTTATTAAGACGACGTTTTTAATATGTACAGTACTTTCATTTATTTTCCTTTTAAAAAGGTGGAGAGAGACTACATTTTTATGGTCAATCCTTTTACTGCAAACAGCTTTAACATGTTTTTATGTTGCATATGAACGATATGCATTACCGTTAATACCATTCTTATTTATTATAATTGGAGTAGGGACCGTGGCAACGATTATGAAAATTAATAAATTATTAATTAGAAAAAAATAATTTGCAATAAAAAACATCTTAATTTTTTTAAAAAATTAAGATGTTTTTTTGTATATATTCATATTTAAATAGAAAACTATTCGTTATCGGTTTCAGTTTGCGTTACTTTTAATTTTTGCTTTAATAACGCATAATCTTGCGTTAATGTTACAAGTTGATGATGTAATTTAGAAATTTTTCTTGTTAAGTCAAAAATTAAGATGAAACAGAATAATAGTCCAAATAAAAATAAAACAGATGGAGGATATTCTACGTGTAATAGTTGTCCAATCCAATTTATAATTTTTTCAGTAGAACTTAAAATTGCCATTGAAACACAAACGAAAATCCATAAAATGGCATATTTAGTTTCTAAAGCTCCCCGACGAATAGAATTAATAATTAATAAAAATAATAATAGAATGAAGATAAATGAAAAGGTAATTATAGGCATTTATTATCAACCTTTCACAATTTTTTGCATCAATATAGCAAGGCTTACTTTAATCATGTAATATGCAGATTTAAGAGGTGTAATAGAAGATTGTCCCCCTTGGCGCTCTTGCATATTTACGGATATTTCATTAATGCGTAATTTTTTCTTTTTTAAATGAATAAGGACTTCTGGTTCTGGATAATCTTTTGGATAATTATGTGCAAAAATCTTAATTACTTCTCGATTGATAGCACGATACCCAGAAGTTGGATCCATAAAGGTTTGTTTTGTTAGTACTTTCAGTAGAGCAGTAAAATAAAAAATACCAACTCTTCTGGAAATACTACCTTTATAAGCTGTTTTCTCTGTAAAACGTGAACCTAGCACCATATCGCATTGGTCTTCAGCAATAGGTTTTATAATTTTGTACAAGTCATCAGGATTATGTTGCCCATCAGCATCGAACTGAATTGCAATATCATATCCATTCTCATAAGCGTATTTATAACCAGTTTGTACAGCTGAGCCAATACCTAGGTTATATGGTAAGTTCACAAGGTGAACAGGAAAATCATTTACGATTTGAGCTGTTTTATCATGTGATCCATCATTAATAACGCAAATGCTTAATTCTGTAAAATGCTGTTTTAGTTTTAATAGTCTTGTTAATGTATCTGCAATTGCTTCTTCCTCGTTATACGCAGGAATAATAATTAACGTTTTTGGTATTGAAATTGGTACCTCAATAGACATTATCGCACCATCCCTTATATACTTAATTATATTATAGTTATTTTTAAACGAACCTTATCTAATATACCATTAATAGTATAGCAAAATAAAGGAAAAACTGGTGGGTTATTTTAGGAGACAAACAGTAAATAAAAGATAAGAGCTGGAATTTTTTTATAATAAAAAATACATGCAAGGATGAAATAAACCTGTGCATGTATGAAGTGAGAGTAGCGTATTATATATTCCATGGCTTACTTAAAGTTAAAACTTCAGCCATCTCTTTACTTTTTAAACGTCCCTTTTTTCGGTTTTCCGCACGTTCTAAACCGGTTGTGTGTAACCAATGTTCTTCCTGGGTTTCAGGGAGTACTTGTGGTACGGACGAAGGTTTTCCATCTTTTATTGCCACAAATGTAATGAAGCAAGTAGCAGCAATTCTACGCTCGCCTGCTAGTAAATTTTCAGCGATTACTTTTACGAAAACTTCCATTGAAGATTTCCCTGTATAACATACAAATGCTTCATAACAAACAGAATCAGCTTGGTGAATTGGAGTTAAAAAATCAACTGAATCAATAGATGCTGTTACGCAATGTTTACGACTATGTCTTGCAGCCGCAATTGAAGCAATACTATCAATTTCTGCTAATAATTTCCCTCCAAAAAGTGTTTGGTGATTATTTAAATCGTTAGGAAAAACACGTGTTGTCTTAATTGCTTTAGATTCTCGCATGAATTTCTTTTCCATATATTCAGCCCCTATAGTCTGTTTTCAATCAGAATAATATGTGTAAGCGGAGTACTCATATTAGATATTTAATGAAGTAAAGTGTATTCCAAAAGAGAATGATTTAAACTTCTGTATTTGTATTCATATAACTGAAAGAAAATTTATTTTATCTAAAATGTAGTGTAAAAGAGGATTCGCTTACATTGCAAGTAAAAAGTAATGACTATGTATTTGTCATAGAAATTCCCTATCAGCCGTGTACCCATTCATGATAGAATCGTTTTGTTATGAATGGAAATAGAGGTGCAATGGACATATGAATCATATACAAACAAATTTTTCATCTTTCTTCAATAAAATTACGATCGGTGCGATGCTCGCATTTTTTGTTTATAGTTGTTGGGCAGCATTTGAGACAAGTAAGCAATTTTTTGGAGGAAGTACAACAAGTGTAACAATCATACTGGCAATTTTCGTCATACTCATTTTGTTAGTGGCATCAATCCTACAATATCGTTTTACAGATAAACAATTTCTTATTTTTCTTATAAGTATATCTATAGTTGTGAGACTTAGTATGCTGTTATTTGTAGATGCTCCAATAATTGGTGATATGAAAGTGATGTATGAGTCTGCAAAGCAGATTGCAATTGGTAATAATATAGGGACTGTAACTCATTTGCCTTTTATTATATATGAGTCAGTAATTATTCGTATATTTGGTGATACATTATTCGCTTTACAACTATTTAATGTGTTATTTTGCGCAGGAACCGCATTTTTTATTTATCGTATTGCGGCAATGGTTTTTGGAGAAGAATGCGGGCGTATTGCTTCTATATTTTATGCTCTGTATATTCCAAATATATTCATGAGTTCCGTATTAACTCCTGAGTCACTTGCAATATTTTTATTTTATTTTGCTTGTTACATACTTTTATATAAAGGATTAGATCATCCTTATATGTGGGTGTTTTCAGCGATTTTATTTGCATTTAGTAATATGATTTTCCCAATGGGATTATTTCTTCCTATTTTTATCACGGTATATATATTATTAATTGAAGTGTTTCAATCAGCAACGAAACAAAAAGTGTTACTAAAGATGATAGGGATACTTATTCTATTTTATATTGCTCATTTTAGTGTGAATTATGGAATTAAGACAATGGGACTGTCACAATATACGATTGCGAATGAGACGTATGTTCAATCTGTCTTAATTGGAAAAACGCAACATGAGGAAAAAATATCGAAAAATCAAAGTGTAACAGAGCATATTGATCAAAAGTTAAAAGAGATTGAGGGAGAAAGATTTAAACTTTTAGAACCGATGATAAATCAGTTTTCAGAGGAGGGGATAAATTCTATTCTTTTCAAATGTGAAAAACTGATATATATAGCCGTAACATTGTTTATGAATATAGCTCTATTACACTTCCTAATTAAGAAACAACAAAATGAGGGATATATGTTGTTCTTATTTTTAATTAGTGGCTACGTATTGTTAAAGCTCTTCCAAGTAGATATGGCATATTACAATGTAATTATGCCGGCATTGTTTATTTTGCAGAGCTTTGGTGTTTATATGAGTTATGTGTATTGTCAAAAAATATTTTTCAGAAAGTAAAAAGAATCCATTCTGGATTCTTTTTTTGATGAAAGATGAAATTTAGTAGTCAGTGCAGATGAAAAGTATGCCTGACCTGAATTTTGTCTTATCGATTTAGTTCTAGTTGCAAATTATCGGCTGTTAGAGCCATTTGTGAGGAATCATCTTGAATTCCTTTCATGACTTGTGAAATAGTTTGTAGCTCATGTTCAATTTTCTTATTCTGTTCTTTTGAGTTAGACATATCTTTTACAATTTCTTGGAAGTATCGATCTGTTGCCGACATACTATCCGTTCCTTCCGATACGAGAGAGCTAATTTGTTTCACGGAAGACGAGACACGGGTAATTTGTTCATTTGTTTTTTCGACGAGCTTTGTAACGTTAAATATCGATTCTTTCGTTTGCTCTGATAATTTTCGGATTTCACCAGCAACAACAGAAAACCCCTTCCCAAATTCTCCAGCACGTGCAGACTCGATAGCAGCATTTAGTGCGAGTAAATTTGTTTGCTCCGCGATCGATTTAACGATATCTATGATTTCGTTAATTTTGTTAGAAATATCGAGAAGTTCATGAGTATCTGTAATAATCGTTTCCATATTCATTTGAATAGATCCCATTCGTTTGTTTTGCTGGTTTAATTGTTCTTTCCCTTTATTCGCTTTTTCTTCAGATGTTGTAGCTAATGATGTACCTGTTTTAGCAATCTCTACAATAGTTTCAGACTTAGCGGTTAGTTTTTGAATAGAAGAGCTTGTCTTTTCAGATACAGCAGCTAGTTCTGTTGCGATATGCGTAATTGTCATAGCAGTTAGTTCTTTTTCTTTCTCATGCTCTTTTTGCATTCTTTCATATTCAGATTCATAAGCTGCAAGAACAAGTTCTTGTTCAAGAGTGAATAATTTATTTATGACATTTATAGAATAGGAAAAATCATCGATTGTTGTTATTTTTGTTTGCAAAATCTTCATAATAGAGCGGAATAATTCTTGATAAGCAGCAGTATACCATTTTCGATGTAAGCCAATTTGTACATGTCGTTTGGCAATCCTAACACGCTGTTCAATAAAATCTTCATGCATATTGCCGCTGAATAATTCTTTAATATGTGTTTTTAAAGTTTGCTTTAGTTTTGGAATAGAGCTGTAACGTTCAATAATAGTAATTAAATTAGGTTGTTTTGTAATGTTGGCATAGAATTTTTCAGTAATCCAATCAATTTCTGCATAAATAAAAGGCTGTAGTACTTTTACAACTTGTAAATCTTCTTTTGAAATGTGTAGCATATCCATTTGAATTTTCAGTTCAGAATTAGTAGGTACATTAAAAGTTATTTGTTGGTCCTTACTTAATTCGATTATACTAGCGTTTGTTTTATTAATATTTTTTTTGAAAACCCCAAGCATCATTCTTCCCCCTGTGTATAAAACGTTTTCAATTTTAAAACTAATATAGAGTAATTATATATGCTTATATATAATTACTCTATATTAGTTCGTAGAATAGTATATAAATTAAGAGAATTCTAGATAGAATTCTCTTAATGGCCTTTATTAATTTTAGCATGTGTTTTAAAGAAAACAGGGAAATGCACATTATATATTACAGTGACGACACGAATAACGAATGTTACTAATAAACAAACATAGAAAGCTAATACGTGCGCGCCCATAGCGTGTGTGATTAGGAAGCTAATTGCTCCTAAGATAGAAGCGATTGCGTAAATCTCTTTTCGGAATACGTAAGGGATATCTTGAGCACAAATGTCACGCAAAATACCGCCTCCAATACCTGTAATGACTCCCATTGAAACAACTAAAAATGAGGCGTCAACATGATGTGACATTGCCGCATTTGCACCAATAGCTGTAAAAACGCCTAAGCCAACAGCATCAGAAAGCATAATAACGATTTGAAGTTTATTGATGCGCTCAAAAAACATACAAGTAAATAATGCTGATAATACACTTACGAAAAAGTAAATGGGTTTTACAAATGCGACAGGGGGCAGGTTACCAATCATGATATCACGAATAATACCGCCGCCGAGCGCAGTAGCTACAGCTAAACAAAGGACACCAAATAAATCTAAATCTTTTTTTAAACCAACTAATGTACCAGAAATGGCAGCGGCGATAATGCCAAGAAACGTAAATATATCGATTAATAACATGGCCTTAATCCCTTCCTCTTAAAGATGTTCCAGAGAAAAAATATACACTAAAGTATTGGAAATAACAATTACTTTTCGTTACATGTAGAAAAACGGATAAAATACATAAAGAAAGCGTTTGAAAATGTTTAGGGGAAAACGAAGCAAGGTTAATTTTTAGTTGTAGGGTAGCCGAGTGAATGTCATTTTTTAACCGTTAAATTCTATATATCAATAAAATGATTAATAAATGTTTGCTATAATGCTGATAATAAGTGAAAGAGTGTTAGATAGTTTTTATAAAGATAGGGAAGGATAGCTAAAGGATAATATTTTCTAGTTACTAGTTACGATGGATTGGCTAGTTTCGGTATAAAAATAGTTCTCAATTTAAATATGAGTTATGTTATAATTGCTAGGTGTGTTTTAACGATAATAAATTATGATTAAAAGATAATGTTAAGATTTTGTATGGAGGTCTTGGAATGTTAGCAAATCAAGCTAGGGTTAGATTTGAGCATTTTTTGCTCTTTTTTATTATTTTACAGCCTGTTTTAGATTTATTAACGTCTCTTAGCATCACTTTATTAAAGTCAAATGCTACCGTTGGAATTTTAGTAAGATTCCTTATTATGGCTGTTGGTGGTATTTACATTTTAATTCAGGCAAAAGAGAAGGAAAATAGAAAGTTTTTAATTTATCTTATATTATTAGCCGGAGTTTTAGGGGTAGGATTTATTAATAATAAACTAGTTAAGGATCCTATTGTACTTAGTGAAGAAGTTAAATTCGTTGCGAAAGCATTATATATATATATTATGCTGGGGTCATACATTTTAGCTTTAAAATCATTGAAAAAGACAGTTAATATTAGTGATAAGGTTCGAAATAGTATTGTATATTCTACATTAATCATTAATGCAATTATGGTTATTTCTATTTCAACATCTACTGACTTTGGTAGTTATGAATGGATGAAGGTTGGTTCTCGAGGTTGGTTCTATGCAGGGAATGAACTAGGTTCAATCTTAGCTATTATTTTCCCTATTGTGGTACTATATTCTATTCAAAAAACAAAGAGCTGGAAACACATTTTATATTGGATTCCATCAATTTTAATGATTTATTCGCTAATTCAGGTTGGTACGAAAGTAGGAATGGGCTCAATTGGTGCTACGTTAGCGGCAGCAATCGGGATTATTTTACTTCAATTATTATTTGATAGAAAAAATCCGAACAAAAAATCCCTTGCGCTTAATGCAGTAATTGCTATTATCCTATTGGCCGGTGTAGTTGGAACGTTTAAACAAACGCCATTAGCACAAAATATGGGTATTCACAATAATTATTTATCAGAGCAAAATGTGGCACAGCAAGGTCAAAAAGAAAAAGAAATTAAAGAGAAGCTGAAAAAAGAGCAAGAACTTAAAGAAAAAGAAGAAAAGCACCATAAGGCTGAAAAACCAGAAGAAAAGGCGAAGATAGAAGAGGAAGTTAAGAAAGAGCTTGAGAAAGAGCAAAAGAAAGAAAATCAAGAAAACCTTATTTTCAGTGGACGTCAAGTATATGAAGAAAGACATAAGCAGTTCTTTAAAGAAGCGCCAATGTCACAAAAGTTATTAGGAATGGGTTATGCAGGTAACTTTAAATACAATGAACAAAAGCAGCCAGATCCAAAATTAATTGAAATGGACTTCCATGATTGGTTTTATGATTTCGGGATTATTGGCTTTGTATTACTAATGATTCCATTTATTTATTACGGGCTAAGAATTCTACTAGCATTTGCTACGAGATTTAAGGACATATTTAATATAAAATATGGAATGATTTCAGCAAGCTTATTGTTAGCGTTAGGTATTGCTTATATTGCAGGACATATTTTAACAGCACCAGGAGTTGGGATTTACTTTGTAGTGGTGCTAGCTTATCTAATAGTAGACCTAGAAATTGAATGATAAAAATAAAAGCTAACTTTTGTTAGCTTTTATTTTTTAGTACAGTAAAATAAAAATAGCTGGAAACGTAGCGAGGATTTAAAGGAGGAAAAAACATGAGAATATTGCATATGAATGCAGGAGCAGAAGATGGGGGAGGGAAAACACATATTATTTCACTTCTCGATCAGTTTCCAACTGGTGAAGTAGAATTAGCAGTATTTGAAGATGGAATTGTTGCGAAGGAAGCAAGGGAATTAGGGATAAAAGTCCATGTGTTTTCACAAAAATCGCGCTATGATTTATCCATTTTAAAGAATATAAGTGAATTTATTAATAAAGAAAAATTTGATGTAGTTCATACGCATGGTCCTAGGGCTAATTTCTATGTTTCTTTAATGAAAAAGAGAATAAAGGCAAAATGGGTAACGACTATTCATAGTGATCCATTTCAAGACTTTACTAAACAGGGCTTCAAAGGTTGGATTTTTACGAAATTAAATTTGAAAGCCTTAAAAAATATAGACTTATTTTTCGTTGTAACAAATAGATTGAAAAAAAGCCTGGCAGCATTAGGGATTTCAAATGAAAAGATGCATGTTATTTATAATGGAATTGAATACGATAAGGAAAAAGCAGAAGGCTATAATAAAAAAGAAATGTTCAATATTGCTGAAGATGTATTTACGGCAATCCAAGTAGCGCGATTACATCCTGTCAAAGGACATGAAGTTTTATTCGATGCGTTACAACAAACAAAATTGGAGAAAATTAAAGTATTATTAGTTGGCGATGGCCCATTAGAAGAAAATCTAAAGTCATTAGCTACTGAAAAAGGGATTAACGATAAAGTAGAGTTTTTAGGACATCGTCAAGATGTAAAACAATTATTTGCGTCGTCACATGTAAATTTATTAACTTCTCATAGTGAAGGGTTCCCACTAGTTTTATTAGAAGCGGCAAATCAACGCGTACCATCAATTGTGACTAGGGCTGGAGAAATTGAACCATTAATCGTAGATGAAACTTACGGATGGATTGTGCCAACAGATGATGGAAAGGCATTAGCATTAGCTTTAGAAGAAGCGTATGATAAGTGGAAAACTGGAGAATTAGCAGCAATGGGTAAACATATTTATGAGCATGCTACTATGAATTTCTCACTTCAAAAACTATATGAAGATACAAAGGAAACATATAAGCAATTAATAGCGAAAAACTTGTAATGATAGAGAGGATAGTTAACTATGGCAGTACAAACAGTTGATATTCTAGGCGTTCCTTTTTCTACAATGACAATGGATGAAACGGTCAAATATTTAAAAGAACAACTAGAAGCGGAGCGAACTCATACGTTTCAGGTAGTAACAGCAAACCCTGAAATTGTTATGTGCGCAAAAAAGGATGAAAAGTTCTATCAAACATTATTGAATACAGATTTAATTACACCTGATGGTATTGGGGTTGTAAAGGCAAGCGGCATGCTTGGTACACCTTTAAAAGAACGTGTAGCAGGTTTTGATTTAATGTGTAATTTACTTGCGAAGTTATCAGAAGATAGTAAACCAGTATCTGTTTTCTTATTAGGTGCAAAGCCGCATGTTGTACAAGCTGCAGCAGATCATTTAACAAAGACATATTCAGCTGTATCCATCGCCGGTACACAAGATGGTTATTTCAAACAAGAAGACGAAGAGAATATTATTTCTCGCATTCAAGAAGCAAAACCAGATTTATTACTTGTTGCACTCGGTTTCCCGAGACAAGAGAACTTTATCCAAAACAATAAGCATCGTTTAGAAACGAAAATGGCTGTTGGAGTGGGTGGAAGTTTAGACGTATGGGCTGGAGAGGTAAAACGTGCACCAAAATGGATTCAAGCGATTCATTTAGAGTGGTTTTATAGATTATGCAGTAATCCAACACGCTGGCGTCGTCAGTTAGTATTAGCGGAATTTTTAAAAGAAGTAATGCGTTCGAAAAAGTAGCGAAATATCGCTACTTTTTTTTATTTATTCATTTTTAATGAAGTGAAACTTTAATCAGTGAGTCATCCCTACTGATTATTAGCCCTCACCAATCGGGATAGACGTTTTACTTTTTGGGAATGATGAAGGAGAATTTTTTACACAAAAGTATTTTACTTATACAATTCACACATGTAAAATGATGTGTAAAGACACCTGTGTGAGGAGGACTTCTAGTGGGCAAGGTAAAAGAAATTTCGAAGCGCAAACTACTTGGTATAGCTGGACTTGGATGGCTATTTGATGCAATGGATGTTGGAATGCTTTCATTTGTAATGGTAGCCTTGCAAAAGGATTGGGGATTAACGAGCCAGGAAATGGGCTGGATAGGCAGTATTAACTCAATCGGTATGGCAGTAGGAGCGCTTATTTTTGGGATACTATCAGATAGAATAGGCCGAAAATCAGTCTTTATTATTACATTATTATTATTTTCTATCGGTAGTGGTTTAACTGCATTAACAACGACACTCGCGATGTTTCTCGTTTTACGCTTTTTAATTGGTATGGGGCTTGGCGGAGAGCTTCCGGTTGCCTCTACACTAGTATCAGAGAGTGTTGAAGCGCATGAGCGTGGGAAAATTGTTGTGTTATTAGAAAGTTTTTGGGCAGGTGGATGGCTAATTGCAGCCCTTATCTCGTATTTTGTTATTCCTAAATATGGTTGGGAAATTGCGATGGTATTGAGTGCAGTTCCAGCACTATATGCTTTATATTTAAGATGGAATTTACCGGATTCCCCAAGGTTCCAAAAAGTTGAAAAAAGACCATCTGTTATTGAAAATATAAAATCAGTTTGGTCTGGGGAATATCGTAAAGCAACAATTATGCTATGGATTCTATGGTTTTGTGTTGTCTTTTCTTATTATGGAATGTTCCTTTGGTTACCGAGTGTAATGGTGCTAAAAGGATTTAGTTTAATAAAAAGTTTCCAATACGTACTTATTATGACATTAGCTCAACTTCCAGGATATTTCACCGCTGCTTGGTTTATTGAACGTCTCGGTCGTAAATTTGTGTTGGTTACGTATTTAATCGGGACAGCTTGCAGTGCCTATTTGTTTGGGGTTGCGGATTCATTAACAGTATTAATCGTGGCAGGTATGTTACTATCCTTCTTTAACTTAGGTGCTTGGGGAGCATTATACGCCTATACACCTGAACAGTATCCGACGGTTATTCGTGGTACTGGTGCAGGAATGGCAGCAGCATTTGGGCGTATTGGTGGTATTCTTGGGCCACTATTAGTGGGGTATTTAGTTGCCTCAGAAGCTTCACTATCAATAATATTTACGATTTTCTGCGGATCAATTTTAATTGGTGTATTCGCTGTAGTAATACTTGGACAGGAAACGAAGCAACGAGAATTAGTATAAAGTGAAATTTTAAACGTAGCCCTGACCGTTTATTACCCTACACTACTCCGCTCTTTCTAGGCAGTTAATGTAGGATAAAGGAGGAGAGGAAACCGAAGTGGTTTCCTTTTTTCTGTTTTTTTAGATAAATAATGGTATAGTAAGAAAAAGGGATTATTTCTTATAAAAGCGAATGTATACAGCAGGACATATGGACAAAGAATTAGGTGGTTGAAGAAATGAAAATTTTACTGATCATGGAAGAGGCAGAAGAGAGAAGAGAGTTAGCTGAAAATTTCACTGAAAATATGAGAAATGTAGAATGTTTTGAAGCAAAGACAGGAACAGAATCTTTATTTATGATGAAAAAACATATACCAGACTTTGTTTTTTTAAGTTCCAAATTACTAGATGGTACTGGTTTTGAATATGCAAGTTTATTACGAGAAATAAATTGCTATACAAAATTTATTTTTGTAGGTGAAAACATAGAGGAATCTATTACAGCTTTTCGTTTCCAAGCATTTTATTATTTATTACGACCATTTCGTGAAGAAGATTTACAATTTCTTTTATATAAAATAGGTAAAGAACAAGGTGAGAAAGCAAAGAGTTATTTGCGGAAACTACCGATAGAAAGTCAAGAGGGTATACGATATATTCTTCCAGAAGATATCGTATATGTAAGTAAAAATAAAGAAAATAAAACTGTTTCAATTTACACAACGAATAATCAGTATATTTCAACATATACACTTCAGGAATTAGAAAATAAGCTAAATGCATATGATTTTTTACGTGTGCATAAAAGCTATTTAATTAATATGTCATATGTAAAAGAACTGAAACCTTATTATAATGGCACGTATAATTTGTATTTAGATAGGTATGATGAGTAACCGATTCCAGTCAGTCGTAATTATGTAAAACGCCTTCGAAATAACATTGAATTATAGTAGGTAATGAGAGTATTTTAACATGATAAACTGAAAATCCTTCATGATAGGGAGGATTCAAGTTAAATATTCAGAAAATTTAGTACAATCTCCACTAAGAAATAGTATTGGGGGAATTGTATGTGAAGACATTGAAATCGATTTTACTTTGGGGCGTTATTACAGCAGTAGAAGCAGGGGCTTTTGGGGTAATAGCTTTATCACAAGGTGAAACCATTAATGCTGTATGGCTCTTAGTAGCTGCTGTATGTGTATATGCAGTTGCTTATCGCTTTTATAGTAGATTTATAGCGAGAAAGGTTTTTAATTTAGATGATAATCGTCAAACACCAGCCCATACATTAAACGATGGGAAAGACTATGTTCCAACAAATAAGTGGGTATTGTTTGGACATCACTTTGCAGCGATTGCTGGGGCGGGACCTTTAGTAGGACCGATTTTAGCAGCACAAATGGGATATTTACCAGGGACCATTTGGATTATTGTTGGGGTAGTTGTTGCGGGGGCTGTCCAAGATTTTGTCATTTTATTTGCTTCGATGAGACGTAATGGTAAATCGTTAGGAGAAATGATTAAGGATGAGATTGGGCCTGTTACAGGACTAATTGCAATGATAGGTATTTTAGGAATTATGATTATTTTATTAGCAGTATTAGCGTTAGTCGTAGTAAAGGCACTGATTGGAAGTCCTTGGGGAATGTTTACGATAGCAGCAACGATTCCCATCGCTATTTTAATGGGAGTTTACATGCGCTATATTAGGCCTGGTCGTGTTGGAGAAGGGTCAGTAATTGGTATTATCCTACTTATTTTATCTCTTATTGGAGGACAGTATGTAGCAGAAAATCCAACACTTGCAAGTATGTTCACATTTAGTGGCGAAACAATTGCTATTATGCTTATTGTATATGGATTTATTGCATCTGCATTACCAGTTTGGATGTTATTAGCACCACGTGATTATTTAAGTACATTTTTAAAAGTTGGAACAATTGTTGGATTGGCGATTGGTATTTTAATTGTAGCACCTGATTTACAAATGCCAGCAGTTTCGCAATTTATTGATGGAACAGGTCCTGTTTTCTCCGGTAATTTATTCCCGTTCTTATTTATTACGATTGCCTGTGGTGCAGTCTCTGGATTCCATGCTCTTGTTTCATCAGGTACGACGCCAAAAATGATTGAACAAGAGGGACATGCACAGCCAATTGGTTACGGAGCAATGTTAATGGAGTCGTTTGTAGCTGCGATGGCAATGATTGCAGCTTGTGTATTAACACCAGGAACTTATTTTGCGATTAATAGTCCGGCAGCACTTATTGGTACGGATGTATCGCAGGCAGCTCAAGTTATTTCTTCATGGGGATTTGCTATTACACCAAATGAACTAAAAGAACTTGCTGTAAATGTTGGAGAGCAAACAATTTTATCACGTACAGGTGGCGCACCAACGTTAGCGATAGGTATGGCATATATTTTCTCACAAGTAATAGGTGGAACGGCGATGATGGCATTCTGGTATCATTTTGCTATTCTCTTTGAAGCCCTATTTATTTTAACAACGATTGACGCAGGAACGCGTGTAGGACGATTTATGATTCAAGATATTTTAGGGCATGTATATAAGCCGTTTGCGAAAACAGATTCTACATTAGCAAATGTAATAGCTACAACGTTATGTGTATTAGGATGGGGTTATTTTTTGTACCAAGGGGTAGTAGATCCGCTTGGTGGAATTAATACATTATGGCCACTTTTCGGTATTGCAAATCAAATGTTAGCAGGTATTGCATTATTACTTGGAACGACAATTTTGTTCAAAATGGGGAAAAAGGCATATGTTTGGGTGACACTTATTCCAACTGTTGGATTGCTTATTGTAACGATGACGGCGGGTTATCAAAAGCTATTTCATGAAAACCCTAAAATAGGATTTCTATCTCATGCAAAGGTGTTCCAGGGAGCATTAGATGAGGGGAAAGTGTTAGCACCAGCTAAAAATGTTGCTCAAATGAAGCAAATTATTTTCAATGATTATATTGATGCAGCGCTTTGCGGGATTTTTATGATAGTTGTAATCGCTGTATTAATTTCTGCAATTCGAATTTGGATTCAAGTATTAAGAAATAAGCCGATGCTGCTAAAAGAGGCAGCATATATTTCTAGAGATGAAAGTGAGTCGAGGAACTATTATGCTTAAACGACTACGGAAAGTATGGGGGGAAAGAAAACGCTTTATTAGTTTGCTCGTTGGGGTACCAAGTTATGAAGTATATGTGGAGCATATGAAAAAGCATCATCCTGAAGAAGAGGTTGTATGTCAAAAGCAATTTTTTGCTGAGGCACAAGAAGCAAGATTTAATGCAAAGGGTGGAAAAATATCACGCTGTTGTTAATGAAGAAGGGCGAGTTTTCGCCCTTTTTATTTTTTTGCTGTTTCACGTGGAACAGCAAAAAATAAACAAAAAACTTTGGGAATTATAGGGATTTCGTATACAATAAAGTGGGGAAGGGGATAGATGGAAAAGTAGGGAGATTATTTTATGTTAAGGGACTTATTTGTAAATACAACAATTATTCTTTCCTTTATTTTTGTTGGAGGTCAGCTTTTAAGAGATAGGCCGTTAAAAGAAGAGTTTTCTCTTTGGCAGAAATGTGTAGTAGGTATTCTTACTGGAATATTAGGTATATTACTAATGTATTTCGGTGTTCATGTTGGTACCATCCTATTGGATTTGCGCTACTTAGCTGTTATTTTAGCTGTTATAATTGGAGGCCCGATAGCGAGTACTATAGCTGTTAGTATGATTTTAGTAACTAGGTTATTATTTATGGATTATTCATTAGCTTCTCAAGTAGCTTTTTATACAATTATTGCGATAGGAGTAGGTAGTATCTTTATTTCGCGTCTAAATATCTCTCTAGGAGAAAAGTGGGCATGGTTACATACATATATTTTATCTATTCTAATCCCCTCACTATATATATGGTTAATTAAAGATATTAACATAGTAGGATTATATTTAATTTCTAGTATTATTACAGGCTACATAACATTCATAAGTGCAAATTACGTTTTACAATCCAATGAGTTATTCCAAACGATGAAGCAATACGCAACGGTAGACGCATTGACAGGTCTAGGAAACGTAAGACAGTTTGATTTAGAGATGAATCGTCATATTAGTAATAAGAACATGAAAAATGATTTGCTTTGTTTACTACTTATAGATATTGACCACTTTAAGTATGTAAATGATACGTACGGGCATCCTGCAGGGGACGAAGTGTTAAAACAAGTAGGATGTATTTTACGAGAAACTTCACAATTTCCAGATTTGGCTTTTCGAAAGGGTGGAGAGGAGTTTGCGCTTTTGATACCGAATAAGGGATTAGCTTACGGAATTCGTATGGGCGAGCAAATTCGTATAGCTGTTGAAAGTCACCCATTTCAATTGTTAGATGGAACAAAAATAAAAATTACGGTTTCGGTAGGGGTTTCAGAGTATGAAGGGTCATCAGAGCAATTTATTCAAGCGGCGGATGATGCGTTATACTACTCGAAACGAAATGGTAGAAATAAGGTCAGCTCTGCATCTTAAAGATAAGATGACCAGAAGACATAAAGCTTATAAAAAACACTCACAGAGGCAATGTATGAACCTTGTGAGTGTTTTTATTTATATATTAGACAAGTTCTTTTGATACAACGAATTTACGATATGCACCATGGTGAGTCGGACCTACGTATTCGTTAATTTTGAATGAGTAACGAATAGCAGCTGTGATGAATTCTTTAGCAGTTTTTACTGCTTCTTTCACAGGTTTTCCTTTTGCAAGTTCTGCTGTAATTGCAGCAGAATATGTACAACCTGCACCGTGTGTATTGGTTGTATCGATTTTTTCTGATTCTAGAAGATCGAATGTTTCTCCATCATATAGGACGTCGATTGCAGTTTCCGTACCAAGTTTGCTTCCACCTTTAATTAGTACGTATTTGGCACCTAAAGCGTGGATTTTCTTCGCTGCTTCTTTCATGTCCTCAAGAGAATTAATTTTCACACCGCTTAATTGGTAAGCTTCAAATAAGTTTGGTGTTACAACTAATGCCTTTGGCACAAGAACGTCACGTAAGCAATCGTTCGTTTCAGGATGTAATGCTTCATCTGCACCTTTACATACCATAACAGGGTCAACTACTACATTTTTGAAATTGTGCTTTTCGATTGTTTCTGCAACCAGTTCAATAATTTCTACTGATCCAAGCATACCTGTTTTTAAAGCGTCTACGCCAACACCTTCAATTGTTGTTTCTAATTGTGGTTTTAATGTAGAAGCTGGGATTGGAAATACGTTATGTGCCCAACCGTTATGTGGATCCATCGTTACGATTGTTGTAAGAGATGTCATTCCGTATACGCCAAGTTCTTGGAATGTTTTTAAATCTGCTTGTATACCAGCACCGCCACTTGTGTCAGAACCAGCGATAGTAAGTGCTTTATTTAATGTCATTATGAAAGCCCCCTCAAGTGATATAATGAAAACTATGTTTTCACCATTATATCAATGTTACGAATAAGTACAAAGTGAAAAGTAGATGATTTATTTTAAGAGCTATTTAAAATCTTGTATGCAGGAGACTGATTATGTTTCGAGATAATCGTACAAATGAATTAGTTATATTAAAGGAAATTGCAGAAACATTAAATACATCAAATGATACATATCATGTATTGCAAGCAGTACTAGAAAAATTGCTCAGTGTAACAGGTTTAACGACAGGCTGGATTTTTCTTGCGGATGAAAATGGGAAGTATACGAAGGTGATCGATTACCAGTTACCAGAGGCACTTACATATGAAAATAAACGCCCGATGTGTGAAGGTGAGTGTTGGTGTTTACGCGGCTTCGTAGATGGGAAATTAGAGAGAGCCGTTAATATTATTGAATGTAAAAGAATTAATAATGCAATTGAATATAATTGGGGAGATACAGAAGGAATTCTTCATCATGCTACGGTTCCTTTAAAGGCTGGAGGAGAGAAATTTGGTGTTTTAAATGTAGCTAGCCCAGGTAAAACACATTTTTCGGAAGAAGAATTAGTATTGCTCCAATCAGTTGCTTTCCAAATCGGGACAGCTTTAAAGCGAACAAAATTATATGAAAATGAAAAGCGAAGAGCACATTACTATGTGAAATTGGAGCGGTTTATTCAAGCTTTAAAAACGATTCATAAGTTTAATGTATTATCTGAAAAGGTGGTAAATCACGTAGGTGAAGTATTTCAGTGGAATCAAGTGGCGTTTTTTATTAGGGAAGAAATAGAGTTATCTTTGCGAGCTTCTTATGGGCAGGAAGAGTTACAAGAGGATGTAAAAGAAGCGGCAAAGAAGGCGTTAGAACAAGGTGAGCTAGCTCTATTAAAACGTGTAAATGGAGTTGTTATTGCTACGCCAATACATATTCAAAATCATATATTTGGTGTTTTATGTGTTAGTTTAAATAATGGAGAATTTGATGTTAATACAATAGATATAATTCAAGCGTTATCGAATCACGTTTCATTAATAATAGAGAATCTAAGATTAAACGAACAGCGCCGTGAACTCGTACGACTGGAAGAAAGAAACCGATTAGCAAGGGATTTACATGATTCTGTTTCGCAAAAATTATTTTCATTAACCTTTATGACAAAAGGGGCTGAGGCCGTTTTAAAAGGTCAAAATGAAAAGGTTGACCAATCTTTGCATGAGATGCGGGAACTAGCGCAAGGAGCTTTAAAGGAAATGAGAACATTAATTTGGCAGCTTCGTCCGGCAGGATTAGAAAAAGGTTTATTACCAGCTTTAAAGCAGTACGGTGAAAACTTGGGACTGAAAATTCGGGAACAAGTTACAGGTGTTCGTGATTTACCGCGTGTAGTAGAGGAAGCGTTATGGAGAATTGGACAAGAAGCTTTGAATAACGTAAGTAAACATGCGAATGTCAGAGAATCAACGATTTATTTCAAAGTGACAGAGAAGAATGTATCATTAGAAATAGTCGATCAAGGAAACGGCTTTGTAGAAAAGGATATAAAAGAGAAGAAATCACTCGGCATGACTACGATGCGTGAAAGAGTAGAATTAGTTGGTGGAACAATTAAAATTGTAAGTAGTAAGAAGCGAACGAGCGTAAAAGTAAATGTACCATTATGATGTGAAAATGAGGGAAGTTTGTGAAAATAAAAGTATTGTTAGTCGATGATCATACAGTCGTTTTAAAAGGATTAGCATTTTTCTTAAGTACACAGGAAGATTTAACGTTAGTTGGAGAAGCAAATAATGGGAAAGAAGCGTTAGTGAAAGTAGGGGAGACGAATCCAGATGTTGTATTAATGGATTTATATATGCCCGAAATGGATGGTGTCGAGGCGACGGCGTGCATCAAAAAAGAATATCCGAATGTGAAAGTAATTGTATTAACTAGCTTTTCTGATCAGGCGCATGTTTTACCAGCGTTAAGGGCGGGGGCAAGTGGGTATATTTTAAAAGATGTAGAACCGGATCAGCTTGTTGAAGCTATTCGAAGCGCATATAAAGGTAATATTCAATTACATCCGGATATAGCAAATACTCTTCTCTCTCAAACACTACCTGTGGAAGAAAAGGAAGAAGAACCTTCTATTCAAGTGGATGTGCTAACGGCGAGAGAAAATGAAGTGCTGCAGCTATTAGCGAAAGGGATGAGTAATAAAGAGATCGCTTCTGTTTTAGTTATTACAGAAAAAACGGTAAAAGCTCATGTAAGTAGTATTTTGAGTAAGTTGAATTTATCTGATCGCACGCAAGCGGCGTTATATGCAGTGAAAAATGGAATTGTATAAGACAAAAGTCGTAAGACCTAGTTCGCCTTTAGAAGGTGGACTTTTTTTATGGAAAAATACGTCTATGTGAGGACGAAAATGTATTGATATAAAGATAAAATATGTTTGTAAGCAACAAAACAACAATTACAAGGGATACCTTTTTTGAAAGCATATAACAACATAAGAGTGAGTACTAGGAGGAAGAAATAATGGCAACAGTTTTATTTGTTAAAGCAAACAACCGTCCAGCGGAACAAGCAGTTAGTGTAAAATTATATGAGGCATTTTTAGCGAACTATAAAGAAGCACACCCAAATGATACAGTAGTAGAACTTGATTTATATAAAGAAGAATTACCATATGTAGGTGTAGACATGATCAATGGTACATTTAAGGCAGGTAAAGGATTTGATTTAACAGAAGAAGAGGCAAAAGCAGTAGCAGTTGCTGATAAGTATTTAAATCAATTTCTAGAAGCTGATAAAATTGTTTTCGGCTTCCCATTATGGAACTTAACGATTCCAGCAGTGTTACACACATATATTGATTATTTAAACCGTGCTGGTAAAACGTTCAAATATACACCAGAAGGTCCAGTTGGTTTAATTGGAGATAAGAAGATTGCATTATTAAACGCGCGCGGCGGCGTATATTCAGAAGGTCCAGCAGCTGAGGTAGAAATGGCTGTTAAATATGTAGCAAGCATGATGGGCTTCTTCGGTGCAACAAACATGGAAACAGTAGTTATTGAAGGACATAACCAATTCCCAGATAAAGCAGAAGAAATCATTGCTGCAGGTCTTGAAGAAGCAGCTAAAGTAGCAAGTAAATTTTAATTTAAATTATAATCGTCACTCAAAGAAACAGCATTAACGTTTATGTTAATGCTGTTTCTTTATATTTTCAGCTCGTCAGCAAGCTTTTCTAATGTATTTCGATCTTGTATATAATATGTTCGGCCTTCTTTTTTTAAATAATTTTGTTGGCAAAATTGGTTTAATACATATAAAAGATGACGATAGCTGACATTTAAGTATTCTGCAGCCTCAGTATGCTTTTCTATATAACAATTATTTTGTTCTGTTAATAAAATAAAAGCAGCTAATCGATTTTCGAAAGGATAACTATAGTTTTTTGCGTAATTTTCAGTGCGAGTAATTGTCTTTTCTCCAATAAATTTGCATAAGTGCTGTAAAAATGTTGCATCTTGTAATAAAAGTTGCTGACAATCTTTAAGAGGAAGTGCTAAACAAACACAATCTTCTAGTACTTCAACGGACTTGGTGATATTTTCTACTCCTATTAATCCTAATTCCCCGATAAAAGATGGTGCTTGAATAAAATTAATTAATGAAACTTTCCCGTTTTTATGATTCATATATATTTTTGCTTTCCCAGAAATTAAGTAATAGAGATAAGGGAGGGCGTTTCCTTCGCTACATATCATCTCTTTCGTTTGAAAAGAATGCAGCTCTACATATGGCAAGACATGAAATGAAAATAGGGTATGGAATTGATGGATTCGCATGTATTGATAAATTTCTTCTTCATTTTTGCTGATTTTCATATTTTCACCCCTATTTATAGTATGAGATATCTCCTATTATCTTTACAAGAAGGAATGATACGATTTATGTAAATTTGTTTTTGTAGAAAAGAGGGTGTGATGAATTTATGAAAAAATATAAAACATTGCTATTTGATGTAGATGATACATTATTAGATTTCCAAAAGGCTGAAAAAGTAGCTTTACAGGTGCTTTTTGAAGAGAAGGGAATCCCTTTAACAGAGGAGATAGAGGCTCGTTATAAAAAAATAAATAAAGGTCTTTGGAATGCTTTTGAAAAAGGTGAACTATCACGTAATGAAGTTGTAAATAAACGATTCTCTATGTTGTTTAAAGAGTATGGAGAAGAAGTAGACGGTATATTATTCGAAAATAATTATCGTAGCTACTTAGAAGAAGGAAATCAACTCATGCAAGGTGCGTTTGAATTTATAAATCAAATTCAAGGGGAGTATGAGTTGTATATAGTGACAAATGGTGTTTCTAAGACGCAAGATAAACGTTTGCGTAATGCAGGGTTACATTCATTATTTAAAGGTGTTTTTGTTTCGGAAGATACAGGTTTTCAAAAGCCGATGAAAGAGTATTTTGATTATGTTTTTGAACGGATTCCTAACTTTGCACCTGAAGAAGGGCTGATTATTGGGGATTCATTAAGTGCCGATATTAAAGGTGGATATGTAGCGGGAATTGATACTTGTTGGTTTAATCCAGAAAGGAAATTAAATGATAGTGGGATTATACCGACATATGAAGTGCATAATTTTGAAGAATTATACGCTCTATTAAAACAGTTTGTTTAATGAAAATAGATGATTGGGGTTTATTTTACATGAATCATTTTTTCTAAAGGTCTTTTTCGAGTTAGTATGGAATATATTTCTTTTGTTGCTTTATATGAAATTGTTAATATTTATTTTAGAACATTCAGAAAAACTGTTTGACATTAGGAAATTATTGCTATAAAATCAACGGTAATTGCATAGTCTTATCAAGAAAAGGTGGAGGGACAGGCCCGATGAAACCTTGGCAACAGCCGTATAACGGAATTGTGCCAAATCCTGCAGGTAGTAATCCTGAGAGATAAGAAAGAGCCTTTAGAGCGTGTTTTCAAACTGCTCCTTTCTTGTTTTCAGGAAAGGGGCAGTTTTTTATTTTGTATAAAAGAAAGGAGAATGAGAGATGGGAGAATCATGGGGAAAAGGAACGATTTGTGTGCAAGGTGGCTATACGCCAAAGAATGGTGAACCACGTGTTTTACCACTTTATCAAAGTACAACGTATAAATACGATACTTCGGATGATTTAGCAGCCCTATTTAACTTAGAGGCAGAAGGATATATTTATACGCGTATTGGAAACCCTACTCTAGCTGCATTTGAGCAGAAGTTATCAGATTTAGAAGGCGGGGTAGGAGCTGTTGCAACGGCTTCTGGGCAAGCGGCTATTATGCTCGCAGTTTTAAATATTTGTAGTAGTGGAGACCATTTACTTTGCTCTTCAACTGTTTACGGGGGAACGTTTAATTTATTTGGGGTGAGTTTACGTAAGCTTGGCATTGATGTTACGTTCTTTAATCCCAATTTAACGGCAGATGAAATTGCGGCACTTGCTAACGATAAGACGAAGCTCATTTATGCAGAATCATTAGGAAATCCAGCGATGAACGTTTTGAATTTTAAAGAATTTTCAGATGCAGCGAAAGAGTTAGAAGTGCCTTTTATCGTGGATAATACATTAGCAACTCCTTATTTATGCCAAGCATTTGAGCACGGAGCAAATATTATCGTTCATTCTACGACGAAATATATTGATGGTCATGCAAGCTCTTTAGGCGGCATTGTCATTGACGGAGGGAACTTCGATTGGACAAATGGGAAATATCCTGAACTTGTTGAACCGGATCCAAGTTATCACGGCGTAAGTTACGTTCAAAATTTTGGTGCAGCAGCTTATATTGTGAAGGCGCGTGTTCAATTATTAAGGGACTACGGAAACTGTATGAGCCCATTCAATGCGTATATTAGCAATATCGGCTTAGAAACGCTGCATTTAAGAATGGAGCGTCATAGTGAAAATGCTCTCGTAGTTGCTAAGTGGCTTGCTAACCATGAACGTATTGAATGGGTGAATTATCCTGGATTAGATAGCAATGAAAATTACTCATTAGCACAAACGTATTTGAAAAAAGGTGCTAGTGGTGTTTTAACATTCGGCATTAAGGGCGGATTAGAAGCGGCGAAAGAATTTATCGCAAATGTAAAACTAGCAACTCTTGTAACGCATGTAGCGGATGCACGAACTTGCGTTATACATCCTGCTAGCACAACGCATAGACAATTAAGTGCTGAAGATCAGCGTCTAGCTGGCGTTACATCAGATTTAATTCGTTTATCTGTTGGCATAGAAGATGTTTCTGATATTATTGCAGATTTAGAAGCGGCGCTAGTCGGAGGCAAAGAACATGCCGATCATAATTGATAAAGATTTACCAGCTCGCAAAGTGTTGCAGAAGGAAAATATATTTGTAATGACGAAGGAGCGAGCAGAAACACAAGATATTCGGGCATTGAAAATTGCTATCTTAAATTTAATGCCTACAAAGCAAGAAACAGAAGCGCAATTACTTCGTTTAATTGGCAACACACCGTTGCAATTAGATGTTCATTTGCTTCATATGGAATCACATTTCTCTCGCAATGTAGCGCAGGACCATTTAATGAGCTTTTATAAAACATTTCGTGATATTGAAAATGAAAAATTTGACGGGCTCATTATAACAGGAGCACCAGTTGAAACTCTTTCTTTTGAAGAGGTAGATTATTGGGAAGAGCTTAAACGTATTATGGAGTATTCAAAAACGAATGTAACATCTACGCTCCATATTTGCTGGGGGGCACAGGCTGGCTTGTATTATCATTATGGTGTTCCAAAGTATCCTCTTAAGGAAAAAATGTTCGGTGTATTTGAACATGAAGTTTGCGAGCAACATGTGAAATTGTTACAAGGGTTTGATGAATTGTTTTTTGCTCCCCATTCTCGTCATACAGAAGTACGAGAGAGTGATATTAGAGAGGTGACAGACTTAACATTATTAGCAAATTCTGAGGAAGCGGGTGTTCACCTGGTCATTGGGCAAGAAGGAAGGCAAGTGTTTGCCCTTGGGCATAGTGAATATAGTTGTGATACGTTAAAGCAAGAATACGAACGAGATCGTGACAAGGGATTAAATATTGATGTGCCAAAAAACTATTTTAAACATAATAATCCAGATGAAAAGCCCCTTGTTAGGTGGAGGAGTCATGGGAATTTATTGTTTTCTAATTGGTTGAATTATTACGTGTATCAAGAAACCCCTTATATATTGTAAAGAAAGATTGTGTAACACGTGGCAACGTTTTCCTTGTAAAGATTAACCTTTATTTTTCCGAATGTTCGAAATACATTGTTTTTCAGATTTTTTATTCATATAATTTCATCTAAACACAATTTTTGAGGGGTGGACAGTACTATGAAAGAAATTCAAGTTGGTTTATTAGGTCTTGGGACAGTTGGGAGTGGTGTAGTTCGTATTATTACGGATCATCAAGAAAGACTCATACACCAAGTAGGTTGTCCAGTGAAGGTAACGAAAGTATTAGTGCAAAACATTGAGAAAGAGAGAGAAGTAGAGGTACCTTCTACTCTATTAACACAAGATGCAAATGAAATTTTAGATAATCCAAATATTGATGTTGTCATCGAAGTAATGGGTGGCATTGATGATGCAAAATTATATATTTTACAAGCTTTAAAAAGCGGAAAGCATGTTGTAACTGCAAATAAAGACTTAATGGCATTACATGGAGCTGAATTATTAGCGACAGCAAAAGATAATAAAACTGATCTCTTCTATGAAGCGAGTGTGGCAGGGGGAATTCCAATTCTACGCAGTATTGTAGAAGGACTCTCTTCAGATCTTATTACGAAAGTCATGGGAATTGTAAATGGAACGACAAATTTTATTTTGACGAAAATGTCAGACGAAGGGAGAGCATATAACGACGTGTTAAAAGAAGCCCAACAACTTGGATTTGCAGAAGCAGATCCAACATCAGATGTAGAAGGTTTAGATGCAGCAAGAAAAATGACGATTTTAGCTACTCTCGGTTTCTCTACAAATGTAGAGCTTGGAGATGTGAACGTAAAAGGAATTACCTCTATTACAGAGGAAGATATTGAATACAGTAAGAGCTTAGGTTATACAATTAAATTAATCGGTCTTGCAAAACGAGATGGTGAAAAATTGGAGGTTACGGTTGAACCAACTTTACTTCCAAATACACACCCTCTTGCGGCAGTACAAAATGAATATAACGCTGTGTATGTGTACGGTGAAGCAGTTGGGGAAACGATGTTTTATGGACCAGGGGCAGGAAGTTTACCGACAGCGACAGCTGTTGTTTCGGATTTAGTTGCTGTAATGCAAAATATTAGATTAGGGGTAACAGGAAATAGTGCTGTAGTCCCACAGTATCAAAAAGTATTAAAAGAGCCAGACGAAATAGTCGTGAAAAAGTTTTTAAGACTGCATGTAAAAGACGAAATTGGTGTATTTGCAAAAATTACTTCATTGTTCTCTGAGCGCGGAGTTAGCTTTGAGAAAATTATTCAAATGCCGCTTGAAGAGAAAGGAAAGGCTGAAATTGTAATTGTAACGCATCGTGCGTCTCTTGCTGATTATGATTATATTCTACATACGTTGCAAGGGTATGAAGAAATAGATTGTTTGAAAGCGAACTATCGAATTGAAGGGGATGCTAAGTAGTATCTCTTACCATAAAACAGAAAGAGCCTATTAAGCAGCTTGCTTAATAGGTTCTTTTCTATTTAAAATCTGTGTACCAACTTGAATAAATGCTTGGATAATCCAGCCTGTTGTAAAGGATAAGATGATGGTTCCAAAATAGATAGGTCCATCTAATAAAAAGCTTAAAGTTAAAAATAAAAAGGCTAATGAAATCTCTGTTCTTCTAAACGTCCATTTTTTCTTCTCAGCAACGGTTAAAACGAAAGCTTCTTGAGGCGCTGCGCAAAGGTTTGTAGAGACGTAAAGACCAATTCCAGCTCCAACGAATAGATTTCCGCAAATAAGTGTTATATATTTTGGAAGAGAGCGGATAGCGTCCATAATAGTTATAATGGAACCAATCCAATCAACAAAAAGAGAAATAAGAACCATCGTTACAATTGTACCGATTGTAATTTGTTTTTTATTCCAAAAGAGTACGATAAGTGTAAAGGCAAAGTTAATCATGAAAATCCAAAAACCAATACTTATCCCAAAATTTTGATATAGTGCAATAAAGAAGGAATCATAAGGGCTAAGTCCAAAGGAAGTAATTGTCGTCATCATATTAATACCGATGGCAAGAATGAGTAAACCGCCAATGAAAAATATATATTCTAATTTGAATCGAAGCATAGTTGTATATCCTTTCTAAATGTATTTGCTAGGAAAGGATATATTGTGGAAAGCTTACCAGGTCAAGAGAGAATTTTTGTGAGAAGGGGAAAGTGAGATGACAAATATAAGAAAGATTGCTGAACTTGCTGGAGTATCTGTTTCAACTGTTTCACGTGTACTAAATAATCATCCGTACGTAAATGAACAGAAACGAAAAGAAATTTTAGCGATTATAGAAGAATTAAATTACACGCAAAACGTGAATGCAATTCATTTAGTGAAAGGAAAAACGAATGTAATTGGCGTTTTATTGCCACACGTAAATGATCAATATTATAGCGCTATTATTGAGGGGATATCAAAAGAAACGGCAAAGAATAATTATAATATGATGCTTTGCCAGACAAATTATAGCGAAGAAAGAGAACTAGAAATTTTAAATATGTTAAAAATGAAAAAGCTTGATGGGGTTATTATTTGTTCTCGGGCAAATAGTAAGGAGAAGCTTGAAGAATATACGAAATTCGGCCCGATTGTTATGTGTGAAGAAATAGATTCAAAATGCATTTCAAGTGTCCATATTGATTACTACAAAGTATTTTCACGTGGGATGAAAAGCTTAATAGATGCCGGTCATACAAGTATTGGATATTGTATTGGAAGAAGTAATAGCGTTAATAGCCAAAGACGAAAGAGGGCGTATGAAGATTCGCTTCAAAAGAGTATCGTAACACCGTTAGAGACCTGGAAATTTGAGGGGTGTTTTACAGTGGAAGATGGACGCAATGTAATTAGAGAATGGGCTCATATGTCAGTAAAACCGACGGCGTTCCTTGTATCTTGTAACCATATTGCAGCGGGGATGGTTACAGAAGCAAAAAAACAAGGAATTCGTATTCCAGAGGATATTACGATTATTGGGTGTGATGATCAAGAGGTGGCAGATATATTGGGTATAACGACGATTTCGCATTCTAGTAAAAACGTTGGATTGAAAGCGTTTGAATTATTATATGAAAAGATTAATGAAGAGAAATTAGATGTGAAGCATATAGAGTTATTACCAGAGTTAGTAGATAGAGAAACGACATAATTGAGAAGGTGTGAAAATCGCTTTTCAAAATTTCGTTTGGTATAATTATGGACAATCTATGAGGGCTAAAAGGGGTTTTGATATGAGATCAAAAGTAGTAAAAGTAATTCTACTCATTACAATTGCATCTTTCTGTTTATTTGCATATGGCTTTGTTTCAGGTGTAAATGATGTATTAAATCCGAAAGCTTCAAATTTAATTAAAAAGACCGATGTAGTGGCAAAAGAGAAAAAGAAAACGGGAACGTTACAAATCGTTAGTTTAGGTGATTCATTAACGCGTGGCGTTGGTGATAAAGAAGGAATTGGCTATGTTGGGCGAATGAAAGAGGATTTACAAAAAGATTATAAGCAAAAAATTGCATTAACAAATTTAGCAGTTAGTGGTGCAAAAATGCCCGATTTATTAAAACAAATTGAAAGTAATGGCGCTCAATATTTAATTAAGCAAGCAGATGTAATCGTGTTAACGATTGGTGGGAATGATTTGTTCCCAGGCTGGGAATCGCTTGGGAAGATAGATTTAGATACGTATCGTCCTGACACAGAAACGTTTCAAAATGAAGCAAAGAAAATTATAGAAGAAATTCGTAAATTAAATACAGATAGTCCAATTTTTTGGCTTGGTTTATACAATCCTTTTGAAGATGTAGAAGATTTAAAAGGGTCTTCAAACATTGTTGTGGACTGGAATGCATCTTTAGAGAAGTTAGCGCTAAACGATAAAAATGTGTATATTACACCGACATTTGATTTATTCCAAAACCGCGGAAAAGATTTATTATACTCTGATCATTTTCATCCGAACGAAGTAGGTTATACGTATATGGCAGAACGTTTAGTTCAAAATGTTGTAAGTAAATTAAAACTAGAACAAGGAGGGGTAAAATGACGACGATACTTTCCGTACGAGACTTGAAGAAGGTAATTGGAAAGAAGACTCTTGTAGAGGACATTTCCTTTGATGTAAAGCAAGGAGAAGTGTTCGGGTTCTTAGGACCAAATGGTGCTGGAAAGACGACTACCATTCGAATGTTAGTCGGATTGATTACGGCGACAGAAGGTACGATTTCTATCGGTGGTTATTCGATTAAGGACAATTTCAGAGAGGCGATGCGTCAAATTGGGAGTATCGTTGAAAACCCAGAGTTGTATACATATTTAACAGGATGGGAAAATTTAAAGCAATTTGCTCGTATGTTAGGTGATATATCAGATGAACGTATTATTGAAATTGCTGAAATGGTTCATTTAGATGAAAGAATTCATGACAAGGTAAAAACGTACTCACTTGGTATGAAACAACGCCTTGGAATTGCGCAGGCGCTCCTTGGGAATCCAAAATTGCTCATATTAGATGAGCCAACGAATGGTTTAGATCCAGCAGGGATTAGAGAACTTAGGGAATTTATACATAAGCTTGTAAAAGAAGAAAATATGAGCGTGTTTATTTCAAGTCACTTGCTAAGTGAAGTGCAAATGATATGCGATCGCGTTGCTATTATTCATAAAGGAAAGATGATAACAGTTGCCAAGGTTGAAGAATTAATTAAAACAGCAAGTGATCGTGTAGAATGGATTGTTACACCAATTTCTAAGGCGAAAGATATGTTAGAAGCAGCCGAAGAAGTAAGAGAAGTGAGTGTAGAAGGCGAGCGATTATTATGCCGCATGGATATTGCATCTATAAGTAGTTGGAATAAACACTTGGTAGAAAATGAAATAGATGTACATAGTGTTAAGGAGCTTGTATTTACGCTAGAAGATTTATTTATTGAACTCACAAGGGGTGAGCAGCATGCGTGAATTTGCGAATCTAGTTTTAAATGAATCAGAAAAGATTTACCGTAAGAAACGTATTTTTGTTGTTATGCTTATTTTAGCAATCTTAATCCCGCTTTTTGTGTATGCGCAGTATCGCGAAATAGAAACGACACAAAAAAGACTCGGTACAACTGATTGGAAGGTTTCATTGCAACAGCAAATTGTTGATTCTCAGAACCGGTTGAATAATTCTAGATTGCCAGAAGAATGGCGTGATTGGTTAAAGGTAAGAGTTGAACAACAACAATATTATTTAGATCATGATATTAATCCGATGGCGCCAGGTGCACCGACTTTTGTCAGAGCATTTATTGAACAAGGAATTACATTGTTTATTCCGCTTCTCGTAATGATTGTCGCCATTGATATCGTTTCTGGAGAACGAAGTGATGGGACGATGAAGATGTTACTTACGCGGCCGATTCGGCGCTGGAAAATACTCCTTAGTAAATACGTGACGATGTTATTTTTCATTTCGCTCATACTGCTCCTTGTAGGTTTGTTTGCTTACATATTATCAGGGCTTGTATTTGGATACTCGGGATGGAATTTACCTGTTTTAACAGGATTCGTCATTGATAAGGAAACGTTAAATACGAACTTTGTGCACCTTATTCCGCAGTGGCAATACATCTTAATGGCGTATGGACTAGCCTGGTTTGTTGCTATCGTTGTCGGAACTATATCATTTATGGTCTCTGTTTTAATTCGTAATACACCAGCTGGTATGGGCGTTATGCTAGCTGCATTAATTGCAGGCGGTATCTTAAGCTCATTCGCAACATCTTGGGAAGGCGCGAAATATATTTTTAGCGTGAATTTATCATTAACGGATTATTTATCAGGAAAATTACCTGCATTACAAGGCTTATCAATGGGATTTTCTTTGATGAATTTAACTGTTTGGGCAGTTGTTTCTCTTATTATTTCGTTCTTAGTATTTACAAAACAGGATATGTTGAATTAATTGGACAGGAAGTGAAAGCATGGAAAATGTTTTAAGAAATGATTGGGGACCATTACTGGCACCAGAATTTGAGAAAGAGTATTATCTTACTCTATCCAGTTTTTTGACAGAAGAATACAGCACGCATGTTGTTTATCCGAAGGTGGAAGATATTTTTAACGCTCTTCAGTATACAAGTTATGAAAATACAAAGGTTGTTATTTTAGGACAAGATCCGTATCATGGACCGAATCAAGCGCATGGTTTAAGCTTTTCTGTACAACCTGGTGTTAAAACACCACCATCATTGTTAAACATGTATAAAGAGCTTCGAGATGAATATGGTTATGAAATTCCGAATAACGGTTATTTAGTAAAATGGGCGGAGCAAGGAGTATTACTACTAAATACCGTATTAACAGTTCGTCAAAGTGAAGCAAATTCTCATAAGGGAAAAGGATGGGAGCACTTCACAGATCGTGTGATTCAACTGTTGAATGAACGTGAAAAGCCAGTTATTTTCATATTGTGGGGGCGCCATGCGCAGGCGAAGAAGAAGTTAATTACGAATCCGAATCATCATATTATCGAGTCTGTACATCCAAGTCCATTATCAGCAAGACGTGGTTTCTTTGGTAGTAAGCCATACTCTAAAGTAAATACGATTTTAGCTAATATGGGCGAAAGAGAAATTGATTGGGAAATTCCAAATTTATAAATAGAAAAGGTAGTTAACAGTCGTTAACTACCTTTTTATTATTATTGCTCGTTCTTTAATTTTGCATCTAGTACAAAAGTACCAAATGGGATAACTGATGAAACGAATGCTCCAAGTGCCCATAAAATTGATTTACGGTGTACGATTGTTACTTGAATTACTGCAAAGATGAATAGAATAAATAGAACACCATGAGCCATGCCTGTAATTTTAACAGCTGTTGCAAATCCTGCGAAATATTTCAATGGCATTGCTACAAATAATAGTAATAGGAAAGAAATACCCTCAACTAGTCCAATTGCTCTTAATCGTCCGATTGGTGTAGATAACATAAAGTAGCCTCCTTTAACGAATGCTTGTATATAGTAAATTTGTATTCTTTTTCAAAATAAAATAGTCTATTTTGTTTCATTATATACAAAAAGAAAGTTTACACTACGAGAATAGTGCAAAGTTCAAAATATAGTCACAAAAGCATGAGAATTTAAATAAAAACCTATTTGAAGTATTTGACTTCAAATAGGTTTTGTGAATGAAAATATTAAACAAGTACATCCGTTTTTAAAACAAATTTCTCTACAACTTTTGCAACACCATCGTTCATATTTGTATCTGTTACGTAATTTGCAATTTCTTTAATATCATCAGGTGCATTGCCCATTGCAACGCCAAGACCAGCAAATTCAATCATTGCTTGGTCGTTATAGCTATCGCCCATTGCGATAACTTCTTCACGCTTAATGCCAAGCTTTTGAATCAGTTTGTTTAAGCTCGTTCCTTTTGTAACACCGGCTTCAGTAAATTCTAAGAAGAATGGTTTCGAACGCATCACGCTTAATTGGCCTTCTAGTTGTTTTTGTAGTTTCTTTTCAACTTCAACAAGGCGTTCAGCTTCTTTATTCATTAATACTTTTACTACAGGCTCTTTAACTGCGGCTTTAAAGTCATCTACTACAACAATTGGCATACCAGTAATATCGCCCTCAATTTCAGTATAAGGATTATTTTCTTCCGTTACGATATCATCGCCCATATAAGTATGAAGCCATACATCTTCAGTTTTACTAATTTCAAATAGGTTGTGAACGATTTCAGGAGATAGTGTACTACTAAAGATTTCTTCGTTTGTTTTACAGTTAATAATTTTTGCGCCATTAAAAGATAGAATGAAACTGCCGTATTCTTCTAAGCGAAGTTCTTTGGCTACATTGCGCATACCAAACGTTGGACGTCCAGAAGCAAGTACAACCTTTACCCCTTGCTCTTGTGCAGTCATTAACGCTTCTTTCGTACGAGGTGAAATAGTATGGTCATCACGTAATAAAGTATCATCTAAATCTAAAACAATCATTTTATAAGTCATATAGAAAATTCCTTTCTTTAATTGAAATCAAAATACATGTTCATGAAGATGTTGAGGAATAATAGTAAGACATCAAACCTCTTTGAAAAGAAGTAGATAAATCATTATGAGTGTGTTGCTCATAATATCGGTTAATAATCATTGGGGATGGATAAAACCCCAATGATTCAAGTTTGATTTTATCGTAACAACTCTAAAGGTAGAGTGCAATAATGGAAGTTTTCCAATTTACGATATTTGTTTTGCTGTGGAACGAGAAAATAGTATTTCTAGCAAAATGGCCATTACAGATCCAAGAACGAGACCGTTACTTAAAAACGATGCTAGAAATGGTGGAAGTGTGGAATATGCTCCTGCTGGAACAAACATAACTCCGACTCCTGTGAAGATTGAAAGACCGGCTACTTTAAATAATCGTTCTTTATCCTGGACAGTTTCGTATTCTCGAAAGGCAAGGCCAATCATGCTTGCGAATACAGGATAAATAGCGGCATAACCAACTGCAACAGGGATTGCTGCAAAGAATGAAGTGATCTTTGGAAATATACTAACGACAATAATAAAGCTTGACCCTAATATAAACGGGAGACGTTTATAAATATTAGTCGTTGCAATAAAACCTGCTGATCCAGAAATAGCGACAGGCCCAATAGCTGAAAATAGGCCGCCTAGCAATTGGTTGATTCCTGTTATAATGCCAGCTTGTTTAAAACGATCTGGTGCTGCATTCTTTTCATACTTAGAGACAATCCTTTGCACAACACGAATACTTGCTAACATATTTGTTAGAAGTAATAGTGTAACGAAAACGACCGTAATTGCCATGTTCCATTCAATACGAGGCATTCCGAAAACAAATAGAGACGGAAAACGGATTATATCTGTCACAGGCGTTACTGGATTTGATAACCCGAAGCATGCGAATAATATCCAGCCGCATACGATACTGAAAAGAACAGAATATTGTCCAATAATAGGTAGCTTCATGATGAAAAAGGATAGTAAAATAACAATGAGTGAAAGAATAAATACGTTAGGTTGTACTTCTGTATGTTTTCCATCAAGGCCAAACATTCCCTTTAAGAAGGAGCCACTAAGCTGCGCAACAAGAAGAAATAAATATGTTCCAATGACTGTCGGTGTAAAATAGCGAACGAGTTTATCAATAAGTCCAAAAGCGCTAAGAATAATACAAATAATACCGCTTAATAGGAAAGCATATTGAAGAACTTTAAGTGTCTCATTGTTTGATCCAAATAATACGACGCCTAAACTTGCGTAAAGGGAGAAAATTCCCCACCAAAGTCCAGCAGGACCTTCTTGAATAGGAAGTTTATGCCCAAATATAGCTTGCAAGAGACCAGCAAAGCCTAGAACAAATAATGTTCTTTGTACGAATGCGATAGCTTCAGCGCCATCAAGACCATAACTAGTTGCGACACTAATTGGTACAATAAGGCTTCCAGCTAAAATAAATAGTGCCCATTGTAAGGCGGAAAGAAATGTCTTCATTATATCAACCTCTTTCATAGATTCCGTATCTAGTATATACGTATTTTATTTCCACTGGCAAAGATTGTAGATAGAGAAAAGAGTTGAAATACGGTATGAATGCACGTAAGCAATTATGGATCGCAGTTATATGTATGACTTTTGTTGTAATTCTAGGAACGATAGGATTTATGACAATTGAAGAGATTAGTTTGTTTCAAGCATTTTGGATGACGATGATTACTGTATTGACTGTTGGATACGGAGATGCTGTTCCTGTAACGCAAGCGGGGAAAGTATTTGCGCTCCTTATTATTCCTGTTGGCGTAGGTATTGTTACGTATGCAATTGGGGTAGTGGCAGCTATGATTATTGAAGGGAATTTATTTCATGCAGTGCGGAGGAAGAAGATGGATAAACAAATAGCGCAGTTGAAAAATCATATTATAGTATGTGGTTGCGGTAGAGTGGGGCTTCAAGTTGTACATGAATTGCAAGAAAAGAAAATTCCATTTGTTGTTGTCGATAAAGATGAAAGTGTATTAGAGAAGGGAAAGCTTTTGTATATACATGGAGATGCGACGGAGGATCAAGTTTTACATCATGCTGGAATTTCAAAAGCGGCTGGTTTAGTTGCTATCGTAGCAAATGATGCTGAAAATGTATTTATTACATTAACAGCAAGAGGATTAAACGATGCAATTAAAATTGTGGCGAGATCTGAAAAGCCAGAAACTGAAGAGAAATTAAGGCGTGCGGGTGCAAATAAAGTTATTAATCCATCCAGTATGGCAGGAATTCATATTGCAAAAGGTATTGCGAATCCATTAACAGTTCATTATATTGATACAGTGCTGTATGGGATAGAACAGTCATTTGTCATTGAAGAAATTTTAGTTGGAAAAGATTCAATATTAGTTGGTAAATCGTTACTAGAGAGTGATGTGAGGAATCAGTTTGATGTAACGATATTAGCGATTTTGAGAAATGGGGATATTATACATAATCCAACGGGGCAGGAAAAACTGCAAGAACATGATATGATAATAGTATTTGGTTTAGTAGAGAAGCTGAAGCAATTTGAGAAAGAACTACAAAGTACGAGGTGATAAGGAATGCAAATATCGAGCGATAAGATTTTAAATAAAATGGCGAATGAAATTGCAAAGGCAAAAAGTAGTGAAGGACAAAAATCAAAAGATCATTTATTAGTTGTGCGTGCTTTATGCGATTTACTATTAGATGAACAGGTTGAATCTTCTACGTATAGGGAGCCGCAAATTCAATCGCAAGTAATTGGATCGCAGCCTATAAAGACAGTTCAACCAGTTATGCCAGTTTCTGGAGAACCTGTGTATATTAAAGAAGAAGGTGCAAATGGTAATTCTTTATTTGATTTTTAAGGATTAAATCGTTTGGCTTATATGAAAAAATTGCTTATGATAAAAGTAAAAAAGGGGAATTAAGATGAAAATTTTCTTTTTACTAGGTTGTATTGCAGCGGGGCTATCTGTTGCGTTAGGAGCCTTTGGAGCACACGGTTTAGAAAATAAAATTTCTGCGAAAATGTTAGAAGTTTGGAAAACAGGTGTTACATATCAAATGTTTCATGCAGGTGGACTATTCGTAGTTGCTTTATTGATGGATAAGGTTCAATCATCACTTTTAACTACTGCTGGTTGGCTTATGGTAGCTGGGATTATTATGTTTTCAGGCAGTTTGTATGCATTAAGTACGACAGGTATTAAGTTCTTTGGCCCAATTACGCCTCTTGGTGGCGTAGCGTTTATTGTAGCATGGATTTTAGTCGGAACTGCAGTTGTAAAAGGTTTATAAAAAAACAAAAGCTGGCATATGCCAGCTTTTTTTATGGTCTTGGAGCATAAGTTGCTTGTTGACTAGGTAAGTACGTAATTTCTTCGGGGAATTCCACATAATCTAAGTAAATCATTAATAGTAAAAAACGTTTCCCTGATTGTGGCTCACTAATTACAATATGATCGCGACCAGCTGCTTCGATAATACCTGTATACGATTGGGTACCGAGTGAGCTACCACGTTCATAAGTCATTACAACCGTAGCTTGCTTACCCTTGTTTAAACGAAGGATATTTTCAATATAGGATTGTTCTAATGGTAACATGCCTTGAGAAACGGCATATTGAGCTTGCGCCGCTTGTTGTTGCATTGCTTGCTGTTGTTGCTGTTGTTGTGGAGTCATTTGCTGCGGTTGTACATAAGTTCCAGATGGTTGATAAAATCCAGTTCCGTAATACGGGTTTTGTTGCTGTGCCATTCAAAAATCCCTCCTTATTATCAATCCTTAATAAACGCTAGGACAATCTTCGCCAGATGGCTGGAAGAAGCAGTGCTTTTTGAAGCGACCAGAGTTTTGTTGATTATACCAAGTTGACGGACAAGGGCCTTCAGGTCTAAAAAACCATAAGGAAAAATTTGCAGGCCAAAAGCGTTGTCCCTGAATCGTTCGCCTTGCTAAAGCAATATCTTGTTCCCTTGCACGTTGATAAAAATACCCTTTTTGTGTTGCCTCAAAACCACCAGGATTTTGATACACCATTTGACGTAAATTACGTATTTTTTTAAAATCTAAACAATTTCCACGGACACGATTTACCCCAACGTTCCCGACCATCAACATCCCCTGTTGTCCTTCTCCTTCGGCTTCAGCACGCATCAGTCTAGCTAATAACTTTACATCTTCTTCGTTATAAGCAATAACGCCCATTATGTGTCACCTCTCTTTTTGGAATACCTTGTGGAAAGAGGTTTATCCCGCATTAACGGGCAGTAAGACTCCCACCTTAAAATTGGGCTGGAGCAAAGAAGGTGGGTGGGAGATCAAACTGCCCGTAAAAGCCCGATTAGTTCAACTAATAATCAGTGGGAATGAACAAAACCCCCACTGATTAAAGTTTCACTTTATCTCTAGATGAAGTGTGTAACAATTACTAGTTCATACGTATGAGGAAAAGGACTCAGATATGACAACCAAACGAAGTTTTACATGGAGAGAAGAAAATAAAAAAAGCTAGCGTGAGCTAGCTTTTCATCATTATTAAAATACTTTAGACCATAAGTTTGAGAAGAAATCTCCAATAGAGCGCATTGATAATACAAACCAATTTGCTTTTTCAACTTCTTCTGTCGTTTTTGCAGTAGCTTTCATACTTTTACTACCGTCTAAGAAACCATATTTATCAGTTGATTCTAAAGTAATTGAGCCTACTTTGGTATCTTTCTTAACAGGAGCAACTAAATGTCCATCTTCAGCAAGGGATTTATCTAATTCAGTCCCAATTTTATAAGGCTCTTTGCTACCTTTTTTCGCAATTACTGTTATTTCTTTTTCGGGTGCAACAGTTACTTGGTCTTCTTTCCCTTTTACTACAGAGATTGTATTGTTTTTATTAACTTTTAATTTTTGTTTTTCAAAGTTATTAAATCCATGTTCGATTAATTCACGAGATTCTGTGAAGCGTTCATCCATTGATTTTGTTTTAATAATAACCGAGATAAGACGAACATCACCACGTTTCGCTGTAATAGTGAACCCATATCCAGCGGTATCAGAACTACCAGTTTTTAAACCGTCCGTTCCATCATAAGAGAAGGCAGCGCCTGGTAACATCCAGTTCCAGTTTTCCATACGAATTGGTTTTGGATGATTGTCTGGGAAGTTTCTAAATCTTTGTTTTGTATCCTCTAGCATTTCTGGATACTTTGTAATAATCGTTTTTGCAAGAATACCCATATCGCGAGCTGACATGGAGTTTTCTCCGGTCGGATCTGTTCCTTCAGGATGTTTTCCTTTTAAATCAGCATTATTTAACCCGGTAGAGTTTACAAATTTATATTTCTTTAACCCTAGCTTTTTTGCATGTTCATTTGCAAGATTTAAGAAGTTTTTCTCACTTCCTGCAAGAAGTTCTGCTAAAGCAATACTAGATCCATTTGCAGAGAATATAACAATAGAATGATATAATTCTCTTACAGTATATTGACGTCCTTTCTCGAACGGTACATTAGAGAATTCATTATTACGAGAGACTTCATAAGCGTAATCAGAAATATTTACTTTCGTATCCCAAGTGATTTTTCCTTCTTTAATTGCTTCTAAAACAGCGTAAACAACAATTAATTTTGACATACTAGCAATAGCTAGCAATTCATCTGGATTTTGCTCGTGAAGTATTTTTCCTGTATCTGCATCAAATAAAAGTGCAGCAGCAGCCTCAATATGTATTTTTTCTTCCGCATGGGATGTTGTTACTCCTAAGGAAGAAATTGACAATACAAGCAATAGTAAAATAGACAAGATTTTTTTCATATAGATTATCACCTTCGCATCGTTATTTAGCATATAGCTCGTATCATTTTAGCATAAATTTGGATATAGAAAGGTTACAATTTTGTAAGGTATTTGAAAGAGATTTGTCGATTTTTGTTCAAATTTGCGGAGAAAAGCAGTTTTTTGAGGAGAAATATGGAGGGTAATAAAAAAAGGAACGAATTTCGTTCCTTTTTTTACGATTTTATATGTGTAAAAATTTCTCTACCTTGTCGTCTGGTAAAATGTTTCCAACGAAAAATGTTCCGAATTCACCATAACGAGCACTTACTTCATCGAAGCGCATTTCATATATAAGTTTTTTAAATTGAAGAACATCGTCAGCGAATAATGTTACGCCCCACTCAAAATCGTCGAATCCAACTGACCCTGAAATAACTTGGCGTACTTTACCTGCGTATTGACGACCAATTTTACTATGACTGTACATCATTTTTTTACGCTCTTCCATAGGAAGCATGTACCAGTTGTCATCACCTTGGCGACGCTTATCCATTGGATAGAAGCAAATGTGATTTGCTTTTGGTAGTTCTGGATATAAGCGAGCTAAGATTTGTGGGTTTTGATATGGATCTTCATCAGCTGGAAGGTAGTTGCTTAGTTCAACAACAGATACGTAAGAGTATGCAGGAACCATATATTCAGCTAATGTTGTTTTATTCAATTCTGTCTCAATTTCATTTAACTCTTCCATTGTTGGACGTAAAATCATAAGCATAATATCAGCTTTTTGGCCAACAACTGTATACATTGCATGACTACCTTTTTTCGCAGTAGATACTTCGTTCCATTTTTCAACGACATTTAAAAATTCAGACACAGCTTGTCCGCGTTCGTCGCTAGATAATGTTTTCCATGCAGCCCAATCAATAGAACGTAAATCATGTAAACAATACCAGCCATCTAACGTTGTTGTTGCTTCACTCATTCTATTCACCTCAGTTAATGATAGTTTTACACGTTAACTATAGCATATATAGTTTTAAAATCATCTATATAAAGCTTTGGCGCATAAAATTGTCACATTTAAATTTACTTGAAAATAGGAGGAGATAAGGATTAAAGGGGATTTATTTTTAGGCTGAATTTTATGAAAATATAATCATTTTCATTTTATCTATTTTTTGGGAGCTATAAGTTTAAAATATAGAAGAAAAGCAGTATTCTTAAAGATAGAGTTTTTTTAACATATGTAGGAGGGTTTATTCGTGAGCAACTTATTTACAACAGTAAAAGAAAAAGTTCAAGGAAAAGGCATTTCTATCGTACTTCCTGAAGGAACTGATGAAAGAATTTTAGGCGCTGCAGAGCGTTTAGCAAAAGAAGAGTTAGTAAAACCAATCTTAGTTGGTAATAAGGAAGAAATTAGCGCAAAAGCTGCTAGCATGAATTTAACATTAGCAGGCGTTGATATTTATGACCCAGCTACATATGAAGAAATGGATGCAATGGTAGCATCTTTCGTTGAACGCCGTAAAGGTAAAGCAACTGAAGAAGACGCTCGCAAAATCCTTAAAGACGAAAACTACTTCGGTACAATGCTTGTATACATGGGCAAAGCACACGGTTTAGTAAGTGGTGCAGCTCACTCTACAGCTGATACAGTTCGTCCAGCACTTCAAATCATTAAAACAAAACCAGGCGTTACAAAAACTTCTGGCGTATTCATCATGGTACGTGAAGAAGAGAAATATGTATTCGCTGATTGCGCAATTAACATTGCACCAAACAGCCAAGATTTAGCTGAAATTGGTATCGAGAGTGCAAAAACTGCTGAATTATTCGGTATTGACCCACGCGTTGCTATGTTAAGCTTCTCTACAAAAGGTTCTGCGAAATCTCCAGAAACAGAAAAAGTTGTAGAAGCAACTCGCATTGCAAAAGAAATGGCTCCTGAATTAACTTTAGATGGAGAATTCCAATTCGATGCTGCATTCGTACCATCTGTAGCTGAGAAAAAAGCTCCAGGTTCTACAATTAAAGGTGATGCTAACGTATTCGTATTCCCAAGCTTAGAAGCTGGTAATATCGGTTACAAAATCGCTCAACGTTTAGGTAACTTCGAAGCAGTAGGACCAATCTTACAAGGTTTAAACATGCCTGTAAATGACCTATCTCGTGGATGTAACGAAGAAGAAGTGTACAAGTTAGCTTTAATTACAGCAGCTCAAGCACTTTAATTCTATAATGAATTGAAATAAAGACCGTCGCTATAATAGCGACGGTCTTTATTTTTCTAAGCCAAGTGCTTTATTGTTACGATCAATAATCCGTTGTAAATTCGTCTCATATAAAGGTATTTCATCTATTGTTAATTGAGATGGTGTTAACTTCGGAGCGAATTGCTGCAATGTTTTTAAAAGGCGCATCATTAAATCTTGTACTGTAATGGTTTCGCCAAGTAATTCTGAAAGTGAAGCCATCGTACTCGGTACAATTTCAGGATACGTAAAGCGTGTTTCTTCTCCTTGAATGGCTAGGTTATAGAAATCACGAACGAGTGCGGCACGCTCAGAGCCACTTCCTGTAGCACAAAGATAAATTTGGACAGCGACACCCCCGCGAATACGGCGCTGTGAAATGCCAGCGAATTTTTGATCGCGAATACTTAAGTCATAGCTACCAGGACAGTAAGAACCTACAATTTCTTTTGCCTCGATAGTAACGTCGTAATCCTTTAACATCTCCTTAATTAAATGCCACATCGTATCGTATCCAAGATCAATATCGATACCTTTTTCTGTTTCTTGGAATAAAAGTGATACGTTTAAAACACCTTCATCAAGCACGACTGCAAGCCCGCCAGAATTACGAACAATAACATTGAAGTTGTTCTTTTTTAACAAGGAAATGCCTTCTTCTAAGTGTGGTAGGCGTGAATCTTGAATGCCAAGAACAATTGTATTGTGATGAACCCAAGAACGCATTGTTGCAGCTGATTGACCATTTCCAATGCTTGTGCACAGTGTGTCATCCATTGCGAATGACTGCAATGCATGGAATGTTGGTCCCAAACTAGATTGATCTACAATACGCCACTCTGGCTGAGATAAAATGGAACGGGAATTGCTCATATAACTAACCCCTTATCTTTAAAATGACAATCTCTATTATAGCAAAAAAATGAAGAATAGAGTTTTCTCATATATAAAGGGGAAGTTTAGATGTGAAAGAATAAAAAGGATGCATTATATGCATCCTTTTTATTCTGCAATTTTTTCTAAATTACCGTTTCGATCCATTCGGAAAGATGTTTGAGAACGTTCTTCGTCATCCATGACTGCCAACTTACGAGCTCGGTTCATAATGTTCATAAGTGTTTCGTAATCTTCTTGTACAGTATGAGATTGCTTTTCTAATTTTTCTAGTTTCTTTTCTAGTTCTTCATTTCGAAGGATTTGTGCTTTAATTTCTTGTTTCAATCTCGTATTCTCGTTTTCAAGAGCTGTTACTTTTATATTTGAGGATCCAACTGTTTGTAAGAAATAAATAACATCTTGCATTGTCATAGAGCTTTTTGCAACAGGAACGGTAGATTCTTGATATGGAATAGCTTCTTTATATTGTACAATTGATTCCTCTTGTACGAATTCTTCATAATCAGTTATCGAATCTGAAGCTGGTGGTGTATAAAGTAAACGTTTTTTCGCTTGCTCACCGCTTGCAGCGCGCATTTTATCTTTACGATGTTTTTTTGCTAGTTGAAGAGCTTGTTCATAGCTATAGCGAACGACAGCATTCCAGCGGAAACCACAAGCAGCGGATGTACGATTTAACTGATCCCCTACTTCCTCAAATGCATTTAATTGCGTACTTCCTTCTCGAACATGACGAAGTACCGTTTCAGCAAGTAATAAATCATCCTCATCTGTCCAAGCATCTTGTCTTACTTTCATAGATTCAACTCCCTTTCTTTTTATGAACTTCCTATTTTTATAATGGGCAAAAAAATAAACTTTTATACAAAGCCTTTAAAAATATGGTAGATTTCGATGAAAGGTAAAAATTTTCCCATGAATGGTGAGCGCTTCTGTAGGAGAGCATATAAATATGTAGCATTATGTAGAGAATAGGCCCTGTAGGGAAACTTGCAACGAGCTTCAAAGAACGGTAAAATACCATTTAGTGTTTATTTTTAAATGTACTTGAGAAAAGTTTAAAATAGAGGAAGTGTTATATAATGGGAAACGAATTTCGCGTGTGCGATGACTGTCAGGCAACGAACGTTAAAACGTTAGTTCCGAAGTTAAAAAAAGTAGATTCATGTGCAACGATTGAAGTTGGATGTCAGTCTTACTGTGGTCCTGGTCGTAAAAAATCATTCGCATTTGTAAATAACCGTCCAGTTGCGGCTCCAACAGAAGATGAGTTAATCGTAAAAATTGAAGCAAAGTTAAATAAGTAAGAAAAAGAAGAGTGAAAAGATTACTCTTCTTTTTTATGCCCATAAGAGGAACGATTTATTCTGCGAAAGTGCTCTTGTGTGGACGAACGTTTTCTAAAGGATGGATATAACTTTTGTATTAAAGTTCTAATTTATATAAATTTGTATTTCAAAATAATGGTTGACAGTCTTTTAAAGCGATAGGTAGAATAGAAGTGTCTGATTCTGAGAATCATTATCAGGAAAATAACAATTCACCTAATTTTTTTATTACTATTTGAGAATAAATTTCATTTTAATAAATATATGTTGTTGGTTAGGATGGTTGAGGGATGGAAGCGAGCGCAAGCAGTATAGAACAGCAAGAAGAGAATGTTAAAGAGATTAAGAGCAGACCGCTCATTGCTTCTATTATTTTAGTAGCGGGTACAGTTTTGTTAGCTTTAAGCATGGCAGTTTCTATTTCTTTTGGGGCTGCAGATATTAGTTTAAAGACTGTATGGCAAGCTGTATTTCAGTTTGATGGATCTATTACACATCATAACGTAATTCAAGAGCTTCGCATGCCTAGAGCAATAGGGGGCGTAGTTGCAGGTGCCTTTTTAGCGGTATCAGGAGCAATTATGCAAGGCATGACGCGAAATCCACTTGCTTCACCATCGTTAATGGGGATTACAGATGGTGCAGTATTTGGAATTGCAATTATGTATGCATTTTTTCCTAATTCACCTTATTTGATGTTTGTTATTGCATCTTTTATTGGAGCTGCGTTTGGTGCAAGCATTGTATATGGAATTGGGTCTTCTTCACCAGGTGGATTAACACCTGTGAAATTAGCTTTAGCAGGTGCAGCTATTAGTGCTTTATTAGGGGCAATTTCATCTGGAATTGCATTGTATTTTAATCTTGCTCAAGAGGTGAGCATGTGGAATGCAGGCGGAGTTGCTGGAGTGAAATGGCAAAGTATTAATATGTTAGTGCCAATTGGCCTTGTTTGTCTTTTTATCGCAATTATGATGTCGAGATATATTACAATTTTGAGCTTCGGTGAAGAAATTGCGATTGGACTTGGTCAAAATACGACATTAATTAAATTTATCGGAACAGTACTTGTTCTTGTTTTAACGGGTTCCGCAGTTTCCATGGCAGGATCAGTTGGATTTGTTGGTCTTGTAATCCCGCATATGACTCGTTTCCTTGTAGGCTCGGACTATAGATGGGTTATTCCATGTTCTGCGGTCTTAGGCGGGCTGTTAATTGAATGTGCAGATATGTTATCTCGCGTTATTAACCCGCCATTTGAAACGCCAATTGGAGCAATTACAGCGCTAATTGGGGTTCCATTCTTCCTCTACTTAGCACGTAATGAAGGGAGAGGAAAGATGTGAGGACGAGTGTCTTAACAAAAAAGAACATTTCTATATTAACGATTTTAGTAGGACTAATCGTTTCTATATTTCTTATTAGTTTAAATACAGGAACTTTTAAAATACCGCCAATGGACGTATTAAAGTCATTGGTTGGAATAGGGGCTGAAGATCAGTCTGTTATTTTATTTGAATTCCGCATGCCGCGTATGGTGATTGCTATACTAGTCGGATCTGCTTTAGCGATGTCAGGTGCGATTTTGCAAGGATTATCACGAAATCCACTTGCTGATCCAGGTATTATCGGTATTAACGCTGGAGCGGGATTAACAGTTGTTATATTCGTCTACTTTTTCTTTGGAAAAGTTGGGACTGGTACATTTTTATCTGTATTTATCCTTCCATTCTTCGCGTTGGTTGGTGCAATATTAGCGGCGGTTATTATTTATTTACTAGCATGGAAAGACGGCGTTTCATCAACGAGATTAATACTAGTTGGTATCGCTGTTGCAGCCGGGTTTGGTGCTGTTAGTTTAATTTTTTCTATGAAGATGACATCTAACGATTTTCGTTTTGCTACGATTTGGTTAGCAGGAAGTCTATGGGGCACAGATTGGAAGTTCGTGCTAAGTGTACTTCCATGGATGGTTATTTTCTTGCCACTTGCTATTAGTAAGGCGCACATATTAAATGTAATGAACCTAGGCGATTCTACAGCAGTTGGTCTTGGTTTAAATGTAGAAAAGGAAAGACGTAAATTATTATTTATTGCAGTTTGCTTAGCTGGTGCATCTGTCGCTGTTGCCGGAGGAATTGGTTTTATCGGTTTAATGGCTCCGCATTTAGCGAGGCGCCTTGTTGGTGGTAAACATCAAATTATGCTGCCTACTGCTGCACTAATAGGGACGTTTTTACTCTTATTCGCAGACGTAATTTCAAGAAGCGTGTTAACAACTTCAGAAATACCGGTCGGTCTTGTTATTTCTGTAATTGGTGCACCATATTTCATATACTTACTTATGAGGACAAAATAAAGGGAGGCTTTTTGTATGGCAACTTTAGCAGTTGATGCGGTATCTGTTGGCTATAATGAAGGGTTAATTATTGATGGATTAACAGTTGAAATTCCGGAAGGGAAAATTACAACAATTATTGGACCAAATGGTTGTGGGAAGTCCACATTATTAAAAACGGCTTCTCGTATTTTGAAGGCGAAAAAAGGTACTGTTTATCTTGACGGAAAAGCAATCGAGAAACAACCAACAAAAGAAATCGCAAAGAAAATGGCGATTTTACCACAGACTGCAGAAGTGCCAACTGGCCTTACTGTGTTTGAACTTGTTTCATATGGACGTTTTCCTCATCAAAAAGGATTTGGAACGTTGAAAGAAGAGGATTATCGTTACATTCATTGGGCACTTGAAGTGACGGGAATGACAGAATTCGCAAATCGTTCAGCAGAGGCGTTATCAGGCGGGCAACGTCAACGTGTATGGATTGCGATGGCCCTTGCACAAGGAACAGAATTACTTGTATTGGATGAACCAACAACGTACTTAGATATGGCTCATCAATTAGAAGTATTAAACTTATTGAAAAAATTAAATGAAGAAGAAGGTAGAACGATTGTTATGGTTATCCATGACTTAAACCACGCTTCTCGTTTCTCAGATCATATGATTGCATTAAAAGCAGGTAAGTTAATGAAACAAGGAACGCCAGATGAAGTTATGACAAGTGAAACACTTCGCAGTGTATTTGAGATTGAAGCTCAAATCGTTCCTTGTCCAGTAAACTGTAAGCCAATTTGTTTAACATATGATTTAGCGATGATTAGTAATCAATTGCGTAAAAAAGCATAAGTAGAACCCCCTCGTGAAGAGGGGGGACTTCTAATGGACGTTGAGCTTCTTATATAAGGATGGGAAGTTGAACGCCCGTTAGAATGGGTTATTAACAACAATTAATAAATATATATAAATTAATTGTTATATTTGTTTCTTATAGTTCATTGTAACTTATAAGATAAATACAGCTAGAAGGAGTGGGAACATGAAGAATTTTAAAATGGCACTATTAGCAATGGTACTAGTTGTGACTTCTGTACTATTTGCAGCTTGTTCTAACAAAGAAGAAGAAAAGAAAGCAGATGCAAAGACTGAAGAGCGCACTGTAAAACATGCAAAAGGGGAAATTAAAATTCCTGCAAATCCAAAGAAAATTGCTGACCTTAGTGGTTCAACAGAAGAATTATTAATTTTCGGTATGAAACCGGTTATTACTGCTAATACATCTCAAGAAAAAATTGATGCACATATTGAAAAGAAACTAAAAGACGTTAAACCAGTTGGTTCTGCTTGGGGCGATAAAATTAACATCGAAGCAGTAGCTGCTGCAAAACCAGATTTAATTCTTGTAAATAATCGTCAAGAAAAGATTTATGATCAATTATCTAAAATTGCACCAACAGTTATGTTAAACACTCCATTAGATCAATGGCGTCCAAAATTCCAAGAAGTAGGTCAAATCTTCGGTAAAGAAAAAGAAACAAAAGAATGGTTCAAAAAGTATGATGAAAAAGCAAGCAAATTACATGACAAAATCGTCGCTAAAACTGGTGAAGCAACATTTATGAAAATGGCTGCATATCCAAATGCTTTCCGCGTATACGGTGACTACGGTTACGGTAGCGTAATCTTTAATGATTTAAAACTACCAGCAGTTAAAGGTACACCAACTGATAAACCGTTAGTACAAGTACAAAAAGAAGCTTTAATCGATTACAACCCAGATTACTTATTCGTATTTACAACTGGTGACGGTTCTCAGCGCTTAAAAGAATTCCAAGAAGAATCAATTTGGAAAAACATGAACGCTGTTAAAAACAACCACGTATTTACAATTAAAAATGAAGACTTAAACAAAGGTTACTTCCCACTAGGGAAAGATATGATCTTAGACGAAGTTGCTGAATTCGTTTTAGGTAAATAATGTATAAAGGAAATCACTTTTACTTCGGTAAAGGTGATTTTTTCTTTTTATAAAGGGAATTAATACAGTCTTTCATTTCTTTCTGTTTCTCATTTCGTTTATAATATAAAGTAAGAATGTAGTAAAGAAAGGGGGATGTCGGAAAGTGGTATATTTAAACGACAAACTCAGCGAAACAAAAGTGTTTAAAGACCCAGTACATAAATATGTGCACGTGCGTGATCGTGTTATTTGGGATTTAATCGGAACGAAAGAATTTCAACGCTTGCGCCGTATTAAGCAGCTTGGAACGACATTTTTTACATTTCACGGTGCAGAGCATAGTCGCTTTACTCATTCGTTAGGTGTATACGAAATTATTCGTCGTATGATTGATGATGTGTTTGATGGCAGACCAAATTGGAATGCTGAAGATAGATTGTTATGTTTATGTGCGGCATTACTTCATGATGTCGGCCACGGCCCATTTTCTCACTCGTTTGAAAAAGTATTTTCATTAGATCATGAGAAATTTACGCAAAAGATTATCGTTGGCAATACGGAGATTAATGATGTATTAAGTCGTGTTGATAAGGAGTTTCCACAAAAGGTAGCAGATGTAATTGCAAAAACGTCTACTAATAAATTAGCGATTAGTATGATTTCGAGTCAAATTGATGCGGATCGTATGGATTATTTATTAAGAGATGCTTATTTTACAGGCGTAAAGTACGGAAACTTCGATATGGAACGTATACTGCGTGTAATGCGTCCGTATGGGAATCAAGTAGTCATTAAAAATAGTGGTATGCATGCTGTTGAGCATTACATTATGAGTCGTTATCAAATGTATTGGCAAGTATATTTCCATCCGGTAACGCGAAGTGCAGAAGTTATTTTAACGAAGATTTTACACCGTGCGAAATCACTGCACGAGAAGTATTACACATTTAAAAATCATCCTGTTCATTTCTATTCTTTATTTGAAGAAGAAGTAACAGTAGAGGATTATTTAAAGTTAGACGAGAACGTTATGTATTACTACTTCCAAGTATGGCAGGAAGAAGAAGATCCAATTTTAAGCGATTTATGTCGCCGTTTTATGAATCGAAATCTATTTAAATATGTAGAGTTTACAGATAAACACGGTTTAGATAATTGGATGGAGTTAAGTAGTTTATTTAAAAAGATTGGACTTGATCCGGAGTATTATTTAGTAGTTGATTCAACATCGGACTTACCGTATGACTTTTATCGTGCAGGAGAAGAAGAAGAGCGTCTGCCAATCCTGCTTCTTATGCCAAACGGAGAGCTTAGAGAGCTTTCACGTGAATCGGATATTGTTGAGGCGATTACAGGTAAGAAAAGAACGGATCAAAAGTTATTCTATCCACATGATTTAATCTATGAAGATGGAAGAAAAGGAAAATATAAAGAGAGAATTATTGAGTTGTTAGAAGGAAAGAAATAAGAAGCAGCTAATGGCTACTTCTTATGAAAAAACTTGAAATTATTTGTCGCTTAAGCGTTTTCCGCCAACTGCATAATGGTTTTTAGACATTTCTTCGATGAAAACAACGATGTTTTCTTCAGGAGCACCAGTTGTTTCGCTTACTGCTGCTGTTACTTTCTCAGCAAGAGCTTTCTTTTGTTCTTCTGTGCGTCCTTCTAGCATTTTCACTGTTACGTATGGCATGTACAATCGCTCCTTTTATGTAAGTTACACTCTTATTATAGCGGATTATGGGGAAGAACAATCGAAAAAACAAATAATTTCTTTTTTTGACATATGGAAGAGGAGATGAAGTATGGATCAGTTATTTAGATATCCATTGCACGAAATTCCGTTGGTAGCAATGGCGATTATTATTGCATTATCCGTTCATGAATTTGCACATGCATATGTTGCATATAAATTTGGGGACGATACAGCAAAGAGACAAGGGCGTTTAACGTTATCACCGATGGCTCATTTAGACCCTATCGGTTTGATTGCAGTATTAATTCTTGGATTCGGTTGGGCAAGACCGGTTCCTGTTAACCCATATAACTTTAAAAGACCGCGTCTTGCAGGCATATTAGTTTCAATTGCAGGGCCGATTAGTAACTTAATTTTAAGTGCAATTGGTTTAATTATTTGGTATAGCTTATTAAAATTTGGTGTATTATACTCAATTCCATCTGCAGTAGCAGATACGTTAGCTCAATTTTTCCAGATTTTTATTATGCTGAATATCGTTTTACTTGTATTTAACTTATTACCGATCCCACCACTTGATGGGTATCGCGTAGTGGAAGATTTAGCACCAGCAAATATTCGCGCGAAAATGACACAGTATGAAAAATACGGGGCAATTGCGTTATTAATTCTCGTTATTACACCGCTTAGTAATTACACAATTCAACCTATTTTTCAGGTAGTTATTCCGCATGTATTTGTATTTTTAGATAGCATCATTGCGCCTATTTTTGGCCTTTTATAATTTTTAAGTGAGGAGGATTTTACATATGACAGAGAAAAAGAAAAAAATCGGTTTTAATATCGTGAAAAATGATTCAACAGATGGACATGGTGGATTTGGTGTTGGGGCATTAAGCTTAGAAAACATTTCACCTGTATTTGTTGATGTACTAGAGAAGACTGCATTCGTTGATATCGGTGCGATGCATGCGCGTAGTACAGTAGAAAAAGGTATTAAGTTTTTAACAAATAAAGATGAAGTTCCAAACGGAAAACCATTTTGGCTTGTTTGGGTAACGATTGAAAGAACTGCGACAGGTGCGTATTACGCAGGTGTAACAGCTTGTGAAATGACAGTTGACCGTGAGATTCGCCGCGGATATAAATCACTTCCAGAACACGTAAACAAAATGGATAAATCAATGAAGCGTCACATTATGGTTGACCATATGGATGAATCATCTAAAAAAGTACTTGGTACGTTCTTGAAAGAACATAATGAAGCGATTTGGAACGAATCTGGTGAAGAATTGCGCCGTGCATTATTAAGTGAATAAAAAATAGCTGACGGATGCCCGTCAGCTATTTTTTTTACCAAGGAAGATATTTTTTCCACCAACTTGTTTTTTTCTTTTCTTCAGTCGTTTTTTCAAATTCTTCTTTATCATCGACGTGATCCATACAATATTCAGTCGGTTCGGTACCTTTAGCGAAGTACATTTTCACAGAAATAGGACAATTTTTTGTAGCAATTTTACCGTTCTCTGGGTTGATATTAACCGCTACGACGTCACCTGGTTGTTTAAATTCTTTTTTTGGCTGTCCATCTAAGCCTTTCTCCATCGTATCAGTCCATATTTTCTTCGCATATCCTTGTTCTGCTACGTTTGAAATAGATTTAGGTTGATCGTATCCGACCCATACACCAGTTACGATTTGCGGAGTAAATCCGATCATCCAACTATCCGTTTCAGTAGAACCAGATTTTCCGGCATATGTTCTTGATAATTTTGATAACATCGATTGGCCAGTTACAGCAGCATAACTGCTTAGTTTCTTATTAAACATACCAGTCATCATTTCTTCCATTACAAACGCTTTGCTCTTGTCGAGAACTTGTTTACTCTCTAAATGAGCATCGTATAATATATTTCCTTCATGATCCATAATGCGGCGAATGAAAGTAGGTTTTACTTCTTTTCCACCGTTTGCGAACATGCTATAAGCGTTGACCATTTCAATTGGTTTTACTGGTGATGTACCGAGAGCTAGAGAAGGCACATCTTTTAATGCACTTGTAATTCCAAATTGTTTCGCTGTTTTTGCAAGCGCGTCATCTCCTAAAAATAAATTCGTTTTCACAGCATATATGTTATCAGAGACTGCGAGAGCTTGTGCCATCGTTACGAAATCATCGGCATAATAATCTTTATAGTTCTTCGGTTTATACTTTGAAACACCGTCACCTAAGGTGAATACAGTATATTCGCTTTTTAAGCGCGTAGCAGGTGTGAATCCTCGTTCTAATGCCGCATAATATAGAAATGGCTTAAATGTAGAACCAGGCTGACGGATGGCTTGTGTAGCCCTGTTAAATTGACTCGTAGTATAATCAGTTCCGCCAACAAGAGCAGCCACTTCACCTGTCGTTGGATTCATAGAGACGAGAGCAGTTTGTATGTTTGTTGTGTCAGGTATATGATCTTTTACAGCTTGTTCTGCTACAGCTTGTAGTTTAGGGTCTAGCGTTGTATAAATTCGCAAGCCACCTCGTTGTAAAGCTTGTTCGTCTAATCCAACATCACGAAGAAGTGAAGCTTGTACAGCATCTTGGAAATATGGTGCGACCTCTGCTACTTTTTTCGTATCTAATGAGGCAAAAGTTAGTGGCTCTTTCTTCGCTAAGGCTGCTTGTTGCTTCGTAATATATCCTTGTTCTACCATTTCATCTAATATGAGGGCTTGTCGTCCTTTAGCACGATCCTCTTTCAAAAAGGGAGAATAGACACTTGGTCCTTTTGGGATACCTGCGAGCATACTAGCTTCTGCTAATGTTAACTCTTTTGCTGTTTTATCGAAATATAGACGGGACGCAGCTTCGATGCCATAAGCGCCATGTCCGTAATAAATTGTATTTAAATATCCTTCTAAAATATGATTTTTATTATAGTTTACTTCAAGGCGGACAGTGTACATTGCCTCTAATAATTTCCGTTTCCACGTTTTATCATGATCTAAATACAGATTACGCGCGTATTGTTGTGTAATTGTACTAGCTCCTTGTACCTTTGCCATTGCTTTTAAATCAGCAACAATTGCACCTGCAATCCGTTTTAAATCGAAGCCGTGATGTTTATAAAATCTTTGATCTTCAATAGAAAGGGTCGCTTCTTTTACATAAGGTGAAATTTCATTAAGAGAGACATTGTAACGTTTTTGAATTTCGTTACTTTGTCCAATAACGGTATCATCGTTTGCGTAAAAGACGCTTGTTTGCGGGACCGCAACAGGAGGAGGTCCCATAATTTTTGCAACTATAATAATAACAAAAAAAGAAAAAACGAAGAAAAGGACGCAAGAAAACATTGCGGTGAAGAAAAGACGTTTATATTTTTTAAGTTTTGGATTCATAGTTTGATCCATCTTTTTTCAGCCCCTCATTAATACAAGCGTTATTGTATTAGTATTGAGGGTTTTCGTTTATTTTAAACAATGAAATTTCGAAAATAAAAAAGCCCCTTCCATTAAGAAAGGAGCTCAAAGGCACGTGCTGGCCAATCGGTAATGATGACATCTACACCATAATCAATCATAGTTTGTAAATCTTTGTATTCGTTAATTGTATATGGACGGAAAACATATCCTTGCTCTTGTGCTAACTGCACAAATTCTTTCGTTAATAGCTGGAAGTTTGGATGTAATCCACTTGCTTCTCTATGTTTTGCTTCGGCAATTGGATCAGCAATCGGTGTATCATATAAAATTGCTCTTGGAATTTCAGGAGCAATTTCTGCTAATAATGAAACAGAGTCATGGTTAAATGATGAAAATACAATTTGATTTGAAAGATGATATTCACGCACAAGTGCAACAACTTTTTCCTCAATATTTGGGTAATGAATAACATCTGTTTTTAATTCGATATTTAGTTGTAAGTTCGTTGTGGAAAGCCAAATGAAAACCTCGCGCAACGTTGGAATTTTTGCTTCTTGGAAAGAAGGGGCTTTATGGCTACCAGCGTCCAATGATTGTAATTCCTCTACCGTTTTTTCAGAAACAAGTCCAACGCCATTTGTTGTACGATCGACGGTTTCATCGTGAATTACGACAAGTTCACCATCTTTTGATAGGTGGACATCGAGTTCAATTCCGTGAGCGCCAATGCGTTCAGCTTCTTGGAAGGCAATCATCGTATTTTCGGGATGTGTTCCTTTTACTCCGCGGTGAGCAAAAATAAGTGGTTTACTCATATGAAAATCTCCTTATTATCTCTTTTCTTTCATTATGAAACTGCTTTAGGGAAAATACAATTGAATATGACAAACATTTACAAAAGTCTAACAGTTGCAGAAAAGTTAACGTTAACGTAAAATGTAATAATTGAGTGAAGGGAGGAATAAACATGTATAAAATTGATGAAGTAACAAAGCAAGTCGGTTTAACAAAACGTACACTTCGTTATTATGAGGAAATTGGTTTAATTCATCCCCCAGAACGTAGTGAGGGGAATATTCGTCTGTATACGGATGAGGATATTGCCAGAATTAAAAGAATTGTAGAAGCGAAAGAAGTGCTAGGAATCACACTTCAAGAAATGCAACATTTCTTATCACTAAAAGAAAGAATGGAGCAAAGAAGAAATAGCGAGAACCCTCGTGATCGTGAAGTGATTCAAGAAATTAAAGATATGCTTGAAAAACAAGTGCAAACGTTAGACGAAAAAATGGAGCAAATGCAACGTGTAAAGGCAGAACTCGAAGATAGTTTACATCGTGCAGTAATATTTTTAGAGAGCACAAAAGGAGAGTAATCAAAATGGAGAGCAAACAAAAACTAGGGAGATTGATTACAGTGGTAGCTACCTTTCTTGCCTTTTCGGGTATAGGGGTAGTTGACCCAATCTTGCCGATTATTGCTGAGAAAATTGGTGCAACGCATTGGCAAGTTGAAATGTTATTTACCGCTTATATTTTAACGATGGCAATCATGATGTTACCAGCTGGTATATTTGCATCGAGATTTGGTGATAAACGAATGATGACAATCGGTCTTGCGATTGTGACTGTATTTGCGTTTATATGCGGTATATCGCAAACGATTGCTCAATTATCTCTTTTCCGTGCTGGATGGGGATTAGGAAATGCGATGTTTTTTGCGACAGCAATGACACTGTTAATAGCATTAAGTAAAGAAGTTCATGAAGCAGTAGGATTATACGAAGCAGCTATCGGCTTAGGTATGGCTGGGGGGCCGTTATTGGGTGGAATACTAGGTGGACATTCTTGGCGTTATCCGTTTTTCGCGACGAGTATTTTAATTTTCTTAGCATTTATTTTAGTATTCTTTTTTGTAAAAGAACCAGAGCGAAAGGTGAAGCGTAAGGCTGCTGGCGTAGGGGAATTACTTAACTTGGTGAAGTATAAACCATTTATGCAAGGTGCTATTTCAGGGATGCTATACTACTACGGATTTTTTGTTGTGTTAGCATATTCACCACTTATTATGCATTTATCAGCTATTCAATTAGGCTTTGTATTTTGCGGATGGGGACTGGCGTTAGCTTACGGTTCTGCAATTTTAGCACATAAGCTAGAAGGGAAATATGAACCAAAAACATTATTGAAGGGGAGTTTACTCGTATTTGCGATTTTCTTAATTGCACTATTCTTTGTGAAAATTATGTGGTTACAAATTACTCTTATCGTTTTATCAGGATTGGCATCTGGCTTAAACAATGCATTATATACAAGTTATGTAATGGATATTTCACCTTATGAAAGATCTGTTACGTCAGGTGTTTATAACTTTGTTCGTTGGTTAGGTGGTGCGATTGCTCCAATTTTATCAGGAGTTATCGGGCACACAGTTTCACCACAAAGCCCATTTTTAGTTGGGGGAATTGTTGTGTTAGTTGGTTGTATTATGATCTTAATTCCAATTCGTAAACCAGTAGAACTAGAGACGAAAACCCTTTCTTAAGAAAGGGTTTTCTTTATACACATATGTTAGAACCCTCTGACTAAAATATATTTTCGGTATTTTTGTACTTTTAACTATACATTTTGGATGTTTTGTTTTATTTTTGTTAGGGGACATTAATGATGTCCCTATTATAAATTTGCATTGAAAGGCGTGATTGTACGATGGAACTATGGTTCACTGAAAAACAAACAAAACATTTTGGGATTACGGCGCGTATTAACCGCACATTACATACGGAGCAAACAGAATTCCAGAAACTTGATATGGTTGAAACGGAAGAGTTCGGAAACATGCTTATTTTAGACGGCATGGTTATGACAACAGAAAAGGACGAGTTCGTTTATCACGAAATGGTAGCGCACGTACCTTTATTTACACATCCAAACCCTGAAAACGTATTAGTTGTTGGCGGCGGCGATGGCGGTGTTATTCGCGAAGTGTTAAAACACCCAAGTGTAAAGAAAGCAACTCTTGTTGAAATCGATGGAAAAGTAATTGAGTACTCTAAACAATACTTACCATCAATTGCAGGCGCATTAGATAATGAGCGTGTAGAAGTAAAAGTAGGAGACGGTTTCCTACACATCGCAGAAAGCGAAAATGAATACGACGTAATTATGGTAGATTCTACTGAGCCAGTAGGCCCAGCAGTAAACTTATTTACGAAAGGTTTCTACGCTGGAATCTCTAAAGCGTTAAAAGAAGATGGTATTTTCGTTGCACAAACGGACAACCCTTGGTTCACACCAGAACTAATTACAACTGTGTTTAAAGACGTAAAAGAGATTTTCCCAATTACTCGTTTATACACAGCGAACATCCCAACTTACCCAAGTGGTCTTTGGACGTTCACAATTGGATCTAAAAAACATGATCCATTAGAAGTAAGTGAAGAGCGTTTCCACGAAATCGAAACGAAATACTACACAAAAGAATTACACAATGCAGCATTCGCATTACCGAAATTTGTTGGCGATTTAATTAAGTAAGAAATCGAGTTTGAACAAATAAAGTGTAGGTAGCTCATTTAAGGTGTTTGTCCAGAAGACTTGAACATGCTAGCTACTTACACTCCTGTAAAGAAAATCGTCTTCTTATTGTTAAAAAAGAAGACACCGGTAAATCGAGAAAGAGGAGCAGTTCGCTCCAAATTTGAGAAATAATGAAAGGTTGGGATACCTTAAGTTCCACATAAGGAGGAAAAGAATATGCGTTTTGATGAAGCTTATTCAGGTAAAGTATTTATTAAAAGTCATCCAAGTTTTGAAGAGTCAAAGGTAGTTATTTACGGGATGCCTATGGATTGGACAGTAAGTTACCGTCCAGGTTCTCGCTTTGGTCCTGCACGTATTCGTGAAGTATCAATCGGTCTTGAAGAATATAGCCCATATTTAGATCGTGAATTAGAAGAGGTAAAATATTTTGATGCGGGTGATATCCCATTACCATTCGGAAACGCACAACGCAGTTTAGACATGATTGAAGAATATGTATCAAAACTTTTAGATGCCGATAAGTTTCCACTAGGTCTCGGCGGTGAGCACCTAGTGTCTTGGCCAATTTTTAAGGCAATGGCAAAAAAATATCCGGATTTAGCAATCATCCACATGGATGCTCATACTGATTTACGTGAATCGTATGAAGGGGAGCCTTTATCCCACTCTACACCAATTCGTAAAGTGTGTGATTTAATTGGTCCGGAAAACGTATATTCTTTCGGAATTCGTTCTGGAATGAAGGAAGAATTTGAATGGGCGAAAGAAGTAGGTATGAACTTATATAAATTTGACGTATTAGAACCATTAAAAGAAGTATTACCGAAACTTGCTGGACGCCCAGTCTATGTCACAATCGACATTGATGTATTAGACCCAGCTCACGCTCCAGGAACAGGAACGTTAGAAGCTGGCGGTATTACATCTAAAGAATTATTAGATTCCATCGTAGCAATTGCAAATTCAAATATAAATGTAGTTGGAGCAGACTTAGTAGAAGTAGCTCCGGTCTACGACCATAGTGATCAAACACCAGTCGCAGCAAGCAAATTCGTGCGGGAAATGCTGCTCGGTTGGGTGAAGTAAAAGTGAAGCCGACTGTTTAGACCCGGTGAATAAGGTTCTTCCCTGCAAAAGGTGCTTTTTACCTTTTAGCAGGGAAGGTTCTTAGACGCAAGGGTCTAGGAGGCGTAACTGGATAGAAATAAAAGCGGAAGCGGCTCGCTCAGAATGTGTCGGTAAGTCGATATATAAAAAAATCGTCGATATAATCTTATTTACCATGGCAAGACATGAAAAAAAGAGTTATTCTCAAAAGGTGAGAATAACTCTTTTTCTTATGCAACTTTCTCTTCCGAATTAACGCCGCGAATTTCATCAGCAGAGCGGATCGGATATTTGCGGAACACAATAGATCCGATGTATCCGATAATAGTGGTAACGATTCCACATAGTACAGCAGCAATCGTTACTTTTATAACGTCATTAAATCCGAATAGGACGAGAAGACCTGGAATTGGTGATGCTGTTCCTGGTGCATTATTAACAAGCTGGAATAGCGATGTAATAATACCGGCAAGTGCACCGCCAACGAAATTTGTCATATAAATTGGAATTGGATTTGCTGAGACAACATCGGCTTGTGTTAAAGGCTCGATTGCTACAGCAATTGTATCTTTCTTTGAACAAATTTTTAATCGTTTAAAGAAAATAAAGTTCATCGGGGCTGAAGCTGCTACGGCAAGACTACCAATTGCCATTGGTAAACCTGTTAATCCAAGCATTGCAGTTAGTGCCATAGAACTCAGTGGAGAGGTAGAAATAACTGTTATTAATCCACCAAGCATAATACCCATAATGATAGGACTCTCTGTAGTTGCAACTGAAATCATAGAACCGATTTTACCAAGTGTTGCGTTAACGAGCGGATCCATAAGCATTGCCATTCCACGTGAGATTGGTGCAGCGATAAATAGGATTGCTAAAAATTCCACACCAGCTGGTAATTTCTTTTCGAGAAATTTCACGACGAAGGCACAAACGTATCCAGCGAAAAATCCTGGTAAAATACCGAATCCACTAGTAGCGATACCAATTAAAACAGCGTATACGGGGGAAACACCGATTGCTAATGCGACTAAAATCGCTGCTGCAACACCGCTCATACTACCAGAAGCTTCTCCTACTGATTGTAAAAAGTCATTGTGAAACATTTCTCCACCTATATAACGGTGAAATGCTTCAATAAGAAAACTTGCGATTGCTGCATTAGCTAAAGCACCCATCGCCTTCATTCCGTAAGGCGCACGGTAACTGAAAAGTGTAAATAGACAAAGTACAACAAGTAATAGTGCTAAACCTTGCAAGATAGCCATTTGAAAACTGTCTCCTTTGATTTTTGTAATAAAAATTCGTATCATTCAATAATAATATAAAAGTGTATGAAACGGAAAAATTTTTTCTTGGGAACTTGCTGTAAGAAAAAATCCCTTACAATAATGTAAGGATTGTGTAAGACTTTTCGATAGAGTATAGTATACCCTTTTCCGTATAATACAGGTATAGACATAACATTAGTGAGAAAGAAGTGTAAAACAGGAGGCGCATGTATGAAATTGGTCATTAAAGTTTTAGCTGTATTCGCCATTATTCTAGGGGGAACAGCGTATTATTTGAATACAAAAACAGAAGGTGTACATGCTTTTGTAGACAACTTCTTTTCAAATAAAGAAATACAAGATTATTATGCGGTCGTAGATAAAGGTGAGAAAAAAGACGGTGAGTATTTGTATACATTTAAAGGGTATACAGAGGACGGAAATCAACAAATTATTAAAAGAATGGTAAATCGTGAATTGCATGCAGGTGCTTTTATAAAAATTTATGCAAAAGGTATGCAAGGAAAAGGATGGGCTGAAATAACGAAAGAGTCAATCCCGCAAAAAGCGTTGCAAAAAATAGAAAAACCATAAAAGGAGCGACTCATTCGCTCCTTTTTTAGTACGCTAAAATAGTGATAGATGTCTTTTCTTTGTTAGAAATAATTTTTGCACGTCCACCAATTGGGAAAGTGAAAATCGGGGTTGTATGCCCGAAACTTGCGTTTGCAATAATAGGAATATGTGCAAGTTCAGGTTTTGAAGCAATCATTTCTTGAATGTCCGCTATCGTACATTCTGCTTCTTTTTGCATTCTTCCTATTACAATACCTGTTATATGTTCAAAATTAGGTTGCTGCATAAGGGAATGTAGATAGCGATCAAAAGTTTTAAGTGTCGATTTTCCTGTTAAACTGTCTTCTTCAAGGAATAAAATTTTGCCCTTTAAGTTTGGCATATATGGTGTGCCTTGTAGTAAATTAAGTGTGCTCATATTGCCACCGATAATTTCTCCTGTCGCTTCCCCCTTTTGAATTGGAACATACCCTTCATTTTTAATAAATTCTCGATTTTCCTGATCCATATACCAAGAATCATCGCTCCACGTTTCCGCCGGAATGATTTCAATAGGCTCATTAGCGGTTAAGCATTGTAAAAAGTAATCAGCCGTGTAATGGAGTCCTTTTTCCATTCCAAATGAAGAGAAGTGGGGACCTGAATATGTAACGAGACCCGTTTTTGCGTAAATTGCATTATTTAAGGCAGTAATATCAGAATAACCACAGAAAAATTTTGGGTTTTCACGAATTAAATCAAAATCGAGATATTTCAATAAACCATTCGAGTTGTATCCGCCAAGTGTAGTTAAAATAGCTTTTACATTAGGGTCTCTAAATGCTTCATGGAGGTCTTGGACGCGGGAAGAAATAGAAGAGGAAGCAAATCGATCTATCTCATCGGCATATTTTGAGAATGTCACTTGAAAGCCCATGTCAGTTAATCTTTTTATAGCAAGTTTTCTATTTTCATTTGAAACAATACTTAAACTACAGGATGGTGAAATCACGCGTATTTCATCACCCTTTTTTAACTTTGTTGGTATCATTGAATTCACCTCTATAATTAAAAGAATATTTAGATTTAAAAAATATTTTATCATATGAAATAAAGTAGGAGGGAATTATTTTTTGAAATGGAGTTTTCCTGATTTTTCAGCAGACAGACAGCGTCTTTTTTTGATATGATAGGAAAAGTGATTTATTATAAGTAGTATTTAATATCTATAACATTTGAAAGGTGTGCAAGACGTGAAGAAACAACTTGCAGGCTTGCCGGTACACGTTCATTTCGTAACAGAAATCCGTGAAGGGGCGAGGAAGGAAACCGTTGCTTTTGAAGAAAATGGTCAATACTATGTAAAAGGTCAAGGTACATATGTAACATTCCAGGAGCCGAACGAACAAGGCGAAGTGAAAACAATTATTAAAATTCAAGATGAACAAGTTCTCATTATGCGTTCAGGTGCTATTTCTATGCGTCAGACGCATGTGAAAGGTGAATGGACAACGGGTACGTATACGAGTGAACTTGGTACGTTTGCACTGCAAACGAAAACTGATAACGTTCTTTTTAAATGGTCGGATGAAAAGAAAAAAGGACAACTCTTCTTAACGTACGCATTGCTTCTAAGTGAACAAGAAGCTGGCAGATATACAATTACAATTAATTTGAAGGAGGCAAAATAATGAATTCCTTAGAACAGGTAAAAGGATTGATTAAAGAAGAAATTCAAGCTGCTGTATTAAAGGCAGAATTAGCGACAGAAGAACAGATTCCAAACGTTGTATTAGAATCTCCAAAAGATAAAACAAATGGTGACTTCTCTACAAACATGGCAATGCAACTTGCACGCGTTGCGAAAAAAGCACCTCGTATGATTGCAGAAGAACTAGTTGCAAACTTCGATAAAGCAAAAGCTTCTATTGAAAAAATCGAAATCGCTGGTCCTGGTTTTATTAACTTCTATATGGATAATAGCTACTTAACAGATTTAATTCCAACAATCGTAAACGCTGGTGAAGCTTACGGTGAAACGAACACTGGTAAAGGTGAAAAAGTACAAGTTGAGTTCGTATCTGCGAATCCAACAGGTGACCTTCACTTAGGACATGCACGTGGTGCGGCAGTGGGTGACACTTTATGTAACGTATTAGCAAAAGCAGGATACGATGTATCTCGTGAGTACTACATTAATGATGCCGGTAACCAAATTCATAATTTAGCTCTTTCTGTTGAAGCTCGTTACATGCAAGCTTTAGGTTTAGATAAAGAAATGCCAGAAGACGGTTACCATGGTGCGGATATCATTGGAATCGGTAAACGTTTAGCTGAAGAGTTTGGCGATCGTTACGCAAAAGCTGATGCTGAAGAAAGCTATGAATTCTACCGTTCATACGGTTTGAAATATGAGTTAGCAAAACTTCAAAAAGACTTAGAGAGCTTCCGTGTTAAATTTGATGTATGGTTCTCAGAAACATCATTATACAAAAACGGAAAAATCGATGCTGCACTTACTGTATTAAAAGAGCGTGACGAAATCTTTGAAGAAGGCGGAGCAACTTGGTTCCGTTCAATGACTTACGGTGATGACAAAAACCGTGTATTAATTAAAAATGACGGTTCTTACACATACTTAACGCCAGATATTGCTTACCATCGCGATAAATTAGAGCGTGGTTTCGATAAGCTAATCAACATTTGGGGTGCTGACCACCACGGTTACATTCCTCGTATGAAAGCTGCTATTCAAGCGCTAGGTTACGATAAAGAAACACTTGAAGTAGAAATCATCCAAATGGTACAACTATACCAAAATGGTGAAAAAATGAAAATGAGTAAGCGTACAGGTAAAGCAGTTACACTTCGTGAGCTTATGGAAGAAGTAGGCGTGGACGCAATGCGATACTTCTTCGCAATGCGTAGTGGTGATTCTCATTTGGACTTCGATATGGACTTAGCTGTATCAAAATCTAATGAAAACCCAGTATACTATGCACAATATGCTCATGCTCGTGTATGCAGTATCCTTCGTCAAGGTGAAGAGTTAGGATTAGCTGCAGATGGAGACGTGAATTACAAACTTGTTACTTCTGAGAAAGAAGTAGAGTTACTGAAAAAGCTTGGTGAATTCCCAGCTGTAGTTGCGGATGCAGCACAAAAACGTCTGCCACACCGCATTACAAGCTATGCATTTGAATTAGCAGCAGCATTACACAGCTTCTACAATGCAGAAAAAGTATTAAACCAAGATAACTTAGAATTAAGTAAAGCTCGTTACGAGTTAATGAAAGCAGTACGCACTACGCTTCAAAATGCATTAGCAATCGTAGGAGTATCTGCACCAGAAAAAATGTAATGAAGAAAAGCGGAGCCGACTGTTTAGTCCCGAAGGCTAAGGTTCTTTCCCACAGAAGATGCATTTTATCTTCTCGTGGGGAAGGTTCTTAGACAGAAGGAGCTAGGAGGCAGAGCTGGACATAAAGAAAAGCGGAAGCGGCTCGTTCAGAATAGGGGGGGGATGGAGCTCCTGACAGAGAGGCGTACTTTGCCTCGGAGGAAGGCGCGAAGCCACCGAGTATTCTAGCCGCTGGAGCTAGACAATAAAGAAAAGCGGAAGCGGACTTTCGTTTTTAAATAAAAGGCAATCACATGATGTTGTGATTGCCTTTTTGTATGGAGATAATAAAAAAATAAAATTTTATCAAACAAAAGGATAATTTGCGTCGTCTTATATAAATGACAGGAGGCTTATGATGGAAGAAAAGGTAGAAGAATTAATTGATATATATAAGCAGCAAATATATTCCTTATGCTATAAGTTAGCGAAAACGAAAGAAGATGCGGAAGATATTTTTCAAGAGACGTGGATAAAGGTTTTTTCATCAAGGCATCAACTTTCCTATGTGGATAATTATAAAAAATGGATTGCTACAATTTGTGTTCGTACGTTTTATGATTTTTATCGTAAGAAAAAAAGGTGGAAAGATCGAATATTGGATTTGTTTCATAAAGAAGATGGTGGAGAAATAGATTTCGCAGATGAAGTAAATATATCAGAAGAATGTATTCAAAAAGTGGAAGCGGAAATGATACGGGAAGTTATACAGTTATTGAATGAAAAGTATAAAACTGTGCTCGTACTCTACTATTATGAACAATATTCTTATAAAGAAATGAGTGAAATATTAAATATACCGATTGGTACAGTGAAATACCGCCTTAATTATGCGAAGAAGCAAATTCGAGAACATTTGGAGGGGTTCGTTTATGACGGAAGATAAGTTTGATCAGAAGATAAAAAGTAGCTTAGCGGGAGAGATGGTTCCTAACGAAGAGCTAATAAACCATACGAAACAGAGCGTGCGAAATGCTCGAAAATTAGAAAAGAGATGGGTTGTTTTCATTCATGCTATTTGGATGATTGTATTAACAGTCACCCTAGAGCAGTTTGTTAGTCATTTGGATCATAAAATATCTGTCATTATAACGATAGTTATTATGATGCACATATACATTCCTATATATGTTGTCATACAGGCATTTTTAAAGAAGGAGTATAAATTACATGATAGGGTTCGCTAATCCATTTGTAGTATTTGAGATAGCTGGGATTACAATGTTTTTGGCTTTTATAGCACTTTTAGTATGTGTAGCATCATGGGTATATACAGATGCGAAAACGCGTGGAATAAGTAAGTGGTGGAGTGTTATAGCGATTATATTGCCATTTTTTATTGGAGTTTTGTTATATATGACACGCAGAAATAGCCGGAAAGTAGAAGGAGAATATACGATGAAGGGTATGAAAAAGCAAAAGGTAACATTAGTTGTTATATTTGCAAGTGCGATGTTTGTATTACTTAGCGGCTTTGCTTTCGTTCAAACGTTAGATGATATGTGGAGAGCTGGTGATATATATTTAGAAAATGAGAAGAAAGGGGAGACAAGTTACGAGGCAAAATTCTCATCATGGGATATTGCTGGGAAAGATATTGAACTGGAGTATGCAAAAGATACAGAAGTAACATTTTCTTATGAAACAGATGCAAAGCGTGGTAACTTATGCTTTAGCTTGTATGAAAGACAAGGAGAAGGGATAAAGGAATTAAAGGAGATTTGTGAATCGAAAAAAGGTACTTTTAAAGCTACATTAAAAGCAAATGAAAAGTATGTATTCAATATAAGTGGTTTAATGGTGAAAGATGGTTTTGTAAAAGTGAATTGGGAAGCAAAATAAAGGGCCCCTGAGAAAGGCCCCTTATTTTATTGGATTGTATAAGTAACAGAAAAACTAACAGGACTATAGTAAACGTAAGGTGCATGAAATTGAACATACATATTTCCATCTGTTTTTGCAGTGAAAATTCGGCCGTAACCATCAGAATAACGCCCAATAAGGTTATGATTTGAGTCATAAACACTGTAACTAGGAGTTTTGCTGTTAGGATGAATTGTTAGTTCTTGTCCTTTTTGAAGGAAAATAGGTTCTTGTTCAGAACTACCTCCAGTTTGCAAAGAATAAAATTTTGTAAAGCTTTGTTCTTGAGCGGCAGCAGCGACTTTTGTTTCAGGAATAAACGCGGTAGCTCCGGTAATTCCTGCTAAAGTTAACGCACCTACTAAAATCATTTTTTTCATAATAGAAAAAGCCTCCTTATTAGTTGTAATCGGTGTTGTTACAGTTAATATTGTATACGATAATGAGTAGGATAAAATATGCTTTTATTGATTAAGCAGCTTTCTGCTCAGTTTGAGTAATAGGTTTTTGAAGCGAGTTATAAACTCCTGTTCCGATAACGTCTAATGCCATTTTCATTCGTTCAGGTGAAATGTTTTCTAATACGTTATCTTGGGGTGTATGGTATACCTTCTCGATATGATAGATTAATGGATTCCAACTATCGACACCCATCCAAATAAATAGAGCAGCAGGAATACCAGCTTCAGCAAACGGTACGTGATCACTGGAGCCAAATTTCCCTTGAAGAACGAGGTCATTATTTAATTGTTTACCTGCTTGCAAGGCAGCATCTGTTACAAAGTTTGTAGAGCCATCAGGTGTCATAGCGTATAAATTCTTTGCTTTATCATAATTTGTTGCAACCATATCAGCATTAAAGACGCCTAAAATATGGTCACGTTCTTTTTGGGATAGACTATTAACGTAATAATCCGAACCAAGTAATCCAGTTTCTTCAGAACCAAAGGTAATAAAGCGAATTTCTTTATCAGTTTCTACATTTTGAAAAGCACGAGCTAGTTCTAATACTAATCCAGTTCCAGAAGCATTATCATTTGCGCCAGGTGCTCCAACAACACTATCATAGTGCGAGCTTACAACGACTGCTTTTTCATTACCTGTACTCTTTTTTGGTTTCTTTTTTGCGATAACATTTAGAGATGTTAATTTAGATTCATGTCTCGCTTTTAGGGAAAGAATTGTTGTCTCTTTTTTAGCGATTTCTTCTTTAAATGCATTTCCTTGCGCATAAGCAAGACCAAAGACAGGGATAGATTGCTTTTTCGTTAGGCGGGGATTGAAGGTTTGTCCATAATTTCCGCGTCCGCCAATTAAACTGTATAAAAGAACACCTTTTGCACCTTTGCTAACAGCATTTTCAACTTGTTTATTATAATCTGTAACTGTCGTTCCTCTTTCAAATAAAACAATTTTACCGTTTACTTCATTTGGAATATCTTCTAATTTTGTCCCACCTTGAACAAAGATAAGGGGAGCTGTAATAGCTTCTGTAGATATTAGTGCATTAGGAGCAGCACCAGCTTGCCAATTACGTTTTGTTGATAGTGGTGATTCAATGAATCCAACGTATTGATCGGGCACCTGAAATGGCTGATATTCTACGTCATAACCCATTGATTTAAGCTGCATACCAATGTAACGAGAAGCCGATTCTTCGGATTTTGTTCCACCGGGTCGAGGCCCAATTGTTTCAGATAAGAAACGAACATGTTCAATGGCGCGGTTTGGATCAATTTGTTTTGTAATAGATGGAGTTTGTGGAACTTCTGAAGTGGAATCCGCTTTTGCTTGCCCAATTGGAGCTAAGCTAACAGCAAGTGATATAGCAAGCAAAGAGCTTACTATTTTTTGTTTCAATGATTTGCTCATTTTTTCCTCTCCTATTCTTCTATTCTCTCTGACTGACAAAAGAAGACGGATAATGACTTTATTTTACCTTTGTGTCTTTTATTTTTCAATATTCTGACATTGAGAAATAAAAACAATATATGCATATTTGCATATTTTTGAGGGAGATATGTATGCTATCATTTTAAACGAAGGTTCGCTTTCTACTCTGAAAGCCCCTACATTGCATGAATCTAGTGTACCCAAACTTTAGATTATGTAGAGGAATGGAACCACTGTAGGGTTTCATTCCTCATGTTTGAATCAGTTGATGGTAATTATGTTTCCGCATTTCATAATTATTATCAGTGATATATGTAAGGCATCCATATGAAAATACGAGGCTGTTCAAAGGTTTTCCGTACTTTTGGGCAGCCTCACCCCGTTAAAAGGACGATACTTTATGTATCGTCCTTTTTGTATAAAAAAACACCCAATCAATTGAGAGATTGATTGGGTGTGAAAAAATTATTAATAATTTTTTTTGCGTTTTTTAGCTAAAATACTTAATAATCCAGCTAGTAGAAGAACGATACCTACTGTTTGTGTAGGATCTTCTTTATGACCTGTATTTGGAAGGTGCTTATCCGTATTTCGATCATCTTGCTGTTTGTTATCTGTTTCATTTGATGTTTCTTCGGAAGTTCCGTTTTTGTGTTTCTCAGATGTTTCATTGCCTTTGTTTTCTTCTTTATTTGGAGGAGTAACTGGCTTGTCATCTCCACCTGACGAAGATTCAATCTTTTTATTTGAAACTGTAATTTGTAGTGGTGTAGCTTGGGCTTTATCAATTGTAAAGTTTATTGGTGATGCATCTAATTGATAGCCTTTAGGAGCCTGTGTTTCTACTAATTGATAATTACCAGGTTTCAAATCATTTACGATTACTTTTCCGTGTTGGTCTGTTTTTAAACCTTCTCGGATGATTTTTCCATCTTGGTCTAAAATATTGAAAATGGCACCTTCAAGTGTTCCATGGTGATCAATATCAACTTTAGTTAACTCAATTGAACCTGTTGTTAAACTATTTAAAGCTGTAACAGAGGTAATCTGAGATTGTCCTTTCGTAATTGTGAAAGGAATTGGTTTAATGTTTAAATCATAGCCAGTTGGAGCTTTCGTTTCAATGAACTGATAATCTCCTGGACGTAAATCAGAAACAGAAATCTTACCATCTTTATCAGTAGTTAAATCAGAATGAACATCCTTACCGTTCATATCTACAATTTTAAAGATAGCCTCTGCAAGAGTAGTACCATCGATGTCATCAACTTTAGTTAATTCAACTGCGCCTTTAGTTAAGCTGTTAGTAGCAGTAACAGAAGCTTTAGCAGTTTGACTCTTTTCAATAGTAAACTTGATAGGATTTTGATTTAAGTCATAATGCTTAGGAGCTTTCGTTTCAATGAACTGATAATCTCCCGGACGTAAATCAGAAACAGAAATCTTCCCATCTTTATCAGTAGTTAAATCAGAACGAACATCCTTGCCGTCCATATCTACAATTTTAAAGATTGCTCCTTCAAGAGTAGTACCATCGATGTCATCAACTTTAGTTAATTCAACTGCGCCTTTAGTTAAGCTATTCGTAGCAGTAACAGAGGCGATTTTTTCTTGGCCTTTTTTAACTGTGAACTTAATAGGTGTTTTGTTTAAGTCATAGTGTTCAGGAGCTTTTGTTTCGATAAACTCATAGTCTCCTGGCGGTAATTCATCCACAACTAAACGGCCGTTTTTATCAGTAGTTAAATCGGTACGAACATCGTGTCCATCCTTATTAACAATTTTAAATACTGCACCTTCAAGTGTTGTGTTTTGCTTGGCATCATCAACTTTAATTAACTCAACACTACCTTTCGTTAAGCTATTAATAGCTGTAACGAAGACATGCTTTGTTTGACTTCTTTCGATTGTGAACTTAATTGGTTCTTCATTTAAGTCGTAATGTTTAGGAGCTTTTGTTTCAATAAATTGATAGTCTCCTGGTTGTAAGTCTTTAGCGATGATTTTTCCATCTTTATTGGTAACTAAATTCGTACGAATGTCGTTACCGTTCAGATCAGTAATTTTAAATACCGCACCTTCTAGCATTTCTTTCTTATCTATAGAGTCAACTTTCGTTAATTCCACGCCACCTTTTGTTAGGCCATTCTTAGCAGTAACAGAAGCGTGAGTTAGTTGACTTTTTTCGATAGTGAAGCTAATAGGTGTTTTATTTAAATCGTAATGCTTAGGAGCTTTCATTTCAATGAATTGATAGTCTCCTGGGCGTAAGTTCGTAGCAGTAATCTTACCATCTTTATCAGTAGTTAAATCAGTGCGAACAATTTTACCTTTCGCATCGATGATGTTAAACACTGCATCAGAAAGTTTTGTATCTGGATTTATATCATCCACTTTTATTAATTCTACAGCACCCTCAGTTAAGCTATTTGTAGTAGTAACTTGGAGCTTTTCTTTTTGGCTTTTCTTAATTGTAAACTTAATAGGTGTACTATCTAATTTATAGTGTTCAGGAGCTTTCGTTTCAACAAACTGATAGTCCCCAGGACGTAAATCAGAAACAGAAATTTTTCCATGTACATCTGTTGTAAGCTCAGTGCGAATGTCATTACCATTCATATCAGTAATTTTAAATATCGCATCTTTAAGAGCGGTACCATCAACATCATCCACTTTAGAAAGCTCCACAGTGCCTTTCGTTAAGCTATTTGTAGCTGTAACAGAGACAGGCTCAGCTTGGCTCTGTGTGATTGTGAATGGAATTGGCTCTTTGTTTAAATTGTAGTGTTTCGGAGCCGTTGTCTCGATGAATTGATAATCACCAGGACGTAGGTCAGAAACGCTAATTTTACCTTGTTGATTCGTAACAAGATCTTTGCGAATTACAGTACCATTCATATCTACAATTTTAAATACTGCGCCTTCAAGAGTAGTGCCATCAACGTCATCTACTTTAGAAAGTTCCACGCCGCCTTTTGTTAAACTATTTTTCATAGTAACGGTAGCGATATCTTTTTGGCTTTTTTCAATTGTAAATATAATTGGTTTTTTGTCTAAATCATAGTGTTCAGGAGCCGTTGTTTCAACGAATTGATACGTACCAGGACGTAAGTTTTCGACAACGATTTTACCTTCACTGTTTGTTTTTAAATCTGTTTTAAGTACCTTGCCATTTTGATCTAGTAAATTAAATACCGCATCGGCAAGTTTTGTTTGATCGTTTAAATCATCAACTTTAAGTAATTCGATACTACCTTGTTTTAAGCTATTTGTAGCAGTTAAAGAAATAGATTTCTTCTGTCCTTTTTCAATAGTGAATTTGATTGGTGTTTCATCTAAAACATAATCCTTAGGAGCTTTCGTTTCGATGAATTGGTAATCACCAGGACGTAGGTCGTTAATTTCGATTAGTCCTTGTTCATTTGTAACAAGGTCTTTATGAACTACATCACCGTTCATATTAACAATTTTAAATACTGCATCTTTAAGAACAGTGGCATCAACATCATCTACTTTAGAAAGTTTAACAGCACCCTTTGTTAAAGCATTTGTAGCAGTGACATGAAGAGCTTCAGTTTGGCTCTTTTTAATTGTAAATACGATAGGTTTTTTATCTAAAACGTAATGTTCAGGAGCAATTGTTTCAACGAATTGATACGTACCAGGACGTAGATTTTCAACAACAATTTTACCTTCATCATTTGTTTTTAAGCCTTCTTCAACTAGCTCTCCGTCTGCATCTAATAAATTAAATACGGCGTTAGCAAGTTTTGTATTTATATCAATATCGTCAATCTTTGTTAGTTCAACGCTACCTTTTTTCAAAGCATTTTTACCTGTAACATTGATCTCTTTCGTTTGACTTCTTTCAATTGTAAACGGAATTTGTGTTTCTTCTAATACATAGTGCTCAGGAGCTTTTGTTTCAATGAACTGATAGTCTCCAGGGCGTAAATCAGAAACAGAAATTTTTCCGTTTTTATCTGTAACAAGATTCGTATGAACTTCCTTACCGTTCATATCAACAATCTTAAAGATTGCACCTTCGAGCATCGTACGATCGATGTCATCGATTTTTGTTAATGTTACTGCACCTTTCTTTAAACTGTTAGTAGCAGTAACAGTAATATTCTCTTTTTGACTTTTTTCGATAGTGAACGGAATAGGCTCTTTGCTTAAGGTATAGTCTTTTGGAGCTTTTACTTCAACAAATTGATAGTCTCCAGGACGTAAATCAGAAGCAGTAATTTTACCGTTTTTATCAGTCGTTAAACCTTTGCGAATTACCTTTTTAGTATCATGAGCGTCAACGATTATAAATTCTGCACCTTCAAGAGTAGTGCCATCAACATCATCAACTTTTGTTAAAGTGACGCCACCTGTAAGTAAACTGTTTTTTACAGTAACAGGGATAGGAAGATCTTCCTTACTACCTTTTTTAATTGTGAACTTAATAGGTGTTTGATCTAATTTATAATGTTCAGGAGCTTTCACTTCAATAAATTGATAATCGCCTGGTGCTAAATCAGGGATGACTAATACTCCGTGTGCATCTGTTATTAAATCTTTCATAATTTCTTTGCCAGTTGCGTCTTGTAATGTGAATACAGCGCCAGCAAGAGCTTTCGCGCTCTCCACGTCATCTTCTTTAATTAATTTGACCTTTCCTTTCGTCAAACTATTTTTGAAAGTAATAGGGATGAGTTTTTGTTGACTCTTTTCAATTATAAATTCAATTGGTTCTTCATTTACATCGTAATAAGTAGGAGCCTTCGTCTCGATTAGCTTATAATTACCCGGACGTAAGTCTTGTACTACTAATTTACCGTCTTTATCAGTAGTAAGTTCCGTACGAACATCCTCACCTTTGTCATTAACAATTTTAAATACTGCACCTTCAAGGGTTTCCTTAGCATTTACAGAATCAACTTTTGTTAATTCAATACCACCTTTTGTTAAGCTGTTAGTAGCTGTAACGTTAATAGCAGTCGCTTGGCTCTCCTTAATTGTAAATTCAATAGGTGTTTTATTTAAGGCATAATGCTCAGGAGCTTTCATTTCGATAAATTTATAGTTACCTGGACGTAAACCAGTAGCAATAATTTTACCTTCCTGATTCGTAACTAATTCTGTACGGACATCTTCATTTTTATTATTAACGATTTTGAATACGGCACCTATAAGTGCAGTGCCATCAGTATCATCGAGTTTTGTTAGTTCAACATCGCCTGGTAGTAGACCATTTTCAGCTGTAATAACAATCGGTGTTTTTTGACCTTTCTCAATTGTAAATTCAATTGGTGTTGATCGCAGTTCATAATGTTCAGGAGCTTTTGTTTCAATAAATTTGTATTTGCCTGGACGTAAGTCAGAAGCTTTAACAGTTCCGTTTGTGTCGGTAGTTAATTCTGTACGAACGTCTTCGTTCTTATCATTCACGATTTTGAACATAGCTCCAGCAAGAGGAGTCTTTTTATCAAATTCGTCGACTTTTAATAGCTCAACAGCACCTGTAGTTAAACTGTTTTTTGCAGTAATTGAGATAATGCTTGTTTGACTTTTCTCGATTGTAAACGGAATTGGTTCTTTATTTAAGTCATAGTATTTAGGTGGTGTTGTCTCAATAAATTGATAATCACCAGGATCTAAATCTTTAACGGTCAAAGTTCCATCTTTTTCTGTTTTTAAGTTTGTACGGACATCTTCATTTTTGTCGTTAACAATTTTGAATACCGCACCTTCAAGGGTAGTGCCATCAGTATCATCCACTTTTGTTAACGTAATGTCACCTTTAATTAAAGCGTTTTTTGCTGTAACAGAAGCGACTGTAGTTTGGCTTTTTTCTATTTCAAATAGAATAGGCGTTTTGTCTAATTCATAATGCTCAGGAGCTTTTGTTTCGACAAATTGGTATTTACCCGGACGTAAATCTTTTGCTTCTATTTGTCCATGTTCATTTGTTGTTAATTTTTCATATCCAGGAATATTTTTTCCGTTGCGATCTTGAACAGTAAACTCTGCCCCTGCTAAAGTTTTATTATAATTATCCACTTTTGTTAAAAGAGCAGATCCTTTAGTTAAACTATTTGTCGCAGTTAGATTTACTACTGTTGTTTGATCTATAGAGATAGTAAACGGAATAAGTTTGCTATCTAATTGATAATGCTCAGGAGCCTTCGTTTCTTGTAAGTAGTAAGTTCCTGGTTTTAGTTTATCTATAATAATTTGTCCGTTATTATTTGTTGTTAATTCTTTGTGTTCTGGAATTACTTTTTTATCTTTATCCAGTAGTGTGAAAATAGCGCCTTGTAGTGTTGCATTTTTGTTCAGGTCATCAGATTTTATTAAAACTACTTTCCCGACAAATTTCTTATTTGCAAGTTTATATGTTGTAGTCTCTTGTGTACCAAGTTCAACAATTTTCCCTTGTTTTAAATCCCAGCTAATTACATAGCCTTCAGGAGCCTTTGTTTCTTTTAATAAATATTTATCACGTTTTAAATTATTAAATTTAGCGATACCGTCTTTGTCTGTTGTAATTTTACGGATAACAGTTTTACCTGTACGATCGTATAAAGTAAATTCTGCCCCAGCTAATAGTACGTTCTTATTGTCGTTATCTACCTTTATAATTTCAAGGTTTCCACGACCTTTGGTAGCAGATCCTCCACCTGAACCAGAAGACATTCTCACTTCAATTGTTTCAGTAGTTTCTGTGTTTTTAACTGTCAACTTATTGCCTGTGATTTTCGCTTTATTACTTACTTTTTCTTTATCGTCTGCATTAATAAGTGAGCGATATTCTAAAATATAAGCTCGATCAATTTTTTTCAAGAAGGCAATTTCGAAATGTTGCTTTCCGGTAGTATTGTCTGTTGTTATTTTGAGTTTATAGTCTGTTCCTTCTTTTAATTCGTTTACTTTATCTTTTGTTAAATTTCCATATGGATCAACAGTTGTAGGATATAAGTGGAATGAATCTTCCACAATTACCTGATTTTCGGTTGGGTCATCTGTTACAACCGCATCCGCAATGGTTGATTGGCTTTCGTTAATTGCGATACTCCAATTAATATAGTTGTCGTCTTGCACAGCTTTTTTAGTAACGAAGCTGCCACCTTTATTTACTTGAGTATCACCTGTAAGGGTGTTAACAATTTTAGAGCCATCTTTTAAATCTGCCTCGTTTTTGTAAGTGCCTTGGATAAGTTCACCATCAAGGCTTGTTTTAAAGATAATATAGTAAGGTGAATTAATTGATTGTTTGAAATGAACCTTTAGGGTGTTTTTATTTTTCTCTGTAGGTTCTTCAAGTTCATATTTCTCAGTTGGTACAGCATTACCAGGTTGTGCATTATCAGGATTTCCATTTAAAATCATATCGCGTACTTCAATGGATCCAGGAACTAATTTTTGTTTATCTTGTATTACGTCTATAACAGAAGGATCTTTAATCTCAACATTATTATAGTTAAAGCCTATTATCCAAGTAATTTCCTTCGTTTGAGCGTTATAAGAACCGTACTTATAACCATTTGCCTTTGTGAAAGTATCAGGATCGAAATTAGCTTCAACTTTATTTGATTGTGGCTTAGAATCCGTATCTATCCAAGATAGGTTACCTGTATTTTTAAATGAAGTTTTACCACTTTCTAGCTTTGTATAATCAAAGTCTGTCGTATATTTTACAACTAATGTCTTTGTCATATTAGACTGATATGTACCTATAAGAGTAATTTTGAAGCCTTTATCTGTTGCATCTAAAACATAGTCAGTCCCAGCTTGAAGGGTATAATTTCCATCTTTAATTTCTAGTTTTTTATCTTTTAATTGTAATCCACCATGATCAAAGGTGTCCGTAATGATCGCGTTGTTTAATGGGTAGTTGTTATTATTTACTATAATTGTCCAAGTTGTTGTTTTGTCTTTATAATTTGTTTCAGCTTTATTATTAGATTTAATAATATTTTGCTGCTTGAAGCTAGCTTCATTTTCTTTACTTGAATCATTATCAGCTGTAACTTTATTTTTTACTTTTCCATCTTCTATAACTTTATTAGTTGGCTTGGTTTTATAGGTAATCACATAAGCACTATTAATATCATCGTTAAACTGTAAATCGAATCCATTCTTCTTGTTATTTACAGTGTAATTATTCACAGCGTCACCTGTTACAAGCGTTCCCTTTTCATTATATGAAGCGTTTTTCACAACAATAGAATTTGCATCTAGTTCGTGTGTATCGTCAAAAATATCTTTTAAAATCGCGTCTGCTTTTTTGATCTCTCTTTGATCACCATTGTAAGTAATTGTCCACTCAATTGTTTGCGTCTTTGGATCATATTTACTTGTTTTATTTAAGTGTGTACCACGAGAAACCGTTACAGTAGAGCTTGCGTTTTGTTGCTTTTGATTATCACTCGTTATCGTAACGTTATTTCGAAAACTTTTAATATTTTCATCAGTAATTTTTGTGGCATATTCGATTTGATATGCTTTATTGATAGAATCTTTAAAAGCAATCTCCAATTTTGAGCCATCTGATGAAATAATATTGTAATCTGTTGGCTCAGCTTCTGCACCACGCATTACATTTCCATTAACATCAACTTCTAAATAATAAACTTTAATAGAATCTTTATTTAAGCTTGTACCCTGTGGGATGTTATCTTTAAAAACAGCATTTTTAAGGGTTTCTTTCGTTTTGTTCATCTCTACTTTCCAATTAATTTCATTTGTATTAATTGGTCTATCAGGTACCCCTTTTTTATTCGTAGCTGTTTGTACATTAGGCTTAAAGTCAACTGTAATAGAAACATCCTTATCTTTAATTGGGAAAGGAATTTCTTGTGTTGTTGTACCTTTAATTTCAGCTTTATTAAATTCTGTCTTTAATTGTAGGTTACCAGCAACATCTGGATGCTCTTCAACATAATCGTTGAATGTCATCGTGACTTTTCCGTCTTTTGTAACAGTAAAATTACCAATTTGATTGTTTTCACTATCATATAAAGGACTGTTAATTGTATTGTAGATCTTAAAATGTTTAGGAAGATCAAAAATATAGTAATCTCCGCTTTTCACATTCATTGATTTTAAAAGCTCCCATGTAAACTCAATATTGGCAGGGGAATCTGTGCTTGGACGGTTATCCTCTGTAAATGGTTTTCCGTCTTTATCCGTCAACTTTACACCGGTTAAAATGTTTGTTGTTATTTGCTTTGGACCTGAATTTGTATTCTCAACAGGGCTGCTTGCTAGCTTATGTTCTGGATTGCCAGTAGCAATTTTAGCTGCTGGGTTTTGTTCCGGATTATCGGTAACAGGTTTAGTTGCTGGGTTTTGTTCCAGATTATCGGTAACAGGTTTAGTTGCTGGGTTCTGTTCCGGATTATCGGTAACAGGTTTAGTTGCTGGGTTTTGTTCCGGATTATCAGTAACAGGTTTAGTTGCTGGATCTTGCTCCGGATTGTCAGTAACAGGTTTAGTTGCTGGATCTTGCACTTGTTTATTAGTATCCTGTTTGGTGCCATCTTCTTTAGAGTCTTCTACCTGAACAGGAACTGATATAGGTTGAACGATTGTTCCTAAAGGAAAAGCGATTTGAACTGATTTTTCTCCAGTTTTTAAAGTTGAGTTAAACACGGTATCAACTTTAATTTTTCCTTTAGCGTCTTTCAAATTTTCTACTTGATCATTAAATATTAATTTTAATTTATTATCTTTAGCTGTTATAAAATATTGACCAATATTTTTTTGATCTGTTACTAAATCCCCTTGCAAATCTTTAGATACTTTTAATGCAAGTGGTATTTGAACTACTGCTGTATCATTTGCATGTGCAACTTGTTGATCCTTTATTGACCAAGCGTATTCTACTTGAATGGTTGATCCTATCTTTATTAAGTTGTTAGGATTTTTTGCTTCGTCAATAATATGATTCGTTGCATCTTTCATTTCAACAGTGTCAAATAAGGAATCTCCTGTTAACGTTTCCGCTTTTACTTGATTGTATGGAAAACTAGCAAGCTGCGAAAATAGTACGAATACAATTAAACATATATTGAAAAGTTTTTTCATTTTTCCTCCTCTGAACATTCATTTGTCCATTGGGGACTTATTCCACATGAACAAATGGAATATTAAAAGTATTTGTTATAAGCTATTTGTTTTTGCTATCCCTCCGTTTCTATACGCGTTCTCAGACAAACTGGATTATGTTCAAAGTAATATTATTTAACGTAAAACAAAATGTATATTTACACAGTTATTTGGAAATATACACAATTCGACAAAAAATGTCGAAAAAAATACTGATATAAAGAATGATATCAGACCTTTATATGTGAGATAGTTTTCATGTATATCTAGTAAAAAAGAATGGTTATAAAGGTAAGTTTTACGATACATACTAACCAAGGTAGTGTATCCCCTTGTGAAGGCTTATTTTTGCCTTAAAGTTATGTGGAAATAAAAATCTAGATAGGGTTGTTTTTGGTCAGAATGAAGACAATATGTACTTTGAAAATAGCCATCTATTTTGTCTAAAGAGAGTTGTACGATTAGTGGACCGAAGTTGAAAGACGATAGTTTCTTACATTGTTAGAGGGATATAAGGATTACAGAATATTCGACTAACCCGTTACTACGGTCATTTTTGAGACTGTTTAAACAATAAAAAAGAAGGTGTTTTCCTCCTTAGCTACAATATCTTTTTAGTAAAGATAAGCTTAAGTAACCTCCGCTAAAGATTATATACTTAAATGATAAAGAGTTCAACAATAGTTCACATATTTTCCCAAAATTAAAAAACGGCTGTTTTATGTGGAATAAATCTACAAAACAGCCGTTTTTTTATATTAGATTTCTGTTAAGATTATTGGTTCGCCGCGTGTTACGACAACGGTATGTTCACATTGTGCAACAAGACTTTTATCAGGTGTAATGAATGTCCAACCGTCGTCACCACGCTCAATAATATGATCAGCTTTCATAGATATGAACGGTTCTACAGCGATAACAAGACCGTCTTTTAGAAGCGTATTATCCATTGGATCATAGTAGCTTAAAATGTGATTTGGTGCTTCATGTAAGCTAAGACCAATGCCGTGACCAGTTAAGTTTTGAATAACATTGTATCCACTTTTATGTGCGAAGTTTGAAACAGCACGACCAATTTGATTTTGTTTTGAGCCAGCTTTAACCTTTTTCATTGCTGCCCAAAATGCATCAACCGCTGCTTGGCAAAGCTTTTCTTTTGCCTCGTCTTCTCCAAGTACAAATGAAATACCTGTATCAGCATAATAGCCATCAAGTGCAGCAGATACATCGACGTTTACTAAATCGCCTTCTTTTAATACACGATCTCCTGGAATACCATGAGCAACTTCTTCATTTACACTAATGCAAGTTACACCTGGAAAATCATATTCTTTTTCAGGTGCAGAAATAGCACCATGCTCATCTAATACTTTTTTACCGATCAAATCAAGCTCTTTCGTTGTCATACCTGGCTTCGCTTGTTTTTTCATTTCTTCACGTGCAAGCGCAACGATGCGGCCGATTTTTCGTAAGCCTTCTAAATCTTGTTCATTACGAATAATCATGAAAACCACTGTCCTTCCTCGAATATATATCTTATCCGATTGTATCATGTTTATTTTCGTCCTGCTACTTGCTTGCGGTATGCGGGCTGATTCCTCTCACAAGGAATATATGACAATTGTCATATCGATGTCATGACGTATCATACTGTTTCCTAAGTTTTCCAGGTAATACAATGTAAATATAAGAAACAGTGGGGGTGGAGAGATGGAAAAGATTATTGAAGTAAATGGTGTTTCTAAAACATTTAAACATAAAAACGCAGTAAATAACGTTTCATTTCACGTGGATAAAGGAGAAATAGTAGCATTACTTGGACCAAATGGTGCGGGGAAGACGACGATAATTTCGATGATGCTTGGATTAAAAGATCCTACAGAAGGTACGGTTTCTATATTTGGAAAGAGTCCAAAGCAGAGAGGCGTTCGTAATAATCTTGGGGCAATGTTACAAGAAGTAAGTGTGATTGATAGCATTACAGTGGAAGAGGCAATAGAGCTATTCCGCAGTTATTATAAGAATCCTGTAGCGAAAGAAACGTTACTGCAGTTATCAAATTTAGAATCAGAGCGAAAGCAAAGATGTGAGAAATTATCAGGTGGGCAAAAAAGAAGGTTAAACTTTGCGCTTGCACTTGCGGGAAATCCGGATTTGTTATTTTTAGATGAGCCGACAGTCGGAATGGATATTACGTCTCGAAGAACGTTTTGGGAAACGATTCGAAAGTTAGCAAGTGAAGGGAAAACGATTATTTTAACGACGCATTATTTAGAAGAAGCAGATGCTTTAGCAAATCGTATCTTATTATTTGCGAACGGAAAGATTATCGCAGATGGTACACCAGACGAAATGAAAGCAACGATTTCGAGAAAAACAATCACATTTTATTCGAAGGAAAGCATTCCTACAAAATTACTAAAGGAATTACCAAATGTAACAGAAGTAAAGTCAAACGAAGGACGCTTCATTTTAACAACGGAGGATACGGATGCAACTTTAAAAGCCATTTATCAAAGGAGTTTACCTGTAACAGATGTTTCAGTTGAACGTGGAAGCCTTGATGAGGCATTTGAACAGTTTGTCGCAAATCAGAAGGGGGAAATCGCATGAGAGCGTTATGGATGCAATGCAAAATAGAAATTTTACGTACATTCCGCAATAAATTATTTATTTTTTTCTCATTATTAATGCCTGTTATGTTTTACTACATTTTTACAAATGTTGTTCAAGTACCACAAAACGGAGATGCGTGGAAGGCACACTATTTAATTTCGATGGCAACTTTCAGCATTGTAGGGACTGCACTCTTTAGTTTCGGTGTGAGACTTTCTCAGGAAAGAGGGCAAGGGTGGACACATCTTCTAAAAATTACACCGCTTCCAGAGGGAGCATATTTAACAGCAAAAATTATCGCTCAAACAGTAGTAAATGCTTTTTCAATATTAGTTATCTTTATTGCAGGGATACTAATTAATCATGTTGAGTTAACGGTAGGGCAATGGATTGGTGCGGGGCTATGGTTATTGTTAGGGGTAACACCATTTTTAGCATTAGGAACAGTAATAGGTTCCATTAAGAAGGCGGACGCAGCTGCTGGCTTAGCAAATATTTTAAATATGAGTTTAGCTATAGTTGGCGGGTTATGGATGCCGATTGAAGTATTCCCCAAAATATTAAGAACGATTGGTGAGTGGACACCGACATACCATTTCGGAAGTGGTGCGTGGGATATTGTAGCTGGAAAATCAATTGGATGGGAAAATATCGCGGTATTAGGAGGTTATTTCCTTATATTTGTTGTAGTATCAATATATATAAGAAAAAGACAGGAAGCGGTATAAATGATAGAGAAAAAGAGGATTGAGGTTTTTCCGAAACATATGGGGTTCTTTCCGTATATGTGGCTTGTGTATTTAGCGTTTCCGATTTATGCACTTGTACAAGAGGAGGGCTTAAGGTTAATGTTTGGGGCTGGTATGCTAATTCTTTTTGTATTAGCATACCAGCTGTATTTTGTTACAAAAATGTTCGCGATGTGGGCTTGTATGCAAATGGTTATAGCCTTGTTATTTAGTTTTTTTTATAGTCCGTATCTTATTTTTTTATGTTTTTTCACATCAAATGCCATAGCATTCGCACCTACGAAAAAAATATTTCGAATACTATTGGGATTATTAGTTGTAACACTTATAACATTTGTATATGGTGCGGGTTTTTCATTTACAAGCTTTATAAATACTGTACCGATGCTTATTTTAATGCTTGTTGCGCCTTTTGGGATGCGCAATTTTAATCAAAAAAAGATATTAAGAAATCAATTAAACGAAGCAAACGAGCAAATTAAAGACTTAGTAAAACGTGAAGAACGGCAGCGGATTGCGAGAGATCTTCATGACACATTAGGGCATACGTTATCTCTTATTACTTTGAAAAGCCAGCTTGTAGAGAAGTTAATTGTGAAAAATCCAGAGCGTGCAAGTGTGGAAGCGAAGGAAATTACACAAACGTCTCGTACAGCCTTAAAGCAGCTGAGAGAATTAATTTCTGATATGCGTATGATTACGGTAGAAGAAGAGCTAGAGCAAATAAAGGCAATCTTACAAGCAGCTAATATTGAATTAGAAGTGAGGCAAGAAGCAAGCTCGAGCTCGTTATCACCAATTGAACAAAATATTGTCGGGATGTGTTTACGTGAGGCCGTTACAAATGTTGTAAAACATAGTAAGGCAACGCGGTGCGCAGTTTCTGTATTAGAATCGCAAGGTGAGATGATTTTGAAAGTAGAAGATAACGGAATTGGTTTAACAGATCAAAATCATGATGGAAATGGTATCCGCGGCATGAAAGAACGAATTGCTCTTATTGATGGATTTGTTGAACTAGGTACAATCAATCCAGGGACGTTGTTAACAGTAAAAGTTCCAGTTGTTATTAGAACAGGAAAAGATGAGGTGAGGGCATGATTCGAATTATTATTGCAGAAGATCAACGGATGCTTCGTGGTGCATTAGGTGCCTTACTTGATCTAGAAGATGATATCGAAGTAATTGGGCAAGCGGCAAACGGGGAAGAGGCGCTAAAATTAATTGAATCGTTAAAACCGGATATCAGTATTATGGATATTGAAATGCCAATTCAAAGTGGATTAGATGTTGCTGAAGCGTTAAAGAAAGAAAAATCACCATGTAAAGTTATGATTTTAACAACATTTGCACGGCCAGGATATTTTGAAAGAGCAATGAAAGCTGGCGTGCACGGCTATTTATTAAAAGATAGCCCAAGTGAAGATTTAGCAGCAGCAATTCGTAATGTAATGAAGGGGAAACGAGAGGTCTCCCAAGAGTTAATGTTCGGTCTATGGCAGGAGCAAAATCCGTTGTCAGATCGCGAAAAGGAAGTATTGTTGCTTGCGAAAGAAGGAAAGACGGCAAACGAAATTGCGAAGGCACTTTATCTTTCACCGGGTACAGTACGTAATTATATTTCTGAAGTATTAACGAAGCTCGATGCGAAAAATAGAATTGAGGCAATTACAATTGCGGAAGAAAAGGGTTGGATATAAGAAGAAGTTTACCTAAGAGGAGTAAACTTCTTCTTTGTTATTGTACTTCTATTACCTTATTTACTTTTTGTAACGACTTGTAACCATGTGCTTCAAATGCCTTTGCAAATTCATTTGATACGGCAGTGCCATATAAATCTTTTGCAGCTTGTACGATGTGAGATTGAAGTGATTCAAAGTCTTCAGCGGAAGTTGCATAATTTTGCAATGCACGCATAACAACTTTGCTTACTTTTTCATTGCCTTGTTTTTGAACAGCAACACCGTTATATGTTTTACCTTCAGCTAATTGATATAATACGTGACTGATAATACCAGAATTCACGTGAGATTCTTGATTATTACCATCATTATAGAAATCTTGTAAATTTGTATATAATTTATGACCGCCGTCACCAATTTCCCTTGGGATATCACGAATTGTTAGGCCACCTAATGTATCGCCCATAATCCAGTTTCCTTTATCTTTCTTTACGTAATATTCGATTTGTGTACCCCAGAAATCCGCTAATCCCTCGTTTAGTGCAGATGTTTCAGCGCTTGGATATCTCACGACTTTATTTTTCGTCGTGCCACTGAATACAGCATGTCCAAATTCATGAGCTGTTACATCAAGAGCTGATGTTAGTTTGCCGTCTAAACCATCACCAAATACCATTTGGTTCCAAGCGGGATGCCAAAATGCATTTACATAGTCTTCTTTTATACCATCACTAACTTCAGTAGAATCAAAACCGTGTACACTAGCAACAACTTTTGAATCTTTATTATCGTAACTTTTTAGATTATGTTCTTTCTTAAAGTAATCATAAATATCACTCATGTTCTTCATAGCGCCCGCGGCTTCTTTATCTGCAAAATTAGGAGTGCTACTTGAAATTAGTGTCCCTGGATAACCAGCTTGACTATATCCCCCGAGGGAATCGGCGTAGTTTGCATTATAAATATAAATACCATTTCCGCGTGATAAATCCGCTAAATAAAATTTCCCATCAGTTCCTTTGGCAATATTGAAAGAGATGTTTTCTTGAAGTGCATTTTTCCCAGTTCCTTGCTCACTTGCAGTGGATAATCTAGGTGATGTTACTTGATTTATAGTCTTATTCTCTTTGTTTTTAATGAATTTTTCTTGGAAAAGTACTTCGCCAGTTTTTAGATCAACGATAGCATTGCCATTTATAATTTGTTCATTGTTTTCATAAGTAAATGTAATAACAGTTGCGAATGTATAATAGCCATCTTTTTTCTTATAAACAACGGTTTCGCTAGAGAATTCTGTCTCAACCGCATCACTTGGAATTTGAACTATATCGCGTAATTTAGATTTCACTTCATTTTTCGACAAAAAATTTGTTATAGTAAGATTAGGTTGTTGATTTAAATTTTGAACAACTTTACCACTAACAGTTGTGATCACTCCATTTTTATCTACTTTTACAATGAGATCTTGGCCATATACTTTATAGTTTTTATATGTTTGTGCAAGGCGAACTTCGGTTTGATTTTCTTTGGTTTCTTTATTTGTAGGTTGGAAATCTACATTTTTTTCAGTAGTGACTTGTTCTTGTTGAGCTTTAGCCCCATCTACCTCACCTTTTAAATACTTTTTAGCAATATTTTCTTTCGTATCATTTTGAGGTTGTGTTAATTTCCCGATTGTTAAACCAGGCTGAGCAATTTCAACTTTGACTGCACTTTTGTCTAATTCTTGAGCATGAATAGCTTCTGTTGATAAAGGGTAAAGAAGACCGAATGTAACGAAAGCACTGGCAAGTTTTCTATAATTCATCTATAACACTCCTAATCTATTATTGTATGTGAGATGAATTGTATGAAAAATTTGCCGAATTTTATATATATTATGCATTATTTCATATCAAAAATTGTCGAATGCACATTATTGTAGTGGTATGACAACTTAAAAAATTAGATTGTTATAATGGGATGGTGAGTAAGTATGCAAGCAGAGAAATTAGGAAGTGAAATTAAGAAAATTAGAGTGTTAAGAGGACTAACACAAAAACAGTTATCCGAGAACATATGTCATCAATCGGAAGTAAGCAGAATTGAATCGGGTGCAGTATACCCAAGTATGGATATATTGCAAGGTATTGCAGCGAAATTACAAATTCCCATTATTCATTTTTATGAGGTACTCATTTATTCGGATATTGAAAGAAAAAAACAGTTTAAAGATCAAGTCATTATGCTTTGTAAGCAAAAAAGATATAAAGAAATTTATAATAAAGTATGGAATGAGCTGAAAAAGGAAGAATATCATCCTGAATTCCAGCAATTTCTTCAATGGCAATATTATGTAGCTGCTTACGTGTTGAAAAAAGTCGATTACGAATATTGTATTTTAGAATTAAAGAAATTGCTCAATCAACAATTGACAGGAATTGATGTATATCAGAATCTTTATATTGAAAACGCAATTGCAAACATTTATGCTGAAAATGGCTATTTGAAGAAGGGTATTGATTTATTTGAACAAATATTAAAACAATTAGAGGCATTGCATGATAATGAAGAATTTGACGTGAAGGTAAGGTATAATCATGCAAAAGCATTATACTTAGATAGTCGATATGAAGAATCACTTTATCAAGTAAATAAAGCGATTGAAATATCATGCCGAATTAATAGTATGGCATTAATTGGACAGCTATATTATCAAAGAGGTGAATGCCTAAGGAAGTTGGAGTATGAAGAGGCAGAGATTGAAGATGCATATAAGAAGGCAAGTTTCTTTTTTGATATATTAGAAATGCATGCATATAAAGAAGCGCTCGTAAATAAAATCAGCAGATAAACAACCTAAAAAGTGGATATGCATAATTGCATACAATGTGAATAAATTTTCATGATATATTAAAAGTAAAAAATGTGGGTGATGGAATATGAAAAAATTACTTATTGGTAGTTTATTAACGTTAGCAATGGCATGGGGTATTTCATTAGGTGATACAACATTAGAGAAAAGTCAAATAATTTCTCATAATGATCAAGAGGTACAAGTAGCTGCAGATTTACCTTTTGAGTTTTAAAAAACAACCGCCTTATTTAGACGGTTGTTTTTTTATGGAGTAACATCCAAACGTCTTTACTAGAAACAGGTTTGCTAATAAAGAATCCTTGAATGTGATCACAATTTTGTCTATGTAAAAATTCCCATTCTTCTTCCGTTTCTACACCTTCTGCAATCACTTCTAAATTTAGTTCTTTTGATAGTGTAATAATGGAAGAGACAATTGCTTCTTCTAAAGGACTATTTGTAATTCCACAAATAAACTCTCGAGCAATTTTTAATGTGTTGATTGGATATTTTGTTAAATAAGCTAAAGAACTATAACCAGTTCCAAAGTCATCGATTGAAATTTGAATGCCGAGATTTTGAAGCTGTTCTAGTTTTGCAACTACAGATTGATTTTGATTAATTGCGATGCTTTCCGTAATTTCAATATCTAGTGCTTCTGGTTTCAGTTCTGTTTCTTCTAACACCTTTGAAATAGTTGGGATTAAATCAGCATGGTTAAATTGAACAACAGATAAATTCACACCAACTTTTAAGTGAGAAAAACCTTGATTATGCCATCTTTTTGCCTCTAAACAGGCAGTACGTAAAATCCAATTACCAAGTTCAATAATAAAACCAGTTTCCTCTGCTAGAGGAATAAATTGGGCAGGAGATACGATACCGAGTTTTGGATGCTTCCAACGTATTAATGCTTCAAAACCGATAATTTCTTTTGTTTTTGTGCTTACTTGTGGTTGGTATTCAAGGAAAAATTCATTTTGTTGTAATGCTTTTGAAAGTTCACCTTCTAAGAATTGAATTTCATTTTGAGCGATACTCATTTCTTTTGAGAAGAAAACAAATCTGTTTTTTCCATTTGCCTTCGCACGGTACATAGCCATATCAGCATTTTTCATTAACTCATTTACATCAGTTCCATAATCAGGATACATCGCAATTCCGATACTCGGTGTAATAGAGAGTTCTTCGCCTTGAATGAAGAATGGTTTGTTTAAAATAGTTAAAATCTGTTCAGCTATAAAAATTGCACTTTTTTCTGAGTACATTTCTGGTAATAGAATGGTAAACTCATCTCCACCTTGGCGAGCGACGACATCTTTTGAACGCAAGCAACCGCGTAGTCTGTTTGCTACTTCAATTAATAATAAATCTCCGACGTCATGACCAAGTCTATCGTTAATTTTTTTAAATCGATCTAAATCAAGGAACATGACGGCGACATCATTTGCGTTAGTTTGGGCTGTATTCAAAATGGCTTTTAAATCTTTTTCGAACTTTCGGCGATTTGGTAATCCAGTAAGTGCATCGTGAAAGGCTAAATGTTCTACTTGTTTTTGTTTTTCATATAAAGTGGTAATATCACGCGCTATCCCAAACATTCCGACCACTTCTTTGTTTATAAAAGTAGGGATAAGTGTAATATGGAGATAATAATAATAGCCTTCTTGTTCTTTTGTACGAACTTCTAACGTTTGTGGCTTACCTTCCTTTGTAATTTGTAAAGCCTTCTTAAGTAGTTCGTGGTCTTTTGAATCAATGAAGTGTACCAGAGAATAGCTTGCCACTTCGCAATAATAGGCAGTAAATAAGCTTTCGCATGCCTTATTAGATTGTTGAAAAATGCCATTCATATTTAAAGAGAAAACGGCATCGGGATGATCTTCGAATAAAGATTTATAGCGTTGTTCACTTTTTGATAATGCAAATGCACCTTCTTCAACTTCGCCCTCTAGTTGTGTAGTCAACTGTTCATATGTATGGATTAGTGCTTGATTATCTTTCCACATGTAAAGTTGCCGCAAGAATAACAAAATAAGTGATAACACGAGGCCGATTAACATGAATTTATCATCCCAAGGTTGAATGATAATAAAAGAAAAAGTAATAATTATACTAAAATAAGGTAGTATAAAACGTATATAATCGAATCGATAATATTTTGCTTTCGTTTCATGCTGCATTGGTTTATCCAAAATATATAGTATGGAAGAAAGTCCAATTAATAAAATAGAAGCAGTGTGTATTAAATAATTAATTTCAGCGGAAGTTTTCATCCCAAAATTCAATTGAAACAGATGAATATAACCGTATACGAGTATAATAGTGAAACCGATAATTAATGCGATTCTACTAGAAGAATATTGTTCTCTTCTATATAGGCTAATAACGGCGTAAATTACTAATGATTGTGCAATAAAATACCCAATTAAAATCCAAGTGTCCTTTGTTAACATGCGGAAGCTTGAAATATCTAAGATAAAAGTTAAGGTGAAATAAATGTTCATAATAATAATAAAGATGCTATCGAATGAGAATTGAGAAAGTCCCTTAATAGAGTAATTTTTTATAAACTTTATAGCAAATCCAACAAAGAGCAAAATATATTGTATGATAAAAAAAGGTAATGCTTTATATGAAAATATAGATTGATTATGCATGGAAATCGAACTAAGAAATAGGGTTATCTCCATAACTAATCCACATAGGCAAGTGCATAGTAATAAAATCCAAAATAGTTTATCACTGCGTTTCATTTTTTTAATAGCTTTATATAAACAGTGGCAAGAAAAAAGTGCAGCAAAACAGAATAAGAAAAGAATCCCAATTTCCTTTATATGCGACTCATTTGGAATAAAGAGTATCCAAAGAGCAAATATAGATATGTATATTATGACAAATTGTACATACTTTTTTTGATTAATCATATTATGACTCCGTTTCAATAAAGTTGAATCTCGGGGGAATGCTAATTTAAATAATAGCATATAAAATAGGATGTTTTTTACTATAAAAATTACTTTTTTGAAAAAATGGTGCAAAGTTACAATTTACCACTGTAACATTGCACCACTTATTCTTTTAATGCCTCTTATAGCAGAAAGTTCATCTATTAATCGGAATAGTGCTAAGTCTTTTTGTTTACTTTCAATCATAATATCGAAATTATGATTGTTTTTTTTTGCAACGTGTAAGAAGGGCTTAATAAACTCTAAATCGATATATTCAGCATGAGCCCTAAATTCTTTTTCCGATCTTGGGGAGGAAATGTGAACTTTAGGAGAGATATTTGTATGTGACCAAGTTTCAAAAATTGCAGGAAGCAACTCTTCTAGTGGTTGCTCGCAAAGATTGGCCATATGATGATGATAATCAAATACAAATGGGATATTTTCTTTTTGGCAAATTGATAAAGTTTCAGAAGTTGTATACGTTTTATCATCGTTTTCAAGGGTCATTTGTTTTTTTATATGTGCAGGAAGTTTTTTTATGTTTTCATGGAAGCGCTCAATTGCCTTTTCTTTATTTCCATAGGCTCCACCTACATGAATATTAATGTAAGAAGAATCTGCAATGCCTATAGCATCCAATATTTTATAATGATAAGTCATATCCGTAATAGCGTTAGTAGTAATATGTGGCTTGTCACTTGTAAATAAAGTAAATTGATTTGGATGAAAACTTATTCGTAAATTGTGTTCTTTAATTAAAGCCCCTATTTTACGCCAAAGTGGTGTGAATACCCCAATATAGTCAAACTCGACTTCGGGATGTGTTGCAAGTGGGACGATGGAAGACGATAGGCGATATAGCGGGATTTCATGCGCTATATTGTAATGAAGGATACGTATTGTGTGCTCTAAATTTTGCCTTATAACATGGTACAATTTGTCTTCTCGCTCTTGTTTGCTGAGTTTCTTAAAGCTTGTAAACGTCATTGTTTTGGCAGGAGAACAGTCCCAGAGTGCCATTGCATGTGAGACATATCCAAACCGCATAATCATATGAGATACACCTCTTTTATTCATTGTCTTTCCTATAAAAAGAAAGCAAGCATTGTTCCAATCCATTCTTTTCCTCTATCGATAAGAGAAGGTGGGTTTACATCGCTATAGGAAAGTACGGATGCATTCTCTAGATCTTCATGGAATTTATTTTTTACTGTTCGAATGAAATGTTTATTATATAACAGGCAGTTTATTTCATGGTTAATATATAAACTTCTCATATCAAAGTTTGCTGTTCCAATATCACAAATATCATCATCCACTATAATAATTTTGGCGTGAAAAAAACCTTGTTGAAATGCGTAAATATTGCAACCAGCCTGTATTAATTTTCGGCAGTACGGGAATTTTGCTTCTCGAACGAGAGGGTGATCAGCTTTTTCTGGAACGAGAATTGTGATTTGAACCCCTCTCTCTCTTGCTTTTAATAAGGCATTCATAATTTTTTTTCCAGGAATGAAATATGGTGTACCAATACAGATTTCTTTTTTTGCTCCGTTAATTAAATGTAAAAAAGTATGCTGTAAATAAGCACCATCAGTCGGAATAAATTGATGCATTATGGTACCTGGGTTTTGTTTTGGAAAATAAAGAGAAACATCCAATAAATTCTGTTTCGTATCATCAAACCAGTCATGCAAAAATTGCTTTTGTAAATCTTGAACCCCTTCTCCTGTAAGACGTAAATGATAGTCTCGCCATAATCCTAAATATTCATTATGCCCTAGATACTCTTCGCCGATATTAAAGCCCCCGATATAGCCAGTTTTCCCATCAATCACTGTAATTTTTCTATGATTTCTTTGATTGGCAGAAAAGAAAAGTAGAGGAAATTTTATCTTATGACAAAATGAAAAAGATACACCATGTTTTCGCAGGGAGCGAATAGCTTCGTTTGATAAATAATGGCTGCCAAATCGATCAAGTAAAAGTCGTACTTCAATTCCTTCCTGAGCCTTATCAATCAGCAACTTTAAAAATTCACGACTGATTTTATCGTTTTTTACAATGAAGAATAAAATATGAATGTGGTGCTGTGCTTGTTTTATATCAGTAAATAAGGCGTCATACAAATCTTTCCCGTATGTATAAAGGTGAAAATCACTTTGACGTAAAGGGAAAGTGCGAGAGCTTACCCGCTTTAAATGAAGAAGTCTCCCGTATGAAAGGTCAATTGTAATCCAAAGAGCAACGGATATTAACAAAAGAGATAAGTAGAGCATCAGTGAATTCCCTCCTTCGCATTCTTTTCACCTTCAGTGTGTTACAAATGATACGGGTAGCGCGGTTGTTATTATAAATTTCATCAGAGGATAGTATGTTGCACTGATTAAAGTTTCACTTTATCCCGCTTTAACGGGCAGTAAGCTTCCTACTTCAAAAACTGATGAATAAGTAGAAGTTAGTTTGGAAATCAACTGCCCGTAAAAGCCCGATTGGTTCAACTAATAATCAGTGGGGGATGAACCACCCCTACAGATTAAAGTTTCACTTTATAGTTTCACCGAAATAAACAGCTTTATGAAAAAATGTGTTGTTCTATAACAAAAAACTGTTGACTGAATGCTCACTCATTATATAATGGGGGTAGGGGATATAATTCAGAAAATTATATATTTTTGAAGATTCTAAAAAGAAAGAGGGCTTACAAAGAGAGGGGTAGCATAAAAATGAATAGCTTACTGATCATTAATTGGCTGGCTGCCATTGCTGTTATTGCTTATGCAGGATATTTGTTTGTATATCTTATACGGACGAGAATAGCCTACATACAATTAGGAAAAAAAATTGAATTTGACCGTCGTTTTAAAGAGCGTTGGGATCTTCTTAAGGTCAATGTTTTCGGTCAGAAAAAGCTGCTGAAAGATAAGAAAAGCGGCATCATTCACGTTATGTTCTTTTACGGATTTATTCTTGTCCAATTTGGAGCAATTGACTTCGTTTGGAAAGGACTCGCACCAGGATCACATCTTCCACTTGGACCACTATACCCTGCATTTACATTCTTCCAGGAAATTGTCACACTTGTTATTTTAATTGCAGTATTTTGGGCTTTTCATAGACGTTATGTAGAAAAGCTTGTTCGTTTAAAACGTAACTTCAAATCAGGTCTTGTTCTTATCTTTATCGGTGGTTTAATGATCTCTGTGCTACTTGGTAACGGTATGGGACTTATATGGCATGGCGAGGAGCTTTCATGGAGTGAACCAATTGCTTCTGCAATCGCTTACGTTTTTAGCGGGATAAATGAAACCGTAGCCATTTCAGTGTTCTATTTCTCTTGGTGGGTGCATTTACTAATTTTGTTAACGTTTTTAGTGTATGTTCCACAATCAAAACATGCGCATTTAATTGCGGGACCAGCTAATGTATTTTTCGGTCGTATTTCAAATCCAGGGAAGCTTGAAAAGATTGATTTTGAAGATGAAACACAAGAAACATTTGGTGTTGGTAAAATTGAAGACTTTAGACAAAATCAACTTATTGACTTATACGCTTGTGTAGAGTGTGGCCGTTGTACAAATATGTGTCCAGCAACAGGCACAGGGAAAATGTTATCGCCGATGGACTTAATATTAAAACTTCGCGATCATTTAACTGATAAAGGGGCTGCGGTAACATCAAAAGCACCGTGGGTTCCAGTAGTTGCCTTCAATAATACACAAGGAAATCAGTTAGCGATGATGGCAGCTGGAAAAGGACAACAAGAATCAGCGGCTACAACGCTCGCTTACGATCCGAGTTTAATCGGAGATGTTATTACAGAAGAAGAGATTTGGGCATGTACAACGTGTCGTAACTGTGAAGATCAATGTCCAGTTATGAATGAGCATGTTGACAAAATTATTGATTTACGTCGATATCTCGTTTTAACAGAAGGAAAAATGGACGCGGAAGCACAACGCGCGATGACAAACATCGAGCGTCAAGGAAATCCGTGGGGTCTGAACCGTAAAGAGCGTGAAACATGGCGCCAAGGTGATGACGAAGTAACAGTTCCAACTGTAAAAGAAAAATCAAAAGCTGGTGAGGAATTCGAGTATTTATTCTGGGTTGGTTCAATGGGATCATACGACAACCGTAGTCAGAAGATTGCAATATCATTTGCGAAGTTAATGAACGAAGCAGGCATTTCATTCGCAATTCTCGGTAATAAAGAAAAGAATTCTGGAGATACACCACGTCGCCTCGGAAATGAATTTGTATTCCAAGAGATGGCGACAAAGAATATCGAAGAATTTGAAAAGGCAGGAGTGAAGAAAATCGTTACGATTGATCCTCATGCTTATAACACATTTAAAAATGAGTATCCGGACTTTGGCTTGCAAGCAGAAGTCTATCATCATACAGAATTGTTAGCCCAGTGGGTGAAAGAAGGGCGTTTAAAGCCTGTTCATGCTATTGAAGAAACAGTTACGTACCATGATTCCTGTTATTTAGGAAGATACAACGAAGTGTACGAAGCGCCACGTGACATTTTGAAAGCGATTCCTGGAGTGAATCTTGTAGAAATGGCACGTAACCGTGAGACTGGAATGTGTTGTGGCGCAGGTGGTGGCTTAATGTGGATGGAAGAAACAACAGGCTCTCGTATTAACGTTGCTCGTACAGAACAAGCATTAGCTGTACAGCCATCCATTATCGGTACAGGTTGTCCATATTGCTTAACGATGATCAGTGATGGCACGAAAGCGAAAGAGGTAGAAGAAAAAGTTCAAACTCTTGATGTGACAGAGATTTTAGAACGATCTGTTATCGGACAGAAAAAAGAAGCGATGTAGTTTATAAGAATGTATACAACTTTAGAAAGAGGTGCAATGATTGCACCTCTTCTCAACGTAGGGATACCGAGCGAGCGCTCAGTGTTAAAAAATGAAATGGGGGAAAGAAACATGAGTAAAACAGTTATTTTAAGTGCTGCAAGAACACCAGTTGGAAAATTCGGAGGATCTTTAAAAGATGTAAAAGCGACGGAACTTGGAGGAATTGCAATTAAAGCAGCGCTTGAAAGAGCAAATGTTGCAGCTAGTGATGTTGAAGAAGTTATATTTGGAACGGTTATTCAAGGTGGACAGGGACAAATTCCATCGCGCCAAGCTGCAAGGGCTGCAGGAATCCCTTGGGAAGTGCAGACGGAAACAGTCAATAAAGTTTGTGCATCAGGCCTTCGTGCGGTTACGTTAGCGGATCAGATTATTCGTACTGGCGATCAATCACTGATTATAGCTGGTGGTATGGAGTCGATGAGTAACAGTCCTTACATTTTACGCGGAGCAAGATGGGGATACAGAATGGGCAACAACGAAGTTATTGATTTAAACGTTGCTGACGGTTTAACATGCGCATTTTCAGGTACACACATGGGTGTTTATGGCGGAGAAGTTGCGAAGGAAGATGGAATTTCTCGCGAAGCGCAAGATGAATGGGCATATCGTAGCCATCAGCGTGCGGTTTCAGCGCATAAAGAAGGACGTTTTGAAGAGGAGATCGTTCCAGTAACGATCCCGCAAAGAAAAGGCGATTCTATTGTCGTTGCAAAGGATGAGGCGCCACGTGAAGATACAACGATTGAAAAGTTAGCAAAGTTAAAACCTGTATTTGATAAGACAGCGGCGGTGACAGCTGGTAATGCGCCAGGCTTGAACGATGGTGGTGCCGCACTTGTATTAATGAGCGAAGACAGAGCGAAGCAAGAAGGAAGAAAGCCATTAGCGACAATTTTGGCGCATACAGCAATTGCAGTGGAATCTAAAGATTTCCCAAGAACGCCAGGTTATGCAATTAACGCATTGCTTGAAAAAACAGGCAAGACAATTGAAGATATCGATTTATTCGAGATTAATGAAGCATTTGCAGCGGTAGCAATTGCAAGTACAGAAATCGCAGGAATTGATCCAGAAAAATTGAATGTAAATGGCGGCGCAGTAGCGATGGGACATCCAATTGGAGCAAGCGGAGCGCGCATTATCGTTACACTAATCCATGCGCTTAAGCAGCGCGGCGGCGGAATTGGAATTGCTTCGATTTGTAGCGGTGGCGGTCAAGGGGACGCAGTGATGATTGAAGTTCACTAATTAAAGTTCGAGGGTATAAAATTTATTAACAATTAAGGGGGAAGAAAAAATGGGTGTACAAAACATTGTTGTAATTGGTGCAGGGCAAATGGGATCAGGAATTGCACAAGTATGTGCAATGGCAGGATATGACGTGAAGGTACAAGATTTAAAACAAGAGCAATTAGATAGAGGTTTGGCTATCATTACGAAAAACTTAGCGCGCCAAGTAGAAAAAGGACGCATGAAGGAAGAAGAGAAGGAAGCGACATTAAATCGTCTTACAGTAACGCTTGATTTAGATTGTGTGAAAGAAGCGGATCTTATTATTGAAGCAGCTGTTGAGAAAATGGATATTAAAAAGAAAATCTTTGCGAATCTAGATGAAATTGCTCCAGAACACGCAATTTTAGCGACGAATACGTCATCTCTGCCAATTACAGAAATTGCAGCGGTAACGAAGCGTCCGGAAAAAGTAATCGGTATGCACTTTATGAATCCAGTTCCAGTTATGAAGCTTGTTGAGATTATTCGTGGTTTGGCTACAGATGATGCGGTATATGAAGCAATTGAAGATATTACGAAAAAAATTGGGAAAGTACCAGTTGAAGTAAATGATTTCCCAGGTTTTGTATCAAACCGCATTTTGTTACCGATGATTAACGAAGCAATTTATACGTTATATGAAGGTGTAGCGACGAAAGAAGCAATTGATGAAGTAATGAAGCTGGGTATGAACCATCCGATGGGGCCTTTGACGCTCGCTGATTTTATCGGTTTAGATACGTGTTTATACATTATGGAAGTGTTGCATGAAGGATTAGGAGATAGTAAATATCGCCCATGTCCGTTATTACGTAAGTATGTGAATGCAGGATGGTTAGGTCGTAAAACAGGTCGTGGATTCTACGTTTACGAATAAATTCCCCCTTTGTTACAAAATAGTGGTCTTACCAAATTGTTAAAAGGATATATAGCAAATGGAGGCGGAGTATATGAACTTTCGTTTTAATGAAGAGCAGCAAATGATGAGGAAAATGGTTCGGGATTTTGCACAGAAGGAAATAGCTCCCTTTGTTCCTAGTATGGAACAAGGGGTGTTCCCAAAAGAGGTTTTACAAAAGATGGGTAATCTTGGATTAATGGGGATTCCAGCGCCTGCAAAATACGGCGGGGCAGAAATGGATTTTATTTCTTACATTCTAGCAATTGAGGAAATCTCAAAGGTAAGTGCAACAGTTGGTGTAATTTTAGCTGTACATACGTCAGTTGGAATGAATCCGATTTTATATTTCGGAACAGAAGAACAGAAGAAAAAATATGTTTCTAAACTTGCAACCGGGGAATATTTAGGCGCATTTGCTTTAACAGAGCCAAATGCAGGATCGGATGCAGGGAGTTTGAAATCAAGAGCTGTAAAAAAAGGCGATCATTATATTATTAATGGATCGAAAGTGTTTATTACAAATGGTGGTGAAGCAAGTACGTACATTGTATTCGCTTCTACAAATCCAGATGCAGGAAAAAGTGGTATTTCTGCATTTATAGTAGAGAAAGATACACCTGGTTTAATCATCGGAAAAGATGAACATAAGATGGGGCTTCTCGGTTCTCGTACGGTACAACTTACTTTTGAAGATATGAAAGTGCCAGCTGAGAATTTACTTGGGGAAGAAGGACAAGGATTCAAGGTGGCAATGGCGAATTTAGATGTTGGGCGAATTGGAATCGGTGCACAGGCGTTAGGAATTGCTGAAGCGGCGCTTGCATGTGCGATTGATTATGCAAAAGAACGAGAGCAATTTGGGAAACCAATTGCGGCGCAGCAAGGGATTGGCTTCAAACTTGCAGATATGGCAACAAGTGTCGAAGCAGCAAGGTTACTCGTATATAGAGCGGCGTCTCTTAGGGCACAAGGATTACCATGCGGTAAAGAAGCATCTATTGCGAAATTATTTGCTTCTAAGACAGCGGTTGAAGTCGCGATTGAGGCGGTGCAAGTATTTGGTGGTTACGGTTATACGAAAGACTATCCAGTAGAACGATTTTTCCGTGATGCGAAAATCACGCAAATATATGAAGGAACAAGTGAAATACAGAAACTTGTTATTAGCCGTGCTTTATAAAAGGGCGAGGGGGAGACGGAGATGCATTTTAAACTATCAGAAGAACATGAAATGATAAGAAAAATGGTTCGAGATTTTGCTAAAAATGAAGTAGCACCAACAGCAGCTGAGCGTGATGAGGAAGAGAGATTTGATCGAGAGTTATTTGATCAAATGGCAGAGCTTGGTTTAACCGGTATTCCGTGGCCTGAAGAATACGGAGGAATTGGAAGCGATTACTTAGCATACGTAATTGCTATTGAAGAATTATCTCGAGTTTGTGCTTCAACAGGTGTAACACTATCTGCACATACTTCACTTGCGGGATGGCCAATTTTTAAATTTGGGACAGAAGAACAAAAGCAAAAGTTTTTACGACCGATGGCTGAAGGGAAGAAAATTGGTGCATACGGCTTAACGGAGCCAGGATCTGGATCGGATGCTGGTGGAATGAAGACAATCGCAAAGAGAGATGGCGACCATTATATTTTAAATGGATCAAAAATTTTCATTACAAATGGCGGTATTGCTGATATTTATGTTGTTTTTGCGCTAACTAATCCTGAATCGAAGCAGCGCGGTACGAGTGCATTTATTGTAGAAAGTGATACACCGGGATTTTCAGTTGGGAAGAAGGAGAGCAAGCTAGGGATTCGCTCTTCACCAACGACTGAAATTATGTTTGAAGATTGCCGTATTCCTGTAGAGAATCTACTTGGAGAAGAGGGGCAAGGATTTAAAGTTGCGATGCAAACATTAGATGGAGGTCGTAACGGTATTGCGGCGCAAGCTGTTGGTATTGCACAAGGGGCTTTAGATGCTTCTGTAGAATATGCAAGGGAGCGCCATCAATTTGGAAAGCCAATTGCGGCGCAGCAAGGGATTGGCTTTAAACTTGCGGATATGGCAACAGATGTAGAAGCGGCACGCCTTTTAACATATCAAGCGGCTTGGCTTGAATCAGAAGGGCTTCCGTATGGAAAAGAATCAGCGATGTCAAAAGTATTTGCGGGGGATACAGCGATGAAGGTGACGACTGAAGCGGTGCAAGTATTTGGTGGTTACGGTTATACGAAAGATTATCCAGTAGAGCGTTATATGCGAGATGCAAAGATTACACAAATATATGAAGGAACACAAGAGATTCAGAGGCTTGTAATTTCTCGTATGTTAACGAAGTAGGAACGAAAGCGTAGGTATTTTCCTACGCTTTTTCCTTCCAAAAAATAATAGAGAGAGGTGAAGGTAATGGTTAAACATAATGTACATGCATCGGTGAAAGATGAAAAATTAGTTGCGTTAAGACGTGAACAAATGATTAAAGGTGCGGTGCAACTGTTTAAACAAAAAGGATTTCCGCGTACAACAACGAGAGAGATTGCAAAAGCGGCGGGATTTAGTATAGGGACACTTTATGAGTACATTCGTACAAAAGATGATGTTTTGTATTTAGTTTGTGATAGTATATATGAACATGTAAAAGAACGATTAGAGGAAGTAGTATGTACAGAAAAAGGGAGTATAGAAAGTTTAAAGATAGCGATAACGAATTACTTTAAAGTGATGGACGAATTACAAGAAGAAGTATTAATTATGTATCAAGAAGTACGTTTTTTACCGAAAGAATCTCTCCCATATGTATTAGAAAAAGAGTTTCAAATGGTAGGAATGTTTGAGGATATTTTAGAACAGTGTACGGAAAATGGAACGTTTATATTAAATAAAAAAGAAATACAGCTTCTTGCACATAATATTTTTATACAAGGACAAATGTGGGGGTTTAGACGCTGGGCGCTGCAAAAACTGTATACGCTTGAAGAATATACAGAAATGCAAATTAGGTATGTGTTGCAAGGTGCCCATATGCTTCCGAAATAAGGAACAGACAAATTATTAATTTTATTACCATATAAAAGTTTCCCGTTTTTTTTGTAGCATATTTGTGCGACTTTTGTTTATAATGAATAGTATGGATTTTTTTAAGCAGACCGTTATATATAAGGTTATATTTGATGAAAGGAAGTGCCGCATAAGTGAATTTTAAGCAATATTCACCAGAAGAGCTAAAAGAATGTTCAATGATTGAAGTTGTACATAGCGTTTTAGGGGATAAAAGACAAGCAACGACATTCAACGAGTTGGTTCAAGAAATCGCTCAAGTGCTGGGACTATCTCAAGAGCAAGTTAATGCGAAACTCGCACAATTTTATACAGACTTAAACATCGATGGACGTTTCATTAATTTAGGAGAAAATCGTTGGGGACTACGCAGCTGGTACCCATATGAGCAAATTGATGAAGAAATCTTACCGCAGCCAAAACCGAAGAAGAAACGTAAAGTTGAAGAAGACGGTTTTGACGACTACATTGAAGAAGATGAAGATGACTTTGACGATGCAGACGGAAATGCAGACGAAGAAGATGATGTAGAAGATTTGGACAAGGTTCTTGAAGAAGAAGACGGAGATGACGACGATCTTGATGATTTAGAAGAAGATGAAGAAGACGACTTCGCTGAAGAAGAACTTGAGTATGATGAAACTGAAGAAGAAGAGGAAGAACTGTAGTTCTTGACTTTTCATTATCGTCCATGTAGAATCATTTTTGGGCTCTTTAAAAAAGGACGATAATACTTTTAAAGTGTAAATATAAAAGAAAATTGCTCCCTACTTATTACTTTATGTGATGAGGGGAGCAATTTTCTTTTTTGTTTTTTGTTTAGAAAATAAAAAGAGTCTAACAATAAGATGGATACAGTGTTATCTACATACGTTGCGCTTTGCAACGGTGATTATATAACAGCAAAATAGAAGGGAGCTTTTTCATGACTAAGTATATTTTTGTAACAGGCGGTGTAGTATCGTCTTTAGGAAAAGGTATTACAGCAGCATCTCTTGGAAGACTTTTAAAAAATCGTGGTTTAAATGTAACGATTCAAAAGTTTGATCCATACATTAACGTAGACCCAGGGACTATGAGCCCATACCAACACGGTGAGGTATTCGTAACAGATGATGGCGCAGAAACTGACTTAGACCTTGGTCACTATGAGCGTTTTATCGACATTAACTTAAACAAATACAGCAACGTAACAACAGGTAAAATTTACTCTTCAGTTCTTCAAAAAGAGCGTCGCGGTGAATATTTAGGAGGAACAGTTCAAGTTATTCCTCACATTACTAACGAAATTAAAGAGCGCGTATATCGTTCTGGCCGTGAAACAAATGCGGATGTTGTTATTACAGAAATCGGTGGAACTGTTGGTGATATCGAGTCTCTACCATTCTTAGAAGCAATCCGTCAAATTAAGAGCGACATCGGTCGTGACAATGTAATGTACATTCACTGTACGTTAATCCCGTACTTAAAAGCAGCGGGTGAAATGAAAACAAAACCAACACAACATAGTGTTAAAGAACTTCGTAGCTTAGGTATTCAACCAAATATTATCGTTGTTCGTACAGAACTTCCTGTTTCTCAAGATATGAAAGACAAGCTTGCATTATTCTGTGACATCGATACAAAAGCAGTTATCGAAGCTCGCGATGCAGATACTTTATATGCGGTTCCATTATCTCTTCAAGAACAAAACATGGACCAAATCGTTTGTGATCACTTAAAATTAGACAATCCAGCTGCAGATATGACAGAGTGGACTGCGCTAGTTAACAAGGTACGTAACCTTTCTAAGAAAACAAAAATCGCTCTTGTTGGTAAATATGTAGAACTTCAAGATGCATATATTTCTGTTGTAGAAGCACTTCGTCATGCTGGTTACTCATTCGATACAGATGTAGAAGTAAAATGGGTAAATGCTGAGCACGTAACAGCAGAAAATGTACAAGAATTAGTAGGAGACACAGATGGTATCCTTGTACCAGGTGGCTTCGGCGATCGTGGTGTAGAAGGTAAAATCGTTGCGATTCAATATGCTCGTGAAAACAAAGTTCCATTCTTAGGAATTTGCTTAGGTATGCAACTTGCATCAATCGAATTCGCACGTAATGTATTAGGTTTAGAAGGTGCTAACTCTTCTGAGATTAACCCTGATACACCATACGCAATCATTGACCTATTACCAGAACAAAAAGATGTAGAGGACCTAGGTGGTACACTTCGTCTTGGTCTATACCCATGTAAGCTTTCTGAAGAAACAAATGCTTACAATGCTTATAATGAGCCGGTTGTATATGAGCGTCATCGTCATCGTTATGAGTTCAACAACCAGTTCCGTCCGGATATGGAAAAAGAAGGATTCGTATTCTCTGGTACAAGCCCAGACGGTCGTCTAGTTGAAATCATTGAATTAAAAGACCACCCTTGGTTCGTAGCAGCACAGTTCCACCCAGAACTTGTTTCTCGTCCAAACCGTCCACAACCATTGTTCCATGACTTCGTAAGAGCTTCTATTACGAATAAAGAGAGCAAGTAATAAAAAAAGCGCCGTCACTTTAAAGTGACGGCGCTTTTTTTTAATATTCGTTTAACATTTCATCGATTGTAAATTTGATTCCGTGATAAGCAAATAAAGCTACTATTAAGCTTGGGAACCCGTAGCGATTACCTTCATCGTCTGGAATAAGGCCTTTTAACAGTTTTGTATCAATATGTACGTCTGTATATTGTTCCAGTGATTTCGTACCTTCTTGAAGAGCAGAAATGCCGACAATAGAGTGTCCCTCTTCTTGTAGTTTTTTTGCAATTTCTACAACTGCTTCATCTGTTGAAAAACGGCTAATAAGAAGTACACGATCCGCAGAGGTTACTTCTGCTTCTTTACCATTTTCAAATAAGCGTTTTGCTTGCTTCATTGGTTCAGCACCGAATAGTGCTTCGGTAACAACACCATCCATTTCATTTGTACCATATAAATAAATGAAACCATCGCCAATTAGTGCTTGAGCAAGTAAACGAGCGCTATCTTCTATATTCATTTCTTCTTTTTGAGAAACTCTGGAGAAATAACCACTTAATTGAGTTGAAAAAATTTTTAACATAATGTTACTCCCTTCGTACGTGTTTGCCGGCTTTCATTATAGTTTATTTTTTTAGAAAGGTGAAATCGTAGGGTAGCATAACAAAATAGGAAACGGTAAAATAAGAAAGAATAGGAAGGAATTTGCCAAAGAATAGCGAAAATAAATCGTTAAGATATAAGAAGCTTTAAATCTTGTACTTACACAGAAAGGTTGGGAATTATGGAAGGTAAAATTTTAATCGTTGATGATCAATATGGGATTCGTGTGTTATTACATGAAGTGTTCCAAAAAGAAGGTTATCAGACATTCCAAGCAGCGAATGGATTTCAAGCTTTAGATATCGTGAAAAAAGATAATCCGGATTTAGTAGTATTAGATATGAAAATTCCAGGCATGGATGGTATAGAGATTTTAAAGCATGTAAAAGAAATTGATGAGAGTATTAAAGTCATTTTAATGACTGCTTATGGAGAGCTTGATATGATCCAAGAAGCAAAAGATTTAGGTGCTTTAATGCATTTTGCTAAACCATTTGATATTGATGAAATTCGTCAAGCTGTGAGAAATGAGCTCGCTGTAGAGGCGTAAAAATGAATTTTTTATAAAAAATATGGAAAAAAGCGTTTACATGGACTATTGTGCAGGTGAATACGGTTGAGTTTTTGAGTACAAGTTGTTATCCTATTGAGTGTAGAAAAAAGTCCGGTATGTAGATATACATATTTTACCTTATTCTGGTCATACTACCAGCGATAAGAACTTATCGGATACAAAAAACGTTTTTTAGGAGGATTCACCATGCCTTTAGTTTCTATGAAAGAAATGCTAAACAAAGCACTAGAAGGAAAATACGCAGTTGGTCAATTCAACATGAACAACTTAGAGTGGACTCAAGCTATCTTAGCTGCTGCGGAAGAAGAAAAATCTCCTGTAATCCTAGGTGTATCTGAGGGTGCAGCTCGTCATATGACTGGTTTCAAAACAGTTGTAGCTATGGTTAAAGCTTTAATCGAAGAAATGAACATCACTGTTCCTGTAGCGATTCACCTTGACCATGGTTCAAGCTTCGAAAAATGTAAAGAAGCAATTGATGCAGGTTTCACATCTGTAATGATCGACGCTTCTCACCACCCATTCGAAGAAAACGTTGAAACTACTAAACAAGTAGTAGAATACGCACACGCTCGTAACGTATCTGTTGAAGCTGAGCTTGGAACAGTTGGCGGACAAGAAGACGACGTAATCGCTGAAGGCGTAATTTACGCTGATCCAGCAGAGTGTAAGCACCTTGTTGAAGCAACAGGTATCGATTGCCTAGCTCCAGCTTTAGGTTCTGTACACGGTCCTTACAAAGGTGAGCCTAACTTAGGATTCGCTGAAATGGAACAAGTTCGTGACTTCACTGGCGTACCTTTAGTATTACACGGTGGTACTGGTATCCCAACTGCTGATATCGTAAAAGCTATCTCTTTAGGTACTTCAAAAATCAACGTAAACACTGAGAACCAAATCGAGTTTACAAAAGCTGTTCGTGAAGTATTAAACAAAGACCAAGAAGTTTACGATCCTCGTAAATTTATCGGACCTGGCCGCGACGCTATTAAAGCAACTGTTGCTGGTAAAATGCGTGAGTTCGGTTCTAACGGTAAAGCGTAAGAATAAAATTCCGTTTTGGAAACCGTCTAGTCTTTTAGACGGTTTCCTTTCGTTGTATAATGAAAGCGTGAACAAGTCGAAAGATTTTATCATTTTTGGTTTTTAAATAGAAAATAATGTGCATAGTCCTATTAATAAATGTGATAACGTATCTAAATTGATAAAGTGAATTCGATGAATAGTTGATCTTTATCTATTCGTGCTACAGGAGAAATGAAGATAATGGTTTCCTATTTATCCCGCATTAAAGGGCAGTAAGACCCCCACCTCAAAATTTAGTGGAAGCAAAAAAGTTAGGTGGGGGTCAACTGCCCGTAAAAGCCCGATTGGTTCAACTAATAACCAGTGGGGGATAAACACCCCCGACTAATTAAAGTTTCACTTTATTGAGTTTTGGGATGGAAAGAGTAATTGAGATTCTTAAGGGGAGCTTTCTATAAAAATATAGAAAGTAAATACATTCACAAGAAGGGAGCTCAATATGGAAAAATTGCTAATTGAAGGCGGAAGAGCTTTAAATGGAACAATTCGAGTAAGCGGTGCAAAGAACAGTGCCGTTGCATTAATTCCAGCGACAATTTTAGCAGATACTCCAGTAACTATTGGTGGTGTCCCTAATATTTCGGACGTGAAAATGTTAGGAGACTTACTAGAGGAAATTGGAGGGAAAGTAACTTATGGACAGGAGGAAGAGATGGTAGTCGATCCTTCTAACATGGTTGCAATGCCTTTGCCAAATGGAAAAGTGAAAAAGTTGCGCGCTTCTTATTATTTAATGGGTGCGATGCTTGGCCGTTTTAAAAAAGCTGTTATTGGGCTTCCGGGTGGATGTCATTTAGGACCGAGGCCAATTGATCAGCATATTAAAGGGTTTGAAGCGCTGGGTGCACATGTTACAAATGAACAAGGTGCCATCTATTTAAGGGCAGATGAACTACATGGAGCACGTATTTATTTAGATGTTGTTAGTGTGGGAGCTACGATTAATATTATGCTAGCAGCTGTACGAGCGAAAGGTAGAACTGTTATTGAAAATGCAGCGAAAGAGCCCGAGATTATTGATGTAGCTACATTGTTAACAAGCATGGGAGCACGTATTAAAGGTGCTGGTACAGATGTAATCCGAATAGATGGTGTGGACTCTTTACATGGTTGTCACCATACTATCATCCCAGATCGTATCGAAGCTGGTACGTATATGATTCTAGGAGCTGCATCAGGAGGAGAAGTAACGGTTGATAACGTTATTCCTCAGCACTTAGAATCAGTTACTGCAAAGCTAAGAGAAGCTGGTGTTCAAGTTGAAACGAACGATGATCAAATTACGGTGAACGGTAATAGAAAGTTAAAAGTAGTTGATATCAAAACGCTTGTATATCCAGGTTTTCCAACAGATTTACAACAGCCGTTTACGACGCTTTTAACAAAAGCGCACGGGACGGGAGTTGTAACAGATACAATTTACGGTGCCCGTTTCAAACACATTGATGAATTACGTCGTATGAATGCTCAAATTAAAGTAGAAGGTCGTTCGGCAATTGTAACTGGTCCTGTGTTACTGCAAGGTGCAAAAGTGAAGGCGAGTGATTTACGAGCGGGAGCGGCACTTGTTATTGCAGGGTTAATGGCAGATGGAATTACAGAAGTAACAGGACTTGAGCATATTGATCGAGGTTATGAGAATATAGTGGACAAGCTTAAAGGGCTTGGAGCAAACATTTGGCGAGAACAAATGACAAAACAAGAAATTGAAGAGATGAAGAACGCATAAGTGATACTTCCGCAAGGGGGAAGCGAAGGATCACTACTTGCGGAAGTACACTTTATAGAAAAACACGGTTCACAAAATACGGCAGAAATATAAAGACTTAAAGGAGAGGGATTATTGTGGAAAGAAGTTTATCTATGGAGTTAGTACGTGTAACAGAGGCTGCAGCATTATCATCAGCGCGTTGGATGGGGCGCGGGAAAAAAGATGAAGCAGACGGTGCAGCAACATCAGCTATGCGTGATGTATTTGATACAATTCCGATGAAAGGTACAGTTGTAATTGGTGAAGGTGAGATGGATGAAGCACCAATGCTATATATCGGAGAGAAATTAGGTACAGGATATGGACCACGTGTAGACGTTGCAGTTGATCCTTTAGAAGGGACAAACATCGTAGCAGCTGGTGGCTGGAATGCTCTTGCTGTTATTGCAATTGCAGACCATGGTAATTTGTTACATGCTCCTGACATGTACATGGATAAAATCGCGGTTGGCCCAGAAGCAGTTGGGGCGGTCGACATTGATGCGCCTATTATTGATAACTTACGTGCAGTTGCGAAAGCGAAAAATAAAGATATTGAAGATGTTGTAGCGACAGTTTTAAATCGCCCACGTCATCAAGAAATTATCGAAGAAATTCGTAAAGCTGGTGCTCGTATTAAATTAATTAATGATGGAGATGTAGCTGGAGCGATTAATACAGCGTTTGATCGTACAGGTGTAGATATTTTATTTGGATCTGGTGGAGCACCTGAAGGTGTATTAGCAGCAGTTGCTTTAAAATGTTTAGGTGGAGAAATTCACGGAAAACTATTGCCACAAAACGAAGCTGAATTAGCGCGTTGTAAAAAAATGGGCATAGAAGACATTAATCGTATCCTTCGTATGGAGGACTTAGTAAAAGGTGACGATGCAATCTTTGCAGCAACAGGTGTAACAGATGGAGAACTATTACGCGGTGTTCAATTTAAAGGTAGCGTAGGAACAACGCAATCTCTTGTTATGCGTGCGAAATCAGGCACAGTTCGCTTCGTAGATGGTCGTCATAGCTTAAATAAAAAACCGAACTTGGTTATTAAGTAAAAGGTGGAAGTGGCTCGCTCAGAATCGCAGGACATTGGAACTCTCGACCTTGAAGCGCTCTTTGCTTCGAGTGAGAGAGTGAAATGACCGGAGATTCTAGCCGCTGGAACTGGATTTAAGTAAAAAGCGTAAGCAGCTTGCTCAGAAGGGGAAGGCATTGGAACTCCTGACGAAGAGGCGTTTTGTGCCTCGCAGGAAGGGGTGAAATGACTGACCCTTCTAGCCACCGGAGCTGGATTAAATAAAAAGCGTAAGCGGCTCGTTCAGAATGGGAGGGGGATGGAGCTTCTGACGTAGAGGCGCTTTTTGCCTCGCAGGAAGAAGTGAAGCCACCGACCATTCTAGCTGCTGAAGCTGGATTAAATAAAAAGCGTAAGCGGCTCCTTCAGAAAGGTTAAAATGGTCGATCTTTTTAACTATCGGAGCTGGAACTAAACTAAATAAGAAGCGAAGACAAATTTTCTTGTCTTCGCTTCTTGTATTTGTGTTCCAACGTATTGATTAAAACTAGATAAAAGGGTTACAATAGTGAATATTACCCTACTTGAACTTATTGCCTTTCATTATTAATTATTTGCCTTCCGTATTTTTCCCTTTACCCATGAAAAAAGAGAATAACGTTAAAGTGTGGTGTCTGAATGAATTTGTCAATTGCAGCATTAGAAAACATGAAATTAAAAGAGTTATACGAGCTTGCGAAAGAATTTAAGATTTCGTATTATAGCAAGTTAACGAAAAAAGAGTTAATCTTTTCTATTTTGAAAGCTCGAGCAGAAAAAGAAGGTTTCTTTTTCATGGAAGGCGTATTAGAAATTATTCAATCAGAAGGATTTGGATTCCTACGTCCTATCAACTATTCTCCAAGCTCAGAAGATATTTATATCTCAGCTTCGCAAATTCGTCGTTTCGATTTACGTAATGGAGACAAAGTTTCTGGTAAAGTACGACCTCCGAAAGAAAATGAACGCTATTTTGGGTTATTACAAGTTGAAGCTGTAAACGGAGATGATCCAGATTCAGCAAAAGAGCGTGTGCATTTCCCTGCATTAACACCATTATACCCAGATCGCCAAATGAAATTGGAAACGGAACCGAAAAAGTTACCGACACGTATCATGGATTTAATCGCACCAGTTGGATTTGGACAACGTGGTTTAATTGTTGCGCCTCCAAAGGCTGGTAAAACAAGTCTATTAAAAGAAATTGCACACAGTGTTACAACAAATCATCCAGAAGCAGAATTAATTGTTCTTTTAATTGATGAGCGTCCAGAGGAAGTAACAGACATTGAACGTTCTGTTAAGGGTGACGTTGTAAGTTCTACTTTTGATGAAGTACCAGAAAATCATATTAAAGTAGCTGAACTTGTGTTAGAACGTGCAATGCGTCTTGTAGAGCACAAAAAAGATGTTATCATTTTAATGGATAGTATTACCCGTTTAGCGCGAGCTTACAACCTCGTTATTCCGCCAAGTGGTAGAACATTATCGGGTGGTATCGACCCAGCGGCTTTCCATAGACCGAAGCGTTTCTTTGGAGCTGCACGTAATATTGAAGAAGGCGGTAGCTTAACGATTTTAGCAACAGCCCTTGTTGATACAGGATCTCGTATGGACGATGTTATTTACGAGGAATTTAAAGGAACTGGAAATATGGAACTTCACTTAGATCGTTCGTTAGCTGAACGTCGTATCTTCCCAGCGATTGATATTCGTCGTTCTGGTACACGTAAAGAAGATCTATTAATTCCAAAAGAGCATTTAGACAAGTTATGGGGCATTCGTAAAACAATGCGTGATACACCAGACTTTGTTGAAAGTTTCTTACGTAAGCTTCGTCAAACGAAGACAAACGAAGAATTTTTACAAAACATTGTTGCAGACTCTAAAAGGTATGTAACAACTAAGTAAAGGGAAAAGATTGGGACTCGCTTATTTTATAGTAAGCGAGTTTTCTTATGCCTTTTAGGTGATATTAAAGAGAGAAATAAGTGGGAGAACCTTAGCTGGTCAGAGCTGATCGAGCCCAAGCCACTTTAAATTTCAAAAGACAAAAACAGGTAGTTGCAAAATGAAGTTAGCCTTGTTATAATTTCATCATATGTGTTTCATCAATATAGTTGTGTATGCAGCTGAAGATGAAAAACTCTGTTTCGAAAATGATTCAGGGCGGAAGGAGATGAAAAGAATGAAAGCAGGAATTCACCCAGATTACAAGAAAGTTGTATTCATGGACACAAACACAGGCTTCAAATTCTTAAGCGGGTCTACTAAAGGCTCTAGCGAAACTGTTGAGTGGGAAGATGGTAACACTTATCCATTACTAAAAGTTGAGATCAGTTCTGATTCTCACCCATTCTACACTGGACGTCAGAAGTTTGCTACTGCAGACGGACGCGTTGATCGCTTCAATAAGAAATACGGTATCAAGTAATAAAAACATAAAACAGGCAAGTGTATGTATTCGCTTGTCTGTTTTTTTTGTGAAAATATTATACCTTTACCCTACTTTTAACTAAAAAGTAGATGAAAGGAGAGCTTCATGTACTTAATAAATCAAAATGGCTGGATTGAAGTGATTTGCGGTAGTATGTTTTCTGGTAAATCAGAAGAGTTAATCCGCCGTGTGCGCCGTACGCAATTTGCAAAACAACATGCAATTGTATTTAAACCATGTATTGATAATCGCTATAGTGAAGAAGACGTTGTATCACATAACGGATTAAAGGTAAAAGCAGTTCCTGTTTCAGCTTCAAAAGATATATTTGAACATATCACTGAAGATATGGATGTAATTGCAATCGATGAGGTACAATTCTTTGATGGGGACATTGTGGAAGTGGTGCAAGTATTGGCAAATCGTGGCTATCGTGTCATTGTAGCTGGTTTAGACCAAGATTTCCGTGGTCTACCATTTGGACAAGTTCCTCAGCTGATGGCAATTGCTGAACATGTAACAAAGCTACAAGCAGTATGTTCTGCATGTGGATCTCCGGCAAGTCGTACACAACGATTAATTGATGGAGAACCAGCGGCATTTGATGATCCGATTATTTTAGTTGGGGCTTCAGAATCGTATGAACCACGATGTCGTCATTGTCATGCAGTTCCTACAAACAAAGACAAGTAAAACTCGCTGCGCAAGGCGGGTTTTTTTCAGAATGGAGAGTGTGGGTGGTGTGAGCCACTTATGCTTTTAAATATTATCTAGCTTCAGCGGCTAGAATCTCCGGCCATTTCACTCTCTCGCTTGAAGCAAAAAGCGCTTCAAGGTCGAGAGCTCCAATGGCCTGCGATTCTGAGCAAGCCGCTTACGCTTTTAAATATAATTTGCGTTTTTTTGAGTAAGTACCATATACTATTTGTATTAGATACTAGGATGTAGAGGTGAATGATGTGTTAGATCGTTTGCAAGCTGTAGAAAATCGTTATGAGAAGTTAAATGAATTGTTAAGTGACCCAGAGGTTATTAGCGATACAAATAAGCTTCGTGAATATTCAAAGGAACAGTCTGATATACAGGAAACGGTAGAGGTGTATCGTGAGTATAAGGATGTTCGTGAGCAATTAAAAGATGCGAAAGCAATGTTAGAAGAGAAGTTAGACGCTGAAATGCGTGACATGGTAAAAGAAGAGGTTTCTGAGTTAGAATCACAAGAAAAAACGTTATCAGAACGTCTGAAAATTTTACTAGTTCCAAAGGACCCTAATGATGATAAGAACGTTATCGTTGAGGTTCGTGGGGCTGCTGGTGGCGATGAGGCCGCTTTATTTGCTGGTGACTTATACCGCATGTATAGCCGTTATGCTGAGGTTCAAGGTTGGAAAACAGAAATTATCGAGGCTAGCTATACAGAGTTAGGTGGATATAAAGAGATTATCTTTATGATTAACGGTAAAGGTGCTTTCGCGAAGCTGAAATTCGAGAATGGTGCTCACCGTGTACAACGTGTTCCTGAAACGGAATCTGGTGGACGTATTCATACATCTACAGCAACTGTAGCTGTATTACCAGAGGCAGAAGAAGTAGAAATCGACATTCACGAGAAAGATGTTCGTGTTGATACATTCGCTTCTAGTGGTCCTGGTGGACAAAGTGTTAATACAACGATGTCAGCGGTACGTTTAACGCATTTACCGACTGGTGTAGTTGTATCTTGTCAGGATGAGAAATCACAAATTAAGAATAAAGAAAAAGCGATGAAAGTATTACGCGCACGTGTTTATGATAAGTTTAGACAAGAAGCACAAGCTGAATATGATCAAAACCGTAAACAAGCTGTTGGTACGGGTGATCGTTCAGAGCGTATTCGTACGTATAACTTCCCGCAAAACCGTGTTACAGACCATCGAATCGGTTTAACGATTCAAAAGCTAGATCAAATCTTACAAGGTAAGTTAGATGATTTCATCAATGCCTTAGTGATGGAAGATCAGGCTCAAAGGATGGAGGCAGCTGAGTAATGCGTGTCTATGAAGCCCTGAAATGGGCTTCTTCTTTTTTACAGGAAAATGGACGAGATGAAAATGCGGGAGAAATTGTCCTTTGTCATGTATTAAAGATGAACAGAACAGGATTACTTATGAATATGCGTGAAGAAATAAATGAGGAACAAGAGGCAAGCTTTACGGAGTTTATCCACAAGCACGTAGAAGGTATTCCTATTCAATATATGATTGGTTATGAAATGTTTTATGGCCGGTCGTTCTTTGTGAATGAAGAAGTATTAATACCAAGACCGGAAACAGAAGAGCTTATAGTAGGAGTATTAGAAAGAATTGAGCGCCATTTTGGCGACAAGGAACTACATGTAGCAGATATAGGCACAGGTAGTGGAGCGATTTCTATTACGCTTGCTTTAGAAAATAAAAATCTCCACGTGTATACAGTAGATATTGCACAAGAGTCGATTGAAGTTGCAAAAGAAAATGCAAAAGCTTTAGGTGCAGAAGTAACGTTCTATCACGGTGATTTATTGTCACCATTTCATAAAACGGGTCAAAAGCTAGATGTTGTTGTTTCAAATCCTCCATATATACCGGAAGAGGATTGGCGTGGTCTTTCTCCTGTTGTGAAAGAGCATGAGCCGAAGAGAGCGCTTGTTGGTGGAGAAGACGGATTAGATTTTTATCGCCGTTTTATGGAAGAATTGCCGAATGTGTTGCAGGAGAAAGCAATTGTAGCGTTTGAAATTGGAGTAGGACAAGGTGAGGATGTAAAAAGATTGTTACAACAAGCTTTTCCACATGCCCATGTTGAGGTTGTTTTTGATATTAACGGAAAAGACCGTATGGTATTTGCAGAGATGGAGTAAGGTTCACACCTTACTCCATTTTTTTGTGGGAAAATTCATATAGATTTTGAATTTAATAGTTTAGAAATATGAAAGTCTGTCCACACTGTTTGTAGAGGGGACGGTGGAGGAAATGAAAAAACAAGTTATTGCTTATCTTCTTATATTATTAATTGGTGCACAGTTACTTGTGCAGTTTGGATATATGAAAGCTGATGCAAAAGGGCCTTCAGTTATTCCGAAAGAGGCCGTTCGATTACGAATTTTAGCAAATAGTGATTCAGATAAAGACCAGGCATTAAAGCGTAAAGTGCGTGATGAAGTAAAAGCACAAATTGATGGATGGGTAGCGGATTTAACTTCATTTGAAGAGGCGCGCAAAGTAATTCAAAGTCATATTCCAGAAATCGAGAAAACGGTGGAAAATACGTTAAAAAGAGAAGGAAGTAAAGAATCATTTCAAGTGAAATTTAGTAAGAATGTAAAGTTTCCTACAAAGGTATATGGGAATTTTATTTATCCAGCAGGAGAATATGAAGCGGTATTGATTACAATTGGAGAAGGTGAAGGGGCGAACTGGTGGTGTGTATTATTTCCACCAATGTGTTTCTTAGATTTTTCGAGTGGGACAGCTGTAAGAAAAGAAGAGCACGTTGTGAAGGCGGAATCTCCTGAAGAGGAGCAGGTGAAACAACTAGATGAGGAAGTAGTAAATACAGAAGAGAAGAAAGTGGATAAGGTTAAAGAAACGAAAGTTGTAAAACAGGAAGTAGTAAAAGAAGTAACAGCTTCTGAAAAGAAAGTAGTAAAAAATGAAACAAAAGTCGAAGAGCAGCCTGTAAGTAAAGAAGAAACAAAAACGGTGGAAAAAGTGGAGAAACCTGTGGAGAAAAAACAAGAAAAGCAAAATGAGTATGTAAAAGTAGAAGAGGAAGAAAAAAAGCCAGAAGTTAAATTGTTTATTGTAGAAGCTTTTACATCTTTATTCTCTAAATAGTACTATTAATAAATCCCTCCTCATATATAAAAATGAGGAGGGATTTATTATGAAGAAAGTGTATTTTGCTACGAAAGCAGATGTGGAAAGATTACATTCTTTTTTCGGACAAGCTAATAAAAAAGATGATAAAATAAATGAGTTGTACGCACAATTTATGATTTTGGAAGAGGCGGAAGAAATAAGAGCTGTAATTGGTTATGAACAAAGTGGGGAAGATGTACTTATTCGTTCTTGTTTATTCACACCTCATGTGGATAAACAGACTTTCTTATATTTTTTTGAAATGTTTTTGCAGTATATGAAAGAAAAAAGTGTTCAACAATTGTACTTACTAACAAACCATCCACAATCTGTACCGATCTTTCAGTTCTTTGACTTTTTTACTATAGAAAAGGATGAGGTTCCAGAGGGTATTCAACAGTTAGAACATTTTTGTAAAAATATAAAAGAGCAGAATGCAATAATACTAAATTGTCAGCTATTCACAAAGTTATCCACGGATTAATTGGGTTTATCCACATTTTGTGGATAAACCTTGTTTGTCTTTTGGATAAATCTCATAGTAAACTAAAAATAGACAAGTATTTAAGGGTAGAAAAGGACGTGGAAAAAAATGCATACAAATATGTGGGTTGTGGATAATGTTGTGGAAAGAAAAAAATATTATCCACAGTTACAAGAAGCAGCAAAATTATTAAGAGAAAATGAGGCGGTTGCTTTCCCTACGGAAACAGTATATGGGTTAGGTGCAAATGCGATGGATGATGAAGCAATCGCGAAAATTTTCGAAGCGAAAGGAAGACCGAGTGATAATCCACTCATTGTCCACATAGGTACAAAATCTCAGTTAGATGGGATTGTGAAAGAAATCCCACCAGTTGCAGAGAAGTTAATGGCGCATTTTTGGCCAGGACCATTAACAATTATTTTGCCGAGAAAAGAAGGGATTTCAGAGAGGGTGACGGCGGGACTTAATACGGTTGGGGTAAGAATGCCTGATCATCCAGTTGCACTTGCTCTTATTGAAGAGGCGAATGTACCTGTTGCGGCACCAAGTGCGAATCGTTCAGGGCGTCCAAGTCCAACACTAGCTTCTCACGTATATGAAGATTTGAATGGGAAGATTGCAGGTATTGTTGATGGTGGTGCAACTGGAGTAGGCGTTGAATCAACTGTAATTGATTGTACAAGCACGGTTCCAACAATATTACGTCCAGGTGGGATTACGAAAGAACAATTAGAAGCGGTGATAGGTACCGTTTCTTTAGATCCAGCTTTAAAGGATGAGAAGGAAAAACCGAAATCACCTGGAATGAAATACACACATTATGCGCCGAAAGCACCACTTAGTATTGTTGAGGGCTCGCGTGAGTTTATTCAGCAACTTGTGGATGAGAAAAAGGAAGAAGGATTTAAAGTAGGCGTATTAACGACGGAAGAGTATCAGCATGTATATAACGCAGATGTTATATTGTCTTGTGGTGTTAGAAGTGACTTAGCTAGCGTTGCGACTAAATTATATGATGTACTTAGAACATTTGATGCAAGTGAAGTGGATGTTATTTTTAGTGAGTCGTTCCCTAATGAAGGAATAGGAAATGCTATTATGAATCGTTTAACAAAAGCGGCAGGACATCATATTATTATTGAATGATAAGGTAAGGTTAGCAAACAGAATATTTCTCCTTGGATAAGCATATTGTGAAGTAGCACGTCCAAGGAGGGGCATGAATGACGTTTGAACAGCTAATACCTTTAATAATTATGGCATTCGCCTTAGGGATGGATGCGTTCTCGGTGAGTCTTGGTATGGGGATGATGCCCCTAAAGTTAAGACAAATCCTGTATATTGGTATGACGATAGGGATATTTCATATTATTATGCCATTTATAGGGATGGTACTAGGTCGTTTTTTATCAGAGAAGTATGGAGATATTGCACATTTTGCGGGTGCTATTTTATTAATCGGACTAGGTTTTTATATCGTATATTCGACCATTTTACAAAATGGAGAGACTAGAACTGTCCCTATTGGAATTAGCTTATTCGTATTTGCATTTGGCGTTAGTATAGATAGTTTCTCAGTAGGGCTTAGTCTTGGTATTTATGGGGCACAAACAATCATTACGATATTACTTTTTGGATTTGTTAGCATGTTGTTAGCGTGGATTGGTTTATTAATTGGTAGACATGCGAAAGATATGCTCGGTACATATGGCGAGATAGTAGGTGGCATCATTCTAGTTGGATTTGGATTATATATCCTTTTTCCTATATAATTTTATGTAGGAGGGAATTATGAACAAGCTATTGGGATGGTATGTTAAGTTTTTAACCTTCTTTCCTCGATGGCTAAGAGGGCTTATAATTTGGGGTATTATTTTGCAAATTGCAATTTTAGGTTGGATTAAGTTAATTCGCGAATAGTAAGATAGCTCCTTTCTGTGCATAGTTTTGTTTGTACTATATTGATTGCGCTAAAAAATTACACATATAGAAAGGATGAGATGAATGACAAGATTGAAGCAAGTTTTTGGTATTATTATTAGTTTTTTTGTTTTTTGGTTTAGTATGCTCGGTGTACAAATGTTTGCTGAGTTTTTAGATATTGAGTCATTGAAATTTGTTGCGGGAAAGACTGAGGCGGCGCGTGCTTTTTACTCTCCGTACCCGTTTTTAATTGTTTTTCTTATTACACTGCTTTCCCTATACTTCTTCGTAATTAAGCTAGGGAAACCGAAAAAAGAAAAACTCCCTACTTTAGAGGAAAAGAAGGAAGAATTACAATGATAAAAATCCCCTGCTAAAAAGCAGGGGATTTTTATGTTTGAGTGATGACAGGAATCGATTCTGAGCGAGCCGCTTCCGCTTTTAGATATTATCCAGTTCCAGCGGCTAGAATGGTCGGTGGCTTCGCGTCTTCCTGTGAGGCAAAAAGCGCCTCTACGTCAGAAGCTCCATCCCCCTCTCATTCTGAGCGAGCCGCTTCTGCTTTTAGATATTTATCCAGCTCCAGTGGCTAGAATGGTCGGTGGCTTCGCGTCTTCCTGTGAGGCAAAAAGCGCCTCTACGTCAGAAGCTCCATCCCCCTCTCATTTTGAGCGAGCCGCTTCTGCTTTTAAACTGGCCTAACCAGTTCAAATTGTTCTCCTAATTTTGCATAGTTGTGTCCTGCTAGGCGGCTTATTGGTTTGAGTCCTTCTGCGTGAATGCGCCCTTTTTCATATAGATGCTCGGCAACGTGGAAACGAACGACGCGTCCAATTAGTAGATCACAAGCTGGTGAGTCTTCTGTTCCACCAAGTGGAATTGCACGTTCTAATATACATTCCATTCGAATATTTGCTTCTTTTACACCTGGAACAGAGATGACTTCACTTTCAATTGGTGTTAGTTTTGCTAGTTCAATTTCACTTTCATTTGGCGGGAGATTAGCTGCTGTTTCGTTAATTGCTTCTACGTAAGATTCATCAGAAATATGTACGACAAACTCACCTTTTTCAATTGCGTTTCGGGAAGTGTCCTTTCTTTCTCCGGCTTTTCGTTGTACAGAAACAGAGATAAGTGGTGGATTAGCAGCGACAATATTGAAATAACTATATGGTGCGCCGTTTAATACACCGTCTTTTGTTACAGAAGTAACGAATGCGACAGGGCGAGGGATGATACTTCCAGTAAGTAATTTGTAATTATCTTTTTCAGTTTGTTCATTTGGATTAATGGATAACATGCTTGTAATCCCCTTTCTAAATATGAATACTTATTGTTTGTTTACAAGATATCGGTGAGAAAATCCTGCTGGAAATAATATTTTGTTTCATAAAAAGAACTTACTTCAATTGTAATGAAGTAAGTTCTTTTTCAAGAATCTCAAGATTGAGATGAAAATTAAAGTAAAACGTATGCGCCAGGTCCGATTAAAGCTACACCAACAGCAACAGCGATTAACATTAAATTATATTCATATCCGTTTTGTGTCACCCAGTAACCATTTTTCCCGTGAACAGTGAAGATAGCCATTAACATTGTTCCAACGATAAATAATGAGCCAACTATAATGAAAATACCTGATGCGAATAAGAAACCACCTAGTAATTCAGTTGCACCAGCCATAAATGCCATAAATACACCAGGACGTAAACCGATTGATTCCATCCAGCCACCTGTTCCTTTTAAACCGTAACCGCCGAACCAACCAAATAATTTCTGAGCACCATGACCCATGAATGTAATTCCTATAATAAGACGAATAATAAGAAGACCGAAATCCATCATTTTTAAAAACCTCCTAAAAGTTATTAGCTTACCTTATGTAAGTAATGATAAAATAGTTACTTACTTTAGTCAAGCGGATTTTGAAAAAAGTTTGAATTAAATTTTACAAATTAACAACAAAAAACAAAATGTAGTAAAGACCTCTAGACAAGTTGGGCAAAAAAAGAGAAAATATAAATAGAAGTTAACTTCTTATTGTTATTCAGACAATCAGAATTGACTGGAATTTTGTGAAGCGCTACAATAAGAGTCTATTAGTAATGACGTAATTTATTTCGAAAGCGTTTTTACAGTATAATATTCGAAGTATGAAGTCTTACATGTATCCCGAGCTTTACTAGGGATTGCCCTATAAACTTTTAGGTAAATTATAAGGAGGACTATCCTATGTTTAAAAAATTATTTGGTCTTGGTTCAAAAACAAATGAAGAAACAATCGTAGCTCCATTAACTGGAGCAGTGAAAAATATTGAAGAAGTACCAGATCCAGTATTCGCTGGTCGTATGATGGGTGACGGTGTTGCAATCGATCCTACTGAAGGTGTAGTTGTATCTCCAGTTGATGGTGAAATCGTACAATTATTCCACACAAAACATGCTATCGGAATTAAAGCGAAAAACGGCACAGAAATTTTAATCCACGTTGGATTAGAAACTGTAAAAATGGAAGGCGAAGGTTTCGAAGCTCACGTTTCTGAAGGCCAAGCTGTAAAAGCTGGAGATAAATTAATCTCATTCGACTTAGAATTAATCCGTGAAAAAGCGAAAAGCACAATTACTCCAATCGTTATTACAAACACAGATGCAGCTGAGTCTATTAAGACAACTGTAGGCGTAACAGCTACAAAAGGTTCAACAGAAGTAATGAAAGTTACAATGAAATAATTGCTGTATAAGAGGAATCCGTTTCGTATGAAATGGATTCCTTATTTTTGTTGCATATTCAGTAGGTATGTTAAAATACTCTGGGCACTTGGAAATAGGGTTTCACATATATGTGGATAAGGCGCATTTTTCTTAGAAAAAATATAAGAGAACTGCGCTTTTTGTATATTCACATTTCTTTTGTTCTATTCTAATGTAAGTTATGATGAGTGGTAAGAAATCGAATATAGGGGTGGGGTTGGATGAAACGAGTGTTATTTGTTTGTACTGGCAATACATGTCGTAGTCCTATGGCTGAGGCGTTGCTTCGTCATCACGGAGGAGATAGGTTTGAAGTGCAATCTGCCGGTGTTTTCGCCTATCCTGGGAGCGATGCATCGGTATATGCGAAGGAAGCTTTAGCTGAAAAAGGGATTTCAATTAATCATGCCGCGCAGCAAGTAAACGAAACTTTGCTTGATTGGGCTGATATTGTCGTAACGATGACAGAAAATCATAAACACATTGTACTTGGGCATTATCCGAGTGTTGAAAAGAAATTGAATACGTTATATGGATTAACTGAAGGTATAGGTAAGGACATTTCAGATCCATTTGGAGGCTCGCTTTCTATTTATAAAAAAACGTTAGATGAGATGGAAAAACTTGTACAAACTTTACTGAAAAAACATTCAGTAGGTTGATGTTTCGTGTATAATACGATATTGGAGATCACTTCGTCCTATTGAGGTAGCGAGTGTGAAATGAAGATAATTGATTGAAACTTTGGAGGGGTAAAAATGAAAGTAGTAATAGCATCTGATCACGGCGGTATGAATATCCGCAAAGAACTTGTAAGTTTATTAGAAGAGTTAAATATTGAATATATTGATTTAGGTTGTGAATGTGAAGCTGGTTCTGTTGATTACCCTGACTTTGCGTTTCCGGCAGCTGAAATGGTAGCGAACGGTGAAGTAGATCGTGGTATTTTAGTTTGTGGGACAGGCATTGGTATGTCAATCGCAGCAAACAAAGTAAATGGTATCCGTTGTGCGTTAGTTCATGATACTTTCAGTGCGAAAGCAACGAGAGAGCATAATGACACTAACATGCTAGCAATGGGCGAGCGTGTAATTGGTGCTGGTCTAGCGCGTGATATCGCAAAAATCTGGTTAACAACTGACTATGAAGGTGGTCGTCACGAAAACCGCGTAGGAAAAATTAAAACATACGAAACAAAGTAATAGATTCTAACTATTAGTAGTGTGAAATATAATTTGGTGAACCAACCTGTGAAAGGAAGAGGCGTAATGACAGAAATCGTAAAAGTAAGAGAACAGCTACAAATGTCGCTTTCTGATTTCCAAGAACAAGCTTCATTACAAAGCGGTCAAATTTTTGTAGTGGGTTGTAGCACGAGCGAAGTGCTAGGCGAAAGAATTGGAACATCAGGAACGATGGAAGTAGCAGAGGCGATTTTTTCTGAGTTAAAACAATTTCAAGAGCGAACAGGTATTGAATTAGCGTTTCAATGTTGTGAGCATTTAAACCGTGCTTTAGTAGTTGAGAGAGAAGTAGCGATAAAATATCAATTTGAAATTGTAACAGTTACGCCTGTTAGATCAGCAGGTGGTGCATTGGGGACGTATGCGTATCACAATTTGAAAGATCCGGTAGTAGTTGAGTTTATTAAAGCAGATGCAGGAATGGATATTGGTGATACATTTATTGGTATGCATTTAAAACATGTAGCTGTTCCGGTTCGTACAAGTGTGAAGGCAATTGGAAGTGCGCATGTAACGATGGCCAAAACACGTGGAAAACTAATTGGCGGAGCACGTGCTGTTTACGCGGTGACGGAAGAGACTACCACTTGCCGTTAAATATGAGAAATTAGGAAGTCATATAGTAGCTGTTTATCATAAGATAAAAGGTATGTTGTCTGACTTTATAGTAGAAGAAAGAAAAGACCGATTTTCGGTCTTTTTTTTCTTTTATGATATAGAAAGTCATGTTAGAATGTAGTTGAAAACATGAAGGTTCGAAAGAATTACAACCTGAATTTTCGTTTTTTCTGAATAAATGAGAAAAAACTGTTGGGAATCGATGTAATTCGTTCAGAAAAGGGGGATTTTGGTGGATCATTTAAAACGTCAAGATGAAAAGGTATTTGCTGCAATTGAGGCAGAACTAGGAAGACAGCGTTCAAAGATTGAGTTAATTGCTTCGGAAAACTTTGTAAGTGAAGCGGTAATGGAGGCGCAAGGTTCTGTTTTAACAAATAAGTATGCTGAAGGATATCCTGGAAAACGTTACTATGGTGGCTGTGAACACGTAGACGTAGTAGAAGATATCGCACGTGATCGCGTAAAAGAAATTTTTGGCGCAGAGCACGTAAACGTTCAACCACACTCTGGTGCACAAGCGAACATGGCAGTATACTTCACAATTTTAGAGCAAGGCGATACAGTACTTGGTATGAATTTATCTCATGGTGGTCACTTAACACACGGAAGCCCTGTTAACTTCAGTGGAGTACAATATAATTTCGTAGAATATGGCGTGGATGCTGACTCTCACCGTATTAATTACGATGATGTATTAGCAAAAGCGAAAGAACATAAACCAAAATTAATCGTTGCAGGTGCAAGTGCATACCCTCGTGTTATCGATTTCAAACGATTCCGTGAGATTGCAGATGAAGTGGGTGCATACTTAATGGTGGATATGGCACATATCGCTGGTTTAGTAGCTGCTGGCTTACATCCAAATCCAGTACCACATGCACATTTCGTTACAACGACAACACATAAAACGTTACGTGGTCCGCGCGGTGGTATGATTTTATGTGAAGAGAAGTTTGCAAAACAAATTGATAAATCAATCTTCCCTGGTATTCAAGGTGGTCCACTTATGCACGTAATCGCTGCAAAAGCTGTTGCGTTTGGTGAGACACTTCAAGAGGATTTCAAAACGTATGCACAAAATATCATTAACAATGCGAACCGCTTAGCTGAAGGTCTTCAAAAAGAAGGACTTACACTTGTTTCTGGCGGAACAGACAATCACTTAATCTTGATTGATGTTCGTAACCTAGAAATCACAGGTAAAGTAGCAGAGCACGTATTAGATGAAGTTGGTATTACAGTGAACAAAAATACAATTCCATTTGAAACAGCAAGCCCATTTGTAACAAGTGGTGTACGTATCGGTACAGCAGCTGTAACATCTCGTGGTTTCGGTTTAGAAGAAATGGATGAAATTGCGTCACTTATTGCTTATACATTAAAAAATCATGAAAATGAAGCTGCATTAGAAGAAGCACGTAAGCGTGTAGAAGCGTTAACGAGCAAATTCTCAATGTATCCAAATCTATAATAGATTGAAGAAGACTGCTGAAACGTAATTGTTTTGGCAGTCTTTTTTGTGGACATATATTATTTTTAAAGTATGTATACAAATGATGAATAAATTTTGGCGATATAATGAAGGATACAGCTCCCATAATTGGTAAAGATACTAGATAGATTCATCGTAAAATCATGATTTTGCCAAATTTGCCCTTGAATATTAGTAGCGTTTTCTTTACAATCGTAAATAGTGTAAAAAAGCGTGCAAACGCATGAATATCATCTAAAGGAGAGATTCACATGGGAAAACTGTATGTATTTGATCACCCGTTAATTCAACATAAGATTACATATATTCGCGATAAGAATACAGGTACGAAAGATTTTCGTGAATTAGTGGACGAAGTAGCAAGCTTAATGGCTTTCGAAATTACTCGCGACCTTCCGCTTAAGGATATTGAAATTGAAACGCCTGTAAGCAAAGCGACAACAAAAGTGATCGCTGGTAAAAAACTTGGTTTAATTCCGATTTTACGTGCAGGTTTAGGAATGGTTGATGGAATTCTGAAATTAATTCCAGCAGCAAAAGTAGGACACGTTGGTTTATACCGTGACCCTAAAACATTGCAACCGGTAGAATACTATGTGAAACTTCCAACGGATGTAGAAGAGCGTGACTTTATCGTACTAGATCCGATGCTAGCAACAGGTGGTTCTGCGGCTGAAGCAATTAACTCTCTGAAAAAGCGCGGTGCGAAACAAATTAAATTAATGTGTATCGTTGCAGCTCCAGAAGGGGTAAAAGTAGTACAAGAAGAACATCCCGATGTTGATATTTATGTAGCAGCATTAGATGAGAAATTAAATGACCACGGATATGTAGTACCAGGTCTTGGTGATGCTGGTGACCGTTTATTCGGAACGAAGTAAGACAACTGACGAGCAGGGGAGATTCCCCTGCTCGTTTTTTTTTGCTGTAAGCAAGTAGGGGAGGGGAGAGGAGAGGATAAATATACATCGTATATACAACATAAGTTGCATACACATCACATATAATATAGAAGTCTTACGTCTGAGGAACACTATATTATGGAAGAAAAGCGTTATATCTCGAAAATATAATAGTGACAAACTTGTGAACATTTCCTTCTATTATAAAGAGAAAACTGTTAGAAATTGCATATATGTAACCAGTATTTAGAAGGGGAACGTTTTCATTTTTGGGAGGAAATGCCTAATACTCAAATTTTTAGATTTTTTACGATTTCTCGTTGACACTGTTAATACCCTATTGTATGCTAACAACGGGGATAGATGGTAGGGCTTTCAGTGACAAAAATACATCTATTCCGTGACGAAAATGTAAACTTTTTGTTTTGTATAGGATTTATGCAAAAAAATGAGTTATTATTAACACATCGTGAATGAGGGTTACATATTGGAGGGATGAATCCTTGCAAAAAAACGATCGCAGCCATATAAAAGCATATGCTTTAATGTCAGGAATTCTTGCTCAATTAGTCGGTTCTATACTTGTTGGAATCTTTGGTGGGCAGTGGATTGATAATAAGGTTGGAACGTTTCCATTGTTTCTTATTATAGGGTTATTACTCGGGTTAGGAACAGGGGTATACGCAATGATTCGACTCATTCGACATTACTATTCGGGAGAGCAATGATGATAGACGTACATGGACTTGTCCAAAGACAAAAGAAATATATGTACTACTTGCTTGCGCTTCTAGTGCTAGGATGGGGATTTACCTCTTACAAGGATGTATTTCTTGGGCTGATTATCGGAACGATTTTCAGTTTTCTTAGTTTGCGCATCATTGCACGTAGAACAGACAAGCTGTTAGATCGCGTAACAAATGGAGAAAACGTGAAGTTTAAGGCGACAGCTGTAAGTACATATTCAAGATTCGCCACGATTGGGTTATTAATTTTATTTGCAGCCAAATATCAAGAGTTAATTGCGATGTGGGGCTTAGGTGTAGGATTGCTGACAGGATACCTTGTCATGATCATAGATTTTCTTTATTTAGAGTATAAGAGCAGGGAAGAGAGGTGAATTACTAGTGGAACACGGTAAATTAGTTAAATTTCTAGGTTTAACGTTCGATTTGTCATCAGTTATGATGGTTACTGTAGCAGCAGTTATTGTTTTCTTAATCGCTGTTATCGGAACTCGCAGCTTAGCCCTTCGCCCAACCGGGATGCAAAACTTCATGGAATGGGTGTTTGACTTCGTGAAAGGGATTATCAATAGTACGATGGACTGGAAAACAGGTGGACGTTTCTTAACACTTGGCGTTACGCTTATCATGTTTATCATCGTATCGAACTTCCTTGGTTTACCATTCATGTATTCAGCAACTGAAGCTGGCGAACATATTGCATGGTGGAGGTCACCAACGTCTGATCCAGCAGTTACATTAACATTAGCCGTGATGGTAGTTACCCTCACCCATTATTATGGAATTAAGATGAAGGGTACGAAAGAGTATGTTAAAGGTTATTTCCAACCTATGAAATTCTTATTCCCATTAAAGGTTATTGAGGAGTTTGCTAACACATTAACGTTAGGTCTTCGTTTATTCGGTAACATTTATGCAGGTGAGATCTTATTAGGATTACTTGCTAAGTTAGGCGGGGCATCATTCCTTGGAGCATTAGGTGCGCTTGTACCGATGTTAGCATGGATGGGATTCAGTGTATTCGTTGGATCAATCCAAGCATTTATTTTCGTTATGTTAACGATGGTTTATATGGCTCATAAAGTAAGTCATGACCATTAATATAATTTAAGTAAGAAAAAATTTATTTTTTTATAATACAAAGGAGGACAAATTAAATGAGTTTAGGTGTAATCGCAGCTGCAATTGCAATTGGTTTATCAGCATTAGGTGCAGGTATTGGTAACGGTCTTATCGTATCACGTACAATCGAAGGTGTTGCTCGTCAACCAGAATTAAAAGGCGCACTTCAAACAATTATGTTCATCGGGGTTGCTTTAGTTGAGGCACTTCCAATCATCGGTGTAGTTATTGCATTCATCGTAATGAACAAATAAGGGAGACTCCCCTTACATAGATGGCGAAGAGTGTTTTTCCGAACTTTCTTCGCCATTGCTTTATGAACGAAACGTATGTCTTTTTTTTTCATATGATCAATTTAGATATTTTGAAGGGAGTGAATCCTTGTGCCAACTTTATTATTAGGAGCTGCCATTCCATTTGGAACGATTGCTTATACATTGTTCATTTTCTTAATTCTATTAGTAATGCTACGCAAATTTGCGTGGGGTCCTTTAATGGGAATTATGAAAGAACGTGAAGAGCATGTTACTAATGAAATCGACGCTGCAGAAAGAAGTAACGCTGAAGCGAAGAAGTTAGTAGAAGAACAACGTGAAATGTTAAAACAATCGCGTGTTGAAGCACAAGAGTTAATCGAAAGAGCGAAAAAACAAGCTGTAGATCAAAAAGATGTGATTGTTGCTGCTGCGAAAGAAGAAGCAGAATCAATTAAAGCATCTGCTGTACAAGAAATTCAACGCGAAAAAGAGCAAGCAATTGCTGCTTTACAAGAACAAGTCGCTTCTTTATCTGTTCAAATTGCTTCTAAAGTAATTGAAAAAGAATTAAAAGAAGAAGATCAAGTTAAGTTAATTCGCGATTATATTAAAGAAGTAGGAGAAGCGCGATGAGCAATGGGATTGTAGCAAAACGTTATGCTGTCGCTCTTTTTAAAATTGCAAAAGAAAAACACGTATTAGAAATGTTTGAAGAAGAATTACGCCTTGTACAAAACGTTTATGTAAAGAACGGGGAACTACATAGCTTTTTAACGCAACCAAACATTTCAAAAGAGCAGAAGAAAACGTTTCTTGCAAACGTATTCGGATCTGTTTCTGAATCAATTTTAAATACGTTATATATTTTAATTGATAACAAGCGTATTGATATCTTACCTGAAATTGCAGATGAATATGTTGTTCTTGCTAATGAAGAACGTAACGTAGCGGATGCAACTGTATATTCTATTCGTCTTCTATCTGAAGAAGAGAAGCTTAACATTGCAGAAGCATTTGCAAAGAGAACGGGAAAAGATGCAATTCGCGTGAAAAATGTTGTAGATGAAGATTTACTAGGCGGAATTAAAGTACGTATTGGAAATCGCATTTATGACGGAAGTTTACAAGGAAAATTAGCACGTATTCAGCGTGAATTAATGAAGAATAGATAGGGGTGAAGCACATGAGCATCAGAGCTGAAGAAATTAGCGCACTGATAAAGCAACAAATCGAGAACTATCAGTCTGAAATCGAAGTTAGTGATGTTGGTACAGTTATCCAAGTTGGTGACGGTATTGCGCGTGCTCATGGTCTTGATAACGTTATGGCTGGTGAACTTGTAGAGTTCTCTAACGGCGTTATGGGACTAGCACAAAACTTAGAGGAAAACAACGTAGGTATTATCATTTTAGGACCTTACACAGAAATCCGTGAAGGTGACGAAGTTCGTCGTACTGGTCGCATCATGCAAGTACCAGTAGGAAAAGAACTAATTGGTCGTGTTGTAAACCCATTAGGTCAACCAGTTGATGGTTTAGGCCCAATCAATACAACAAACACTCGTCCAATCGAAAGTCCAGCACCAGGTGTAATGGATCGTAAATCTGTTCATGAGCCACTTCAAACAGGTATTAAAGCGATCGATGCTCTTGTACCAATTGGCCGTGGTCAACGTGAGTTAATCATCGGTGACCGTCAAACTGGTAAAACAGCAGTTGCACTTGATACAATCATTAACCAAAAAGATGAAGATATGATTTGTATCTATGTAGCTATCGGACAAAAAGAATCAACTGTACGTAACGTAGTAGAAACACTACGTAAGCACGGTGCATTAGAGTACACAATCGTTGTAACTGCATCTGCTTCTCAACCAGCTCCATTATTATACTTAGCTCCTTATGCTGGTGTAACAATGGGTGAAGAGTTCATGTACAATGGTAAACACGTATTAGTAGTATATGATGACTTATCAAAACAAGCAGCGGCTTACCGTGAGCTGTCATTACTATTACGTCGTCCTCCAGGTCGTGAAGCTTATCCAGGGGATGTATTCTACTTACATTCTCGCTTATTAGAGCGTGCAGCAAAATTAAGTGATGCAAGAGGCGGCGGTTCTTTAACTGCACTACCTTTCATCGAAACACAAGCAGGGGACGTATCAGCTTACATCCCAACAAACGTAATTTCTATTACGGATGGACAAATCTTCTTACAATCTGACCTATTCTTCTCTGGCGTACGTCCAGCGATCGATGCGGGTACTTCTGTATCTCGTGTTGGTGGATCTGCTCAGATTAAAGCAATGAGTAAAGTATCAGGTACACTTCGTCTTGACCTTGCATCTTACCGTGAGTTAGAAGCGTTCGCTCAGTTCGGCTCTGACCTTGATAAAGCAACTCAAGCGAAACTAAACCGTGGTGCTCGTACTGTTGAGGTATTAAAACAAGGATTACACAAACCGTTACGTGTAGAGAAACAAGTTATCATTCTTTACGCTTTAACACGTGGATTCCTAGATGATATCCCAGTAGTAGATATCACTCGTTTCGAAGAAGAATTCCATGCTTGGTTAGATTCTAATGCGACTGACTTATTAGAAGAAATCCGCACAACTAAGAAACTTGCGGATGACGACAAATTTGCAGCAGCAATTAACGGATTTAAAAAAGTATTCGTAGCTTCTGAGTAATAAAAGCGGAAGCGGCTCGTCCTGAATGTGAGGGGGAAGAAGTGAAGCCACCGAACATTCAAGCCGCTGGAGCTAGATAATAATATATATAGGCATCTCAATCTTTGAGATTGCTGACGGTTATGTAAAGGAAAAGAGTAGGTGCACCTATTCTTTTCCTTCAATCATGAGCAAGAATATCTTGCAACGTAGATTAGGAAGAGGATTCTTACTAATCGTGCCAACTTCCGGAAAAAAGGTGGTGAAAACCTGTGGCATCTTTACGCGATATAAAAGCGAAGATTACCTCGACAAAGAAAACGAGTCAAATTACGAAAGCGATGGAGATGGTATCTGCATCTAAGTTAAACCGTGCAGAACAAAATGCTAAATCTTTCGTTCCGTATATGGAAAAGATTCAAGAAGTAGTAGCGAGCATTGCGCAAGGAAGTAAAGGAATTAATCATCCGATGCTAAATGCGCGTCCTGTAAAGCGTACAGGATACATCGTTATTACATCTGATCGCGGACTAGCAGGTGGTTATAACAGTAACGTATTACGTACAGTGAGTAACGTAATTCGTGAACGTCATAATATGGATTCAAACCAATATTCAATTATTGTGCTTGGACGACTAGGACGTGATTATTTAAAACGTCGCGGCTTTAACATCATTGATGAAGTAGTTGGATTATCTGACCACCCATCATTTACTGATATTAAAGATCTTGCTTCTCGAGCAATTGCGATGTTTGCAGATGGTGCTTATGATGAGCTGTATATTTACTACAACCATTACGTAAGTAAAATTTCACAAGAAGTAACGGAAAATAAAATTTTACCGCTTACTGATGTGGCGTCTGATAAACCGACGACAGCTTATGAATTCGAACCTTCTGAAGAAGAGATTTTAAAAGTACTATTGCCACAATACGCAGAAAGCTTAGTGTACGGTGCATTACTAGATGGTAAAGCAAGTGAGCACGCAGCGCGTATGACAGCAATGAAGAGTGCTACAGACAACGCAATGGAAGTTATCGATTCACTTACACTTTCATTCAACCGTGCGCGTCAGGCAGCGATTACGCAAGAAATTACGGAAATCGTTGGTGGAGCAGCAGCGTTAGAATAGTATTAAAAAGCGTAGGCGGTTCGTTCAGAATGAGAGGGAGATGGAGCTTTTGACGTAGAGGCGATTTGTGCCTCGTAGGAAAAAGCGAAGCCACCGAACATTCTAACCGCCGGAGCTAGATTCAATAAAAAGCGTAGGTGACTTGCTCAGAAGGGAAGGGCATTGGAACTCCTGACAAAGAGGCGTTCTTTGCCTCGTAGGAAGGGGTGAAATGACCGACCCTTCTAGCCACCGGAGCTAGATTCAATAAAAAGCGGAAGCGGCTCTTTCAAAAGAGTCGCGTAAGCTAAACTAATAAAAAATTAAAAGCCAACTTCTCTTAGAAAGCTGGCTAATTAAAAGAAAGCTAGGAGGGAACCCGATGAATAAAGGGCGCGTTACGCAAATCATGGGTCCGGTTGTAGACGTTAAGTTTGATGGCGGAAAGCTACCAGAAATCTACAACGCCCTTACGGTAAAACAAAGCAACGAAAACGGAAGCATGAACTTAACATTTGAAGTTGCACTTCATTTAGGTGATGATACAGTTCGTACAGTTGCGATGTCTTCCACAGATGGACTTGTTCGTGGCACAGAAGTAGAAGATACTGGTAAAGCAATTTCTGTACCAGTTGGTGATGTAACACTTGGACGTGTATTCAACGTATTAGGTGATGCAATTGACTTAGATGGTGAACTTCCTGCGGATGTACACCGTGATCCAATTCACCGTCAAGCACCTGCATTCGAAGAATTATCTACTAAAGTAGAAATTCTTGAAACTGGTATTAAAGTAGTAGACTTACTTGCTCCTTACATTAAGGGTGGTAAGATCGGCCTATTCGGTGGTGCCGGTGTAGGTAAAACAGTATTAATTCAGGAATTAATTAACAACATCGCACAAGAGCACGGTGGTATCTCTGTATTCGCTGGTGTAGGTGAGCGTACTCGTGAGGGTAATGACTTATACCACGAAATGAGCGATTCTGGCGTAATCAAGAAAACTGCGATGGTATTCGGACAAATGAACGAGCCACCTGGAGCACGTCAACGTGTTGCATTAACAGGTTTAACAATGGCTGAGCATTTCCGTGATGAGCAAGGACAAGACGTACTTCTGTTCATCGATAACATCTTCCGTTTCACGCAAGCGGGTTCTGAAGTATCTGCCCTTCTTGGTCGTATGCCATCTGCGGTAGGTTACCAACCAACACTTGCAACAGAAATGGGTCAATTACAAGAGCGTATTACATCTACAAATAAAGGGTCTATCACGTCTATCCAAGCGGTATATGTACCAGCCGATGACTATACTGACCCAGCACCAGCTACAACGTTCGCTCACTTAGATGCAACAACAAACTTAGAGCGTCGTTTAACACAAATGGGTATTTACCCAGCCGTAGATCCATTAGCATCTACATCTCGTGCACTGTCTCCAGAAATCGTAGGAGAAGAACATTATGAAGTAGCTCGTCAAGTACAACAAACTTTACAACGTTATAAAGAACTTCAAGATATCATCGCTATCTTAGGTATGGATGAGTTATCTGAAGAAGATAAGTTAGTTGTACATCGTGCTCGTCGTATTCAATTCTTCTTATCTCAAAACTTCCACGTAGCTGAGCAGTTTACAGGTCAAAAAGGTTCTTACGTACCTGTAAAAAATACAGTTAGTGGTTTCAAAGAAATTCTAGAAGGAAAATATGATGACCTTCCAGAAGATGCATTCCGCTTAGTAGGTGGCATTGAAGAAGTTATTGAAAACGCGAAGAAAATGATGGCGTAAGGCCTTAGGAGGGACGAAGTATGAAGACATTTCCAGTCAGTATTGTAACTCCTGATGGACCGGTTTACGAAAAAGAAGTAGAAATGGTAAGTGTAAAAGCAGAGAGTGGGGAAATGGGGATCTTACCAGGTCACATTCCAACTGTTGCACCATTAAAAATTAGTGCAGTTCGTCTGAAAAATGGTGGACACACTGATTATGTAGCAGTAAGCGGTGGCTTTATCGAAGTTCGTCCAGATAAAGTGACTGTATTATCATCATCTGCTGAAGAAGCAAACCATATCGATATCCATCGTGCAAATGAAGCGAAGCGTCGCGCTGAGCAACGTATGCAAGATAAACAAGCACATGTTGACTTTAAACGTGCAGAAATGGCCTTGCAACGTGCCGTGAACCGTTTAAACGTTTCTGATATGAAGTAAAAAAAATCCGTAAGGGCCCTTGCCTTTACGGATTTTTTTGTCTATTTTATGGAGAATTTTACAAAACTGGTATAATTATATTGATGCTTGTATAAGTAGAAGTGTACAACAATTTATATTTTATTAAGGGGATGAATCAATGATTGGTGAAATGAAACGAGAAGCATTGTACTCTTTAAAGGGAAAATGGGGACTAGGTGTTGGGTCAACAATTTTATATTTTATTTTAAGTTATGTCGTTTCGATGGCTGCAATGCTTATACTATTAATTCCAGGAATTATTATATTTCTCTCAGTTGTAAGTTTAACTGGATCATTTGAAGAGGAAACGATGTCAATTGGAGCAGGTATTACCTTTGGGATTTTTTATTGCATTATGATAATTTTGAGTAACGCATCGTATGGGATTACATCATATGGTTATACAAATGTATTTTTACAGATTAGTAAACGAGAAGATGCTAAAGTAGATCACTTATTTGAAGGATTTCGCGGTTTTAAAAGAATGATGAAAACAATGTGGGCAATGCTTGCAATTTTGTTATATACAGGTACATGGATTCCGATGCTGTTAATAGGCTTATTTGCATTGTTAGGTGAAGAAGGGAATACGTCATTTGCAATAGCTTTCTTCGTGCTATTAGCGATTTCAATTGTTGGTATGATTGTGATGTATTTTTCTTATGCGCTGACGTACTATGTAATGATTGAAAATCCAGAATATAGTGTTTCGCAGGCGATGAAGGAATGTAAGAATCTTATGAAGGGGCATAAGTTAGATTTGTTTCTTTTATGGCTGAGCTTCATAGGATGGGCTATTTTAGCGCTTCTTACTTTTGGAATAGGCTTTCTTTGGCTTAGTCCGTATATGAGTACAACGACAGCACACTTTTATCGCTACATCTCAAAAGGTGAATTGCAATAGAAACATGCTATACTAATAGAATTATTGTGTATAGGAGGCTAAATATGATTAGTGATCTAAAAGGAGAAGCACTAGATTCATTAGAAGGGAAATGGGGATTAGCAGTCGGAGCCACATTACTTATTTCTGTTATAATGATCACTTTTAACTTTATTGTTGATTTTTCGTTTACACAAATTTTGGGTTGGGAAGATATGAAAAACTCCATGATAGTAGATATTATTACAACTTTTATGGTAGGTCCATTAACGTTAGGTGGCTATTATTTAGCGCTACATATAATTCGAGAAAAAGACGCGCGTATTGGGCATATATTTAGATGGTTTACAGCAGGAAGTAAGTTTATAAAGTCATTTTTATTATATATAGTAGTGAACATTTATATTTTCTTATGGTTTTTACTATTTATTATTCCAGGCATCATTAAATCATTCTCTTATGCGATGACGTACTTTATAATAAATGATCATCCTGAGTATTCCATAAATCAAGCTATTACAGAAAGCCGTCGTATGATGGATGGGCATAAGATGGAGTATTTCATTTTATGTTTAAGTTTTATCGGTTGGTTTATATTGAGTTGTATTACGTTAGGGATTGGATTCTTATGGTTAATTCCATATTTCTACACAACATCTGCGGCTTTTTACGAAGAAATCGCAGAAGAATATTATGAGAAAAAAATTTAGCACTATAAAACCCCCAGTATGAATTATTTGTTCATACTGGGGGTTTTTTGTAGAAACTTTATAAATTGATTACTAGTAAGTGGTTTACTGAAATAGTAACCTTGCATATATTTACAGTTATGTTTTTGCAGAAACTTAAGCTGTTTTTCGGTTTCAATTCCTTCGGCAACGACTGAAAGATTTAAAGTATTTGCGAGGGAAAGGATTGTAGAAACGATGGCTCGTTCTTCAGGACGATGATCGGCTAATTGTGTGAATTCTCTCGGTACTTTTAATGTGTCGATTGGAAAAATTGATAAATAAGCAAGAGAAGAATACCCAGTACCGAAGTCATCAATGGAAGTTTGGATACCGTATTCTTTTAATTGCTTCAGTCTTAATAACGTTTCTTTCTCGTCAATCATTGCAATTCTTTCTGTTAACTCAAGTGTGACATATTTTGGGTCGACGCTTACGTTGTTTAATATTTGTGAAATGTTTTCGATTAATTGATCTTGTCGGAACTCTTTTGCGGATAAATTAACACTTATTTTTAAATTTTGGTAGCCAAGGATATGCCATATTTTTAATTGGAGACAAGCTTCTTGTAATACCCAATGTCCAAGTGGGACTACTTGTGGCGTCTCTTCTACAATTGGAATAAACTCACATGGTGAAATATCACCTAATAGTGGGTGTTTCCAACGTATTAAAGCTTCAGCGCCGATGATTTTATTTGTTGTCGTATCAATTTGTGGTTGATAGACGAGATGAAATTCTTTGTTTACTAAAGCAATTGGCAGATCTTTTTCAATTCGAGCTTTTCGTTCCATTTTTTTATATAGTTCTTTCGTGTAAAGAGAGCTACCGTTTTTTCCTTTATTTTTTGCTTCGTACATGGCCATATCAGCATGCTGCAAAATGGATAGCGGATCTTCACCTGCTTCAGGATATATTGCAATTCCGATACTCGGTGAGATTTGTAAATGTTGATTTTCGATTTCAAATGGCTCATTCATGGCCGCTACAATTATATCAGCCATTTTTTGGACATCTGGCTTTTTTTTGTAATTTTCGATAAGGATTGTGAACTCATCTCCAGCTAGCCGCGCGAGTTTCATATTTGATGTTGATATTCTTTCGAGCCTTTTTGCTACTGCGATGAGCAATAGGTCTCCTACTCGATGACCGAGGGTATCATTAATAACTTTAAAACGGTCTAGGTCGAGAAACATAACAGCAAAAGGCTTTTTCGATATTTTTGCTCGTGCAATTGCCTGTTCCAAATGTTGATGAAATGCACGACGATTTGCAAGCTCTGTTAAAGTATCATGGTATGCTAGAAAATTAATCTGTTCTTGCTGTTGTTTGCTTTCCGTAATATCTTTAATCATTAAATAAACCCCAGAAATTTTCTCTTTTAAAAAGATCGGTACGGCGGTAACGTGCAAGTAGTAAATATCTCTGTTTTTATGATACGCCCGTATTTCTAAAGAGATAGAATGTCCCTTTTTTACACGATGAAAGGAATTAATCATTTCTTCTAAATCTTCTTCGTATATGAGTGAATAGTAAGGCTGGTTTAATAATTCATTCGTTTGATAACCGAGTAAAGTAGTACCAGCGTTATTTACTTTGAGAAAATTGCCGTATAAATCTAATGTGAAGATTGGATCTGGATGATGCTCGTATAAAGATTTAAACATTTGTTGATTATGATAGAGTTCATTTTTCTGTTCTACTAAATCTTCTGTACGTAGTTTAATTTGTTTCTCGAGTTCTGAGTTGAATTGCATTTGAGCTAGCAATAATATTTTATTTTGTTTTCGAACTAAACTATGACGTATGAGAACGAAAGAGAAAGTTATTATAAGACCAATTACTATAATAGGCCCAAAGACGTATTCAACTAATATAAAAAGAATAAGTGTTATTACTGAAATATAAGGCAATGATAATCGGATTGATTCACCAATTTTAGGTGTTAGTAGTACTTGCTCTTGTTTTTCAGGTTCTTTTGTATGGAGAATACAGGCGATTGCTACTAGTACTAAGGTTACTTGATAGAAAGGAGTAACTGTAAACATAGAATACTCTGGTATGAAGTATTTTATATAAGCATAAATCGCATCTGTAGTAGCATATAAAATTAAAGCACTGCTAAGAAGCGCACCAACCTTTTTAGGTAATAAGGATAGTGGTTTGAATAAAAGATTGATTCCTATTAAGAGAAAGAGTAAATCAACCATTGGATAGGTAAGTTGAACAAATATGTCGATATAGGATGTTGTAAAAACGTGAATGGTTCGTTCAATAAGTAAGTAGTAACTTAAAGTAAATTGGGCTGTAACGATAATACAAATATCACATAGCATAAAAAGTTTTTCTAATAAATCTCGGTTATAAATGATTTCGTATAGAAAGGCAAATGCAAAAGTAATTAAAAAAAGTAAGTAAAAAAGGTCAGATGGATCAACGAACGTATAGAAGTCCTTTACAATTAAACGCTGATAGGCAACGACTATATCACCGATAAAATAAGAGAGAGCTCCAACAGATAATATAATCCAAAATAAACGAGATAGCCCTTCTTTCATGTTTGAAAAGTAAAGTATATAACTACAAGCGATAATATCAATTAATAGGGTACTCATTCCGATTAATAGCTGAAAAGGAAATGAATATTCATATAGAAAAAGCATCGCTACGTAGTGAATCGTTATAGACAGTAATACAATGCTTATAAGAATACTTACATGTGTTTGTTTTTTCATTTATATCACCTACGGTTTCTTGAAAAGCGTATATAAGTTTTATATTTATTTTGCACAGTTATAGCGAGTTGTAAAAATAGATTTTAATAATTCTTGTTTCTGTCTCCCAACATATCGACATAGGAATTTGAAGTTTGTTATAATGATTAGAATAGTTGCATTATTTAGAAAAATTTAAAAATAATAATTACTGCAACTAGGACATATTGTTTACTATGTGAACTTGTTCTTAATTTAGGGGGGAGGGTTTCACAATGGCAAGTGTATATGAAAATAGTTATATGATCGTTTTGATTTTCTTGCTATTAGGTATATTGCTGCCGGTAGTGGCTCTTACATTAGGAAGGATGCTGCGCCCAAATAAGCCAAGTGCAGCAAAGGCGACGACGTATGAGAGTGGAATTGAGCCGTTTCATGATGCAAATATTCGGTTTCATGCTCGTTATTATATTTTCGCTTTATTGTTTGTGATCTTTGATGTAGAAACTTTATTTTTATATCCTTGGGCTGTTGCGTATGACAAGCTAGGTTTATTTGCATTAATTGAAATGCTCATCTTTGTTGTAATGTTGCTAGTTGGATTAGCGTATGCTTGGAAAAAGAAGGTGTTACAATGGTTATAAATTTTGAGGAATTACATCCAAATGAGCGAGCAGAATTAGAACGAAATATCTTTTTTTCTACATTGGAGCAGTTGAAAGGATGGGCGAGGAGCAATTCTTTATGGCCGATGACATTCGGACTGGCGTGCTGTGCAATTGAAATGATGGGAGTAGGCTCATCACATTACGATTTAGATCGATTTGGGTCATTTTTTCGGACTTCACCAAGACAATCGGACGTCATGATTGTATCGGGAACAGTAACGAAGAAGATGGCTCCTATTGTTCGGCGCTTATATGATCAAATGCCCGAACCGAAATGGGTTATTGCGATGGGATCTTGTGCGACAGCAGGTGGTCCGTATGTAAATTCATATGCTGTTGTGAAAGGTGTAGACCAAATCGTACCAGTTGATGTGTATATTCCTGGTTGTCCCCCAAATCCGGCTGCTTTAATTTATGGAATTAATAAATTAAAAGAAAAAATTCGTTACGAAGCAAAGACCGGGAAGCAGGTGACGAATAAATGAGTAATCCAAACAAAGACTTAGAGGATCTGAAAAAAGAAGCAGCTAGGCGTGCAAAAGAAGAAGCGAGAAAACGCCTTGTAGCGAAACACGAGGCGGAAATAAGTGAGCTTGAGGCAAAAAATCAAGAAAAAGAGAAAGCGCTACCAAAAAATAATGATATTGCTATAGAAGAAGCAAAACGACGTGCAGCAGCGGCTGCAAAAGCAAAAGCGGCGGTGTTAGCGAAGCAGAAAAGAGAAGGAACAGAAGAAGTAACGGAAGAAGAAAAAGCGAAAGCGAAGGCGAAGGCAGAAGCGGCTGCAAAAGCAAAAGCGGCGGCGTTAGCGAAGCAGAAAAGAGAAGGAACAGAAGAGGTAACGGAAGAAGAAAAAGCGAAAGCAAAGGCAGCGGCAGCAGCAAAAGCGGCGGCGTTAGCGAAGCAGAAAAGAGAAGGAACAGAAGAAGTAACGGAAGAAGAAAAAGCAAAGGCAAAGGCAGCAGCAGCGGCTGCAAAAGCAAAAGCGGCGGCGTTAGCGAAGCAGAAAAGAGAAGGAACAGAAGAGGTAACGGAAGAAGAAAAAGCGAAAGCAAAGGCAAAGGCAGCGGCAGCAGCAAAAGCGGCGGCGTTAGCGAAGCAGAAAAGAGAAGGAACAGAAGAAGTAACGGAAGAAGAAAAAGCAAAGGCAAAGGCAGCAGCAGCGGCTGCAAAAGCAAAAGCGGCGGCGTTAGCGAAGCAGAAAAGAGAAGGAACAGAAGAGGTAACGGAAGAAGAAAAAGCGAAAGCAAAGGCAAAGGCAGCGGCAGCAGCAAAAGCAAAAGCGGCGGCGTTAGCGAAGCAGAAAAGAGAAGGAACAGAAGAGGTAACGGAAGAAGAAAAAGCGAAGGCAAAGGCGGTGGCAGCAGCCAAGGCAAAAGCGGCAGCATTAGCGAAGCAGAAAGCTTCGCAAGGTGATGGGGATTCGGGAGATGAAAAGGCAAAGGCAATTGCAGCAGCAAAAGCGAAAGCAGCAGCGGCTGCAAGAGCGAAGACAAAGGGAGCTGAAGGTAAGAAAGAGGATGAGCCGAAGCGGGAAGAAACGTCCGTAAATCAGCCGTATTTAAATCAGTATGTTGAGGCTATTAGGGAGAAGGTAGGAGAGGGTGCATTAGTAGATTCCTACATTAATAAACTGTCAAAGGATGTGCCGACTCTTGTGGTGGATCAAGAAAAATATTATGAAGTGATGGAGTCACTGCGATTCCATGAAGGACTTGCTTTTGATTATATGTCAGAGCTACATGCGACGGATTTTGTGACACATATGGAAGTATATGTTCATTTGTTTTCATATGGTAAGAAACAATCGGTAGCGGTGAAGGTAAAGCTAGACCGGGAAGAACCGCAAGTTGAATCTGTGACAGCGCTTTGGAAAGGGGCTGACTGGCCGGAGCGAGAAGCATACGATTTGCTCGGCATTGTATTTAAAGGGCATCCGAATTTAACGCGTATTTTAATGCCAGATGATTGGGTAGGACATCCGCTTAGAAAAGACTATGAACCGTATGATGTGGAGGTGTAGCTATGATCCGTACGGAAGAGATGCTTTTGAATGTAGGACCTCAGCATCCGAGTACACATGGTGTGTTCAGGCTCGTAATTAAGATTGACGGGGAAATTATTAGAGAAGCTACACCGGTTATTGGGTATTTGCATCGCGGGACGGAAAAAATCGCTGAGAGCTTACAGTATACGCAAATTATCCCTTATACAGATCGAATGGACTATTTATCAGCCATGACGAATAATTACGTCATTTGCCATGCTGTAGAGACGATGATGGGGCTTAAAATTCCGGAGCGTGCCGAATACTTGCGAGTACTTGCGATGGAGCTAGGGAGAATTGCAAGCCATCTCGTTTGGTGGGGGACGAATCTTCTTGATATAGGAGCGGTCAGCCCGTTTTTGTACGCGTTTCGTGAACGAGAGATGATTATAAATTTATTAAATGAATTATGCGGGGCACGGCTTACTTTTAACTATATGAGAGTTGGCGGTGTGAAGTGGGATGCGCCAGATGGTTGGATTGAAAAGGTGGAAGAGTTTGTTCCGTATATGAGAGAGCAATTGGCAGGTTATCATGATCTTGTTAGCGGTAATGAGATTTTCTTAAATCGTGTGAAAGGCGTTGGTATATATAGCGCGGAAGAAGCGATCTCGTATTCTTTAAGCGGAGCAAATTTGCGGTGCACTGGAGTAAACTGGGATCTTCGCAAAGACGAGCCGTATTCGATTTATGATCGTTTTGATTTTGATATTCCTGTTGGAAGCGTGGGAGATGCTTGGGATCGCTACGTTTGCCGAATGCAAGAAATCGAGGAGTCTTTAAAGATTGTTGAGCAAGCAGTTCAGCAGTTCCCAAAAGATGGAGCAGTGCTGGCAAAAGTACCGAAAATTATTAAGGCACCTAAGGGAGAAGCGTTTGTACGTATCGAATCGCCGCGCGGAGAGATTGGTTGTTATATCGCTAGTGACGGAAAGAAAGAGCCGTACCGTTTGAAGTTTCGTAGGCCATCTTTTTATAACTTGCAAATTTTACCGAAGTTATTGAAAGGTGAAAACATCGCTAATTTAATTACGATTTTAGGTGGAGTTGATATTGTACTTGGGGAGGTTGATGGCTAATGATTGAGACGCTCTTACAATCACCTTCAAGCTGGACGAATTTCTTCATTTTTTTCGGATTAGCGGTGCTTCTACTATTTGCAGTCCTTGGCTTCGTTACATATGGAATTTTGGCAGAACGGAAAGTGATGGGATTTATGCAAGGGCGGATTGGACCAAACCAGGTTGGAGGCCGATTCGGTTTACTGCAAACGGTAGCTGATGTTTTAAAACTATTATTGAAAGAAGATAGTATTCCGAAAGCAGCAGATAAACCACTGTTTATATTAGCACCTGTCATTGCATTTGCGCCAGCATTTATGGTGCTGGCAGTTATACCGTTCACTGATAAATTTCAATTTGCCGATATTGGAGTCGGGCTACTTTATTATATCGCTGTTTCCGGTATTACGACGATAGGTGTTGTAACTGGGGGATGGGCATCGAATAATAAATATTCCCTTTTAGGAGGGATGCGTGCGGCGGCGCAAATGATTTCTTATGAGATTCCGCTCGTAATGAGTGTAATTGGTATCGTGTTGTTGGCTGGTAGCCTGAATTTAAATGAGATTGTAGCGGCGCAGGAGAAGGTTTGGTACATTTTCGTGCAGCCAATTGGCTTCGTCGTTTTCTTAATTGCAGCAGTTGCAGAGTTAAATCGGACGCCATTCGATTTGCCAGAAGCGGAGTCAGAACTTGTTTCTGGATATCATACGGAATACTCAGGTTTTCGCTGGGCGTTTTTCATGCTTTCAGAGTACGTATATTTCTTCGGGATGGCATCGTTAATTACAGTGCTCTTTTTAGGCGGATGGAATCCAGTCATGTTTCTTGGATTTATCCCAGGTGCCGTATGGTTTGCTTTGAAATTTAGCAGTGTAGTCTTTCTATTAATTTGGTTCCGCGTTACGTTCCCGCGTATAAGAGGTGACCAGTTAATGGAGTTTGGATGGAAAGTATTATTGCCGATTGCACTTGCAAATATTTTCTTAACGGCATTGATTAAGGAGTTATTCTTCTAATCTATGAGGGGGGTGCCAGTAAGAGATGAAGGGACTATTTAAAGGATTAAAATATACACTAAGTAATTTGAGCAAGAAGAAGGTAACGTATGATTATCCAAATCAACCGTTGCCGTTGCCAGACCGTTTTCGGGGGATTCAAAAATTCTATCCGGAGAAATGTATTGTTTGTAATCAATGCTCTAACATTTGTCCGACAGACTGTATTCAGTTAACAGGAAAGAAACATCCGGATCCTACGAAAAAAGGAAAAATTATCGACACGTATGATATTAATTTTGAAATTTGTATTCTTTGTGATTTATGTACAGAAGTTTGTCCGACAGAGGCGATTGTCATGACAAATAACTTTGAGCTCGCGGAATATTCACGTGATGACTTATTTAAAAATTTGCAGTGGCTTGACGAAAACGACGAAAACGTCAGGAAGGAGAATAAGGCATGAATGGCGAGTTTGTAGCATTCTTTATACTATCCTTGTCTGCAATTATCGGCGGTGTTCTTATGTTGAACTTAACGAAAGTTATGCACATGATGCTAGCTCTCGTTCTAACATTTCTCAGCATTGCAGGTTTGTATTTTCTTTTATCAGCCGAATTTATAGGCGTTGCACAAATTTTACTTTACTCTGGTGCAATCACAATTATTATGATTTTCGGCATTATGTTAACGAAACATAACGCGGAAAATGAATCGCGTCTTACTCTTCGAAAATGGATTATCTTCTTTGCGGTTGTAGCATTTGGAGCGGTTATGTATTTCGCTGTTAATAATATTGATTTTGCAAATGAGAGCACACAAGGAAGTTTACCTCTCCATGAAAACAACACACTTCAAATCGGTACGCTTCTCTATTCAAAATATATTATCCCATTTGAACTAACTTCAGTTATTTTACTTGTAGCACTCGTTGGCGCGATTATACTTGCGAAAAAGGACGAGAAAGAGGAGGATTCCAATGAGTAGCGTTCCGGCTTCTGCATATTTAACACTTGCGATTATTTTGTTTTGCATCGGCCTATTTGGAGCTTTAACAAAGCGGAATACAGTAATCGTATTAGTTTGTATCGAATTAATGCTAAATGCTGCCAATTTAAACTTAGTGGCGTTTAGTAAATTAGGCTTATTTCCGAATTTAACAGGTCAAATTTTCTCACTGTTTACGATGGCTGTAGCGGCAGCGGAAGCGGCGGTAGGACTCGCTATTTTAATTGCTTTATATCGTAATCGTACGACAGTTCAGGTGGATGAAATGGATACGCTCAAAGGATAGCATTGTGACCGAAAAAGGGGGAAGGAAACAATGATCGATTATGCATGGCTCATACCGCTTTTCCCACTCGTTTCGTTTTTGTTACTTATTATATTCGGGAAGAAAATTAGAGAAGGAAGCAGTGTACTTAGTATTTTTTTCGTCTTTCTCTCCTTTATACTTGCGGTACTTGTGTTAATAGAAAGATTTTCAGAAGCAAGCGTGAAGCATAAGTGGGTGTGGCTTAGAGCTGGAGATGTGGATATATCATTTGGCTTTGAAGTGACTGCATTAGGAGCTTTAATGTTGTTTATCGTTACGCTTGTGAGTCTGCTTGTACATGTGTATTCGAAAGGTTATATGAAAGGTGATGAACGATTACCAACCTTTTACGCATATTTAGGACTCTTTACATTTGCGATGTTAGGGCTTGTTATATCAACGAATTTATTACAGCTTTATATATTTTGGGAATTAGTTGGCCTTGGCTCATTTTTACTTATCGGTTTTTATTTCTTTAAAGAAGAAGCGAAGGCTGCTGCAAAAAAGGCTTTTATTATGACCCGTATTGGGGATGTTGGTTTATTTATCGGGATGATTTTAATTTTTTGGTACGCAGGTAGTTTTGAATATGACGCAATATTTAGAGCGATTTATACAGGGGATCTACCTCCTTACATGATTACAATAACGGCGATATTAATTTTTATCGGGGCGATGGGGAAATCAGGTCAGTTCCCGCTTCACACGTGGTTGCCAGATGCAATGGAGGGGCCAACGCCCGTGTCGGCACTTATTCACGCGGCGACGATGGTTGCAGCGGGCGTATATTTAGTAGCGACGATGTTTCCATTATTTTCGGCAAGTGCGGTAGCGATGCAGACAGTGGCAATTGTCGGAGCTTTCACTGCAATCTTTGCGGCCTCTATCGGCCTTGTACAAACAGATATAAAGAGAGTACTTGCTTATTCTACAGTTAGCCAGCTCGGGTATATGATGCTCGCGTTAGGTTCTGCTGGTTATGTAGCTGGTATATTCCATTTGACGACACATGCTTTTTTTAAAGCACTACTATTTTTGGCAGCAGGAAGTGTAATTCATGCCGTGCATACGCAAAACATTAACAAAATGGGCGGTTTACAGAAGAAGATGAAAGTAACTGGTACGCTATTTTTGATAGGTACACTTGCAATTAGTGGGGTTCCACTCCTTTCTGGGTTCTTTAGTAAAGATGAAATTTTGGCTGCGACTTGGATGAATGGTAATTACTTTTTATTCGTATTAGCAGTACTTGCGGCATTCTTAACGGCATTTTACATGTTTCGTCTATACTTCCTTGTCTTTATTGGGGAAGCGAAGACGAAGGAAGATGTGCATGAGTCGCCCCGCATTATGACGTATCCAATGATTGTTCTCGGCGTTCTCGCAGTAGTGGCAGGATATATAAATACACCATGGTTTGGGACGTTTCTCGGAGATTGGTTGACGAAAGATGTAGGGTTTAAGGTTGAAGAAGCGCATGGACCAGTTTGGATTATGATTGTTGCGACGCTCGTTTCATTTGCGGGAATCGCTCTTGCATATTCCATATATGGCAAGAAATCAATTTCTAGAGAGTGGGCTGGGGGTACGGGAACCTCGCTTTATAATCTTTTGAAAGAAAAATATTATGTGGATGAACTATACAACATGACGGTGATCCCTATTACGAAAGGAATCGCTCGTGTGCTTCGCTTATTTGAAGTGTATGTAGTCGAAGGAATTGCAGTTTTAATTGCAAGTGTAGTTAAAGGCACAAGTAACCTTGGCTCGAAACTTCAAAACGGGAATGTACAAGTGTACGGTACTGTAACGGCGGTTTCGCTCGCTGTACTCGTCATTATTTTGCTCTATACGGGAGGGGATTTACGATGAATGATTTGTTGTTAACGTTCTTCATTTTTTCCCCGCTTTTAGGAATTTTATTGCTTGTATTAACACCGAAAAAGGAATTGCGTACAGTGCGGGCGCTTGGCTTATTTGGGACGGCACTTCCATTTGGAATCGCCATCGTCCTCGCTTGTACATATGCTTCTGGAAAGAGCTTGTCACTATTTGATGAAAAGGTGAAATGGATTAAGTTCGGAGATTTTACAGCGGTGGATAAAAGGTGGTTTTCTATTTATTACGAGCTCGGTATTGATGGTTTGTCGCTTGTCATGATGGTACTGACGGCTCTTCTAGCGATGCTTGCAGCAATTGCAGCCTTTTCTATTAAAAGCAATTTAAAAGCATTTTATATGCTGTTACTCATGCTAGAAATAGGGATGCTCGGCGTCTTTGCTGCTCAAAATTTAATGTTGTTTTTTATCTTCTTTGAAATTACGTTGCCACCCATGTTCTTATTAATTGGGAAGTGGGGAAAATTGTCGAGTGAAAAGGCTGCTTATAGTTATTTAATATATAACGGTATTGGCTCAGCTATTTTGCTCATTGTTTTCTCAATTTTGTTCGCGAAAACAGGTACAACAAATATTGTGGAGCTGAAAGAGATATTAAGAAGCGTAAGCGCAGGGGGAGAACTCGTCATCCCAAGTAGCTTGCAGCTTGGTGTATTTATTGCCATAATGATTGCCTTTGCAATTAAACTACCTGTTTTTCCGTTGCACCGCTGGATGGTCAATGTACACATAGAAGCGCATCCAGCTGTAGTTATGCTTCATGCGGGTGTTTTGTTAAAGATTGGAGCGTACGGTATTATTCGCTTCGGGAAAGGGTTATTCCCGGAATATTTTCACGATGTTGCAACGCTAATTGCGATATTAGGCGTAATTAATTTATTATACGGTGCCTTTTTAGCGCTCATCCAAACGGACTTTAGGAAAGTACTCGCTTACTCTAGTATTTCGCATATGGGAATTGTATTAATGGGACTTGCGTCACTTAATGCACCTGGTACACAAGGAGCGCTATTCCAAGTTGTATCACATGGTTTAATTGCAGCCTTGCTCTTCTTCTTGCTAGGTGTTATAGAACAACGATTTGGAACTTCGGATATTACGGTGCTAGGCGGACTTGCGAAAAGTGTACCGATACTTAGCGGATTCTTTTTAGCAGGAGGAATGGCATCACTTGGATTACCAGGGATGTCTGGGTTTGTTAGTGAATTTCTTGCCTTTCTCGGTTTATTTCAAGGAGAGCCCGTCATTGCTGCAGTCGGTGTGATTGGCATCATTTTAACCGCTGTATACGTATTAAGAGCGACACTTCAAGTGACATTTGGAAAGAAAGAATGGGAAGCAAAATCTGATATACACGGATGGGAGTACGTCCCTGTTTTACTACTTATCTTTTGTATTATTGCAATTGGGGTTATGCCAGAGATACTAGGGGATCCGCTTCAAAATACATTGAAAACATTGGGGGTGAAGTAGGATGGATATGAATACGTTACTTAGCTTATCGTGGCATCTAATGGTGCCAGAATTCATTATTCTCGGGGCCGCCATCCTTCTTTCCATATGTGATTTGTTTTTTAAGCTGAACCATAGATATGTAGCTCTTGGTGCGATCGCTGCCATCGTATTAGCAATTGTTTCATTAATTACGCTATATAGCGAACCAGCTGGAGATATTTTAAATGGATCGTTTGTGTTAGATGGATTTTCAAAAGGGTTTAAAACGTTGTTATTAGGCGCCTCAGCTCTCATTTTATGCATCGCAATGAGCGATGATAAGAAGAATCCGATTGAAGATAAGGGCGAATATTATTACTTATTTTTAATGGCACTCCTTGGCGCGATGTTCATGGCTTCTAGTGTTGACTTTATCACCCTTTTCGTTGGTTTAGAGTTACTTTCACTTTCTTCTTATATTTTAGTCGGAATACGAAAAAAGAACCGTGCATCAAATGAAGCGGCAATGAAATATGTCATTAGCGGAGGAATTGGAACGGCGATCACGCTCTTCGGAATGAGTTATTTATACGGTATTACAGGTTCAACTAACATTGTAGATATGCAAAAGGTACTCACTGGGGAGCTCGCTAGTGGTATTCAGTTATTGCTAGCTCTCGCATTTCTTTTATTGCTAGTCGGTCTCTCATTTAAAATTGCCACAGTGCCGTTTCATATGTGGGCACCTGATGTGTATGAAGGAGCGACTACACCTGTTACCGCTTTTCTTGGAACGATTTCTAAAATTGCTGGGTTCCTACTCATTATTCGTTTGTTCCTTATGGTTTTTGCAAGTGTATTAATACAAGGAGATATGCAATCTTTATATGGGCATATGAGTATATATATTGCGGTGCTAGCAAGTATAACGATGATTGTTGGGAATGTAGTCGCGTTAAAACAATACAACATAAAACGTTTATTTGCTTATTCAGGTATTGCGCATGCTGGGTATTTGCTCGTTCCACTTGTGGCATTATCACCATTTACGCTGGATAGCATGTGGTTTTATATGCTGGCATACATGCTTATGAATATAGGCGCGTTTGCCATTATCCACGGCTTAATCTTACAAAACGATAAGGAAAATATAACGATTTTCACCGGATTATATAAGAAATCACCATTTGCAGCGATCATGATGACAATCTTTATTTTATCGCTGGCCGGGATACCAGGGACGGCTGGCTTCATTGGAAAGATTAACATCTTTTTAGGCGCGCTTCATGTAGAGCCAGCACATTACGTACTAGCTTCGATTATGATGGGTACGACAGTTGTTTCATTCGTATATTATTTCCGTATTTTACAACAAATGTTTTTCCGCACCGGAGAGACAGAAGAGAGGATACGGTTACCGTTAAATATAAAGGTTGTTATGAGTCTTTGTGCAATTTCGATTGTAATACTAGGGATTATGCCGATGATTGGGTACAATTTCTTTTATGAATATTTTCCATTAATGAAAGATTTCTTCTTCTTAGGGAACGTGGTACAATAGTGAAAATAAAAGGTGTGGAGTCAGTACTCTGCGCTTTTTATTTTGTGTTAACTTGTAATGTAGATATACGTTTTTTGAAAGAAAATCACGATGTAAAATGTAAGATGTCTATGTGCATTTGAAAAAGTGTGGCTCCTACTTATTATGGTATCGTTTTTATATTCTTTCATAAGTAGTAGCTGAGTAAAAAGGGGTCGATTTTTTGGCACAACTTTTAGGGCAACAAGCACTGATTGCCATTGTTTCGCATTTATTGTTTATTACCATTACGTGGTGGGCTTTGCAAGGCATTCACATTGAGCGTTTAATGAAGTCCGGAAAAGTGCTGCAGACGCGAGTATTACTCATCTTAATTACAATTGCAATTGGGACATCTGTAAGTAACTTTTTCCTTGATTATTTAGGATATTCGAAGAGTTTAACGTATTTAGTAAAGTAAGTGTATAGAACCTCAAATCTCCGTTAACAATGGGGATAGGAGGGGATGAAATTGAAGCTTAAAGCCATTCTTATTGTTGCACTTAGTGTTGTTTTATTTTTGGTTGGATATAGAGAGATGAAACCGATAAGCGATGAACAGAAAATGGAGAGCATGATTAAGGCTTTAGAGAAAAATGATGCTAAAGTAGAAAAATGGTCATGGTTAGCTAGAGAAACAAAAACAATTTCTAATATACATACGTTTCAAAAGTTATTAAACGATGTGAAGGACAAGGCAAATATTCAAAAGTGGGAAGTAGAGCAATCTCCAGATGGATATAAAGCTACATCCTATAAAAAGTTTGCTTCTCATGAAGAACGAGTAGTAGTAACTTGGAGTAAAGAAAATACTAAAGAAAACACTTTCATTATCTTTGAAGTAAGTGGGGCGAAATGGGACCCGAAGTATGTTCAAAAAGTGAATAAAATTTTTAGTGAAAAACCTATAATTTACACTTGTGTTCAAGGTGTACTGAATGATAAGATTGAAGGTGTTTTGCAAAATAAAACCAATCAGGTTTTGAAAGATCTTTCAGCAAGAGCGATCGAACAAGTAGAAGAAAGAGCATTTGTGTCAGTCTCCGCATACAATAAAAAGTGGGATGACGCTCTTTCAACAAATAGAGAGAAAATAAATGTGCAAATAGCAATACGTTCTACAGACAACAAAGATACAATTGTGGTTGGCACACCGATCATAACTTCTGAGTATTGAGTGAATAGATACTGAAAAAAGGACACGGAGGGGAATAATTTGGAAAAGATCATCGTCCGTGGCGGAAAGCGGTTAAACGGCACAGTGCGTGTTGAGGGCGCAAAAAATGCTGTATTACCTATAATCGCTGCAGCCCTATTAGCGAGTGATGGAAAGAATGTACTATCTGAAGTACCAGTTTTGTCTGATGTATACACAATTAATGAGGTATTACGTCATTTAAATGCTGAAGTCGTATTTGAAAATAATCAAGTAACAATCGATTCTTCTAAAGAACTAAACATTGAAGCACCATTTGAATATGTACGTAAAATGCGTGCATCTGTTCAAGTAATGGGACCATTATTAGCACGTAATGGTCGTGCTCGTATTGCACTTCCTGGTGGATGTGCAATCGGTTCACGTCCAATTGACCAACATTTAAAAGGCTTCGAAGCAATGGGAGCAAAAGTACAGGTTGGTAACGGTTTTGTTGAGGCATATGTTGAGGGAGAACTAAAAGGAGCTAAAATCTACTTAGACTTCCCAAGCGTAGGCGCGACAGAAAACATTATGTCTGCAGCTACATTAGCAAAAGGGACAACAATTCTTGAAAACGCAGCGAAAGAACCAGAAATCGTTGACTTAGCTAACTTCTTAAATGCAATGGGAGCGAAAGTACGCGGAGCTGGAACTGGAACGATTCGTATCGAAGGCGTTGATAAATTATATGGTGCAAACCACTCTATTATTCCTGACCGTATTGAAGCGGGAACATTCATGGTTGCAGCAGCAATTACTGGTGGAGACATCTTAATTGAAAATGCTGTACCTGAACATTTACGCTCAATTACAGCGAAAATGGAAGAAATGGGTGTTAAAATTATTGAGGAAAACGAAGGTGTACGTGTTATCGGCCCAGATAAGTTAAAAGCGGTTGATATTAAAACTATGCCTCACCCAGGTTTCCCAACAGACATGCAATCACAAATGATGGCATTATTACTACAAGCTGATGGAACAAGCATGATTACAGAAACGGTATTCGAAAACCGCTTTATGCACGTTGAAGAATTCCGTCGTATGAATGCTGATATTAAAATTGAAGGTCGTTCTGTTATTATGAACGGTCCAAACAGCTTACAAGGTGCTGAAGTAGGCGCAACTGATTTACGTGCTGCAGCTGCATTAATCTTAGCTGGTTTAGTATCAGAAGGTTATACTCGTGTAACTGAGTTAAAACATCTTGACCGTGGTTATGTAGATTTCCATAAGAAATTAGCTGCATTAGGTGCAACTATTGAACGTGTAAACGAAAAAGTAGAAGAAGTGAAAGAACAAGAAGTTTCTGATCTTCACGCTTAATTGAAATAGTCTCTATGTCTTTTGACATAGGGGCTATTTTTTTTTGGGTTATTACTGTTATAGTCAATAAATTCTATACTTATGCACGTACCAGTAAAAATATTTAGAAAATTTCCGTTTTATGCTCTTCCTCCTTAAGTATGTTCTAAAAGAAAGAGTTGTTCCATAAGAATGAATGGAGTAAAGCTTTTATATTGGGGGAAAATAGGATGAAATTTTCAAAGCCGCTTTTTATTACAGTAGCGCTCTTAATAGCGCTCGTTATCATTGTACCTGCAGCCCTTGTTATCCCATTTGCGAAAGCAAAAGTAGGGGAAGAAACGGCCTCTAAAACTCCTCCAGCGATAGAAAGTATACCAGCTCCAGGAAAAGTAGATACAGCGGTTCAAGTTGCTGTATATCGTGAGAAACAGAAGAAGGTAGAATCATTGCCTATGGAGGAGTATGTGACCGGTGTAGTAGCTTCTGAGATGAATGCCAGTTTTGAAATAGAGGCACTAAAGGCACAGGCATTAGCAGCGAGAACATTTGTAGTACAACGTATGCTAAGCGGAGGAAAGAAAAATAATGCGGACGTGACAGATACGGTGAAAGATCAAGTGTACAAAAGTAAAGAAGAATTGAAGAAGCAATGGGGCAATAACTACGAAAATAATTTGAAGAAAATCGAAGAAGCCGTTTCGAAAACCGCAGGACAAGTTTTAACATATGATGGAAAACCAATTTCAGCATCCTTTTTTTCAACGAGTAATGGTCGAACAGAAAATGCAGCTGACTATTGGGGAAATGATTATCCGTACTTAAAGAGTGTAGATAGTCCGTGGGATCAAGCCTCTCCAAAGTTTACGAACGAGCAAACATTTACAGTAGCTGATTTTCAAAAGCGCCTCGGTGTGAAAGTGCTAGCAGACGGGAAGGTTGGAAATATTAAAGACCTTACGGAAGGAAAGCGCGTAAAGGATGTAGCTTTTCAAGGAAAAACATTAACAGGAAAAGAAGTTCGTGAAAAGTTAGATTTACGTTCTTCTGATTTCACGTGGAAACAACAAGGGGATAAAATCATCATTACAACGAAAGGCTTCGGCCACGGAGTTGGTATGAGTCAATACGGGGCGAACGGTATGGCAGCAGAAGGAAAGAAATATACAGATATCGTCGCCCATTACTATAAAGGCGTTGAAATAAAGACGATGAATGATTATGAAGGAAAATTGATGGTGAAGAAATAGGTGTCAGAACTCTGGCATCTATTTTTTCTGTTTAAAATATCATAATTTTCCATTAACTGTTTGATATAATAGGATAAAAAGTATTTGGGGGAGACGAAATGGCGCTACTGGAGTTAAAGCAGTTAGGGAAGACCAACCAGTTACCGGAAATTGAGCTAAAGGTTGAAAAAGGACAATGTATTGTTTTGCAATGCAATAATCATACAGCTAAAGTGTTACACCGCATCATTATTGGTGAAGAAGAAGCTTCGACTGGCAATGTACTGTTTGAAGGAGAAGCAATTGGAAAGAAAAATTATTCCCGCATCGGTTTTTGTTTTTTGAAAGATGAGGCATATAATCGTTTGAAGGTGAAAGAATACTTTAATTTTTTAATAGGGCTTTATGAATCAAAGATAAGTATAGAAGAAGTTGTGCAGTCTGTTGGTCTCCTAGATAAACTAAACGTTAAAATAGAAAAACTATCATTTTCAGAGAAGCGTCGTCTTCATATTGGACGAATTATGATTCATAATCCGGATTTAGTTATTTTGGAAGAGCCAGAGCAAAATGTAGATATAGAGAGTACGATCATTATTCGAAAAGCAATTATGAAAATGAAAGAACAAGGAAAGGCGATTTTTATTACGTCATCTTTCCTATCGGATGCCCTTTCGTTAACGGAAGATGTATACATATTAAACAACGATGGTGTGAAAAAGATAGAAATTGAGCAAGAGGAAGTGGAAGAAGTCGGTGAAGAAAAAGTCATTCAAATGATTCCGCAAATGAAGTTAGAAAGAATACCAGCGAAAGTGAACGATAAAATCATTTTACTTGATCCGATGGAAATCCATTTCATTGAAACGCAAAACGGAGTAACACATATTCACGTTCGTGAAGGGGATTTCGTATGCGCTTTAACATTAGGTGAACTAGAAGCAAGGTTAACAGGTTTTGGTTTCTTTAGATGTCATCGCTCGTACCTTGTAAATTTGCAAAGAGTACGAGAAGTGATTACTTGGACTCGTAACAGTTTCAGTTTAATTTTGGATGACGAAAGAAAAAGTTCAATTCCGCTTTCCAAAGGACGCATGGATGAATTAAAAGGCGTGATTGGACTATAAAAAGTGCTCCAATAAGCTCAACATGGGATTCATTCACCGGTAAAAATACTCCTTTTACTGGTATTTTACTGCGTAATCCCTTTGTTTTTCATATGATTGAGTCAAGACAAGCGAAACAAATAAACGAAAAGCGCTAAAGCGACTTTCATCTATAAAGAAGAAAAACAAAGGGGATGAAGAAATGACATTGGCAATTGAAATGAAAGATGTAATGAAAAGTTTCGACGGAAAAACGGCACTTCAAAATGTAAATATTGAGGTGAAGCAAGGAGAGATTTTCGGATTCCTTGGACCGAGTGGATCTGGTAAGACGACAACAGTAAAGATTTTAACTTCTCAATTGCTTCATAGTGTTGGAACGGTAAGAGTATTAGGGAAAGATATTACAGGACCAAGTAGCATCGATTACAAACGAATTGGTATTTTAACAGATAACAGCGGCTTATATGAAAGACTTAGCATTTATGATAACTTACTATTATTTTGTGACTTATACGATTGTAAAAAAGAACGAATCGATGAAGTACTAGCACAAGTAAATTTATTAGATGATAAAAAAACACCAGTAAAGAAACTATCAAAGGGAATGAAGCAACGCGTCATACTAGCAAGAGCAATCCTTCATAAACCAGATATCCTCTTCTTAGACGAACCAACATCTGCACTCGATCCAGTAAACGTCCAAAACATTCATAAAATCTTAAAAGACTTAAATGAAGAAGGAACGACGATTTTCTTAACGACTCACAACATGGATGAAGCAGAAACGCTTTGTAACCGCATTGCCTTCCTTTGTGGCGGAGAAATTGTAGCGCTTGATACGCCAGAGAACCTACGCTTACAATACGCTAAGGACCAAATAGAGGTCGTATTAAAAGATAAACAAAAAGAAGTAGTGCAAAAAGATGAATTAGGCGCAAAACGTATTTCAGAATGGATGAAAAAGGGCGAACTGTTATCTATTCATTCATACGAACCAACGCTAGGCGATATCTTTATTGAAGTTACTGGGAGGGGATTATAATGACATTTTCAATGAAACGGTTTTCGGCTATTGTAAGAAAAGAAATAAATGATGCAGGTAAAAACTCACAAGTTATATTAATGGCGCTATTACCTATTCTACTTGCTGTATTCTATAGTAATATGGATTCTATAAAAGAGTTCTTTGCAGGTTTTGTTATTGTAATGACGATTACCATGGTGGGAAGTTATGTGCAAGCAATTATTATTGCAGAGGAGAAGGAAAAACACACGTTACGAGTATTGATGTTGTCTCCAGCAAGTCCAATAGAAGTTATTTTAGGTAAAAGTGTATTAACTGTATTTTTTGTACTAGCATCTAGTTTTATTAGTTTAGTGATTTTAGATACTTTTAAAGGAAATATTGGTATGCTAGTTATTATTATTTTAATAGGAACATTGTTATGTGTCGTTTTAGGTACTATAGTTGGCTTACTATCCCAAAATATAGCACAAACATCTATATTGGGGCTTCCGATTTTTATAATATTCATAATGGGGCCGATGCTACAAGAAATGGTTAAGAATGAATTTATTATAAAAGTAGTTAATCTTCTTCCGACAAATCATGTTATGGAGGCATTGCAAAAAGTTATAAAGGGAGAAGGGTTTATTGCGATTCAAGAACATATTTTAAACAATACAATTTGGACTATATGTCTTATCATTCTTTGTATTATTGTGTACAAAAAGAAACAATTAGACTAAAAACTGAGCCGAAACGCTCAGTTTTTTCTTTTTTTCTATCATTTCCTCGGAAATTTTACATTCCTTATACATATTTTTACAGATTTTGTCGAAAAGTAATTAGTTATACGTTGTATAGGATACGTGAATATTGTTCAAAATGATTGCTGAGGTGATGATGGAATGCGAGGAAGAAATAATAAAAAGTCGCAAAAGGTAGTACATTTATTTCAGAAAAGATGGGTGTTTCCGGCACTATACATTGCTTGTGCAGCGGTAATCTTAATGGTTGCGCTATGGTTCCAAGGAGCTAATCCGAAGAAGACTCCAAACCACGATCAAGCAACACCGTATACACAATCGGAAGATCCAGCAGTACCAGTAACGAAATCTTCAGAAGTAGTGAAAATGCCAGCTGCCGCGAATGCGGAAGTAGTCGTACAGAAGAAATTCTATGAAGATGCAGCAACTGAGGCGGAACAAGAAAAAGCACTTGTCTTTTATAACAACACATATTCCCCGAACAAAGGAATTGACATTGCTGCGAAGAATGGGAAAGAGTTCAATGTTGCTGCTGCTTTAAGTGGTACAGTAACGAAAGCTGAAAAAGATTCACTTCTTGGTTATGTTGTAACAGTTGATAGTGGAAATGGTGTAGCGGTATCTTATCAAAGCTTAGGCAGTGTGAAAGTAGAAAAAGGTGCAAGAGTTGCACAAGGTGAAGTATTAGGAACATCCGGTCTAAGTGCAATGAATAAAGAGGCAGGCTCTCACGTTCACTTTGAAGTACGTAAAGACAATGTGGCTGTGAATCCTGAACGTTACTTAAATAAATCAGTAACAGAAATTAAAGCTGATGCAGGTGCTGCAAAAGCTACGAATGCTTCTGGTAAAAAAGCTGACGACAAATCTCAAAAAGAAGAGAAGTCAACGAGCGCGAAACCAGAAAATAAAACAGAAGACAAGTCTCAAAAAGAAGAGAAATCAACAAGCGGTTCAACTAGTGACAAAAAAGAAGAACCGAAGAAAGAAGAAAAATCAACAAATGGTTCTACACAATCATCTAACGATTCTTCTTCACAAGAATAAGAAAGTGAAAAAATCAGTTCTCATTAGGAGAGCTGATTTTTTTATTTCTATATAAAAATAATCAATTTCGAGAAAAAAGTTGCAAAAACAAGGGAAAATGACGAGATTCTCGAATATATATTACAAAAGGGAGGGGATACTGTGTCATTTTTATTTGTTCTGTCGACTGCTATTATTTTATTGTTTGTTTTATTCACTTTATATTATTATATTGCCGGTAAGAAAGAGGTTCCCCACCATCAGTTGTTAGAAGAAGAATTGGAACGAGAAGAATGACGCCTTTTATACAAGGTGTCATTTTTTTTGGCCATAATAGTCAGTTTTAACGTATTTCTCACAAAAAAACGTAATTTTTCTTAACTTAGTCCGCAAAAATAGTGAACATGTAGCATATATCAGTAGTGCGGGCAATACAATGGTATAAACCAAAGCAAAGAGAGTGTTTGAGGTGAGAAATCGTGAATCATTTCATTATAAATCCAAGAATGTTTAACGCTTACAAACAGCACTCACACTTACTTCTTAGTCGTATGCAGCGAGGCTCATTTCACCCTTCTCACATCCAAATTAGGGAGGCGAGTGGTGTGCACGATTACATCAAAGAGAGAACTATCAAGATTGGTAAGTATATCGTGGAGACAAGAAAGACAGTGCGTGTCATTGCAAAGGAATTTGGGGTATCAAAGAGTACAGTTCATAAAGATTTAACAGAACGTCTACCAGAGATTAATCCAGAGCTCGCAAATGAAGTAAAAGAAATTCTTGATTATCATAAGTCTATTCGTCATTTAAGAGGTGGAGAAGCAACAAAACAAAAGTATAGAAAAGAAGATGTAGAGAAGCCTGTACGTCAATAATGTTACAGTAGCAAACATTCCGTTCACATTCGGTAATATTTTTCAGAAGAATTCTTTTTGCGAATATTACGTTTCTGTTAAATTTATGATAAAATCAGAAATTAGGTGAAAAGAATTCGGGTGTAACCTGATTTTGAATATCGAGGAGGAAAAAACGGGAATGTTTGCGCGAGATATCGGAATTGACCTAGGTACGGCTAATGTATTAATTCATGTTAAAGGTAAGGGTATTGTATTAAACGAGCCATCTGTTGTGGCAATTGATCGTAATAGTGGTAAAGTATTAGCAGTCGGTGAAGAAGCGAGAAGTATGGTGGGACGTACGCCTGGTAATATTGTAGCAATTCGTCCGCTTAAAGATGGTGTAATAGCAGATTTCGAAATTACAGAAGCAATGTTAAAGTATTTCATTAACAAATTGGACGTAAAGAGCTTCTTTTCAAAACCTCGTATTTTAATTTGTTGTCCAACAAATATTACATCGGTAGAACAAAAAGCAATTCGTGAAGCTGCTGAACGTTCAGGTGGTAAAACAGTATTTTTAGAAGAAGAACCAAAAGTAGCCGCAGTTGGTGCTGGTATGGAAATCTTCCAACCAAGCGGTAACATGGTTGTTGATATTGGTGGAGGTACAACAGATATCGCTGTACTATCTATGGGTGATATTGTTACCTCTTCCTCTATCAAAATGGCTGGCGATAAGTTTGATATGGAGATCTTAAACTATATTAAACGTAAGTATAAGCTATTAATCGGGGAACGTACTTCAGAAGATATTAAAATTAAGGTTGGTACAGTATTCCCAGGTGCACGTAGTGAAGAACTTGAAATTCGCGGACGTGACATGGTAACAGGCTTACCACGTACAATTACAGTATGCTCTGAAGAAATTACAGAAGCATTAAAAGAAAATGCAGCTGTTATTGTACAAGCTGCAAAAGGCGTATTAGAGCGCACACCACCAGAATTATCTGCAGATATCACCGACCGCGGTGTTATTCTAACAGGCGGTGGAGCTTTACTACACGGTATTGACATGCTTCTAGCAGAAGAACTAAAAGTACCGGTATTAATTGCTGAAAACCCAATGCACTGCGTTGCGGTTGGTACAGGTATTATGTTAGAGAATATCGACAGATTACCAAAGCGTGCTTTGAGATAATTTGAAAGAACTAAGGCTGACGCCTTAGTTCTTTTTTTCGTTTTTATATTTTTTTATTTTGATTTTTTGCGAAAATGGAAGGAAAATAGAGAAATATGAAGGAAACAGGTAAAATATTCATATATATGGTTAAATTTAATATTTCCTTATTTGAAAACGTTTATAATATAATGAGTCGAATACGACATTAAGGCAAATAATGTTTCAATACATATTGCCTTTCCCTAATTTGGGCATACACTCTTTTCTACCTCCGTGTCAGTTGCAAAAATGTGCAACTATTTTAATGGAATAGAGTGTGTGCATTTTTTTTTAGGAAGTTGTGCTAAATATAAAATGTTACTTTGTAATGACAAATAATAAACAAAATGGGATAATAGCAATATGTCCAAGTGGTAAGACCAATATTACAAAAGGGGCGATTGTTACATGCTAAATATAGAACAAATTAAAGAAATCATTCCTCACCGCTATCCATTTTTACTTGTTGATAAAATATTAGAAGTAGATGAAGGAAAAAGAGCGGTTGGGATTAAAAATGTATCCGCAAACGAAGAATTCTTTAACGGACACTTCCCTGACTATGCAGTTATGCCTGGTGTACTTATTGTAGAAGCATTAGCGCAAGTTGGAGCAGTTGCAGTATTAAAGAAAGAAGAAAACCGCGGAAGACTTGCTTTCTTTGCAGGTATCGACAATTGCCGTTTCAAAAAACAAGTACGACCAGGTGATCAGCTTCGTCTAGAAGTAGAAATGACACGCGTACGCGGCCCGATTGGAAAAGGAAAAGCAATCGCAACAGTAGATGGTGAAGTTGCATGTGAGGCAGAAATTACATTTGCGATTGGTGATAAAAAAGAATAGAAATTAAAAAATCTCCTTGTGAAAAGACAAGGAGATTTTTTAATTTCTGCTATATAACGATGAAACGATAATTTACAAACTAATCAGAAAATAACTTGTAAATAGATGGAAATTACCATATACTTACTTTATTGTTTATCTAGAAAACAGGATAAGTGATAAAGGTAATAAAGAAATAAGGGCATTGTCATATTGTTAAGGTACTTAAATAAGACAAAGTAGAATGTTATTGATTATGATGAAATGTGGGGAACTCAGCAAGAATATTAATTAGACGTATGAAATCGAGCATAAAAGAGAGAAAAGGGAAATGTCGCATTTCACAAAAGGAGATTATGAATATGTTCGGGAGAAAGAAAAGAAAACCATTACGACAATTAATTACACATAAAGAGCCTAAATCGCGTATTACAGAACAATACCGTAACATTCGTACAAACATTGAGTTTACATCTGTAGATAATCATGTTCGTTCTATCATTGTTACTTCAGCGGATCCAGGTGATGGGAAAACAACAACAATCGCAAACTTAGCAGTCGTTTTCGGACAACAAGGAAAGAAAGTTTTATTAATTGGAGCTGACTTGCGTAAGCCGACGATACAAAACTTATTTGCCATTCATAGTTCAAATGGGTTAACGAACTTATTATCAGGACAAGCGAAACTTATGCAATGCATTCAAAAAACAGATATAGAGAACGTATACTTAATGGCAGCAGGTCCAATCCCGCCAAACCCAGCAGAATTATTAGGGAGCCGGGCAATGGACGAGGCGTTGCTAGAAGCATATAACATGTTTGATATTATATTAATTGACACACCACCTGTCCTTGCGGTTACGGATGCACAAATACTTGCGAATAAATGTGATGGAATCGTACTCGTTGTACGCAGTGAAAAGACAGAAAAAGATAAAATCGTAAAAGCGAAACAAATATTAGATAAAGCATCAGGCAAACTACTAGGTGTTGTTTTAAACGATAAAAGAGAAGATAAAGAACAGTATGGTTATTACTAAAATATGAAAAAGCCAACAAAAATTTTGTTGGCTTTTTTGTTTTCTGAAAATTATTTATCAAGTTATACAGTGTAAAAAGCATGATATGATAAAATTTTTGGGAAATCATTGGAATGTGTTGTCATATTTAAGATTATTTTGTAAGATTAAACTTGTTTCGTGTGAACAAATATAGAACTGAATTATTAAAAATAAAAAATGTAAGATTTATATGTTATAATTTTTCCTATGTGTAAATTTTAGAAAGTTGGAGGAACTTATGGAAGAAACAATTAGTTTAAAAGAGTTATTTCATATCTTAAAAAAACGTTTAGCAATGATCCTCGTAATCGCCTTTGGTGCAGCTATTGTAAGTGCTATCATTAGCTTTTTCTTCATGACACCAATCTATCAATCTTCGACGCAAATTCTTGTTAACCAGAAGAAACAAGAGGGTGCAATGTTCCAAGCTGGTGAAATTCAAACGAATATTCAATTAACGAATACATATAAGGTTATCATTAAAAGTCCAGTAATCTTAGAACAAGTGAATGAAAAATTAAATTTAAATATGACATCTCAAGCGCTAACAGGAAAGATTAATGTTGCAAATGAAAAGGATTCACAAGTAATCTCTGTAACAGCTGAGGATAAAGATCCAAAACTAGCTCGTGATATTGCTAATGCAACTGCAGATGTATTTAAAGGTGAAGTTGCAAAAATTATGAATGTCGATAACGTAACAGTATTATCTAAAGCAGAAGTTGCAGAAAATCAATCTCCAATTAAGCCAGCGCCTATGCTTAATGTAGCGATTGCTTTCATTGTTGGTTTAATAGCTTCAGTTGGTCTTGCATTCTTATTAGAATACTTAGATAACACGGTTAAAAAAGAAGAAGATGTAGAGAACTTACTTGGCTTACCAGTATTAGGAATTGTAGCTCGTATGGATGAAGAAACAATGAACGTGAAATCACACGCTCCATCATCAAGAAAAGTGAGGGGACAAACAATTGGCTCTTAATTTATTTAAAAAGAAAAAGAATCATCGTCAACGCCGTCAATTAATTGCTCATCAACAACCGAAATCACCAATTTCAGAACAATATCGTAATATTCGAACGAATATTGAATTTGCAGCTATTGATACGAATTTACATTCATTAATGGTCACGTCTGCAAACCCAAGTGAAGGGAAAACAACAACTACAGCGAATATGGCAGTTGTTTTTGCTCAACAAGGAAAAAAAGTATTATTAATTGATGCAGATATGCGTAAACCAGCAATGCATCAAATGTTCCAAGTAGATAACATTTTTGGACTCACGAACGTACTAACACATAGTGAACGCTTAGAAAAATGTGTACAAACGACATCTGTAGACAATTTACACTTTTTAGCTTGTGGTCCAATCCCGCCAAACCCGGCCGAATTGTTAGGTTCAAAATCAATGAAAGAACTTCTTGGACAAGCATATAGTATGTACGATCTAGTTATTTTTGATATGCCGCCAATTTTAGCTGTAACCGATGCGCAAATTATGGCAAATGTATGTGATGCTTCTATTCTTGTTGTTCGTAGTGAATCAACAGAGAAAGAAACAGCGGTAAAAGCAAAAGGATTGTTAGAATCAGCTAAAGGTAAATTGTTGGGCGTTGTTCTGAATGATCGTAAACGTGAAGAAGGCTTATATTATTATTACGGTGCAAACTAATTAAAAGAGTGAGATATGGTTGAAACATATCTCCTTTTTTCCCTTGAATATGAGCGATATCTCATATTCAAGGGAAAAAAGATCTTTATAGGAGAGAGGGAGGATGAAACAAATGATAGATTTACATTGTCACATTTTACCTGGTATCGATGATGGTGCCCAGACAGTAACAGATAGTTTAGCCATGGCACAACAAGCCGTTTCAGAAGGAATACATACAATTGTCGCAACGCCGCACCATCAAAATGGCAAATATGTAAATGAACGTACCTCAATTATTCATCACATAAAACAACTAAATGATGAACTACAACAACATAATATTCCACTTACTATTTTACCGGGGCAAGAGGTCAGGTTATATGGTGATTTATTAGAAGACTATGAGGCTGGTAAAATCGTTACTTTAAATGAAACAAATAAATACATATTCATTGAATTCCCATCAAATCACGTACCTCGTTATACCGAACAATTATTATACGAATTACGTGTAAAGGGAATGATTCCAATTATCGTTCATCCAGAACGTAATGCCGAGTTAATCGAGCGACCAGATAAGTTATATAACATTGTAAATAAAGGTGCATTAACACAAGTGACAGCAGGTAGTTTGCTTGGAAAGTTTGGTAAAAAGATTAAAAAATTCTCATTACAGCTTGTGGAACATAATTTAACACATATGATCGCATCAGATGCGCATAACACGACGTCGAGAGGATTTCATTTAGCAGAAAGCTATGAACTAATTGAGAAAGAATTTGGAATGAGTGTTATGAGTGATTTGAAAGAGAATCCATATTTATTAATTAGCGGGAAAGCAATTTATAAAGAAGATCCAGAACAAATTCGCCGTAAAAAATTGTTCGGTATTTTTTAAATAAAGAATGGGTGATGTCTCCTAACCGTTATCAATGGGGGCACTCGGTCGTGCTGTGGGTAGAAATTTTTATTTCGAACCTACCTTAGACGCTTGTCGTCGGGAGTATGACGTGAGGATGGGTTAGATGCCCATAATTTATTTCTAATAGAAACTCTACCTATGGAGTTATAACTATGACTCCATAGGTAGGGTTTTTGTTATTGTTACATATAAATATAATAATTTATTTTTGGGGGTACTAGATTTGAAAAAAGTAAGAAAAGCAATTATTCCAGCTGCTGGACTGGGGACAAGGTTTTTACCAGCAACGAAAGCGATGCCGAAAGAAATGTTACCTATCGTTGATAAACCGACAATTCAATACATAGTAGAAGAAGCGATAGAATCAGGAATTGAAGATATTATTATTGTTACTGGAAAAGGTAAACGTGCCATTGAAGATCATTTTGACCATTCCTTTGAATTGGAGCAAAGCTTACTAGAAAAAGGGAAGCATGAGATGCTAGAAAAAGTACAAGCTTCCTCAAAAATTAATATTCATTACATAAGACAAAAGGAACCAAAAGGTCTAGGGCATGCAGTATGGTGTGCACGTAAGTTTATTGGAAACGAACCATTTGCTGTATTACTTGGTGATGATATTGTGCAAGCAGAAACGCCTTGTTTACGTCAATTAATGGATCAATATGAAGGTACACAGTCGTCAGTTATTGGTGTACAAACAGTACCTGAAAACGAAACACATCGTTACGGTATTATCGATCCAATTGAACAAAGCGATCGCCGTTATCAAGTACGTCAATTTGTGGAGAAGCCAGTTCAAGGAACTGCACCATCAAATTTAGCAATTATGGGACGTTACGTATTAACGCCAGAAATTTTTATGTTCCTTGAAAATCAACAAACAGGTGCGGGTGGAGAAATCCAATTAACAGATGCCATTCAACGATTAAATGAAGTTCAACGTGTATTTGCGTATGACTTTGAGGGTACGCGTTACGATGTTGGGGAGAAGTTTGGATTTATTAAGACGACGATTGAGATGGCGCTACAAAATGAAGAATTAAATGTAGAGTTAATGAAGTATATGAAGGAACTTGTAAAAAAGGAAGAGGTACATTCATAAGAGAATGTCCTTTTTTATTATGAATAAGATAAGAATTATATAAAGAAGGGAACAGGTATATTGAGTTATCGAAGACGGCTCTCATTATTAATTTTATTAGATTCATTTATCGTATTAACTGCCGTGTATTTAAGTTATTGGTTTATACATCCAAATGTATTAAACAAAATTCCTATGACAGTAGTTATTAGTTCTATTACATTATTGTGTAGTCATCATGTTTTTGCAGCTATTTATAAGTTGTATAACAAGGCGTGGGAATATGCAAGTATTGGAGAGCTAAAGCAAATATTTAAGGCGATTACGCTATCAATTCTAGTAACAGCAATTGTTCAACAAATTATTAATCACGATATTTATGTTCGAATTTTAGCAATCGCATGGATGTTGCATTTACTATTAATTGGCGGTTCTCGCTTCGTATGGCGTATGTTCCGTGATACATATATTACAAAAGCTACTAATAAAAAACGAACATTAATTATTGGTGCGGGTTCAGCAGGAACGATGGTAGTACGTCAATTACAACATAATAAAGAAGCAGATTTATATCCAATTGCGTTTGTTGATGACGATAGAAATAAGCAAAAATTGGAGATTTATAATGTTCCAGTTGTTGGAACAACAAATCATATTCAAGAAATTGTAGAAGATAATGATATAGAACATATTATCATCGCTATTCCTTCTTTAAATAGAAGTCAAATCAATGAAATTTTTGAGAAGTGTAGAAAGACAAAGGCGAAAACGCAAATTGTACCGATGCTTGAAGATCTTTTAGATGGAAAACTCTCTGTTAATGAATTCCGTGATGTACAAGTAGAGGATTTATTAGGGAGAGAACCAATAAAGCTAGATGATGCAGGAATTGGAGAGAAGATTACAGGTAAAACAATTTTAGTAACAGGCGCTGGTGGATCAATTGGATCAGAAATTTGTCGCCAAGTGATGAAATATAAACCGGCTAAAATTGTTCTTTTAGGACATGGTGAGAACAGTATTTATAATATTGAGATGGAAATGAGAGTCACTTATAAAGATTCTGTGGAAATAACAACAGAAATTGCTGATATTCAAGATCGTCATAAAATCTTTGAAATAATGAAGAAGCATCAACCGTATATTGTATATCATGCGGCTGCACATAAGCATGTTCCTTTAATGGAACGTAATCCAGAAGAAGCTGTTAAAAATAACATTTTTGGTACGAAAAATGTAGCTGAAGCAGCAGATACGTTTAAAGTGAATACGTTTGTTATGGTTTCTACAGATAAAGCTGTAAATCCGACAAATGTAATGGGGGCTACAAAACGATTTGCAGAAATGATTGTGCAACATATGGCATCTGTAAGTACTAGTACGCGTTTTGTTGCGGTTAGATTTGGTAATGTTCTTGGAAGTAGGGGAAGTGTAATCCCACTATTTAAGAAGCAAATTCAAAAAGGCGGACCTGTAACAGTTACTCACCCTGATATGATTCGTTACTTTATGACAATACCAGAAGCTTCTAGGTTAGTAATTCAGGCTGGTACATTAGCTAGAGGTGGAGAGTTATTTGTTCTCGATATGGGAGATCCAGTGAAGATTGTTGATTTAGCTAAAAACTTAATCACTCTTTCGGGTTATTCTATTGAGGAAATTGGAATCGAATTTACTGGATTAAGACCAGGCGAGAAAATGTATGAAGAGTTATTAAATGAAGGTGAGATTCATCCAGAGCAAATATTCCCTAAAATTCATATAGGAAAAGCTGTTTTAATTGATCAAGGGATTTTAAGGCAGTTTATGAATGATTTTGAAGGAATTAGTAAAGAAGAAATAAGAGAACGATTATTAGATATTGCAAATAATAAAGTTAATCTTAAAAACTAATTTAAGGGAAGGAAGTTTTTTAAATGGGAGACAGAATATTTCTTTCATCACCACATATGAGTGATGAAGGTTATGAAATGCATTATGTTAAGGAAGCTTTCGATACTAATTGGATTGCGCCACTCGGGGAAAATGTAAATGGATTTGAAAGAGAATTAGCCGCAAAAGTTGGTTCTAAGGAAGCTGCAGCGCTATCTTCTGGGACAGCTGCAATTCATTTGGCTTTAAAAGCGGCAGGAGTAGGGGAGGGAGATATTGTTTTCTGCCAAACACTTACATTCTCGGCTACTGCAAACCCTATCATTTATCAGAATGCTACACCTGTTTTCATAGATAGTGACTATGAAACTTGGAATATGTGTCCTAAAGCTTTGGAAGAGGCTTTTAAAAAGTATCCGAACGTAAAGGCAGTTATAGTAGTCCATTTATATGGTCTTTCTGCGGATATGGATAAGATTGTTGAACTTTGTAAAAAATACGATGTTACTTTAATTGAAGATGCTGCGGAATCTTTAGGAACGTACTATAAAGGAAAGCATACTGGAAGTTTTGGTAATTATGGTATTTTCTCTTTTAATGGAAATAAGATTATTACAACCTCTGGTGGTGGTATGCTCGTTTCTAATAATGAAGAAAGAGTTTCAAAGGTAAGATTTTGGGCTACTCAAAGTAGAGATCAAGCCAGACATTATCAACATAGTGAATTAGGTTTTAACTATCGTATGAGTAATGTAGTTGCTGGTATTGGTAGAGGACAGCTTAAAGTTTTAGATCAAAGGGTTCAGAAGAAAAGATACATATTTGATTTTTATAAGAGAGAACTAGGAAATCTTGAAGGAATTGAATTTATGCCTAGTAATGGGTGGAATGAACCAAACTATTGGCTAAGTTCTATGACACTAAACGGTAAGATCCGTCCAATAGATGTGATGGAAGCCCTTGAAAAAGAAAATATTGAATCTAGGCCGGTTTGGAAGCCAATGCATATGCAACCATTCTTTGAGAAATATGATTTTGTTGGTACAGATGTATCAGAAAAACTTTTTGAGAATGGTATATGTTTACCAAGCGATACGAAGATGACAGAAGCAGATCTAGAAAAAGTTGTGAAAATTATTAAAGGGTTGTGGATAGCATAATGAGGAGTTCTAAAGTTGGCATCTATGGTAGGTTTATAAAAAGGCCGATGGATTTTATACTGTCTTTAATTGCTATTATAATGCTTAGTCCAGTATTCCTTATAGTGGCTTTTCTTGTAAAAACAAAGTTAGGTAGTCCGGTATTATTTAAACAAGAGCGACCTGGATTAAATAGAAATATTTTTAAGATGTATAAATTTAGAACAATGACAGATGAAAAAAATGAAAATGGTGAGCTATTACCTGATAGTGTGAGGCTTACTAAGTTCGGTAAGTTTTTACGTTCGACATCACTTGATGAATTACCTGGGCTGTTTAATATTTTTAAAGGTGATATGTCAATTATAGGACCAAGGCCTTTATTAGTTCAGTATTTACCACTATACAATGAACATCAAAAGCGTCGTCATGAAGTTAGGCCTGGATTGTCAGGGTTAGCGCAAGTCAATGGTCGGAATGCTATTAGTTGGGAAGAGAAATTTAATTACGATGTAGAGTATGTAGATAATGTAAGTTTTACTACGGATTGGAAGATTATCCTTTTAACAATTAAGAAGGTTTTTATTAGAGAAGGAATTAATTCAGAAACTGCAGCTACAATGGAATATTTTGAAGGTAGTAAAGTGAGGGAAAATAATGAGAGAAATTAATATTTTAATTTTAAGTGCGGGAAGACGCGTAGAGCTAGTGCAACATTTTCAAAAAGCAATGAGAGATTTAAATGTTAAAGGTAATATTGTAGCAGGTGACTGTTCTAATACGGCACCAGCGCTATATTTTGCAGACAGAACTTGTAAGTTACCACGAATTAGTGAACCAAATTATATTGAAGAGATTATAAACATCTGTAATCAAGAAAATATTTCGTTAATTGTCCCAACGATTGATACAGATTTATTGCTACTTGCGGAGAACAAGGAGTTTATTGAGGAAAAAACGCATGCTAAGGTATTGATATCCGATTCAAAGGTTATTAAAATTTGCAGGGATAAAATCAATACACAAAGATTTTTAGAAGAAGAAGGTTTTGGAGTTCCAAAAATGTATACAGATGAGGAATTAATTTGTGGGGAGAACATACAGTTTCCTTTATTTATCAAACCTAAATCTGGAAGTTCAAGTGTTAATACATTTAAAGTAAATAATTTAGCGGAATTAAAGACATATAAAAGTTTTATCAATGAGCCCCTGATCCAAGATTTTATGGAAGGGGAAGAATTTACGGTTGATGTATTTTTAGATTTTCAAGGGAATGTAATTACAGTAGTTCCACGATTAAGAATAGCTACACGTAGTGGTGAAATTTCAAAAGGGAAGATTGTAAAGGATCGAGAGATTATTAATGATGTAATTAAATTAATGAAGACACTCCAGCCAACTGGACATATAACTGTTCAACTTATGAAGACAAAGAAGGGGATTGAGTACATTGAAATCAATCCAAGATTCGGTGGAGGAGCTCCAATGAGTATTCAAAGTGGTGCAGATTCATGTGGTAATTTGTTGCGCTTATTAATGGGACAAACATTAAACTATAATGAAAACTATCGAGAAAACCTTACATTTATTAGGTTTGATAGTAGTATATGTTTAGATGAGAACATGGAGTTAGTAAAATGATAAAATCAGTTATATTTGATTTAGATGATACACTTATCTCTGAGAAAAGGTATATCGAAAGTGGCTATAAACATATCTCAAAATTACTAAGTAAAAAACTTCAAAAAGATGAACAAGAACTGTATCAAATATTAATAACCTTATTTAATGAGGATACTAAAAATGTATTTAATAGAATGTTTGATATGATTGGAGTTATCTATAATCAAAATGATGTATTAGAACTAGTAGAAGCATATCGTAACCATGTGCCAACGATAGATTTTTTTGAGGATGTATTACCATGTCTGAAAAGCCTAAAGGAAAAAGGGTTAAATTTAGGTATTATAACAGATGGTTATGCAAATGCTCAGCAACAAAAAATAGATGCAATAAAGGCCAGTAATTATTTTGATGAAATTATTATCACTGATAAATTGGGAAGAGAGTTCTGGAAGCCACACCCTAGGGCATTTGAGACTATGAAAGAAAAATTAAACACTGAATTTAATGAAATGATTTATATTGGAGATAATCCAGAAAAAGATTTTCATATAAGTTCTATTTATCCAATACAGACTGTAAGAATTTATCGGGATGGAGTTTATAGTGAAAAGAGTTATTTGAATGAAGTTAAGGAAGATTATTCAATTTATTCTTTGAAGGAATTGAATCAGATAATTAATAAGAAGCTTTGTAAATAGCAAGTTTATTGCGGATGTAACAAAAACTTGTTTCTAAGATAAGAGTATAATTGGTCATGGTTAATAAGGAGAAGGTGTTAGAAGTAATTCTAGATAGGAGATTAGAGAGTTAAAAATGAAAATATTATATGTTACGACCATATCCAATACTGTAAATACTTTTTTAATACCACATATACAACTTTTAGTGGAACAAGGGCATCAGGTTGATATGGCCTTTAATATTGTGCAAGAGGTTAATCCTGAACTAATTAAAATGGGATGCAAAATACACAATATAGAATTCCAACGCTCTCCCTTGGATAGAAAAAATTATTTAGCATATAAAAATTTGAAAAAGCTTATAAAAAACGAGGGATATGATTTAATTCATACACACACACCTGTTGCTTCAGCATGTGTGAGGCTTGCATGTAAGAAAATGCAGGGTGTAAAAGTAATATACACTGCACATGGATTTCATTTTTTCAAAGGTGCTCCACTTATAAATTGGTTGGTATATTATCCTATCGAAAAATGTTTAGCAAAGTATACTGATATACTTATTACTATAAATAAAGAAGACTATAATAGAGCCAAAAATTCTTTTAAAGCGGATAGAGTGGTGTATATTCCTGGAGTAGGGCTTGATACCCAAAGGTTTGATACGATACTTGTAGATAAATCATTGAAACGTAAGGAGCTGGGATTGCCAGAAGATGCTGTCATTATTCTATCGGTTGGTGAACTTAATAAAAATAAAAATCATGAAACTGTTATTAGAGCGCTAGCAAAGTTAAATAATCCAGCTATTTATTATGTAATATGTGGACAGGGACCTTTAGAAGATAATTTAAGAAGCTTGTCTAAAGAATTAGGATTAGAGAATCGTGTGAAGCTATTAGGGTATCGTAAAGATATAATTGAAATCTGTAAGGCAGCAGAGATCTTTGTATTTCCTTCATTTAGGGAAGGATTATCTGTGGCTTTGATGGAAGCGATGGCATGTGGTTTACCGGTTATTTGTTCAGATATCAGAGGGAATAGAGATTTAATGGAAAATAGTGAAAGTGGCCAGTTAGTAAAACCAAATGATTTTGAAGAGTTTGCTAAGAGTATTAATAAGGTTCTAATGTGTAATGGGAATAGGATTGACGTGAATAATAAAGAGGCTATTAAAGCTTTTGATATTAGGAACATTGTACAAAGAATGCAGGAAATATATTCACAAGTTCAGTTAGATAAGACATCAAATGAAATTTTAACTAAAGACAAAGATTATAGAGAGGGGGAAGTTTAATGCCAAAGATATCGGTAATAATGGGTGTTTACAATGGAGCTAATAAAATAAAAACTGCAATTAAATCAATACTTGAGCAAACATTTACTGATTTTGAATTAATTATATGTGACGACGGCTCAACTGATAATAGCATTGAAATAATTGAAAAATGGGTTGCTAAAGATAATAGAATTAAATTTATACGCAATCCAAAGAATTCAGGGCTTGCCCCAACGCTTAATAACTGTTTAAAGATAGCTAAAGGAGAATATATAGCTAGAATGGATGATGATGATATTTCACATCTAAACAGATTTGAAAAACAAGTGGATTTTTTAGATTCCCATTTAGAGTATGCAATAGTAGGCACGAGCCGAAATATGTATGATGATAATGGTGTTTGGGGGAAAAGTATAGAAGAGGGTGAAAGAACACCTCTTGATATTTATCTTGGAAAAACTTTCGCCCATCCATCAGTAATGATGCGGAAACAAGCCGTGGTTGATGTTGGGGGATATACAACAGGTCCCGAAACTGAAAGGACGGAAGATTTTGATTTATGGTGTAAATTATATGAAAAAGGTTATAAAGGATTTAACCTTGGGGATATATTATTTGATTATTATGAATCAAGAGGTTCATATGGTAAACGAAAATATAAATATCGATTTTGTGAATATAGGCTTAAAAAGAAATGGCGTAGAAAGCTGGATATTCCTGTGAAATATTCTATATATGCGTATAGACCCCTTCTTGTAGGATTAATACCTACAAAAATGCTCATGAAGCATCATGAAAAAATTTTTCAGAAATAAATTAATCGAATAAAAAGCTAAGATTACATCGTTCCTATTCTTGATGAGGTCATAAATAATGGTTGTGATTAGCTGGAAATAACAGGAGTGTAGGTGGAAATTGGAAATGAAAAAAGTGATGTTTGTAATTGGGGTTCTTAGTAATGGTGGGGCAGAAAGAGTAATATCCATTTTAGCAAAAGAGATGATTAGAAAAGGGTATGAAGTTAGTATTGTTACAGTTTTTGGTGATAATAACAATTATGTAACTGACAAAAGGATTACGCTATATCCAATAAATCAGAAATACAAAAATAAAATGCTAAGGGTCATGGGGATATTGCGTAGGACTCGTCAATTAATTAAACAGCAGAATCCAGATTTAATTATTTCTTTTGATACAACAATTAATATATATACTATTGTATCACGTACTTTTTTACCAAATAAATTGATAGTATCGGAGAGAAATGATCCCTACCAATATCCTGGAAGTAAAGGGATAAGAAAAGTAAGAGATTTTTTATATAGGTTTTGTGATGGATTTGTTTTTCAAACAGAGGATGCAAAGAAATATTTTTCATCTCGGATACAAGAAAAAGGAGTTGTAATTCCAAATCCTATCATATCTGATTTACCCTATTGGAATGAGAATAGTTCAGAAAAGACAATCATCACAGCTAGTAGGTTAAATAGACAAAAAAATCTCCCAATGCTAATAAATGCTTATTCAAGGATAAAGGATAGTTTTCCAGAATATAAACTTAAAATATTTGGTGTAGGAGAATTGCGAGAGGAATTATTAAATCAAATAGAGCATTTGGGATTAAGTGATAAGGTTACAATACCGGGATTTTCTAATGATATTCATACTGAGATGGCGAATTCAGATTTATTTGTTATTCCCTCCGATTATGAAGGGATTTCAAATTCTATGCTTGAAGCATTGGCTATAGGGGTACCAGTAATTTCAACTGATTCACCTATAGGTGGAGCAAAGATGTTTATTAAGAATGAAGAGAATGGGATACTTATAAAAGTCAGAGATACTGATGGATTAGTTCAAGCAATGAATCAGATTTTATCTGATAAAAAATTCGCGAAAAATCTATCATATGAAGCACGCAAAATAAGAAAAGATTTACAATCAGAGAAAATCGCAAAAATTTGGGTAGAGTTTGCCCAAAAAATTTATAGAGGTAATCATGAGTGGTAATCGATATATTCAAAAGGTGGAAATAAAAAGGCGAAATATGGAAATTGGGAGCATTACTATTTTATTAGCGGTGTTCGGATACCTATTATACCTAATGACGTTGTCATTAGGTAACACTGTTGCAAGTTATAATGAAATAATTTTCGCGCTTAGCTGGTTGGGAATTTTCTTGGTGGTATATGTTATTACAACGTGGTATAAATTATCAGGAACTATATTCTCTCCGTATACGATATTCATGTTATTTTTCTTTCTATTTAACTTTGGGCAGTGTTTTATGTGGGCATTTGGTATCCATAACCCATCTGAAATTGGAAAAGTACCTATGTTTAATGGGTTTGGAACACCAAGTGGTGAGGATATTGTTCATGCTCAAGGATTAACGCTAGCATGTATTTTAATGTTTCATAGCGGTGCAGTTTTATGTTATAAGAACAGAGCTAAGAAAAGTGTCAAAGCGATGGAAGATAACCCTACTATTTTTAAGGATTATAATAAAAGAACTTTGAATTCAATATTTTACGTTTGCTTAATAGTGAGCTTAGTAGTTATTCCTCTTGAATTATACAATAGCTATTCAGAACTTCGGTTAGCAAGTATTTATGGATATAATTCTTTATATTATTCAGATTTAGCTAGCACTGATGCGACGTTTATAGGTTTGTTGCAAAGAATGTTCTTCCCATGTTTAGTGGGGCTATTAATAGGTAGTAAGTACAATAGAAAGGTTCAAGTAGTTGTTTATATAATTTTTTCTATCTATATGTTTTTAAACTTGCTTGCTGGAGATAGGGGATCGTGGGTGTATAAAATCATAATTTTAGCTTGGCTTAGTCATGCATGCTATAAACCGATAAAGTTTAAGAAGTTCGTGAAATATATGGTTGTTGGTATTGTTTTTTTATATTTCATTACAGCCATAGTATCTGTAAGAGATACGGGTTTATCTAGTGCTACTATTGCGCAGGCATTTGAATCCATCTCTTTTGAGGAATCACCTATTATAGGGGCTATTTTTGAAATGGGTGGTTCAATGAAACCTGCTATTGTATTACAAAAGTATGGGTGGGATGTATGGCCCTATGGTAATACTTATTTGCTTGCCATACTTGGGATGGTCACAAATAAGGTTATATATCTTTTAGATATTCCGTTTGCTTTACCAAGTGCATGGTTTTCCCAGGGGTATTTAGGGTTATCTTGGGGAGCTGGTTTCTCTATTGTTGCTGAAGCTTTACTAAATGCAGGACCATTTTTTGCACCTCTAATATTAATTATTGTGGGTTATTTAGTTACATCGATGATATATATAGATAAAACAATGATTTATATGGAAAGGCCACTTAAATTCTTTTTTGTTGCATCAACTTTGCATTTTTTTATTCCAATGACAAGAAATGAATTACATGTCCAATTAAAAGATTGGTTTTATGGTTTGCTTGTTCTATGTATTCTTATATTAATAGTGAGAAACCTGCCATTTAGATCGAGTAATAATAGTGTTAATATTAGGAAATAAATGTGTTGCAGATTATCAACGTTTAATCTGAATTGAACTGCACTCCAATTGTTAGACATAGTGCAACAATTGGAGTGCAGCTTTTTGGGTTAAAGATCAATATAAGGATGTACTCGTAAAAAATAAAAGTTAAGAATCAAAAGATAGGTTGAAATTGAAGTGTTACAAGCTAAATCAGTGAGACCTCGTATAGAAACGTGTACTTAGAAAAGGTGAATACTGTAGTACGAAAAAAGGGGACATTACCAAGCAGGAAAAAGCCCATGTAATCTATGAACTAAGGTTCAAAATCCCCAATATAAAACCATTGTTACTTACTTTATATTCCTAAAAGTAGAATTTATGTATAAGTGAATTTTTAATTATTTTGGAATTTAAGTTGTTGTTCGACAAAAGTATATTTAGTCTTAAGTTATGTTTAGTATTAGAAACACATTGAATCATCTGATTTTTAGCACTCATTTAGGATGATATGAATGATTGTTTATTTTAGAATAGAAAGGGAAATTATTATCTTATGCTAGGAAGCAGTTTTAATAAAAAGGTTGGCATTTATTTTATTGGTATGTTGTCCTCAAAAGTATTATCGGTATTATTAATCCCAATATATGCATTTTACGTTTCGGCAGATGTTTTAGGGTATTACGATTATACACTTACAATCATGAGTATTCTAATCCCGTGTATATATATTGCAATTTGGGAGGCAGTCTTAAGGTTTATATTATCGGAAAAAGATGAAATTGAAAAAAAGACAGCAATTGCAACATCAGCGATTTTTAGTTTGTTTATGACATGCATCCTTATAATAGGGATAGTTATATATGGGAATCTATTTATGGATGAAACAAGGGTTATGTTATCAATAGCTATAATGTTTGCAAGCTATGGATTAGCAAATATATGGCAATATTTCGCAAGAGCTTTCGAGGAAAATAGAGTTTATGTATACGCGGGTATAATTGGTACAATAATTAATTTTATTTTAGTAGTGCTATTGGTGTGCATTTTTAAGTTAGGAATTCAAGGGCTTTTCATTTCTTATATTTTTGGACAAGCTTCAATTTTGATTTTCATTGAAAGTAAAATAAATGTTTGGCAGTATATTAAAATGAAATACTTTAAGATTGATATGCTTAAAAGGATGTTGATGTTTTCAGCCCCTTTAGTACTCAATTTAACTTCAATATGGTTAATGTCTGCATTTGGAAGATTTATTATTACAAAAAAGATAAGTATGGATGCAAATGGGCTCTTCTCATTTGCAAGTAAATTTTCTTTAATTGTAACTATGATAGGGTCAGTTGTGACTATGGCGATTATTGAAGAGGCTATTACTTCAGCAAAAACAAAGGGATTTAATTCTAATTTCACTAGAACGATAGAAAGTATTTTTAAGATATTTCAATCAATAATTTTAATTGCGGTTCCCTTAATAGTAATTTTTTATAATATTATTCATAAGACGGATTACTATACTTCAATGCAGTATGCACCTTGGTTATTGCTATATGCGGTTGCTACAACTATGTCATCCAATTTGGGTTCGGTTTTCCAGGCCATAAATAAGACAAAGTATCAATTTACAACGACTGTAATGGGTGCTTTGGTTACTGTAGCTTTATCTTACGGGTTAATTTCCATAATTGGGATTTACGCAGTTATTATTGGTCAAATCATGGGTGGTATAGTCATGATGTTGATGCGTTATAGATTGATTAATAAATATATAGATTTTAAAATGAAATGGATGCCAATTGTAGGAATGACGGCTTTGTTTTTGGGAATTACTGTGGTATGTTTGAACTCGAATTTAGTTATTAATATAATTATTTTGTTATTGATAATGGTATTTTTAGGTTATCAAAACTGGAATTATGTGAAGCAAGGATATCGACTCATCAGGAATCGATTTTGATTATAGAAATAAAAAGAAGGGGAAGGTGTAACCATGTATAAAATAGCAGTGGCTGGAACAGGTTATGTTGGCCTAGTAGCAGGTGTATGTTTTGCAGAAGTTGGGCATCAAGTAACTTGCGTGGATATCGATGAAAAAAAAGTAGATTTAATGAAATCCGGCGTTTCACCAATTTATGAAGCTGATTTAGAGAATTTAATGCAGAAAAATTATGCTGGAGGAAGAATTAATTATACAACGGATTACAAGTTAGCATACAAAGATGCAGATGCTATTTTTATTGGAGTTGGGACTCCAGAACAAGCTGATGGTTCTGCAAACCTTTCATATATTGCAACCGTGGCAAAACAAATCGCTGAAAGTGTAGAAAGAGATTGTCTTGTTGTTGTAAAATCAACTGTTCCAATTGGAACAAATGATAAAGTGGAGCAGTTTATTCAAGACTTTTTAGTTAATAATGTGAAAGTTGAAGTGGCATCAAACCCAGAATTTTTAGCTCAAGGTTCCGCTGTTCATGATACGTTATATGCAGAAAGAATTGTTATCGGTACAGAAAGTAAATGGGCAGAAGAAGTATTAACGAATCTTTATAAGCCATTTCATTTACCTATCGTTTCAGTAAACAGACGTTCAGCTGAAATGATTAAATATGCATCTAATGATTTCCTAGCTCTTAAAATTTCTTACATGAATGATATTGCAAATCTTTGTGAATTGGTCGGAGCAGATATTCAAGATGTTGCAAAAGGTATGAGTTTTGATGAGCGTATTGGAAGTAAGTTTTTAAATGCAGGTATTGGATTTGGAGGTTCATGCTTCCCTAAAGATACGAAAGCATTAGAATATTTAGCAAGACAAAATGGTTACGAGTTAAGAACAGTAAAGGCTGCAATTGATGTGAATAAAGATCAAAAGACTTTATTATACAAAAAGGCGAGTCAGCGGTTAATTACTTTTAACGGTCTTAAAGTAGCGGTGTTGGGTTTAACATTTAAACCTGGTACAGATGATTTAAGAGAAGCTGCATCCCTTGAAAATATTCCTCTATTATTAGAGCAAGGTGCAGACATTTATGCTTTTGATCCAGTCGGTGCAAATAATTTTGCAAAAGTATATCCTGAGGGAAGAAATAAGAATGGAAATATCACATATGTTACAGACATTGAACAGGCGTTAGAAGGGGCAAATGTTTGCTTTATCTTCACCGAGTGGGGAGAAGTGAAAGCATTAACTCCAGAGATTTATAAAAAGTTAATGAGAACACCACTAATTTATGATGGAAGAAATATTTATGATGTTCAAGCAATGCAAGAAGTGGGCATAGAATATCATTCCATTGGCAGAAAATCAACAAATAGAGATCGTATGAAGGAGTTGAATAACATTGAACTACAAGCCTCTAGATAATAGTAAAACATATCTTATTACTGGAGCAGCTGGTTTTGTAGGATACTTTTTATCTGAAAAATTACTAGCTCAAGGTTGCAAAGTAATAGGTATTGATAATATGAATGACTATTATGATGTAAATCTTAAATATGCTCGTTTAGAACAATTAAAGCCCTATGAAAAATTTACTTTTATTAAAGGTGATATTTCTGATAAGGATATGATTACTAAGCTCTTTGAAGAGTATAAGCCTAATATTGTAGTGAATTTGGCTGCGCAAGCTGGTGTGAGATATTCAATTGAAAATCCAGATGTATACATTCAAAGTAATATCATTGGTTTTTATAATATTCTTGAAGCATGTAGACATTTCCCTGTTGATCATCTTGTATACGCATCATCAAGTTCTGTTTATGGAGCTAATAAAAAGGTACCATTTGAGGAAACAGATTTTGTAGACAACCCAGTCTCGCTTTATGCTTCTACTAAGAAATCAAATGAGTTAATGGCTCATACATATAGTCACTTGTACCAAATCCCTGCAACTGGACTTCGTTTCTTTACAGTGTATGGTCCTATGGGGCGTCCGGATATGGCTTATTTTGGCTTTACTAATAAATATTTTGCTGGTGATTCGATTAAAATATTTAATAATGGTGATTTTGAAAACGATCTGTATCGTGATTTTACTTATATAGATGATATCGTTGAAGGAATTCAACGACTTTTAAGTAATCCACCTCAAGATGATGTTAAGCATAAAGTATTCAATATTGGAAATAATAACCCTGAAAAACTAATGGTGTTTATCGAAACGTTAGAGAAGACACTAGGTAAAGCGCTAGGGAGAGAAGTTGCATTTGAAAAGGTATTTGAGCCTATCAAACCAGGAGATGTACCAGCTACTTATGCATCTACAGATTTATTACAGAAGGCTGTAGATTTTAAACCTGAGACATCTATAGAAAAAGGTTTACAAGAGTTCGCTAATTGGTATGTAGAGTATTATAAAATGAAATAATCTGGTTATAGTCTAGCATCCTTAGTATAATAGACTAAAGTGTTATTTTTATTATCTGGATATTTATTCAGAGTGATGGAAAGAAGAGGTCTATAATAATGAAAAAGAAAATCCTACTTTGGATATTAGGAATCATAGGAGTATTAGTTATAGGTGGAGGAGTTTACGCTTATAATGTATATTCTAAAGTCTCAAATACATTAAATGAAGTTCATAAACCTTTAGAGCGTGATAAAAATAATAAACAAGAAGCAAAAATTAATAAATCTGAACCAGTTTCAATTCTATTACTAGGTGCCGATGAGCGCGGTGAAGACAAAGGACGTTCAGATTCCTTAATGGTCATTACATTAAATCCTAAAAATAATTCAATGAAAACAGTAAGTATCCCACGTGATACTTATACTGAAATTGTTGGAAAAGGTAAAAGTGATAAAATCAACCATGCTTATGCATTTGGCGGTGTAGATATGTCTGTAGCGACAGTGGAAAAATTCTTAAATATTCCTATTAATTATTATATTGAAGTGAATATGGAAGGATTTAAAGATATTGTTGATGCAGTAGGCGGTGTAGATGTTAACAATGATTTGGAATTTTCACTTGATGGACATCATTTCCAGAAGGGGAATGTTCATCTAACAGGTGACCAGGCCCTAGCATTCACACGTATGCGTAAAGAAGACCCACGCGGTGACTTCGGACGTCAAATGCGTCAGCGCCAAGTGATGCAAGCTGTTATTAAGAAAGGCGCAACTTTCTCTTCTTTAACAAGTTATGGTGATGTATTAACAGCAATCCAAAAGAACGTGAAAACAAACTTAACGCAAGATCAAATGTTTGATATGCAAAAGAATTATAAAGATTGTCTGCAGAATAGTGAAGATATCCAAATCTCAGGTGACGGTCACATAGCAGCTGATGGTATTTGGTACTACTACGTTCCAGATGCTGCAAAACAAGATTTAACGAATAAGTTAAGAGCACATCTTGAAGTGACTAAGTAATATGTAATAACCCAACTCCTTTGGAAGGAGTTGGGTTTATTTTTGCTTGGATTTATATTAGTATTATATATTGTGAGATTAATAGATGAGGTGAATCGATGAATAAGAAAGCAGTACTTGTCCTTGTTATTTTTGTATTGTTTGTTGCTTCGGTTGTGAGTGGTAAACTGTACTGGAATAAGAAGATTGCGAATGCAACAGGACAAACACAAACGAGTGAAGTAACGAAAACAAAGGCTGAAGTGAAAGATAGCGGAGCAAAGAAAGAAGAGAAAAAACAAGATGCGAAGTCATCTTTTAATGAGGCATACGCGAAGAACTTGCCAGATGCAGTGAAAGAGAAGTTAAAGAAAGCTGCTGAGGATAAAAAGCCAGTGAATCTTGTTATTGTTGGTGATGAAGGTTCTTCATCTGAAAAAGGTGCTTGGGCAGCTAAGTTAACGTCTAATTTAGAAACTGCTTACGGTAAAGGTTTATGGAATGTGACTGTAAAGGAATATAAGGGTGAAAGTACAGAAGAGTTAATTGCGAATAAGCGTGATAAAGAGATTGCGAAAGAGAATCCAGATGTAATTTTATTTGAGCCACCATTTATTACTGATAACGGTAAAACTGGTAATGGGAACTCTGTTGTGAGTACACAGAAGTTTGTTCAAGCACTTTCTACTAGTGCAAAGGGTGCTACGATTATGATTCAACCATCAAATCCAGTGTATGGTGCGAAAAATTATCCGAAAGCGATTGAAGCGTTAAAACAATTTGCGGCGCAAAATAATTATACATATATTGATCATTGGGGAGCATGGCCTGATGCAACAACAAAGGCAATTTTACCATACTTACAAGAAGAGTTTGGTTTCCCGAGTGCGAAAGGATATGACGTTTGGGCGAAATATGTAACTGATTATTTCGTTGCTAAGTAAAAAGGAAGTTTCAAGAGGTAATCATTTCTGTTGTGATTGCCTCTTTTTTGTTAATAAGCTATAACAATGGAGGTATACTCATGACATACTTGTAACAGGTGGAGCAGGATATATTGGTAGTCATACATGTGTAGAATTACTAAATAGCAGTTACGAAATTATAGTAGTGGATAATCTTTCGAATAGCTCAGTAGAATCTATAAATCGAGTGAAAGAAATAACAGGAAAACAATTTAAGTTTTATAAAGAAGATGTTTTAAATCGCGAAGCGCTTGAAGCAATTTTTGAAGAAAATGCAATTGAAGCAGTTATTCACTTTGCAGGATTTAAAGCTGTAGGGGAGTCAGTAGCGATTCCATTAACATATTATCATAACAACATTACAAGCACGTTAGTGCTATGTGAAGTAATGCAGAAACATAATGTAAAGAAGATAATCTTTAGTTCATCTGCAACGGGGGTCCGTGATTACATTCATGTTGTAGACTTAGCAAGTGGTCACGTCAAGGCGCTTGAGAAAGTACTGAGTACAACAGGAGTAGATGCTTATAATTTAGGCACAGGTACGGGTTATAGTGTACTAGAGATGGTTGAAGCATTTGAAAAAGTTTCGGGCAAGAAAGTCCCTTATAAGATCACAGAGCGTCGCCCAGGTGATGGGGCAGTATGTTTTGCTGATGCATCGAAAGCAAAGCGTGAATTAGGCTGGGAGGCAACACGTGGATTAGAAGAAATGTGTGCAGATTCTTGGAAATGGCAATCAAATAATAAAAATGGCTATATGGATAATGAAACGTAAAAAATTTTGAGCTAAATGCTTATGGTTTAATCTATTAGAGTTAATGATTCTTAATTTACAAGGCTAGATATATAGAAAGTAGGGGCAAAATGAAATCAATCTTAATCTGCGGCGGAGCAGGCTATATCGGCTCTCACGCTGTGAAAAAATTAGTAGACGAAGGTTTATCGGTAGTAGTGGTAGATAACTTACAAACCGGTCATGAAGATGCAATTACGAAAGGTGCGAAGTTTTATAATGGTGACCTTCGTGATAAATCATTTTTAAGAGATGTTTTTAAAAAAGAAAATATTGAGGCGGTTATGCACTTTGCAGCTGATTCTTTAGTTGGAGTTAGTATGGAAAAGCCCCTTCAATATTATAATAACAATGTGTATGGTGCACTTTGTTTATTAGAGGTAATGGATGAGTTTAAGGTAGATAAGTTCATTTTCTCTTCTACTGCGGCAACGTATGGTGAGGTAGATGTGGATCTTATTACTGAGGAAACGATGACAAATCCTACGAATACGTATGGAGAGACGAAGTTAGCAATCGAGAAGATGCTTCATTGGTATAGCCAAGCTTCTAATTTACGTTATAAGATTTTCAGATACTTTAACGTGGCTGGTGCAACTCCAGGTGGTATTATTGGAGAGGATCATCGCCCAGAGACACATTTAATTCCTCTTGTGTTGCAAGTGGCTTTAGGTCAACGCGAGAAGATTATGATGTTTGGTGATGATTATAATACACCAGACGGTACTTGTATCCGTGATTATATTCATGTTGAAGATTTAGTAGCGGCTCATTTCTTAGGGCTTAAAGACTTGCAGAACGGCGGAGAGAGTGATTTCTATAACTTAGGAAATGGTAATGGTTTCAGTGTAAAAGAAATCGTTGATGCAGTTCGCGAAGTTACAAATCATGAAATTCCTGCTGAGGTAGCACCGCGCCGTGCGGGCGATCCAGCACGTTTAGTTGCTTCTTCTAAGAAAGCGAAAGAGAAGTTAGGATGGGATCCTAAGTATGTAAATGTGAAAATAATTATTGAGCATGCTTGGAATTGGCATCAAAAGCAACCGAATGGATATGCTAAATAAATATAATAAGTGAAAGAGAGGGTATCGTCGACAAAATATGTTCGACAATACCCTCTCTTTTTTTATAGGATTTTTGCTATACTAAACTGTACTATAATACATGATGGAAGGAGGAGAATAATGAAAATACTTGTGGTTGATGATGAATCAAGTATTCGTAATTTGATTCGGATGCAGTTGGAGATGGAAGGTTATGAAGTATTAGCAGCGGCTGATGGGAGAGAAGCTTTAGAGCGATGGAATGAAGGGCCGGATGTATTGATTTTGGATGTTATGCTTCCGGATACGGATGGGTATGAGTTGCTTCGTTTGTTCCGTGAGAGGGATAGGGATATTCCGGTGCTTATGTTAACGGCAAAGAGTCAGATGAATGATAAGTTGCTTGGCTTGCAGCTTGGTGCTGATGATTATGTGACGAAGCCGTTTAATTATGCGGAGCTTATTCTTCGGGTTAAGAATATGGCGCGGCGTGTAAAGAAGACGGAGACCGCTGTAAGTCATGAAGTAATTGAGGCTGGAGAGATAGTGATTTGTCCTAAGGAAAGAAAGGTACATGTGAGTGGACGAGAGATTCAGTTAACGTACCGAGAGTTTAATTTATGTCAGTTGTTTGTTTCAAATCCACAGCGTGTGTTTATGAGGGATGAGTTGCTTGAGAAAGTATGGGGATTTGAGTATATCGGAAATACGAGAGCAGTTGATATTATGGTGCAGAGACTTCGAAAGAAGCTTGGGACGAGCGGAGAATATATTAAGACAATTTATGGCGTTGGCTATAAACTGGATTGTTAAGTGGTGATGGTATGTCTTTAAAGCGAAATATGGTGTTCGGAATAGTTGGGCTGTTAATTCCGATTTTTGTTCTTTTATATGCAGTTGTTTATATTACGTTAGAAAAGAATATGTATCATAACGCAGCAGGTTCTTTAGAAAAGTTAAGTGTAGAAGCACAAATTTATACGATGAATTATTTAGAGAAGGAAGCAGAAGTGGATACGCTTGGTCCTAATTCACTTTTAATTGCGTCGTATTTAGCGAAGCGTATGGATGTCCGTGTGCAGATGATCGGGAAGAATGGCGATGTTGTTGCAGATACACAAAAAGGAGCATTGATTCACCGTAACATCGACATTGAGAGTTCCTTGAAGGGAAAAAAGTCTTATGTTTTTGAGGAGGCGGATCCAGCTCCTATTCTTTTGTTTTCAAGCCCAGTATATTATGGAAACGATGTCATTGGAAGTATTCGTTTTATAAATGAGCTAACGGGTGAGAAGGAAGTTTTAACAAATGTGAGCTGGACGTTCTTAATGACGTCTCTTTGTTTAGTAGCTACCGGTATTTTCTTTGCGATTCGTTTGGCGAAGTCTCTTCATAAACCAATTGATCAGTTGAGACAAATGGCACAGAGGCTCGCGAATGGTGATTATAAGAGTAAGATTGAGTTAAATGAGTACGTGGAAATTGCTCAGCTTTCCGCATCTTTTAACGCGATGGCTGATGGAATTGAACTGCATATTAAGCAATTGCAGGAGGAGAAAGAGAAGCAGAAAGATTTCCTAGACCGCATTACGCATGAGCTAAAAACACCGCTAACGGCAATTATCGGTTATGTTGATTTAATTCCGAAGTTACAATCGAAAGAAGATGTACAGGAAAGTCTTCGTTATGTATCTGTGGAAAGTGAGCGTTTATTATCACTTGTAGAGGAACTGCTTAAGTCTTCGAGATATGGGAAGAGTACGTTTGAAGTGTCTCCTACAGTTGTGAATATAAAGGAATTGGCAGAAGAAGCAGTTTCAATTGTGAAGCCTCGCCTAAATCAATTTGAAATTGAAGTGATAAATGAGTTAACGGATGTACATGTTGTTGCGGATTTTGATAAGACGAAGCAAATTTTCTTAAATGTGCTTGATAATGCAATTAAGTATAGTGATGCTTCGCACATTCGTATGAATGTAATTGTAAATGAGCATGAGGCGAAGGTTTTTGTTCATGATGATGGGATCGGTATAGATGAAGTGGTGCTTGCAGAGTGGAATGAGTCTCCAAAAGGAAAAGCACTTCCTTCTAGTTACGGGAATGGTTATGGTTTGTATATTTGTCAGGAGATTATGAATAAGCAGGGCGGAAGCATGCGGATTGAGAGTAGTGAAGAAATAGGTACTACAATATTCATTACATTTTTGCTTCCGAGAAGGATGGAAGACATAAAAAACTTGAAAGCGGTTAAATGATACATTTATGAAACAATTATGCGGTATTTTCGAAACAACGTTTTTTTATCTTGGAGGTAGGCAGAAATGAAAAGGCTATCATTTCAAATTCTTATGTTTGTCATTTGTATGATTGTTTCTCTTGTTTTGTTTTATGTAATGGAGAAGCAAATCTATAATCGAATTAACATTGTAAATGATAAACAAGCCGTTTTACAAAGGGTGAATGAATCTCTTCCAATTGAAGTGAAAGTAAGACATGAAAAGTGGGGAGAAATTGTTGTAACGGATGAAGTTCGTTTGCATACGATTGTTTCATTCTTTGACCGAATTCGAATAGAGCCAGGTGACGTTAAGAGCAAAGAACAAGTATTTACTGGAGAAGTAACGTACTTGAATGGACATAAGCGTACTTTTGCAGTAGGTGACTTGTTCCAGTATGGGGAAAATGTATACGGAAAGAATGGCATGGATCCGATGATTTCAGCACTTCAAACGTATTTATTAAGCCTGTATTACACACCAGAGCGTATTAGTGATTTCTTTGCTTCAGCAAAGGATGTCGTAGTACGTCAAGGTGATGTGGTACGTACTATCAATCTTACGCACATACTTGATTCTATTCGGTACGCAAAGCAAATTACAGATTACGGAGAAATTCAGAAGTTATTACAATCACAGAATGAACCGATTGCTTATATTACAGCTTATAAAACAGGTAAGCGTGTAAAGAATGATCGTGAAGATATTCTTACGATTTCTGTGTATCCATCGTACTTTGTTGTGCAATATCTCGGTGATAATAACGGAAATGTCATGTATATGAAAGGCTCTCTAGCAGAGTTATTCGTAAAGGAGAATGCGTCATGAGAAAGATAGCCTTTTTCTTTTTTTTGCTAGTAATTGGAGGAGCGATGTCTAGTTGCTCTCGAGATACAACCTCTATTAAATATAGTAAAAATGGTCTCCCTATTTTGGATGATCGTCATATTGTTGCGTATGTAGCGGCTCGTGAGGAAGTTGGTGAAGCGTTACTTTCATCATTTTGTAAACCGCGCGGATGTACGTATGAATTTATTCGTCTTTCAACAGAAGAACTTCTTCGTAGAGTGGAAGAAGAAGCTGGAAATCCGAAGGCGGATATTATTATTGGCGGTACAGTAGATGCGCATCAAATGATGAAGCAAAAAAATCTTTCTATTCCTGTGATAAGCCAACATGCAAATCGTATTTCAAAAACTGTTAAAGATAAAGATGGTTATTGGTACGGTTATGAAGTGGAGAAGCTGGCAATTGCGATTAATAAAGAGCGGTGGAACGAGGAAATAGCGCCGCTCGGTCTCTCGTATCCGTTAAGATGGAAAGATTTATTAAATCCAGTATATAAGGGAAAGATTGTCATGCCCGATCCGAATGTTTCAGGTACAGCATATACGTTTTTCCAGTCACTTATTGATACGTTAGGTGAAGAGGAAGCGAGGGAATATGTGAAGAATCTGGCAGAACAAGTTGGAGAAGTAACAGTGAATGGTTACATCCCAGCAGAACTTGTTGCGAGCGGTGAATATATGATAGGCATCAACTTTATGGGAGATCAGAGAATGCTTCAAAAACAAGGCTTTCCTATTTTAAGTAACGAACCTGAGCAAACAGGGTTATCCGTTAATGCGATTTCTAAACTAAAACGTGCACCGAGTGGTATTATTGCGGATTTATTTATTGATTATTGTTTATCAGAAGAAGCGGGTCACATTTTAGAAAAAGTGTCGTTTGGCGTACCAACGATGTTTGCGAAGAATGAGAAAGAAATAGAAGGACAGCCGGTTAGAAGGACGAACCAAAATATATCAAATAGCGGGATAATCGAGATATGGAATAGACAGCGTCTCTCTCTGAAGTGAGAAAAGGAGACGAAAATATATGTTTAAATGGCTCAAGCCAGCACCTGCAATTGAAAGATTGCCAGCGGATATGATCGACCGTGTATATCGATTACTACGTATTCGTGTGTTAATCGGGATTTCAGTTGGATATGCTGCTTATTATTTAGTTCGTAGTAACTTTACGTTATCAAGTACGTACTTAGTACAAGAATATGGTTTTAGTACAGCTGAAATTGGTCTACTAGGTTCAGTAATGGCAATTGTTTATGGATTTAGTAAGTTCTTTATGGGGAATTTATCAGATAAAGCTTTCGCCCAGCGCTTTATCGCAGTCGGTTTATTCTTATCAGGGCTTGTAAATATTTGTTTTGGCTTTGCATCATCATTTGGGATGATTGTTACATTACTTGTTGTTAACGGTATTGTACAAGGTATGGGAGCACCACCTTGTAGTATTGTTATGACGAAATGGTTCTCAAAGAAAGAACGTGGTACGAAAACAGGTCTTTGGAATATTTCACATAACGTTGGTGGAATGCTTGTGCCACCACTTGTCGGAATTGGTGTAGGTATTTTTGGTGAAAACCATTGGCAAGGCGGCGTGTTTATTTTCCCTGCAATTATCGCAATGGTAATTTCAGTTCTTGTTTGGATTAATGCGAAGGATACACCAGAATCTGAAGGTCTTCCTCCAATTGATGAGTATCGTAATGACTATGAAAATCTTGAAAAAGCAGATAATGCTAACAAGATGTCACCAAAAGAAATTTTAATGAAGTATGTAGTGAAAAATAAATTTGTATGGTTCTTATGTATTGCGAATGCTTTTGTTTATTTAATTCGTTTCGGTGTTATTAACTGGGTTCCGCTTTATTTAACGACAGTTAAAGGATTTTCAAAAGCAGAAGCGCATGCGGCATATGCAATCTTTGAAGGTATGGCAATTCCAAGTTCATTAATCGTTGGTTTTTTAAGTGATAAATTATTTAAAGGAAAACGTATGCCATTATGTATTATTAGTATGGTTGGGGTTGTTATTGGTACGTTTATATATTGGCAAGCAACTAGCGTACTTGTTGTAAGTATTGCAGTTTCTATTATCGGTTGTTTAATTTATGTACCACAGTTCTTAATCGGTTTAAGTGCGATGGAATTAGTACCGAAATTTGCAGTAGGTACGACAGTTGGTATGTGTGGTTTATTCGGTTATGTAGGCGGAAGTCTTGTAGCTAACGCAGCAATTGGTGTTATTGTTGATCGTTCTGGCTGGGATGGTTGTTTCATCTTACTATTAACAGGAGCGGTTTTATCAACAATCTTCTTATTTATTGTTCAACGTGGACATGAGAGAAAAGATCCTAAAGTAGCGTAATGTTTTGTTTGAAAAGCTATCCAATTATTATTTTGGATGGCTTTTTCTATATAATATAATCTTTCCTTAAATCTATCTTAAAAGATATAATGTCATATTTCTAATCATTGGAATTTTTGTTACAATATAAATGGATGTGTAAAACTTTGTAAAAATAATGTAATAATATGTAATCTATTTTCAGAAAGTTTTATACAATTTTTATATTAAACTATTAAGTTATAAAAGGGAGCGAGAATATGTTACCAAATACGGTTCGTACTCCAAACAAGAAGAAGAAATGGATTATTATTGGGGTTATTGCACTAATTGTTATTGTAGCAGCAATTAATATTTTTGTTATGCAAGGGAAGAAGAAGGGTGCATCAACAAATGCTGATGCTGTAAGTTTTGAGAAAGTGACAGAGCGTAAGCTGAATAATACAAAGTTAATTTCTGGTCAGGTGAAGCCTGGTAATATTGAAAGCTTCTATGCAGATCCAGCCAAAGGGAAAGTGAAAGATATTGAGGTAAAAGAAGGGCAAGAGGTAGAGAAAGGTACGAAGTTATTCTCTTATGATAATGAAGAGATTAATCTTCAAATGAAGCAAGCTGAGCTTGATCAGAAGATGGCGGATATGCGTTATGATCAAGGGAAAAAGAAGATTGATTCGCTCAAGAAAGAAATTAAGAAGGCGAAAGATAGCGGAGCTGGGAAAGAAGTAACAGATCCGATGGACGAGCAAGTAAACGAATTAGAGATTGCTCAAAAGACAACTGATCTTGAGAAAGAAAAAGGGAAGTTGCAGAAAGAAGAGTTAAGTAAGAAGCAGAAAGAGCTTACGATTTATAGTAATTTCGCTGGTGTTGTTCAAAAGTTAGATAAAGATGCGGCGCAAAGTTCATCTCAAGCGTTAGGTGGTCAAGGAAAATCGTTTTTACAAGTAGCTTCTAAAGATCCATTCCAAGTTCAAGGTACGTTAACTGAGCTTCAGAAGTCACAAATTCAAAAGGATCAAACATTCACTGTAACTGCAAAAGCAAATAGCAAGAAGAAGTGGACAGGTAAGATTACAGAGGTAAGTGAGTTCCCAACGAGCGCAGAGATGGCGCAAGCTGGCGGCGTGGGTGAAGCAACTCAAAATATGTCTCAGTATACATATAAAGCAAGTCTTGATAGTCAAGATGGTTTATCTCCAGGTTACCACGTTTCTCTGCAAGTAAACTTAGAGAATAAGACGATGATTGCTGTTCCAAGTAAAAGCATTGTAGAAAAAGGCGATGATGCATTTGTTTATGTTGAGGAAAAAGGGAAGCTTCGTAAACAAAATGTGAAAAAAGGTTCTACTGATGGAGACTGGACAGAGGTTGTAGAAGGCGTAACAGTGGGGCAAAAGGTGGTTAAAAATCCTTCCGACGATGTGTATGACGGAATGGAAGTGAAAGAGAAATGATTACGTTAAATAATATTGCTAAAACATATTATCAAGGAAAATTGGCGGTGCCGATTTTACATGGTATTAGTTTAACGATTCAGAGCGGTGAGTTCGTTTCGATTATGGGACCGTCTGGTTCTGGTAAGTCAACGCTTATGAATATTATTGGTTGCTTAGATCGTCCAACAGAAGGCGAATATAAGCTGAATGACGTGAATATCTTAACAGCAGACGAGTCAAAGCTTGCTTTAATTCGTAATGAATATATTGGGTTTGTATTTCAGCACTTTAATTTACTGCCTCGTCTTTCCGCGGTGGAAAATGTTGAGCTTCCGCTCGTATATGGTGGTGTGAAGAAAGCGGAGCGTCGTAAGCGCGCTTTGGAGGCGTTAGGTAAAGTTGGATTGGCAGATCGCGTGCATCATTTACCGAATGAGTTATCAGGTGGACAGAAGCAGCGTGTAGCGATTGCAAGAGCGATTGCAAATAATCCAACGTTCATTATGGCCGATGAACCGACTGGTGCACTTGATACGAAGTCTGGTGAACAAGTTATGGATATTTTCACGAAGCTTAATGCAGAAGGCACGACGATTGTTATGGTTACGCATGAAGAGGAAGTAGCAGCGTATTCTTCCCGCCGCATTGTACTGCGGGACGGGAAAGTTACAGAAGATAGAAGGTGTGCGGTATGAGTTTACTAGATAGTATAAAAATTGCCCTCTCTTCTATTTTAGCTCATAAATTGCGTTCAGCTCTTACGATGCTCGGTATTATTATCGGGGTAGGTTCAATTATTACTGTCGTTGCGATTGGGCAAGGCGGGGAAGCGATGCTGAAGTCGAAATTCGCAGGTTCTGGTGGTAATAACCTTATGCCAATTCAATTTAAACCAGATATTAATGATGAGTTTGCTATAGGTGGATTTGAAATGCCGAAGTTAACGGAAGAGGATATTTTGGAAGTAAAACAAGTGAAAGATGTTTCACATGTTATTACGACAAACCAGAATTCAGAGGTGCTTGATGTAAATGATAAAAAAGCAAATCTGAATGTTATTGGTCTTGATAATGAATATTTTGCGGTTAATAAAGTAAAGGTCGTAAAGGGACGTACTTTAAATGAATCAGATATTTCTCATGCAAATAACGTCGTGATGATTAGTACAAAAACAGAAGAGACGTTATTTAAGGGCGTAAATCCAGTAGGACAAATTATTGAGATGAAAGGACAACCGATGCAAATTGTCGGTGTGTATACATCTGATAATGAATTTATGGGATTTGAAATGGAAGAAGCGTTAATCCCTCTTACGTTATGGCCTGTTTTATACGGAACAGATGAAATTCAAAGTATCGCAATTCAAGCTAAAAATGTAGACGATTTAGAAGCAGCAGGGAAACAAGCTGTTGATGTATTAAATAGTCGTAAGCCAAGTGAAATTCCGGGTAAATATGAACTGGTTAATTTAAAAGAATTCCAAGAAAATGTTTCTAAAGTTACTAACATTATGACGATGATCATCGGTGGTATCGCTGGTATTTCATTAGTCGTTGGTGGTATTGGTGTTATGAACATCATGCTCGTATCTGTAACAGAGCGTACGCGCGAAATTGGGATACGTAAAGCACTTGGAGCAACGCGTAGTAAAATTTTATTACAGTTTTTAATTGAAGCCGTTATGTTAACACTTCTAGGTGGTTTAATCGGAATTGGTCTTGGGTATGGCGGAGCATATATCGTTTCCACATTCGCAAAATGGCCACCGCTTGTTTCGTGGGAAGTTGTTGTTGGAGGCGTACTGTTCTCGATGACACTCGGTATTATTTTCGGATTAATTCCAGCAAATAAAGCTGCGAAATTAGATCCAATTGAAGCATTGCGTTATGAGTAATTAATAGTGTAGTAGAACTACACATTACCGTTCTAGTGGGCGGTTCGTAGCCTCTTGCATGAGGAAGTGAACCGCCCGTTAGAACGGGTTATATAAATAGAAGGAGGCGTTATAATGGAAGCAAATATTAATACGCAAAAAGTTGGTGGAGAAAAGCCATCATTGTTCGGAATAATCACTTCGCCTGGAGTGCAGTTCGAAAGAATGAAAACGAGTAATGCAGTTTGGGGAGCGTTTTGGCTACTTGTTTTATTAGGTGGACTTGTTGGGGGATTTGCTGCTTATGTATATTCTCTAACACCTGAAGCAATTGAGCTCAATAAGGAGTTAGGTGTTACTGTTTCAGCTGGAATGACATATGGTATGGGATTCGGTGTAGGTGCTCTTGGTATGGGATTTAGTTTCTTAATAAGTGCTGTAGTGTATAAAGTATTAATGGTGTTTATGAGCAATGATACTTCTTATAAAAAATTATTGGCGATTACTGTATATTCAAGTGTTATTTCATTAATTGGTGTATTAATAAATATAATTTTAGCTTATATTTTAGGTGGATCGGGTCAAGAAATGTACACTGGCCTAGGACCAATTTTCGCCTCGAGTAGTGGTGTTGTAAAAGGTATTGTAAGTAAATTTGAAGTGTTTACAATTTGGGGATATGTAGTTACATGGCTAGGTCTTCAAATTACAGCAGGCTTAACTAAAAAACAGGCAACAATTATTACTATTGTTTTCTTTGTTTTAACTCTCGGAATGGGTGCTTTACAAGGTATGTTCCAATAAGGAAATAAAATAGAAAAGGTGACTCTTCAAAGGAGTCACCCTTTTTTATTTTTACCCTTATTTCAAATACCAACAACAAAATTTCAAATACTCTCTAGTGTAATTTCAAATTCCGTCGGTAGTATTTGAAATTACTCACAGTGAAATCTTTTCTTTATTTTTATATTGTGAAGGTACCGCGGAATACTAGAAAGGTATACCTTTTAGAAACGGGTACTGTGTGAAGCCAGCGACTTTTAAAGAGGCAGTTGTTTTGTATGAAGGAATGATTGTAAATCAAATAAAGAAATTAGGTATTCGCCAAGATTATGAAGAGTATTATCAATGTGGTTTAATTGGTCTTTGGCATGCGTATGAAAGATTTGATGCAAAGAAAGGGTATTTCCCTGCATACGCACTTGTAACGGTGCGTGGTTATATATTAGAAAGATTGAAGAAAGAATCTACTGTACAAGAAAGATGTGTATGTGTAGGTGAGTATGAGGATATTTTTCATTTTGAAGATGTTGAAATAAGAGTGAAGGATTTTATGAGTGTGTTAGATGAGAAGGAGAAGTATATTATTTTTGAACGTTTTTTTGTAGGAAAGACGATGGGAGAAATCGCTTTAGAGACGGAAATGACATATTATCAAGTAAGATGGATGTATCGGCAAGCACTCGAGAAAATGCGAGATAGTGTAAGAGGATAAAAATAGCAAATAGAATGGAAGTTAAGGAAATAATACCTTCCATTCTATTTGCTATTAAGGTGATGAATCTTGCATGTTCATTTGGGATAATACATATCCAGCTTTCCATAATTGCTGACTTAGCTTATGGGAACTAATTTGTATCGTTACGGTAGCTCCGTTTGAAAAATGAATTTTAGCTTGTTTAGCTTTTTTGAAAAACTCTATTGTATGAACATGTTTGAAGAAAAGCCAAATACAATTTGGAGAAGCAGGAGATTCTGTTGGGAAAGCGCAAATATATTCTCTATGATTGATCGGAATTGGAACGTTTTGTTTAAATTTAAATTTTGTTTTTACGGCATTACGTCTCCCTTGATAGGTAGAATGAATATTTGTTAGACAAGATTTCTGTATAAGTTGGAGAGCAGTCTGACAGGAGTAAAGATGGTTTCCGCTACTGTCGATGATTTTTGTACGGTAATAAGGGTGTTTACATGGTTCAAGCATCATTGTAGAACTAGAAATAAAAATGTTGTTTTCATTATCCATAATTCTATATCCTCCCTTATAATTTTCATTCTGAATATAATTATATATAAATTAAGTAAATTGGTTGTTAATATTCTATTTCATATTGTAAATTTTGGCTATTCGTTTACAATCAATAGGTGATAGTCTTTCTAATTTGCATCGCTTGTACATATATATGAAAATAGAAAAGAGTAGGCGGTGATATAGTATGAAGAAAAAGTATATTATTATGGCTTTAGTTGTCATTCTCCTAGTATATTTAGCAAACAGCAATCCGAGTAAAGGAGAATATACAGAATGGGCAGCGAAGCAGTTTATGAAGCGTAATGATGTGAGTAAGAAGCTAGATGAAGTTCAAAAAGAGAATGAAGAGGGTCTTCTTGGCGACTTGGCATCGGCTGGTAAAAAGTTAGCGAAAAAGTATGTTGAGCCACAAGTTGGGTTATTAATTGATCATTATACGAAGCGAAATGATTATATATTCTTCTCAACATATACGACTGAGTTTGATATAGGTGAAGAACATTATAAGTACGTATGCGTCGGTTTTTCAAAGATTTTTATTCCGATTGAAATGCCGAAGAAAAAAGACGAATCTGCAAAATGATGCAGATTCGTCTTTTTCATTTTATAGAGTAATTGGAATTTCAGATACATTTTTTTCTACAAGGCGAGCTCCCTTTTTTCTTGTATTTTCATCAATGGATGAAAATACAGATGAGGCAAGGATTGTATCCATTACTTGATTTACGACTTTTGCATCAATTGGTGTGATGGGCATATCGATAGAAAAAACGACTGTTTTTCCATCTTCTTTCGCGAAAATCAATTCCAGTACTTGCATGTGTTATTCCCTCCTTTGTATTTATCCCGCTATTTACGGGATTCGGGTCTGCCGGTTAAATTGCGAGCTAATAATCAGCGGGGATGAATAAAATCCCTACTGATCTGAAGTTTTACTTTATAGTTTAGAAAGATCTGATGTGCTTACAAGTTGTACAGCGTGAAGTGGTGATGCCTGTAAGGAAGCAAGAGCATGAGCTACGTTGTGTACTTGATCTAAGCTCGCATTTGTTTTAACACGTTTAAATTGTTTGCTCTTGAAAACTGTTTTGCCGTTCTTATCTAATCCGTTGTTTAAGACAAGACGTAAAGTTAAATCCATTACGATTGTTTCAATTGCCATGTGTATCACCTCCTTTCACTTTATAAATAGGGTACAAATGTCATGTTTTGGCGTGAAATTTTTTCTTTTTTTTGGTACCCTTAAAAGATTAAGAGAGGAGAATTCTGGATAATGAATCGTAAATGGTTATTTTGGATTCCTGTATTACTATGGATGGGGCTGATTTTCTATTCTTCGGCACAACCATATAAAAAGCAGGATATGCGTTCAGATATTGAACAATATGTAAATGTTGAATTTGTAAAAGAGCATTTTTCATGGGTATCTATTGATTATGGTGGAGGAACCCCTGTTAGTATTGCGAATAAAGGTGTAGGCGGATTTATTGAGTTTTTCCTTCGTAAAGGTGCTCATTTTATGGTGTTCTTTATGCTAGGTTCATTGATTTATTACGCTTTTCATCGATCAGGTCATTCGAGGAAAAGATGTTTTATATATGCCATTCTTTTCGTTGCGGGTTATGCAACATTTGATGAAATTCACCAATGGTATACGGGGGACCGTACACCAATGTGGCAAGATTCATTGCTTGATACGTGCGGCGGATTAACGGGAATTATAATAAGTAATTGGTTTTGGAATAGAAAAAAGCGCTAATCTCATTTCGAGATTAGCGCTTTTTTTGCGGGTAGTAAAACTTCCGGTAAAAGCCCGATTGGTGAGGGCTGATAATCAGTGGGGGATGAACAAAACCCCTACTGATTAAAGTTTCACTTTATACACCAAGTAATTCTTTTAGTTCGTCTGTTGATAGTTCAGTCATCCAGCTATCACTTGTGATGACCGCATTGTTTAGAGATTGTTTTCTTTCTAGCATTTCATCGATTTTTTCTTCTAATGTTCCTGTTGTAATGAGTTTGTGAACATGAACAAATCTTTTTTGACCAATGCGATATGCGCGGTCTGTTGCTTGATTTTCCACAGCTGGATTCCACCAACGATCGTAGTGAATGACATGGTTGGCAGCAGTTAAGTTTAATCCTGTTCCCCCAGCTTTTAAGGATAAGATGAAAATGTCATACGTTCCGTTTTGGAACTCCTCAATCATCTTGTCACGATCTTTTTTCGGTACACTACCGTTTAAGAAGAGGACACGCTGGCCAAATTGTTCTTCTAGCACACGTTTTAGCATGTTTCCCATGCCGATGTACTGAGTGAAGATGAGGCAACTTTCATTTTGATCTTTTATATTTTCGATGAGCTCCATTAACGTTTTTGTTTTCATAGAGCGTTCAACGACATTTTGTGGTTCTTCTTCTTTTAAATAAAGAGCAGGATGATTACAAATTTGTTTTAGCTTGTTCAACATAAGTAATATAAAGCCGCGTCTTTCAATTCCGCTTAATCCTTCTACATTTTGCAGTGTATCTTGAACAAGTTGTTCATATAAGGAAGCTTGTTCACCAGTAAGAGGACAGTAAGCTTTTTGTTCTTGTTTATCTGGTAAATTTAATGCGACTGTTTGATCTTTCTTCGTTCGGCGCAGTAAAAATGGTGAGATAAACCGTTGGACTTGCTGGATTTTTCCTTCATCACGATCTTTTTCAATCGGTGTGACGAAGCGGCGTTGGAATTGTCCTAAGCTTCCGAGATATCCATGATTAATAAAGTCGAAAATGGACCAAAGTTCAGCGAGGCGATTTTCCATTGGTGTACCAGTTAAAGCGATTTTGTGATTTGCCTGCAAGTTTCGTACTGCTTTCGACTGTTTCGTATGTGGGTTCTTAATATTTTGTGCTTCATCCAAAATAACAGCATCCCAGCATAATGAAGTCAGTTCTTCCTCATCGAGTTGAGCCAATGCATAAGATGTTAATACAACATCTGCTGATTGAAGGAAATCTTCAAATGAATTGCCCTTCTCTCTATTACTTCCGTAATGTAATTGGACACATAAATTCGGTGCGAAACGCTCAAATTCTTTTTGCCAATTTCCAAGAACAGATGTCGGCGCTACGATTAATGCAGGGCCTGTTTTGAGATTGTTTTCTTTTATATATAGTAAGTAAGAGATTGTTTGAATACTTTTCCCGAGTCCCATATCGTCAGCTAGCAATGCTCCAAATCCAAGCTTTCGTAAATATAATAACCATTCAATACCATGTTGTTGATACGGACGAAGTGTTGCGTTTAGTGAAGTAGGGACATCTACCTTTGGAATATCTCCAATATGAAGCAGCTTTTGGAATAGTTCCTCATAATATCCATCTAGTTCGATTTCAATATCAGTAAACGGACTATCATCTTCTACAATTTCTGTTTCAGCCGTATTTGATAAATGTTGCTGCAGGACATCTTTCATCTCTAGTCCGTATTTATCGGCACGGTTCATGAGTTTCCTTACTTCTTCGATAAAGGCTGGATCTAGTCGCATCCATTGACCATTTATATTAAATAGACGTTTGTTTTGTTCAACGAGCTCGAAAAATTCGCTTTCTGATAAATCAATGCCGTTCGTCGAAATGCGCCAGTCAAAATTAACGAGCGTATTCATACCGAAGAACGATTGTGTTTGTGCTGTATTTTGCTTCAACTGGACACGTAATTTCGGTTTTGTTGCTTTTAAATTTTGCCACCATGATGGTAGTAAAATTGTAATGCCGGCTGCAAGTAATTCGTTGCTTGCATCTGTTAAGAAGTTCCAAGCTTCTGTTTCAAAGAGCTCATTTCGGAATGTATCTCCTTCTTTTAACCACGGTATGAGCTTACTAAAACCTTCTTGTGTTTCTGTAATCCGTTCTTCGTAATCGTGCCATCTTTTCGGTAAGGAATCGATGTTTTCATATACATATATGCGATGAGCCCCGCGCTTTGGTGTCACAATTGTTTCAAGCTTCCACATTTCAAATTCTTCTTGTGGTTCTTGTAGTCTTAGTCCGATTGTAAACGGAAGATCATCTTCAATATAACCGATTTTTCGAAGCCAATCTTCTTCATGTAGTGCTGTTTCCAATTGTCTTTTCGTAAAGTCGTAATGTTCATATAGCCTTTTAGCATCTTCCCAGCCGTCATTTGAGCGATTATCTTGTAATATGCTTTCATTAACTGCTGCTGAGAAAAGAGATGCTAATGTTTCATCTTCAATTGGTGTATTTTGAACTTTCCAAGATGGCTGTTTAGGCCAATGATTCATATCTGGTACGAAGCTACCACTCGTAAAAGCGTCCCATAATTCATTTGCATCTTTCGTAAGTGCTGTAATAGGTCCGTTTATTTGCATATGTGCAAAGGAATTCATCGGTTTGTTTGCAATGTATTCAAAGGCTTGTGCATTTGTTAGGAGCACACCTTGTTTTCCTTCGAAGGTTGCTTCTTTTAGAGAAGTACCGTAGAAAGAAGTGGAGTGCCATGTGAATGCATTTCGTTTCCAACTTGTTACGGATAATGGAGTACCGCTGTCATCTTCTCCCCAAAGGAACCAACCTTGACTAACATGCTGGAGCCTAATTGTTACTTCAGTTTGATTGATCATCGATTAATTTTCCTTTCCGTAATTCCTCTTGTAGTGCACGCAGACGTGAATGGAGATTGGCGATGTGAATAATGAAAGCATCCCATTCATCGGTGCGTTTTAATCGTTTATACAATGTACGTAATTTCTTTAAGTAACGAACTGCGCGTTTATATGATTTACGATTTCGTTCTTCAATCGCCTCTACAGCAGCAAGATGGTAAAGAGGAAGTGCCACTTCTGGCGCTTCTTTTTCAATATCTTTCAGTGGCTCTTTCAACAGCTCAATTGCTTCAAATCCATATAGGAGATGAAGCTCTGCCCATGTACGATACTGTTTTTTCGCGAGTACGTACTGTTCATAGTTTGTGAAACTATACGGTAATAGTTCTTGTAAGATCATTTCGAAACCAGCTTGTTCATTTGTATGTGTTGCATATGTTTCATACATGATTACAAATAGCCGAACGACATCTTTTATGAAAATCGTATTTTCGTGATCTTGGATCGTTTTCTTTACTTGTTTATACGTAAAGGAAAGCCAGTTTTTTGCACGATCCCAATGCATGGCACTTAATAGTTCTTCTAACCAATAGAAGTATAGACTCACAACAGAAGCAGGCTGTTTTTTTAGTAAGTCCATCGCTAGTAGATCTTCGTCATTTAAAAAGAGAAGATGAGAAGACGCTAACGCTTTAGATAGTGGATTGATTTTCGTATCGATTCGTTTTTCTTCTTCTTGTATTTTCTCTTTATTGTTTAAAAGTTCACTCCATATGTGACGATAAATGAAAAATCGCTCTTGCGTATAAGCGTCGGTAGAGAAGAATACTTCATGAACGAGACGAGCTGTTTCTTGTAAAATTATTTCAGACTCTGAAGGAATCGCTTCTGATTGTAAGTCCCGAACGATGGATTCCACTTTGTCTACAAATAGGCGAATGACATTAACAGGTTGGTGATAAGAATATGTTTTGTTTGCTTCGAATGCCTGAATTTCTTCTAATAATTTTTGAAAGCAGTAAAGTGCTGCGTGTAACCTGAATAATTCATGTATCGCAATGATACGCGGAGCTTTCCGCTCAAGTTTCGTATAGAAATCTGTAAAGATACTCATAAGAAAATACATTTGTTTATAAGTAAGCCGAGCTTGTTCTTTTTTAAATGAATCATATTCTTTTTCAAAATATGATTCCCAACTTTTATAGTCAGTTTCTTCAAAAGCTGATGATTGTAATACTTGTCTTGCAGTTCGAATAGGGGGAAGGGAAGGTTTCGTATTATTTTTAAATAAAGTTAATACATCTCCTACTTGCCCAAAACTAGACGCTGCAGATAGTAATACAGCGAGCATATGCTCACATTGTGTTGGTGCGAAGCAATCACAATAGCTTTCAGCGACGTTACGAATCGGAATATGAACGCTATATACGTTGCCTTCCGCATCTACAGTTCCTGATAGTGTATAACCATCAAAGTCAACGTTATAGACAACACCACTACGATATAGGTGCCGAGCTGTAGCGACATGTTCCTGATCAGCTGTTTGCTGTGGATCTAGTCCTTGAACGAACTCATTCGCAATCATCATAATTTCATCTTTCGTAATTGAGTGTTGCAGCATAATATTCCTCCGTACACATATTTCTTTCCTTTACCATTATAAACAAAAAATGCTCAAAACAGAAAAAATGAAATTTGGATTACATAACTTGAAAATCATGGTAATATATAAAATGTTAATTTCGTATATTACTATATATTTATAGGAGGGGAAGTTGTGTCAGATTTACAAGCGAAGTTTGGGAATGGTATGAACAAGTTGCAAGAGGGAATTGAGCAAGGAAAGATGAAGTTGCAAGTTGCACAAGAGGTTGCACAACTAAAGAAAATTACGCAGGAGAAGTTACAAGCGAAAACTGAAATTTTGTTGGAGCTTGGTCAAACTACATATATGCAACTGCGCAATGATGAAGTTCGAATAGAGGTATTGAAAGGAATTGTAGAACCGGTACAAGAGCTTGATATTGCTATTTATAACATGCGTAAGCAAATTGCTAATTTGCAGAATCAAGGTCAGAAAGGGCAGTGTAGCTGTGGTGGCTCATTATCATTAAATGATAAATTTTGTGGACAGTGCGGGAAAGAAAATGAGTTACTCCTTCAAACAAACAATGTTGAAAATAAATCATGTTCTTCATGTAGTGAACAAATCGCAACAGAAGCTATATTCTGTCCAGTTTGTGGTATGAAGCAAAGTAAGGAGTGAGGAACATGTATTGTAAAACTTGTGGTTTAGAACAGTCTGATGTATCAAATTATTGTACGCATGATGGGTCTAGTACAGGTGGTGTAGCAAGTCATATTATATTAGCGCCTAAAGACTCAAAATATTGCCGAACTTGTGGAGTGGAAAGTAAAGAAACTGCTACATATTGTGAGAAATGCGGCGATTCCTTACTAGTAGGTATTACGAAAAAAGAAATGAAAACGAAATTACCAGACCAGGGTGTACAACTAAATGTGGGTTCATCTGGAATTGCTTTGAAAAAAGGCTTACTTGGTGGTGGTCTGGCAATTATATGCATGTTTTTGGCTGGCTGGATTAGTAGTTTAATTATCGATGCAGCGATGAATGATTTAATGAGAACGATGGTTACAAATACGAACGGTATGCTGGATATGACTACTATTAATCAATCTTTCATTGGCATAGCGCCATTAATTTTAATGTATCATTTAGCGGGTCTTGAAGTCAGTGGAAGTGGTACATACATAATGTCATTTATTCTTCATGTCCCATTGTTCATTTTATTAACTATTCCAGCATTTATATTAGGTGGAATTGGCTTTTTTGTAGAGAAAAAAAACCCGTCTATTGTTTGGCGTGAGAAGCTAGTAACAGCATGTATTATCGGTATTGTATATGGAAGTTTCTTATGTGTTATAAGTTTTGTAGCAAGTTCTTCTACGACGATTTCTCAATTCTATGAAACAATGACAATTAATGTTAGTTATTCTCATATTATTAGTTTGTTGTACGGTATTATATTTGGTTTATTATTTAGCTTTATTGGCATGAGTATTGCAGCGGGACCACATCGTATGCTTTCCGCAATTAGTCAAAGTGTTCCATATGCAGCATCTATTTATTATAGTGTAGTGACTGTTTTAAAAGGATTAATCATTACATTTGGTATTATACTTATTACGATTTTATTTAGTAGTTCAAAATCAATGGGACCAATTGATTTCCCTGAGAAAACATATAAAGCATTAATTTCATTAGAAGCAACACCGTATATGTGGAATATGGCTCACTTTGCTCCAACTGCAATTGAATGGGCGAACATGGAGAAAGAAATACAGAACTATCCAGGAGGAAAAGGGCCGTTACATTTATCATATACATCAGGCATATCATTAAATGGTACGTCTTTAAAAGATGTGGCAATTGCTAATGGTGCTTCTGCTAAAGAAATTAAATATATGGATGATTTCAATTCCTACATGCATTGGTGGGGTTTATTAATTTTAATACCATGTATCTTACTATTTAGAGCTGGAATGAAATTAGCTCAATATCCAATGAAAAATATATATGTAACAATTGCGATGTTTAGTGCGGTTTATACTGTGATGATGCTTTGTGTAAATGGATTAGCAAAAATCCAAATCGAAGCTTCAGGTAGTAAGGAAATTATGAAGGAATTTACGGGGATTTCTGGTCCGCTATTATCGATTCAAAGTAGCACGATGTATTTAATAGTAGGTAGCTTTATTCTTTCTTACGTATTAGTGTTTGCTGGGATGAAGTTGGTAAAAAAATAGGGGGGAGAATCGCTTGAAGTTTTGTGGAATATGTAATGAAAAAGTTGCAGACCATTTAAATTTTTGTCCAGAGTGTGGAAGTAAGATAGAAGAAATAGCTGATCAAACAGCTTCTTCTCGTTCAGAAATACAACGGGAAACAAAGCCGGTGAAAAGTAAGAAGAACATATTTTTACTGCTAGGTTTTCTTGTTATTTTTGCTATATTGTTCGGAGCATATAAATTTGGTGCAAGCAAGTTTTCAAAGGAAAAACAAGTAAACGTTATGATTGAGGCGTTTCAAAAGAAAGATGCGAATGCAATTGATGAGTTTGTAAAGGTAGATGATCCGAGCTTAAAGATTAAGGCAGAGGATATTAAGGCATATATCCGTTATTTAAAAGACAACCCTTCATATAATAAAGAGCTGCTGTCTTATTTACAAAGAGAGACAGTGGATCAAAAACTAGCAAGTGATAAAGCATCGTTTAAAGATGGACAAATTATAGAAGACGGAAAAGAATGGTTTTTATATCCGAAGTATAAATTTAGCATGAAATCGTATTATATGAATGTAAGTACAACTGCGAAGAATGCAGAAATATATGTGAATGATAAGAAAGAAGTAGAATTGTCTAATGACAAAACTTCAAAAGAAATTGGTCCATATTTTCCGGGTTCTTACGTTGTAAAGGCAAAAGCAAAGTCAGAGTTAACTGAGTTAGAAACAGAAAAAGAAGTAGATTTAGCAGATGAAAAAAGTGCGAAGGTAGATGTAAATTTATCATTAGAAGGCAATTATGTAACAATTTCCTCTGATGAAAATGATGCAAATGTAGTTGTGAATGGTAAGAAGCGTGGGAAGTTAAGCCGCGGAAGTTATAAACTTGGTCCTGTACCAACAGATGAAACGGTAGAAGTGCATTTAGAGAAAAATGCTGAGTTTGGCTTAATTAAATCAGAAAGCGTTAAAGTTGGAGACCAAAGCACCTATTACTTAAAATTCCCGAAAGAAACATCAAGTTCAGCAGTGGGCGAATTTGTAAAAAATCATATTTATGATAACGTACGTGCAATTTCATTAAATGATTTTAGTTTAATTGAAAATAATTATGATAAGAGCGGGAAATCGTATAAGGAAGACCGTGATTATATACAGTATTTACACAAAAAAGGAATTACAGAAGACTTATTAACGATGGAAGTTCGTAATGTAGAGCGTCAAAGTGATACGAAATATAAAGTAACGACATATGAAGAGTATCATATTCGTTACGGTGATGGATCTGTGAAGTTCAAAAGTTTTAACAACGAACATATTGTAACTGTGAATGGAAATGGAAAGATGTTGTATCATTCTCTTGGTGCAAATAATACGTTGAAATCAGAAGATGTATCTGGTCCAACTCGTTAATATGAGAGAGGCTGTTCAATATTTGAACAGCCTCTTTTTGTAGCTAAATCGATATTTCGTGTCAAACCGTTGATATATCGTAAGTTATGATAGATATAATTGAAAAATCGTTGATATATTGCGATTTATGATAGATATATTCGGAAAATCGTTGATATCTTTTTTTACAATTATGAGTGCGTTTCCTTTAATATCGCTTGTACATATGGATCATGTAATATTTGCTCTATAATTGGTAACATGTTTTGTTCAAATGGAATGTCGATAGGAAATGGCTTTTGAGAGCCTGGTTTTATTCCATATTGCACAATTTTGTAATGTGTATTTTTTTCTGACTTGAGCACAATTAGCTTATAGCGATTATCATCGCCAGCGAGTGAGAAATCAATAGAAGTAGCGTTATATGTTACTTCATCTTTATATATGTACGGTTTTGGCGTACCAATCCAGTCTATTTTTGCTTGTACATTCATGGGCATAGCCTCCTTATATGTATTATAAATAAATAAATAAAAGCCAGCTCTCAATAAAGAGAACCGGCTTTTAATTTAGCAGTCATTGGTTATTTTAAAATTTTCACTTTAACAGTTTTGCGGCCCCATTTTTGAGCAGCACTATCTGATCCAAGTAAGATATCGATACGGTTACCTTTAATTGCACCACCAGTATCTCCAGCGATAGCTTCTCCGTAACCTTCTACCCATACTTTAGATCCTAATGGGATTACTTTCGGATCAACAGCGATCATTTTCATGTTTGGATTCGCAGTTAAATCATGACCCATTGCAGTTAATACACGGCCGCCATATGTGCCACCGTTTTCGCTCGGATGAGCTGTATATGCTGTAGCTACAACTGTTAACTCACGACCACCAGATGGTTCGCTAGTTTCAGCAGCTTTCACAGCAGGCTTAGCAGCTGGTTTTGCTTGTGCTGCAGGTGTTTGAGCCTTAGCTGGTGCTTCAACTTTAGCTTTAGCAGGAGCAGTTGTTTCTTGTTTCTCAATTACAGGTGCTGTACCTGTTAAGAAAGGAACATGAACATAAGCTGTTTTCCCGTTATATTCAAATTGTAACCACTCATTTTGTACTTGGTTCGTTGTTTCGATTACATCGTCTTTCTTCAACTTTCCAAGAATTTCTGAGTTTGTGTTCGCTTCAGCACGTACGTTTAATACGTTAGCTGTTACGTAGTAGATGCTTTTTGTGAACTCTGCACTTACGAATGCGTCTTTACCGTCTAAAGTAACTTTTGACCATCCGTTCTCTGTATTTTGAACATCTATTTTATTACCGTTTAGTAATTTACCGACAACTTTTGATTCAGTAGTAGGGTTTTCGCGTACGTTTAGTACGTCTGTTGTTACAACAGTTTCTGCATTAGCAGATGATGTGAAAATCCCAAGACCAAAAACTGCTGCTGTTGCTATTCCAATTAATTTTTTCATGATAGCCTCCATTGCGTTTGTTTTCGTGTCCTCATTATAGCAACAGATTTTTTCGGATTTGGGGAAAACACACAATTACAAACCATTCGTAATCAGTCGTTAACATCCTGTAATATAATAAAAAATATAGGAAAGCGTTTTTCATTCTATATGACTCATAGGTTGCTGGTTATATTCAAAATATTTAATACAACATATTTTTTTCGACGTAAATAAAAACATTACAGGAATGTTACATGATGTTTACTAAACGATTACATTCCTTGAGTATTTTACCGTTTTATGGGTAATATAGTTATATAAACATAAACATTTTGTTTGTGAAGCTATAAACACGTGCTATATACTAGCAAAAAAACCGCATAATTGTTACAAAACGAAAGGGTTGCAAGGAAGAAATTCGCCCTTTTTTACATATGTAACACATCCTTTTTTAGGAAAATACATTCCTATCCGCGTTTTTCTCACACAATTTGACAGCAGTATTTCTAACTTGTAGCTCTTGCAGAGTGAAAAGGTTATACGAAAGGTAAGGCTGTCTATAAGAATTCGAATTGGTGAAGGTGAAAGTAAGAAAATCACCGCAAAATTATAGTTTTCTATCCGATTTTACATATCGGAATTTATGTTATTTACAAAAGCGAAACCTACGAAGGGGGATTTGATGAGGAAACTGACAAAAACATTCATCGTTTCATTAACATTATGTATTGCATTTACAATTTGGGGGATTATTCCCGAATCTATTATTGGAAAAGGTAGCTTAGGAAATGTAACAACTGCAATTCAAACTGCATTAGTTAGTAAGTTTGGGTGGTTTTATATTATTTCCGTTTCTATTATTTTAGGTGTGTCTATCTTTTTAATTGTTTCGAAATACGGTTCTATTCGTTTAGGTAAAGATGATGACGAACCTGATTATAGTTATATGACATGGTTTGCTATGCTATTTAGTGCTGGTATGGGTATCGGCTTAGTTTTCTGGGGCGTTGCTGAACCATTAAACCATTTGTACGCACCTCCGTTTGGAGAAGGTGCAACTGAGGAAAGTGCGCGCCTTGCATTGCGTTTTTCATTTTTCCATTGGGGATTACATCCTTGGGGACTATATGCGTTTGTAGCGTTATGTATTGCTTATTTTACCTTTAGAAAAGGAAAAGCAAGTACGATTAGTGCGACGGTAGGTCCGTTATTTAAGGGCGGGGAACACGGACGTATTGCTCATTCATTTGATGTGTTAGCTGTTTTCGCAACTGTGTTTGGTGTTGCAACTTCATTAGGTCTCGGTGCAAAACAAATTGCAGGTGGTGTTAGCTATTTAACATCTATTCCGAATTCATTAACGACACAGTTAGTTATTATTGCAATCGTAACAGTTCTTTTCATGTTATCTGCACAAACAGGTCTTGATAAAGGAATTAAATATTTAAGTAATACGAACATTATTTTTGCATTTGCACTTATGATCATTGTATTATTTGCAGGTCCAACAAACTTTATTATGAATTACTTCACTTCAACAATAGGTTCTTATATTCAGGAATTGCCAAGTATGAGTTTCCGTTTAAGTCCATTGGATGAAGGCGGAAATCAATGGATTCAGTCATGGACAATTTTCTATTGGGCATGGTGGATTGCGTGGTCACCGTTCGTAGGTACGTTTATTGCTCGTGTTTCACGAGGTCGTACAATTCGTGAGTTTGTTATCGGTGTGTTACTTGTACCGACCGTAATCGGTGCGCTTTGGTTCTCCGTTTTCGGCGGGACTGGTATTCACATGGAGCTGTTTGGTGATGCACATATCTTTGAAAAAATTAAAGAGATGGGAACAGAAGTAGGATTGTTTGCTATGTTCGATCAGATGGGAAGCTTTGGATCAGCTTTATCTGTTTTAGCGATTCTTCTTATTTCTACATTCTTTATTACATCGGCAGACTCTGCAACATTTGTTTTAGGAATGTTAACGACACATGGTAGTTTAAACCCACCAAATCGTATTAAAATGATTTGGGGTATCGTTCTAGCCGCGATAGCTTCTACCTTATTATATATTGGCGGATTAGAAGCCTTACAAACGGCAGCTATCATTGCAGCATTCCCATTCGTCTTTGTTATTTTCTTTATGATGGCAGCATTATTTAAAGAGTTACAAAAAGAAGGACGTATGAAGCGTCATTAATAATAGAAGGAAAAGAGCTGATTTTATATCAGCTCTTTTTTTATCCCTCTATTTGCTGAGCAGTAAGAACCCCACCTCAAAATTCAGCAAAAGCAAATAAATCGAGCTGCTTGTAAAAGCCCGATTGGTGATGGCTAATGAAAGTTTCACTTTATATAGAAGGAATTTGAAATGCGGGTAGGGGAAATAAAATACTTTACTATATAAGTAGTATGCCCTTTATATGAAGAAAAAACGATAGTTTTCGACAATATTCGATACCTTACGAATTCTATTCGTATTTTTGTCAAAAATATGTCGGAAATGTGTTGTCACTTTTATGTATATGTGCTATATTATTTCCTGTAAGCGATTTCAAATAGTTTTAAAGCGCATTCAAGGGGGACATCTAGAATAATGAAACGTTACGAAAGAAAGTGGAAGCATATTTGTTTGAAACGTGTGGCACATCGTAGTGTCCAAGAAAGCACGGAACCTAAGACTGAAACGCGCAAAGAACAGCAAGAGAAGCAATTGGTTCTACAAAAATAGCAATCACTTTTTCGTATATAAATGAAGGTCGATCGTTCGTTGGGGGATGGACGTGAAATTACTTTCAGCTAAGGGGTATTGTCTGATATATAATTTATACGGCAATAAATAAGCACAGAGCATACGGCGCTCTGTGCTTATTTTTATTTATCTTTTTTAAATCGAACTGTCTTATCCCAGCCGATGACTTGTTTCTTGCTCTTTGCACGTAAATATAAGATTAAGCTGCGAATAAATAAGTACGTAAAGAGCTGTGCATACGTAAAGTACATAATAACGCTAATAAAAATATTAGTCGGTGTAAAGGTTCGTTCGACACTCTGGGCACTAAATAATTGTGAAAAATATGTAATATATGCTACATACCACATAAATAGTAGCGGAATGCTATATTGAATTTGGAATATCCCGAGTAGCCCAATTACAAACCAAACGTTTGAAATGATTAGGAATAGCCAAAATACAACATACACTAGAACTTGTTGTAAGGAATGAACGAGCAGTTTTCCTTTAAAGAAACTTAATGACGAGAACATTTTTTCTAAAATGTATAAATTTCCTTGGAGCCAACGTGTACGTTGTTTAATAAGAATTTTTAAATGCTCTGGTTCTTGTTCCCAAGTAACTGATTCTGGGACGATTGGTAAGAGATAACCTTTTTGTGTAATTCGTAATGTTAATTCAGCATCTTCTGCAATTGCATAAGGGTCATAGCCACCAAGCTCTTCTAGTGCTGAGCGACGAAGAAGCATATTTGTTCCTGTTAGTGAACCCGTTTGGAATAGTAACCAGCGTCCAGATTGCATAAGGAGCTGGAAGATTTGAAATTCTAGCGAAATCATTCGCGTCAACCAGTTTCTTTTTTCATTTACAGTACGAACGTGTCCAACTGCTCCAACCGCATCTTCAGTTGTTTCAGCGTGCTCTACAAGCATTCGCAGTGCGTGTGGTTCAGGTTGGTTATCTGCATCGTAAACACAGAAGTATTCACCATCTGAAATACTAAGCCCATAGTTTAGTACACGTGATTTACCCTTCGGTTCACCGGAGGGAACACGAATGTGGCGAATATGAGCATAAGCTTTGTCGAAATCATCGCCGATTTCAGGTGTTTCATCTTGAGAGTTATCATTTAATAAATAAATAGTTAGCTTTCCTGGATATTCAATCTTCGCCATCGCCTCTAAAGTAACTTTAATAACGACCCCTTCATTATGGGCAGGTATGAAAATATCGACGCTAGGATAATGTTCTAGTGTACGATCTTTTCGTTTGCTATTTCGGTGAATTAGGCCCGCGATTGTTAAGAAAGAGTAGTAAACGAGTAAGCCAGAGAATAGAAAGGCCGTAAAAATAAGTACATATTTAATTGAAAATGTGATACTGATCCAAAAAACGAGTACGCAAAACAGAAGAAATAAAAGAAGTATAACGAGAGTCATCATAACAATGTCTGTCCTTTGTTTCCAATTTGCTCGCTTGAAATTTTTATATCTTGGATTGCTTCAGCTGCAAGCCATTTTTCTAATTTTGGCTGTAGACGGTTCATTACTATATCTGCACCAGCCTCATTTGTGTTCTGTAATAAAATAACTAATGTACTCTCATCATATTCAGCAGCAAGGTCAAAATCATTCCTTACCGTTTCAACTAATAAGGAAGCTACACGATCCATAACACTTTCCTTCGTATATTTACTAAAGGAAGTGAAATCAAAGTAAACGATAACGCCTGTTTCATTACGACGATTCATTGCAGTCGTTAATAACGCTTGGCGTCTCTCGAATTCTTGTCTAGTTAATAATTTTGATTCTCCAATATATTGTTCCAACGTTCTCACACGCTCAGTTAAAGTTTTATTTTCATGAATCACTTTTTTCAATAGGTGAGTTGTTATATATACAATGAAGAAGTTAGCTACCATCAGGAAGTGGGTAATCATATATTGCCATTGATCTGATGTACTCCATAAATGAAGCCATGCTTGATAAAATAAATAAAATACGGAAATAATGGTTCCTAGTATGAAGAAAATAAATGCTGTTTTATCAGCTAAAAATAAGAATAGTACATTTACGATTACGTATATTATTGTAAAAATGAGCGCATGCTCATAATTCGTCACATGTACAGTAGTAAAATAAAATACAATTTGTAGAATCCACATAGAGAGGATTTTATAGAACTTATCTTTCACAAAACTTTCCTCCTTAAAGCTATTTCATCCATAGATACTTGTAGTATGCGCAATTATTAAGAAATTGACTATGTCGTTAAATTCTTTTGAAGGGCAACAACAAGTAGTATCTCTATTTTCATAAGAAAAATAAAAAGACTTAAACATTATTGTATCATAATGTTCTCATATTTGGGATAAGGTGATTGATAGATACATAAAAGGCGTTTGGAGTGCATGAAAAAAGTCTTCTCTTGGAGAAAGAGAAGACTCTATATAAGTTTATAGGAACATCATACCTGCAACTGCTGCATTTAAGAAGTTAGCTAATGTACCAGCGATAACTGCTTTAATCCCTAATTGTGCAATTTGTTTACGGCGAGTAGGAGCTAGCGTTCCTGTTACACCTAATTGAATTGCAATAGAAGAGAAGTTTGCGAATCCACAGATTGCGAATGTTAAAATTAGATTTGTTTTGTCAGAGAACTCTGCCATATGTGGTCCTAAGTTTGCGTATGCAACGAATTCGTTGATTGCAAGTTTTTGACCGATAAAGCTTGCTGCTTGTACAGCTTCACCTGGAGAAACCCCGATTAAGATTGCAAATGGTGATAATAAGTAACCGAAGATTAAATCAAGGCTAAGTTTAATATGGAATAAAGACCCAACTAATCCTAATAGACCATTTAATAAAGCGATTAATGCAATGAAAGCCATTAACATTGCTGCTACGTTAATAACAAGTTGCATACCTTCAGATGCACCACGTGCAGCTGCGTCGATAACGTTTGCGTCTTCACGTTCTGTAGAAAGTTCAACGTTATTATCTACTTTTTCTGTCTCTGGCATGATTAGTTTCGCAATTAATAAGCTTGATGGAGCTGCCATAATTGCAGCTGCTAATAAGTGCTCTAACGGAATACCCATTGCTGCATAGCCGACAAGAACTGATCCGGCAACAGCTGTCATACCGCTTACCATAATAGTGAAGAATTCACTATTTGTTAAGCGTGCTAAGTAAGGTTTAATTAAGATTGGAGCTTCAGTTTGTCCTAAAAATACAGTCGTTACTGAGTTTAAGCTTTCTGCTTTAGAAGTTCCAAGAAGTTTACTTAATGCACCACCAACGACGCTAACAAATTTCTGCATAATACCGAAATGATATAAGATTGCTACTAATGAACTAATAAATACGATTGGAAGTAGTGCTTGAATAAAGAATACAAATCCCCAAGGTCCTTTTGCGTTGACTAAATCCCCAGCAACGAACTTAATTCCCTCGTAAGAAAAATTAATTAATCCTTGAACACCGTCAGCAGCGTGTTTTAAACCTGCTTTACCAGCATCCCATCGTAATACGATAAATGAAAATGACATTTGTAATGCTAGCGCAATTAAAATTGTGCGCCAATTAATAGCTTTGCGGTTGGAAGATAGTAAGAAAGCAATTGCTAATACTCCAATCACGCCGCCAATTCCCCATAAAAGATTCATGCAGTGTATGCTCCTTCCTCATAGTAAAAACAGTGTATAAACCAGTTGTCTATACATTTACGAATATAACATCTTAAGTAACTTATCATAATGGACATCGGAGGTCAAACGTCTAATGAAAAGTTTAAATAAAAAGAAAATTCTTCAAAAAAACACATATAAAATAAATAGACATGAAATAGGTTATGTTTTTTATGAAAATATATACATTATGATAACGTTATGCATTGTTTTTGCAGAATAAAGTGTATGAAATAGAAGAATGGATACATTATTTTTGTAGAGAGAAACTAGGGGAAAGGGAGTAATGTGTTGAACTCGTAACAAAAAAGCCTTCTAGTAAACTAGAAGGCTTTGAAACTATTAATTAAGGTGCTTTCGTGTATCCTAAGAAGTGGCTCTTCCAATAAGAGTTACTTAATGAAGCGATTGCTACACCTTTATCTCCAGCTTGGATAAATGATCCGCCCCCAAGGTAAATACCCATGTGAGAAGGACCAGATTTATAAGTGTTTTGGAAATAAATTAAGTCACCAGGTTGTGGACTTGAAGTTTTTGGTAGGCTACTCCAATATCCCGCAACACTTTGACGGCTAATGTTATGACCAAATTTCTTAAATACATGGTAGATGTAGCCACTGCAGTCTACGCCGTTAGCAGAAGTTCCGCCCCAAACGTATGGTACACCTTGCATTGATTTTGCATATGCAAGTACGGAAGAACTGTCGCCACTATTATTGCCTGTATTATTATTATTATTGTTGTTATTGTTTTGATTGTTATTTTGGTTATTGTTAGGCTTATTATCTACTGCGCCTCCAACTGGTGTTTTAGATAGGTAACGTGTTCCGATATAACCAGTTTGACCGTTGTAGTTAATTTTGCTCCATCCAGAGTTTTCAGAGATTACTTGAACCTTCTGTCCTTGTGGAAGTGCACCTATGATTCTATAATTTGTACCTTCGCCGCTACGTACATTTAGTGCAGAAGCATTAATGTAGTAGTCGCCAATTGCACCTTGGTTAGGTTTTTCAGGTTGTTTTGGTTGCTCAGGAGTAGTAGTACCACCTTTAACGAATTTTACAAATTCGCTACTAACAAAGCCTGTTTTTCCTTGGTAATTTACTTTAAACCAACCGTTTTCAGATCCAACTACGTTTAATGTTGTACCGTTTAAAACACCACCAATTACACTATGGTAAGCAGCAGGGCCTGTACGAACACGTAAAGATGTAGCGTTAACCACGTAAGAACCGCCAGTTTGAATAGTTCCATTATTATTGTTTTGCTCTTGTTTGTTGCCTTCTGTAACGTTTTCGTTAGAACCGCCTTTTGTTACGTAGTCTTTGCTTATATAAGCAGTTTGTCCTGCGTAATTGATTTTGAACCAATCTTGAACTTCCCCAACAACTTGTACTACTTGTCCTTTTGTAACAGAACCTACAGTTGTGTGAGAAGTACTAGGACCTGTACGAACACGAAGGGAAGATACATTTACTGTATAGTTTCCGCTTGCTGGTTTTACTTCTTGGTTGTTATTGTTATTATTCGTATTGTTGTTTGAAGAACCCGCATTAGAAGAAACGCCAGATACGAATTCGCCACTTACATAACCTACTTGTCCATTATGGTTAATTTTCACCCAACCATTTTCTTGTCCAATTACGTTTAATGTTTGTCCTGCATATACACGTCCAGAAACAGAACTAGAAGTGTTAGGAGCTGTACGTACACGTAATACATCAGCAGTAACTTTATTGTTTCCGCCTGTGCTTACATTGTTGTTTATTGCTCCACTTTTTGATACAAATTCGCCACTAACAAAGCCCGTTTTTCCGTTAATGTTAATTTTGAACCAACCATTTTCTTCGCCAATCACGTTTAGTGATTGACCGTTATAAACGCGTGAGATGATGTCGTGAGAAGTGCTTGATCCCGCACGAACATGTAATACGCTCGCGTTTACCTTATAAGATGAGTCGTTTGATGCAGAAGCTTGGACAGTTGTAGCAGCTTTTTGTGTATTTTGTTCAGGTGCAGCTTGAACACTATCAAGTGTAGGTGCTGCTCCTCCTGCTACAGACACTGCCGCAAGACCGGCAAGATACTTTTTCATAATTTGTCGATTCCTTTCTGTCTGTAATGTAGTGAAGAAATATTTACCAACTGTTAAAAATTCTAAAGAGCATGTCGATTACTGTCAAGACTTATGTAGGAATCTGAATATGACAAAAAGATTACAAAAAAAAATCAAGGCATAAATTTACACCTTGATTTCCATTTAAATGTATATATTGAATATGAAAGGACAGAAATTATTCGTGTTTAAGAAGATGCCATATTGGATTGTAACAAGATTTGATTAAAAGATTTTTGCAGTTTTTTGGTGATAGGCCCAACTTGCCCATCTTGAATCGCGGTTCCATCAAGGTGGGTCATTGGTAAAATTTCAATCGTTGTGCCTGTAAAAAAGCATTCATCTGCTTGATAAACGTCACGAACGCTGAAAAGTTCTTCCTGTACAGGAATGTGAAGAGTATTCGCTAAAGAAAGGACATATTGACGAATAATTCCATTTAGAATAAGGTGATTGGCTGGATGTGTGTAAAGAGTTCTGTTTTTAATTAAAAAGAAGTTGGAATGGCTTCCTTCCGTTACGATACCATTCCTTATGAGAAGTGCCTCTTTACAGCCTTTACGTTCAGCTTTCGTAGCAGCTAGTACGTTTGGTAATAAATTTAATGATTTAATGTCACAGCGTAGCCATCGAGTATCGGGTTCTGATATAGCGCGTATACCATATTCAATCCATAATGCTGGTCTTTCTTTTTTTGTAATATAGGCATAAATTGTCGGAGGGGTGTCATATGAAAATACATGTGTGCGAGCTTGTACACCGCGAGATACTTGCAAATAAATTGTGCCATCTTCGTGGAAATGGTTTCGTTCAATTAATTTGTAAAGTAAAGTGATGAGTTCAGCTTTTGAGAAAGGGAGCGATAATTCTACTTCTTCCATGGATCGATATAATCTTGTTATGTGCGGATCTAATAAGTGAAAGTTCCCTTTATATAGGCGAATAACCTCGTAGACACCATCTCCGAATTGCAAACCTCTTTCTTCAAGTTCTATGTACGTTTGTTGTTTTGTTGTATCAATAACTTCATCATTCCAAAGTACAAATTTTTCGTATGCCAATTTCCGTCCCATCCTTTCGTAAGTACGTAAATAACGTGAAACTTTCATTCATGCGAGATAAAAATCACTATAGTAATTTTTATGTAAGCAATTCTCTATATATGACCGTATATGTATTTGTAAATCATAGAGAAGTAAGGACGATTTCCCCCGCATTAACGGGCTGATTAAAGTTTCACTTTACAGCATTTTGTATATACAAATTCGAAAATAAGAAATGAGAATCCTGCTTTTAAATAAAAAAAAGCAACATTCTTATGGAATGCTGCACAAGGAGGGTAGCTATCTTTCATAGGGACATTGTCTCGTTGAATGCTTTGTGTATGGAAACAAAACATGTTGAAAGACAATTATAAGAAAGTAGAAACAAGAGATTTACACATTTCTTTAAGGGATCTTACGAAAGATGAGAGGTAAGAAATATGTAGAACCTTGTTTACATATTTTATTATAGAGATTCTTCATTAACCCTATGTGAATATTTGGTAAAGGTTATGTAATTTTAAAGTTAATGAATATAAGCAGTTGTATGGAAGAAAATAAAAAAAGAGGCTGAGATTACTCAGCGCTCTTCTTTTCTTCTTTAATAGCTGTTTTTACTTCACCAGTTTTGATCTTATTACTTTCAGAGAAGCGAAGTAAGTCACCTTCAATGATTTTATCAGACATGTGCAATTCATTTTGGGCACGATCAATTAGTGGTTGAGATTCTTCTTTCGGTAATTGTACAACTTCGCCAGTAGCACGGTCGTAGAATGTACTGTTTGTGTACATGTATTTATCTGTAATGAAGCTACCGTCACGAAGAACAACAAATCCTTTATTATCAGGTGAGAATACATCATGACCGAATCGAACGTCATTTGTAGAATCTACACCAAGTAAGTTTAGAATAGTTGGTTTAATATCAATTTCACCAGTTGGTTTCGAAATTGTTTTACCTTCTTTTTGACCTGGAACGTGAATAAACATCGGTGTTTTTTGTAAGTTCATATGGTCAAATGCAGTGATTTCTTCTTTTCCTAAGAACTGTGCCATTGCACGGTTATGGTTTTCAGAAATACCGTAGTGATCACCGTAGAATACGATTACTGAGTTGTCGTAAATACCTTCTGCTTTTAGACGCTCAATAAAGTGTTTCATTGCTTCGTCTAAGTAACGAGCAGTTACCATGTAACGGTCAAATACTCCATCACCAGAATTATATTCGTCGATTAATTTTGTACTGTCATCGTAAGTGAATGGGTAATGATTCGTTAAAGTAAGGAAGCGAGTATAGAATGGTTGCTTCACTTCTTTCAACATATCAATAGATTGATCGAAGTATTCGATATCTTTTAATCCCCAGTTTAATTTTGTTTCCGGCGTAATCTTGTAATCAAGCTCGTTGTAGTAACGATCATAACCAAGTGCTGGATACATAATGTTACGGTTCCAGAATGTTGCGTTGTTTGCGTGGAATACCGACGTGTGATACCCTTGCTGACGTAAAATTTCTGGAGTTGCTGTATATTCATTGTTACCGTGTGTGAAGAATACAGCACCGCGGTCTAGTGGATATAAAGAAGTATCTACTAGGAATTCAGCATCAGATGTTTTACCTTGCCCAGTTTGATGGAAGAAGTTATCAAAGTAATAACTTTCTTTCGTAAATTGGTTTAAGAACGGTGTAACTTCTTGTCCGTTAACTGTTGCGCCAATTAAGAATGTTTGTAATGACTCAAGAGAGACAACAATTACGTTTTTCCCTTTTGCAGTACCGAACATATTTGGATCTGGTTTACTTTGTGTTGTTTTCACGTAGTTTTCTGTTTCTTGTAATTTACTACCGTCAGCGAATGCTTTTTGTGAACTTGATTTCGCTTGTAAGCCAAGATCGTATACTTGGTGTACATATAATCCTAAGTTTTTAACAAGCATAACGCGGTCGAATGAACGTGTTAATAGTTCTGGGCGTTCAGCTTCTGCAAGTCCTAAGTTTGCGAAGAAAATAGCAACTGTTGATACGAAGTATAGAGAACGCATCGGGCGTGCTACACGCTCTGTAGGTGCAAAGTTTTTCATTTTCTTCAATAGAACGAAGAATACGATAATGTCTGCGAATGCAAGAATAATTTTGTAGTTAAATAATTCTTTCACACTAGAACCTAAACTTCCGAAGTTAGATGTTTGTCCGAGTACTGGTAAAGTAACGAAGTCATTGTAGAATCCGTAGAACATTACGTTACCAACAAGAACGATTGTTAAGACAAAGTTAATTCCAAGTGCTATATAGTTACGTTTTTTCCCTTTTGCAAATAATGCAAGACCAACAAGCAGTAATGATGCTGCTAATGGGCTAAGGAATAAAATGAATTCTTGCATGAAAGATTCAAGTTTTAAATCAAAGCTTGTGCGTGTAATAATGTAAGTTTTCAGCCATAAGGCTAAAGCTACGAATACAGTGAAACGCACATTTTGAAATTGCGATTTCAAGGTTTCTTTCATTCATTTCCACCCTTTCTCTATCAGGCTTGGTCGATTTTGGAGCGAAAAATGCTAAAATAAAAAATACATAGTTTTCTTGGCCATAATTAAAGGTTCTATATTCACCCATATACGACTATAACTATGCATACCCTTTTGGTTTCTTTTGTTGCTCATAAGCATAACGTCATTTCTGTATTATACAACAAAATTCATTTCTGAGAAACACTATAACATTTTACATTTTTTGTATAAGATTTGTCACTACCAGAGAAAACTTTAACATTCGTTTATATGTCCGTCAACTAGAAAATATAACAAAGATAGAGCAGAATGTTAAGTGGAAGTGAAAATTTCTTTGTTGAGAAATAAGAAACGAAGGTGGATAAGGGTTATCTAGAAATCTATTATATGAAGGAAATTGTGTAAAAATTAACGAACACTTGTTCTTTTTTGGTTTATTTGTTACAATGAAAGTTCATTGATAGGTTTTGTGTAATTTCCATGAACTTTTACTGATAACATATTGTAGCTTATTTCTTTTTAAAAATAGGGAGGCTTTTACATGAAACAAAAATTTTCAGTTGAAGCGTTTTGGAAGAAAGTAAAACATGTTGCAAAGCAAGCAGGGCAGTCGGTCATTTATACAAGTTTATTACTGTTTTACGTTTTGCAAAGACCCGATGTTCCAAAACGAGTGAAAATTATTGTAATTGGAGCACTTGCTTATTTTATTGCACCGATTGATGCGATTCCAGATTTCATTGCTGGAATTGGCTATACGGATGATTTAGGGGCGTTAACGGCCGCACTAATACAGGTGTCGTTATACGTCAATGAAGATGTGAAAGATAAGGCACGAGTGAAGTTGGCAGAATGGTTTGGTTCGGATATAGACACAACATTTATCGATCAGAAATTAGGTCAATAGGTGAAATCTGTCATAAGGTGACAGGACGAACGTAAGCGAGGAAGTGCATTATGCCATCAGGAAGAACGCATACGAAAATAAACTTAATATCCCTTCCGGTTGTTTTGTTTTTGCTCTTTTCGTATGGATTAACAAATTTTGATTTTTTATTAACTTTTGCAATTGGTTTTTTAGTAGGTACTTCATTTTTAACACCAGATTTAGATACGTACAGTAATGCTTATAACAAATGGGGTTTCTTACGTATATTTTGGTATCCTTATAAGAAAGTAATGCCACATCGATCTTTCTTTACGCATACGATTATACTTGGTGATGTGATTCGTATTGCGTACATGTTAATCGTCTTTTCTCCATTTTTATTCCTATTAAATGTAATCGCACTGGATGGTAATTTAATAGAAATTGCGAAGAAACATGAGGTTGAAATTGTAACGTTCTTAATGGGAATTGTTGTGGCAAGTACGCTCCACATTATAGCGGATAAGGTGAATACGCGCCGAAAGAAAATGATGAGAAAAAAGAAGAAACGCAGAAGATAAAGTAACTAATCGGGAAAAGGACCCTTGCAATTTGCAAGGGTCCTTTTTTAAACAAACGTTTGTTTAAAATTAAGCTTTCAGTACTTTAATTCCTTTTACAATGTTCCAGATGAAGTAGTATAAGCTGATGATTCCGCAAATAGCTAAGACAATCATTGCTCCAATTCCAAGTGTTACATCTGGTTGGTCAGATCCTATGCCCATAATTCCTAAAATGGTTAAGCCGATAAATGTAGCGATACTTGGAATGATGTGTGTCCATAGAGCACGTTTTGCGTGTGGCTTTGTTTCAGCGTCTCCTACAATCCAAACGATAATAGGGAATAAGATAGGGGCAAATAGTACACTAAAGTATGATAACGCAGCTAATATTTTATTTCCGTTCATATATATCACCTCATGAATAATGTCTGTTGTTATACTATTATTATGCAATAATTTAGTTAAGCTTTCTATCGATGAACATTACAAGAACATGACGATTTTGTAAGATTTTTTTGTTAAATGATAAAATTTTCAAAAAAATCTTTTTTAATGGAAATTGTTATGGTACAGTATAAATGGAAGTTGTTGAAAACGTTTTCTTAAACGTTTTTTATTTTTAGGCTTAAAGGTATGATGACCTGATAGTCTATTGATAAGATTGTATTTATTTAAAAGGGGATTCTTTAGGGGGAGAGGACAATGAACACATGGACACAAGTTTATGATCCGTTCGGTAATATTTGGATTTCAGCAGCAGTAGCACTTATTCCGATTATCTTTTTTTTCTTAGCTTTGGCGGTTTTTCGCATGAAGGGGTATGTGGCAGGATTTATTACAGTTGTACTTACAGTTTTAGTAGCATTATTCGCTTATAAAATGCCGTTCACGATGGCAATGGCAGCAACCGGGTACGGTTTTTTGTACGGGTTATGGCCAATTGCTTGGATTATCATTATGTCGGTATTTTTATATAAAATTTCTGTAAAAACAGGTCAATTCGATGTGATTCGTGCATCGGTATTATCGATTACGAACGATCATCGTTTACTCGTTATTTTAATTGGATTTTCATTCGGAGCATTTTTAGAAGGAGCGGCAGGGTTTGGAGCGCCAGTAGCGATTACAGCAGCGCTTCTTGCTGGTCTTGGGTTAAATCCTTTATACGCAGCAGGTTTTTGTTTAATTGCAAATACTGCACCAGTGGCGTTCGGAGCGATGGGAATTCCGATTACAGTTGCTGGACAAGTAACAGGTATTGATCCACATAAAATTGGACAAATGGCTGGGCATCAATTACCGTTCCTATCATTATTTGTTCCATTCTTTATCGTATTTTTAATGGATGGATTTAAAGGGGTAAGACAAACGTGGCCTGCGTTACTTGTAGCAGGTAGTTCATTTGCGATTACGCAGTTCATTACAGCGACGTTCTTAGGACCGGAACTTCCGGATATTACGTCAGCACTTGTAAGTTTAGTGAGTTTAGCACTGTTCTTAAAAGTTTGGCAGCCGAAAGAAATTTATCAATCCGGGCAAGCAAATAATGAGGTAGCAGCAACAACGACAGCAGCATCGATGCCGAAATTAACGTTTGGAAAAGTAGTGAAGGCATGGTCCCCATTTATCGTATTAACGGTTATGGTAGTCATTTGGAGCCAAAATTTCTTTAAGGCATTATTTGCTCCAGGAGGGGCTTTAGAAAGTCTTGTATTTAAGTTTGAAATTCCAGGTCTGCATAATCTAGTAATGAAAGCAGAGCCAATTGTAAATAAACCAACGCCTTACGAGGCAATTCTAAAGTTTGATGTATTATCGGCAACTGGAACAGCGATTTTAATTGCTTGTATCATTTCCATGTTTATTTTGAAAATGAATGTAAAAGATGCAGTAGTGACATTTAAAGAAACGTTAAACGAATTAAAAATGCCAATTCTATCTATCGGATTTGTACTAGGGTTTGCATTTATCGCAAACTATTCTGGCCTATCTTCTACGTTAGCGTTAGCATTAGCTGGAACAGGCGGACTATTCCCGTTCTTCTCACCATTCTTAGGCTGGATTGGCGTATTCCTAACAGGGTCTGATACGTCTGCGAATGCACTGTTCTCAAATTTACAAGCCATTACAGCGCAGCAAGTCGGCGTATCTGAAGTGCTTCTCGTTGCAGCAAATACAACAGGCGGTGTAACAGGTAAAATGATTTCCCCGCAGTCGATTGCCATCGCTTGTGCAGCAGTTGGTCTTGCTGGAAAAGAATCGGATTTGTTCCGTTTTACAGTGAAGCATAGTTTATTCTTCGTAATTATTGTTGGTATTATGACGTATGTACAGGCATATTATTTAACGTGGATGATTCCATAAAAAACAAAAGAAATAAACTTTGAATTTTTCAGATTATAGTGTATGATGGGAAAGTATTGAAAATTAAATCAGTGATAAACTAGGGGTGCCTAACGTATGCGTAGGCTGAGAGAGAAGCGCGTGAACTTCTTAACCCTTTGGACCTGATCTGGCTCGTACCAGCGTAGGGAAGTTAACGGCTTTACATAATGATGTCTTTATGAGCCAGGTCCTTATTTTTTTATGGACCTGGCTCTTTTTATTTTGGCATGCGCTGGCCATATCTTGTCCTTGTCACGAACAGGGGGGCAACAAAATTTATGAAACAATCTGTTTCAGCTGAGCAAATTGAATTGAAATCGAGTTTACCAGGGAGTAAGAAAGTATATGTGGATGGACCACGAGAAGGTATGAAAGTGCCGATGCGTGAGATTGAACAAAGCGAAACGAATGGCGTCCCAAATCCACCAATCCGTGTGTATGATACGAGCGGTCCTTATACAGATCCTGCGTATAAGGTCGAGCTGGAAAAAGGCATTCCAACGCCGCGCCACTCCTGGATTATGGGGCGTGGTGATGTAGAAGCATACGAAGGGCGTGAAGTAAAACCAGAGGATGACGGTGTGAAAGTGGCTTCGAAACATACACCTGTTTTCCCGCAAATGGATCGTAAGCCGCTTAGAGCAAAGCAAGGTGCAAATGTTACGCAAATGCACTATGCGCGTAATGGCATTATTACGTCTGAGATGGAATACGTTGCGATTCGTGAAGGGGTAGAGCCGGAGTTTGTTCGTAAGGAAATCGCAGAAGGCCGTGCTATTTTACCAGCGAATATTAATCATCCAGAAGCTGAACCGATGATTATCGGGCGTAACTTCCATGTGAAGGTCAATGCAAATATCGGAAACTCTGCTGTATCTTCTTCTATTGCAGAAGAAGTAGAGAAGATGACGTGGGCTACTCGCTGGGGTGCAGATACGATTATGGATTTATCTACAGGTAAAAATATTCATACGACGCGTGAGTGGATTATTCGTAACGCGCCTGTACCAGTTGGAACTGTACCAATCTATCAAGCGCTGGAAAAAGTAAACGGAATTGCAGAAGATTTAACGTGGGAAGTATATCGTGATACGTTAATTGAGCAGGCGGAGCAAGGCGTTGATTACTTTACGATTCACGCTGGTGTATTGCTTCGTTACATTCCAATCACGGCAAAGCGTACGACAGGTATCGTTTCACGCGGTGGTTCGATTATGGCGCAGTGGTGTTTATTCCATCATAAAGAAAACTTCCTATATACTCATTTTGAAGAGATTTGTGAAATTATGAAACAGTACGATGTTTCGTTCTCTCTTGGAGATGGATTACGTCCAGGGTCTATTGCAGATGCAAATGATGAAGCACAGTTTTCTGAGCTTGAAACACTTGGTGAATTAACCAAAATTGCTTGGAAACATGATGTGCAAGTTATGATCGAAGGACCTGGACACGTACCGATGCACTTAATTAAAGAAAATATGGAGAAAGAGCTTGATATTTGTCAGGGCGCGCCGTTTTACACACTTGGGCCACTAACGACAGATATTGCACCAGGTTATGACCATATTACATCGGCGATTGGAGCTGCGATGATCGGTTGGTTTGGAACGGCGATGCTTTGTTATGTAACGCCGAAAGAACATTTAGGTTTACCGAATAAAGATGATGTACGCACGGGTGTTATTACGTACAAAATTGCAGCGCATGCGGCTGATCTTGCGAAAGGACATAAAACGGCTCATCAGCGTGATGATGCACTTTCAAAAGCACGCTTCGAATTCCGTTGGCGCGATCAATTTAATCTATCTTTAGATCCTGAACGTGCGATGGAATATCACGATGAAACGTTGCCTGCAGAAGGGGCAAAGACAGCTCACTTCTGTTCAATGTGTGGACCGAAGTTTTGTAGTATGAGAATTTCACATGATATTCGTGAATATGCAAAAGAAAATGATTTAGAAACGACAGAAGCAATTGAAAAAGGAATGAAAGAGAAAGCAGAAGAATTTAAAGAAGCTGGTAGTCATTTATATCAATAACACGTTACACCTCTTTACTTGATTGATCACACTGTAGTACCTAACTTTATTATAGAAGAATCCCCATTTGCTAAGACGGTAGCAAATGGGGATTCTGTTGTTTATCCCGCTATTTGTGGGCAGTAAGACCCCCACCTCAAAATTCAGCGGAAGCAAAGAAGTTAGGTCGGGGTCGGGCTGCCCGTAAAAGCCCGATTGGTTAGGGCTAATAATCAGTGGGGGATGAACAAAACCCCCACTGATTAAAGTTTCACTTTATAAGGCAAAGAAGAGGTGTACCCAGTAGAATAAGAGGAATAGTGTGACGACTGTTGTGAGCGGGATAACGATAAGGGATACACTTAAATAGTCTTTCCATTTTACTTTAATTTTGTTTTGTTTCAGAATATACATCCAAATGAGTGAAGCTAGCGTACCAATTGGTAGTAATAGTGAACCGATGTCACTACCAATGATGTTTGCGAGATAGATTGTTTTTAATGTGACTGGATCTAGTCCCATTTCTGTTAATGTGATCGTACCAATCATAAGGGCAGGATGGTTATTGAAGACGTTAGAGAGGATGGATACAAGTCCGCCCATCGCAAAGCTAGCATAGAGTAGATGCTGATTCACAACTGGCTCGAGCCATTGTACAAGTGCAGCTGTTAATCCTGCGTTGTGGAGTCCGTAAATAATGACGTACATAGAGAAGGCGAAAATTAAAATGTGCCACGGTGTCTTTTTCAAAATGTCGACAGGATTTGTTCGTAAGTAGTACCATCTCCAAATGAGAAGAACGAGTGAACCGAGTACCGCAACGATTTCAATTGGTATGGATAAGAAGGATGCAACGAATAGAAGACAGCGCATAAGGAAGACAAAACCTAATACTTTTAACATGAATCTTGTCCGTTTTTGTTTCGTATCAACAGAATTATTTCCTTTTAGTGGATGGAAGTTTTTCGTGAAAAAAATTTCTTCAATATCATATGAAGAAACAGGTAATTTTTTCGGAAGTTTTTTCTTCAAAACTGTATACATGAGCCATGACATAAATAATAAGCCTAATGTTGCAGGTACAAACATCATAGCAGTATGCATATAAAGAGTCATATTAACGATATTTAATGCAATTAAGTTTACGATATTACTTACACCAATTGGTGCACTAGACGCAGTAGCGATTAAAGCGCCACTTAATAAATAAGGAATTTGTTGATGTGGTTTTAATTGAAGGTTTTTTAGAAGAAGAATTAAAATTGGAGTTGTAATTAAAATACTGCCGTCGTTATTAAATAAAAGAGTCATAAGAAAACATAGTAATTGAATATACCAGTATAAACGGTGACCGGACCCTTTTGCTAAATTTGCTAGTTTCGCTGCGGACCAATGGAAGAAGCCGAAGCTTTCTAATATAACTGCCATAACAATAGTCGCTAATATTGTTATGGAGGCTCCTCCTATTTTACTAACAATATCTATGACGTCTGGTTTTGACACAAGTCCAGTAATTAGGATAATGCCAGCACCGATTGCTGCTGGCCACGCCTCATTTAAACCTCGAGGCCGCCAAAAGATAACAATCATTGTTAAGAAGAATACAATAATAGTAATCCATATTTCAATGCTCATATTTTGCCTACCTTTCTATTTTCCCTTAAACAGATGTAGCTTGTCTCAAGTTTATATTGGTAGTATATTCAGCAAAAAATAAGAAGAACTAGACGTATAACGAGATGAAGCGAATATGTGTTTTTCATGCTAAAGGACAAGTGTCACTAGTAGTGAAATAACTATTGTGATAGGAGTCTATAAATCGATTGGGCAGTAAGGTAGGAAATGAGATTTATATCAGAAATTTTTAAAATATATCGACTTAACGACAAAATATAACAAGAGGAGTCTATCCCAAAATACCTTTTGGAACAGACTCCAAGGCTATATTATTTTTCCTTCAAAAAAGTACGATCCTTCAAGAATAAATTCCAGAAGAAAATAAATCCTGGTAATAAAATTGCAATCCCAATTGCGTATAGAATGAGCAGTGCATAGAACGTTTCTTTCGTTGTAAAGCTTGTAAATACAGTTACGTCAGGGTAAATAATATACGGTAAATGCGCGACCCCGTAAGCATAGCTTGCAAATGCATATTGAGCGACGACAGCTAAAACAGCAATGCGAGGGAATCCTAGTGTGTTATACTTCTTGTTTGTCCACCAAAGGGACGAGTATCCGATAACGAATAGAACAATAGAAACTGTAAACCATGGGAATTGCTTTATTAATCCTTGCATAAGCCAATGTGTTTCTGGATCCATTACAACGAGAGCGATAATCGCCGTAACAAGTGTTGCAGGGCCAAGTATGATGGCATTCCTTCTATAAAGTTTGTATGCATCTTCTGAACCTTGCTCTCTCGCAAAATCAGCAAGAAAGAGAGAGGAGAGAAATAGTTCAGACGTTAGTCCGAAGAGCATATAACAATAGATAACCGGGCTAGAAAGAAGTTTTCCATACAGGAGTACTTCTCTTCCTTCAGACATTGTAATATACGCTCCCTCTGTAACGGGTAAAACGGTAATTAATAGTGCTGGAATTAAGAGACCAGTAATACCTGAAATAACCCGAAGAAGGTACTGGTATTTTGGCAAGGAGTAAGCAAATACCATAAATGTACTACGTACTGCAACGAGTACTAAAATTAACATAACTGGTACGAACATAACGGTTGCAAGAGTAAAGGCCGCTTTCGGAAAGAAGCCGAGAAATGCGACAACGACGAAAACGAGAAACGTATTTGTTACTTCCCAAGTTGGTGATAAGTACCGATTGGCAAGTTTGGCAGCGAGCGTTGGATGTTTTGCGTATACCATGCCCCAAAAACCAGCTCCAAAATCGATGGACCCTAATATACTGTATACGAAAATAAGGGCCCATAAGATGATGATTGCAATACTTTCCTCATGCACGAGAATCGCCTCCTTGGTGTTGTAAATCATTCTTTAATGGATGTCTTCTAAAGAATGTCCGTAGAACAAAGACTGTTAAAATAGCGAGTCCAATATATAAAATGATGAATAAAACAAATAAAGGACCGACGAAATCAGCGCGAGTAGAAGCATCGACTGTACGTTGCATACCATAAATTGTCCATGGCTGACGACCGCTACAACTGAAAATCCATCCGAATTCAATACCGAGCATCATAATTGGTCCGCATGCGGCAGCCCCCCAAAGTAGCCACTTCGGTAGTTCTGTCCCCTTTTTTCGGTAAACAAAGTACCAATATAAGAGAGCAATTGCTGCAACTGCAAAGGTAAACGCAGCAGTGCCGACCATTAAGTTGAACAGTGTATGTGTATAAAATGGTGGCCATGTTTCTTGTGGGAATTCATTTAGACCTTTTACGACAGTGCTAGGGTCTAGTCCCACTAATAAGCTAAGCATGTTTGGAATTTCAAGTGCATAGTTTAGTTCAAGCGTATTAGGATCCACAATCCCGCCAATGGATAGCGGTGCGTGTGATGTCGTTTCAAATAAAGCTTCAGCAGATGCAAGTTTTTCAGGTGAGTGTTTATGTAGGGCGATTGCCGATTCGTGCCCTGAAAGCCACATCGTAGCGCCTGTAATAAATGTCACGACAAGCCCTAATAGTAGCCCCTTTTTATGATAAGCAATTTCACGTGTACTTAAATTTTTCTTCAATAATTTAAATCCAGCGATAGAAGCAATGACAGCCGCACCAGTTGCATAAGCCGTAATAACGACATGGAATGCACTTGTGCCAAAACTCGGATTAAAGAAAGCTTTCCAAGGATCAACGTTAAAAACAGATCCATCTGGATTCATTGAAAATCCTGCTGGTGTATTCATCCATGTATTTGCTGATGTAATAAGAACGGCGGATGCCGTGGCACCAAGCATGACGAAAAATAGCGAGATTAATCTCATAAATGGAGGAAGTTTATCGGCTGCATATACGTAAATCGACATGAATAAAGCCTCCAAAAAGAAGGCAAAAATCTCAATTTGGAAGGGAACAGAAATAACTTGCCCAACAATTTTGGCAAAACCAGGCCAAAGAAGTGAGATTTGCACACCGACAATTGTTCCAGTTGGAATTGCTACACCGAGAAGAATAGCAAACGCCTTTGTCCATCTTTTCGCCATAATGGCATAGTCGGAGTCTTTCTTCCAGTGATAGAGTATTTCGCTTATAAAAATCATCAATGAAAGTCCAACGCCAAGTGTTGCAAAGATAATGTGGAATGCTAATGAAGAACCAAAAAATGCTCTTGCTAATGTTACCGTATCCATATGTAAACTCCTCTTCTTTTTTGCCATTATTTTCTGATTGAATTGGAAGATTTATTCAAAAAAACTACCAAAAATATATATGTATTTAAAAAGTGAATATAATAATATAATGTTGTAATATTTTGAATAGAAAGAAATAAGTAGTTGCTTATATTTTGTTTGTTTTTTGCGCAGGAATCTTTTATAATCTTTTATGCGAACATAAGTTCTGTTTTTCGAAAAAGAAGTTTATGTGAAATGGAGAGGGTGTTTTATGTATCCTGAAGTCATTAAAAAGATGGCATTTTCAAAAGAGCATAGAGATTTATTATTGAAGCTATATAATAAAGAAATTACACGTCGTGAATATGATCGACTTGTACAATCGCTATATAAACCTTCTAAAGAGGTTTGTGGGGGATAGAAATGGGGGAGACAATCTAATAGATTGTCTTTTTTAAATTTATGTATGTTCTGATAAAATTAAGGTTAGCCTTACTAGGGAGGTGAAAAGATTGCGGAAACGTTTATATATAGGGATTGGAGTTATCTTCTTAATCGCTTTAGGTGGAATTGTATTTTGGTCAGCTTTACAAGGAAACCGTACAGAAAATTTTATTTTAAGACATATGGTGAATGAAAATGGAACGCTTGCCACGTATCGTTTAGTAGATACTAAGGCAGGTACGGGTGAAGCGAAGGGACGTGAAGCTTTATCAGAATCGGCGGGATTATGGTTACAATATACACTTGATAAAGATGACCAGGCGTTATTTGATGAGCAAGTAAAGGTTATTCAAGATAATTTCGTATATAAGAATCATATCGTTTTATGGAAACTCTCTGAAAAGGGAGAGAGGCAGTCAGCTACAAATGCACTTATAGATGATCTTCGTATTATAGAACAATTATATCGTGCTTATGAAATGTATAAGGAAGAGCGTTATAAAAACCTTGCCGATCAATTAAGTGATGCTGTACTTCGTTATAATAAAAAAGATAATTATTATGTTGATTATTATGATGCAGATGCAGGGAAACAAAATAATTTTGTAACAACATCATACATAAATCCGCGTGCATTCTCTTATATGAAGAAGTACGGTAAAGTTTCTGCTCAGCAATATCAGGAAATTGTTCAATTTTTAGCGGATTATCCAAGGCATGGCTGGGCATTCCCAAAAGAATATAAAGAAGATGGTACATTTAAGTACGATAAAGAAGTGAATCTTATTGACCAATCATACGTTGCATATCATCGAAGTTTAGGTGGTCTTTCATCAGCTGCTTATTTGGAATTTATAAAGAAGAGATTCCAGGAGGATGGAAAGCTATACGGTCGTTACAATTTAGAAACGGGAAAACAAACTGTGAATTATGAATCGCCAGCCGCGTATGGACTAACGATTTTGTACGTACTACAAACAGGTGATACAAAGTTTGCGAAGGAATTGTATGATCATATGTCCACATTCCGAAATGACAACGTATTTAGTAGATATTATGGTGGATATGTAACAGGTGAAAATAATAATACGCATATTTTTGATAATGTACTACCACTTTTAGCTGAAATGGAATTAAAAAAGAGTGACCAATAAAAGGTGCCACCATATGAGGGTGGCACCTTTTATTGGTTGATATAATTTTGCGTCCTAATATTAGAGAAGTAGTCAATCACGAATTCACGGAATTGCTGAGCTGTTTTTGATAAGTATCGCTTTTTTGACCAACTTAATCCGATGGTTCGCTTACAAGCGGGTTCAATAATACGCAACTTGTTTGCTGCTAAAGTAGAGTTTTTTAATAAAGTTAAATTTGGAACAAAAGCGATGCCGAGACCTTGCTTAATGAGGTCGCTAATCACTGTCGGTTCATCTACTTCAAAAGCAATATGCGGAGTGAAACCAGCTTCTTTACAAAATTCATCCGTTAAGTGCCGAAATCCATAGCCAGTATTCATACTAATAAACGGTTCGTCTTTTACTTCATGCAGGTGGATACTTTCGCGGTTTGATAACCGATGGCCTGAAGGAACGACTAAGAAAATTTCTTCTGTAATAAGTGGTTCCCAAACAATTTCTTCTCCTTCAACTGGTACAGAGGAAAGACAAAAGTCAATTTCCATATTTTCCAGTTGTCGTTTCATAGAAGGAGTAGACGCAAGAAATTGCTGGAATCGAACATTAGGATGTTCTCGTAAAAAAGAACCTAGTAGTTCTGGTAATATTCTTGGAATAGAAACGGCCATTGTAATAGAGCCTTGTTGTAATTCGGCTAAATCTTTAATTTCTCGTTCCCCTTCACTTAATTCATGAAAAATACGTTCTACCCGTTTTAAAAATACTTTTCCGAAAGAATTTAAAGTAATCTGTCGGCCTTGGCGATCAAATAAAGGGACGCCTAAATCCTTTTCGAGTCTAGCGATTGTTTTGCTGAGTGAAGGTTGCGCGATATGCAATTCTTCAGCTGCCTTTGTCATATGTTCTAGTCGTGCAACTGTCTGAAAGTATTTTAACTGGAGCAGTTCCATTTCGAATCTCCTTTCTATAGACCAAAAGGAATGAATTGATAATTAAAGATGTATTATACAGTATGGAAAGTGACGTGTATAGTAAATCTGTTAAACCATTGTAATGGTGTGAAATTAGGAGAAGGAGTATGTTTCATGAAAGGAATTCAACTTATATTTAAAGATTGGAAAGCGATGTGGCACCATAAACATGGACGTATCGCTTTAATTTTTTTATTAATCGTTCCGTTAATTTATTCAGGATTCTTCTTGGCTGGATATTGGGATCCGTACGGAAAATTAGATAAATTACCTGTTGCAGTTGTGAATTTAGATAAGGGTGCTGTGATGGATGAAAAAACAATTCATGCAGGAGACGATTTTGTTAAAAATTTAAAAGAGAATAAGGAACTGGCTTTTCATTTCGTATCAGAAAAAAATGCTGATGAAGGGTTAAAAGAAGATAAATATTATATGGTTGTTACGATTCCAGAGAATTTCTCTAAAAAGGTAAGTACACTTATGGATGAGAAACCAGAGCCAGCAAAGTTACAGTACAAAGTAAATCCAGGTAAAAACTTTGTAGCAGCTCAAATTGGAACGACAGCTGTTGAAAATATGAAAACAAAAATCTCAAATAGTATTACGAAATCTTATACAGAGGGTGTCTTTTCAAAGTTTCAAGATTTGGCACAAGGATTGAGTGATGCAAGTAATGGGGCTGAGAAGTTACATGAAGGAACGACCGATGCAAAAAATGGAGCGAATCAGCTTGCGGATGGTATTGATCGTTTAAGTGATGGGACATCGAAATTGAAAGAGGGAAGTGAAAAGCTTGCATCCAGTCAATCTGCTTTAACCGGGGGGGCAAATGAGCTGAGTCAAGGAGTGACATCACTTCATAGTGGTATGGAGTTATTAGCACAAGGTGAAAAAACGTTACAATCAGGAGTTAGTGAATTAAGTGCTGGTACAAATGAATGGGTGAGTGGAAGTGAGAAGCTTGCTGAAGGCCAAGTAAAAGCGGATGGTGCAGCTAATAGTGTAAAACAACAATTAGAAGAGTACGTGAAAAATCATCCAGAAGTGCAGCAAGATCCCGCTTTTCAAAAAATTGTTGCTACGTCTAATGGACTAGCTAAAGCAACAAGTACTTTAAATAATAGCCAACAACAATTGACACAAGGAGCGAAGAAGCTTACTGAGGGTCAACATAAGATTGAAGAAGGCATGAATACATTCGGAGTTAAGTTAAATGAAGCTACTGCTGGAACGAAAAAGGTAGCAGATGGTGCATCGAATTTAGCTGATGGATTTACGAAGTGGGGAAATGGATTTACAACAGTACAAGAAGGTGTAAATCAGCTTGCGAGTGGTGGAACGGAGCTGAATAACGGTGCTAGTAAATTAACAAATGGACTTGTTAAACTTGATGATGGTGCGAAAGAACTTTCTACGAAATTGGGAGAGGGCGCAGAGAAGATAGCGGATGTCCGTAATGATGATGCACGCAATACGATGTTCTCAGAGCCAGTTCAGTTAGTGAAGTCAACAGTTTCTGACGTTCCTAACTACGGTTCAGGCATTGCACCATATTTCTTATCACTTGCATTTTATGTTGGCGGAATTATGGCATCGAATATTTTACCTCTTGGCCGCAGACAAAATATGAAGGTAAGCGGAACGGTACATTTTATTAATAAATTAGGATTGGTATATTTAATTGGACTTATTCAAGCGCTACTCGTAGATGTAGTTGTGCTAGGTGTTATGAAACTAGAAGTTGCCAGTGTGCCACTTTTTGTTTTATCAAGTATTGTTATTTCCTTTACGTTCATGACATTTATTCTTATGTTAGTAACAGTATTTGGTCTTGTTGGAAAGTTCTTAGCGGTAACGCTTCTTGTCCTGCAATTAGCGACGAGTGGAGGTACTTTCCCAGGAGAATTAAACATAGCTGTGCTTAGCAAAATTGGACAGTTTCTCCCAATGTCCCATTCTCTTAGAGGATTACAAGATGTTATCTCTTTAGGAGATTGGTCGCAATTACAAATGCAAATTTTAATATTGTTATGTTATCTCGTTGTTGCCGGTGGAATTGCTTGGATCACGAGCCATATACAGCATAAAGAAACGAATGCAGAACAAGTTTCTTAAAATGAAATAAGCTATCCGATTTTTTCGGATAGCTTATTTTTTATTTACGTTCCATTACTGCAAAGTAATTATTTTCATTATCAGCAAAGTTGAATGCTCTACCAGTAGGTAAATCTACAACCTGTCCAACTGTGACATTTTTCTCTGAAAGATCTTTATATAGACGGTCTAAGTCATTTGAGAAGAACATAAGTGAAGGAGTACCTAAGTTTAATTCAGGTTGCATCTTCGCGATTAACGCTTTATCGTGAAGGACGATGCTTGTTCCTGTTTCTTTCGCCGGTGCAATTTCAATCCAGCGGAATCCGTTTCCGTTATTTTCTTCCGCAATGATTTGGAACCCTACTTTTTCTGTCCAAAATTGTACTGTTTCGTCTTGGTTATTTACATATAGCATAATTTGTCCAACTTGATTAATCATAGGTGTCTCTCGCTTTCTTTTTATATGCGTATCATTATATCAAATATATGGCTTGAATAGTTTTTTATGATTTTTTCGGAATACAACCTTCGTCCATTTCATCTTTGTTGTAGGAGAAGGCCCTGTAATCCAAGTATGAAATGGTATTGTGCTACAAATGACCATTGTTGAAATAGAGATAATAGCCGTTAACACAAATAGTAATAGGCTATATAATATAGTATTTTCTTGCAGTGTGAATAAAGAAAGAAACTTTGTGCATAGTTGCAAGAAGAATAAGTGAGCTAAATAAGCACCATACGTGTAATTTCCAATGAAACGTAACGTTTTATATAAGAAACCACGACGCTGTACTATCATAATAGATAACATATACAGTATGATAATTTCGCATACGATATATAAAAACATAGATGGTTTTAAATAGGTAGAAACAGTTAAATGAATAGAGTTTGCTCCGTGAAAACTAAACAACTCATAATTGATGAATAAAAATAAGATGAAAAATAATATTGTTATAAGCGGGATATGTTTCATGACGAATAGACGCCAAGTTTTTAGTGCTACAGCGGCAATGCCACCCATAACGAAATAGAATGAGTAGAATAGAAATGATCGATCTGTATAATGTAAAATTGTTGAACTTGTTAATTTTTCTCCATTAAAAATATAGTGAGAAGAGAACCACATTAATAGAAAATATAGGCACGCGAAAAAGGTCATATATTTATATATGTCTTTTTTATTTTCTGTTCGTTTTTGAAACCAATAAAAAAGTGTGCATAGTAAAGGGAACAATAAGTGAATTTGGAACATCATAATAACGTACCAAAGATGGGGCGCGGCTGTTCCGAGTAATAAACTTTTTATTCCACTTTGTAACGTAATAAGATCGTTTGTTGTTAATAGGTAAAGAATAGACCAAAAGAAATAAGGAATGAGTAAGTGTGTCGCTTTTTCAGAAATATATTCTTTATATACTAATTGCTTCGTATAGTGCCGAATTAAGTGAAATCCAACGATAAATATGAATGCTGGTGCTGAGAATTTTGCAAGGTTGAATAGCATGCCCATAATGAGAGATTGCTCAAGTAAGACATTTCCTTGATTCATTGTATATAATAAGGAACTTTGCAAAACAACAGCGAGAAATGCAATGCTTTGCAAAACTTTAAATTCTGGTGCGCTTTGAGTCATTATTTCCATCTCCTTTTCCATACATGATTATAGTACGGAGAATGGATAATGGATGTGGAATATTTGTGAAGATTGTAACAAATTTGTGGCGAGAGGAGATATCAACTTATTAACAAATAACGACAAAAAGAGGATGCTCTAAACGAGCATCCTCTTTCTATCTATTAAGCAAATTTGTTTTTGATCCAATTCTTACCTTCTACAAGGCGAGCTGTCATTACCGCACAAGCGTTATCTGCTGTTACGTTTAACATCGTTGCAGGTGGATCAATGATTGTACTAATTGCTGCAATAATTGGCAATGCTTCTGGCGGGAAACCGTATAGAGATACGATTAACATTTCACCAATCATACCACCGCCTGGAATAGCACCCATTACTGTTCCTACTAATAAAGAAACAACAAGTGCGATTGCTAATGTTTTCGGTCCTTCGAATTCCATGTTGAAAATACCGAATAAGAAAGCAATTTTTAATACGCCGCCTAAAACAGATCCATCTTTATGAAGTGTAGATCCAAGAAGGACAACTGTTTCACGAACGTCTGAAGAAATACCCATTTTCTTCGTTGCTTCTAAGTTCGCTGGAATACTTGCGGCACTACTACAAGTTGCAAGTGATGTAACTGTAGGAGAGACCATGTTCTTCCAAAATACTTGTACACCTTGTTTGCGACCTGCAAGGTATGCATAGAACGTGAAGAATACAAAGAAGTAGATAAGAGAAGCTGGATAGTATACCATTGCTGCTCGGAAGTAAGTTCCAAGAAGTTGTGGTCCGAATTCACCAACTAATGCTGCGAAGTAAGCAGCAAGTCCGATTGGAGCGTAGTACATAATGAAAGATACAACTTTCATTGAAATTTCTGCACCAGCTTGTAGGAATGTAGCGAATGGCTTTCCTTTTTCGCCAACTGCTGAAGTTGCAATCCCCATTAAGATAGAGAAGAAAATAAGAGCTAACATATTTTCACGAGATAGTAACTTCGAGAAGTCAGATACTGTTAAAATACCGACGATTTGATCTGCAACACTAACAGCTTTGCCGGCTTTGTCAGGTTGTGTTAGTTCTAGTACAACACCTTGTGCTGGCGGGAATACTTTCACGACAATAATCATAAAAATAGCAGCTAAAATACTTGTAAATAAGAAAGTCCCAGCCATACTAGACATAATTTTACCGAAACGTTTTAATCCATCCATATTAGCAATAGACGATGCGATGCTAAAGAACACTAGAGGTACAACAATCGTAAACATTAAGTTTAAGAAAATATCACCAAGCGGCTTTAAAGCAACTGCATCGGCACCCATGAAATAACCAATGAAACCACCAATTAGGATAGAAGATAATAAAATAAGTGGAAAGCGATATGCCTTCATAAATATATCCTCCTATCAATTAAAAAATCATACTGAATCATTATAGCGAGTTAGAGTCCTCTTTACTAGGAGAATACGGATAAATGGAATAGCGTGAAAACCAAGAAATTTTTGTTTTTAAGCTCGGCATACAGCAGGAAATCTAGACATATATATTTGTAACCTAGTGGTGGCAAGGGATGCACCATAACTTAGGTTTAGAAAAAGGGGGAGGGAAGCGGAATGAATATTTTGCTTTGCTGTGCAGCGGGAATGTCTTCCAGTTTGATTGTTACAAAGATGGAGAAAGCAGCAGAGGCAAGAGGGATAGAAGTGAAAATCTGGGCAGTATCAGGTTCTGAAGTGAATAGTCATATTGATAAAGCTGATGTCCTTTTACTTGGACCGCAAGTACGTTATTTATTACCGAAAATGAAAGAATTATGTAAGGAGAAAGGGGTACCTGTTGATGTTATTCAATCCGTCCATTACGGACTTTGTAATGGAGAAGCTATCTTGCAAGCAGCTTTGTCAATGAAACCATGAGGAGAGTGGGATAGATGATACGGTTTTTAGAGAAGTATGTGATGCCGGTGGCAGGGAAGGTTGCAGAGCAGAGGCATTTACAAGCAATTCGAGATGGAATTATTTTAACGATGCCTTTCTTAATTATTGGATCGTTTTTCCTCATTATTAGTGCACTGCCGATACCGGGATATAACGAGTTTATGGCAGGTTTGTTTGGTGAGAATTGGCAGAGAGCTTTAGGGTATCCAGTTAGTGCAACTTTTAATATAATGGCTTTAATAGCTGTTTTTGGAATCGCTTACAGGCTTGGAGAGTATTATAAAGTGGATGCTTTAGCATCCGGGGCATTGTCGCTTGTGACGTTTTTACTTGCGACTCCATTTCAAGTTGCATATATTATACCAAGTACAAAAGAGAGTGTACTTGTAGAAGGCGCTATCCCAGCTGCATTAATGGGAAGCCAAGGGTTATTTGTAGCAATGATTATTGCACTTATATCTACTGAACTTTATCGGTTTATTGTACAAAAAAAGATAATTATAAAGATGCCAGAGACAGTTCCACCAGCTGTCACGCGTTCATTTGCGGCACTTGTTCCAGGTTTTATTGTTGTAACAGTTATTTGGATTTTACGCTTAATTATAGAAAATACTTCTTTTGGCAGTATCCATAATATTGTAGGACAAATTTTACAGGAACCACTTAGTGTACTTGGTGCTAGTCTTTGGGGCGCAATAATAGCAGTTATTCTCGTTCATGTTCTTTGGTCGTGTGGAATTCATGGTGCTACTATTGTTGGTGGTGTAATGAGCCCTGTTTGGTTGTCTTTAATGGATCAAAATCGAGTTGCTTTTCAAGCTGGGCAAGATGTACCAAATACCATTACGGCACAGTTTTTTGATTTATGGATTTATATGGGCGGTTCTGGTGCAACGCTGGCTCTAGTTGTCGGAATGTTACTATTTGCACGAAGTCAACAATTAAAAAGTTTAGGGAGATTGTCAATCGCGCCTGGTATATTTAATATTAATGAGATGGTAACTTTTGGTATGCCAATTGTAATGAACCCAATTTTATTAATTCCATTTATATTGGTTCCAGTTGTGTTAACAATTGTTTCTTACTTTGCAATGGAATGGGGATGGGTCGCACGTCCGAGTGGGGCGGCTGTACCTTGGACGACACCTATTCTTTTCAGTGGATATTTAGGATCGGGTGGGAAAATTTCAGGTGTTGTTTTACAACTCGTCAACTTTGCGCTTGCATTCTTCATTTATTTACCGTTCTTAAAAATATGGGATAAACAAAAAGTAGCAGAAGAAAAGGGGGAGTAAAGAAGTAAAATGGATACGATAGAGACGAAAGCTTTTCATTTAATTTTGCATGGAGGAAACGCGAGAAGTTGTTCAATGGAAGCAATTGATTGTGCGAAGCGTGGGGAGTTTACAGAAGCAGAAGCTAAATTACAAGAAGCGCTAGAGGAATTAAAAGAGGCGCACCGTGTACAAACGGAGCTTATACAGAAAGAGGCTGGTGGCGAAAAGACCGAAGTTACTCTTTTAATGGTACACGCGCAAGATCATTTAATGAATGCAATTACAGTGAAAGAATTAGCGAGTGAGTTTGTAGAGTTATATAGGAAGATGTCGGTGGATGAATGAACCTTACTTATGCAAGGTTTTTTTATCCCGCATTAACGGGCAGTAAAACTCCCACCTCAAAATGTGGCTGGAGCAAGGAAGTTAGGAGGGAGCTTAACTGTCTGTAAAGGCCCGATTGGTTCAACTAATAATTAGTGGGAGATGAACAAAACCCCCACTAATTAAAGTTTCACTTTATGTATATGCCTGTACCATCAGTGGAATGTTCATCCCACTGATGGTATTTACAATCCTCCTTTTTCCGGATGAGTAAGAGTTATAATTAATCGGCAGTAACAATTTCTCCTATACCACGAATTAATCTTTTTATATGCATCCGCTCCGGTTTTAATATATTTACGATATAATCAATCGCAATTTGTGGTTCAACGGTTGTACCGCAAGTATAACAGTCAATAGCTGCAAAATTTTGTTCCGGGTAAGTGTGAATGGAAAGATGGCTTTCTGATAATAACACTAATACAGTAACACCATATGGCTGGAATTCTTTTTTACTTACGTTTAAAACATGGGCACCAGAGCAATCTGCAGCTGTAACTAAATGATATTCTAAAAAGTGCGTATCATCTAGTAGAGAAAAATCTACTCCCCATAAATCTACTATTATATGCTTGCCAAAAGTAGAATATTCCATAGGCAACACTCCTTACTATAATATCGTCAAAACTTCATTTCCTGTTTGTAGCATTGATGTAGGATAAGGTTCGATTCTGAATTTAAAAGAGCGAGGTTGCGTTGTTCTAGATGTTCTTCTTTAAATTGAAATAAAGGAAAAAGAAGAGCAGGCAAGGTTCGAGGAGTTGGTACTACATATAATTGTTCAATTTGATCTAGTACATAGGCAGAATTAGCAGCGATATGAAATCCCCAGTCAGTTCCAAAAGAAGGAACGATTGTATGATAACTTTTCACAGTTAGTCCAGCATGTTCAATTGTATTACCGATGCTCCAGTATACTAGAGGTGCATCAGCAGGTGAATTAGATTGGCAGACGAATGCGCCATCTTCTGTTAAGAATGTAGCTATACGAGCAAAAAGTTCGCTTGTATATAAAGTACTTAACAACTCTGTCGCTGGGTCTGGGAAATCAATAATGATTACATCGTATAAAGAGGAAGGAGAGCTTAAAAACTCTTTTGCATCGCATACGTGTGTATTTACACGATTATCAAAAAATGCACTTTTGTTTAAAGAAACTAATTCTGGAACATTACGAGCCATATCAATCATCGATCCATCTAAGTCAACAAGGTCTACATGTAGTACAGTTTCATATTTTAAAACTTCTCGCAGGGCAAGACCATCGCCACCGCCTAATATGAGAACACGTTTTGGATCAATTACTTTTGACATAATTGGATGTACAAGTGCTTCATGATAAATTTGCTCATCGACGGAGCTGAATTGTAGTTGCTTGTCCAAGTATAAGCGAATATCGTTTACTTGGACTAAATTAATATTTTGATAATTACTCTTTTCTTTAAATAAATTTGTATGTTCACCAGCTTGTATTTCCTTTAGAGAAATTTCATCCCACACATCTAAGTTGTGTGAATCTGTGGGTACTATAATTACATTTTCTGATTGTACTTGTTTATCCTGTTCATCTTGTTTGTCTTGTGTATCGTGCTTGTCCTGCTGTTCTAGTTCAAATTTGTCAGAGTCTACTTCAGAACGCTTGTCTTTTTTATAGCTTTTTATTCTATAAATCTTTATTTTGCTTTGTTTTCTATGTTTTGGCATAGGAATCTCCTTTCGAATTGTGTTATTTTACTCTATTCTATGTAATCTAGTAGAATTTGCTTAGACAATAGATAGAAGAGTGTGTTCAAGAGCATGTTGTTTTTTTACTAGATTCTACGATGAAAGATTTTTTTAGTGTTTTTTTATGTTAAGCATAACTAGACAACTAAACACTAATCTATTTTCATACAGTTATGTGTTAAAAGCGTGTTGTTTTATAACACACTGTGTGTTTTTTGAGTAACACACTAATTGAAAGCGTTAACACACAAAGAAAACAGTCGAAAAAGTGCTGATTTTAGTGGTTTTAAAAAGTTGGCATGCTAATTGCATTAATAAATAGCGTAAAGAAAAATAAATAAAACATAAATTTTTTATACTACACAAGGGGGATTTTCAAATGAATATTTTATTATGTTGCTCAGCAGGGATGTCTACAAGTTTACTAGTTACAAAAATGGAAGCGGCTGCAAAAGCTCGCGGTCTAGAAGGCAAGATTTGGGCTGTATCTGGGGATGCAGTAAAAACGAATATCGATCAAGCAGATGTATTATTACTAGGACCACAAGTTCGTTACATGCTCTCTTCAATGAAAACGCTTGCTGACGAGAGAAACGTTGGAATCGACGTTATCAATCCAATGCACTACGGCATGATGAATGGAGAAGCAGTTTTAGATCACGCATTAACACTTAAAAAATAATTAGGGGGGAAGTAAAATGCAAAAGTTTATTGCATTTATGGAGAAGTACATGGTTCCGATTGCTGGTAAAATCGGATCGCAACGTCACTTAGCTGCGATCCGAGATGGATTTATTGCAGTTATGCCACTTATTTTAGTTGGTTCGATGGCAGTACTAGTTAATGGTTTACCAATTCCAGCATTCCAAAATTTTATGAAAGATTTATTCGGTGAAACTTGGACACAAATTGGTGCTGGTATGTGGACAGGGTCCTTCGGGGTATTAGCTCTGATGGTGGCGGTTACCATAAGTTATAACTTAGCAAAATCTTACGGTGTTGATGGATTGTCAGCAGGTATTATTTCGTTTGGTGCATTAATTATTCTTACACCAACAACACCAAAAGAAGCTGGAATAAATATGCTTTGGACAGGCGCACAGGGTTTGTTCGTTTCACTTATTGTCTCCATACTCGTAACGGAGATATTCCGCTTCTTTGTTCAAAGAAACATTACAATTAAAATGCCTGACGGTGTACCACCAGCAGTAATGAAATCTTTCGCTGCTTTAGTTCCAGCATTTGTGATTTTAACAGGTATTGCAAGTATTCAATTAGCAGTAAAACTAGCAGGTACAAGTGTTCATGAGTATATCTTTAATACATTACAAGTTCCATTACAAGGTTTAGCGGGTACGTTACCAAGTGCAATCTTTATTGCATTATTAGTACATGTACTTTGGTTCTTCGGTTTACATGGTCCAAATATTGTTGGTGGTATTATTGAGCCACTTTATTTACCAGCATTAGAGAAAAATATTAAGTTATTCCAAGATGGTACATCTGCATTTGATGTTCCAAACATTATTACAAAACCATTCTTTGATACTTTCGTATATCTTGGTGGTTCTGGTGCAACATTAGCGTTTTTAGTAGTTGTATTAATTGTAGCGAAAAGTGCACAATTACGCGGTGTATCTCGTCTATCAATTGGACCTGGTGCATTTAACATTAACGAACCAGTAATCTTTGGTACACCAATCGTATTAAATCCAATTTTATTCATCCCGTTCGTATTAACACCTGTTGTGTTAGTTATTACATCTTATACAGCAATTTACTTAGGATGGGTACCAAAAACAGTAGCGATGGTTCCATGGAACGTTCCACCAATTATTAGTGGGTATCTTGTAACAGGTTTACATCCTTCTGGTGCGATTTTACAATTATTCAACTTTGTTGTTGCAATGGCGATTTACTTCCCATTCGTTGTCGCATGCGATCGTTCAGTTATCCGTACTGAGAAAGCAGCACAAGAAAATAACAACTCTTTACCTATGTAACATAGTAATTGTTCTCATAGACAACGATACCTGTGAGAACAATTACCTTTATATCATGTTCAAAAAGATGAAAAACATCTATATGAACACTAAACTATCATTAACAAATTCATACTTTAATAGACATGTTCAAACTGAAGGGGTATTTAAATCGGTTGAACCTTATAGAGAGGGCGGTAATTATGATGACTACAGCAGAACAAATTCCATTCCAATTGATTTTAAATAGTGGTAACGCACGAAGCTTTGCGATGGAGGCACTTCAATTTGCCAAACAGGGGAAAATGGTAGAAGCAGATGAAGCGATGGTAAAGGCGAAAGAAGCGATTAATGAAGCGCATCATTTCCAAACAGAGCTCATACAATCAGAAGCAAGAGGAGAAAAAACAGAGGTTAGTGTTCTTTTAATTCACGCACAAGATCATTTAATGAATGCGATTACAGTGAAAGAATTAGCAGCAGAGTTTATCGATCTTTATAAAAAGCTTGAAGCGAAAGGGGAATAAAGCATGACTGGAATTAAAATTGCTACAATCGGCGGTGGATCTAGTTATACACCAGAGTTAATTGAAGGATTTATTAAACGTTATGATGAGCTTCCTGTTCGTGAAATTTGGTTAGTAGATATTGAGGCAGGAAAAGAAAGGTTAGAAATTGTTGGTAACTTAGCGAAACGTATGGTGAAAAAATCTGGTTTACCAATCGAGGTACATTTAACACTTGATCGCCGTGAGGCATTAAAAGATGCAGACTTCGTAACAACACAACTTCGCGTTGGTTTATTAGAAGCACGTGCAAAAGATGAAGCAATCCCATTAAAATATGATGTAATCGGTCAGGAAACGAATGGTCCTGGTGGTTTATTCAAAGCACTGAGAACGATTCCTGTTATTTTAGATATTTGTAAAGATATGGAGGAGCTTTGTCCGAATGCATGGCTAATTAACTTTGCGAACCCAGCTGGTATGGTAACAGAAGCTGTCCTTCGTTATACAAATATTCAAAGAGTAGTTGGTCTATGTAACGTTCCAATCGGAATCCGCATGGGTCTTGCAAGATTACTTGAAGTAGATGCAAGTCGTGTCCACGTTGATTTTGCAGGTTTAAATCATATGGTATACGGACTAGATGTATACTTAGATGGCGTAAGTGTAATGGATCGTGTGTTAGAGCTTGTAACAGATCCGGAAAAGCAAATTACGATGGAAAATATCGCAGCGCTTAACTGGGAACCAGACTTTATTCGCGGTCTTCGTGCAATTCCATGTCCATATCATCGTTATTACTACAAAACACGTGAAATGTTAGAAGAAGAAAAAGAAGCTTCTGTTGAAAAAGGTACACGTGCAGAAGTAGTAAAACAATTAGAAAATGATTTATTTGAGTTATATAAAGACCCGAATTTAGATATTAAACCACCACAATTAGAAAAACGTGGCGGCGCTTATTATAGTGACGCAGCATGTAGCTTAATTACGTCTATTTACAACAATAAAGGTGATATCCAGCCTGTTAATACACGAAACAACGGAACAATTGCAAGCTTACCAGATGATTCTGCTGTTGAAGTGAACTGTATTATTACGAAAGAAGGTCCAAAACCAATTGCGGTCGGAGATCTTCCAGTACCAGTTCGCGGTTTAGTACAGCAAATTAAATCATTTGAGCGCACAACAATTGAAGCTGCTGTTACAGGTGATTATCATAAAGCGCTGCTTGCTATGACAATTAATCCACTTGTACCATCAGATACAGTTGCAAAACAAATTTTAGATGAAATGTTGGAAGCACATAAAGAATATCTTCCGCAGTTCTTCAAAAAGGTAGAGAAGTAAAAGCGGCGCTATTTAGCCCGCTTTTTTTATTCTATCCCACTTTAATGGGCAGTAAGACCACTACCTCAAAATTCAGCGAAAACAAAGAAATTAGGTGGGGGATCAACTGCCCATAAAAGTCCGATTGGTTCAACTAATAATCAGTGGGGGGGAGAAAACCCCCCACTGATTAAAGTTTCACTTTATTAGGAGGTATTACGATGATTAAGTTAATTGTAAACGCAGATGATTTCGGTCTTACAGAAGGTACAAATTACGGCATTATTGATGGGCATATAAACGGACTTGTAAATTCAACGACGATGATGATGAATATGCCAGGAACAGAGCATGCGGTACGCTTAGCCAAAGAGTATGAAACGCTAGGAGTAGGAGTACATCTTGTATTAACGGCAGGAGAACCACTTCTTGGAGACGTACCATCACTTGTAAGTAGCGATGGATTGTTTCATAAACAAGGTGTCGTAAGGGAAGGAAATATAAATCCAGAAGAAGTTGAGAGAGAGTGGACTGCTCAAATTGAGAAATTCCTATCTTACGGATTAACACCAACTCATTTAGATAGTCATCATCATGTGCATGGTTTACCGATTTTACATGATGTTCTTGAGAGATTAGCGGCTACATATAATGTTCCGATTCGTCGTTGTGAGGAAGATAGAGCGGTGCGCCCATTTTCTGATGTGTTTTACAGTGACTTTTATGCGGATGGTGTGACGGAAGATTACTTTGTGAAGTTAAAAGAAAGAGTACAAGGTGAACAAACGGTAGAAATTATGGTTCATCCAGCTTATATTGATCCAGAGCTTGTGAAGCGTTCTTCTTACGTAATGAATCGTGTGAAGGAATTGCGTATTTTAACAGAGAGCAAATTACCAGAAGGAATAGAGCTTGTGAAGTTTTAATAGAAAAACGACGGCTACATCATGCCGTCGTTTTTTATTTATAAAATGGATAGAGCATATCCGCCAAATGCCCCGAGTATAACGATAACCCAAGGTGGTGTTTTCCAAAAAGCGAGCAAGCAAAATAGAAGAGATGCAAAAACAAAATCTACAGCGTTCATAATTGTGCTTGTCCAAATAGGATCATAAAAAGCTGCTAGTAAAATACCGACAACAGCGGCATTGACTCCAAGTAGTGCGCCTTGTATGAATGATATTTTTCTCACGCTGTTCCAAAATGGTAAAACACCAATAACGAGTAAGAAAGCAGGGAAGAAAATTGCAATTGTTGCGAGTAATGCCCCAAGCGTCCCGTCTAACACTGCTCCTATATAAGAGGCGAATGTAAACAGTGGTCCTGGTACTGCTTGTGTTAATCCGTATCCAGCTAGGAACTGTTCTTTCGTCATCATTCCGTTTTGTACGAACTCACCTTCAAGAAGAGGCAGCACGACATGTCCTCCTCCAAATACAAGTGCGCCAGAGCGATAGAAACTATCAAATAAAGCGATGTAATAAGAGAACGGTCTTAATATTGGTAGCAGTAGTAATAGTCCAAAGAATAAGACGAGACAAGAAACTGCTATCTTTTTTGAAATAGGTACTTTTATATGTTGAGATTGGCTAATTGGTTGGTTGCGATATAACAACCAGCCGATAAAGCCACATATTATGATGAGGGTGACTTGTGTCCAACTACTTGGCCATAATAAGGCGATTGCGGCAGTTACAATCGCAATCGTTGCACGATTTCGATCTGGAGTTAACTTCCGCGCCATTCCCCATATGGCATGAGCGACAATAGCGACTGCTACAAGTTTTAGTCCATGAATCCAGCCAGCACTTCCAAGATCGAACTGATTAAGGAATGAGGCGAAGAAAACCAAAACAAGCACAGACGGTAAAGTGAATCCAATCCATGAAATAATAGCTCCTAATAGCCCGCCCCGTAATAATCCAACCCCCATACCGACTTGACTGCTGGCAGGACCGGGAAGGAATTGACATAGTGCTACTAAATCTCCATAGCTTCGTTCATCCATCCATTTTCTTTTTTGCACGTATTCGTGGTGGAAATAGCCGAGATGAGCGACAGGACCGCCGAATGAAGTAAATCCTAATTTAAATGAGACGAGAAAAATCTCTAATAATGTATGAAAAGTGTATTTGTTAGTTTTCAATGGAACCTCCTATAATGTTTTTCTATGTGCATTATACAAGAGACTTTCAATCTACAGGAACAATTACAATGTAAAGATTTTGTGAATCTTTTCTTTGTAATTAAAATTGAAAAAGTCATAAATGATTATGTCTAAACCATAAAGTAGTAGAAGTAGTGATGGGAAATTTATATAAGGAGAATGCCTTATGACAACACATTTCTTTGCCAGGTTAACAGGTAAGAGGGAAGTGCCTCCTGTAAATACAGAAGCTTTTGGGGTAGCAGAGTTTATTTTTAGTGATGATTTAACGAAATTACATTACAGAATCATACTAAAAAATATAGAAAAGGTTACATCGTGTCAAATTCATTTAGGGAAGTCTACTCAAATTGGTCCTGTTGTTTTATATTTATATGGTCCACTGGAGCAAGGTATTAGCTTGAACGAGGGAAGCATTACTGGTGTAGTGAATGTGGAGGATTTTGAGGGACCTTTACAAGGGAAATCATTTGTACATTTACTTCAAGAAATTATTCAAGCAAATGTATATGTTAATGTTCATACGAAATCACAAAAAAGAGGAGAAATAAGAGGGCGAGTTAGAAAAGTAAAGAAATAGAGGAAAAGGCTGTCCATATGTTGGAACAGCCTTTTCTTCTTAATATAAGGTGCTAGTTTTAGTGATTATTGTCGGTAAAGCGATATATTTTGAAAATCGCTGATATAACTCGCGTTACGGTCGATATTTTTAAAAACTGCCTCGATTAATTTTTCGCAGGCTGATTTTTAATAAAGAAGTCCATAACGTAAAATACTTCGTCATCAGGTATTTGTATTTCAAATGTATTTTCAATTGGTTGCAATGCTTTTTTTACTTTCATATACATCCAGTATTCATCTTGTCTTCTTTTCTCTTTATCAGGGTGAGGAAGAAGGCTTTCTCCTTTTTGAAGACGGTCAACCATACAGCTCATATGCAGAATAACACCCATTAAGCTATCAGGAGTTAGCTGTAAGGAAATTAATTCTTGAATTGTATTTAATGCGTAACGAATTGTTTTGATAAGTAATGCCCCATCGTTACGCTGCATTTGTTGTTCAAGAATATCCGCCATTTTTGCATATGTTTCTTCATACGTAATTAATTCTTGAATGGGCTGAATTACTGTGTAGTTTACGATGTCTTGGAAATGATATGTTAAGCACGGCACTTGCACATCGAAATTCGTGACGATACAAATGATGTTACGCTCTTTTTTTATGTTCTCAATCATTTTCGTTAAATCTTTTTCATGGACGATACTAATCGGAATAATTTCAATTAAGTCTTTATCAAATCTTAAATAGTTTTCTAACATTTTTTGAATAGCTAAAGCACTTCCTTCACCAGTTAAACAAGCTGTTAAAATAACAGATTTCATTGGAGAGAGAGGTTTTTTCTTTTCTTCTTGTACGTTTAAGTAAAATGGTGTTAAATTTTTTACTGTTTCATACAGCGCATCTAATGAATAACCGAGCTGAGCTTTTCGAGCTGCTTCTAGTGCATGTGGTGTGCTCGTCATCGAGAGAACACGTACAGGGATTTTGAACTCCGTTTCTAATATGTCACCGATATAAGCAAGTGACCCCATATCAACAAGTAAGAGAAGCCCATTTACATTTTGTAGTGTTTTCATATACACTTTCACACGTTCCAAGAAATCTTTCGGTGATTCGTGTAACGGCATATCAATACCGGTTACTTCCTCAATGCCGAGAAGTTCGTTTGCAACGTTTGCCATTTCAGTTGCGATGCCATTACCGTGTGCTAATATTAATACTTTTACTTCTGTTTGTGAGGCAGGAATTGGATCAACAACGAAGAACATTGTTAAAAAGCCAGCTTCATCAATAGGCATTGTTATTTGTAATTCTTCCTCCAGTAGTTGAATGCATTGCATAGCGACGGAAAAAGCTTCTTTATATTTCGTACGAATTTGATTTAATTGTGGGTGATGTATTTGTTTTCCGCTTTGTAAACGTTGTAGAGTTGTCTGTACATGTAAACTTAAAGCGAGAAATACTTTTTCATCAAACGTCTTAGATAAATGCTTTTCAGCAAGTTCCGCTATTTTTTCACATACGGAAACGATATTACGATCCACAATTTTAAAAACATTTTCATGGCTTGTTTTTTTGGATATTTGGTTAAAATATTGTACGAAAAAGCTTTGAACATCATTTTCTATTAGTAATTCTAATTCTTCCTCTTCAATACCACGGGCTTGAAGTTCTTCGTATTTATAGTCAATATAATCGTAAATAGAAGAGCGTTTTTCATCTTCTGTTTTATGATTACTCCAACCTTCCTCACCTGTAAATACAAATGTTTCATTTGGTATTTGGTATAAGTGACGGCTCTTCCTTTCAATGAACAACCCTTCTTTCATATACCAAGGTAAATCTGTACTTGAAACATAGACAGAATCACGTTTCTTTGTGACCAAATCAGAATAGGCTTTCGCACAGGCAATTTGAACATCTGTTTTTAATTGACCAATGTTATTGGGACAATTATAAAAGACGAAAGCACGCATTGCATTTGGGCTAACGTGAATGTCTTTTCGCAGACGAATTGCTTCATTTGTGAAAAATAGCTGTAGTAAAGCAAAGCGCTCTTTATGTGTACGCTCACGAAGTGGTGGCAGCGTAACAGTCATCGGTATACGTCTTGTAAATGTTTTTAATAAAAATGAATTTGGTTCTTCTGTTGTTGCAGTAATGATTAATACTTGTGCTTTACGTTCGTTCTCTGTTTCTCCAAGGCGGCGGTACACTCCGCGGTCAATAAAGGTGAAAAGCATTTCTTGTCCCTCTGGAGGTAGGCGATGTACTTCATCTAAGAAAAGAATTCCTTCATGTGCTTTTTCAATTAATCCTTTTTGATCACTTGCTCCTGTGTAAGCTCCTTTTTTAATCCCAAATAATTGCCCGAGTAGTAGCTGTGGATTATTTGCGTAATCAGCACAGTTAAAGACGATAAATGGTGCATTTTTAGGAAGCTGTTCAACTTCAATTGCATATTCGTGCATTAAAGAAGCAAACATAGACTTTCCGACCCCTGTTTCTCCCAGTAGTAAAGTATGCATACCGTTTGGAGGATAGAGCATAGAAGCTTTCGCTTTTTCAATTGCGATTTTAAGGCTCGTATTTTCAATTGCAAATGTATCTAATGAAGTTACTTCTTTTGAATGCGTTTCCAACGAAGTGTTCGTTTCTATGTAAAAACGAACAGGTCGCGTATTTGTTTTTAATAAACGTTTATCTTTTACAAGTTTGTTTAAGTCGCTACTTACATTGGCGCGATCTAGTTGCAACAGGGTAGCTAGTTCTGATGCGGTTACACCTTCTGTATAATTGCCTTCTTGTATTGCGTTAAAAATGAGATCTATTCGTTTCATTTCTATTCACCTCGAAACTTCATCACTATTTAAAATTTTACACAAAAACGGGAAGGGTGGGAAGAGAAAAATAAAACAGCTTTAGCACATAGGCACTAAAGCTGTTACAATCTTGTGTCTTTCCAAAAATTTACCTTGAGATGAGAAGAAGGATTATAGGGAAGAAGTTTGTATCCTTGTGACTGTAAATAATCAATTACTTTTGGCAGTATTTGTACGGTTACACTCGAATCATGCATTAAAATGACTTCTACTTGTTCATCACTTTGATTACGTACTCTTTCGAGTATGGCAGAAGGATTGTCATAGCTTTTCCAGTCGTATGTATCGATTGTCCAATCCCACATTTTATACTGGGCCGATACAAGTGCGTCACGGTAATTCTTTTTTAAGTAAGGCATACTACCATATGGAACGCGAACGAGATGTGTATTTAATTTCGTAACTTGCTGGACAATGCTTTGTGTTTGCTCCATTTCTGCAATTAAAGTGGAAGGGTCACCAGTGTAAAGGCGTTTTACATCATGTGACATGCTGTGGAGACCGATATAATGTCCTTCTTTAATTAATCTTTGCATCGTTTTTGTGTAATGTGGCACTTTTCCGCCAATAACAAAGAAAGTTGCTTTTCCGTTCTTTTCTTTTAAGATGTTTAAAATTTGTGTAGTATATTTGTTTGGCCCGTCATCAAATGTTAAGTACGCAATTTTTTGTGTAGGAGAGGTCGTTTCAGTATTTGGATGATATTCAGCAGGAATAACAGTTGTTGCTTCAGTATTAGATGATGCGTACATAGTAATGGTTAAAAATAAAATAATACATTGCAATACTCGCTTGATCATAACATTCACCCTCAGTTTGACAATCAAGATGTAAAAAGAAAACTTGATACGTTTCTTATTATGTATATCTTTCTCCAATAGAGGAACTCTCAAACAATCTATATTTTGGAAATGTAAAATAATGAATAAAAAAATAGCATCCTCTTATAAGAAAGAGGGTGCTATTTGAATATTTCATAATGGTAAAGGCTATACTACAATTAGTCTTCGCGTTTTTTCACTTTTTTATAAAAGGAAATAAGTGGTTTGTAACGTTCATGTACAAGCCCGATTATTTCAGCAATGATTTCTGTGAAGAAAATCAAAGCGAAAAGAAGAATAATGGATAACCATAACGTTGCACTAGTGAAAATAATGGCATTTACACTAAAGAAAATACCGAATGCGTATATTATTAGTACCGTTTTGCGATGAGAGAATCCCATTGCAAGTAAGCGGTGATGTAAATGCGATTTATCTGGTGCTGAAATAGGTTTTTTATTTACGATACGACGGATGATTGCAAATATCGTATCAAATATAGGTACACCTAAAATGATAATTGGAACAATAAAACTGAATAACGTTACACTTTTGTATAATCCAAGTAACGATATAACAGAAATACAGTATCCTAAAAATAGTGCTCCTGTATCTCCCATGAAAATTTTTGCTGGATGGAAGTTGTAGAATAAAAATCCAATTGTACTTGCTAATATAATTAATGCGAGTGGCAAGATAATCGCTGTTCCAGTACCCCATGGGCTAGTGAAGGCCATATATGCTAGCGTTGCAAGTACGATAGATGAAATCCCAGCAGATAATCCATCTAAGCCGTCAATTAAGTTGATTGCATTCGTAATACCTACAAGCCAAAATACTGTAATTGGATAAGCAAGCCATCCAAGTTCAGTATCCCCAAGGAATGGGATATATAATACTTGCACTAATAATCCACTTTTTACAATCATAATGGCAACTAACAGTTGTCCACCGAATTTTACTCTCGCAGATAACTCGTACATATCATCTAAAATTCCAATGATTACAATGATAATCGCACCTAGCGTTATCGATAACATTCTTTGCTCATATAAGCCGCCGACAACAAATCCTACAGCTACACCGATAAAGATTGCTAACCCGCCAAGACGTGGCATAATCTTTTGGTGCACTTTACGTGCGTTTGGCTTATCTGTCGCTCCTATTTTAAAAGCTAATTTAATAACTAAAGGAGTAACGACGAGTACAGTGATGAAAGATGCCAAAATGGCATAAATCACTTGTGAGTCCATTAATACCCCACCCTTTATAGTCTAACGTAATTTTTTTTTTTGAAAATATATTTATCTGAAAATTATGATGTTTATTTACAGGCTCATAACATATGGTATCACAAAAAGATTAGAATTCAATCTTTTTTTCTTTTTACGGTTAATGGAAGCGGATAGAATATATGACAATTGTATATAGAATATTGAATCATATAAGAAGGTTAATCGTACTGGACTTTGGAATATGACATTTCCTCTTTTTCTTCGATAGTGAATACTTTTAGTTCAGTATTATAAGTGTTACACGTAGAAATGAGTAAGTCTCGTGTTAAAATGTGGGAATTTATCTGGAGTGAGCTGGTAACTGGATTCCCAATGATTAAGTTTCACTTTATATTATAGTGCATTTAATTTTACAAAAACTTTAAAAAGAATGAGGGAAGTAATTCATATAATGAAAAAGGAAAAGAGTTTTCTCATTTTTAATGTGAGAGGGGGAAGCACAGGGAGAATTCTATATTTCATATCTTTTCTATTGTATATTCCTGTGCGAAAAGGAAATGAAAATTACGATAGTAGGTACTGGATATGTTGGATTGATTACAGGAGTAGGATTGGCAAAGTTGGGGCATTCAGTTACATGTTTTGATATAGATGATGAGAAAATTGAACGGATAAAACAAGGGGATTTACCTATTTATGAGGTTAGATTACATGAATTAATAAATCATGCATATGAGAATAATGCTTTAACTTTCACATCAAATAAAGAAGAGGCGTTTGAGGATGTAGAGTTTATATTTATTGCAGTTGGAACACCACCTTTATTAGATGGGACGGCGGATTTAACATATATTCAGAGTGCTTGTAATGATATTGGAGTATATGCGACGAACGATATTATTGTTGTTACGAAAAGTACAGTTCCAGTAGGTACAAATGATGTAATGAAAGGATGGATTGAGGAGGAGTTAAAGGGGAGATATACATTACATATCGTATCGAATCCAGAGTTTTTGCGTGAAGGTTCAGGTATTTATGATTTCTTTCATGGAGATCGTATTGTAATTGGAGCAGATAGTGAGGAAGTAGCAAGAAGAGTAAAGAGTTTGTATAGCGAATTACGCTTAGAAACGTATGTTACAGATATTAAAAGTGCAGAGATGATTAAATACGCGTCGAATGCCTTTTTAGCTACAAAGATTAGTTTCATTAATGAAATTTCAAATATATGTGAGAAGGTAGGCGCAAATGTATTGGATGTTGCTAAAGGGATGGGAATGGATAAGAGGATCGGTGCATCTTTTTTAAATGCAGGTATTGGATACGGGGGATCATGTTTTCCAAAAGATACGAAAGCGCTGGTGCAAATTGCGGGAAATGTTGCTCATGATTTTCGTTTGTTAAAAGCGGTTATTGAAGTAAATAATAAGCAACAACTGCTATTGATTGAAAAAGCGAAAAAAGTCATGAACATGAATAAAAAGCGGATTGCAGTTCTTGGCGCATCCTTTAAACCGAATACGGATGATATTAGAGAGGCATCATCTCTTATTATAATAGAAGCATTAATTAATATAGGTGCAGATATTGTTCTTTACGACCCAAAAGCAATTCAATATGTGAAAAATATATTTGGAGATGCTATACAATATAGTAGATGTATAGATGAATCGATTAGAGATGCGAGTGCGGTTTTTATCGTAACAGAATGGGAAGATATTCAAAATTATCCGTTAGAAAAGTACGTACAACTTATGAGGGAGCCTATTTTATTTGATGGGAGAAATTGTTATACTGATGAAGATGTTAAGAAACAAAAGATAGATTATTACTCGGTGGGAAGAAAAAGTATTTGTAATAGAAAAGTTTCTGTTATGCGTTAAAAAGGGATGTACTCATACATATTTTTATATGTCATAATAGAAGCTGTAATTAGTGAAAGAAAAGAGGCAATCACATGACTGAACGTTTAAAAGTAATGACAATTTTCGGGACACGTCCAGAAGCAATTAAAATGGCACCTCTTGTATTAGAGTTGCAAAAACACCCAGAAAAAATTGAATCGATTGTGACTGTAACAGCACAACATCGCCAAATGTTAGACCAAGTATTAAGTATCTTTGGAATTACGCCAGATTTCGATTTAAATATCATGAAAGACCGCCAAACTTTAATTGATGTTACAACGCGTGGCTTAGAAGGTTTGGATAAAGTAATGAAAGAAGCGAAGCCGGATATTGTACTTGTACATGGTGATACAACAACAACATTTATTGCAAGCTTAGCTGCTTTTTATAATCAAATTCCAGTAGGTCATGTTGAGGCGGGCCTTCGTACGTGGGATAAGTATTCTCCATACCCAGAAGAGATGAATCGTCAATTAACAGGTGTAATGGCGGATCTTCATTTCTCACCAACAGCAAAATCAGCAACGAACTTACAGAAGGAAAATAAAGATGAGTCACGTATTTTCATCACAGGAAATACAGCGATTGACGCGCTACAAACGACTGTAAAAGAAACATATAGTCATCCTGTACTAGAGAAACTTGGAAATGATCGTCTTGTACTTATGACAGCTCACCGTCGTGAAAACTTAGGTGAACCGATGCGTAATATGTTCCGTGCAATTAAGCGTCTTGTTGATAAGCATGAAGATGTACAAGTTGTGTACCCTGTTCATATGAACCCTGTTGTTCGTGAAATAGCAAATGAAATTTTAGGTGAACATAACCGTATTCATTTAATTGAGCCGCTAGATGTAATTGATTTCCACAATGTTGCAGCTCGTTCATACTTAATGTTAACGGATTCTGGTGGTGTACAAGAAGAAGCTCCATCACTTGGGGTACCAGTTCTTGTTCTTCGTGATACAACAGAGCGCCCTGAAGGTATTGAAGCAGGTACGCTGAAATTAGCAGGAACAGACGAAGAGACAATCTTTGGTCTTGCTGATGAGTTGTTATCAGATAAAGAAGCTCATGATAAGATGGCGAAAGCATCTAATCCTTACGGTGATGGTCGTGCATCAGAGCGTATTGTAGAAGCAATTTTACAACACTTTAATAAGTAAATAAAAAAGGCCCAATCGGATAGATTGGGCCTTTTTGTTATGGCTGATTGCGCATAATCCACTCTGCATGAGCATTTGTAGAAGGTGGCGGATCAGTTGGTGTTTTATTTTGGTTTGTTTCTTTTTTTGTTTGTTCGTTAGAACTTGAATTTGAATCAGGATTTGAGTTGTTTTTTGTAGTTGGATTTTTTGCTTTTTCTCCTAATTCTTTTTCAATTTCGTTACGCACCGTTTCTAAACTGATTGGATCTGGAAGGAAGTAATAAATACCGCCTATCTTTTTGTCTTCGCCTTCAAGCTTTAACGTTTGCATTGTAGAAGGATCAAATCCAGAAATTTTATTGTAAAGAGCAAGTCCGTCTGAAATAGGAATGTCGGTTTTTATATATTTTCCAACGACAGCCGTTAAATCTTTAATTTTAAATACAGTAGATGTGGAGTTTAGTTTATGAGCAACAGCGGCCAGTAATTGTCTTTGTCTAGCAGCTCGACCATAATCGCCATTTGGATCTTGCTTTCGCATACGGACGTAAGCAAGTGCTTCTTCACCGTTTAAGTTTTGCTGTCCTTGCTTAAATTGAATTTTTTTGTAGTAATCCACGTCAGAGCGCTCCCAGAAATCGAAGGGTACGTCAACAGTAACACCGCCAACAGCATCAACGATACCTTTAAAGCCTTGGAAATCAATTTTAAGATAATGGTCTACAGGAACTTTTAGAAAGCCTTCAACAGTTTTGATTGCCATTTCTTCTCCGCCGTAAGCATGGGCAGCGTTAATTTTGTCTTCTTTATTTTTACCAACAATTGTAACTCGAGAATCACGAGGAATACTCATAAGTGAAATCTTTTGCGTTTTCGGGTTGACTGTTGCAAACATTAATGAGTCTGTACGACCATTTTGACCGTCTGTCGCATAATCTTCTATACCCATAATGAGAATTGTAAAAGGTTCCTTTGTAATTTCTACATCTTTGTTTCTTAAATCCGATTTTTCACGAGTAAAACCACTATACATCCCCATAAGAGAAGAGTAAGAATTTAACACATAAACTCCTATACTGCCAAATAAAAATGCGAAAATAAGGAAGAAGAAAAGTTTCCTTCTTCGTTTCTTTTTTATTCTGCTATTTTGGAGATGATAATAACGTTCTTCCATATATAATCTCCTTAGTTCGTTAGTTCATTTGTAGGGAAGTAATTCACTACATTAATCTTTAAAGGTGATAAAAGAGTTATGCTTAGATAACATCTTGTTCTAAGTACAACATATCTCCTTCTGTAATTGTACATTTCCCGTTTGTTAATTCAATCATCCAATCTGTAAAGGCTTGTTTGCCGTCTTCTTCAACATACGTATCAAATGTGACATTTTCTAGATAATGTATATCTTTAATGGCATATTTTGAATTGCGTAATTCATTTTCCACTTTGCCAAGTAATGTGTAATCAATCTCGGTTTGCATCACACGCATTAGTTTTCGCTGGACAACACCGACATGATTAATGCCTTCGCTTGTACACTTTCCATATGCACGAATTAATCCACCTGCGCCAAGTTTAATGCCACCAAAATAGCGTGTTACGACAACAACGGTATCTTTTAGTCCACGTTTTTTAAGTACTTCTAGCATTGGTACGCCAGCTGTACCGCTAGGCTCGCCGTCATCATTTGCTTTTTGAATATGATCTTGTTCGCCAATTAAATAAGCGGAACAATTATGTGTTGCATTCCAATGTTGTTTTTTTATTTTTTGTATAAATTCTTGAGCCTCTTCCTCAGTCGTTGCTCGGCTAATATAACAAATAAATCTTGATTTTTGAATGACGATTTCGTGTTCGCCGTAGTCTTTGATTGTTAAATATTGTAATAGCACTTGTATACGCCCCTATCTATCAAAATGACTAGTACTTTCCATTTTAAAAGCGAGCCTTTTTATATTCAAACATTTTTTCTAAATACGTTGAAGTTTTTGGTGATTATTTTATCTTTTTGTTGTAATTTGTCGAGATGGTGAGTATAATTTCAACCGGCATTTCCCTGTATGGATGCACCATTTGTAGTTTTCGTGTAAAATTAGGAAATAAAACTTTTTATAAGGCAGGTACGAAAATGAAAATAGCTATTGTTACTGATAGTACAGCATATATACCGAAGCAAATTCGTGATGAACTCAATATATATATGATTCCATTAAACGTTGTGTTTGGAACAGAATCTTATCAAGAAGAAGCTGAAATTTCAGCAGATGATTTTTATGTGAAAGTACGTGAACAAGAGGAACTTCCAAAAACTTCTCAACCAGCAATCGGAAAGTTTGTTGAGCTATATGAAGAACTAGCTAAAGATTATGATGCAGTTATTAGTATTCACCTATCAAGTGGAATTAGTGGTACATATCAAACATCAACAACAGCTGGACAGATGGTAGAGGGTATTGATGTATATACGTATGACTCTGAAATTAGTTGTGAAGTACAAGGATTTTATGTGCGTGAAGGTGCAAAGTTAGCAAGTGAAGGAAAGAATCCAAAAGAGATTATCGCTCGTTTTGATGAAATGAAGAAAACGATGGACGCCTATTTTGTAGTTGATGATTTACATCATTTGCAACGTGGTGGTCGATTAAATAGCGCGCAAGCTTTCATCGGCAGTCTGTTACAAGTGAAGCCAGTTTTATATTTTAGAGATAAAATCATTATTCCGTTTGAAAAGATTCGTACACGTAAAAAAGCATTAAAACGTATCATTGAAATTTTTGATGAGCAAGCAAGTAAAGGTGTACCTATGGAAGCAGTTATCATTCATGCGCAACGTGAAGAGGAAGCGAATGAATGGAAGAAAGAATTAGAAGCAAAATATCCTCACGTCACAATTCGTACAGGTTATTTTGGAGCTGTAATTGGTACACACTTAGGTGAAGGTGCATTAGGTCTTGGATGGTATACGAAGTAATAAAGATATAAAAAGCTCTCTTTTTAAGAGGGTTTTTTTACGGGTATGTTACGTTTAGTTGACAAGTTAATATTTGGAAATGGTAAAATGTACGTAAAATAAAATAATGAGGAAAGTTTTATAACTTACTTTTTACAAGAAACTATATTATAATAGAAGAGAGGTGAAACATATGGAGCATAATTCTTGTTTATGTCCAAAGTTTGAGTCAGCTTTTACTTTGCTTAGTAAGAAATGGACTGGCTTAATTATTAAATCTTTGCTTGAAGAGTCGAAACGTTTTAGAGAAATCGCAGATATCATCCCAAATATGAGCGATCGTATGTTGTCAGAGCGTTTGAAGGAATTGGAAAGCGAGGGCATTGTAGTTCGTAATGTTTATCCAGAAGTACCAGTTCGAATCGAGTATGGCTTAACTGACAAGGGAAAAGCGTTAGAAAGTGTTATGGATGAGGTCCAAAATTGGGCTGAGAAATGGATGAAGTAGCATTTCATTTGTATTCGTATATTTAATAAAACGTAAGGGATTCCTTACGTTTTTTCTTTGTTTACAGAAGTGAGAAAAGTATATAAATTTCTACACATACATACAAAAATATACGAATTTTGCGCTAGAGCTACAAATAATATTACATTTGTTTTACAAAAACGTAACATTAGCAAAAAAAATCCCGAATTATGGTATAAATTTTATAGGTTATATACGGAAAAAGAAAAAAGAAAGCGGTGTAAAAAATAAAATGAAAAAGCTAAAAATGGCATCTTGCGCATTAGTTGCAGGGTTAATGTTTTCAGGACTAACACCAAATGTATTTGCAGAAGATAAAATTTCTGACGTGAAATCACAAATTAATACACAAAATGACACTTTACATAAACAACAACAAGAACGTGATGAATTACAAAAACAAATGAATGACTTAAACAAAACAATTCAAGGTTTAGATAAGTCTGTTCAAGAGAATGCTGCAAAACTTGATGAAACAACGAAAAAAGTTTCTGATACTGAGCAATTAATTGAAAAGAAAAATAAAGATATTGCAGAATTACAAACAAAGATTGCAAAACGTGAAGAGTTATTAAGAAAGCGTTTAGTTGCACTTCAAGAACAACCAAATACGAACGTTGTAACAGAAGTTCTTGTAAACTCTAAAAACGTTGCAGATTTAGTTGATCGTTTAACTTCTGTTTCTAAAATTCTTGAGTCTGATGAAGATATCATGAAAACACAGCAAGAAGATCAAGCTAGTGTGAAAAAAGATGTTGCAACGGTAAAAGAGAAACAAAAAGAATTAAAAGAAGCACAAGCTCAAATTGAAACTGCTAAGAAAGAACTTGACGCTGAAAAAGAGAAAAAAGCAACAGCGGTAAACGATTTAAGCGGTAAAATGGATACAGTTGTAACTACAATGACAAGTACGGAAAGCCAATTAAAAGAGCTTGAACAACAAGCATTAAAATTACAACAAATTGCTGAAAAAGAAGCGCAAGAAAAAGCTGCACAAGAAGCTGCTGCTCAAAAACAAGCAGAGCAAGCTGCACAACAACCAGCAGCGGCTCAACCAGCACCAACACAAGCTCAACCAGCAGCTCCAGCAAATAATGCTGTACAAGCTCCAAAAGAAGAGTCTAAAAAAGAAGAGCCTAAAAAAGAAGAAGCGAAAAAACCAGCTCCAACTCCAGAAGTACCAGCTGATACTAAAGGTGGCAGACAAGATGTTGTCGAAAAAGCTAAAGGTTTAGTAGGTCTAAAATACGTATGGGGTAGTGCGTCAATTTCAAACGGTGGTTTTGACTGCAGTGGTTTAATCTCTTATGTTTACGGTTTAGGTCGTCAAGATACTAGAAGCCTGTGGAGTTCTGTACAAAAGATTAGCGCATCTGAAGCGAAACCAGGAGATCTTATCTTCTTACAAGGTACATATAGAGAAGGTGTATCTCACGTTGGTATTTATATCGGTGGCGGTCAAATAATTCATGCTGCTGATGAGTCAACAGGTGTTACTTACGGTAGTGTAAATAGCTCTTACAACCAAAAACATTTCTTAGGTTACGGAAGATTATAGAATTATAATTCAATAAAAAACGTGTATAAAGTCGATAGCTTACTATTTTATAAGTAGGTTATCGGCTTTTTTGAGTTTTTACGGGATTTGAAGAAGGGTTTATAGTAGTGCTGGAGGTGATTGTTGATGCTGGCGGGGAAACAGTTGCTATTAGACGAACTTTCTTCAGATTTACAGAGGGAATTAAATGATTTGAAAAGGAAGGGAGAGGTCATATGTGTACAAGGTGTAAAAAAGAAGAATTCTAAATATATGTGCCAACGCTGCGGAAATGTAGATCAGCGGCTATTTGCGTCGTTTTTATGTAGAAGGTGCAGTAAAGTGTGCACATATTGCCGGAAGTGTATAACGATGGGGAGGGTAAGTGAATGTGCTGTACTTGTTCGCGGGATTGCTGAAAGAAAGAGAGAAAAGAAATTAAACTTGTTACAGTGGAACGGGAAGTTGTCTACTGGTCAGAATTTGGCGACACAAGGTGTTGTAGAGGCTATTAAGCAAAAAGAATCATTTTTTATTTGGGCTGTATGCGGGGCTGGGAAAACAGAGATGTTGTTTTACGGTATTAACGAAGCGCTTCAAAAAGGAGAAAGAGTTTGTATCGCAACGCCGAGAACGGATGTTGTTCTGGAATTAGCACCGAGATTACAAGAAGTATTTCCATATATAAAGGTAGCGGCTTTATATGGAGGGAGTGTGGATAAAGAAAAAGATGCAGTATTAGTCGTTGCGACCACGCATCAATTATTGCGTTATTATAGGGCGTTTCATGTCATGGTTGTAGATGAGATAGATGCTTTTCCATATTGTGCAGATCAAATGTTACAGTACGCGGTAAAACAAGCGATGAAAGAAAGGGCGGCGCGTATTTATTTAACTGCGACTCCAGATGAAACGTGGAAGCGAAAATTTAGAAAAGGTGAACAAAAAGGTGTTATTGTTTCTGGACGATATCACCGTCATCCTTTACCAGTTCCTTTATTTTGTTGGTGCGGGAATTGGAAAAAAAGCCTCATTCATAAAAGAATTCCTCGAGTTTTACTACAGTGGTTACAAACATACTTAAATAAAAAACATCCTATTTTTTTATTTGTCCCCCATGTGCGATATATAGAAGAGATAAGCCTGTTGTTAAAATCATTAAACAAGCGAATTGAAGGTGTACATGCAGAAGATCCGGGGAGAAAAGAAAAAGTAGCGGCTTTCAGAAAAGGAGAAATCCCATTATTAGTTACAACGACAATTTTAGAGCGAGGCGTAACGGTGAAAAATTTGCAAGTAGCGGTTTTAGGGGCTGAAGAAGAAATATTCTCAGAAAGTGCACTCGTACAAATTGCGGGCCGAGCAGGGCGGAGCTTTGAAGCACCGTATGGAGAGGTCATTTATTTTCACTATGGTAAGACAGAGGCGATGGTGCGCGCGAAAAAACATATTCAAGGTATGAATAAAAATGCCAAAGAACAAGGATTGATCGATTAATGCATTGTTTACTTTGTGATGAGTGTTTTGTAGAAAAGGTTAGTTGGTACACTTTTTTTGTAAAGTGTCATAGAAAATATATATGTGATAGATGTGAGCAGAAACTTTCCTATATTATAGGAGAAATTTGCATGGAGTGCGGCCGACCTTTAGAATTTGTTCCTGCCTCATTTCAAGAAGACGGTATTTGCATAGATTGTATAAGGTGGATGAATGAGGAGAAGTATCGTCCTTTTAAAAACCGTTCGTTATACATGTACGATAATGAGATGAAAGAAATAGTAGCACAGTTTAAGTTTCGGGGTGATGCAGAGTTAGTGCGCATTTTTTATCGTCCTTTTCGAAGTTTATTTCAAAAGTATTTTGCTGATGTTTCAACCGTTATCGCTGTTCCGCTTAGTAAGGAAAGGGAAGTTGAACGTGGCTTTAATCAAGCGGAGTTATTAGCAACTTGTTTGCCTGTCCGTATTTCTGATTTTTCCTTAAGACGGCGAGAAACAGAAAAGCAAAGTAAGAAGACGCGTAAAGAAAGGATGTCAGGAAGCAATCCTTTTTATTTTCAGGGAGAAGAGATGTTTTGTGGGCAACATATTTTACTCGTTGATGACGTGTATACGACAGGAATTACAGTTAGGCAAATCGGAAGTTTGTTATATGAGAGAGGGGCAAGGGAAGTATCTAGTTTGACACTTTGTAGAAGTTAATATGGCAGTGTCGAAAGGGATAATAAAAAGGCGATAAGTCTTCTTTGACTTCATATGTTGTCATTCGTTATAGTCAAAATATGGGGCGAATGCCCTGATTTTTAGAGTGAAGGGAATGGAATGAACATGCAAGGACGAGTGAAATGGTTCAATGCAGAAAAGGGATTTGGATTTATTGAGCGCGAAGATGGTGACGATGTATTTGTCCATTTTTCTGCTATTCAACAAGATGGGTATAAGTCATTAGAAGAAGGGCAACAAGTAGAGTTTGACATTGTAGATGGAGCACGTGGACCACAAGCAGCTAATGTTGTAAAACTGTAGGAATATTGTTTTTGGGAAGAGAAAGCTGCATTTGTGGCAACGTTATATATATGGTAGAACCTCTTGTTTTTCGCAAGGGGTTTTTTGTTATAGGGTAAGTTGTCAAAAAGTTGTTTCTTTTCTGTAACGAATTGGCCACACTTATATTCGTTATTCACGATGTTAATAGGATAAAATAAAGATAGAAACGATGCATCTTTTCATTTCAACAAAAAACGATAAAAAAATCGCAATTCCACTAATTTTTTTAAAAAAGTTAGAAGGAGTTTTTAAGCCAGTGTCGAAATTATAGTACATAGGCTTGAAAGGAGGAATTCATCTATGAAATTCAACATTCGTGGTGAAAATATTGAAGTAACTCCAGCATTAAAGGAATATGTAGAGAAAAAACTAAGTAAGTTAGAACGTTATTTTGATACATTCCCAGAGATTAAAGTTAATTTAAAAGTATACTCTGACAAGCAACGTGTCGAGGTAACAATACCATTTACTGATTTATTACTTCGTGCAGAAGAAACTAATAGCGATATGTACGCTGCTATCGATTTAGTAGTTGATAAAATTGAGCGACAAATTCGTAAACATAAAACAAAAGTAAATCGTAAGTTACGTGAGAAAGGTTCTATGAAAACAAACTTTATCCTTCCAGAAGCAGTAGCTGTTATGGATGAGGTAGAAGAGGATGAATTAGAACTTGTACGTACAAAACGATTCGATTTAAAACCGATGGACGTTGAAGAAGCGATTCTACAAATGGATATGCTAGGACATAATTTCTTCGTCTTCACAAATGCTGATACAAATGAAACTAATGTTGTATATGGCCGTAAAGATGGGAAATACGGTTTAATCGAAACTAAATAATAATTCGAAAGCGCAGCCGAAATGGCTGCGCTTTTTTTGCTGAAAATAGATTTTTAAAAAACTTTTCTTAATTTAGAACGAGACATTCGGCCGATTGTTGTCATAGTTATAAGACAAGTGTTACAATTATCATTAGGTATATACATTTTAGTTTTTTTAATTAGGAGAAAAATTGGCATAACATACATTTGATTTTTACAACGACTGATTGTAATAGAGAAAAAGAAAACAATCGGAAGTTTTATTTTAATAAAAGAGGAGCGTATTTCCTATGATCGGTATTTTAAAAAAGGTGTTTGATGTAAACCAACGCCAAATTAAACGTATGCAAAAGACAGTTGAGCAAATTGATGCATTAGAGTCATCTATTAAGCCACTAACTGATGAACAATTAAAAGGAAAGACGCTTGAATTTAAAGAACGTCTAACAAAAGGTGAAACAGTAGATGATCTACTACCTGAAGCTTTTGCAGTTGTTCGCGAGGCGGCAACTCGTGTTCTTGGAATGCGTCCATATGGCGTACAGTTAATGGGTGGTATTGCCTTACATGAAGGGAATATTTCTGAGATGAAAACGGGTGAAGGTAAAACGTTAACATCTACATTACCTGTATATTTAAATGCTTTAACAGGAAAAGGTGTTCACGTTGTTACAGTCAATGAATACTTAGCACAACGTGATGCGAACGAAATGGGACAACTTCATGAGTTCCTTGGCTTAACGGTAGGAATTAACTTAAATAGTATGTCACGCGAAGAGAAACAAGAGGCTTATGCTGCTGATATTACGTATAGCACAAATAATGAGCTTGGATTCGATTACTTACGTGACAACATGGTTTTATATAAAGAGCAGTGCGTTCAACGTCCACTTCATTTTGCTATTATCGATGAAGTCGATTCTATTTTAGTCGATGAAGCACGTACGCCGCTTATTATTTCGGGACAAGCTCAAAAATCAACAGAGCTATACATGTTTGCAAATGCATTCGTTCGTACGTTAGAAAATGAAAAAGAGTATTCATTTGATGTGAAAACGAAAAATGTAATGTTAACAGAAGATGGTATTACGAAAGCAGAGAAAGCTTTCCATATTGAAAACTTATTCGATTTAAAACATGTAGCACTTCTTCACCATATTAATCAGGGGCTTCGTGCACACGTTGTTATGCACCGTGATACAGATTATGTTGTACAAGAAGGCGAAATCGTAATTGTAGACCAATTCACTGGTCGTCTTATGAAAGGTCGTCGTTATAGCGAAGGATTACACCAAGCAATTGAAGCAAAAGAAGGTGTAGAAATTCAAAATGAAAGTATGACACTTGCGACAATTACATTCCAGAACTACTTCCGTATGTATGAAAAATTATCTGGTATGACTGGTACAGCGAAAACAGAGGAAGAGGAATTCCGTAACATTTACAATATGAACGTTATTGTAATTCCAACAAACAAACCGATTATTCGTGATGATCGTGCTGATTTAATCTTTAAATCAATGGAAGGTAAGTTCAATGCTGTTGTTGAGGATATTGTAAATCGTCATAAACAAGGGCAACCTGTTCTTGTAGGTACAGTTGCAATTGAAACTTCAGAGCTTATTTCAAAAATGTTAACGCGTAAAGGTGTACGTCATAACATTTTAAATGCGAAAAACCATGCACGTGAAGCAGATATTATTGCGGAAGCTGGTATGAAAGGTGCTGTAACGATTGCGACGAATATGGCTGGTCGTGGTACAGATATTAAGCTTGGAGATGATGTGAAAATCTTCGGTCTAGCAGTTATCGGTACAGAACGTCATGAAAGCCGTCGTATTGATAATCAGTTACGTGGTCGTGCTGGTCGTCAAGGGGATCCTGGTGTGACGCAGTTCTACTTATCGATGGAAGATGAATTAATGCGCCGATTTGGTTCAGATAATATGAAAGCAATGATGGATCGTCTTGGTATGGATGATTCCCAGCCAATTGAAAGTAAAATGGTTTCTCGAGCGGTAGAGTCTGCACAAAAACGTGTTGAAGGAAATAACTATGATGCACGTAAGCAGTTATTACAATACGATGATGTACTTCGTCAGCAACGTGAAGTGATTTATAAGCAGCGTCAAGAAGTAATGGAATCGGAAAACTTACGTGGCATTATTGAAGGTATGATGAAATCTACAGTAGAACGTGCTGTTGCGCTTCACACACAAGAGGAAATTGAAGAAGATTGGAACATTAAAGGTCTTGTTGACTACTTAAATACAAACCTTCTTCAAGAAGGAGACGTAAAAGAAGAAGAATTACGTCGCCTTGCTCCTGAGGAAATGAGCGAACCGATTATCGCGAAATTAATAGAGCGTTACAATGACAAAGAAAAGCTTATGCCAGAAGAGCAAATGCGTGAGTTTGAGAAAGTTGTTGTATTCCGCGTTGTAGATACAAAATGGACGGAGCATATTGATGCGATGGATCACCTTCGTGAAGGTATTCATTTACGTGCTTACGGTCAAATTGATCCACTTCGTGAGTACCAAATGGAAGGATTTGCGATGTTCGAGTCAATGGTTGCTTCTATTGAAGAGGAAATTTCTCGTTACATTATGAAAGCTGAAATTGAACAAAACTTAGAACGTCAAGAAGTTGTTCAAGGTGAAGCTGTTCATCCATCTAGCGACGGCGAAGAAGCGAAGAAAAAGCCAGTTGTAAAAGGTGACCAAGTGGGCCGCAACGATTTATGTAAATGTGGTAGCGGTAAAAAATATAAAAACTGCTGTGGTATTGTTCAGTAATATAGGGCGGTAGCTTTGGCTGTTTTGCAAACTTTTATATCAAAAATGTATAATTAAGAAGGGTTAAACTCTCTCCGTAATAAGTGGAGAGAGTTTCCCTTGTTTTCATACGAAAGTAACAGCAATTACATAGAGGTGAAGGAAATGGAATTAGTAGAAATTAGACAGGAATTAGAGAAAATGGCTAAGCGATTAGCGGCTTTTAGGGGGTCTCTTTGACCTTCCTACTAAGGAGAAACAAATTGCAGAATTAGAAGAAAAAATGATGAGCGCAGGATTTTGGGATGACCAACAAGGCGCGCAAGCTGTAATTAATGAAGCGAATGCGTTAAAAGATATGGTTGGAAGTTTCCGTCAATTAGATGAAACATTCGAAAATTTAGAAGTAACGCATGAGCTTTTAAAAGAAGAATACGATGAAGATTTACATGAGGAATTAGAGTCAGAAGTAAAAGGCTTAATTCAAGAAATGAATGAGTATGAGCTTCAGTTACTATTAAGTGATCCTTATGATAAAAATAATGCAATTTTAGAATTACATCCAGGTGCAGGTGGAACTGAGTCACAAGACTGGGGTTCTATGTTATTACGTATGTATACACGTTGGGCTGAAAAACGTGGATTTAAAGTAGAAACGGTTGACTATTTACCGGGTGATGAAGCTGGTATTAAGAGTGTAACTTTATTAATTAAAGGTCATAACGCTTACGGTTACTTAAAAGCAGAGAAAGGTGTACATCGTCTTGTACGTATTTCACCATTTGATTCTTCAGGTCGTCGTCATACATCGTTCGTATCTTGTGAAGTTGTACCAGAGTTCAATGATGAAGTTGAAATCGAAGTACGTACAGAAGATTTAAAAATTGATACGTACCGCGCAAGTGGAGCGGGTGGGCAGCACGTTAATACGACAGATTCAGCAGTTCGTATTACACATACACCGACAAATACAGTTGTAACGTGTCAGTCAGAGCGTTCACAAATTAAAAACCGTGAGCATGCGATGAAGATGTTAAAAGCGAAATTATATCAAAAGAAACTAGAAGAGCAACAAGCACAATTAGATGAAATCCGCGGGGAACAAAAAGAAATCGGATGGGGTAGCCAAATCCGTTCTTACGTATTCCACCCGTATTCTCTTGTAAAAGACCACCGTACAAATACGGAGGTTGGTAACGTACAAGCAGTTATGGATGGAGAGATTGATCCATTTATTGATGCTTACTTACGTTCTCGCATCTAATAAGTGAAAAAAAGCCAACTAAATTGTTGGCCCACGCTGAGGATATAGAGGATATAAAGAATTTGATTTTATTTTTATAGATGAAGTAAAGAGGAAGAGAAGTTGGAAACGACAACTTCTCTTTTTGATGGGATTATATGTAGATTACAATGGTGTATATTGTTTTGTAAAAAGTAGAGAATAGTAAAATAGAGCGATAATAGGGTAAAGATTTATATAGAACATTTCTAATTTTCCTTTTAAAAAGGATTCTTTATAGAAGTTTTTTAAGCTGTTCACAGAATTGAAACAACTTATGAAAGCTTTATTTTATCAAGGTTCTCACTGTATTTTTGAGGAATATGAAATACACCTTAGTTTTTCTATATAAAGATAATGCTTATAATGAAAATGAGTGTGTTAGGAATAAAAAGAATATCAACAATGGGGAGCGATAGAAGTGAAAAAGAAATTGTTGGCTATTGCGCTAGGGACATCGGTTGTTTTTGCTTTAGGAGCATGCGGAAATAAAGAAGAGAGTAAGTCTTCGAAACAGTCTGCAAGCACAGACAGCGCAGAACAAATTTTCCAAAGAAGTTGTGCTGGATGTCACGCGACAGATTTATCAGGGGCAACTGGACCTGATTTAAGAAAAGTAGGCGGTAAGTACGACGCTGCAGATATCGAAGAGATTATTAAAAAAGGCCGCGGTTCAATGTCACCAGGACTTATTCAAGGTGAAGATGCGAAAAAAGTATCTGAATGGTTAGCTGAACATAAATAAAAAAGGTGAACTGGACGAGTTGATAATATAGGTCAACTCGTTTTCCTTTTCATTTATGTAACATAACTGTAACAAAAATGTATCCGAACTGGAAACCGTTTGATGTTACAATGGGGTTTGTAGAATTTTGCTGAAATATATTACATAGAGTGGTATTGCTTATGAGAAAGCATAAGTAAACTACCTTCAACAAGGATGACTAAGTGAAAATGAAGGATGTCTTTTATTTTCAGATGTACAGAAAAGTATTTCGAAAAAAATCATTAAGTATTGGGTGATAAATAATGATAAAAATGACGAATGTTTATAAGGAGTACCCGAATGGTATGAAAGCCATTGCTGGTCTTACAGTTAACATTAAACAAGGTGAGTTCGTATACGTAGTTGGACCGAGTGGAGCCGGAAAATCTACATTTATTAAAATGATGTATCGTGAAGAGAAGCCATCTACAGGATCAATTAATGTAAATGGACTTGTTATTGAAACATTGGCAGAAAGAGATGTTCCATATTTTCGTCGTCAATTAGGCGTAATTTTCCAAGATTTTAAATTACTACCTAAATTAACGGTATATGAGAATGTTTCGTTTGCTTTAGAAGTAATTGAAGAAGAACCAGATGCAATTCGTGAGCGTGTAACAGAGGTTTTAGGTCTTGTAGGTCTTGAAGATCGTGCAGATGCAATTCCAAGTGAACTTTCAGGTGGAGAGCAACAACGTGTTGCGATTGCAAGAGCGATTGTAAATCGACCAAAGGTTGTAATTGCTGATGAGCCAACAGGTAACTTAGATATTGAAACAGCTCTTGATATTATGAAGATTTTTACTCGCATTAATGAGCGTGGTACAACAATTGTTATGGCGACGCATAATGCAGATATCGTAAATACAATCCGTCATCGTGTAATCGCGATTGAAGGCGGAAAAATTGTTCGAGACGAGATTGAGGGAGGATACGGATATGAAGGCTAAGACCCTTAGTCGACATTTGCGAGAAGGTGTAAAGAATCTATCACGTAACGGATGGATGACATTTGCTTCTGTTAGTGCAGTAACAGTTACATTATTACTTGTAGGTGTCTTTTTAACAGCGATTATGAATATGAACCATTTTGCGACGAAAGTAGAGCAAGATGTAGAGATTCGTGTACACATTGATCCAGCTGCGAAAGAAGCTGATCAAAAGAAATTAGAAGAAGATATGAGTAAGATTGCAAAAGTAGATTCTATTAAATATTCTTCTAAAGAAGAAGAGTTAAAACGTTTAATTAAAAGCTTAGGTGATAGCGGAAAAACGTTTGAGTTATTTGAACAAGATAACCCACTTAAAAACGTATTCGTTGTAAAAGCAAAAGAACCAACAGATACAGCGACAATCGCGAAGAAGGTTGAAAAAATGCAGTTTGTCAGTAATGTTCAGTACGGAAAAGGGCAAGTTGAACGATTATTTGATACTGTAAAAACTGGTCGTAACATTGGGATTGCGTTAATTGCTGGTCTTTTATTCACAGCAATGTTCTTAATCTCTAACACAATTAAAATTACAATTTATGCTCGTAGTACAGAAATTGAAATTATGAAACTTGTTGGTGCAACAAACTGGTTCATTCGTTGGCCATTCTTGCTAGAGGGGTTATTCTTAGGAGTATTAGGATCAATTATTCCAATTGGCCTAATTCTAGTTACGTATAATTCGTTGCAAGGTGTGTTTAACGAAAAACTTGGCGGAACAATTTTCGAGCTTCTACCATACAGTCCTTTCGTATTCCAATTAGCTGGTTTACTAGTGTTAATCGGTGCGTTAATCGGTATGTGGGGAAGTGTAATGTCAATTCGTCGTTTCTTAAAAGTATAAAAAGTTGCAAACATAATTCGTACAAGCTTATCATATAGTAGAAATAGGTAAAGGCATCACACACTGTGTGATGCCTTTTGCTACACCACCTGTGTGTTTTGGAAAGGGGAATTCCGCATTGAAACGTAGAGTTGCAATTATTGGAATGGTTGTTGCATTTTTAATTGGTGCTGGCGGAATGTTTGCAGGCATGTCTGTATTTGGGGTTAACCCAGCAGAAGTAACGCAAACAATTTCGAGTGGGAATGCTAGCACTGCGCAAGGGAATTTGGCAAAAATTAATGAGGCGTATGCACTAATTGATTCACGTTATGTGGAAGACGTGAAAGATGAAAAGTTAGTTGAAGGTGCAATACAAGGCATGTTGTCTACGCTGAAGGACCCTTATTCCACGTATATGGATAAAGAAACAGCCAAACAGTTTAGTGAATCGCTTGATCCTGAATTAGAGGGGATTGGGGCTGAGGTGAACAAAACGGACGATAAGCTTATTATCGTATCGCCAATTAAAGGTTCACCAGCAGAAAAGATAGGAATTAAACCGAATGACCAAATTTTATCTGTAGATGGAAACAGTGTGAAAGACTTATCACGTGAAGAAGCAGTATTAAAGATCCGTGGTAAAAAAGGAACGACTGTCGCAATTGAAATTAAACGTGCGGGAGTAACTGATCCGATTGTATTTAAAATTAAGCGTGAAAAAATTCCGATCTTTACAGTGTTTAGTTCTGTGAAGCAAGAGAGCGGAAGAGATATCGGTTATATGCAAATCACTTCTTTTGCTGAAAATACAGCGAAGGAATTTAAGGATCAGTTAAAAGAGTTAGAGAAGAAAAATATAAAAGGCTTAGTTATTGACGTGCGTGGTAATCCTGGTGGCTATTTAAATAGTGTAGAAGATATACTGGGAGAAATTATGACGAATAAAAAGCCGATGCTACAAGTAGAGCAGCGAAATGGTGAGAAGAAGAAATTCTCTACGGAACTGAAAGAGAGAAAACCATATCCAATTTCAGTATTAATTGATAATGGAAGTGCTTCTGCTTCAGAGATTTTAGCTGGTGCACTGAAAGAAGGAGAAGGATACGATTTAATTGGTGAAAAGACATTTGGTAAAGGTACTGTCCAGCAAGCTGTTCCATTTAAAGACGGTAGCAACATTAAATTAACGATGTTTAAATGGTTAACACCGGATGGGAACTGGATTCATAAAAAAGGAATCGCGCCAACAGTAGAAGTGAAGCAACCAAATTATTATCATGCGACACCAATTCAAATTGAAAAAACACTTTCATACAATTCAAATGATGTACAAGTAAAACATGCTCAAGAAATGCTTAAGAGCTTAGGATATGTACCAGGTCGTGAAGATGGATACTTTAGTAAAGAGACAGAATCAGCGCTGAAAGCATTCCAAAATGCGAATGAAATGGAAGCGACAGGACAGCTTGATAAAAAGACAGCTGAAGCGATTCAAACTAAAATTATCGAAAAAATCCGTTCTGGAGAAAATGATCTACAATTACAGTCAGCATTAAAATTAATGGCAAAATAAGAAGAAATACAGGCAGTTTGCTGCCTGTATTTTTTTGTGTTAAACAAACGTTTGTTTAGTTATGATAATATAAAAAGAAAGAATGATATAAATGGTGGTGAATGAGTTCGTGGAGTCGTGGATTTTTGAAATAATGCGGGCAGTTGGACGTTTTTTCTTACACCCTGCTGTCTATATATTTGTAATAAGTAGTATCTTCGTTGGATACTTACGTATGTTAAGAGAACGAAAAGATTTTTCTTTTAAAGTTTATGATATTTGGTTTGAACTGCGAACCTCTCTATTTGCAGGGATTGGATACGGATTAGTAGTATCTATTATTACGATTGGGCTTGGACTTGTTGTTTCTAAAGCAAGCTTATGGGCCATTTTAATTTGGACATTACTATTTGGATTAACGGCTATGTATCGATATTTATCAGCGGCTTATACATTTAGCATTGCGATTGTATGTGTTCTATTATCTTCTAAGCTACCAGTTTCCTTCTTACAGCTTCGAGAAGGTGAAGAGAATACCATTGTATCCCTTGCTATTTTGCTAGGCGTTATGCTTATTGTAGAAGGCTTATTGATTTCTAAAAACGCAGTAGGATATTCTACACCGAAGATTAGGAAGGGGAAGCGTGGATTAAAGATTGGTTTACACGAATCAAAGCGTTTATGGATCGTTCCTATTTTTATTCTTGTACCGGGTGATGCGGTAACGCAGTTTATTTCATGGTGGCCTGTCGTTTCAATAGGTTCAAATACATATTCTCTATTTCTCGTTCCATTTTTAATTGGATTTATGAGAAAGATTAAAAGTTATGAGCCGACGGAAGCTTTATTATTTACAGGAAGACGTGTTTATGGGTTAGCAGGACTTGTGCTCGTTTTAGGAATCGTAAGTTACTGGTGGCATGTACTTGCAATTATCGCGATGGGAGTCGCAATGCTTGGGCGTTTCACAATTTCGATGCAAGAGAAAATTACTGATGAAACAAGACCAGCGTATTTTGCTGCACGCAATGATGGGCTTGTTGTACTAGATACAATCCCAAATACAATTGGAGCAGAGCTAAAATTACTACCTGGAGAAATTATTACGAAAGTAAATGGAGTCATTCCAAAAAGCGCCGAGGAATTTTATGATGCGCTTCAAACGAAGACGACAGGAGCATTTTGTAAATTAGAAGTATTAGATACAAATGGTGAGCTTCGTCTTGCACAAACTGCATTATATGCTGGTGGACATCACGAATTAGGTATTGTATTCGTTGAGCAGGAGCATGAGTGGGATTCGGAAGCGATGTAATAGAAGGAATGGTATCACCTTGTGGTGGTACCTTTTTTGTTTTGGGGGAGGGTAGTTAGTAAATGAAATTTATATCGGCGATTATTTGAATAGATCGACTCTCTGGAAAAAATGACAAATACCAAAAATCTTATTTTTAGTTTCATAGACGGATAACTTGAATAATTATTTGATAATGGTTATCATTTAGAGAGTCTTTTTAATTTTGGAAAATGGAGGTAAGATATGCTGCGTAAATTTTTTTCTTACTATAAACCGTATAAAGGTTTATTTATACTCGACTTTTCTTGTGCGGTTGTCGCAGGATTACTAGAACTTGGCTTCCCGCTTATCGTAAATCAATTTATTGATAAGTTATTGCCAGGACAAAACTGGACGCTTATTTTATGGGCTTGTTTCGGTTTACTTGCAGTGTATATATTAAATGCAGGCTTACAATATGTTGTTACATATTGGGGACATATGCTTGGTGTTAACATTGAAACGGATATGAGGCAGAAATTATTTGATCATATTCAAAAGCTATCATTTAGATTTTTTGACAATAATAAAACAGGTCATTTAATTTCACGTCTTACAAACGACTTAATGGAAATTGGGGAAATTGCTCACCATGGACCAGAAGATTTATTTATCGCTATTATGACTTTAGTTGGGGCATTTTCATTTATGATGATGATCAACTGGAAGTTAGCGCTATTAACGTTCTTCGTCATTCCATTCTTATTATGGTTAGCACTTTACTTCAACAAAAAAATGACAGGTACATTTAGACGTTTATTCTCAGACGTTGCTGACTTCAATGCATGTATTGAGAATAATGTTGGTGGTATTCGCGTAGTACAAGCATTTGGAAATGAAAAGTTTGAGAAAGAGCAATTTGCTGTTAACAACGCTCGTTTCCGCACAACGAAATTAATGGCGTATAAAATTATGGCATTAAATTCATCGATTAGTTATATGCTCATGCGTCTCGTAACACTCTTCGTCTTAATATGCGGTACATGGTTTGTTCTGCAAGGTGAATTAACGTACGGTGGATTTATTGGATTCGTTCTATTAACGAATATTTTCTTCCGCCCAATTGAAAAAATTAATGCGGTAATCGAAAGCTATCCGAAAGGGATCGCTGGTTTTAAGAGATATGTAGAGCTTCTTGAAACAGAGCCAGATATTGTAGACTCTAAAGGTGCGATGGAAGTTAAACATGTACATGGTGATATTCAATATAACAACATTACGTTCGGATATGAAAATAAAGAACCGATTTTAAATGACATTAGTTTGAACATACATGCAGGTGAAACGGTTGCGTTCGTTGGACCATCAGGAGCTGGAAAAACAACGTTATGTAGTTTACTCCCACGTTTTTATGAACAATCGTCTGGTTCAATCCGAATTGATGGTATTGATACGAAAGATATGACATTATCTTCACTTCGTAAACAAATTGGAATTGTGCAGCAAGATGTGTTCTTATTCTCAGGAACGATTCGTGAAAATATTGCTTACGGAAATTTAAAGGCGTCAGAAGCTGAAATTTGGCAGGCGGTAAAACGTGCGCAGTTAGAAGACTTAATTTACTCACAACCAGACGGTTTAGATACCGTTATCGGTGAGCGTGGTGTGAAACTTTCTGGTGGACAGAAACAGCGTCTAGCGATTGCTCGTATGTTCTTGAAAAACCCACCAATTTTAATATTAGATGAAGCGACTTCTGCATTAGATACAGAGACGGAACTAGCGATTCAAAAATCGCTTGCAGAACTATCTGTCGGCCGTACAACATTAGTTATCGCTCACAGGCTTGCAACGATTAAAAATGCAGATCGTATCGTCGTTGTAAATAAAGATGGTATTGCAGAACAAGGTTCGCATGAGGAACTAATTGAGCAAGGCGGAGGATACAGCCGATTATACGAAGCTCAGTTCAGTTCATAAATATAATTTCTGCTGAATTAGTGCACCATAAGTAAGTGAAAATCTTATATGGGAGGCTATAAAGCATGATTGTAACAACAACGTCTACAATTCAAGGAAAAGAAATTATTGAGTACATCGATATCGTCAATGGAGAAGCGATTATGGGCGCGAATATCGTTCGTGACCTTTTCGCTTCTGTTCGTGACGTTGTCGGCGGCCGCGCGGGTGCTTATGAAAGTAAATTAAAAGAAGCGCGCGACATCGCAATGGAAGAAATGAAAACTTTCGCAAGACAAAAAAATGCGAATGCAATTGTTGGTATCGACGTGGATTACGAAGTAGTTCGCGAAGGGATGTTAATGGTTGCGGTGAGCGGGACTGCTGTCCGTATATAAAAGTGAAAAAGCCGTGCTGATGCACGGTTTTTTCACTTTTATTAATGCTATTCTGTGTCGAAGTTCCAATATTTCTTGGGAAATGCGGAAGGCCTTGTCGATATATAGGGAAGACATTAGAGCGCTTCTTTACATTTTCGGATTTGAACTAATAATGTTTCGTATTCTTGTTCGAGAGATGTGATGTCATCGTGATGATTTGGTATGGAAATTCGGCCGATGATTTCTGTTAATTTTGTTTGTAATCGTAATAATTCTTGTTCAGTAACGTTTACAGAATCCCCGGTTGTTCTTTTTGTGTATTGCTCGTAATTACCATGGAATATTCTTGGTTCACTCTCATCTACTTGTAGAATATGGTCTGCAACAGAGCGAATAAAGGCACGGTCATGGCTAATGAAAAGTATTGTGCCAGGGTATTCTTGTAACATAATTTCTAATTCTTCTTGCGTCGCTAAGTCTAAATAGTTTGTCAAACTTATTTCTGTTCGCTATTTTTGAATTTATTATTATACAATTGTGCTTTTGCCAGCGCCTCAGCATCGTTTTGGATTTCATCTAGTCCATTCGCATCCCCAATAATATATCCTTCAAATGATGAACCAACAAAATCAAAGATGTATTGAAACTGAGCGATAAGCGGCAATGCTTTCAGTTTAGGATTGTCTCCGCCAACGATGACAACATACATTTTTTTGCCTTTCATTTTTTCTTTGAAATGAAGAGATGTATCGCGCAAGCTTTGTGACCAACGATCGACGAAGTTTTTCATATGTCCGCTCATTCCGTACCAGTATAGCGGTGTAGCAAAGATAATTGTGTCGTGCTCTAACATGCGTTTCGTTAACTGCTCATAATCATCATTTACAGGTTGGAATCCTTCTGCATCATGACGTTGGTCTGTAATAGGATGGACTGTATGGTCTCGCAAGTGAATTTGTTCTGTTTCAATGCCCTCTATCATCATATGTGTTAAAGCTTCTGTATTTCCGTTTTGTCTTGAACTGCCATGTATAACAAACATGTAATCATCCCTTTTCTTTTGCTTGTTTTAGGAGTGAAACGTGTTTTTGCAAATTTGTTTGAATGTTGGAAAGCAATGAGATTTGCTTTGTTACTTCATTGAGTTTATCTTCATAAAGCGTAAGAATGCTGCTGCACGGATTGTCGTATAGGTGCGGTTCAATTGCAAGGCAACGCAGCATCCTTGCCGTCTCTTCTAAATTTAAGCCAATTTGTAAGTACATTTGAATAAGCTCCACTTTTTCGATGGCACTTTCATCAAAATCACGGTAGCCATTTGCGAGGCGCTTAGAAGGGAGTAGTCCCTTTTCTTCGTAATGTCTTAGTGATCTTTCACTAACGCCAGTTTCTTTTGATAATTCTCCAATTCGCAATGTGTTTCACTCCTTTTACATGTATTGTAAACCTTCACACTAATGTGAAGGTCAATGCTGTTTTTTCGCAAAAGAGTCTACATGATTTAAAAACACCTGAATGGCTTTAGACGGGATGAAGTATTTGCCGCGCACGATGGAGAATGGACGGATGAGTTGTTCATTTGGAACTTCGACGTGGAATAGCTCTTTTGCCAGTAGCTCTTTTCGTACAGTCCAATCAGAAAGTATAGCGATGCCAAGTCCGGCACTAACTGCTTCCTTAACGCTTTGGATACTACTAAATGTAAAGAATCGTTTCATTTTCAAATGGTGTTGATGAATAAAGCGGTCACTATAAGCGCGTGTACCAGAACCACTTTCTCTTAATACCCATACTTGATCTTGGAGTGTACTTTCATTTATTTCATTTGTGCGGAGCAGTGGATGATTTGGAGGGACGACGAGCTTCATTTCATCTTGCATAAACGTTTCAACGTCAACGTCGGCGTATACGACTTGCCCTTCCACTAAGCCGATATCGATTTGATTAGAGCGAAGACTTTGTAAAACGTCTTCTGTATTTGAGATAAAGGTATGAACTTCGACGTGTGGATTTTCATTCGCATAGTTAGCCAGTATTTTTGGAAGTAAGTATTCGCCAATTGTGAAACTAGCACCGATGCGAAGAGTTCCTGTTACAACGTTATGTAATTCGTTAATTTCTTGTTTGGCTTCTTCGTAAAGAGAGAGCATTTGCTTTGCATGTATATATAGTATGTTTCCAGCCTCCGTCACTTGGACGTGCTTTGGGGAGCGCTGAATAAGAGTAGTGCCAAATTCGTTTTCTAAGTTGCGTATATGCATACTTACGCCAGGTTGTGAAAGGTTTAATAATTCTGCTGCACGTGAGAAGTGTTTCTGTTCAACGACAGTAACAAATATTTTTAAAATGTCTACGTTCATGTAATGGGCTCCTTTCTTTTTCTATCATCTTATCATAAGTATTTCTGATGATAGAGATTTGGTATTGATATTAAACTTATTATAGAAACTCTCTTATAATGTAAGTAGAAAGAACATGCATGTTCCAATACGATTATTGGGGTGGTACAAGGTGGAACAAACACTTGTTATACAAAAGAAGAAGGGCTTTGGATTTTCGCAAGGAATTGGGATTACATTATTAATCGCAATTGCCGCGAAATATTTAGCTGGGCTTCCATTTTTAAATATTATGGGACAATTAGTAATTGCTATTCTAATTGGGATGGTTTGGCGCGCTGCAATTGGAGTTCCTCATGATGCGATTGCAGGAACGAACTTTGCGAGTAAGAAGTTACTGCGCTTTGGGATCATCTTACTTGGAATGCGATTAAATCTTGTTGATATTGCGAAGGCGGGGCCGAAAGTATTGGTCATCGCGGCGGTTGTTATTACATTTACTATTTTTGTTGTGTACGGACTAACGAAAGTATTTAAAGTAGAAAAGAAACTTGGGATTTTAACAGCATGCGGTACGGCAATTTGCGGCGCGGCCGCGGTTGTGGCAATTGCACCGCAAGTGAAAGCAAAAGATGACGAAACAGCAGTTGGAGCAGCGATTATCGCAATTTTAGGTACTATATTTACGCTTATTTATACGTTATTATATCCAGTGCTTGGTTTATCTCCATACGGTTACGGTGTATTCTCAGGTGCGACGCTGCATGAGATCGCCCATGTCATCGCAGCTGCGGCACCAGGAGGAAGCACGGCTGTAGACATCGCAGTTATCGTGAAATTAACGCGCGTTGCAATGCTTGTGCCAGTAGCGATTTTAATTGGATTATGGTTTGGTAAGAGTGAAGGTAGCGAGGAAAAAAAATCGTGGCGCGATCTTCCAATTCCGTGGTTCATCTTCGGATTTTTAGCGATGAGTGCAGTGCATTCGCTCGGGGTTATACCAGAAGTTGTTGCCGGCTACATTGTTGTCATTGCTTACATGCTGATTGCAATGGCGATGGCGGGGCTTGGTTTAAATGTAGAGTTTAAAACGTTCCGTAAGTTAGGAAGTAAGGCATTCGTGGCGGGGCTGATCGGCTCGGTTTGCCTTTCTATTCTTGGATACGTTCTTGTATATGCGTTAGGATTTATGTAGTAGGACGAAGAAGCTGTTCCAAAAGATATTTTGGGACAGCTTCTTTCTTATGCTTATAGTGCTATCGATGTCGATATATTAAAAAAACGCTGATATAAATTGAACTACTCTTGTACTTTGTTAGAGTAGATGTTTAGTGAAATGTTTTTCTAAAATTTGTAAAGATATCTTTACTTGTTGCTGGAAAATATTTATAATTTAAGTAAAGATATCTTTACTTTTGAAGGTGGATCCTATGGGTGTGAAAAATAAAATAAAAGAGTTAAGAAAGCAAAATCATATAACACAAGTTGAAATGGCAAAGGCGATGCAGGTGACGCGGCAGACGATAGTGGCGATTGAAAATCATCATTACAATCCGAGTCTAGAGTTATCCTTAAAAATCGCCAAGTATTTTGGAGTGAAGGTGGAGGAAATCTTTACGCTGAAGTAAGGGAGAAAGAAAATAAATGATAAGTTTGAGAGATTTCAATTAGATTAAACGTTTAAATATATAAGGATTGGTTTTGGTTTATTGATAAGTATCGCATCAACGAGCGTGTTAGCAACAAGGAATAGATAGAAAAAAGGGGAACTGGGATGGGATTACCGGTATTATGTGTCGCTACGGCTATTTTTGCTTTGTTTTGGGGAATGCAGAACTTCTCTCGTAATCCAGTGCCAAGTATTTGTATTATGCTCGGTACTGTCGGTTTATCATATTATTTATTAGTTTCAGCTCATTATCATAAAACAGCAACGAGTGTTGTTGTTGGAGCACTTATTTTATTTTGTGGGCGCGCCATACAAAAGGGGTTATTTCCATAAAAGCTGTTTATACACTTTGTATAAACAGCTTTTTGTATTTTTTTACAAATTACTTGAAAGTTACGTAACGTCATCTTTTATAATGAAGGGGAAGAGGTGATGGTAGTGATTTCAATACAAGAATTGACGAGAGAAACAGGGGTTACAGTACGTACATTACGTTATTACGATCAAATAGATTTGTTAAAGCCGAGCGGGAAAACAGAAGGTGGGCATCGTTTATATAGTGAAGTTGACGTAATAAGGCTGCAACAAATTTTATTTTTAAAGGAAATGGGATTTTCATTAAAAGAGGCTGCGAATATGTTAGTAAAAGGTGAGCTTAACTTAAAGGATTCTCTTGAAAAACAACTTCGGTTTGTACAGGAAGAACAAAAGAAATTTAATCGAATGGAGCGTGTTTTACAAGCTGTTGTTTATTCGGTAGATGTGGAGGGAGATCTTGATTGGAAAGTTATGTTTGAACTTATTCAGCTTTCGAAACAGTCTCCTCGTATACGTGAAATATTCCAAAATGAAGTGTTTTCAAAGGAAGAACAAAAGTTGCTTCACAATTTGCCGAATATGAGTGAAGAAGATCCGAATGTTTTAGAATGGGTAGATTTATTAAAGCAATTCCGTACTTTTATGAAGGAAGGTAAAGAAGCTGCTAATGATGAGGTACAAGGGGCAACGAAAAAATTAATGCAGAAGTGTTTAGAAATGGCTAATGGTGACGAAGCATTTTTAGATAAGTTATGGGAAGTTAGAAAATCGAAGGAAGATTCACAGAAAATGAGCATGTATCCAATTGAAGAAGAACTTTTAATATATATGGATGAAGCTTTTCGTATTTATGATGAAAAGGAGAAGGATAAATGAGTATACTCGCAGAATATCGTTGGTATTTTTTAATTGGGGCAGAAATTGTATTTTGGTTATCAGCTATCGGTTTCTTTTTACTCCGTTACGGATTCCGTTTGAAAAAGGCGAGCTTTATTATGGGGATTGTACTCCTCGTAAATGAAGTGTTTATTTTAACATTAGGGGTAGTGGACTATTATCAAACAGGAAAGTTCTCTAATTTTCAAATCATTACTGTAATTATTTTATTGTATGCAGTTTTCTACGGGAAAAAGGATTTGAAGAAGCTGGATATATTTGCGCAAAAGCTAGTTGCGAAATGGCGTAATGAACCAGCGCCAATTATGGAAGAGCACGTAGAATTAACAGGTATGGCCTATGCGAAGCAGGAAATAAAAAATTGGGTATTACATCTTGTTTTATTCGTTGGTGTGCACATATTCTTTTTCTTCGCGTATGGATTTATTCCGTTTGAACAATGGGGTAATTGGTTAGAATCAGGAATCGTTTTAAATAAAGCTGCAAGCCGCGTGAGCCAAGTGTGGGCAATTATATTTTTAGTTGATACAGCGATTTCATTTTCATATGTGATTTTTCCGAAGAAGGAGAAAGGAAAAGAAAAGCTACTTTCATAGTTGAAAGTAGCTTTTGGGTATACAAATAATTTTTATAGGAGAGGATGACAATAGGAAAAAGAATCAGTTTTATATGTCTATTTCTCTTTAGTTTAGTAGCATGTGCACCATCTAACACTACAATTAATAAGAAGAATGATGTCATTGTAAAGGGAACCAGGATTTCCAATCTAGATAAATTCGAGCAGTTCGTTTGGAATGTGGAACAAGGGAAAGTTGATGAAATAAGAATTGTACAGTATACCGATGAAGGTGACCCGGTTTTTCAAACGTTAGAGCATAGTGGGAAAGATATCCTTTATGTGTTAGATAGTAGACAAGACAAATTTGCTGGTGAGGATAAAAGGTTATATAAAGATAGCTGTAAAAGGATTGTTAAAGAGCAGCGTGAATCACAAACGGCTTATAGGTTAATAGACTGTGTGAATGAAAATGGGCGCAATGGATATGATTTATTATATGTACCTAAAAAATAGAGTTAGTAGAGGAAGGAAGTTTTGACTCCTTCCTTTTTCTATGTGTAGATTGTCGAAAATTTTACCGAATATCTGTTCGTTTTTTTAGGTTTTTTATGGGCGTTCGTGGTAAAATAATAATACAGATTTTTATGAGGAGGTCGGATTTTACTTGGAACATCAATTTGAAATTATATCAGCGTATTCCCCGCAAGGTGATCAGCCGGTAGCTATAGAGAAGCTTGTAGAGGGAATTAATAGTGGAAAGAAAAAGCAAGTGTTGCTTGGAGCGACAGGAACGGGTAAGACATTTACGATTTCAAATGTCATTAAAGAAGTGCAAAAGCCAACACTTGTTATGGCTCACAATAAAACGTTAGCAGGACAGCTATATAGTGAGTTGAAAGACTTTTTCCCGAATAATGCAGTTGAGTATTTTGTTAGTTATTACGATTATTATCAGCCAGAAGCGTATGTACCACAAACAGATACGTTTATTGAAAAGGACGCGCAGATTAATGATGAAATTGATAAATTGCGTCACTCAGCAACGTCTGCATTATTTGAACGGGACGATGTAATTATCGTTGCGAGTGTTTCGTGTATATATGGTTTAGGTTCTCCTGAAGAATACCGCGAGTTAGTTGTATCACTTCGAGTTGGTATGGAGAAGGACCGTAATCAATTGCTTCGTGAACTTGTTGATGTACAGTATGGACGTAATGATATTGATTTCAAGCGTGGTACATTCCGTGTGCGTGGAGATGTAGTTGAAATCTTCCCAGCATCACTTGATGAGCATTGTATTCGAATTGAATTTTTCGGCGATGAAATTGATCGTATTCGTGAAGTAAATGCGTTAACAGGTGAAGTATTAGCAGAACGTGATCATGTAGCAATCTTCCCAGCATCTCACTTCGTTACACGTGAAGAGAAAATGAAGGTCGCTATTGAAAATATTGAAAAAGAATTAGAAGAGCGTTTAAAGGAGTTAAATGATAACGGTAAGTTGCTAGAAGCACAGCGTATAGAGCAACGTACACGTTATGATTTAGAAATGATGCGCGAGATGGGCTTTTGTTCAGGTATTGAAAACTACTCCCGTCATTTAACACTTCGTCCAGCAGGTGCAACGCCGTATACGTTATTAGACTATTTCCCTGAAGATTTCTTAATCGTTATGGATGAGTCGCACGTATCAGTGCCGCAAGTAAGAGCGATGTATAACGGTGACCAGGCGCGTAAGCAAGTGCTTGTGGATCATGGATTCCGTCTGCCATCGGCTTTAGATAATAGACCGCTTATGTTTGATGAGTTTGAGGAGAAAACGAATCAAGTTATTTACGTTTCAGCAACGCCAGGACCGTACGAGTTAGAGCAGTCGCCAGAAGTAATAGAACAAATTATTCGTCCAACAGGGCTTTTAGATCCACCAATCGATATACGACCTATTGAAGGTCAAATTGACGATCTATTAGGAGAAATTCAAGATCGTATTGCAAAAAATGAACGTGTACTAATTACGACTTTAACGAAGAAAATGTCAGAGGATTTAACGGATTACTTAAAAGATGTAGGAATTAAAGTGAACTATCTTCACTCTGAAATTAAAACGTTAGAACGTATTGAAATTATCCGTGACCTTCGCCTTGGTAAGTTTGATGTACTTGTCGGTATTAACTTATTACGAGAAGGATTAGATATTCCAGAAGTATCACTTGTAGCGATTTTAGATGCTGATAAGGAAGGGTTCTTGCGTTCAGAACGTTCGTTAATTCAAACGATTGGTCGTGCGGCGCGTAATGAAAACGGCCGCGTTATTATGTACGCAGATCGCATAACGAGATCGATGGGAATTGCAATTGAAGAAACGCAGCGTCGTCGTACTATACAAGAAGCTTACAATGAAGAGCATGGTATCACGCCGAAAACGATTCAAAAAGGTGTTCGTGATGTAATCCGTGCAACGACAGCGGCTGAAGAGACAGAAACATACGAAGCAACTCCTGCTAAGAAAATGACGAAAAAAGAGCGCGAAAAGACAATTGCGAAGATGGAAGCAGAGATGAAAGAAGCAGCAAAAGCGTTAGACTTCGAGCGTGCAGCTGAACTAAGAGATTTACTATTAGAATTAAAAGCGGAAGGGTGAAAAGAGTGAGTAAGAGCAAGGATTTTATCGTTGTAAAAGGTGCTAGAGCACATAACTTAAAAAATATTGATGTAACCATTCCGAGAAATCAGCTTGTCGTTGTAACGGGATTGTCTGGTTCGGGGAAATCATCATTAGCATTTGATACGATTTATGCAGAAGGGCAGCGCAGATATGTAGAATCGTTATCTGCGTATGCGCGCCAGTTTTTAGGACAAATGGATAAGCCGGATGTAGATACGATTGAAGGATTGTCACCGGCGATTTCAATCGATCAAAAAACGACGAGTCGTAATCCACGTTCAACTGTCGGAACAGTGACGGAGATTTATGATTATTTACGTTTATTATTTGCACGAATTGGTACGCCAATTTGTCCGAATCATGGGATTGAAATTACATCACAAACAGTCGAGCAGATGGTAGACCGTGTTCTTGAATATCCTGAGCGTACGAAATTGCAAGTGTTAGCGCCTATCGTGTCTGGGCGTAAAGGAGCGCATGTGAAAGTACTTGAAGATATTAAGAAGCAAGGGTATGTTCGTGTACGTGTTGATGGTGAAATGCTTGATGTGTCTGAAGAGATTACGTTAGATAAAAATAAGAAGCATTCCATTGAAGTTGTAATTGACCGTATTGTTGTAAAAGAAGGAATCGCAAGCCGTCTTGCTGATTCACTTGAAAGTGCATTAAAGCTTGGCGGAGGCCGAGTGTTAATCGATGTAATGGGAGAAGAGGAACTTCTATTTAGTGAACATCATGCTTGTCCGCATTGTGGTTTTTCAATCGGAGAATTAGAGCCGCGTATGTTCTCATTCAACAGTCCATTCGGAGCATGTCCTTCTTGTGATGGACTTGGTTCAAAGCTAGAGGTAGATTTAGAACTTGTTATTCCGAACTGGGATTTATCATTAAATGAACATGCGATTGCTCCATGGGAACCGACAAGCTCACAATATTACCCACAGCTTTTACAATCTGTATGTAATCATTACGGCGTTGATATGGATGTGCCTGTGAAAGATATACCGAAAGATTTATTTGATAAAGTGTTGTACGGAAGCGGTGAAGAGAAAGTTTATTTCCGTTATGTAAATGAATTTGGTCAAGTAAAGGAAAATGAGATTTTATTTGAAGGTGTTATTCCAAATATCGAACGTCGTTATCGTGAAACGAGTTCTGATTATGTCCGTGAGCAAATGGAAAAGTATATGGCAGAGCAAGCTTGTCCGAAGTGTAAAGGTGGACGCTTAAAGCCTGAGAGTTTAGCTGTTTTCGTTGGTGATAAAACGATTGCTGATGTAACGAAGTATTCTGTTCAAGAAGTACAGGAATTCTTCTCGAATGTGGAGCTAACGGAGAAACAACAAAAAATTGCTCATTTAATTTTAAGAGAAATCCAAGAGCGCGTTGGGTTCTTAGTGAACGTCGGTTTAGATTATTTAACGTTAAGTCGTGCCGCAGGAACTTTATCAGGTGGTGAGGCGCAGCGTATTCGTTTAGCGACGCAAATTGGTTCTCGTCTTACTGGCGTACTTTACATTCTTGATGAGCCTTCTATCGGTTTACATCAGCGCGATAACGATCGTCTTATTCGTACGTTGCAAGAAATGCGCGATTTAGGTAATACATTAATCGTTGTTGAGCATGATGAAGATACAATGATGGCTGCTGATTATTTACTTGATATCGGACCGGGTGCAGGTATTCACGGTGGGCAAGTTGTATCGGCAGGGACACCAGCTGAAGTGATGCAAGATGATAATTCGTTAACAGGAAAATATTTAAGCGGTAAAGAGTTTATTCCAGTTCCACTTGAAAGACGTAAAGGTGACGGACGTAAAGTGGAGATTGTCGGCGCAAAAGAGAATAACTTAAAGAATGCAAAAATGTCATTCCCACTCGGTACGTTTGTAGCGGTAACAGGTGTATCTGGATCAGGTAAAAGTACGATGATTAATGAAGTACTATATAAATCGTTAGCGCAAAAGTTATATAAAGCGAAAGCGAAGCCAGGTACTCATAAAGAGATTAAAGGTCTTGAACATTTAGATAAAGTAATTGATATTGATCAATCGCCAATTGGTCGTACACCACGTTCTAATCCAGCGACGTACACAGGTGTATTCGATGATATTCGTGATGTGTTTGCACAAACGAACGAAGCTAAAGTGCGCGGATATCAAAAAGGACGTTTCAGCTTTAACGTAAAAGGTGGCCGTTGTGAAGCGTGCCGTGGAGATGGAATTATTAAAATCGAAATGCATTTCTTACCAGATGTATACGTTCCGTGTGAAGTTTGTCACGGTAAACGTTACAACCGTGAAACGTTAGAAGTGAAATATAAAGATAAGAATATTTCTGAAGTGTTAGGGATGACAATTGAAGATGGAGTAGAATTCTTCGCCAATATTCCTAAAATTAAGCGTAAACTTCAAACGCTTGTAGATGTTGGGCTTGGTTATATGAAATTAGGGCAACCAGCTACGACTTTATCTGGTGGGGAAGCGCAGCGTGTGAAATTAGCTTCTGAATTACACCGCCGTTCTACAGGTCGTACGTTATACATTTTAGATGAGCCAACGACTGGTTTGCATGCACATGATATCGCGCGTCTTCTAGAAGTGCTGCAACGCCTTGTTGAGAGCGGTGAGACGGTACTTGTAATTGAACATAATTTAGATGTGATAAAAACAGCTGATTATATTGTTGACCTTGGACCAGAGGGCGGAGATAAAGGTGGACAAATCGTTGCTTCTGGCACGCCAGAGCAAGTAGTAAAAGAAGAGCGCTCGTATACTGGTAAGTATTTAAAAGAGATTTTAAATCGTGATAAAGCAAGAATGAAAGAGAAAATAAAAGAAGTAGAGTTATCGCAATAAGTGTATGAATAAAACCGGGTGGAAATGACACTCGGTTTTTATTGTATAGGGGGAGATGATGGAGTTTTTAGATGTGTTGCGAAAGAAGAATATGAAGGTAAGAAAGTTCCAAAAGTGGGGTGTATATTTTCGGAAGCGCTGGGAGAATAACTTTGCAAACCATTTAAGTGATGAAGAAAAAGAAGACATTTTTTTTTACGGAGATAAGTATGTATGTGGATATCTTTGGCACATATTTAGTTATGAGAAAAAGAAGTGCTTAGAAGGAATAGAAGCAGAGAGCGCGTTTCATAATGAAGTGAAAAAGGAGTGCTACATTTTCTACCAACACTGTGATGAGGTACTATTAATAAAGGATGCGAGTTTATTACATATGGATGATACATTGTGTGAGACAGATGATGCGTATAAAGGTGATATCTATATTGTAGATAAAGATTTCACCTGGACTTTTGTAAAAACTCATGAACATAGATGGTGTGGTCCCTATTTCACAAAGAAATGTTGGTAGGTATACAAGCGTGAAGAGTAGAATAAGTTGGTATAAGTATTTGTATGATACTTGCGTTTATTGTCTATTAGCGTATGATGAAATATATATGTTAAAAGGATGTGTAAGAAAATGAGATGGATTGTATCACTTCTTGTAAATAGCGTTGTGTTAATCGCTGTATCGGGACTTTTAAAAGGGATTGCACCAGACGCGTTTTACGTAGCAAATATACAAACTGCAATTATTGCGAGTATTATTTTGGCTGTTTTAAATGTGTTCGTAAAGCCGTTTTTAATTTTAATTACGCTACCAATTACTGTTGTAACTTTCGGCTTCTTCTTAATTGTTATTAATGCGATTACGTTAAAAATAGCAGATTCATTATTAGGAGATGCTTTTAATATATCAGGATTTGGTGTAGCGATTGTTGCGGCAATTTGTATTTCAATTTTTAATATGATTATTGAAAAGGCAATTGTGGAACCTCTATATGAAAAAAAGAGAAAATGACAAAAAGAAAAACATTTCATTATTCGTATGAAATGTTTTTTTCTATTTATCAGAAACCGTATTTCTTGTTTCCAGAAAAAAATGGTACAATATCCGGTAGAATGGAATTTTACATCAAACGAGACTGAACCCGCAGCGGAGTGGAGGTTTATACATATGCCAAAAGTAAGGACAAAAGATTTAATTGAACAATTTCAATTGGAGTTAATAAGTGGTGAGGAAGGAATTCATCGTCCGATTGATACAAGTGATTTATCACGACCTGGAATTGAAATGGCAGGATTCTTTACATATTATCCAGCTGATCGCGTGCAGCTTCTTGGAAAAACGGAGCTTACGTTCTTTGATACGTTAACGACAGAACAAAAACAAGAGAGAATGAAAGCGCTTTGTACCGAGGAGACGCCATGTATTATTATAACTCGTAATCAAGATGTACCAGATGAGTTATTACAAGCATCACGTGAATCAGGCATGCCTTTATTACGTTCTTCTCAAACGACAACGAGATTATCAAGTCGTTTAACCAATTATTTAGAAGGTAAGCTAGCACCAACAACTGCTGTTCATGGTGTATTAGTGGATATTTACGGTGTTGGTGTTTTAATTACAGGTCAAAGTGGTGTTGGTAAAAGTGAGACAGCTCTTGAACTTGTGAAGCGTGGCCATCGCCTTGTTGCGGATGATAGTGTAGAAATTCGCCAAGAAGATGAAGACACATTAGTAGGAAGCTCACCAGATTTAATTGAGCATTTATTAGAAATTCGTGGTCTAGGTATCATTAACGTTATGACGTTATTCGGTGCAGGGGCAGTGCGAAATTATAAGCGTATTACACTTGTTATTAATCTTGAAATTTGGGATCAAAAGAAAAATTATGATCGCTTAGGTCTTGATGAAGAGAAGATGAAAATTATTGATACAGAACTTACGAAGATTACACTTCCGGTTCGTCCTGGTCGAAACTTGGCTGTTATTATTGAAGTAGCAGCGATGAACTTCCGTTTAAAGCGTATGGGAGTCAATGCAGCACAGCAGTTCTCAGAACGATTAATGAGTGCGATTGAGTTAGGGAATCAGGAGTAAACATTGGAGAGGGAGGTCATACATATGCTGTTAGGTTCTGTACCGCAGCTTGACCGCGTAGCTGTCCAACTTGGGCCGTTTCCTGTTTATTGGTACGGGATTATTATCGGTACAGGTGTGCTATTAGGTCTTTGGCTAGCAACTCGCGAGGGAGAAAGGCTAGGTATTCCAAAAGATACATTTGTTGACCTTGTATTAATTGCAGTACCGATCGCTATTCTATTTGCGAGAATGTATTATGTTATTTTTGAATGGGAATATTACGCGCAAAAACCGAGTCAAATTATTAATATTCGTCAAGGTGGCTTGGCGATTCATGGTGGTTTAATCGGAGCGGTTATTACCGGAATTCTTTTTGCAAAGCGACGCGGGGTTTCATTCTGGAAGTTGGCGGATATTGCTGCGCCAAGTATTTTACTAGGACAAGCAATTGGCCGATGGGGAAACTTTATGAACCAAGAGGCACATGGTGATGAAGTAACGAGACAGTTTTTAGAAGGTCTTCATTTACCAGATTTCATTATTAATCAAATGTATATTGAGGGTGTGTACTATCATCCGACGTTTTTATATGAATCATTATGGAATTTTGTAGGTGTAATTTTACTACTTGCATTAAGAAAAGTGAATTTACGCCGCGGGGAATTATTCTTCACATATTTAATTTGGTATTCAGTAGGACGCTTCTTCGTAGAAGGCTTACGTACAGATAGTTTAATGCTAGGACCACTTCGCATTGCACAAGTAATGTCAATTGGACTTGTTGTTATTTCTATTATTTTCATTATTGTGAGACGAAAAATGGGGCAAGCTGATAAAAGATATTCGGAAAATTAGAGAAAAGTAGCATCTTATTGTAAGATGCTGCTTCTTTCATATTCAGGAAAGCGAAAGGACTAAGGCAATGAGAATAAATACAGTGTTATTTGATTTAGATGGAACTTTAATTAATACAAACGAACTTATTATTTCTTCTTTTTTACATACTTTACATACATATTATCCAAATCAATATAAGCGTGAAGATGTGTTGCCATTTATCGGTCCATCTTTGCATGATACTTTCAGCAAGATTGATGAAAGTAAGGTTGAAGAGATGATTACAAGCTATCGCGAATTTAACCATGATCATCATGATGAATTAGTAGAAGAATATGAAACTGTATATGAAACAGTTCGAGAGTTGAAGAAGCAAGGTTATAAAGTTGGTATTGTTACAACGAAAGCGAGACAAACCGTTGAGATGGGATTACAGTTGTCAAAGCTTGATGAATTTTTTGATGTTGTCGTGACAATTGATGATGTAGAGCATGTGAAACCACATCCAGAGCCACTTCAAAAAGCGCTTGAATTATTAGATGCAAAACCAGAAGAGGCATTGATGGTTGGGGATAATCATCATGATATTGTCGGTGGTCAAAATGCGGGGACGAAAACAGCTGCGGTTTCATGGACGTTGAAAGGTAGAGCGTATTTAGAAGCTTACAAGCCGGACTTTATGCTAGATAAAATGAGTGATTTGCTACCGATTTTGTCTAATATGAACCGTTCATAAAGGTCCAAGTAAGTTAGTAGAGGAGCGAGCTAAGTGCGACGGACAACGCGCTATCCTGTTTCAGGAGGAAATTCATTATGGAATGTGTATAAAACAGTGTCTTTTTGGAAGGTAATGAAAAACTTTATTATTATCCAAATTGCGCGTTACACGCCATTTTTATCTGTGAAGAATTGGTTGTACCGTACTTTTTTACGGATGAAAGTAGGAAAGAAAACATCATTTGCACTTATGGTAATGCCGGATATTATGTTCCCAGAAAAGATAACTGTGGGAGAGAATTCGATTATTGGTTATAACACAACGCTTTTAGCACATGAATATTTAATTCGTGAATATCGACTTGGGGAAATCATCATTGGAAATGAAGTGATGATTGGAGCGAATGTAACAATATTACCAGGTGTGAAAATTGGAGATGGTGCGACTGTCTCAGCTGGCACACTTGTTCATAGAGATGTACCGAGCGGAGCTTTCGTAGGTGGAAATCCAATGCGTATTATTTATACGAAAGAGCAAATGACCGCAAGAGAAGGTTCATGGTGAAAATGTAACATTTCTCTTCTTTTTTTATGAATAAAAAGGAAATAATTGAGTAGAATATACTGTTTTGTTTTTTACGGAATCGTTTATACTTATAGATAGAAGAATGTGTGAACGAAGAAAACAAAAAACTGGAGGATATATGGGGAAAAATCAAAGAATATATAAGGAGAACGGACAAGTTATCTCTTTTAATCAGCTAGCGGACTTCTTTTATAAAAAAGGGATGAGAGCTTACAAAGGGCAAAAATTGCAAGATGCAATTAAATATTTTCGAAGAGCGGCACAAAGTGAGAAGGAGCCGTTTATTTTATGTCAATTAGCATCAGTATTATCTGAGGCTGGTGAATATCAAGAATCGAATCAAATCTTCTTAAAGTTAGTTAGATCTAATCCAGAACTTGAACAGTGCTATTATTTTATTGCAAATAATTATGCATATATGGGGTTATTTCAACAGGCGAAGAAATATGCGGATCGCTATTTAGAATTTGCAAAAGAGAAGGAATTCGTAGAAGATACATTAGAACTTCTTGAGATTATGGAAGAAGAAGCAATGGGTGCGGAAGAGATTGAAGATGAAGATGATTTAATTGTTATGCAGGAAGAAGCGAATCGTTATATTCGTAATGGACAATTGGAAGAAGCGATTGCTACATTAGAAATTGTTACGAAAGATTATCCGGAATTTTGGTCAGGTCATAATAATTTAGCCATTGCACATTTTCAATCTGGTAATGTAGACAAGGCACTGAAGTTAACAGAAATGATTTTAGAGAAAAACCCTGGTAATATACATGCGCTTTGTAATACGCTTATTTTTCTATATTCAATTGGAGAGCATAAACAAGTAGAAGCGTTAGCGGGACAGCTAGTTTCAGTATATCCGATTTCATTTGAACATCGTTTGAAACTGGGAACCACACTTGCAACGATTGGTTATTTCGAGCATGCATATAAATGGTTCAAATTATTAAAGCGTCAAGGATACGAGGGAGACGTTAGTTTTTATTATTGGTTTGCATATTCTGCTTATATGGTGAAAGATCAGCAACTAGCTGAAAAAATGTGGCAACATGTCGTGGAATTGCACCCTGATAAAAAAGGAAAAGAGCCCTGGAATGCGCTGAATTTAGCAGATGAAGGACAAAGTTTGCTATTTGAAGAATTACGAAAATCATTTCAGCAAAGTGCGACGTTAGAAGAACAAATGCTGGCTTTATATTTAATGAATGAATTGTCAACGCCGGAGAAGGTTGGATTCTTCTTTGATATAACGCAAGCGAAGAACGGTGTTCCCATCGTATCACAACTTGCAAATTACTTCTTTTTACTTAATAGTCATAAGAGTATTCCAGCTGATTTACAACAATTTGAGCAGTGCGTACGAATCGCGGATGCATTATACAATTATACGAAAAAAGATGATGAATTAATTGAAGAGTGTTTACACTTTTGGTTTTGTACGTTCATACGTTTATATACATCTGGAGATATATTTACAAATGTGTACGGCTGGTCAGCTGCGATTGAATACATTGTACGCGGCGAACAAGGAAATAAAATGACACAGTCGGAGCTTGGAGATGTATATAATGTATCTGTAGCGACTGTCCGAAAGTATGTGCAAGCTGTTAAGCGTACGCACACATAAGATAAGCAAATCATTGGGAAAAAAATGATGCTAACAGTATAATGAGGGTAACTTAATTGTGTAGGAATGGATAGGAGTGAATAGTGTGTCAGAAGAAAAAATTTATGATGTCGTTATTATTGGTGCAGGACCAGCTGGTATGACAGCTGCAGTATATACATCTCGTGCAAATTTAAGCACATTAATGCTTGAGCGTGGTATTCCAGGTGGCCAAATGGCAAACACAGAAGATGTAGAAAACTACCCAGGTTATGAGTCTATTTTAGGACCAGACTTATCAAATAAAATGTTTGAGCATGCGAAGAAATTTGGTGCTGAATATGCATACGGTGATGTGAAAGAAGTCATCGATGGTAAAGAATACAAAACAATTATTGCTGGTAAAAAAGAATATAAAGCACGTGCAATTATCGTTGCAAGCGGTGCAGAGTATAAAAAAATTGGTGTACCGGGTGAAACAGAACTTGGCGGCCGTGGTGTATCATATTGTGCAGTATGTGACGGGGCATTCTTTAAAGAAAAAGAACTTATCGTAATTGGCGGCGGAGATTCTGCTGTTGAAGAGGGTGTATTCTTAACGCGCTTTGCATCAAAAGTAACGATTGTTCACCGTCGTGACACGCTTCGTGCACAGAAAATTTTACAAGACCGTGCTTTCCAAAATGAAAAAGTAGATTTCATTTGGAACCATACTATAAAAGAAATCAACGAAGCAAGTGGTAAAGTAGGAAGTGTAACACTTGTCGACGTAAACAGTGGAGAAGAGAAAGAAGTCAAAACTGACGGCGTATTCGTATACATCGGTATGTTACCATTATCAAAACCATTTGTTGAACTAGGTATTACAAATGAAAATGGTTACCTTGAAACGAACGAACGTATGGAAACGAAAATTCCTGGTATTTTTGCAGCTGGTGATGTTCGTGAAAAAATGCTTCGTCAAATTGTAACTGCAACAGGTGACGGTAGTATTGCAGCACAAAGTGCTCAACATTACGTAGAAGAATTATTAGAGGAATTAAAAACTGTATCAGAAAAATAAGGGATAATATACCTTGTGAGAAGAAAGCTACCGACAGGAGCTTTCTTCTTTTTTTGTTTGAAAATGTCAAAATTTTGTCAAAAAATATTAGGATTATAAGCTTTCTTATTGATATACTGGACTTTACGGAAAAAATCACTATAAGAAATGAGGAATTTATTCAGTATGGAATGGCGTAATATATATCGTGGATTTTGTATGGGCGTTAGTGATTTAATTCCTGGTGTGAGCGGCGGTACAATCGCTGTTGTGTTAGGGATTTATGAACAATTGCTTGCGGCAATTAGTGGATTCTTTAGTCGTGAATGGAAAAAACATTTAGGATTTTTAATTCCCCTTGCAGCTGGTGTGGCAGCAGCATTTTTAACGTTAAGTCACGTTATTAAATATTTACTTGCAAATCATTATGAACCGACTCAATTTTTCTTCCTCGGTTTAATTATTAGTATATTACCGATGTTAATGAGAGAAGCTGATGCAAAGTCATCGTTTAAAGGTAAGCACATTGTTTTATTAATAGTTGCAGCAATTCTTGTTGCGATTACAGCTTTCTTTAAACCAGATAAGGCAGCAGATCCAATTACGACGTTAACAATTTTAAATGCAATTGGTTTATTTTTCGCAGGATGGATGGCTAGTATGGCCATGCTGCTTCCTGGGATTAGTGGATCGTTTATTTTATTAATTATTGGTGTGTATCCAACAGCAATTAACGCTTTAACTACACTTAATTTACCTTTAATCGTGGTTATCGGTGCTGGTGTTATGGTCGGATTTGTTGTAAGTAGTAAAGGCATTAGTTTTTTATTAGATCGTTATAAAAGTATGACATTTGCGGCAATTATTGGACTTGTAATCGGTTCGATTGTAATTGTGTTCCCTGGGATTCCGACTGGCGGATTTTCAATTATAAGTTCGATTATTACCTTTATTTTAGGATTTGCGATTGTTACTTATTTCGGTAAGAAATAAAGGCTTTAATCCCCTTGGCGATAAAAATCGTTAAGGGGATTTTTTATGCTATTCATTGAAAGTCTAAGCATTTACATTGCTTGTTATAGAAAGCTTTTTTAAAATTGTTGAGTAGCATATGCTTAACGAAAGAGGACTGGCTCCTTCGTTGTAGCAAACTGTTTTTGATAGTATAATGAAAGAAGTATGCAGTGAGGAATTTTACTGCAAGTAGCTGAGGTGAAGAAACATGCAAAGAGTGACAAACTGTGTGTTAATTAGAGATAATGAAGTACTCTTACTCCAAAAACCTCGCCGAAATTGGTGGGTTGCACCAGGCGGGAAAATGGAGCGTGGTGAGACTGTAAGAGATTCCGTTGTTCGCGAGTATCGTGAAGAAACAGGTATTTATTTGAAAAACCCAGCGTTAAAGGGGGTCTTCACCTTTGTCATCCAAGAAGGTGATAAAGTTGTTTCTGAATGGATGATGTTCTCCTTTTTAGCGACAGATTTTGCAGGAGAAAACAAACTAGAGAGCGAAGAAGGCATCATTGGTTGGCATACATTTGACAAAATTGATGATTTAGCAATGGCGCCAGGAGATTATCACATTATTGATTACTTAATTAAAGGAAATGGCATAATCTACGGTACATTTGTATATACCCCAGATTTTGAGTTGCTTTCATATCGATTAGATCCGAGTTAAACCGTCAAGGAGAGGATACGATGACAGAGAATAATGATATAAAAATGGTAATTATTACAGGGATGTCTGGAGCTGGAAAAACAGTAGCTTTACAAAGTTTTGAAGATTTAGGATATTTTTGTGTAGATAATTTGCCACCGATGTTATTGCCAAAGTTTATTGAACTTATGGCGGATTCAAAAGGGAAAATGAATAAAGTGGCACTTGGTATTGATTTACGTGGCCGCGAGTTTTTCGAACATTTATGGGGAGCGCTTGATGATTTATCAGAACGTACATGGATTATTCCTCATATTTTATTTTTAGATGCGAAAGATAGTACGCTTGTAACTCGTTATAAAGAAACGAGACGTTCGCATCCACTTGCACCAACTGGTTTGCCGTTAAAGGGAATCGAAGCAGAGCGCGATTTATTAACAGATATGAAGGCACGAGCGAATATTGTGCTTGATACATCGGATTTAAAACCGAAAGAATTACGTGAAAAAATTGTTCACTTGTTCTCAACAGAAACTGAGCAAGCATTTCGTGTAAATGTTATGTCATTTGGATTTAAGTACGGTATTCCAATTGATGCAGATTTAGTATTTGATGTTCGTTTTTTACCAAATCCATATTACATTCCACATATGAAGCCATTAACAGGACTAGATGAAGAAGTTTCTTCGTATGTACTGAAATTTAATGAGACACATAAGTTTTTAGAGAAGTTGACGGATCTGATTACTTTCATGTTGCCTCATTATAAAAGAGAAGGCAAAAGTCAACTTGTAATTGCAATTGGATGTACAGGTGGACAGCATCGTTCTGTTACGCTTACAGAATACCTTGGGAAACATTTGAAACCAGAGTATAGTGTTCATGTATCTCATCGTGATGTGGAGAAGAGAAAGGGCCATTAAGGGATGAAAAAAGAGAGAAAGCCTAAAATTGTTATCATGGGAGGCGGAACTGGACTCTCTGTTTTATTAAGAGGATTAAAGCAATATCCTGTTGATATTACAGCAGTTGTTACAATCGCTGATGATGGTGGCAGTTCAGGTAGATTACGTGATGAGCTAGAAATTCCACCTCCAGGTGACATCCGTAACGTACTTGTTGCGTTATCGGATGTAGAGCCACTGGTGGAAGCTTTATTTCAGCACCGTTTCACAACAGGGGACGGACTGAAAGGTCATGCGTTAGGAAATCTATTGTTGGCAGGTATGACCTCAATTACAGGAGACTTTTTCCATGCAATTACGGAAACAAGTAAAGTATTAAATGTCAGAGGACGTGTATTACCAGCAGCGAATCAAAGTGCGGTACTTCATGCGGAACTTGAAGATGGAGAAATTGTAACAGGCGAATCAAAGATTCCTTATTACGGAAAGAAGATTAATCGTGTCTTTTTAACTCCAGAAGATGTAGAGCCATTGCATGAAACCTTGGCTGAGATTAAACGAGCTGATTTACTCGTTTTCGGTCCAGGAAGTTTGTATACAAGTATATTACCCAACTTAGTTGTTAATAAAATTGGGGATGCTGTTCTTGCTGCAAAGGCGAAGAAGGTGTATGTATGTAACGTTATGACACAAGCGGGTGAAACGATGGGATATACTGCTTTTGATCATGTGCAGGCTTTACACGATCATTTAGGGCAACCATTTATTAATACTGCAATTGTAAATAACCGTGATATTCCTTGTGAATTACGTAAGTTATATGAGGAAGAAATGTCTACACCAGTTGTAGTGGATGAAGAACGTTTTGCTGAAAATAATATTGATGTCATTCAAGGTGGATTAGCGAAGTATGATGATCGTGTTGTAAGGCATGATACGTTAAAGTTAGCTTCGATTTTATATTCATTGTTATAAATATGCGTTGCCTCGTTTGAGGTAGCGCTCCTCATTCATATAGGACAAGAATTTTGTTCCATAATAATCGTATAAGGAGGTGTTGACTGTGTCATTTGCATCAGAAACAAAGAAAGAGCTGACGAACCTTGAAATGAAGGAATGCTGTGAAAAAGCTGAATTATCAGCGTTACTTCGAATGAATGGATCGCTTTCTTTTTCAAACCGTCGTCTATCTATTGATATTCAAACAGAAAATGCGGCAATTGCAAGAAGAATTTATACGCTTTTGAAAAAGGGATATGACGTAACGGTAGAATTGCTTGTTCGTAAAAAAATGCGATTGAAGAAAAATAATGTATATATCGTAAGGCTTGTTGAGAAGTCTCGCGAAATATTAGCCGATCTTCATATCGTGCGAGATGACTTTTCATTTATTCGAAATATATCACAAGAATTGATTGAGAAGAAGTGTTGTAAACGATCGTATTTACGCGGTGCATTTTTAGCAGGTGGTTCAGTAAATAACCCAGAAACATCATCTTATCATTTAGAGATCTTTTCGTTATATAAGGAACATAATGATGCTATATGTGAACTGATGAACGGATTTGATTTAAATAGTAAGACGCTGGAAAGAAGAAAAGGGTACATTACGTATTTGAAAGAAGCGGAGAAAATTACGGAATTTTTAAATATTATTGGTGCTCATAATGCGCTTTTAAGATTTGAAGATATTAGAATCGTACGTGATATGCGTAATTCCGTAAATCGTTTAGTGAACTGCGAAACAGCTAATTTAAATAAAACAATTGGTGCAGCGCTAAGGCAAATTGAAAATATCCGCTATATTGATGAGACGGTTGGTCTTGATATATTGCCAGATAAACTACGAGAAATTGCGCAGCTACGAAGAGATTATCAAGATGTAACATTGAAAGAGTTAGGTGAGATGGTATCCGGGGGGAAAATTAGTAAATCGGGTATTAATCATCGTTTGCGTAAAATCGATGAAATTGCAGAGAAATTACGCGCGGGGGAAACGGTAGCAAAAAAATAAGAGGTTAAAGGGGAAATGGAGCTGTGGTTCAAAAACGAGTTCAGGTTTCATTAAAAAACGGTTTACAAGCACGTCCGGCTGCGTTGTTTGTACAAGAGGCAAATCGCTTTCATGCAGATATCTTCATCGAGAAAGATGGAAAGACAGTAAATGCAAAGAGCATAATGGGGATTATGAGCTTAGCAATTGGAACTGGAAGCATGATAACAATTACAACAGAAGGTTCAGATGCAGAAGAGGCTTTAGAAGCATTAGCTGCATATGTACAATAAAGAGCTATCGCGTATATGCGATAGTTTTTTTGTTTTGTTGTTTGTGCGGATTAGCGGGGAGGGGTATTTAGCTGGTTTGTCCTTGTCGGAGATTGTCGGTAAATCGATATGTTGTGTCGAACCGTTGATATATTAAAAAAATCGTTGATATAATTTGAGTTTTGTTCGATATAATTGAAAAATCGTTGATATATTTAGAGGGATACTGGATAGGGTATACAGACGGAGGTATATGATAATAAAAAAGCGCCCAATTATAGGGCGCTTCCGCTTTTAGTTGTATCCAGCTCCAGCGGCTAGAATGGTCGGTGGCTTCGCTTCTTCCGCCGAGGTAAAAAGCACCTCTTTGTCAGAAGCTCCATCCTCCTCCCATTCTGAACGAGCCGCTTCCGCTTTTAGTTATTAACGATTTGTAAAGATCTTATCGATTAAACCGTATTCTAAAGCTTTTTCTGCTGTCATGAAGTTGTCGCGGTCTGTGTCGCGTTGTAGTACTTCAAGTGGTTGACCAGTGCGGTCAGCAAGAATTTGGTTTAGTTTTTCACGTAAGAATAGGATACGTTTTGCAGCGATTTCGATTTCAGTCGCTTGACCTTGTGCTCCACCAAGTGGTTGGTGAATCATTACTTCACTGTTTGGAAGTGCATAACGTTTTCCTTTTTCACCTGCTGCAAGTAAGAATGCACCCATAGATGCTGCCATACCGATACAGATTGTTGATACTTGTGGTTTAATAAACTGCATTGTATCATAGATTGCCATACCTGCTGTGATAGAACCACCAGGGCTGTTGATGTAGATGTGAATATCTTTTTCTGGATCTTGAGATTCCAAGAATAAAAGCTGGGAAACGATTGAGTTAGCTACGTTGTCATCAATTGCACTACCAAGCATAATGATGCGGTCTTTTAATAGTCGAGAGTAAATATCGTAAGCGCGTTCTCCACGATTTGTTTGTTCAATTACTGTAGGAATTAAATTCATCTGTTATTTCCTCCTTCTAAAGCTTTCTTAGTCTTATAATACAATTATGGTCAATAAAGGTCAAACGAAACCACTTTAAATCAAAAAAATATGTAGTTGTATCATGAAATATTCGCTATGTTTTCGAAATTCCCTGCTTATGTATCTTCAACATCATAACCGAATTCCATAAATTTAAACGTTATGAAAAGTGGAGAAAAAAAGAAAAGAACGCCTTTTAACTGAAGCGTTCTTTCGATAGTTAGTCTTTTAAAAGATAGGTAACTCTATTTAAAATCTTTTCGATTTGTTTCGCGTTTTTACTATACATTTCGCTTGCTGATTTCGACTTTGTTTCTAGGGAAAATAGTTCAAGATCAGCATGACATTTTTTTAAAGATGCTAATAATAAAGGTTTGTTTTGAGGAGAAGGCATTTGGAGTTTGTCATTGTAAATGTCGATAGTAAGTTGTCCGTATGAATCCACTTGACCGAGAAAGACATTTTCAATAACAACACCGAGCTTTTCTAGTTCAGAATGTAGCCAAGCGCGGTTATGTCCACTAGAGGATAAAGGTTCATCTAAGACATTGCCATCCATAATAACAGTTTGCGGTTCTTTTTCATTCGGTACTTTTAATCCAAGGTCTTTTGCAGTAATGGGCTGAGAATCTTTCTTTAATAATACATTTAATTCTCCGCTCGGTTCTAAGACAGCAAATTCGACTTCAGCTATACTGAATGCACCATTTCCTCTAAGAAGCTCAAGTAACTCATCACTTGTATATTTTTCTTTCTTTAAATTATCCTCAAGTACTTTTCCATCTTTTATTAACACTGTAGATTTTCCTTCAAAGAAATCTCTAGCAGTTTTGTTTTTCAAGGAAAGAATTCCAACGAAAAAAGGTACGGAGGCGAAAATAAGTATAGCAAAGACACCATGGAAAAACTTTTGGTCAAGCCCTGTAGATATTTGAGCGGCGATATCACCGATTGTCATTCCTGCTATGTATTCAAAAAAGGAAAGCTGAGAGATTTGCCTTTTTCCTAAGCACTTTGTAATAGTGAATAAAATGATTAATATGAATACAGAGCGAATAATGACAAGTGTCCATTCCGGCAGGTGAGACATAGTCATTTCCTCCAGTCTACTTAAAACCCTTTATATTGAGGTTCTTCACGTTCTAATACTGAAACTCTATCCTTTAAATCAGTGATGACACTGTCCATTTCTAACATACATTCATGAAATACGCGTTTTGCTTCGTCATCTGTGGAATTTAGCGAAAGAGAGCTTAAACTTGCTTGAGCGCCCCTTACACTAGCAAGGCAAGTTTTTACGCTAGCAATAACAGTCATACAAACACCCCCTTATCCTTTCGGTTTGAATAGCAATGCGCCAATGAAGCCGAAAATAATAGCTGCAGATACGCCGGCGCTCGTTACTTTAAACATGCCGGTAATAACGCCAACGATACCATGTTTTGCAGCTTCTTCCATTGCACCGTGAACGAGTGCATTTCCGAAGCTTGTAATAGGTACAGTTGCCCCGGCTCCAGCGAAATCAATTAATGGTTCATACAAATTGAATCCATCTAATATAGCTCCAGCAACGACGAGTGTTGCCATTGTGTGAGCGGGTGTTAGTTTTACAACATCAAACATAAGTTGTCCAATTACACAAATAAGTCCACCAATGACAAAAGCCCAGAAAAAAATCATTGCGTTGCACCTCCAAATTCAATTGAAACGGCGTGAGCGATACACGGAATCGTTTCTTCTTGTTGGAATGTAAGTGGAGATAGTAAAGCACCTGTCGCAACGACAAGTATTTTTTTGAACTCTCCTCTTTTCATTCGATTTAATAAATGACCGTATACGACGGTTGCGGAACATCCTGGTCCACTAGCACCGGCTATGACAGGCTGTCCTTCTCTATAAATGAGGAGTCCGCAATCTTGAAACTGTTCGCTCATTACTTTTGTTCCGTGTTTATGTAGTAAGTCATAAGCAATTTCGCGTCCTACATGTCCGAGATCGCCTGTTACAATTAAATCGTAGTAAGAGGCATCAATTTGACGTTCGCGTAAGTGAGCTTCAATTGTGTCGACGGCAGCTGGAGCCATTGCACCTCCCATATTAAACGGATCCGTTAATCCCATATCAACGACTCGTCCGATTGTGGCAGATGTTACCCTAGGGCCGTGCCCAGTATCGCTTAAAATAGCGGCTCCTGCTCCGGTTACTGTCCACTGTGCAGTAGGCGGCTTTTGTCCACCGTATTCGGTAGGATAGCGGAACTGTTTTTCTACAGCGGTGTTATGACTTGAGGCACCAGTTAATAAATATTTTGCGCCCTTTGCGTTTACGATACTTGCCCCAAGTGCTAAACCTTCCATGGAAGTAGAACAAGCCCCGAATAATCCGAGATAAGGAGTGCCCAGTGTGCGGCAAGCAAAGCTTGTAGGGGTAATTTGATTAATTAAATCTCCTGCGAGTACGAATTGAATATCGTCTTTACGAAGTTCTGCTTTTTCAGTAGCCCGGCTACAAGCTTCTTCGAATAAAATTTTATGTGCTTTTTCATAGGAATCTTGTCCGAGCCATAAATCTTCATGAAGGATATCGAAGTCTTCTGGGATTTTCCCTTTTGCCTCAAAAGGTCCACCAACGACTCCTGTTGAAATAATAACGGGTTTGTTTTCAAATACCCACGTTCGGTGTCCTTGTAACATTTATAGCCCTCCCCATTGAACGAGAATCGTTTTAATAAGTGCGATGACAAAAGCCGAAAATACACCAAATAAAATAACAGAGCCAGCTAATTTAAACATGTTACCGCCAACACCAAGAACAAATCCTTCCGTTCGGTGTTCGATACAAGCTGCAATAACGGAGTTTCCAAATCCAGTAACAGGTACAGCTGTACCAGCACCAGCAAACTGCCCAAAACGATCGTATATACCAAATCCAGTTAGTAACATAGAAATGAAAATAAGAGTTGCGACGGTTGGATTTCCTGCCGAACGTTCAGTGAAATCAAAATATGTGATGTAAAAAGTAGAAATGAGTTGTCCGATGAAGCAAATAAAACCACCAACGAAAAAGGCTTTTATACAATTTTTTAAGACAGGTCGTTTCGGTTCGCGTTCTTGTTCGAATTTTTTATACTCCTGTTGTACAGGGGTTAAGTTTTTATCTTTACTAGACATTGCAATCCTTCCTTTTCTTTTAAAAAGCGTTAAGTGTTAGACTCCATTTTTTTACCAATGAGTTTTAATTGCTTATTAATCTCATCTTTAGATACTTTTTTTTCCTTAATCTTTCTTTCGAGCTTTTCGAGTAACATAAAGATTTTTTTATCTGTACTTACACGAACATCGAAAGTAGGGTGCTCATCACTTAGCTGCTTTTGAAGCTTTTTACGAAGCGGTTTTAATCCAAACCTTTCGTGATGCTCAGGTGTAACTGCTATGTAGAGATCTAAATTTGAATTCACTGCTGTGCTTTTTATAATTTCATCCATAGCGAGAGCTCTTTTCTTCGCTCCTTGTGATATAGATTGATTAAAGGATTCCGTACTCGTCTTTGTTAACTTTGGACCTTTTTCTTTCTCCGTTTGTTTTGCTTCTTCTTTCACTTTTTTATCTAAAGGACTATTATCACATCCGGTAAAAGAGCTAAATAGAAGTGCAAATAATGCGGTTATGAGGCCGAGTTTTCGCATAATTATCATTCCATTTCTATTGCAATATGTAATGTGATAGAAAAAGGATGACTGCATATCATCCTTTTTCTATTTCACAGCAAGATTGGTTCGTTATTGCTGTGAGTATTGTGGTTCTTCCTGTTGGACTTCTTCAACACGTGGGTTTAAAGAATCGATAATCGTTTGTGTTTGCTGCGCAGCTGTTTGAAAAAGTTGCTTAGCTTGTTGGTTATCCGTATCAAGAGCGAATCCCTCTAAGCTAGCTTGTGCACTTTTTAATCCAGAAACAGTTTGCTTTAGTTTCGTAATTACAGTCATTGAATGAAGCCCCCTTTGGAATATCAATTCATAGGTTATAATTTGTGAGTTGGGGAGAATTTATGATTGGAAAATTTAGGGGTGGAATAGATTTTATATGCTTTTAGCTAAGATGTATAAGGTATTACGGGGATATTTTTATTGATTTAGATGGATTTTATTGCTATTATTATGAGAAGAAAATGAAGTGTTTTCTATAATCATGCGCCCGTAGCTCAGTCGGATAGAGCGGTGGTTTCCGGTACCACGTCTGCCGGGGGTTCGAATCCCTCTGGGCGCGTCAAAAAGTCCTAACTTACGTTTTGTAGGTTAGGACTTTTTTTATTTCCCTCTTGTTATATCTGATAATAAGATTTACTATTAGTACTTGATAATAATTTTTATAACTTATTATTTTCTTTCAATATTATTCAAATTTCGGTTGTAAGTTGTAAATATCATTAATACATATAAATTAATAATATTTTGGAATGGGCGTCTGCGTGAGGATTCTCCTTTTACCAAACTTATTGTACAATAGAAACAAGGGGGAGATTAGTTTGAAGGCAAGTCTTTTACAAGAACAAAGCTTACGTTTGGCAATGACACAAGAGTTAAGGCAAGCGATTACAATGCTTCAGTATAATGTACAAGAATTATCGGAGTTTTTGTATGAGCAATCGTTAGAGAATCCCCTTATTGAGTTAGGTGGTTTTGAGAGGGAGAAGAAAAAGAGCTCTAACAACAGTAAAAGTACCAGCAAACAAGTCGAGAATCAGATGGAAATCTACAGTGTGGATTCTACAACGATTCAGCAACATTTATTAAATCAAATACAGTATTATAAAATAGATGAAGAAGAGCGGAAAGTGGCTTCTTTCATTATTATGAACATGGATGGAAACGGGTATTTACAAGAAACGAATGAAGAGTTAGCAGAGCTCCTTTCTGCGCATATTCATGTAGTTGACCGCTCTGTAGAGCTTGTCCAATCACTGGAGCCAGCAGGGGTAGGGGCGCGTAATATTCAGGAATGTTTAACCTTACAATTGAAGCGCTTACAAAGAAGGGATGGATTAGCGGAAGATATTGTAGAGGAGCACTTTGCTTATTTCGTGAAGAAGGATTGGCGAAAGCTCGTTCATGTGCTGAAGTGTAGTAATGAAGAATTACAATCGGCGGTGAACTGTATTACATCATTGCAGCCGAAACCGGGCCTTGCGTATTCTTCGGATAAACCACTGTATATTGTGCCTGACATGGCAGTGAAAAAAGAAGGCGATCGCCTCGTTTTACAGATGAATGAGAGAAATATGCCGAGAATTGAAATTCACTCTGAGTACAGTGCGCTTCTTAATAATAGTGAAAGTGAAGTAGCATCTTACGTTTCAGAAAAGTATCAGCATGTGCAATGGATTATGCGCAGTTTGAAACAGAGAAAACAAACACTTCTGCAAGTGATGACGATTATTATGGAAAAACAACGTGATTTCTTTTGGGAAGGTCCAGCGTATTTGAAGCCGCTCGCTTTAAAAGAGGTGGCGGAAGAGCTAAGTGTGCATGAGTCTACGATTAGTCGTGCAACAAGAAATAAGTATGTGCAAACGCCACACGGTTTATTTGAGATGAAATCGTTCTTTAGTAATGCAGTTTCGACGACAGAGGATGAGGCAGTTTCAACGAAGCGAGTGAAACAGTTTATTCAAACGCTTGTGGAAGCAGAGAATAAGAAAAAGCCACTCTCAGATCAAAAGATTTCAAAATTATTAGAAGAAGAGCATGAAATTGTTATTTCTCGAAGAACGGTGGCGAAGTATAGAGAACAAATGCATATCCCAGCTTCGTCATTGCGAAAAACAATCGGATAGGTGAAGAAGATGAAAGTTGTGCTGTATACAAAAAAGAATTGTGGTCTTTGCGTGCAGGCGAAACAAGTTTTGCAGGAAGTACAATGTGAATATTCTTTTCAAATCGAGGAAATAGATATATATGAAGATAATGACCTTTTAGAAAAATATCATTTAATGATTCCGGTTGTAGAAATAGACGGAAAACAAGTAGAATATGGTAACATTCACAAAGGTGTCATAATAAACTATATAAAGAATGCAGTTAAGAGTTGAATAAGTTTCTATCTCCTGTTACAATAATACACGTAGCAGGGATTATTTTTTTAACCTATGTGGGACACAAAATGTCACTACGGGACGTAAAGTGACCACCAAGGAAAAATGAACCAATGTAGTGAGGAGAAAAGATATGCGCTCATGGATTCAGAACACAAAAAAATTATTACCTGATCTGCTACCTGTTATGCAAACGAGAATGCAAATTCTTCAATACATTAGGCTCATGCAGCCGATTGGAAGAAGAAACTTATCAGCAAGCCTCGGTATGACAGAACGAGTATTGCGAAGTGAAGTTCAAGTTTTGAAAGAACAAAACTTAGTTCACGTCGCTTCTTCTGGAATGACTTTGACAGAAGAAGGAACAGCTTTAGTTCTTGCTTTGGAAGACTTTATGAAAGAAATTTCCGGGTTAAAGGTTTTAGAAAAGCAACTTAAGGAAACATTAGACTTGGATGAAGTTTTCGTTGTCCCTGGTGATAGTGATGAATCACCTTGGGTCAAACTGGAGATGGGCCGTGCTTGTGTGACTTGTATAAAAGACCGTCTGACAGCGAATAATATCGTTGCTGTGGCTGGAGGAACTACGCTAGCTGCTGCTGCGGACATGATGCAACTTGATTGTAAAGATTTACATATGCTATTTGTCCCAGCACGTGGTGGAATCGGAGAAGGTGTTGAATTAGAAGCCAATACCATTTGTGCCAAGATGGCGCAAAATACGATGAGTAATTATCGCTTATTGTATGTTCCAGACCATGTTAGTAGCGAAGCATATGCGTCTATTGTGACAGAGCCTTCCGTGAAAGAAGTTCTTGAGTTGATTCGATCTTCCAATATCGTCATTCATGGAATAGGTGATGCGTTAACAATGGCACGTCGCAGAAGTACTTCGGAAGCAGATTGGTTAAAGATTCAAGCAAGCGAAGCAGTTGGTGAAGCTTTCGGTTACTACTTTAATGAAGAAGGAAATGTTGTTCATAAAGTAAGAACAGTTGGTATGCAATTAGAGGATTTACAAAATGTATCTCACGTTGTTGCAGTCGCTGGAGGTTCTTCAAAGGCAAAAGCAATACAGGCTGTAATTAAACAAGGGCACACTTCAATTCTAATTACAGATGAAGGTGCAGCAAAACAGTTAACAAAGGGTTTTACCCTTTAATATAATCCCCCAAGGAGGAAATTCAAATGACTAAAATTGGTATTAATGGATTTGGACGTATCGGACGTAACGTATTCCGCGCAGCTCTTAACAACTCTGAGGTAGAAGTAGTAGCAATCAACGACTTAACAGATGCTAAAACATTAGCTCACCTTTTAAAATATGACACAGTTCACGGAACTTTAAATGCAGAAGTATCTGCTAACGAAAACAGCATCGTTGTTAACGGTAAAGAAATTAAAGTTATCGCTGAGCGTGACCCAGCTCAATTACCATGGAGCGACTACGGAGTAGAAGTAGTAGTAGAATCTACTGGCCGTTTCACTAAAAAATCAGACGCTGAAAAACACTTAGGTGGATCAGTTAAGAAAGTTATCATCTCAGCTCCAGCTTCTGACGAAGATATCACTGTAGTTATGGGTGTTAACCACGAACAATACGATGCAGCTAACCACAACGTAGTATCTAACGCTTCTTGTACTACAAACTGTCTAGCTCCATTCGCTAAAGTATTAAACGAAAAATTCGGCGTAAAACGCGGAATGATGACAACAATTCACTCTTACACTAACGACCAACAAATCTTAGACTTACCACACAAAGATTTACGTCGTGCTCGTGCAGCAGCTGAAAACATGATCCCAACATCTACTGGTGCAGCTAAAGCTGTAGCATTAGTATTACCAGAACTTAAAGGTAAATTAAACGGTGGCGCTGTACGTGTTCCAACTGCTAACGTTTCTCTTGTTGACTTAGTTGTTGAACTTGACAAAGAAGTAACAGTTGAAGATGTAAACGCAGCATTCAAAGCAGCAGCTGAAGGCGAATTAAAAGGTATCCTTGGATACAGCGAAGAGCCATTAGTATCTATCGACTATAACGGATGTACAGCTTCTTCTACAATCGATGCATTATCTACAATGGTAATGGAAGGTAACATGGTTAAAGTACTTTCTTGGTACGATAACGAAACTGGTTACTCTAACCGCGTAGTAGACTTAGCAGCTTACATGACTTCTAAAGGTCTTTAATTCTTAATTATATAAGCAATCAATGACAAAACGAGGGAGAGGGTTTGTTCCCTCTCTCTCTTCTTTCGTTTTAAAAGCAAATGTGTTAAGCTTTTGAATGGGTTTTGTCAATCCTAACTAGTAGTCGGAGGGAAATCCAATGAACAAAAAATCAATTCGTGACGTAGATTTAAAAGGTAAGCGTGTATTTTGCCGCGTTGATTTCAACGTACCTATGAAAGAAGGCAAAATTACAGATGAAACTCGTATCCGTGCAGCTCTTCCTACAATTCAATATTTAGTAGAGCAAGGTGCGAAAGTTATTTTAGCAAGCCACTTAGGCCGTCCAAAAGGTCAAGCGGTAGAAGAATTACGTCTTACTCCAGTAGCAGCACGTTTAGGCGAGCTTCTTGGTAAAGATGTTAAAAAAGCAGACGAAGCATTCGGACCAGTTGCACAAGAAATGGTTGCAGCAATGAACGAAGGCGACGTATTAGTTCTTGAAAACGTACGTTTCTATGCGGGCGAAGAAAAGAACGATGCAGAACTTGCGAAAGAATTTGCAGCACTTGCTGACATCTTCGTAAACGATGCATTCGGTGCAGCTCACCGTGCTCACGCTTCTACAGCAGGTATCGCAGACTACCTACCAGCAGTATCTGGTCTATTAATGGAAAAAGAGTTAGATGTATTAGGTAAAGCACTTTCTAACCCAGAACGTCCATTTACAGCTATTATTGGTGGTGCGAAAGTAAAAGATAAAATCGGTGTAATTCGTCATCTATTAGACAAAGTAGATAACTTAATCATCGGTGGCGGACTTGCTTACACGTTCGTTAAAGCTTTAGGTCATGAAATTGGTCTATCTCTATGTGAAGACGACAAGATTGAACTAGCTAAAGAATTTATGCAACTTGCAAAAGAAAAAGGCGTAAACTTCTACATGCCAGTTGATGTTGTAATCACTGAGGAATTCTCTGAAACTGCAACAACTCAAATCGTTGGTATCGACTCTATCCCTTCTAACTGGGAAGGCGTAGACATCGGTCCTAAAACACGTGAAATTTATGCAGATGTAATTAAAAACTCTAAGCTTGTTGTATGGAATGGACCAATGGGTGTATTCGAAATGACTCCATTCGCAGAAGGTACAAAAGCAGTAGGACAAGCATTAGCAGATGCAGAAGATACATACTCTGTTATCGGCGGTGGTGACTCTGCAGCAGCTGTTGAAAAATTCGGTATGGCTGATAAAATGAGCCACATTTCTACTGGCGGCGGTGCGTCATTAGAATTCATGGAAGGTAAAGAGCTTCCAGGTGTAGTTTGTCTTAACGACAAATAAGTAGCAGCCAAAGAAAAAGGACGGTGCAAAGCATGCGTAAACCAATTATCGCAGGTAACTGGAAAATGAATAAAACTCTATCTGAAGCAGTTAGCTTCGTAGAGGAAGTTAAAGGTCAAATCCCAGCAGCTTCAGCTGTTGATGCAGTAGTTTGCTCTCCAGCTCTATTCTTAGAGCGCCTTGTAGCAGCAACTGAAGGAACTGATTTACAAGTAGGTGCACAAAACATGCACTTCGAAAAAAATGGTGCATTCACTGGCGAAATTAGCCCAGTAGCACTTAGCGACTTAAAAGTAGGCTACGTAGTACTTGGCCACTCTGAGCGTCGTGAAATGTTTGCTGAAACAGACGAATCAGTAAACAAAAAGACTCTAGCAGCATTTGAACATGGTTTAACACCAATCGTATGTTGTGGTGAGACTTTAGAAGAGCGCGAAAGCGGAAAAACATTTGATCTAGTAGCAGGTCAAGTGACAAAAGCACTTGCAGGTTTAACAGAAGAGCAAGTTAAAGCAACTGTTATCGCTTATGAGCCTATCTGGGCTATCGGTACAGGTAAATCTTCTTCTTCTGCAGATGCAAATGAAGTATGTGCGCACATCCGTAAAGTTGTTGCAGAAGCTGTTTCTCCAGAAGCTGCAGAAGCTGTTCGTATTCAATACGGCGGTAGCGTAAAACCAGAAAACATTAAAGAGTATATGGCACAATCTGACATCGACGGCGCTTTAGTTGGCGGTGCTAGCTTAGAGCCTGCTTCGTTCTTAGGTCTTCTGGGGGCGGTAAAATGAGAAAGCCAACAGCTTTAATCATCCTTGACGGTTTCGGACTTCGTGAAGAAACTCACGGGAATGCTGTAGCACAAGCTAAGAAACCTAATTTTGATGGTTACTGGAACAAATTCCCTCATACAACGCTTACAGCTTGTGGTGAGGAAGTAGGTCTTCCAGAAGGTCAAATGGGTAACTCTGAGGTTGGTCACTTAAATATTGGTGCTGGCCGCATAGTATATCAAAGCTTAACACGCGTAAACGTTGCAATTCGTGAAGGTGAGTTCGATCAGAACGAAACATTCCAAAATGCAATTAAAAGCGTAAAAGAAAAAGGTACTGCTCTTCATTTATTCGGTTTACTTTCTGATGGTGGTGTGCACAGTCACATGAACCATATGTTTGCTCTTCTTCGCTTAGCAGCAAAAGAAGGCGTGGAGAAAGTTTATATCCATGCATTCTTAGACGGCCGCGATGTTGGACCACAAACAGCAAAAGGTTATATCGATGCAGCAAATGAAGTAATTAAAGAAACAGGAGTAGGACAATTCGCGACTATCTCTGGTCGTTATTACTCCATGGACCGTGACAAGCGTTGGGATCGCGTAGAAAAATGTTACAGTGCCATGGTGAATGGTGAAGGCCCTACTTATAAATCAGCAGAAGAGTGTGTAGAAGACTCTTATGCGAACGGTATCTATGATGAATTCGTATTGCCGTCTGTAATTGTTAACGAAGATAACACGCCAGTTGCAACAATCAATGATGATGATGCAGTTATCTTCTATAACTTCCGTCCAGACCGTGCAATTCAAATTGCTCGTGTATTTACAAACGAAGACTTCCGTGAGTTCGATCGTGGTGAAAAAGTACCTCACATTCCAGAATTCGTATGTATGACACACTTCAGTGAAACTGTGAATGGTTACGTGGCATTCAAGCCAATGAACCTTGATAACACTTTAGGTGAAGTTGTTGCGCAAGCGGGATTAAAGCAACTTCGCATCGCGGAAACCGAAAAGTATCCGCACGTTACATTCTTCTTTAGCGGTGGTCGTGAGGCTGAATTCCCAGGAGAAGAGCGTATCTTAATTAACTCACCGAAGGTTGCAACGTATGACTTGAAACCTGAAATGAGCATTTACGAAGTAACGGACGCTTTAGTAAATGAAATCGAAAATGATAAACATGATGTTATCATTCTTAACTTTGCAAACTGTGATATGGTTGGCCATTCTGGGATGATGGAACCAACAATTAAAGCAGTAGAAGCAACTGACGAATGTTTAGGAAAAGTTGTAGAAGCGATTCTTGCAAAAGATGGTGTAGCACTTATTACTGCTGACCATGGTAATGCCGATCAGGAGTTAACTGCTGATGGCGAGCCGATGACAGCTCATACAACTAACCCGGTTCCTTTCATCGTTACAAAAAATGATGTAGAGCTTCGTGAAGGTGGTATTTTAGGAGATATCGCTCCAACAATGCTTACACTTTTAAATGTGGAACAACCGAAAGAAATGACAGGTAAAACAATTATTAAATAATTTGCTTATATAAAAAGGAGAGAATTTATTATGTCAACAATTATTGATGTTTATGCTCGCGAAGTCCTTGACTCTCGTGGTAACCCAACTGTAGAAGTAGAAGTTTACACAGAAAGCGGTGCTTTCGGACGCGCTATCGTACCAAGTGGTGCATCTACTGGTGAGCACGAAGCAGTAGAATTACGTGACGGTGACAAATCTCGTTACCTTGGTAAAGGTGTTGTTAACGCAGTAAACAACGTTAACGAAATTATCGCTCCAGAAATCGCTGGTTTCGATGTAACTGACCAAGCTGGTATCGACCGTGCTATGATCGAATTAGACGGCACTCCAAACAAAGGTAAACTAGGCGCTAACGCTATCCTTGGTGTATCTATGGCAGTAGCTCACGCAGCAGCTGACTTCGTAGGTCTTCCATTATACCGTTACCTTGGTGGATTCAATGCAAAACAATTACCAACTCCAATGATGAACATCATCAACGGTGGTTCTCACGCTGATAACAACGTTGACTTCCAAGAGTTCATGATCTTACCAGTTGGTGCTCCAACATTCAAAGAATCAATCCGTATGGGTGCTGAAGTATTCCATGCACTTAAAGCTGTATTACATGACAAAGGTCTTAACACTGCAGTAGGTGACGAAGGTGGATTCGCTCCAAACCTTGGTTCTAACCGTGAAGCTTTAGAAGTAATCATCGAAGCTATCGAAAAAGCTGGTTACAAAGCTGGCGAGAACGTATTCTTAGGAATGGACGTTGCTTCTTCTGAGTTCTACAACAAAGAAACTGGTAAATATGACCTTGCAGGCGAAGGCCGTACTGGCTTAACTTCTGCAGAAATGGTTGATTTCTACGAAGAGCTTTGCAAAGACTTCCCAATCATCTCTATCGAAGATGGTTTAGACGAAAACGACTGGGATGGTCACAAATTATTAACTGAGCGTATCGGTGATAAAGTACAATTAGTTGGTGACGATTTATTCGTAACTAACACTCAAAAACTTGCTGAAGGTATCGAAAAAGGTATCTCTAACTCAATCTTAATTAAAGTTAACCAAATCGGTACTTTAACTGAGACTTTCGAAGCTATCGAAATGGCTAAACGTGCTGGTTACACAGCAGTTGTATCTCACCGTTCTGGTGAAACTGAAGATGCTACAATTGCTGACATCGCAGTTGCAACTAACGCTGGCCAAATCAAAACTGGTTCTATGAGCCGTACTGACCGTATTGCTAAGTACAACCAATTATTACGCATCGAAGACGAACTAGGCGAAATCGCTGTTTACGATGGTATCAAATCTTTCTATAACATCAAACGATAATTGTAGAAAATAACGACAGACCGTGAGAAATCACGGTCTGTTTTTTTTATGCTAAAATTGTTCGCCCGTCATAAGTGACATGAAATGTTTGAAGAAGCGGTTATAATCAAAATCAATTGCGATTTGATGACTCGGCCAATCAATAAATGGCTTAGATTCTCCTAAAGAGCGAAATTCTCCAATGCTTGCCCCCTGCGCATAAGATTCTGTCATGACAACGATAGGTGATTTGTGATAGGTAAACATAGAGTTATCAAGTAAAGCGAGTATTGGCATTGTGTCATGGAAGGGGCTACCCTTTAAATGTGGTAGGGCGTCTTTATAATATCCGTAGTAATAATGATCGAATAAAGGTTTGACAAGTGGGGCTTTTCCTTTTGTTTCAATATACTCCGCCATCTCGGGTGTAATGACGGAATATTGGGTGACGTTTAATGGGTATATGTACATGTTAGCTGTAGATTGGAGGACTATATTAGCAGCAGTAGGATCGCCATAAAAGTTTGCTTCGGAAATAGGGGTAACATTACCAGGGTGTAAAAAGGCACCGCCCATTACGTAGTAAGATTTAACTTGCTTCATTAACTGTTGACATACGATGAATAAAATTGCTAGGGAGGTAAGTCTTCCTAAACTTACAATGATTAATTCATCTTTATACTGCTCAATAAGAGGAATAACTTCAAAAAAATTCTCCATTTCTCCGTTAGTCACATTTACCTTTGGAATAATTGGCCCGAGCCCCTGTTTCCCATGTACATCCGTAAAAAACGCAGGTGGGGCACCAGTAAGAGGACGTTCTGAACCACCGAATATCTTGATATTTCTATTCTTTGTTTCGTTATTAAAAAAATGAGCATTTTGTACGGCTATTTTTTTCGGGACATTGCCGTAATCAGCAACAATACCGATAATTTCTATTTCATCAATAAAGAAAGCTAAGAGGAGAGCCATCGTATCATCAATCCCAGGATCACAAAAAATGAGAACTTTTTTTGGCATATGTTCACCACCTATCTTGTTTATCCCTTACAAACCCGCTTGATGAGGGCTAACAATCAGTATGGATGTGGGAATCCTCATGGATTAAAGTTTCACTTTATATATATGTAAGCTTAAGGATAAAAAGATTATTTTATTGAAATAATAGTCTTATAAATTCAGAAAATAAAAACTTTTTATATTAGGTCAAGGTTTTTGACGTAATTTTCGTTTGGAAATGCAGTCATATCAAGGTTGTAAGCGTATAACACAGGCTGTTTTTGCTGTCAAGTTGATAAATTGCAGCTTTTTACAATTTATACTATGATAAAGATATTAACAGAAGATCGTATAAACATGAGGGATGATGAACATGAAATTTACAAAGATTCTTGTCCAAATTGCTGCTCTTTACGTGTTTTATATGGTTGGAACTTGGGTGCAAGAAATGCTAAATATTCCAATTCCAGGAAGTTTGATTGGGATGTTCCTCTTACTTGTTTTACTTAGCCTAAAAGTTCTTCCAGTGAAATGGTTCGATTTAGGAGCAGAAACACTCGTTGCTATTATGCCGTTTTTATTAATTCCGCCAACGCTTGGCTTAATGAATTACGGTGCTTTTTTTATGAGTAAAGGAATTTCTCTTTTCATTACAGTTGTAGCGAGTACATTTTTAATTATTATTGTCGCAGGACATACAGGACAATATCTTGCGAATAGGAAGGAAAGAGAGTCGCGATGAGCCAAATATTAATCGGAATCGGTTGGGTTCTTTTTACGGTGCTATTATATCAATTATCTAAAAAAATCTATAAATTATTTCCAACACCATTCACCATTCCAATGCTTGTAGCAACAGGATTAATGGCTTTCCTATTTATCGTGCTTGATATACCATATCAACATTATATGGAAAGTGGTGGTGGCTGGATTGCAAAGCTACTTGGACCCGGTGTTGTAGCATTTGCAATTCCTCTTTATAAACAACGTCATGTTCTGCAAAAGTATGTTGTACCGATTGCCGGCGGGGTATTAGTAGGTACAACAGTTGCAATCGCTAGTGATTTTGCCATTGCTTCACTTATGGGAACAGATAAAAGCTTAATCTTATCGTCTTTACCAAAATCGGTGACAATGCCAGTTGCGATGAGCGTTTCTGAACAAGTTGGTGGTGTACCTTCCTTAACAGCAGCTTTCGTTGTTATCGCAGGTATTACTGGAACGATTACAGGACCTCTCTTATTAAAATGGAGCCGTGTTACAAACTCAGTTGGTAAAGGTATCGGATTTGGATGTGCTTCTCATATTATGGGCGTTATGAGAGCGATGAAAAATAACGAACATGAAGGTGTTATTGGATCGGTAACAATGACATTAACAGCAATTTTGACATGTTTACTTGGACCGTTATTTGCAATGATGTTTATGTAATGGAAGAAAAGCGGGAGCGACTCTATAGCTCTCGCTTTTCTATAGGATTTATGCTACAGTTACAATAACTGAATCTTTGTAGGAGGTACGCCAAGTGCATACGTTATTATCCGTTTTACTTATTACTGTATCAATTTTAATGATTGTTATGGTACTTATGCAGTCTAGTAATAGCTCAGGCCTTTCAGGTGCAATTTCAGGCGGTGCAGAGCAATTATTTGGTAAGCAAAAAGCACGTGGAATTGAAGCAGTATTAAACCGTATCACAATTGTTTTAGCTGTATTGTTCTTTGTATTAACAATTGCTGTTACGTACTTAAACTTATAGAATTGAAAGAAGAAGCGTTAGTAAGATGTACTAATGGTTCTTCTTTTTTGTTTTGCCATTTGAAAGATGTTTCTAATTAGATTATAGAAATATAAATATGGTACACTAGATATAGAAAGAATACGACTAGATTACAGAAGAGAAAGAGGAGAAGTACATGATGAAATTAGCATCTCCGAAACCATTTACATTTGAGGGTGGAGACCGCGCTGTTTTATTACTACATGGATTCACAGGGAACTCAGCTGATGTACGTATGTTAGGGCGTTTCTTAGAGAAGAAAGGCTACACTTGTCATGCGCCAATTTATAAAGGGCACGGTGTACCACCAGAAGAGCTTGTTCATACAGGCCCTACAGATTGGTGGCAAGATGTAACGGAGGCATATCAGCTTTTAAAAGATAAAGGTTTTGAGAAAATTGCTGTTGTTGGATTGTCACTTGGCGGCGTATTTTCTTTAAAATTAGGTTATACAGTACCGGTTTTAGGTGTAGTACCAATGTGTGCACCGATGTATATTAAGAGCGAAGAAACGATGTACCAAGGTATATTGGCATATGCCCGCGAATATAAAAAGCGTGAGCAAAAGTCACCAGAGCAAATCGAACAAGAAATGTTGGAATTCCAAAAGACACCGATGAATACATTAAAAGCATTACAACAATTAATTGCTGACGTACGTAACAATGTGGATATGATTTATGCACCAACATTTGTTGTACAAGCACGTCATGACGAAATGATTAATACAGATAGTGCTAACATTATTTATAACGGTGTAGAATCTACGTTAAAAGACATTAAATGGTATGAAGACTCTACGCATGTCATTACACTTGATAAACAACGTGATGAGCTACATGAGGATGTATATAACTTCTTGGAGCAACTAGATTGGTAAGATCTAGTTGCCTCTTTTTTTCATAAGGAATTTTTTGTGAAAACTGTAAAAATCATAAGGGGAGTATTGAAGTTTCGCTTTATACATCCCCTATCTTTCGGATACACTAAATAATATAAGGTTTTAAAGGAGGTATTTTTGCTTGGAAGAAATCACACAAGAACATATTGATAAGTTGTTATTATTTATGAGAGAAGAAGCGTATAAACCGCTAACGATACAAGAGTTAGAAGAGGCATTTGGAATTGAAGGTTCTGAGGGCTTTAAAGATTTTGTAAAAGCACTTGTAATGATGGAAGAGAAGGGACTTGTTATTCGTACACGTAGTAATCGATACGGTCTTCCTGAAAAGATGAATTTAGTACGAGGTAAGTTAATTGGACATGCACGTGGCTTTGCTTTCGTTGTGCCAGAAGAGAAGAAAACTGGAGACGATGATCTTTTCATCCCTCCTACAGAATTAAACGGTGCACTTCATGGCGATACAGTATTAGCACGCCTTAGTTCTCAATCGAGCGGTTCACGTCAAGAAGGTTCAATTGTACGCATTTTAGAGCGTGGAACGAAAGAACTTGTTGGTACATATACAGAATCGAAAAACTTTGGATTTGTTATACCTGACAATAAGCGCTGGACGAGTGATATCTTTATCTTGAAAAGTGCATCAATGGGTGCTGTAGAAGGTCATAAAGTAGTTGTGAAAATTACGAGCTATCCAGAAAACCGTTTAAGCGCAGAAGGTGAAGTTATTCAAATTCTAGGTCATAAAAATGATCCAGGAGTAGATATTTTATCTGTCATTCATAAACATCATTTACCTTTAGCATTCCCTGAAGAAGTGATGGAGCATGCAAACAGTGTACCAGAAACGATTTCAGAAGAAGATTTAAAGGATCGTCGTGATTTACGTGATCAAATGATTGTAACGATTGATGGTGCAGACGCGAAAGACTTAGATGATGCTGTTACAGTAACGAAGCTTGAGAACGGTAACTACAAGCTTGGTGTTCACATTGCGGATGTAAGTCATTATGTTCAAGAAGGTTCTCCAATTGATGTAGAAGCAGCGGAAAGAGCGACGAGTGTGTATCTTGTTGACCGTGTAATTCCGATGATTCCACATCGTCTATCTAACGGTATTTGCTCATTAAATCCGAAAGTAGACCGTCTGACATTATCTTGTGAAATGGAAATCAACAACTTAGGTGATGTTGTTAAACACGAGATTTTCCAAAGTGTGATTAAAACGACAGAGCGTATGACGTATGCTGACGTAAGAAGCATTTTAGAAGATGAGGACGAAGAGTTAATTAAGCGTTATGAGCCATTAGTACCGATGTTTAAAGAGATGGGTCAATTGGCACAAATTCTACGTGAAAAACGTATGCGCCGTGGTGCAATTGACTTTGACTTTAAAGAAGCGAAAGTATTAGTAGATGAAGAAGGAAAACCGACTGATGTTGTTATGCGCGATCGTTCTGTATCAGAGAAGTTAATTGAAGAATTTATGCTTGTTGCGAATGAAACAGTAGCAGAGCACTTCCACTGGATGAACGTACCGTTTATGTACCGTGTCCATGAAGATCCGAAAGAAGATAAGCTTGAGCGTTTCTTCGAGTTTGTAACGAACTTCGGATATGCGGTAAAAGGACGTGCGAATGAAGTACACCCTCGTGCGCTGCAACAAATTCTTGAAATGGTTCAAGGACAGCCTGAAGAAGTAGTTATTTCAACGGTTATGCTTCGTTCTATGAAGCAAGCTCGTTACGATGCGGATAGTTTAGGGCATTTCGGTTTATCAACTGAGTTCTACACACATTTCACATCACCAATTCGTCGTTACCCAGATACAATCGTTCATAGATTAATTCGTGAATACATTATTAATGGTAAAGTCGACAATGAAACGCAAGCAAAATGGCGTGAAAAATTACCTGAGATTGCAGAGCACTCTTCTAATATGGAACGCCGTGCTGTTGAAGCAGAGCGTGAAACAGATGAGATGAAAAAAGCAGAGTATATGGTTGATAAGATCGGTGAAGAGTATGACGGTATGATTAGCTCTGTAACAAACTTCGGTTTATTCGTAGAGCTTCCAAATACAATTGAAGGTCTTGTACACGTTAGCTACTTAACGGATGATTACTACCGTTATGACGAGCAGCATTTCGCTATGATCGGAGAGCGTACAGGAAACGTATTCCGCATCGGTGACGAAATTACAATTCGTGTTATTAACGTAAATAAAGACGAGCGTGCAATCGACTTTGAAATCGTTGGCATGAAAGGTACACCTCGTCGTAAGTTCAAAGATCGTCCAGTCGTTATCGAGCAGCCAAGAACAGGCAGAAAGAAACGCGGTGGACGTAGCGAGCGCAGTAATGAGCGCGGCGGTGAACGTGGCACAGGTAGAAAGTTTGACCGTGGTGGCAAAGGTAAAAGCACAGGAAGAGGATCCGCATCAGCAACAGCATCCACGTCTGCTAGTCAGCCAGGGAAAAAAGATGGTAATGGCAAGAAGAAAAAAGGATTCTTCGAAAACGTACCAGGATTCAAGAAGAAAAAGAAAAAGCGTAAGTAAGAAAAGGATGGCTTCGCTTTGATGAAAAGCGAGGCTTTTTCTTTTTTTATTAGTGGCTTGAGAGCGAGCCACTTTCGCTTTCTAATGGAATCCAGCTACAGTGGCTAGAATGTTTGGCGGCTTCACTTCTTCCCGAGAGGCAAAGAGCGCCTCAAGGTCAGAAGCTCCATCCACCTCACATTCTGAGCGAGCCACTTTCGCTTTTTATTAACATTTGTTACAATAGTAAAAATAGAGGAGGGACGTTATATGCCAAAGGGTACAGGTAAGGTTATTGCACAAAATAAAAAAGCATTTCATGATTATTTCATCGAAGAAACATACGAGGCAGGGCTTGTCCTTCAAGGAACGGAAATTAAGTCGATTCGCGCTGGTCGCGTGAACTTGAAAGATGCGTTTGCACGTATACATAACGGTGAAGTATGGGTTCATAATATGCACATTAATACATACGAACAAGGGAATCGTTTCAACCATGATCCACTTCGTACGAGAAAATTACTTCTTCATAAAAAAGAAATTGATAAGCTAGCGGGCGCTGCAAAAGAAACAGGTTACGCATTAGTTCCACTTAGAATCTATTTGAAAAATGGATTTGCAAAAATGGCACTTGGTTTAGCAAAAGGTAAGAAACAATATGATAAACGTCACGATTTAAAAGAGAAAGAAGCGAAACGTGAAATTGCACGCGTGTTCCGTGATCGCCAAAAGATGTAATACAGATATTTACATTTGTAAAACGGCGCGCGTATGATATAATAACTTATGTAAGGTTGTTGCACATTGAAAAACAGCTCTTAGTAGCTATCACGATATTTTCTTCGTATGCTCCATTTTTATCATGGGGACGTTACGGATTCGACAGGGATAGTTCGAGCTTAGGTTGCGAGTCGAGGGGATCGGCCTCGTTAAAACGTCAAAGCCTATAATTGGCAAACAAAACAATCTTTCTTTAGCTGCTTAATTGCACTAAAGGTTCCTCCCTCCATCGTCCATGTGGTAGGGTAAGGGACTCAAACTAAGTGGACTACGCCGGAGTTCGCCGTCTGAGGGCGAAGGAAGAGAACAATCAGACTAGCAACTTGGAAGCCTGTCGATAGGCCGAAGAGTTCGCGAAATGCTAATATATCGACTACACTCGTAGAAGCTTAAGTGCCGATATTTTTGGACGTGGGTTCGACTCCCACCGTCTCCACCAATACATATTTGGTGGTTTTTTTATTTTGTATGATATGAACCATAACTTTGCCAGATTGGCGAGGTTATGGTTTTTTTGTTTGTGGTTTTATAGAATGCTGAAGTTGATGGGACGGTATCCTTGAAACAGAGAATAAAAAAATGGTTATTGATGATAAGTAGGGAGGTACTATAGCTGCTAGTAAACGCCCAACTGGTGAGTTTGTATTAAAATTTTAATTTATTACAATCTTCATATGTTTTGTGTTTTTAACCATACCTATTGTAAGATTATATAGAGTTCTCCTAATAAGCTGTTTTAATGGATTATTTAGGAATCTTAAATTTATAAATCTTAAATTGTTTTTTCGGGATAATTTTTTATCTAAATAAGTTATATTGAAGTAGAGGTGAACCATCGGTGAGGCAGGTGTTAGTAATTAAGAATGAAAGGTCTTTAGCGAAGAAAATCGTAAGCGGTCTAACGCAAGAAGGCTATTTCATTTTAAAACTTCACAATGAAAACGAAGGTTTAAATATAATATATGAACAAGATTGGGATATTATCGTATTGGATTGGGATTCATTAAGTATATCGGGACCGGAAATTTGCAGACAAATACGACTTGTTAAAACGACACCGATCATTATTGTGACCGACAATATTTCTAGCGAGGATTGCGTGGCAGGGCTACAAGCAGGTGCAGATGATTATATAAGAAAACCATTTGTGAAAGAAGAATTAGTAGCAAGGGTTCAAGCTATTTTAAGGAGAAGTGATTGTAACCAGCAAAATGAGACGAATTTTTTTCAGTTTAAAGATCTCTTTGTTGATGCATCTAGCAATATTGTGAAAAAAGGTGGCGAAAATCTCTCGCTTACTAAGCGCGAGTACGATTTACTTGTATTTTTAATCAAGAATAAAAATACAATATTGAGCCGTGAAATGCTTTTGAATCAGGTTTGGGGATATAACGTAGTAGTAAATCCAAATGTAGTAGATTTATATATTGGGTATGTAAGAAAAAAGTTAAAGTGCGATAAGAAAGAAAGATATATTCAAACGATACATGGTAGAGGTTATTCAATGATTGAATGATAAAATAAGGTAATAGAAAAAAGAGTAAAACTGTTTCATTCAGTGAAGTGACCCCTAAAAGTTAGACACGGTTATTTGATTAGGCAGCTTGATAAAAGTGAGTCCGGTATTGTACCGGGCTCATTTTTAATTTTGCCTTAATCCGTTTCGTATTATAATAATCTATATATTTTTCTAATTCTATTTTAAAGTGCTCTACATTTTCAAATTCTTTTATGTAGAGGAACTCCGATTTCATAATCCCAAAGAAATTTTCTATTACTGCGTTGTCGTAACAGTTGCCTTTTCGAGACATACTCTGGACGATAGCTCTTGATTCTAGTGTACGGACGTATTGTCTCATTTGATAATGCCATCCTTGATCCGAATGCATCAGTAGCTGGTGCGTTTCAGGTAAACGTTCCAATGCTTTCTCTAACATGTCTGAAACAAGCGAATACGTCGGTCTAGAACCAATTGTATAGGTAATAATTTCACCATTATACAAATCTAATACAGGTGATACATACAGTTTTTCTCCAAACAATTTAAACTCTGTGATGTCTGTTACCCACTTTTGATTCGGTGCATCTGTATGAAAATTACGCTCTAAAATATTAGGTGCAATTCTACCGACTTTTCCTTTATAGGATTTATATTTCTTCATACGCACAACACACTTTAACCCAAGCTCTTTCATAATGCGCTGAACCTTCTTGTGGTTCACTTTCTGGCCACGATTCGTTAATTCATCACGAATGCGACGGTAACCATAACGACCTTCATTTTCCTCATAAATCGCTTTAATCTCAGCTTTCAAATCGGCATCTACATCTGGACGATTCATTTTCTTTACTAAATCATAATACGTGCTTCGAGGAATAGTAGCTAGCTCCACGAGTGCCTTCACCGAATATTTATGCCTTAATTCATAGACTACTTGCGCTTTGTCTTGTTTTGTGATTTTTCCTTGTTTTGAACTAAGGCATTTAACTTTTTTAAGTACTCATTTTCCATCTCAAGCTGTTTAATGCGTGCTTCAAGTGCTTCGACTGACCCTTCAGCTAAATGTTGTTTTAATTGTTTATTTGAATCTTTTTTCATGGATGGACGCCCCTTTTTCTTAGATTGAAGGGCATCAATTCCTTGTGTTTCGAGCTGTTTTTTCCAAACAGAAATCGTTGAAGGGGCAGGAATATTAAAGATAGCTGCCGTCTCAAATAAGGACATACCGTTTTCAATCATAAAGTTTAGTACGTCTAGTTTAAATTGTTGTGTGTAATTTGTACATCGTTTTAGAAAAGCTTCCAGACCATTCTGTTTATATTGGTTTACCCAATTCAAAATGATTGTGTCACTTATACCGAGCGATCTACCCATTTCTCGATAACTTTCATTTCCGTTCAAATAACGTAGAACGATTTGTATTTTTTCATCAGCTGTAAATTTAGCCATAGAAAAACTGCACCTCCAATTGTTAGACTGTGTCTAACAATTGGGGTGCAGTTCACAGTTTTACTCTTTTTTCTATTGAATCTAATAATCAAATAGTTTCTTAGAAGTATTAAAAGACGTAAAAAAATGGATTATAAAAATATTAGCTATTAATGAGCGTGTTTTGTAGAGGAAATCATGATTAATCAACACGCCTGAATTCACATATTACTTTTGGTGCCTGATTTTATGAATTCACACCATTCACAAGATTTTCACAGAATTAATGACTATACTAATTAACAGGATGTTCAAATGAAAATGATTATCAATAGCGATTCAATTGAATAAAAGTTAATTTCTAATTCAATCTATGGATGTCATCATTTTCGAAATAAATTACACTATAAGGAGTATACATATGAAAAAATCTATGCTTTTAAAATTAGTGAGTATTCTAGCAATTTTTACTTTAATGTTAGTAGCTTGCTCAAATCCAAGTAATGATACTAAAGAGTCAAAAGCTAATAAAGATAATGGTAGTGATAAGACAAAAACGGTTGAAATCACTGATGCTCATGGAACTGTTAAAGTCCCTGTAAACCCAAAGAATGTAGTTGCTTTGGATAACAGAACTTTTGAAACTTTATCTGATTGGGGAATTAAATTAGCGGCTGCTCCAAAGGATATCATGCCTGCAGATTCAGCATATAAAAAGGATGATTCAGTTCAAAACATTGGAAATCACCGTGAACCAAATCTTGAAATTATTGCAGCTGCAAATCCTGAACTTGTAATCGTTGGTCAAAGATTTGCTGGTCATTACGAAGAAATCAAAAAATTAGTACCAAATGCAGCTGTTATTGATCTTAATGTTGATGTATCTGAGAAGGCTACTAAGCCTGGCGAAAACTTAGTAAAAGGACTTAAAGATTCTACAGTTACTTTAGGGAAAATCTTTGATAAAGATAAAGAAGCTAAAAAATTAGTAGCTGATTTTGATAAATCTATTGAAAACGCAAAATCTGCTTATAACGGAAAAGATAAAGTTATGAGTGTTATCGTTACTGGTGGGAATATCGGTTTTGCTGCGCCGCACTCTGGTCGTGTTTGGGGACCAATGTATGAAATTTTCGGTTGGACTCCAGCATTAGAAGTTTCAAATTCTACTGCAGGTCATAAAGGTGACGACGTTTCTGTTGAAGCTATTGCACAAACAAATCCTGATTGGATTTTCGTATTAGATCGTGATGCTGCAACATCTGATGCAGCCACTTCAGCTCCAGCTAAGGATGTTATTTCTAAATCACCTGCTCTTCAAAACACAACTGCTGTTTCTAAAAACCAGGTTATTTATGCACCAGAAGATACTTACACAAATGAATCAATTCAAACTTATATAGAGTTATTTGGAAATATTTCAAAAACTTTAGCTAAGTAGTGTAAAGGAGTACGAAGCAGTGTCAAAAAATATAATTTCTAGGGTTGAGAATATTTCTCAACCCCAGTTTTATAATCACAATAAATTATGGACAAAACCTTTTATAATAGCGATTATAGTTGTTCTAATTTTAGGGATTATATCACTGTTTACTGGAGTTTATGATATACGTGGACAAGAGGACGGAATGGAGATGTTTTTCATCACTCGTGTTCCAAGAACAGTTGCATTAATGCTTACTGGAGCTGCAATGGCGATGGCAGGGCTCGTAATGCAACTCATTACACAGAATCGCTTTGTTGAACCTACTACAACAGGGACTATTGAATGGTCAGGCTTAGGCCTGCTTTTTGTGTATTTACTATTTCCTGCCCCAACTTTAGTTCAAAGAATGACTGGTGCAATCATTTTTTCTTTTATAGGAACTATGATTTTTTTTCTATTTTTAAGAAGAGTTAAGCTTCGTTCGTCTTTAATTGTCCCGATTATTGGATTGATGCTTGGAGCAGTTATTTCTGCAGTGTCTACTTTTTTGGGACTCCTTTTTCAAAAGACGCAAAGTATTGAAACTTGGTTCGTAGGTTCATTTGCGAACGTTCAGGTAGGAAGATATGAATATTTATGGCTGATTGTTATCATTACTTTTCTTATTTTTATGTATGCTAATAGATTGACTTTAGCTGGACTAGGAGAAGATGTCGCAACAAGCCTTGGAGTTAATTACAATAGAATTGTTCTTTTTGGGACTGCTCTTATATCTGTTGCAGTTGGAATTGTTGCAGCTGTTATTGGACACTTACCTTTCTTAGGATTAATTGTGCCAAATATCGTTTCAATGTTTAGAGGTGATGATCTTAGGAGTAATTTACCTTGGGTTTGTGTGATCGGAATGGGGTCAATAACTGCCTGTGACATCATTTCTCGAACAATTATACAGCCTTTTGAATTACCTGTTTCTTTAATACTTGCAACAGTGGGAGCAGTCGTGTTTATTACTATTTTATTGAGACAAAGAAAACCAAGGAGGCTACGATGATCACATTAGAATATAGAAAAAAAGAAAATGTCGAAATCGATTCTAGCCTTCATAATGAAAGTAGATCAGCTAGCGCTTTTCGGTCTAAGAAGGAAGCAAGACGTTATTGGATTTTACTGATTACATTGATTGCTTTAGGTCTCCTTTCTTCATATGGACTTTTAGTTTATAACAATCCAGTTCCGATAGATTCACCTTCTTTTATCCCAGTCGTTAAGAGAAGGATAGTAGCTATTGTTGCAATGATTATCGCTGCAGTTTGCCATAGCTTGTCGACAGTTGCTTTCCAATCTATTACGAATAATAAAATTATTACTCCATCGCTTTTAGGTTTCGAATCACTTTATTCAGCAATTCAAACGAGTACAATATTCTTCTTTGGTGCTAGTGCATTAATAAATTTTAATGGAATTGGATCATTTTTATTCCAAGTTGTTGTTATGGTCTTCATGAGTTTGATACTTTATGGATGGTTACTTTCCGGTAAATACGGGAATTTACAACTTATGCTTTTAGTTGGAATTATTATTGGTACCGGGCTAAATTCAGTGTCAACTTTCATGAGAAAACTACTTGCGCCTTCAGAATTTGATATTTTACAAGCAAGATTATTTGGTTCTGTTAATCATGCAGATCCTGCATATTTTCCTATTGTAATTCCTATGATCATAATTGTAGCAGTATTAATTTTGGCTCATTCTAAGAATTTGAATGTTTTGTCACTAGGAAAAGATGTTGCTACTTCTTTTGGTGTTAAATATCAACCTAGTGTAATTTATACGCTTGTATTAGTAGCTATTTTGATGTCCATTTCAACAGCTCTAATTGGACCACTTACTTTCTACGGCTTTTTAGTAGCAACTTTGAGTTATCAGGCAGCGTCAACTTATGATCATAGATACATTTTTCCGATGGCTTTTGCTATAGGATTTTTAATAATGACGAGTGCATACTTTTTAATGTATCATGTATTCCATGCTCAAGGTGTAGTTTCAGTTATTATTGAATTATTTGGTGGAATCATATTCTTAACTATAGTTTTAAGGAAGAGGGCTTTATGATAAAAATTGATAATGTTAAAAAGTTCTATACTGATAAGGTGAAGATAGGACCTTTGGATATTGAAATACCAAAAGCAGGCTTTACTTCTTTAATTGGACCAAATGGCGCTGGAAAGTCTACGACACTTTTGATGATTGGAAGACTTTTAGATATGGATGAAGGTCAAATTCAGGTAGCAAATATGGATGTTTCTGAATCCAAATCAAAAGACTTAGCAAAAATTTTGACTATATTGCGACAAGAAAATCATTTTGTAACTAGGCTTACTGTTAGACAATTAGTTGGATTTGGGCGCTTTCCTTATTCAAAGGGAAGATTGACTAAAGAAGATGAGGTTATCATTTCTAAATATATCGATTTCTTAGATTTAACTAGTTTAGAGAATAGATATTTAGATGAGCTTTCTGGTGGTCAAAGACAAAGGGCATATGTAGCGATGGTATTGTGCCAAGAGACGGAATATGTACTTTTGGACGAACCTTTGAACAACCTTGATGTTGCTCGTTCTGTTCAAATGATGGAGCATTTGAGACGTGCAGCTAATGAATTTGGACGAACAATTTTGACTGTCATGCATGACATAAATTTTGCGGCTAAATACTCTGATAAAATTTGTGCTATGAAAGATGGACAAATTGCTGCTTTTGGAACAGTAGAAGAGGTTATGGATCCAACACTTTTGACAGATATTTTTGAAACAAAAATAGAAATTATTAATGGTCCTTATGGGCCAATAGCAGTTTATTAGTTATAAAATGTCTTGCGTAGATTATGCAAGACACTCTAGTTGAAGTTGCTGTCTATATTTTATAGGCAGCAACTTTTTTTATGTGATTACTCATAAAATGCAAAAGAATGCTTCACCTTTTCAAGTATGTACCAAACGAAAAAAATATCTCTGTATAACTTTTTAAAAGAATTCAGTTTGTTTTTGATATGTAATATTGCATATCAGAGTGTATTGATAAAAGTGTAAGGTGTCACTATAATGAGGGCATAAAGATAAACCACATTATCGTAGCAAGAAAAAGGAGGAAATAATATGGAAATCGCAATGGCAGTTTTAAAATTTGTAGGTGGCGTAATCCCGTTAATTCAAGAACTTTTAAAAGCATTTATGTAAGTTTATTAATTAGCTATCATTTATCAATCATTATCATATTTTACTAAAAAAAGAACGGGGTGATTTTTCTGAATATTAAGAAAAACACTAAAAGAAGAAAGTTCCTTGCATGTTTATTAGTTAGTTTATGCACTATTAATTATTCATCTATTTCCTTCGCAGAAACACAAGCAAGCAATGTAACTGATGTAACTAAAAATGCTAGTGGCATTGATACTGGTATAGCAAATCTTAAATATAATAATCAAGAGGTTTTAGCTGTAAATGGTGATAAAGTAGAGAGTTTTGTTCCGAAAGAAAGTATCAATTCAAATGGTAAATTTGTAGTAGTGGAACGCGAGAAAAAATCACTTACAACGTCACCGGTCGATATTTCAATTATTGATTCTGTAGTGAATCGCACGTATCCAGGAGCTGTACAACTTGCAAATAAAGCTTTTGCAGACAATCAACCGAGTTTATTAGTGGCTAAGAGAAAGCCTTTGAATATTAGTATAGACTTACCTGGCATGAGAAAAGAAAATACAATCACTGTTCAAAATCCGACATATGGTAATGTAGCTGGAGCAGTAGACGATTTAGTATCTACTTGGAATGAAAAGTATTCTACAACACATACGTTACCTGCAAGAATGCAGTATACAGAATCTATGGTTTATAGTAAATCACAAATCGCAAGTGCTCTTAATGTTAACGCTAAATATCTTGATAACAGTCTAAACATTGATTTTAATGCGGTTGCAAATGGAGAGAAGAAAGTGATGGTAGCGGCATATAAGCAAATATTTTATACGGTAAGTGCTGAACTACCTAACAATCCATCCGATCTTTTTGATAATAGTGTTACTTTTGACGAGTTAACTCGTAAAGGTGTAAGTAATTCGGCTCCACCTGTTATGGTTTCAAATGTAGCTTATGGTAGAACCGTTTATGTAAAATTAGAAACAACATCTAAGAGTAAAGATGTACAAGCTGCTTTTAAAGCCTTACTTAAGAATAACAGCGTCGAAACGAGTGGACAGTATAAAGATATTTTTGAAGAAAGTACCTTTACTGCTGTAGTATTAGGCGGAGATGCGAAAGAGCATAACAAGGTTGTTACTAAAGATTTCAATGAAATCCGAAATATCATTAAAGATAATGCTGAATTAAGTCTTAAAAATCCAGCATATCCAATTTCATATACAAGCACTTTCTTAAAAGATAATGCAACTGCCGCTGTTCATAACAATACAGATTATATTGAGACGACAACTACAGAATATTCAAGTGCTAAAATGACACTTGATCATTACGGTGCTTACGTTGCTCAATTTGATGTATCTTGGGATGAATTCACATTTGACCAAAAGGGTAACGAAGTACTAACACATAAAACATGGGATGGTAGCGGAAAAGACAAAACGGCTCATTACTCTACAGTTATCCCTCTTCCACCGAACTCAAAAAATATAAAAATTGTAGCAAGAGAATGTACAGGTCTTGCATGGGAATGGTGGAGAACAATTATTAATGAACAAAACGTTCCATTAACAAATGAAATAAAAGTTTCAATTGGAGGAACAACATTATATCCAACTGCTAGTATTAGTCATTAGTTATAAAAAAAGCGCCCTATAAGTAGGGCGCTTTTTACTCTTTCCAAAATTGTTCTAATAGAATGACAAGCATGGTACCCACAAGTAAGCCATTACTTAAAACATATTGTAAGGAAGAAGGAACTCCGCTAAATGCACTTTCTGGAAGAAACAATATTCCCAAACTGATTAATAATGAAATTCCTAATATAGTTAATCGGCGTTGATTTAAATCTTCACGTAAAATGGATTGAAATGAAATGCCTATTACTTGGACAAATGTAGCTAAAAGTGCAGCATTAGCAATAGGTCCTGGTAGCAAGGATATAAAGTTTACAATTGAGGGAATAAAAGAAATTCCTGCTAATATAAGACTTGCTATAAGGAACGACTTCACTTTTCTTTGTCCTGTTAGTTGGATAAATCCTGCTGATGCAGGTAATGGTACAATTCCAATTGTAGAGAACAACGACGAGATAATATGTGATATACCTCCGACCCATACACCACGGTTCAGTGTTTGCTTTTCATTTTCTTTAGATAATGGAGCCACTTGTTTTACAGCCGAAATAGCAGCGATTGTATTTGCAACTAAAAGAAATGTAAATAAAGTTGCAGTTAGAGTCATTCCAATATCGAATCTAGGTGTGCCCCAAGCAAATATCTCTGGTAACTTAACTAGCGTTGTATGCGAAGGGATATGAGATGATTTTCCTAATACTGCATACAAAAGCCAACCACATGAAATTCCAAGTAACACAGCGTAACTTTTCATCCATCCTTTCCCTTTAATTGATAAGAAAGTAATAAGGGCAAAAACAAAGAGAGCAATAGTAGCTGTTGTATAGTCTGGATGGGTTGCAGATCCTTGTAATCCTATCATTCCTTTTAGTAACACACCACTAAGCTGAAGAGATAATATTAAAAGAAAGGTTCCTGTAACCAAGGGTGTAAATAAGCGTAAGATTCGATGAACAAGCCCTGTTATACCAAGAAAGAAGAGTAATATACCTGCAATAATTAATCCGCCTTCTAAAAGTTGCAATACGTCTTTTGCACTTTGTCCCTGATGCATAGCGACTTGTCCCAATATGACAAATATACTTACCCATGAACCGGCTGGCCCGTCCGCAATGGGGTAACGATGCCCAAACCACGCTTGTAGAAACGAACTTACTCCCACGACTAAAAAAGTCCGCTGCATTAATGTTGAGACATCCTCTATTGGTAAATGGAATATGCCACCAATAATGATAGGTAACGCAATTGCATTTGCTAATAAAAATACAAACCATTGTAGAATACTAAAACTCGTATCAAAGTGTTTTTTATTCATATTATTCTCCTTTGCCGAAAAAGAATCTCATAGTAAAAATCCATCCTTTCTACACAGTTAGATTAAAAAGGATGGATTTATTAAATCTATAAAATTATTTTAATTATATAGATAGATTTTTAATTATTTACCATGTACGGAATGGTAAGAATTTCCCATTAAGTGTAATCACGATACGAGGATCGCCACCTTTTGGATCTTCTTGTGTATCCACACCTAGGTTGAAGTTAATCGCACTCATTACACCTTCGCCCGCTTTTTCTAAGATTAACTCTCTAATAGTTGGTGCATATTGTAACATCATTTCATATAAACGATATGCAATCGGGTCCGTAGGAGGCATTTCCATCACTTGGCCGCGAAGTGGAACTACTGTCAATGCTTGAACTACTTCTTCATCTAATTCTAATAGTTTACCAATTTTTTCTGCTTCTGGACGTGTCATTGTAGCTTGTCCTAATAACGCTGTTACAACCCAAGTCTCAGAGTTTTCACTTACTTTTGCAATTTCTTCCCAAGTTAACCCTTTTTTAATTTTTGCCGCTAAAATTTTTTGCGTAGCTTCTTGTCTATTCATATCTAATACTTGTTTTTTCATATCTCATAACTTCCCTTCATATACGTGATAATTATTATTTTGTTTTACTATTTAACGCTTTATATCCATCAACCACTACATCTAATTTACCTGTGTGAGGGTCAATAACTAAACCATGTACAGGAACATCTTTTGGGATAAGTGGATGATTTCTTACTAAATCAACATTAGCTTGCGTTGAGTCGCAAACATCATCGAATCCGAATAACCATTTTTCAAGGTCAATACCAGCATATTCAATTGCTGATAAAATTTCTGATGAAGCTACTCCGCGATCTAATATTTTTTGAAGTGTTCCTTTTGGATTCGTTTGGCTCGCGCCACATCTATGGTGTCCAATAAGGAAGATTTCATCTGCATTTAAATCGTATACTGATGCTACAACACTTTGCATAACACTATCGAAAGCAGAAGCAATTTTACCACCTGCATTTCTGATAACTTTTGCATCACCATCGTGTATATCTAAAGCTTTTGGAAGTAGCTCAATTAAACGAGCATCCATGCAAGAAACAACAACCATACGTTTTTTAGGCATTTTTGTCGCTTCACGAGGAGCGTATTCCTTATTTTCTACAAAATGTTCATTGAACGATAGAATTTCTTGTAATAACATATTTGTAACCTCCTTTAAATCTAGATGTATTTTTTTGTTGTGTCCTCTGTGTTATAAGTAAATATAGCTGATAAATAATGTGATGTAAGAGGATAAACTAAGTATAGTGAATTGTATCGATAAGCAGAATAAGTTGGCGAAACACTTTCGGGCTTTCTACTTTCACGGTGAAAGGATTGGTTTATATCATTGATCAAACAGATTTTGAGATACTGAAATTATTAGGAGAAAACTCAAGAATACAATGGAAAGAACTTGGCCAAAAAATACATATGACGGGGCAAGCTGTAGGAAATCGAATTCGAAGATTAGAGGATTTAGGGATTATTGAACAGTATACAATTGCAATAAACCGAATCAAATTAGGACAAGTAGTGACTGCATTTGTTACTTTGTTCGTAACAACAGCTAATCACCAAGAGTTTATGAATTTCTTTCAAGGAGAAGAAGGGATTTCTGAAGTACACCGTATAAGTGGTGAGGGGTGTTATTTATTAAAAACACATTTTGCTTCCAACGAAGACTTAGATAACTTTCTAGGACGACTATTAAAATACGGGAACTATCGTGTTAACTTATCAATAGGAAAGTTGAAATAAGGTTTCTTTTCTTTGGAGGAGATAGTAACGTTATTTGCTAAACTTTATTTGTATAGAGATAATGAAGTCGTTTAATGTTTATCTTAAATAGTCAGAGCCTTACTACAATTTATGTGTAGTAAGGCTTTTTAAAGTTGTTATATTCAACAATTAAGCTGAAGTGTTGAGGGGGGATATGAGACGATTTCTTTCAAGAGAATCATAAATGATTTTGTCTTAAGGAAGATCTTGCAACTCAGTACAGGATCTTTAATTAAACGTTTTTAAAAGCTAAATTGTGGTTTCATATCCCCTTTATAAGGTTCATGTTCAACGAATATAGTTATATCCTTACCAGCTTGGTCTTTACCAGTTCTTTTATACGTAAATTTATTCTTATTTAGTTCAGTAAGTTCAAGAGCAGCACCATATTTATTATTTCCAATTGAAACATGGGCTCTTATTTTATTTTCATGTACAACATCGAAGTAGCCATAATCACCGCGGCTTTGACCTGTTTCGCTATTGAAGAACTCATATTTATTAGATTTGTCATCAAATTTTGCTAGACTTATAAAATTCGAATTAAATTGTGTTACATCGTTACCAGCTTCGTCTAATACCTTTGTTCCGTGCCAAAGGGTACCGCCTAAAATTTTATCTCCATCAACATTTTTAACAATATCTCCTGTAGTCGTGTTCAGCTGCTTGTCCGGATCAGTGAAAGAAAGTTCTTTTTCTTTATATGGAACATGTTCAACGAAAACTTCTACATCTTTACCGTTAGCGTCTTTCCCCATTCGTTTATAAGTAAATACATTTTTATTTAGTTTTGTCATGTCAACGACAGCTTGATACTTCATTGATTCTGAAATTAATATTCTCTTCTTCCCATCATTTGTGACAAAGAAAGTTCCTTTATCGCCACGACTTGCACCTGTTTTAGCATCAAAAAATTCATATCTGCCTGACTTCGCATCATATTTTGCAAGACCAATGAAGTTTGCATTCTCTTTTGTTAAGTCATTCTTATCTTTGTCATACACTCGTGTACCTTGCCAATTTGTCTTGCTAAGAATATTAGCCATTTTTTGCCCTTTAGTTAATTTATTTTCCTTTTTTGTTTCTTTAGCAACTTGTTCTTGTTTTTGTTTACTATGATTTTCTTCAGCTTTAGTACCAGCACACCCTGTTAATGCTAATGTGAATCCGAGCAGTACGGATGATAGTGCTTTTGTTTTTTTGTTCATGTTTTATCGTCTCCTTATTTTAGTACGGTTTGCGATTATAGTAGCAGTGCGTCATATATGAACTTAGTTGCTACGTTTCTTATGTTAATACCCGACTATAAACTGCCTCTAAATAAAACATTAAAAAAAGATAAACTAATTCCTAAAAAATGTTCATATTTATAAAAAATCGCTAGCTTGTTGTAGTGCCTACGAGTAATCCAACAAATACATTGTAATGAAGAAGGAAAGTCGTTAACAATAATGTAATTCCTAATGGAGCCAATCGATTGTATTGCAAAATTTTCGAGCTAAACTGTAGGGGAAATGAAGATTTTATAGAATTCGTTTCGTATAGGAAGGGGATGTCCATGTTTGATTCAACAGATTTTAAGATTATACAATTACTACAAGAAAACGCTAGAATGAACTGGAAGGAAATTGGGGAGATAGTACATTTGACTGGTCAGGCTGTCGGGAAACGAATTCATAAATTAGAAGAGGCAGGTGTCATTCAAAAATATACGATAAATATCAACAGGGCTAAGCTAGAAGGATCTATTATGACCTTTGTTACACTATTTTTGCATGCACCGCACTATCATAATCAAATTCAAAAATTTTTTGAAAAAACGGACGTAATTACTGAAATGTATCGTATAAGCGGCGATGGGTGCTATGTCATGACTCTTCACACATCTTCGCATCAGCAATTAGAAGAGACTCTTGCAGATGTTTTACATTATGGTGATTATCGTATAAATACTGTCATTAAGACAATGGAAAAAAAGAAAGAATAAGATACTTATCCTTTCTTTTTTTTTGAACTGTAATTTTTTATTTGCTCTTGTTTATAAAACAGTTTGCTGACATGACTGTTGCATAAATATCACCAAACTCTAATGCACTCATGAACGATTGATGAGCGTGTACTGCGGGGATTAGATTTCCTTGAAATTCTAAATCTTTTGTTGTACAAGCATCTTCAATTACAATACATTGAAATCCGAAGTCACTGGCAGCGCGTACTGTTGCATCAATACATACATGAGTCATCATACCGCAAATGACTAGTTGATCTATTTTTTCTGTCTTTAATGTTTCTAATAAATTTGTTCTTAAAAAACTGTTAGGGTGATGTTTTTGAATGACTCTTTCGTTAGCAATCGGTTGTACATCATCATAAATTTGAACACCTACTGTATCGGGTAAGAAGAAAGTAGCCCCTTCGTTGTTCGCAATATGTTGTACGTGAATAACTGTTTTATGCTTTTCGCGAAATACTCTCAAAACTTCTTTCGCTTTTTGTGCGGCTTTTTCAGGTTGATGTAATTCCATATTGCCACCTTCAAAGTAATCATTTTGTATGTCGACTAATAGTAACGCTTCGTTCATAGTTAATCCCCCACATATATTTGTACAGTACGTTGTTTGTACTGTACCGTTATTATATAAAGTGTAGGTATGCGGAAGTAATAGCGTTATGAAACGATTTTAACGTATATAGTTTCATTATGAAAAAGGTGAAAGTTGGTATAGGCACAAATGGATTTTGTGGAATTCACGGCAAAGTTATAGGTAGAGTGGCGTTGTAGGATAAAAACCATAACTTTGCTGGAGGATCGGGTTATGGTTTTTTTTATGAGGAAATGCGATTTTAAGTTTTTGCTGAAGATGTTTTTCTAGGATATGCTGTGAGTGATTGAAGTGAGGTAGTGTCGGATATTGTCGACCGATCGATATATTAGAAAAATCGTTGATATATTGTGAGTTATGATAGATATATTGGAAAAATCGTTGATATATTGCTAGTTGTGATAGATATATTGAAAAAATCGTTGATATATTTGTAAAGGGGTGTTTGAGGTGATTGTGAAAGAAAGAAAAATACCGATTTATATAAGACAGTTAGAAGCGCTTCTTAGAAGGTTACCTGTACATCATCCGAAACGAAATATAATTGGAGAAAACTTGGCAAAACACATGGCGGGGTATAAAGGGGAGCAAGCGATTGATTATCCACTTAGTTTTATTTCTGAGAAAGAGTACAGTGTTTTACATGATGTTCGCTTATCTAATCATGATCAATACTTTCAAATTGATACTATTATCATTTCCACAAAGTTTCTTCTGTTTCTTGAGATAAAAAATATAGCAGGTACATTAATATTTGATACAAAGTTTAATCAACTTATCCGAATAACAGAAGGAAATTCAGAGGGATTTCCAGACCCTGTTTTACAAATAAAAAGGCAGGAAATACAACTTAAAAAATGGTTAAGCTTACATGGATTTTCTTCTAGTCTTCCAATCGAGTCCCTCGTTGTTATTAGCTCGCCTCGTACCATTATAAAATCTTCAGATGACAATCTTCTTCATACAATTATTCATAGTGCAAATCTACCTCATAAAATAAAGTGGTTTGAAAGTAAATATAAGAAAAAAGTTATAGATAATGTAGATAGGCTCATTCATCAAATAATAGCGGAGCATTCTCCACTTCAACAAAATATACTTGAGCAATATAAAATAGAAAAAGAGGAGTTGCTAAATGGAGTACAATGTGAGAAATGCTTAGTTATTCCAATGGTTAAAGTTAAGAAGGGGTGGCGTTGTACAAGTTGTAAAGATTTTTCAAAAGTGGCACATGAGGGTGCTATACGAGATTATGCATTGCTCATTAGTACGACATGTACGAACGGTAATTTGAAAGAGTTTCTCCATGTTTCGTCAGGTATGGTTGTAAACAGAATTCTCCACACACTAAATCTGGCCTATACTGGCAACAACAAAGGACGAATATATGATTTAACTTCTTTCCAATCGTAATTTTGCTATAATAAATAAGTACTCATACGAAGGGGAGTTTAAAGATAAAATGAAGTCGTTTAATATCGATCATGTTATAGCTAGTATTTTGCAATGGATATTAAATATAGCTTTAATTATATTATCCATTGTGTTATCGATTTTCTTAGTGAATGAGACGATCACGTTTGTGCAGTATATTTTTTCGTCAAAAGAGTATACGTCTTATAAATTGGTTGAAAGTATCATCGTCTATTTCTTATACTTCGAGTTCATTGCATTAATTATTAAGTATTTTAAATCGAATTATCATTTCCCGTTACGTTATTTTATTTATATCGGAATTACGGCTTTAATTCGGTTGATTATTGTGTCTCATGAGGAACCGATGGAGACGTTATTATACGCAGGAGCAATTCTTGTTTTAGTTATTGCTTTATACATATCGAATATGAGAGATTTGAGAAAAGAGTAGTAGTGCAGACGTAAGTTTGCACTACTTTTTTACATCTTGACCTTCAAGTTGCTTGAAAGTTTACAATGAAATTAGGGCGTTTGAAATCGAAAAAAATTGAGAAATTAAGTGAAGAGGTTTCTTTTACTTGGAGGTTATAGGAATGAATCAGGAATTGAAGTTACGTCCATTAGAACGAGAAGATTTAAAGTTTGTACACGAACTGAATAATAATGCCCATATTATGTCGTATTGGTTTGAAGAGCCGTATGAGGCATTTGTGGAGCTGCAAGACTTATACGATAAACATATACATGATCAAAGCGAACGCCGATTTATCGTTGAGAAAGACAATGAGATGGTTGGATTAGTTGAGTTAGTAGAAATCGATTATATTCATCGTAGAACAGAATTCCAAATTATTATTGATCCAAATTATCAAGGATATGGTTATGCAGCAGAGGCGACGCGTTTAGCGATGGATTATGCTTTCGCTGTATTAAATATGCATAAGATATATTTAGTTGTGGATAAGGAAAATGAGAAAGCAGTCCATGTTTATAAAAAAGTTGGATTTATGGTAGAAGGTGAGCTTATCGATGAGTTTTTCGTTGATGGTAACTATCATAATGCGATAAGAATGTGTATGTTTCAGAAGCAATATTTTGAAAGCAAGTAGTTGAAAGATTCGGAAGTAATGTTGACGCTTCGTAAAACCATATGCTAAAATCCCTTTTAAGTATTAAGGAAGGTGCAGAACATGCTTTATATAAAATTTGTAAAACTCATTAGAAAACTTTGCTCCGCACAAATGTATACGGTGAAGCGTTGTACGGAGCTTAATCAAGGGGCATAAATCCCTATATTCATCGACTGAATAACTTTTCTAAAAAAGTATAGTTTATCTATGCTTATTTGGTTATGGTTTTTCAGTTGATGTATAAAATAGATTAAGGGGCCATAGACAATGCTTTGTCTATGGCCCTTTGTGTATATTATTCCGATGAGCTTTTACTGTAAATTGGAGTAGTATGGGAAAAACCACGAAGCAGAGGGCTAGTGTCGAATGATGCTATCTCTCTGCTTTTTTTAATTTCAGGAAAGAGGAATAAAAATGAGTTTACTTAAAGTTGAAAGTTTATCACATAGTTTTATTGATAAAGTATTATACGAAAATGCTTCTTTTGATTTGCATAAAGGCGAGCATATGGGAATTGTTGGACAGAATGGTGCAGGGAAAAGCACATTAATGAAAATATTGGTGGGAGAAATTATTTCTGATAAGGGAGACATAAAGTGGCAACCCAATATTCAAATTGGACATCTTGATCAATACGCAGAAATTGATGAGGGTTATACCATTTCACAATATGTAAAGAGAGCCTTTTATGATTTGTATGAAATGGAAAAGAGAATGAACAAGTTATATGAAGAAAGTGCGATGACTGGAGATGAGAATCAACTATTGAAAGCAGCTGAAATACAAGAACAGCTTGAGGCTCGTGATTTTTATTCAGTAGACAGCGTAATAAATAAGGTGGCAGCCGGTTTAGGTATTGATGCGATTGGGATGGATCGTGTTATTGGTGAATTAAGCGGAGGGCAGCGTGCAAAGGTAATTTTAGCAAAGCTTTTATTAGAAGAGCCTACTATTTTATTACTAGATGAACCGACGAATTTTCTCGATAAGGAGCATGTGGAGTGGCTTGCTAATTATTTAATGAATTTTGAAGGAGCGTTTATTGTCGTATCACATGATTTTGATTTTCTGGAAAAGGTAACTTCTTGCATATGTGATGTAGAGTTCGGAACGGTTAAGAAGTATTACGGAAAATACTCAGATTTTGTAAGACAAAAGGAGCATTTGCGAAAAGATTATATTCGCCAATATTATGCACAGCGAAAGAAAATTGAAAAAACGGAAGAGTATATTCGTAGAAATATTGCTGGGGTGAATTCAAAAATAGCGCAAGGTCGTAGAAAACAATTGGAGCGTATGGAAAGAATTGCGCCACCAAGTTTTACTCATAAACCGTCTATTCATTTTCAGGAACTTCCCATTTCAGTTCAGACAGTTCTTGAAGTAAATAACCTTGAAGTTGGTTACGATTTCGCTCTCTTACCAAAGTTAAATTTTTCAGTAATGGGTGGGCAAAAACTTGTTATTACAGGTTTCAATGGAGTAGGGAAATCTACTTTATTAAAAACAATCGTTGGAAATATTGCTAGCATTTCTGGAGAGTTTCACTTTTCAGAGCAAATAAAGATTGGATATTATGAGCAAGATTTAAATTGGAGCAATGATTCTTTAACGCCGCTTCAAATTATTTCAGAACAGTTTCCTAAACTGAATATGAAGGAAATACGCCATCATTTAGCTGCGTGTGGTGTGAAGGATACGCACGTTTCGCAAGAAATTCGGACGTTAAGTGGTGGTGAACAATCGAAGGTGAAACTGTGCGGATTATTACTATCACCTTGTAACTTCTTAATTTTAGATGAGCCGACAAATCATTTAGATGCAGAAGCGAAGGAAGCTTTGCAAAAGGCGCTAATTCAGTTTAAGGGCAGCATTATACTCGTATCTCACGAAGCAAGTTTTTATCTTGATTGGGCAGATAGCATCTTTGATATAGAGACAGGATTAGTTAAGGGGGTGTGAAACATATGAGTGAAAACAATTGGAAAACGAAAATTATATTATTTTTGACCGCTCAAACTATTTCGTTGTTCGGTTCCTCTCTCGTGCAATACGCGATTATATGGTATATCACCCTTACAACATCATCAGGAGTGATGTTGACTATTTCAACTGTTTGCGGTTTTCTACCACAAATTGCGATATCTTTGTTTGCAGGTGTTTGGATTGATCGTTATGACCGTAAAAAGATGATTATGTTATCGGATGGGGTTATAGCGATTGCGACGTTAGTTTTAGCAAGTTTATTTTTAACAGGATATAAAAGTATTTGGTTACTTTTTATTGTGTTACTCATTCGTTCAGCTGGAACAGGAGTACAAACGCCAGCTGTGAATGCATTAATTCCGCAAATCGTTCCGAAAGAGTATCTTATGAAAGTAAATGGAATAAATAGCAGTATTACATCTTTAATTATGTTTCTTTCTCCAGCAGTAAGTGCTGCGATTCTTTCTATTGCCAGCATTGAAACAACATTTTTTATTGATGTTATTACAGCCATGTTTGGAATTAGTATTATGTTTGTTATTCAGGTCGAAGGACATGTGAATGTAGAGAGTAAGCAAAAATCTAATCTACAAGGAATTAAAGAAGGGTTCTCTTATTTAAAAGAAAATGTATTTATTAAAAGGCTAATCCTTTTATTGATTATCGTCATGATTTTAATAAGTCCAGCTGCTTTTTTAACGCCTTTAATGGTAACTCGTTCTTTCGGGGCCGAAATGTGGAGACTTACTGCGAGTGAGATGACCTTTAGTGCGGGTGCGGCAGCTGGTGGCGTATTGATTGCGGCGTGGGGTGGTTTTCCTAATCGTATGCATACAACAGCGCTAGCTTGTGCATTATATGGACTGCTTATGATTGGACTCGGAATAGCACCGATATTTACTATGTATTTAGTATTTAATTTTTTAATTGGTATAACAATGCCGTGCTTCAATACACCAGTTACTGTGTTATTGCAGGAGAAAGTAGAACCATCGATGCACGGGCGGATGTTTAGCCTTGTACAAATTGCGAATTCATGCGCGCTTCCTTTAGGAATAATAATATTTGGTCCATTGTCGGATATGTTTAGTGTAGAGATTTTATTAATTTATGCTGGGATATTCGTGCTATTTTGCGCAATGTATGTTGTATTAAGCAAGAGGTTTGAAGTGTAAATATTTATGATTTAGAAGGTTTGCGAAGTGATTTAAGATGCTTCGTAAACCTTTTTGTTATTAGTTTAGTTAATAAATATTTATTGTTAAACAATAAATATTTATTGACTGTTAATGTTGTTTTAGATAATATGATGTTAACGATCTAAGGAGAATTACATGAGTAGAGGAGAATGTGAAATGAAAAATAAATACGTAGTAGCTATTTCTTTAATGATTTTAGCGATTATTTCTTTAACTATACATGCTTCAAACAGTAAAATAGGAGCGGATGGATTCCTTGAAGAACCTTTCTTTTTCCTAGTACCGATAAGTTATGTATTGTTCCTTAGTGGTATTGGTGTATTACTATTTGGATTTATTACTTCAAAGCTGAAAAAGGGCAATAGATAGGAGCTACCAATAGGGACAAAACACTCACTATGAAATAGAAACATACCATATGGAAGAAAAAGAATAAGTGAGATGAATCATGATGAATCATTATTTTTATAATGGTAGACAAGTAGGAGCAGCTATTACGCTGGCTGGGGCACAAGGGACAATTCATGCTGTGAATCAGGCTATTCAAATGCAACAACAAGCATATTTTGCACAAATGATGCAAAGTCAGTATATGCCGTATTCACAACTTCCGATGCAAATTGTACATTACGATGTACATCCAGCTGGTTTATTTTCCATTCCATATGGCGGGACATACTTCTTATGAAAGAAAGCGACTGGTTAGAGTCGCTTTTTTTTATATTCCGCCTAGCTTCATTCCAAGGAAGGCAAAGGCGATACCAATTATGTAAGTAGCACTTAAATATAAAAGGAAGATGTACAGTTTTTTACGATTGAGAAGCTGAACAGATTCTAATTTAAGCGTAGAAAATGTAGTGAATGCGCCCATAAATCCAGTACCTAATAATAGTTGCCAGCCTGTAGTGACTCCGTTGCCAATTATATATCCAAGTAAAAATGCCCCTGTTATATTAATAAGGAATGTAGCAATTGGAAATTGTGTTTTATTTCTTTTCTTAAACCAATTGCTAATTGCAAATCGTGTAATCGCGCCGAAAAATCCACCTGTTGCCACTAATAAAGCTTCTATCATAAGTGATCACCTTCCGTAAGATGTTTCTTAATTAAGAAATCACCTAGTGTATAGCCAAGACCAGACATAATGAGACCACCAAGTATGCTGCATGATACATATAAGAAAGCCGTATCCCATTCAGAATGATTGATTAGTTGCACAGTTTCTACACTAAATGTTGAAAACGTCGTAAAGGAACCAATGAATCCAGTCCCAATGCCTGTGATAATTTCTAATGGTAAGATGTTTCGCCGAGCGATATAGGTAGTTAGCCACGCTAATAGGAAGCAGCCGAGTAAGTTGATGAGCAATGTAGCTAGCGGAAATGAATGATTCCATGAAGTATGAATAGTAAGACCTAAATAATAGCGAGAAAGGGCTCCTAATATACCGGCTATGCCAACGATAATATAAATCAATTTCTTCACCTCTTTAAATAGCTTGCTCAAAAAAATAGACTCCTACCAGTAGTTATACTGGTAGGAGTCATTAGCTAAGCAGCAGTTATGGCGAACTCCATCGCCTCTGATTATTACATATAGTGTACTAAATATACCGTTTAATTTCTAGTGAGGAGGTGGGTGTAACTTTTCTTTTTTTGATGTCTGAAGGTTTTTTAGTAATTAAAATGAGATCGATTACTTATCAACTAAATATAGTGATATACAGTTTTAATTATGATAAAATGTTTCTTATGTGTGTCGTTTTATTTTATTTGACTGAAAATAAAGAAAAATAAATTCGCGTGAAAAGGAGTCATTTATTTGAAGAAATTTTTAAAAATCGTATTTATATGTGTTTTAGTATTAGCGGGCATTGTAGGAGGATTTCTAGCGTATATGACACTTACTAAAGAACAGCCTGCTGATGTTATAAGCTTGAAGGTGGAGAATAATAAGGAGCGCGTATTAGCGACTGGAAATGAATTTAAAGTTACAACATTTAATATTGGATATGCTGGGTTAGATAAGGATCAAGATTTCTTTATGGATGGTGGAAAGGGATCTGGTTCAAGTAGTAAAGAGCAAACGGAAATTAATTTAAAGAATATGCTTTCGTTTTTACAAAATGAGAATAGTGATTTTGCGCTATTACAAGAAGTTGATATAAAGTCACTTCGTTCATTTGATGTAAATGGACATGAATTTTTGAAAAAAGGATTACCTGATTATGTTTCGTCATTTGGCAAGAACTACGATACGAAATGGGTTCCAGTGCCAATAACAAATCCAATGGGATATGCGGAGGCTGGATTAAGTACGTTTTCTAAATACACTGTTCAAGAAGCGAAGAGGTTCCAGCTGCCTGGAATGGAGCCTTGGCCAAAGCGTTTGTTTGATTTAGATCGAGCAATTGTGGAATATAAAATTCCTGTTAATAATGGGAAACATGTTAGACTCGTAAATCTACATTTGTCTGCTTATGATGAAGGCGGGAAAATTAGAAAACAGCAAGTAGAGTATTTAAAAGAATATATGAACAAGCATTATGAAAATGGTGATTACGTAATAATGGGCGGAGATTGGAATCAATTAGTTTCGAACGCTCAATTAAGTGATCCGAAGTTTGTGAAAGAGCGTCCTGAGTGGTTAGTAGAGTTACCGAAGGATTTTACGGACGGTGGCTTTAAGTGGGCTGTAGATCCGTCTGTTATGACTGTGAGAGATGATGTAAAGAAATATGTCGAAGGTGAAAATTTCGTCACTATTATTGATGGCTTTATCGTTTCACCGAATGTAGAGATTGTAAATGTACAAGGGAAAGATTTAAAGTTTGAAAATAGCGATCATAACCCAGTGAGTGCGGTATTTAAACTGAAGTAATTGATATGTATAAGTAGAAGGTGGGGCTTCATATGGAGTGGTTAAAGAGGACTTGTTTTTCTAACCTTGAGAAAGAATCACAGAAAAATCATTTATTACTGTTTATAACGATTTGTAGTTTCTGCCTTGGGATAATCGCGATTGGGTATTATGGATATATTTTTACAGAGAGAGCAATAGCGTTTTGGATTTGTGGTATTTCTGTCGTTGCATTTGGAACGCTTTTTACTTTTATAAAAAATATGGAATCAGCGTATAAATATATCATGACATTTATGTTGCTTACCATGTCTTACATCATGGTACAAGCTTTTAATGAAAGCCCGGCTGTATTTCAAATGGTTTATTTTACATTAGCTGTTTCACTTATTTACTTAAGTGAGCGCCTCATTTTAATTCTTGGCGGGGTAGCTGTTGTGATCACATTTATTCTTTGTAGCTATTGGCCGAAGCAATTTTTTGCTTATACAGCCTCGTCTGAAGCTGCTAATTTTGCAAGTTTGTTAGCGATTGTAACAATTGCTATGTGGGGCGTCACGAAAATCGGTTCTAATCTGCTCCTTCATTTAAGTGATGAGAAGCAAGAAGTAATGAGAAAAGCTCAGGAGCTAGAAGAGACGCAAAGGCTTATTGAAGAAACAGTTGTGAAACTAGATAGTAATTTCAATCATTTAAGGCAAAATATGAACACGTCGATGGAATCGATGAGTGAAATTAATTTTGCCTTTGAAGAGGTAGCAGTTGGTACGCAATCACAATCAGAGATGATGTATCGTTCGGTAGAGGTATTGAATGATATGGAGGGAAATATTGAACAAATCATCTCTCAAGTAAGAACTGCATCGGCTCGTGTGGATGAAAGTTTAGACATTTCAAAAGGTAGTGTACATACTTTAAGAAATTTTGAAGCTAACATGAGAAGTTTAAATGATGTTGTTTCACAGTCTGGAATTATATTTAGAGATTTAATGATGCAATCGAAACAAATTAATGAAATTGTAGATGTAATAACGAATATTTCAAGTCAGACGAGTTTGCTAGCTTTAAATGCAAATATTGAAGCTGCGAGGGCAGGTGAGCATGGAAAAGGTTTTGCTATTGTAGCGAGTGAAGTGTTAAAGCTTGCTGAAGAATCAAATCGTTCTGCGGGAAGAATTCAGGGGATTTTGAAGGAGTTTAGTAATCAAGCAAGTAAGGTAGAAGTGCAGGTAGAGAAGTCAGAAAGAGTACAAGAAGAGTGTAACGAAATGTTAGCAAGCGTTTTAACAAACGTAACTGATTTAGGGAAGTTTATTGATGCGATTAATAAAGTAATGCGAGAGGTTGTTATTCATCAAGAAAGTTTCCAAGTTAAAACGACGAATATTGTAAAGGATGTTACGCATGCTTCTAACGTAATTCAGCAAACTTCTACAGCTACAGAAGAAGTGCTAGCGAGTGTGGAAGAAGAAAAACATCGAAATGATATATCGGTGAAGACGTTACATACTGTTAGCGAGCAAGTGAAGTTGCTAGAAGATATTCTAGAAAAGTAATATTTCTTGAAAAGGGCACACCATGTGTGCTCTTTTTTCATTTAAATGAATACTTGATAGTAATTTAATTGCTTTTCTGCGTGTTTTCTGCCAAGCTTAAGGAGATAAAGTGAGACTAATACCTACTGATTATTAGTTGAACCTCGCAAATAGCGGGATAAAATACTTCAAAGAAAGAATTATATAGGTGACGAATATGATTGAAGTTAAGACTTCTGAACTTAGTGATGGAGAATTTAATAGAGGTGTATTTGCAACTCGTGATATTAAAAAGGGTGAGTTGATTCACTCAGCACCAGTTATCTCTTATCCGAATGAACAGCATGAACACATTGAAAAAACGTTACTTGCTGACTACGCATTTGAGTATGGGGTAAATCATACGGCATTCCTGTTAGGATACGGCATGTTATTTAATCATGCATATAATCCGAATGCAACGTATGAAATTGTCTTCGAGAATCATACTTTTAACTTCTTCGCGTATAAGGATATAAAAGCGGGAGAAGAAATTTTAATCAATTATAATGGTGAAGTTGATGACGATGAGCTATTATGGTTTGATAAGGAAAAAGAAGAGAACGAAAAATAATTTAATGAGTATAGAAAGAGCACATTCTGTGGAATGTGCTCTTTTTTCATTGATGTAAATAAAGTAAAAAGTACAAAAAAATACCACTTTCTTTTTGTATGGTATAGTAAGATACTGAGGGATAGTGTTTTGAAAAAGTCACATATTTTACAAATTGTTGTCTTTCTGATGACATGTCAAGTTTAGTAGTCCATTTGGGTTGCTTTATTATGCAATATATATTTTAATATGAGTGGCACCTCTTATAAATTAAGAGGTTTATAGGTGTCTCGAATTGATTTTGGGTACACTGTATCCACCACTTTAGGTTCTTTCATGTACGTGGGGATATTATGGGCCCGTATAACGGGATAAAATGAATATAGAAATAGAGGAATCGTAAAATGAATATGCAAGAGGTTTATAAATATTTAAGTACGGTATTGCCTGAAGGACATGTTAAACAAGATGAAATGTTAAAGAATCATACGCATATTAAAGTTGGCGGAAAAGCAGATGTTTTCGTTGCGCCTACAAATTATGATGAAATTCAAGAAGTTATCAAATATGCGAACGAATATAATATTCCAGTTACGTTTTTAGGAAATGGATCGAATGTCATTATTAAAGATGGTGGAATTCGCGGGATTACAGTAAGTTTAATTCATATTACAGGTGTTACTGTAACAGGAACGACGATTGTAGCACAGTGTGGCGCAGCAATTATTGATGTATCACGCATTGCATTAGATCATAATTTAACGGGTCTTGAGTTTGCTTGTGGTATTCCAGGTTCAGTTGGCGGAGCATTATATATGAATGCTGGTGCATACGGCGGTGAAATTTCGTTTGTATTAACAGAAGCTGTCGTAATGACAGGTGATGGAGAGCTACGTACTTTGACGAAAGAAGCATTTGAATTTGGATATCGTAAGAGTGTATTTGCGAACAACCATTACATTATTCTTGAAGCGAGATTTGAACTTGAAGAAGGTGTACGTGAAGAAATTAAAGCAAAAATGGATGATTTAACGTTTAAGCGTGAGTCAAAACAGCCTCTAGAATACCCTTCTTGTGGTAGCGTATTTAAGCGCCCACCAAATAACTTTGCTGGTAAGTTGATTCAAGACTCAGGACTACAAGGTAAGCGAATTGGTGGAGTAGAAGTTTCTTTAAAACATGCTGGATTTATGGTGAATGTTGATAACGGAACAGCACAAGATTACATCGATTTAATTCACTTCGTACAAAAGACAGTTGAAGAGAAATTTGGCGTGAAGTTAGAGCGAGAAGTAAGGATTATTGGAGAAGATAAGGAATAACGAAATACGTATGAAGATATGAATTATTTTAAAATAATATTTGGGTATTGTTGACAATTTTTTTTCAATTCAATATAATGGCTAATAATTTAACAAATAACATACGTTGAAAGAGCCCAGTAGCAGTTTGTCACTGTTAACGAGAGAGCTAGGGGTTGCTGGAACCTAGCACAAACAAACTTGCGAATTACACTCTGGAGTATCTTAGGTAATGCTAAGCGGACTAGCAATCGATATTATTGCTAAGAGTGGTATGAGTAGCTATGCTATTTATGCAAACTGGGTGGTAACACGGTGAATAATCGTCCCTATGTCTATCGTAGACATAGGGGCTTTTTTGTTTTTAAAAAATAAAGGGGATGACAAAAGATGAATATTATTGATGAATTAGAATGGCGCGGCGCCGTTAATCAGCAGACTGACGAAGAAGGCTTACGTAAGCTAGTAGAAGAGAAAAAGATTTCACTATACTGCGGAGTTGATCCAACTGGTGATAGTATGCATATCGGACATTTGATTCCGTTTATGATGATGAAGAGATTCCAATTAGCTGGCCATCATCCTGTTATTTTAATTGGCGGGGCAACAGGAACAATTGGTGATCCGAGTGGACGACAATCAGAGCGTCAACTTCAAACGTTAGAAGTGGTTCAGCATAATGTAGATGCGTTAACAGCACAAATGAAAAAGCTATTTGATTTTGGTGGAAATAGCGAAGTGAAGATGGTAAATAACTATGATTGGACACATGAAATAAATATTATTGAGTTTTTACGTGATTACGGGAAAAACTTTAGCATCAATAGCATGTTAGCGAAGGATATTGTAGCAAGCCGTTTAGATACAGGTATTTCTTTCACAGAATTCACATATCAAATTTTGCAAGCGATGGATTTTCACCATTTATACACGAAAGAGGATGTTCAACTTCAAATTGGTGGTAGTGACCAATGGGGAAATATTACGAGTGGTTTAGATTTAATTCGTAAGTTAGAAGGTCATGAGGCTAAAGTATTCGGATTAACGATTCCGTTATTATTAAAATCGGACGGTACGAAGTTTGGTAAATCAGCAGGTGGTGCAGTTTGGCTTGATCCTGAAAAAACGACACCGTTTGAATTTTACCAGTTCTGGGTAAATACAGATGACCGTGACGTAATTAAATACTTGAAATACTTTACGTTCTTAAAGAAAGAGCGTATTGATGAATTAGCAGCGAAGGTAGAAGTCGAGCCTCATAAACGTGAAGCGCAAAAAGTGCTAGCGGAAGAAATGACGAAATTCGTTCATGGAGAAGAGGCGTTATTACAAGCTGAGAAAATTACAGCAGCGTTATTTAGCGGAGATATTAAATCGTTAACAGCTGATGAAATTGAACAAGGTTTTAAAGAAATGCCAACATTCCATTCTTCAAAAGAGACAAAAAATATTGTAGAGTGGCTAGTTGATTTAGGAATTGAACCATCCAGACGACAAGCACGCGAGGACATTAATAATGGTGCGATTTCTATGAATGGTGAGAAAGTAACAGATGTGGGTACGGATGTTACTGTAGAAAATTCATTTGATGGAAGATTTATTATTATTCGTAAAGGGAAGAAGAACTACAGCCTTGTGAAGTTAGGCGAATAGTTTGTGTGAAAGGGGTGGGAGTAGGAAGAATACTTCCACCCCTTTCATATACACAATTTGGACATAAAATAATCAGTAAATTTAGATAATTAAAAGGGTTATATTATTCTTCTGCCGAATATATAAGTTAGAGAAAATTACGGATAAAGTGAAACTTTAATCAGTGGGGGGATTGTTCCTCCCCACTGATTATTAGTTGAACCAATCGGGCTTTTACGGGCAGTTAATCTTCCGACTTCATCCCTGCATTCACTGGATTTTAAGGTGGAGGTTTTACTGCCCGTTAATGCGGGATAAAAATAGCCCGAACCATGCTGGGCATGATTCGGGCTTATATTCAGATTAGTAAGCTAAGCTGAATAGACCTTTAATATGTGATAAGTAACGAACGTTACTTGCTTCTTTCATTAATGATGCTGGTAAGCCTTTAAGTGGAGTATTGCTTGCTCCAATTGTAGCAACCGCATCTTTACGTCCTAGACTAGCAAGTGTTCCAGAGTTTACAGGTGCGAACTCTTCGAATGCTTTGCCTTCTAGTGCTGCGTATAAGTTGTATCCAATTAACTCACCCATTTGCCAAGCGATTTGTGCAGTTGGTGGGTATGGACGACCGTCTGGAGAGAAGACAACAGCGCTGTCTCCAGCAACGAATACGTCTTTGTGAGAAGTAGATTGCAGGTATGCATCAACTGTTGCACGACCACGGTTAACTTCAAGACCTGATTCACCGATTAATGGGTTACCTTGTACGCCACCTGTCCAAACGAATGTGTTAGCAACAAGTTTTTGACCGTCTTTTAAGTCGATCTCATTGCCAGCAACGTTTGTTACAGGAAGACCTGTTAAGAATGTAACACCGCGTGCTTCTAGGCTAGTAGTTGCACGTTCGATTAAGTGGTCTGGTAATACTGGAAGGATTTTTGGACCTGCTTCAACAAGAAGAAGTTTAACTTCTTTTGGATTTACGCCGTGGCTTTTTGCAAGTTTAGGCATAATGTCAGCAAGCTCACCAACTAGCTCAACGCCAGTTAATCCGCCACCACCGATTACGATTGTAGCATCAGCTTCGTTTTTCGTTTTCGCGTATTCACGAATACGGTCTTCAACGTGTTTGTAGATTTTGTTTGCATCAGCAGCAGATTTTAATACCATGCTGTTTTCTTCTAGTCCTGGAATACCGAAGTAAGCAGTTTTACTTCCTAAAGCAACTACAAGTGCATCGTAAGATAAAGTAGTGCCACCAGCTAGTTTGATTTCTTTGCTATCAACAGAGAATGACTCAACTGTTGCGATTTTAAGATCGATATCTTTGCCTTTGAAAAGCTTTGTAAGTGGCATTGCAATTGCTTGCTCAGACACGTTACCAGCTGCTAGGCGGTGTAATTCAGTGATGATTTGGTGTGTTGGGTATTGGTTAATCACTGTAACTTGTGCTTCTGATTTGCTGTAATATTTACGTACGTTTAAAGCGGCAAGAAGACCGCCATAACCAGCGCCTAAGATGACAATTTGTTTTGACATAGTATGATATCCCCCGTCTTTACTAATTGTTGTTATAAGTTAAATTATTTATTGTTACGTTCTGCACTAATTTGAAGATATGCGTTCACAAAGCGGAACATTTTTTGTGCTTGTGGATCTTTTAGTAATTTTAATAGACCGAATAGGCCGATAACTTCAGTACTTTCGTCAGCACGATCTTTCGCTTCGATTGCAGTTGCAGCCATGCTTTTCACTGTATCTTTTACAGGTTCTACAAGCTCTGTAATTGCACCAACAGTGTCGCTTTTTAATACTTCATCAGTAGCAACAGTTTGAGCGAAGTCATAAGACTTAGTTAAAATGTTAACAAGCTCAGTTAATTTTGGAAGCTGTTCTACTAGTGTTGTTAATGATTCTTGTACCTCAGGTTTTAACAACTGATCAAGTACATCAAGTTGTCCTTGGCTAGCAGAAATTTGTACAGTTTCTTGTTCTGGCTTTGTTTGAGTCATAGTTTCTGGCATCTCCAATTCTCCTTTACGATAGCAATACTCTTATTTTTTATAAGTAAGATAGTAAACGTTTACGAAACTTTATGCAAAGTTTCACAAAACACAATAAAATGCCTTTAAATATATGGCAGCAAACAAGCTGACATAGATCTAAAACCACATTTTCTTACCTATTGTTTATGAACTGTCCGATACATGGCTTGTCCGCATAATGGAAAAGCTCCGCTACCGGAAAGTGTATATAATATATATCCTATATTATATACTATATGCACCTATGTTAACATAAAAATGATTCCTAATTATTTGATATTGAGTGTATAACCTAGTGCTGACAAGGTATGAAAGCGTATAAAATATTTTGTTTTAGTTAGAAATGTACATATATATATAGAAAAAAAGGAAAAAACGAACAAATTCATGTTCGTTTTTTCCTTTTTTCCTATTATTCACCTTCTGCAATTAGCATCGATGTATTACCTTCTTTTTCAAGATGACATTCGCCCCAAGTACAAAGAGAGTCAAGAATTGATTCTAAAGACCAACCGTAATCAGTAAGGGAGTATTCTACTTTTGGCGGGACTTGGTTGTAGACTTTTCTTTGAATGACCCCGTCGTCCTCTAATTCGCGTAATTGCTGAGTTAACATTTTTTGTGTAATACCAGGCATTAAACGTTTTAGTTCACTCGTTCTTTTTGTGCCTTTCGTTAGATGACAAAGGATAACAACCTTCCATTTTCCACCGATAACCTCTAAAGTCGCCTCTACAGGAATATTGTATTTCTTCATATGAAACCCTCCTTTTATGAGTAAAGTAAGCTTAATAATACAAATGTTACTTTTTAGTACCTATAGCACTTTAAAGTACGTACTTTTTATCATGTTAAATATGTTTCATAATAGCACATGTGAGAAGCAAGTGAGTAGTACGGTACCAAAAAGTGACTATGTTACTTTTTAGTGCCTATCGTACTTTAAAGTGCGTTCTTCAAAAAAGGAATGAAACCATTCATAATAGCATTTGTAAGTATAAAATATATTTTTTAGAAGATAAAAGGGCCTTTTTATCACACTATTATGATTGGATTTCTTGTAATAAGGAGGAATTCAATTGAGTTCATATACAGTACCATCTTCAGAAGTTCAGACGAATCGAAGAAGTATGTTTGCTTTATTAGCACTAGCAATTAGTGCATTTGGGATTGGTACGACCGAGTTTATTAGTGTCGGTTTACTACCATCTATTTCGAAAGATTTAAATGTTTCGGTTACAACAGCTGGTTTAACCGTTTCTTTATATGCATTAGGAGTAGCGTTTGGTGCTCCAGTATTGACGTCATTAACAGCTAGTATGTCGCGAAAGACGTTGTTAATGTGGATTATGATTATTTTCATTATTGGCAATGGTATTGCGGCAGTAGCAACAAGTTTTACTGTGCTACTTATCGCGAGGGTTGTATCTGCGTTTGCGCATGGGGTTTTTATGTCAATTGGATCTACAATTGCGGCTGCGCTTGTACCTGAGAATAAACGTGCAAGTGCAATAGCATTTATGTTTACTGGTTTAACTGTTGCGACTATTACAGGTGTACCAATTGGAACATTTATCGGTCAACAATTTGGCTGGAGAGCATCGTTTATGGTTATTGTGGCAATTGGAGTCGTTGCTTTAATCGCCAACAGTATGCTAATTCCTTCTAACTTAAAAAAGGGTACGTCTGTATCATTTCACGATCAATTTAAGTTGATTACGAACGGAAGACTATTACTTGTATTTATCATTACTGCATTAGGATACGGGGGAACATTCGTAACATTTACGTATTTATCTCCGTTATTACAAGAAGTAACAGGATTTAAAGCAAGTACCGTTACAATTATTTTGTTAGTATACGGAATTGCAATTGCGATTGGGAATATGGTCGGCGGAAAATTATCAAATTATAATCCGATTCGAGCGTTATTTTACATGTTCTTTATTCAAGCGATTGTATTATTTGTTTTAACATTTACAGCGCCATTTAAAGTTGCTGGATTCATTACAATTATTTTTATGGGACTATTTGCGTTTATGAATGTCCCAGGGCTACAAGTGTATGTCGTTATCTTGGCTGAGAGGTTTGTACCTAGCGCTGTTGATGTAGCATCAGCGATTAACATTGCAGCATTTAACGCAGGAATTGCTCTTGGTGCTTACTTGGGCGGTATTGTAACGAACTCGTTAGGATTAATTCATACGGCTTGGGTAGGCGGAATTATGGTAGTAGGTGCTGTGATTTTAACAGCGTGGAGCATGACATTAGAAAAAAGAGATCAAGTAAAATAAAAGGAGAGAAAATAAAATGAAAAACTTACAAAGTAAAACAGTATTAAATAATGGTGTAGAAATGCCTTGGTTCGGTTTAGGTGTATTTAAAGTAGAAGAAGGACCAGAACTTGTAGAAGCTGTAAAATCAGCGATTAAAGCAGGATACCGTAGCATCGATACAGCTGCAATTTACGGAAATGAAAAAGCTGTAGGTGAAGGAATCCGTGCCGGTATTGAAGCGACTGGTATTTCAAGAGAAGAATTATTTATCACTTCAAAAGTATGGAACGCAGATCAAGGATACGAAGAAACAATTGCTGCATACGAAGAGAGCTTAAAGAAATTAGAACTAGATTATTTAGACCTATATCTTGTTCACTGGCCTGTAGAAGGAAAATATAAAGATACGTGGAGAGCGCTAGAAACACTTTATAAAGAAGATCGCGTACGTGCAATTGGCGTAAGTAACTTCCAAATTCACCACTTACAAGATGTAATGAAAGATGCAGAAATTAAGCCAATGATTAACCAAGTAGAATACCACCCTCGTTTAACACAAAAAGAATTACAAGCTTTCTGTAAAGAACAAGGTATTCAAATGGAAGCATGGTCACCACTTATGCAAGGTCAATTATTAGATAACGAAACATTACAAGCAATTGCTGAGAAACACGGTAAAACAACAGCACAAGTGATTTTACGTTGGGATCTTCAAAACGGAATAATCACAATTCCAAAATCAACGAAAGAACACCGCATTATTGCAAACGCGGATGTATTTAACTTTGAATTAACAAAAGAAGACATGGAAACAATCGATGCGTTAAACGAAAATCACCGCGTTGGTCCAGATCCTGATAACTTCGATTTCTAAGATTAAAGTAAGAAAGAAAAAAGAGTGCTTTTATGCACTCTTTTTTTGTGCATAAAAATATTTTCTAATTAAATACTACTTAGTATTAAGTTTGTTATTAAGGGGCTGTAAATATGAATATAAAGCAATCGTTCAAACTTTTAGCTATGTTTTTAAGTGTCTTATTTGTATTATTCCCACTTCAAAAAGCATTCGCAGAGGTTATGGACCATACAAAGTATGAAATGGATTGGAGTTATAGTAGGTCAAAGAAGAAACCAATCCGAACAGAACTTATTAAAACGGCAGATGGAAAAATTGCATTTTGCTTAAATGTAGACTTAAAATCTCCGAGCGGTCAAGACTTACCAGAAATGGGTAAAGTAGATATTAACGTGTACCGTGTACTGTTGAATGGATATCCACAAAAGAGCCCACAAGAATTAGGGGTATCTGATTGGAGAGAGGCGCATTACGCAACGCAACTGGCAGTGTGGAATGCGTTAAAACAAATTGATGTTAATGATTTAGATTTCCGCAATAAAAATGTAGAGAAAGTAACGAAAGACATCGTTGCAAAAGCAAACGCTAGTGAAGAGTTACAAGAAATTACGATGAGTGTAACTCCTACAGAAGAACAAGAAGCAGTATTAAAAAATGATTTCTTTGAAACAGGTTTATATACAGTAGAAACAAATGCAAAAAGCGGAACGTATAAAGTGCAAGCAACAGGTGCACCAGCGGGCGTGAAGTTTGCAAATGAAAAAGGCGAAACAAAAACAGAATTTAATGTAGGAGAGAAGTTCCGCATTTTAATTCCGAAACAAACACCAGCTGGTGGATTTAGCTTTAAAGTATCAGGAAATTTAACGAAATTACAAGGGATTGCGCATAAAGGTACACCGACTATTCAAAATGCAGTAGTATTACTTGAGCGTAGTGAAGAGAAAACGAGCCCTGAGTTAGCGGTAAGTTGGAAAAAGGCTGAGGCTCCAAATAAACCAAATAAGCCATATACTCCAAATGAACCGCATAAACCGAATCAATATAAAAGGTAAATAAAAGCATTGGCCTATGCCAATGCTTTTTGTATGCAAGGATTAAAGTTATATTAAGAAAATAATAAAATAGATAAAATAGTGTTTTTACAGAGTAAATTATATTTTAAAATAATATAAATATAATTAAATCCTAACGTTACGATTAATAGATTAAATTCACAAAATTGTAATATTATTCTTGGGGGGAGGCTATTAAATACAGGTAAAAGCGTGTAAAATTCAGTTGGAAAAACTACCTATAGATGGTCATATATGAAGAAAATGTAAGGTTTTATTTTTAGATGTATAGATGACGAGACTAAAATATATCTTTTACTATTTTCCTTTTATGTAAGAAGAGAACTCATCACAAGTAGAGCGAAGTGAGGAGGGCGTAATACATAAAAAAATTTACAATATAAGAAAGCGAATACATTTAGAGAAATGCGGTAGTAATTGATATAGGTGCGAGAGGTGTTAGTCTATTCAATAAATGTTTTTATAAAAATAATAGGATTTCTTATTAAATGAATATATAGGATGGTTTGTCTAAAAAAAGGACAGGGGACACAGATTATGTCAAAGCAGAAAAAGAGTAGGGTATTAGTAGCTGGTATTTGTATATCTACATTATTATCACCAGTAGCTTTCGAAGCATCGAAAGGATATGCGGCGCCTTTGGAAGAGAATAAGGGCGGGCAGTTGGAAGAGAGTAAAGAGAATCGTTTGGAGCAGAGAACGTTTCATTTGCCTGGGAAAGGTAGTGTTGAAGAAGAGCAAAAACGCTTAAAAGTACGTTATGTACTTTCAACAAATGAACCAACTGGAATTTATGCTGGTCCAAATGAAGAAATTAAAATTGAAATAAAAGGAACGCAATCTATTAAAGCGTTCATAGGAACGAAGTCATATGATGAAAAAGGGTTTGAAGAATTTGAGTTAAAACCTGGTGAAAATAATATTTCATCTTCAAGAGGTGGAATACTATATTTTTATAACATGAATAATGATGGCGAAGTAACAGCTTGAGTTATTCATGGAGGAAGTCATTTTCCATTATTTGTATTAGGGAAACACACAAAAAAAGATTGGGATGCAATGTTAAAAAAGTATAAAAATCCTTATGCAGTTGAATTGAAGGGTGAGAGAAGTTTAATTACTGCAAGTCCTGAAGCAGTGGCAAACTATATGGGAGAGACGGATCCAGTAGAATTAATGAGGCTACATGATAAGATTATTCGCTTTGAAAATTCTGTAGCAGGATTATCTGAAGATGGTATAGGGGTGTCAAAAGCTCCAAACCACTATATCCAATTTGTTGAAAAGAGAAAACCAGATAAAGATGATTGGATGTTTGCTACTCATTATCATACAGGGTATGTTCCAGAGACTATGGATAGGGTTTTAAATATAAAGAGATTACAAGGAGATGGCTGGGGACCGTGGCATGAAGTAGGGCATTTACATCAGCAAGCTCCTTGGTTTTGGTCAGGTGTAGGAGAAGTAACAGTAAATATATATTCATTATCGGTTCAAAGAATGTTAGGCAATAAATCAAGTCTAGAAGAAGATGGTCATTATAAAAAAGCTTTTGCTTACTTAGATAATCCTGATGCTCAAAAAAGATGGAAGAATTCGAGAAACTAGTAATGTTTTGGCAACTTGATTTAGCTTATGGAGAGCATTTTTACCCTAATTTACATCAAATGTATCGCTTATTACCAGAATCTGAAATGCCTGCTTCAGATGAAGATAAAAAGCAAATGTTTATTTATATGGCATCGAAAGCGGCTAAACAAAACTTAGTGCCGTTTTTTAAGAAATGGGGATTAGGTCCAAATGATGAGGTTAGAGGGAAAATCGAAAATTTAAATTTACCTAAATTAGAAAAAGAAATATGGAAAGCAACAGATAGTAATATTATTCGTGAAAAACAAGTGAAACCATACGGCGGGCTTCCTTATGGTGAAGCGTCTACTGTGGTACAAGATCTCATCGTTGGTGCGAATTTTAATGAAAATCTAGCAAATAGTCTTGTTCAAAATTTAGGTGAAAATGTAAAAGTAACAGGTAGAATTATGTGGCCGTATTTAGAGGTTGGAAAAAGAGCGGTATTAGTAGAAATTGAGGATGAGAAAGGACAGAGAAATTTCATTTCTGTTCCAGTTAACAGTCTTTATGGAGATACTATGGTATTTAAAGGTTACGGTGATGAGGTAAATTCTGTTATAACGCTCCTTCATGATGAAAAGAAAATCAACGTTTCTTTCGTTGGTAATGAGTTTCATGAGCGCTTTAAAAATGAAAAGTATGTAGGGATTACCTTATATGATAAGGATGGAAATGAAAAGAAAAATATTTCTATAGAAGGGCAAGAAAATTCTAAAAAAGTTGCTTTGCAACTTGAAGGTGTTGAACTTCAATATGGCGATATTATGAAAGTATATCATGCAGAACCAAGTCGTTTCGATTGGTATCAAAGTAATAAACTTGTAGATCAAGGTGGAGCTAAGAATAAAAAAGAAAAGTTCTTTAAGATTACTCCACAAGGATATGAACTAATAGACGGTATACAGGAAGTAGAAGCAGTACCGCAAAAAGTATTAATCGGGGCAGACGCTGAAAAATTAGAAGCGAAAAACTTTGTTCAAGTAAAAGGTGGAGAAGTAATTGGTTTTGTAGAAAAACCGAATACAATGAAAATCGGTGAACAAAAAGTAAAAGTAGAAACGAAAGATCGTTTCGGAAATAAGAAAGTGACGGAAGTGCCAGTAGAAGTAACTTATGGAGATAGCCTATTTGTATATGGATTAAGTTATGGTAGTGACGATATGAAATCGATTATAACGTTACATCATGATACGAAAAAAATGAGTGCGACAGATACGGATAATTTGATTCATGATTACTTTGGAGATGAGAAGTATTTTGAATTCACCTTGTACAATAAAGAGGGAAAAGAGAAGAAAAATATAGAGGTAAAAGGCTTGGAGAATACAGAAGCTTTTGCCAAGGAAGCAAATGGGTTAGCATTTGAATATGGAGATGTGGTGAAAGTATACCATGCAGAGTCTTCACGTTTACATTGGTATCAAAAAGGTTTATATGTGGGAGAAGGAAAAAATAAAGAAATAAAAGAATTATTCTTCGAAATTACTGAAAATGGATTTGAAAGATTAGAAGCTCTGCAAGAAGTAACAGCAGTACCACAAAAAGTAGTTATTGGAACTGACGTTGAAAAATTAGAAGCAAAAGATTTTGTGCAAGTCAAAGACGGAGAAGTAGTAGGATTTGTAGAAAAACCGAATACGACAAAGATTGGTGAACAAAAAGTAAAAGTAGAAACGAAAGATCGCTTTGGTAATAAGAAAGTGACGGAAGTTTCATTAGAAGTGGTTTATGGAGATAGCATTGCATATGCAGGAAATGGCGATGATATTGCTTCAATTGTAACTTTAAGGCACGAAGAGAAGAGATTCCATGCAACTGATATGGATAGCGAAATTCATGAGTATTTTAATAAAGAGCTATACATGGGGATCGCGTTATACGATGGAGAAGGAAAAGAGAAAAAACATGTAACAGCAGAGGGACAAGAAACATCAGAGAACTTTGCGAAGCAAGTGAATGGTATACAGTTCGAGTATGGAGATGTAGTGAAAGTATTCCACGCAGAACCGGATCGTTTGAAATGGTATCAAAATAATACACTTACTGGTCAAGGTGAGAAAAAAGGAACAAAAGAACTATTCTTCAAAGTGACAGAAAAAGGTTTTGAGAGAATGGACATGTTGCAAGAAGTCACAGCGAAACCTCAACAAGTAGTAATCGGAACAGATGTTGAAAAATTAGAAGCGAAAAATTTTGTTCAGGTGAAAGACGGAGAAGTAGTAGGATTTGTAGAAAAACCAACTACAGCAAAAGTTGGAAAACAAACAGTAAAAGTAGAAACGAAAGATCGCTTTGGTAATAAGCAAATAACAGAAGTGCCAGTAGAAGTGATTTACGGAGATAGCATTATGTTCTTCGGTACATGGCACGACGAAACGAATATTAAATCGATTGTTACATTAAATCATGAAGAAAAGAAATTCAGTACAACAGATTCAGAAGGTCCAATGCATACTTCATTTGCAGATGAGAAGTATATGGGAATGACTGTGTATGATAAGGATGGAAAAGAGAAGAAAGATTTATCAGTAAAAGCATCGGAGAATACGAAAGTATTTGCAGAACAATTTAATGGAATGACTTTTGAATACGGTGATGTAATAAAGGTATATCAAAGAGAGTTTGATAGATTTAAAGTGTATAAAAAGAATGAACTAATGAATGCGCAGTATGGTGTTCATGAAGTGCTCTTTAAAGTGACAGAGCAAGGTTTTGAGAGAATGGAAGCACAACAAGAAGTAACAGCTATACCGCAAAAAGTAGTAATCGCAACAAACGCTGATAAATTAGATGCAAAAAACTTTGTTCAAGTGAAAGATAGAGAAGTAATTGGATTTGTAGAAAAACCAAATACAACAAAAATCGGTAAACAAACAGTAAAAGTAGAAACGAAAGACCGTTTTGGAAATAAGAAAGTAACGGAAGTACCAGTAGAAGTAACATATGGAGATAGTCTTGTATACCAAGGGCTGGGTGATGATATTCGTTCTATTGTAACGTTAAATCATGATGATAAGAAACTACATGTAACGTCTACAAATGAACAAATTCATAGTTACTTTAACAATGAATTATATATGGGAATTACCCTATATGATCAAAATGGAACGGAGAAAAAACATGTAACAGCAGAAGGACAAGAAACTTCAAAGAATTTTGCTGAGCAAGTAAATGGTATGATGTTCGAGTATGGTGATGTAGTAAAAGTGTATCATGCAGAATCTGATCGTTTAAGTTGGTATAAAACTGGTGAGTTAATTGGAAAAGGGGATGCGAAAAAATTTAAAGAGATTTCCTTCAAGATTACTCAAAATGGCTTAGAGCAAGTACGATAATAAGAAAAAGCTCGTAAAACATTATGTTTTACGAGCTTTTTTATTATTCAGCTTCAGAAACAACTGTGAAGCGTTCGTTTACATGTTTTGGATTTTCGATTTCATCAAGTGCTGCAACTGCGAAGTCCTCGTAACTTACGTAGCTATCACCTTTTGAGTTAACAAGAAGATTGTCTTTGCCAGCTTTGTAAGAACCAGTGCGTTTTCCTAATGCGAATAGTGCAGAAGGGCTGATGAATGTCCAAGTGATATCATTTGTTTGTTGCAAGATTTCTAAGTTTTTACCTTGGTTTTGAGCTGTTGCAAGGTATTCGCCTGGGAAACCTGGTGTATCAAATACACGTGTTGTTTTTTCTTCGTCTACAAATAAGCTTCCTGCTCCGCCAACTACAAGTAATTTTGTATTTGGTGCACCTTTCACAGCTTCAATAAGTACGTTTCCTGCATCTACGTGAAGGTGTTCTTGCCCTGCTGGAGCGCCAAATGCATTTACAACTACGTCGAATGCTTGTAGGTCGTTAGATGTAAGAGAAAATACGTCTTTTTCTAAAACTTCTACGTTTTCTTCTGTAATTTTTGCAGCGTTTCTTACGATTGCAGTTACTTCATGTCCACGATCTAATGCTTCTTTTAAAATACGACTTCCTGCTTTACCAGTTGCTCCGATAATTCCGATTTTCATAATAAATCCCTCCAAAGTGTTTTGTTAAATTGTATATCTGAAAGTGAATGAATGTATTGTAATTAGGTTTGTTACAACCTGTTGTAATCATTATAGTTACAGGTAGGTGTTTTTGTCAATGGGGTAGTTTGTAGATTTATTTTTTGTTTTAGTATGCACAGTTAGAGGGAGGAGAGTCATAAAGATATTGTTACTTCGCGCTTGGCTAATATTTGGAAATTGCAAATTGTCGAAAAATGTTGATTTTTGAATGTTTTTTAAATATAATTCGTTTTATGGAGAAAAGGAGGGGTTAATTGTATGAATATTTTGGAACAATTCGTTTCATCAACGAATACGATTCTTTGGTCATATATTCTTATTGCAATGTTAATTGGTTTAGGGCTTTATTTTTCTATTAAATTGAAATTCGTACAGCTTACTCATTTAGGAGAAATGATTCGTTTAATGAGTGATGGACTAACTGGCAAGACACGTAAAAAGGGCAGTGTATCATCGTTCCAAGCATTTTGTATGAGTTCTGCAGCTCGTATTGGTATCGGGAACTTAGCTGGTGTAGCGTTAGCTATTTCTATGGGAGGACCTGGAGCTGTATTTTGGATGTGGGTTATTGCGATTATCGGTGCTTCTTCAAGTTTCGTAGAAAGTACGCTTGCGCAAATTTATAAAATAAAAGATGGCAGTGGCTTCCGTGGTGGTCCTGCTTATTATATGGAAAAAGGTTTAAATAAACGTTGGATGGGGATTTGGTTCTCTATTCTGATTACAATTAGTTACGGTTTAATTTTCAACTCAGTACAAGCAAATACAGTAACATTAGCATTTGAAAATGCATTTGGCTTAGAGCGTTATATTGTTGGTATTGTATTAGCTGCATTAGTTGCGGTTATTATTTTTGGTGGTGTAAAAAGTATTGCACGTATGTCGGAAATGATTGTTCCGCCAATGGCGCTTATTTATATTGCCGTAGCTATTTTTGTTGTCATTAAAAACTTCTATTTAATACCAGATGTATTTACGGAAATCTTTAAAGGTGCATTTGGTTTAGATTCAGCTGTAGGTGGCGGTATCGGTGCTGCGATGAAATATGGTATTCAGCGCGGATTATTTGCGAACGAAGCAGGTATGGGTAGTGCGCCGAATGCGGCAGCAACAGCTGATGTAACGCATCCAGCGAAACAAGGTTTTATTCAAACGATTGGAGTATTAGTAGATACATTCTTAGTATGTACATCAACAGCATTTATCGTACTATGTTCTGGTGCATATAAAGCAACGAATTTAGAAGGTATTGAATTAACACAAAATGCATTAAGTTCACAAATTGGCCCATGGGCGAGCAGTTTCTTAGCGATTATTATTTTCTTATTTGCATTTAGTTCACTTCTAGGAAACTACTATTATGGTGAAACAAATATTGAATTCATTAAGCAAAGCAAAACGTGGTTAACAATTTATCGTATTGCGGTAGTTGGAATGGTATTATTCGGTTCTGTTGCGACGCTTCAAGTTGTATGGAATATGGCGGACTTATTTATGGGGCTAATGGTAATCACGAACTTAATTGCGATTACACTTCTCGGCCGATTTGCGTATGCTGCATTGGCAGACTATGTAAGGCAAAAGAAACAAGGAAAAGATCCAGTCTTCAGTGCAGATTCTATTCCTGGTTTAACGAATACAGAGTGTTGGGATAAGTCAGCGGTAACAGATAAAGAAAAAGCAGTGTAAATGAAAAGGCGAGCATCGAGGTGAATTCGATGCTCGCCTTTTTTGTTGTAGGAAATGATGAAAAGGGTGAGAGGTAATTATTAATATAATTTTTTTGTTTATTTCTCTCTCGTTATTTGTGGGGAACGTGCTGTATTAAAAGTATGACTGGTCGAAGAGGATAAGTGATTGAGTATTGGATAAATGTATGTAATGGCTATATTTTTATGTAAAAAAAACACGTATGTTAATTTTATTAACATATTCATGTTATAAAACCTTACATAAAGTTCTTGATTACTTAAAGTTTTTAGAATATAATTTTCTTATTGTTAGGAAGAGGGGGCAATGCAAATATGGATTTTTTAGCTAGGGTAATTGGGGATGTAAATAATATCCTTTGGTCATATGTCATTATTGCGATGTTAATTGGGTTAGGGCTCTATTTTTCATTTCGTGTGAAATTTGTCCAAGTTCGTTACTTCGGTGAAATGATTCGTTTGCTTTGGGATGGAGCAAGCTCGAAAACGAGAAAAGCGCAAAAAGAGAAGAGCGGCGTATCATCATTTCAAGCGTTTTGTATGAGTACAGCTTCTCGTGTAGGTACTGGTAACTTAGCTGGTGTAGCTATTGCAATCTCAGCAGGTGGTCCAGGAGCAGTATTTTGGATGTGGTTAATCGCGGTAATTGGGGGTGCTTCTGCATTTGTAGAGAGCACATTAGCGCAAATTTATAAAGTAAAAGATGGGAATGCATTCCGTGGGGGCCCAGCGTATTATATGGAAAAGGGTTTAAAGAAACGCTGGTTAGGTGTTGTGTTCTCTGTTCTAATAACAGTAAGTTTCGGATTGATTTTTAACGCTGTACAGTCTAATACTGTAGCGGCTGCCTTTGATGGGGCGTTCAAAACAGATAGTAGATTAGTAGGTCTTGTTATGGCTGGTTTACTTGCAGTTATTATTTTCGGCGGAGTAAAACGAATTGCTCGCGCGGTTGAAATGATTGTTCCAGTAATGGCAATTATTTATGTAGCAGTGGCATTATTCGTTGTTGTAACAAACATTACGGCAATTCCATATGTATTTAAAGAAATTTTCTTACATGCTTTCGGAATTAAAGAAGTAGTAGGTGGAGGATTAGGAGCTGCGATTTTATTAGGGGTAAAACGTGGATTATTCTCAAATGAAGCAGGTATGGGTAGTGCGCCGAACGCAGCAGCGACTGCAAACGTAACGCACCCAGTTAAACAAGGTTTCATTCAAACTTTAGGGGTATTTACAGATACATTATTAATTTGTAGTTGTACAGCATTTATTATTCTTTTATCAGATGTGCATAATGCAGCTGATTTAAATGGAATTCAATTAACGCAGCAGGCGTTAAGTCAACATATCGGTCCATGGGCTTCTATATTTGTAGCAGTTGCAATCTTCTTGTTTGCATTCAGTTCATTAGTAGGTAACTACTACTATGGTGAAACGAATATTGAGTTCTTAAATGGAAGTAAAGTGCTATTAAATGCATACCGCATTGCTGTACTTGGTATGGTTATGCTAGGGTCCGTGGCGACAATTCAAATCGTTTGGGATTTAGCAGATTTATTTATGGGAATTATGGCTGTTATTAACTTAGTAGCAATTGTATTCCTTTCTAAGTACGCTTTCGCAGCGTTATCAGATTATATTAAGCAAAAGAAACAAGGGAAAGATCCAGTCTTTTATGCGGAGTCTATTCCAGGTTTGAACAATACAGAGTGTTGGGATAAGCCAGAGGTAGCTGATAAAGAAAAAGCAGTATAATGAGGTGAGCATCAAGTGAAACTTGATGCTCATTTTTTGTTGGTTCAGCTATTTGTGTGAAGTGAAACTCCCGTTCATTAAAGTTTCGCTTTATAATGAAAAAGACGAACATTCATGAATGTTTCATAATAAAACGTATTTTTTTTAAGAAAAATGCGGATATGAATTATGATTTATGTTAGAATGGAAAATGCCTTTGAAATAAGAGGTTTTATGATCTTTCCTATCCGATTGAAGGTTTTGGAGGAGAAATGGAAAGTTCGGATTATTTCTTGTTTCGAATGGTCAGACGTTCAACGTTAATGAAGAGTTAAATGGAGGATTTTATTAATGAAGTTTGTTATGTTCCTTGTAGGATTACTCGTTGTATTTGTACTCGGTTTTCTTATAAGTGCCGATCGAAAGAAGATTAAGTATAAACCAATCGCAATTATGCTTATTATTCAGCTAGTATTATCTTATTTCTTATTAAATACGCAAGTTGGTTATATTTTAGTAAAAGGAATTTCAGATGGATTTGGCGCACTTCTTGGATATGCGGAAGCTGGAATCGTTTTCGTATTTGGTGGTCTTGTTAATAAAGGAGAGGTTTCATTCTTCTTAACAGCGCTATTACCAATCGTATTCTTTGCGGTTTTAATCGGAATTCTGCAACACTTTAAAATTTTACCAATATTTATTCGTGCTATTGGTACGTTGTTAAGTAAAGTAAATGGTCTAGGAAAACTAGAATCATATAACGCAGTAGCAGCTGCCATTGTTGGACAAGCAGAAGTATTTATTACAGTAAAAGATCAATTAAGTAAAATCCCAAAACATCGTTTATATACATTATGTGCATCTTCTATGTCGACAGTATCGATGTCAATTGTTGGTTCTTATATGAAAATGATTGAACCAAAATATGTAGTAACAGCACTTGTATTAAATTTATTTAGTGGTTTCATTATCATTCATATTATTAACCCGTACGATATTACAGAAGAAGAAGATACACTGAAATTAGAAAATAAGAAGAAACAATCATTCTTTGAAATGCTAAGCGAATATATTATGCTTGGTTTCACAATCGCGATCACAGTAGCGGCAATGTTACTTGGTTTCGTAGCATTAATTACAGCAATCAATAGCTTGTTTGATTCAATGTTCGGTATTACATTCCAAGCTATTTTAGGATATATTTTCTCACCATTAGCATTCGTAATGGGCATCCCGCAAGCAGAAATGGTAACAGCGGGACAAATTATGGCAACAAAATTAGTATCAAACGAGTTTGTTGCGATGCTTGATCTTGGAAAAGTAGCTGGTGATTTATCGGCTCGTACAGTTGGTATTCTTTCTGTATTCCTTGTATCATTTGCGAACTTCTCATCTATCGGAATTATCGCAGGTGCAACGAAAGGTATCGATGAAAATCAATCAAATGTTGTATCATCATTCGGCCTACGCCTTGTGTACGGTGCGACATTAGTAAGTATTTTATCAGCGATTATCGTTGGTGTTATGTTATAAAGTGAAACTTTAATTAGTGGGGGGAGCTTTATCCCCCGCTGATTATCAGCCCTCACCAATCGGGCTTTTATGGGCAGTTAATCACCCATCTAACTTCTTTGTTTTCGCTGAATGTTGAGATGGGGGTCTTACTGCCCGTTAAAGCGGGGTAAAAAAAGGATGGCTCTAGCTCATAGCTAGGGCTATTTTTTTATGGTAAATTTGCATGAAAAAACCAATTAATTAGGAATATATTAACATATAAAAATCTTTTAAAATTTATATTGCATTTCACCTAGATAACGCTTACAATTTGATTTGTAGGTGGTATCAATTTCAGACTTTCAAGTATGGTAGGAGAGAAGAAGCTACCTTTTATAAATTGCAATTTATGTAAACGCTTACTGATTTTAGATGACAGTTGAATAGTTTTTAGGGGTTTTAAATTTTTTTAACAACAATGGTCAGACGTCATTCGTTATACGTTATACGACCAATAACTCGTGGGAGAAGTGGGGGATTCACATATGAAAATAGTAATGTTTCTAGTCGGTTTACTTGTAGTGTTTGTACTAGGTTTCCTTATCAGTTCAGATCGTAAGAAAATTAAATATAAACCAATTGCACTTATGCTTGTCATTCAATTGGTACTTGCGTATTTCTTACTAAATACAAAGGTCGGATTTGTATTAGTAAAAGGGATCGCAGATGGATTTGGTTCTATTTTAAAATTTGCGGAAGCTGGGGTTAACTTCGTATTTGGTGGTCTAGCAAACGATGGACAAGCACCATTCTTCTTAACAGTATTATTACCGATTATTTTCTTAGCAGTATTAATCGGGATCCTGCAACATATTAAAGTTTTACCGATTATCATTCGTGCAGTCGGTTTCCTATTAAGTAAAGTTAACGGTTTAGGAAAACTAGAATCATATAATGCGGTAGCGGCTGCAATCGTTGGTCAAGGGGAAGTATTCATTACAGTAAAAGATCAACTAAGCAAATTACCGAAAAATCGTTTATACACACTTTGTGCATCTTCAATGTCTACAGTATCGATGTCAATCGTCGGTTCTTATATGAAAATGATTGATCCAAAATATGTAGTAACAGCACTTGTATTAAACTTATTCAGTGGATTCATTATCGTTCATATCATTAATCCATATGAAGTAAAAGAAGAAGACGATATTTTAGAATTACAAGAAGACAAGAAACAAACATTCTTTGAAATGTTAGGCGAATATATTATGCTTGGTTTCTCTATCGCTGTAACAGTAGCGGCGATGTTAATCGGTTTCGTAGCATTAATTACAGCAATTAACGGTGTATTCGATTCAATTTTCGGAATCACATTCCAAAGCATTTTAGGATACATTTTCTCACCATTAGCATTCGTAATGGGTATTCCAACATCAGAGATGCTACAAGCAGGACAAATTATGGCAACAAAATTAGTGACGAACGAATTCGTTGCAATGCTTGACCTTGGAAAAGTAGCTGGCGATTTATCAGCTCGTACAGTAGGTATTTTATCTATCTTCCTTGTATCATTTGCGAACTTCTCATCTATCGGAATTATCGCAGGTGCAACGAAGAGTATCGATGGCAAACAAGCAAACGTTGTATCATCATTCGGTTTAAAACTTGTATACGGTGCAACGTTAGTAAGTATATTATCAGCGATTATCGTTGGGGTTATGCTTTAATAAATTAAGAAAAGCAATGAGCGTAAGCTCATTGCTTTTTTGTTTAACTTGCTTTATCCAAATCTCTTTTAAAACGTGGTTTCTCTAAATAAGTTCCCAGTCTCCACACATATTCCACTGGACCCATCCGGTATTTCTGGAGCCAATAGGTGCTAACGAATAATTGAATCGTATAAATTCCGATGGTTAAAAGAATACCGAAGAAATAACCGATTTTACCGTATAGGCCAAATCCATATGCGTAAAAAATAGTTGTTGCAATAATAGATTGTGCTAAGTAATTACTAACGGACATTTTTCCCATGTTCGCCATGTATGTTAGTAGACGAGATGCTTTTTTGTAATGGAATAATAAAATAATCGTACTTCCGTAAAAGAAGGTCATAGTTACTGGTGTAAGGCCATCTTGTAACATAATTAACATCGGATGCTTTACGAACATAGCTAAGGTTTTAATTGTAAAAGAGAAGAGACCGGTGGCAAACCATATTTTTTTGACAGCAGGTATATGTTTATTGACCTCAAATAGCCAGCCTTTTTTCCCTACATACATTCCGAGTAGGAACAGTGGAGACATAAAAATTATTGCGAAAACTGATATGAAAAATAATCCGAATGCACCGTCAATTCCCATGTAATCAAAAGGATTTTCAGTCAATCTAAAGTTGACGTGATCCATATAGCCTCCGGTTTGATGGACTTTATGTTCTTTTTCAGTATAAGGTGCGAAATCATTTATATTTGTAGATGGATCAGTTTGATAGGACATAAGTGTAATAAGTGCGAGTAGAATAATCGCCCAAATGAGCAAAGTTTTCGGTTTTCGATTGATGAACATCATTAAGAAAATCCCGATAACTCCGTATGCAAATAAAATATCTCCCTCCCAAACAAAAGTGCCGTGAATGTAGCCAAGTAGTAAAAGAATGATAATACGTCTTATGTATGTAGGGAAGAATTTTTTTCCTTTTGCGATAATACTTTTTTGTAACAAAATAATGCTAAGCCCAAATAGAAAAGAAAATAGGGATATAAAATTGTGTGTGCCGAAAAATTGAATAAACCAATTAGCGCCTTTATCAAGATTGCCGAATAGATAAGTGGGTTTTTCACTGGTGAAGAACCCAAATTGAATTAATGTCATATTGACTAGTAAAATGCCAAACAAAGCGAAACCACGAATTGCATCGACAGCTTCTACACGTTGATTCATTTTTTCTCTCCTCGTATATTGTTTTTATATTGAAAATAATACCATTTTATAGCTGGCGCTATGTCAAATATGAGGAAATTTAAGGTGATTTTAAGATAGAGAGCAAATAAAAAATCACCTTAATACATGTATTAAGGTGATTGAAATATTATTGAGCTGGAGGTGTAAATGTACGTTTCTCTAATTCAGCATCTAGCATAAATAGTGCGTTTGAATCACTTGTAATACGTTTTAGTTTTTGGATGATGCTATCAAATGAAGCTTCTTCTTCTACTTGCTCATCGACGAACCATTTTAAAAATGTAATTGTTGCGTGTTCACGCTCATCCCAAGCGATATCAGATAAGTTATAAATACGCTTCGTTACTTCACGCTCGTGCTCAAGTGCCACTTCAAAAGCGTTCAATACAGATTCATATTCGTTATTTGGATTATCAAATCCAGTAATAATAGCACGCTCACCACGGTCATTAATATAGTTGTAAAGCTTCATCGCGTGGAAACGTTCTTCTTCAGCTTGTACAAGGAAAAAGTTAGCGAATCCATCATAGCTCTCGGCTGTACAGTAAGCAGCCATTGCCATATAAGCATGGGCAGAGTAAAATTCAAAGTTCATTTGTTCATTTAATGCGTCGTGTAATTTTTTTGATAACATAAAATCCCCCTTAATATTGTGACAAGAACATTATACCATAATTGATAATATTCTCATTTGGATACTTCGAACCTTTTCGAAAGCTTTGTGACGTGTGCCTCCATAATGTCTTGTAAATCTAAATCATATTTTTGTGAAAGAATAATAAGATTAGATAGTACATCACCAAGTTCTTCTTTTAACTCTTGTTTTAGTTCTTCTTCTGTTTTCACTTTTTCGTCAGGACGATCACGGCCAATTTCGATTGCACGAACAACGCGTGAAACTTCTCCAACTTCCTCTGTTAAGAAATTTAAGCGAATAAAGGAATTATACTGTGACCAGCTTCGTTTTTCGTAAAATTCCTCAACCCATCTTTGAAATGCAACGATATCCATTTCTTCCTCACCTCCTCAATATGTTGTACAATGTTCATTGTAACATAACAATATATAGTATCGGGGTGTAGAGATGAGAAAGATTTGTGTGTTTGCAGGTTCTAATTTAGGGGAGAGACCAGAATTCAAAGAGCAGGCAATTCAGTTAGGTAAAATGTTTGTTGAGAACGACTATGAGCTCGTATACGGTGGTTCATGTGTCGGATTAATGGGAGAAGTAGCAAACGAAGTTCTTCGTTTAGGTGGACGTGTAACAGGGGTTATGCCGCGCGGTCTATTTCGAGGAGAAATTGTACATACAGGATTAACAGAATTAATTGAAGTAGAGACAATGCATGAACGTAAAGCGAAAATGGCAGAGCTTGCGGATGCTTTTATTGCGCTTCCAGGCGGATACGGAACGTTTGAAGAGCTATTTGAAGTAGTATGTTGGTCACAAATTGGTATACATAATAAGCCAGTTGGTTTATTAAACATAAAAGGTTTTTACGGACCAATTTTGCAAATGGTTGAACGTTCAGCTGAAGAAGGATTTATGAATCCATCAAATAAAGAATTGATCGTTTCAGCTGAGACGGCAGATAAACTAATTCATGCAATCCAAAATTATGAGCGTCCTGTTTTGGGAACGAAGTGGAAGCAACTATCATAGCAAATACGGAAACACATGTCGTTTTAATTTAAGATGGCATGTGTTTTTAATTTGGTTAAATATGTTAATGTTTAGATGTAATGTTTTGGGGAAAGGAGAAATAGATGGAGGAGTTCGTATATTTACGTCCGGTTTTTAAAAGTATTTTAGCAGCATCTATTCTTGTTATGCTAATTGTTTTGAGACAGAAGAAAGAGTTGATTAATGAATTTTCGCTTTGGTTTATCTCGGTATTGTGTATCGGTGTTTCCGCGATAACGTTGTTTATGTCCGGATTTATCGTTGATGAGTATAATCTAGGTGGAGATCCACAATCGTTTTGTATGTTTATTGCGATTGGTTGTATTAGTGGTCTGAATTTCATTATTTATTACAGAAGGCAATAAAAGAGGCATTCCATATTACTTTGGAATGCCTTTATCATTTTGATTGCTTTGTTTTTTATACAGGTACCAGCCACCCCAGCCGCCACCAATTGCTACGACAACGAGGAAAGCATAGTCCTTAACCTCGACACGTATATTGAAAATATTAGCTATAAGTAAGAGAATCCCAACTGTTATTAACGCAAAAAACGCTCTAATTAAGTAGTCTTTCAACTGAACCACTCCCGTCATTTAAGTAGTAAATGATGAATTTGGAAAAGCCTTTTGGATCTATGATACTAAAGGGTGTTTCCTATATTTTAACATAAAAAGGATTGTAATATAGTGATAAAAGTGGGGGCGAGTTGTGTGTTAATACTGTCGTGATTTGTCGGTAAATTGATATCCCTTGTCGAATCGTTGATATATTGAGGGTAATGATCGATATAATGAAAAAATCGTTGATATATTAAGGGTAATGATCGATATATTTGAAAAATCGTTGATATAATTTCGTGTACCGTTAAGTGCAACCATTACAGAAAAAAGCGACTCTGAGCGAGCCGCTTCTGCTTTTAATGATATCCAGCTCCAGCGGCTAGAACAGTCGGTTGTTTCACTCCTTCATTCGAGGCAAAAAGCGCCTCGTAATCAGGAGTTCCAACACCCTCCTGTTCTGAGCGAGCCGCTTCCGCTTTAAAGTCTATTATTGATTCAAGAACGCGCGTAGCATCCAAGCGTGTTTTTCTAGTTCTGTGTAGATGCCTAGTAGTAGGTCAGATGTCATTTCGTCGTCAGAGTCTTGAGCGATTTCCATGCCTTTTTTCAGTTCGACTAGCATCATTTCGTAGTCTTTCATAATTGCTTCGACCATCCCTTCTGCAGTTTCTCCGTATGCTGCTTCTTGAATAGAAGATAGTTCTAAGTATTCTTTCATTGTTGCTACTGGTTTGCCGCCAATTGCTAAAATGCGTTCTGCAATTTCATCGATGTGAGTAGCTGATTCTGTGTAAAGTTCTTCGAATTTCTCGTGTAATGTGAAGAATTGAGGCCCTTTTACGTACCAATGGAAGTTGTGAAGTTTTGTGAATAAAACGCTCCAGTCTGCTACTTGTTTGTTTAATACCTCGATTACTTGTTTGTTCATTATGATCAATCTCCTTTTGAGTTGTTATGTTATATCAATTACTAATTTATAATTATTATAATCTAGTAATTGATATAAAACAACCCTTTTGCTGAAATTAATTTGAACAAATTATGAACTGTTGTAAATAAAAATCCCTATTACGGTGAGGTAATAGGGATTTTGTTTGATATATAGCTCTTGTTCTAAATGAGCCGCTTGTGCTTTTAATGATATCCAGCTCCGGTGACTAGACCAGTCGGTCATTTCGCGCCTTCCTGTGAGGCAAAGAACGCCTCTTCGTCAGGAGCTCCAATGCCCTCCTGTTCTGAGCAAGTCACCTCCGCTTTTAATTAATATCCAGCTCCAGCGGCTAGAATCTCCGGTCATTTCGCTCTCTCGCTCGAAGCAAAAAGCGCTTCAAGGTCGAGAGCTTGAAGTGTCCTGCGATTCTGAACGAGCCGAATCCGCTTTTAATCATTACACAGCCTTCTGTTTTTCTTCTACATCCTGTCCATCCCAGCACTCTGTATTCTGTAAACCAGGGATAGAGCTTGCAACGAAAACTGGATCTTTTCCTTGTTTCTTTTGCTTCAAATAGTCTACTAATGCAGCGTAAGCAAATTTGCTAAGGAATGAGATGGCAATTAAGTTTGTGAATACCATTAGTCCCATGAATAAATCAGCTAAACTCCAAACTGTTTTAAGAGCAGCGATTGATCCGAAGAATACCATTCCGACAACTGCAACACGATAAATCATTAACCATGTTTTGCTTTCTTTAATGAATGCAATATTTGTTTCACCATAATAGTAGTTTCCTAGTAGAGAACTGAAAGCGAATAGGAAAATAATAATCGCTAAGAAAGTGCTTGCCCACGGTCCGATTTGTGAACTTAAAGCGTTTTGTGTTAATTCGATACCTTCTAAATTTGATCCTTTGTAAAGTCCAGAACATAATACGATAAATGCTGTTGATGTACATACTAAGAATGTATCTACGAAAACACCTAATGCTTGAACAAGTCCTTGTTTTACAGGGTGAGATACATCTGATGTTGCTGCTGCGTTAGGAGAGCTACCCATACCTGCTTCTGTCGCGAATAAACCGCGCTGAATTCCGAACTTGATTGCTGCTCCAATACCACCAGCGATGGCTTGGTCTAAACCGAATGCACCGTTAAAGATTTCCATGAAAATGCTTGGTAACATATTGAAGTTGTTAATAACGACAAAAATAGCCACGCCGATATAAACGATTGCCATTGGCGGAACAATCATTTCTGTAATACGTGAAATGCTCTTAATACCACCAAAAATAATGACTGCAACTAATAAGGCTAATAGAGCTCCTATGATTGTTCGCTCTAGTCCAAAAGCATTTTCAAACGCTATTGTTACTGTATTCGCTTGTACTGAATTGAAAATTAATCCGTACGCAACTGTAATAAGAAGTGAGAACCAAACACCCATCCAGCGTTTGTTTAATCCTTTTTCCATGTAATATGCCGGCCCACCACGGAACCTGCTACCATCTTTTACTTTATAAATTTGAGCGAGCGTACATTCTACGAAACTAGTAGCTGCTCCGATAATTGCGATAAACCACATCCAAAATATTGCGCCAGGTCCACCCATTGAAATTGCTAGTGCTACACCGGCTAAGTTCCCGATACCGATACGTGCTGCTGCACTTAAGCAAAATGCTTGGAATGGAGAGATGCTATCTTTCTTTTTTTCTTTTCGATTAAACCCTTTACTAATTAAGCTGACCATCTCACTGAAATGAGTAATTTGGACAAATTTTAATTTAAAAGAGAAGTAAAGACCGAAGCCGATTAGCATTGCAATAAGAATATATGACCATAAAATATTATTCGTTACCTCAAGGAATCTGCTAAAGATATCAACCATATAATACACTTCCTTTTTTTCGTAATAAGAAAATTATATGCAAAAAATATACGAGAATCAATTTTTCTAAAAAATTATGTTACTTAAATCAATTTTGTGTTATGATTATGTTACATCGTAATATTTTTAGAATTATTTACATTTTAAAAAACTAAATTTAAAGCGAGAAAGTGGGGATAATTTGAAAGAAGATTCTTTATTGAAAGTAAGCCTTGAGAGTTTGAAAATGAGAAGTAATATATTTTTTATCATTACATCTTTAAGTATCTTTTTAGGGGCAACTTATTATTACAATAAAAGATTTCCAAATCACAAATATCCTGAGTGGTTAGAATTTCTAAAGTTGATTGGATGAATAAAAGACAGAAAAACAGAAAATTAAAATAAATAAGTTATGGAGGAGCTAAAAATGAATATTAGAGAAAGTGAACTTCCGGGTATTGGTTATAAGTTTCAAATCGTTACGAAAGGTAACGAAAAGATGGTAATTGTCATTCATGATGATGGGCGTAGAGAAATGTATCATTTTGATTCAGACCATGAAGAAAGCATCTCAAGTATTTCACTACGTGACTCAGAGGCAAGGCAAATCGCAGCAATATTAGGTGGAATGGTATATAAGCCTAGGGCGTTAGAAAATGTTGAGATGGTTTTTGAAGGTTTAGCGATTGAGTGGTTCAAAGTGGAGAATACAGCTCCAGCAATCGGAAAAACAATTGGCGATCTTGAAATAAGAAAAACATATAGCGTAACGATAATCGCAGTTATGAAGAAGAACATGAAGAAGCTATTTAATCCAGGGCCAGAAACAGTAATTGAAGAAGGAGATATGCTTGTAGTTTCAGGTGAGAGAGAAGAAATTAAAAAAATCATTAATGAATTACTTTCAAATAGGGGGGACTGACTAGATGGATACGTTAATTTTTGAAGTTGGTACAGCTTTAGTTTTAGTGGCAATTGCAGCGGTAATTGCTGGAAAATTTAAATTCTCAGTAATTCCTTTTCTAATTGTTCTCGGAATGTTAGTAGGACCGCATGCACCGACAATAGGTGTTATCGATCTCAAATTTATTGAAAGTGCAAGTGTAATTTCCTTCCTTGGACGGATTGGGGTTCTATTCCTTCTATTCTATCTAGGATTAGAATTTTCAATGAAAAAACTAATTAAATCTGGACGCTCTATTGCGATTGGCGGAACGATTTATATTTTAATTAACTTTTCACTTGGTTTGTTATACGGATTTATAATGGGATTCCCATTACTAGAAATCTTAATTATTGCGGGTATTATTACGATTTCTTCTAGCGCTATCGTTGCTAAAGTGTTAGTGGACTTAAGAAGAACTGGTAATAATGAAACCGAATTAATTTTAGGAATTATTATGTTTGAAGATATATTCCTTGCTGTATATTTATCAGTTGTTTCTGGTTTAGTACTAGGAGATCACGCTTCCTTCTTGGGCGCCCTTACTTCAATTGGAATTGCTTTAGGATATATGCTTCTATTCTTTATAGTAGCTAGAAAGGCTACGCCGTTATTAAATAAATTGCTCAATATTAGCTCAGATGAAATCTTTATTATTGTAGTATTTGCTTCGTTATTCTTCATTGCTGGTTTTTCAGAAACAATTCACGTTGCAGAAGCGATTGGGGCACTTCTTCTAGGATTAGTTTTCTCTGAGACAGAGCATAGTGATCGAATTGAACATCTTGTTGTTCCATTTAGAGACTTTTTCGGAGCTATTTTCTTCTTCAGCTTCGGGTTAAGTATTGATCCGTTCTCATTAGGAGGAGCGATATGGTTAACGTTAGGTGCTGTCCTTCTTACAATAATCGGCAACTTTGTAGCAGGAATGATTGCAGGAAGACAAGCAGGGTTATCTCATAAAGCATCAACAAATATCGGATTAACAATCGTTTCACGAGGAGAGTTCTCCATCATTATGGCTAATATCGGTATCGCCGGTGGTTTAATGTCAGTACTGAAACCCTTCTCAGCACTATACGTGCTTATACTATCCATTTTAGGCCCACTTCTGACAAAGGAGTCGAAGAATGTATATAAATTCTTAAATAAAATCTTTAAGTGGGATACGAAGACTAACTAAATTTTAAAAAATAAAGTACAAGATATTTCCTGCTTGTACTTTTATTTTTGTAATGAAAACAGTAAAGAGAGGTAAATGATGTTAGGAGAGTTGATTCATTCGGTTTTAGTTTTTTTAGAAGGACTTGGTTATTGGGGAATTATGCTTGGATTAATGCTAGAGGTTATTCCAAGTGAAATCGTATTGTCTTATGCAGGTTATTTAGTATCAACAGGAAGCATTACATTTTGGGGCGCTGTCGCGTTTGGTACAATTGGTGGTGTAATTGCACAACTATTCATTTATTGGATCGGTCGATACGGAGGAAGACCTGTTCTTGAGCGATATGGAAAATATATTTTAATTCAGAAGAAACATATTGATTATGCTGAAGATTGGTTTAATCGTTACGGAACTGGCGTTATCTTTACCGCACGTTTTATTCCGGTTGTGCGTCATGCTATTTCGATACCGGCGGGTATTGCAAAAATGTCACATGCTAAGTTTATTACGCTAACTACATTAGCTGTTATTCCGTGGTCAATTGTGTTTGTATATTTAGGGTTTAAATTAGGAACAGAGTGGGAAAGCATTAATAAAGTTGCGGGGCCATATGTGAAATACTTTGCACTTGCTGCTATTGTTTGTGCAATTGGTTATTTTGTATTAAAAAAAGTGATGAAAAAAAAGTGATTACGGAAAAGGAATCTATGTCGACATAGGTTCTTTTTTTATTGGCATTTTTTCAAGGATGAAAGAATACGTTTAATATTTACCATATTGTGGCATACATATAGAAAAAGGGTGCTTGGAAAGGGGAATAAAGAGAAATGGAACTCCAGTTTCAAAATGTATATCAACAGGTAGAGAATTGGTATGTGTTGGATTCGGAGCTTCATTGGGATGTCAAAAAGCTGAGAGAGGATTTGTTCTCTCTTATTGAAGCATGTAAAACGCCCGTTATTTTTTGTGATACGTGTGATGCAAACGATGTGCTTCTATCATTAGGGGAAGAGGAAGAAGAATTCCTATTCCCAGTAGGTGGTTTTTATCATAAAGAAAGACAATTAATTTTTGTTTGTATGTGGGAAGAGTATGAGCAGGTGCTCAAAACACTACTGCATGAGTTTCGTCATGCGATGCAGCATAAGAGAGAAGTATTGTATGTTGGAAGTGAAGTGTACGAAGATAGATGGATTGAAAAAGATGCGAGGAAGTTCGCGGAGAGGAAATTGGATGAATATAAGAATAGAAAGTTAATGTAAAGCATAGTGGAGAAATAGCGCTGTGCTTTCTTTATACTTATTAAAAATAAGTATTTGACTTTTATAAAGTTCAGTTCTAAACTAATGATATGAAACGAGCGAGGTGATGAAATGAAAACAGAAGATAGACTCGGATTACTATTATGGTTTCGTTTATCACGCTTTTATAATAAGAGTATTCGTGAGACGAATCAGCATTTGAAAGAATGGAATGTATCTGCCGCTCAGTTTGATGTACTAGCTCAAGTTGGAGGGCATAATCGTCTAACGCAGCAAGAGCTTGGAAATAAGCTATTTGTTACGAAGGGAAATATCACGCAGCTTTTAAATAAAATGGAGCAGCTAGAGTGGATTCGTCGTGAACAAGAAGGTACTACAAAATATATTTCGTTAACAGAAAAGGGAAAAGTTTTATATGAAGAAATCGTCCCGCCTCAAGAAACATTCCAAGCGGAGCAGTTTCAAAAATTAAATGTAGAAGAACAACATCAATTATTACAATTACTAAAAAAATTACAGTGAGAAAAAATTTTAAAATAAATCTCGAATTCGATATAGTATGAGGTGAAGGATATGTTTAGAAAAGTTGATCATAAAAATATGGGCAGAGCAAATCATGGTTGGTTAAATACACATTTTCATTTTTCTTTTGCCAATTACTATAATCCAAATAACATGAACTTCGGAGCGTTACGTGTTATTAATGATGATCTAGTAGCGGCACAAACTGGTTTTGATATGCATCCGCATCGTGATATGAAAATCATTTCGTACGTTGTAGATGGTGCTTTAACACATGAGGATAGCATGGGGAACCGCGGAACAATTGAGCGAGGACATGTTCAATATATGAGTGCTGGCACAGGTGTATTTCATAGCGAGCATAATTTAGGAAATGAAACACTACGTTTATTACAAATTTGGATTTTACCAGATCGTGCGGATCATAAACCAAACTATGGTGAGTTTAAATTTGATTGGAGCGAGCGTGAAAACGAATGGTTCCATATGGTATCTCCAGTAGAAGGAGAGGCACCAATTCAAATTCACCAAGATGCAAATTTATATTCTTTATCGTTAGATGCCGGAAAAGAAATTCATTTTCCTGTGCGAGAAGGCCGTCAATTGTATCTTGTTCAAATTGAAGGAAGCAGTGTAATAAATGGTGAAACGTTTGTTATGCGTGATGCAGCAGAATCTGTAGAAGAAGATACTCACATTCAAGCGAAAGAGCAATCACACTATTTAGCAATTGAATTGAAAAAACAATAAAAGGCTTGTAGAAAAGAGGACATCTGATAGGATGTCCTCTTTTTTGATTGGAATTATCTGAAAAATGTTTCTCAAATTTTCGGTAGAGGTATCGGCTGTAAAAATCAGAATTTTATAAAAGTGTCAAAAATCTTTATGGGAATGGGGAATGTTATAGTGAAAAAGCAAGTCATTTCATCAGCATTAGCGTTAACTGTTATCGCCGGGGGATTTGGAGCGTTTGGGGCAACGACAACGAAAGCGGAAGAACAAAAAATTCAATATCATCAAGAATTTAAAACACCTGCATACATAGGTGAAGAATGGAAAGCACCGGAAGGACTAGATAAAAAAGAGACGGTCTTTCAATACTTAGAGAGTAAGAAAGATATGTTTAAATTAGCAGGAAATATTGAAAAGCATTTTAATATCGTTGGAGAAGAAAAAGACGCTGAATCTGACACGACACATGTGAAGCTAGTTGAGAAACATAATAACATTCCTGTGTACGGTTCTGATCAAACTGTTACACTTGATAAAGAGAATAATGTAAAAGCATTCTTCGGACAAGTTATTCCGAATTTAGATGATAAAAATATCCCTGCATCTGCAAGCATTAGTGCGGAACAAGCAGAAACAATTGCAAAGGCAGATATTGAGAAAGAAATTGGTAAAGTAAAGAATTATGATGGTGTGAAAAAAGATTTATTTGTATATGAAAAGGACGGTAATTACTACCTTGCATACTTAGTTAAGGCATCGATTTCAAAACCAGCTCCAGGGTATTGGCATTATTTTGTTGATGCAACAAATGGAAATGTTATTGAGAAATATAATGCTGTAGATCACGTTACAGGGTTTGGCTACGGAGTATTAGGTGCTAGACAATCATTTGAAATTGCCCAAGATGAAAAAACGGGAGTATTCAACTTATTTGACGGTAAACGAGGACAAGGTATTCACACATTTGATGCAGAAAATATGGATGAAAACTTGTTTAATTTATTCTCACAATGGCTTGGATATACAGGCGAAGAAGTTGAAAGTAAATCTAAGTTCTTCGAAGATAAAGCTGCAGTTGATGCGCATGTAAATGCAGGAAAAGTATATGATTACTACAAAAAAACATTTAATCGTAACTCTTTCGATGATAAAGGTGCGAAGCTTATTTCAACTGTTCACGTAGGGGAGAGCTGGAATAACGCAGCTTGGAACGGTGTGCAAATGATGTATGGTGATGGCGATGGAAAAACATTCATTCCATTATCTGCTGGACTTGATGTTATCGGTCACGAATTAACGCATGCTGTAACTGAACATACAGCAAACCTTGTTTATAAAAATGAGTCAGGGGCGTTAAATGAATCGTTATCCGATATTATGGGTGTTATGGTTGAGAAGAAGAGCTGGGATTTAGGTGCTGACATTTATACACCTGGTAAACCAGGCGATGCACTTCGTTCACTAAAAGATCCAGCGTCTATTCCAAACCCATTAAAACCAGGTGAAGGTTACCCAGATCACTATAGTAAACGTTATACTGGAACAGCTGATAATGGTGGCGTTCATATTAACAGTAGTATTAATAATAAAGCTGCTTATTTAGTATCTGAAGGCGGAGATCATTACGACGTGAAAGTAGCTGGAGTGGGCCGTGAAGCGACAGAAAAAATTTACTACCGCGCTCTTACGAAATATTTAACTGCAAACTCTGACTTCAAAATGATGCGTCAAGCTGCTCTTCAATCAGCCGAAGATTTATACGGTAAAGATTCTAAAGCTGTACAAGCTGTAACGAAAGCTTATGATGCAGTAGGCGTAAAATAATAGGAAAAAAACCTGACTAGAATGTCAGGTTTTTTTCTTTATCCCGCTATTTGCAGGGCAGTAAGACCCCCACCTCAAAATTCATCGGAAGCAAAGAAGTTAGGTGGGGGCCCTGCTGCCCGTAAAAGCCTGATTGGTGAGGGCTGATAATCAGTGGGGAATGAACAAAACCCCCACGGAATAAAGTTTCACTTTATTCCGCTAGTCGCGAATACCTAATGCGATTTTCGCCATACGTGACATACGTTCTTTCGACCACGGTGGATTCCAAACGACATTTACTTCTATTTCATTAACTTCAGGTACGTTTGTTGATAATACTTTTTTAACGTCTGATACGATTTGCCCAGCCATTGGACAACCGATAGAAGTCATAGTCATCGTAATGACAGCATTATTATTTTCATCTGCTGTAACATCATACACTAATCCAAGATTAACGATATCAACACCTAGTTCAGGGTCAATAACAGCTTCTAAATTATCCAATAATTTATTTTCAAATGCTTCTTGTGACATAAGCAGCCCCTCCTATATTTTAATGATATCGATTCTCATTATAACGGAAATGAGCATAATGTGCAGGAAATGAGCTCAAAAAAAATATCCCTCTTTGAAAGAGGGATATTTTTTGAAAATCTATTCTGTTTTAAAATGAGATACGAGTTGATCTAACTCTTCAACTGTTTGTTTCATTTTTCCAGCAGTTACTGTCATTTCATTCATAACGATAACTTTCTGTTCAGCAGATTGTGCCGTTGCGGCGGTTTCGCTGGATACTTCAGTCGAGATAGAAGCGATGTTATTAAGTGAAGCATTCATTTCTTCAGCACTTGCAGCCATCTCTTCAGCAGTTGCTGATATGTCTTGCATTTGAGTAGATACTTTATTTACTTGTTCTACAATTGTTGTGAAAGAAGTACCAGCTTCACGAATAACATGAATGCCTTCAAATGCTTCAGAACGGCCTTGAGACATCATAGAGCTAGCAGTTTCTGTATCATTTTGAATTTGATGTAGTAATTGATTAATGTCTGTTGCAGCTGTTTTAGATTGTTCAGCAAGCTTTCGAACTTCGTCAGCTACGACAGCAAATCCTTTTCCTTGCTCGCCAGCACGAGCTGCCTCAATAGAAGCATTTAAAGCAAGTAAGTTTGTTTGCTCAGCGATATTAGAAATAGATTGTACAGCAGTATCGATATATTTCGTATGAGTGATTAGACGTTCAACCACTTCTGACGTAGCATTTACAGCTTCGTGTATCGTTGTCATTTGTGAAACGGATTTTTGGATAACGGTACTTCCATCGCTAGCATGTTCAGATGTGGCAACAGCAAGTTCCGCTACAGATGAAGCAGATTCAGCAATACGTTGAACACTTACTGCCATATCGTCCATTGCAGTTGAACTTTCTTCCATACTAGAAGCTTGTGATTGAATACTTGCGTTTAAGTTAGACATTGAGCTTTGGACTCTTACTGTCGCCTCACGTGATGTATTCGTTTTTTCTAGCATGTTTTCAGAAGCGGTTTGTACTTCCACTGATGTTTTTTGAACACGATTAATAATATGTTGTAGGTTTTCTAACATTTTATTAAATGATGCTGCGATAGCACCGATTTCATCGTTGCTATTTACTTGTAGACGTGCCGTTAAGTCACCTTCTTGAGAAGCTAACTCTTTTAGTTTCGTGTCAATTTGTTGAATTGGTTTCACAAGTTTACCAGAGAACCACCATGCAAGAATAATTGCAGCGACAATACAAATAACAAGTGATAAGAAAATAACATATTCGATTAAGAGTGCAGATTGGTCAATTTTTTCAATAGATTGTTCACGTAATGTAGCTTGTTCATTACTATAATTTGTGAAGTCACCAATTACTTTATAGACAGTTCCGTTTTCTGAAGAAGCTACTTGTAAAGCTTCTTCCCATTTTTGTTCTTTTGCAAGAGTGAATACTTTTTCTTCAACGAACTTTCTCCAAGTAGACCCTAATTCCATTGTGCTTTTTACGGACGAAGAAAGATTTGGATTAGAAAGAAGTTTATCTTTTGAATCCTCAAGACGTTTACTCATCTCATTAAACTTGTCTAATTCGACTTGATCATGTTGTAGTAAATAACCTCTTAGAGCAGAGAGCTGTACTTGATAAGCGTCTCCACGCTCTTTTAATTCTGTTGCCAGTGGAGAAATTTCTTTTTGTAATGTTTCAGCTTTACGAGATTGGTCAATAGCAAAAAATAAAATAAATGCTAAGGCGATACCGAATAAAGCGCAAATCGTTCCCATCATGAACATAAGTTTTTTTCTGATACTTACAAAATTCATATGATAAAAAGCCTCCTTTGTGAAATCTTAGTATTAGAATTAATAAATGTAAAAAATTGAAAGAAAGCTTTACTCCAGTTGGAATAAAGCTTTCTTATTTCCTTTAGGAATTATAGCAGACGGAATGAGAGATAGAAAGAGATATTTTAAAGTGAAAAAAGAGAGACTGTAAAACTTTCTTTCTTATACCTTTGAGCTTGTGTCATTTTCACTTTAAGCGTTTGTTTTGAAATGAGAAACGAGAATTTCAAGTTCTTGTACGATGGTTTTCATTTCAGATGATTTGTTAGCCACGATACTCATTTTGTTTACTTGATCACCAGCCGAATGTGCTGTTTGTGATGTTTCTGCAGCAACTTCGTTTGAAATAGAAGCGATATTATTTAAAGCTGCGTTCATTTCTTCAGAGCTTGCAGCCATCTCTTCAGCAGTTGCAGACATTTCTTGCATTTGCGTAGAGACTTTGTTAATGTGGTTAACAATTTCTGAGAATGAAGATCCAGCGGTACGAATAACCGTAATTCCTTCAGAAGCCTCTGCTTGACCTTGTGTCATCATGTCATTTGCTATTTTTGTATCGGCTTGAATTTGATGCAGTAAATGGTTAATGTCAGTTGCGGCTAGTTGAGATTGTTCAGCAAGTTTTCTAACTTCATCAGCAACAACAGCGAATCCTTTGCCGTGTTCACCAGCACGAGCTGCTTCAATAGAAGCATTTAAAGCGAGTAAATTTGTTTGCTCGGCGATATTAGAAATAGATTGAAGTGCAGTATCGATATGATTTGTATGTGTAATGAGTCGCTCAACTACTTGTGATGTAGCGTTAACAGCTTCGTTAATTGTATGCATTTGTGTAATAGATTTCTCAATGACTTTATTCCCATCATCTGCTTTTTCTGAGGTTGTGACAGCTAAACTAGTAACAGAAGAGGCGGCCTCAGCAATACGCTGAACACTCGTTGCCATGTCATCCATTGAGGTTGAACTTTCTTCAATGCTAGAAACTTGTGAACGAATATTGTGTTCAAGAGCATTCATAGTTTCTTGTGTCCTTGCGGTATTTTCCATAGAAGCGGTTGTTTCGATAAATACATTTTCGGAAGCTTCTTTTACAATTGTTGATGTTTGTTGAACTTGTTTTATTATATGCTGTAAGTTAGTGAGCATTTGATTAAAGGAATTTGCAATGTCACCAATTTCATCTTTACTCGTTACGTGTAATCTAGCCGTTAAATCTCCATCTTGAGAAGCTAATTCTTTCAACTTCTCATCAATTTGTCGAATTGGTTTAACGAGTTTACCAGAGAACCACCATGCTAATAAAATAGACGTTAATGTACATGTAATGAGTGAGAAGAAAATAATATATTGAATAAGTGATGAAGAAGACTCGACGTCAGCAATTAATGCGTCACGTTTCTCATTCTCTTCATTTGTATATTTATTAAAACGACCTAACAGATCATTTACATAATCTGTTTGTGCTAAAGCAATTTTAGATGCTTCGTCCCATTTTCCTTCATGCGCAAGAGGTAGTACCTCATTATCTATGACGCTACGCCATTTTCCTCCCATTAAAATGGCTTCTTTCATTCCTTCTGGGAGCTTCTTGTCACTTGTTACTTTCTCTCTAGTATCAGCTAATTTTTTCCCTTCTCGGTTGAACTTATCTAATCCTTTTTGATCATGTGATAGCAATTATTCTTGTAAACCAGCAACTTGTGCCTGGAACCAATCGCCACGTTCTTTTAAAATCGTCGCTCTTTTCGATACATCATTTTTTAACGTTTCGATTTCACTTGCTTGATTCATGGCGAATGAAAGAATAACAATAAGAGCAATGCTAAATAAAGAAGAAATGCTTAAGAGTGTGAACAGTAGTTTTTTTCGAATACTAACATATTTCATCGTTACCCCTACCCTCATTTAAACTGTTTATTATGATTTATAGATATTTGAAGCGGAATTAATAAAAACATTATTATGAAGTTATTAATCTGTTCAATGAAAATTATAGCAGATAATGGAAGGAGTCAGATTGGTATTAGAAAAAGTTCTTAAAATGTATACATTTGTATATCATAAAATCCATAAATAAATATTAGAAATGCTATTGAAATTTGAAATAACATCATGTATACTTCTAATTAGTTGATAACGATTATCAGTATCAACTAAAACATTACTCTTCGTTATGTTGGTCATACCCCTTTTTGACGACGTAAGTCAGAGACGAAATGTTGAAATATCTTGTGTCCTATTCTACAGAATTATGGTAATCTCCAACCTCAACTTATATGCGCGAGCATGCAAAAAGGATCCTATCCGTGAAGGGATCCTTTTTTGCATGCTCGCGCAATTATTGTATATAGACCGGGTATTTGTTCTTCAATTCCTTCTGGGGCAGTAGAAGGGAAGACCCACTTTTGATGAGGTCCCTGTTCTTCAATTAGTTTTTCAATCTTAAAATGTTCTTCGGCGAGTGTTGTAATAATTTCTCCTAATGTCCAGCGACGGATGGTTGTTTTCGGTAACGATTCTTTCTGCGCTTCTGTAAGAAGAATGCTATAAGCAACATCATCTTCAATCAATTCTTCATCGAAATAATTTCCACTTGCTCGAAACGATGGGTGGTCTACTCCTAATAGCTTTGTGTATATTGGATGGTAATCGCGAAGGATAAGTATTCCACCTGGCTTTAGTAGTTGAGAAATTTTTTTGAAAAGTGGTTTTAAATCTAGAAAGTAATGAAGTACACCAAGCTCCAGTAATACGATATCAAATGATTTGGAGAGATTTACATCTAGTACATCAGAAACGATGTAATGAATAGAGACGTCTGCGGCGGCAGCAAGTTCATTTGCATATTTTGCATTACTTGCTGAAATATCAACAACTGTTACGTCAGAGCCTAAAAGGGCGAGAGCAACGGCCTTATTCCCTTTTGATCCTAGTAAATTAATAATATGTTTTCCTTTCGGAGATTGTATGTAAGGTAAATAGTGATCTACCTCGCGCATAGGGTCTTCCATGATTTTTTTCGCATAATCCTCCGGTGCCCCATGGCGATTCGTCCAAGCTTCATAAGCAGCTGTATTCCAGCTTTTTTCATTAATAGTGCTTAGTTGTTTTTGGTTCAATGTTATCACTCCTTTTGTGAACGTATAGTTATTCGGCAGGGGGATGGGATTTCCTTTTCTTTCTGAATAAAAGTTTGATTTTTCTGTGATTAAGTCGTACAATACTTTTTATACGTAAAAGCGTTGAAAAGGAAAAGTAGGATGAACACATTCTTTCCAGAGAGCTTCGGTAGCTGAGAAGAAGCAAGAATATTCATTTGAACAATGGCCTTTGAGCTTCGTCCTGAACTTATCAAATGATAATAGTAGGCGGCGACGAGAGTTGGTACTCGTTATCAAAACCACAGTATAAGAGCATATAGCTCCGTACTTGTTAAGGCTAATTATGTGAGTAATTGGCGAAATAAGGTGGTACCGCGACTGTTTATAAAGCCCCGCCCTTATCTTTTTTAAGATAAGGGCGGGGCTTTTTTATATTTAAAAGGAGGAATGTAAGATGAGTATTTTTATTGGAGGCGCTTGGCCGTATGCAAATGGCTCGTTACATCTTGGTCATATTGCGAGTTTGTTACCTGGAGATATTTTAGCACGTTATTACCGGGCAAAAGGTGAGAATGTGTTGTATGTTTCGGGCAGTGATTGTAATGGAACACCGATTGCAATTAGAGCAAAACAAGAAGGTGTGACAGCAAAAGAAATTGCTAATAAGTACCATGAAGAATTCCAGCGATGTTTTCGTGATCTCGGTTTTACGTATGATTGCTATACACGTACCGATAGCGAGCATCATCATGAAACTGTTCAAAAAGTTTTTTTACGTTTATTGGAAGAAGGCTATATTTATAAAAAAACAGTGGAACAAGCGTACTGTAAAACGTGTACGCAGTTTTTACCGGATCGTTATGTAGAAGGAATATGTCCACATTGCCATGAAGCAGCAAGAGGCGATCAATGCGATGCGTGTTCAGCTATTTTAGATCCACTCGATTTGTTAGAAAAGACATGCAAGTTATGTGGTAGTACACCATCTGTAGAGGAAACAGAGCATTTTTATTTTGCATTGCATACATTTCAGCAGCAAATTAAAAAAGTTGTAGAAATCGCAAAAGAAAAAGGAACATGGCGTGATAATGCAATTCAATTAACGGAAAGATATGTAAAGGAAGGGTTACAAGATAGGGCTGTATCAAGAGATTTACCAATCGGGGTACCAATTCCAGTGAAAGGGTATGAAGATAAGAAAATTTACGTATGGATAGAAGCAGTGGCAGGATATTATTCAGCGAGTAAATATTGGGCTGAAGAAACAGGAAAAGATGATCATGAGTTTTGGAATAGCGATGCGCAAACATATTATGTACACGGCAAGGATAATATTCCATTTCACTCCATCATTTGGCCAGCGGTTTTACTTGGAATAGGAGAGGAAGCAATCCCGCGTCATATCGTTTCGAATGAGTATTTAACAGTTGAAAAAAGAAAGTTATCTACGAGTAAAAACTGGGCAGTATGGGTGCCTGACATATTAGAACGTTACAATCCAGATTCTATTCGTTACTTTTTAACAGTAAATGCACCAGAAAATCGTGATACTGATTTTTCATGGCGTGAATTCATTTACAGTCATAATAGTGAACTGTTAGGTGCATACGGGAACTTCGTGAACCGGACATTAAAGTTTATTGAAAAATATTATGATGGCATTGTGCCGCAGGGAACTATCAATGTAGAACTGAAGGATAAAGTAGAAGGATTATATAAAAATGTAGGAGAGGCGATTGAGCAAACTACATTTAAGGTGGCGCTAGAAACAATATTCGATGCCGTACGTTTTGCAAATAAATACTTTGATGAGAGGCAGCCTTGGAAAGAAAGAGAAGATAATCCAGTTTCATGTGAAGAAACGATTTATAATTGTATTTATCTTATTGCTAATTTTGCAAATCTCCTTGAACCATTTTTACCATTTTCAAGTGAAAGAGTTCGAAGCACATTGTCGATTGTGAACCGAAATTGGGAACCGCAAAATACGTTGCCGAATAGAATTGATAGCGTGCAGCCATTATTTGAGCGAATCGATGTAAAACAAATTGAGCATGAGATAGAGAAGCTGTATGTAGCGGCAAAATGAGATAGAGAAAAAGACCTTTCAAGTAAATGAAAGGTCTTTTGTTATGCAGTATGATTCTCTTTCTTATCTTTCAAAAAGAAAAGTACAGCAAGGATTACAAGAATAATAGCTGCAATATCATACGTTATTTTAAATGTAGTATTAAAGTTTAAGTACTCTACGAAAGGAGTTTTCACTGCTCCTGCATATATACAAACGGGAATGAGAAGTAAATCGTAAAATTTCTTTTCTTTCATATATCTTATTAGGAAGAAGATACACATAATAGCAAAAAATACGATGCTTAAAATAGTCATTTATACCTCCCGATAAATTTACTTATTTTAATTGTAGTTATATTTTTATCCCGCATTAACGGGCAGTAAGACTCCACCTCAAAATTCAGCGAAAGCGAAGAAGTTAGGTGGGGATCAACTGCCCGTAAAAGCCCGATTGGTGAGGGCTGATAATCAGTGGGGGATGAACAAAACCCCCACTAATTAAAGTTTTACTTTATATAAATTCTGTATTTTTTTCAAGCGCTATGCACGCGATTATGTTTCCTTTCTTTCCTAGCCGTAAGCAGCTGGGGAGTGAAAATTCCAAGCAATATAAAAATAATTCCAATCCACTGCATGAAGGTTACGACTTCATGTACAAGTGTAATAGAAGCGATAATAGCAGTTGGTAATTCAGCTGCACCTAATATCGTGCTAAGTCCTGTTCCAACTTTTGGTACACCGATTGAAAAACAAATGACAGGTACAACAACGCCGAATAATCCGAGGAAGAAAGCATATTTCCATAGACCAGCTTGCAGGGCACCATCTGTTAAAAAGGTCGGCGGGAAGAATAGGCATACGATAAGAGTTGCACTTGTTGTCATAAGAAAGCTTTTCGTATAAGGGGGAACATCTGTAGCAACGCGTCCGCTTGCAAAAACATAGAATGAAAAAGAGACAGCAGCTAATAGTCCAAAGATAATCCCTTTCGTAGAAAAACTTTGTCCGAGGCCTTCAAATATACCACCTGCAAACAATGTACCAGCAAATAAAATAAGGATAGATATGATCTTATCGCGGCTTGGAAATATTCGATTTGCAATTGCTTCGATAATGACACCAATCCAAGTGAACTGAAAGAGTAGGACGACAGCGATAGATGCGGGTAGCTCTTCTACAGAAATAGCGTAGAAAATTCCAGTCATACTCATTGTTGTTCCGACGGTTAGTAATGAAAAGAATTGTTTTTTTGTTACTTTATGACGTGAAAAGAAAAGAACGAGTAGAAATAGTCCAATCCATCCGAAGACATATTGTCCCCCTAATAGTTGATGTGCTGAAAATCCACTTAGGAATCCGAGTTTGAAAATAGTTGAAAGTATGCCGTAGCTGCAAGCACCGAATAAAACGAGCAATGAATATTTAAACTTATCCATAAAAAATCCTCCTTTTAAGTAATAAAAAACGCCCGCTATCCAAATAAGGATAACGGGCGAACGAAACAGAGTAAGACACTCTACAAAATTCCGCCACTCACACATAAAGTATGAGTTTGGGGTATGTAATTATAGTGAATGCTACATTGCTTTTGGGAATACAATGGAGCATTTTACACCTTGAGCTGTGTTTTGTATTCCGTAAGGAAATTGATGTTTATCTAATATTTGTTTCACGATATATAATCCAAGACCGCTACCTTGTACTAAACCGTGTTTATCAGGGTTTGCACGATAGAAAGGCTCAAATAAATGAGCAAGTTTATCTTCATCAATTTGTGAACCTGTATTTAATACTTCTAATGCGTAACCGTTTGGTTTTTCATAAAGCTTTATATATACGTGCTGGTGGTCAATTGTATAATGAATTGCATTTGAAATAATGTTAAAAATAGCAGTTTGAATAAATTTAGGATCAGCTAAAATTTGTACGTCGTGTTTAATATTAGATTGTACATTTAATTGTTTTACAGATACAAAGTAATCTACTTTCTTCATAACATCCTCAATAATATTAGATAAAGAAATGACTTCTAAATTCGGTTTAAATTGAGGGTTTTGTATTTTGGATAATTCCGACATTTTTTCCGTTAATATGTTAATATCTTGCATCATTTCATAGGAACGTTTTAAATATTTATCTCTATCTTTATAAGCTCCAATTCCGTGAATCATGCCATCTAGTTGTCCCATAACGGCTGCGATTGGTGTTTTTAATTCATGGGATACCATAGACATAAATTCTTTACGAGATTGCTCTAATTGTTGTTCCTTTTTGAGCTCATTTCTTAAATCTTGATTGCTTGCATGTAAATTCTTCACAATATTTGGTACTTGTGAAGCGGCTACTTGCAAATTAAAATCTGTTTGATCTGTATTTTTGTTAAGTAGTTTTTTATCTGAGAAATCAAGATTCATAATATCTTTTAAAGCATCGCTCATATATTGAAAAGGTTTGGCAATTAGTTTTGTATAAATTAAAGATCCGAGTAGTGATAATGCAAGCATTGTCGCGCCAATATGTGGAGCTAATTGCTGCAACGCATCTGCTAACTTTGGATTATCATTTATATCATTTATTTTACTTGCTGCATTTTGTGTATGTAAGGCATCATTATTAGCGGCTTTCTTTTCTGCTTCTGTAAGCGGATTAGAAGTGCTATTTTTCCCCGAAAGGTTTTGTGTATGTTCTTTTGCTTTTGCAGTTTGGCTAGGCTGCAAAAGGTGATTGATAGCTGTAGAAAGAGATTTATAATCTATAATAGAAGATTGGAAATTGGAAATACTTCCCTCTGACACAGCTTTATTTTGATTCGTTTTACTTTGATTGTTTTGCTTATCTAAATCCGCCTGTTCTGTAGTCGGCGTTCCATTTTCTTTCGCAAAATGTTCTTTATCGTAGTTTGAAGCTAGAAAGTAAATAATTTGATAAAGACAAAGTGATAAAAGAATACAAAATAATAAGGTTTTGATGAAAATATTTTTGGTGATGTTGTCTTTGCTACGATTCGATTTTGTAGCCAATGCCTTTCACCGTTTTAATATAAGTAATTCCTAATTTTTTTCTTAAGTTTTTAATATGTGTATCTATAACTCTTACATCACCATAATGTTCATAGCCCCATACCTTATTCAACAAATCACTTCTTGATAATACTTTTCCTCGATTTTGCAGTAAAGTATAAATAATTTCAAATTCTTTTGTTGTCAATTCAATTTGATTACCATGAACATAAGCTGCATATGCTGTAGAGTTTAACATCAATTCATGGAATTGTAGTATAGTTGCAGCTTCTGCTTCCTTCGTTGCTGCCCTTCTTAATACAGCCTCTACACGCTTAATAAATACAGTGTAATGGAACGGTTTCGTAATATAGTCATCAATACCTAACTCAAATCCTTTAATTTCACTTTCTTCATTATGTAAGCCTGTTAACATAATGATTGGTACATCAGATTGTCCTCGCATAATTTTACAAATACTATAGCCATCTATATCTGGTAACATTACATCGAGGAGGACAAGATCGTATGAATTTTTTTGGAAAAGAAGAATACCTTCTGTTCCAGCACCAACTACATCAACAGTAAAGTTTTGTGCCATTAGAAATTCACGAATTAGTTCTTGTATATCTGGGTTGTCTTCAATCACCAGTATATGCGTCATAGTAACACCTCCTAAATAACGCTTTTTACTGCAATATTCGAATTCATCATTTTTCGAGTGACTCAGATTGTTTATACATATAATAAGCCCCCGCTATAAAATAATCATGAAGGTAGCAAGGGGAATAGTTTAGTGTTACTGAATAGTTCAGAATTACAGTAGTTCTATTATAGTATGTATTATAAAATTTATAAAACATTATAACTGTATAATTTTAATATCTACGTTTATCAATGTTTAAATATCAGCTAATCAAATCTATTCCTATTATATATGTAAATACAGTTGTTTTGCTACTGTAAATGAATAAATAAAATAAGCCAAGACATAAAATTCTTGGCTACACATAAATCTTGTTTTTAGGCTATTTTACAGTGACAGTAGCTTGCTGCTGAACGCGCTCAAATAACCAGTGTATATCATTGTTATACATACGAATACAACCAAGTGTTGTTGCTTTGCCGATTGCTTGATTATTGTTAGTTCCGTGAATTGCATAAGTTGTTCCGTAAGTTCCTGCCATATTTAATCCGAGCCAACGGTCACCAAGTGGATTACGTGGATCGCCGCCTTTAATTTTGCCTGTATAATAAGGGCGGTTTTTAATTTTATTTACGATTTGAAAAGTTCCTTTAGGTGTAGGTGTTGCTGCTTTTCCAGTAGCGACAGTAAAACTTTTTATAAATTTTCCATCCTGATAATAATCCATTTTATTTAACTGAGTGTTTACGATTAATTGATCTTTCGTTGTAGCGGCCTCTGCGCTAGCGAATGGAAGAGTTAAAAATCCTAATGATAATAGTGCGCTTAATAATAATTTTTTCATTGTTATTCTCCTTTTACTATCGTAATAGTCTTACATACAATGAAGTTGTAATCCTCGTAAAGCTTTATTTACATTTTCATCTAATGTTTCAAAGAATGCAGTGATTTTGCTGTTGTGTTTGTTGTTTTTATCAATAAGTAATCTTTCATTTAATAAAAGCTCACCACGTAGTCCAAAACTTTGAACTTGAATATTTAGCTCATCTTCATTTTCAGAAATGATTGGTAAGAAATAATGAAAAGCTTTTGTTGGAATGATGTAGCTTTTGCCAATCATGCTTTCTTGATTTGAATTAATCCATTTTTTCGTGACAATTTTAATATTCTTTTTTGAAACGATAAAAGATAGTGTTGTAGATTTTGTTAAACTTACGTCAAATTCACTTGTTTCACACATGTGTAAATTAAAAACGGTTTCATTTTGATGAGATTCAACATTTGTATTAATAAAATCGTGCATTTTATATGCTTCCATTTCGTATTCACCCTTTTTTCAATTTCGAAAACGACTTATATTTATTCAAATTAATGCTTAGTCATATATTGGTTAAATTTTTCAACAAATTCCGATATAATCTTACAATACGTATATGAAGCTAATATGAAGTTAGGATGAGTTTGTGGTGGTTTTTTATTGAGAACAAAATTAGAGGGGTTTTTAAGTGTTAAAAAATGGATAAAACTTGCATGATATTAATGCGTCTTTTTGTTATTTCGACTTAAAAAATGATTTTTACTAATTAATAAAGAACGGAAATCATTAGTGTGCCCCTTACAAAAATGTAATAAAAATGTAAGCTATTGTGATAGTTATTTCGACAATTTTTTTATACAATAATAGTAAGAAGTTGTACGTGATTGAAAGGAGAGATGACATGGAATGGATTCATGAATTATTTCAGCAATACGGGTACTATGTTGTACTTGTCGGCTTGCTGTTAGAATATATTGCACTTCCGTTTCCGGGAGAGCCCACATTAGCATATGCGGGATTTTTAGCGCAGAAGGGTGATTTAAGTTTACCGATTTTAATCATTCTATCCTTTATTGGGACAAGTGTAGGAATGACGATTCAATACTTTTTAGGAAATAAATTAGGTATGCCTTTCATTCAAAAGTATGGAAAATACGTATTTTTAACACAAAGAAAAATTGATTTAACGAGAATGTGGTTTGATAAGTATGGGTACTTCCTGATTTTTATTGGTTTCTTTATTCCTGGTGTACGTCATTTCACAGGATACTTTGCAGGAATTATTAATTTACCATTCCGTCGTTTTGCCATTACAATTTATTCAGGCGCTCTATTTTGGGTATCATTCTTCTTAATCGGTGGTTACTGGTTAGGTGGAAACTTACATGACATCTTTGGAGTGCTAGAAGATCATATCGGTAAAATCATTGTTGGAGTTATCGTTATCGTAGCAATTACGTTAGGTGTTCGTTTCCGCAAACAGTTAAAACGAGTATTACTACAAAACGCAAGCTAATATGAAATCCATTCTATGTCAGAATTTAGGAAGGCAGTGCAAAAGCACTGCCTTTTTTATTTTATTGTTAAGACTATGTTTAATGCACATTTTACATTCTTTATAGGAATTTGATACAGGATAAGAAATAAGTATCTTGTCAATTATTATAGTCGTAATGACAATTATAATTGACAAAAATAAGGATATTATTTACAATTTTAATTAAATAAATGAAAAAGAGGGAAGACATGAAGCTTCAAAATCGAGTGAGGGAATTGCGAGCAAAGCATCGTTTATCACAAGGGGATTTAGGGAAAGCGATTGGATCATCACGGCAAACGATTAGTTTAATTGAGCGCGGGGATTATGCACCATCTATTGTATTGTCGTTAAAAATCGCACAAATTTTCAATGTATCGGTGGAGGAAATATTCACGTTAGTGGAGGGGGAAGAGGATGATGAAGAGTAAACGAAAAAAACAATTTGATTCTGTGGGGAAAATAGCATTAAGTATGATGGGTGGCTTTTTAACGTCTTATATAGCTTTAAATTTACTCTCGGATGAACCGAGAAAATTATCATCCAATACATTTATAGGCATATGTACTATTTTTGGAATCTTAATGATGTACTACACTTGGAAGAATACGCGTATGTTAGCGGAGGCACGCGATGAAGAAGAGAGCGTACAAGGCAGAAAATTAGGCATTATAAGTATATATTTACGTGTAGGTGATATAGTGACGCAGGCATGGTTTGTATATGCAGTTATTACATGTAGACGTGCACTGTTGCAGGATACTAATGTTTCATTTGCGGTGTGGAATTTAGTAGCTTCTATTGTTTGTTTAACTACTGTAGTGATTATCGGGCTCATAACAAAAAATCGTTATAATAAGCTATACCCTGAACAAGGTGTAACGTATATGGAATCTATGAAAATGTGGACGAAAAACGCAGATGAAGGATTAAAGCACATTGTGCATGAGGCTGGATATAAAGCGTATGAATTTACGAATACAATATTGGCATATGTATGGTGGGCTGCCGTTATATATACAGCTGCTAGTGATATCGATTTTGTATTAATTGGCTTAATCTCATTTATTTGGATATTGCATCTCGGGAAGTTCATGTACGAAATGCAGAGAAAAATGATTTATTAAGGGGAGAAAAAGGTGGATATTTTAAGAAGGCCAGCTGGCTCAATGACAGTGGCGCTAATTCTGTCCATTTTATACGGAGTAATCCGAACTGGGAAATTAGAAGTAATTTTGAACCTATGGGCAATAGTTGGAATTTCATTGTTAGTGTTAGCCATTCATGAGCTAGGACATGTAGTATTTGGTGTAATAGGTGGTTTAACATTTAAATTTATGACAGTAGGACCCATTACTATTCAAAAAGAAAAGGGAAAATTACGCATTCGAGAAAATAAATTATGGGCGTACTTTGGAGGTGTTGCAACATTAGTACCACCTTCTATAGAGACACCGAATCTTTCGAAAAAGTGGGCGTGGCTCACTTTAGGTGGACCGATTACGAGTTTACTATTTGGTATTACTTCCGGTTACATATACATGGTGAGTTATTATCAATATCTTTTATATTTTTCCTTTTTCCATTTTGCGATCTTTGCGGTTACAATTGTGCCGATAAAAGGAATGCTTATGAGTGATGGGATGCAATTTCTTATTTTAATTAAAGATGATGAAAGAGCTAGAAATCACTTATATGAGATTCAAATATCGAGTGAGTTATTTAGTTATAAAAGACCGAAAGATTGGGATGAAAGATTAGTAGAACTTAGTGAGGAGAAAATAAAAGAGAATAAAGGGATAAGGGAGATAATGAGTAGACTTATGCTCGTCTTTTTTGCTCGTGCAGATCAAGAGGGAATGGAAAGAGCGATACCGTATATAGAACGAATTGTTCAATTACCTGTAACGAAAGAAAATAAGTTTTTCGTTAGTAGTTTTCATAGTTGGTACCTTTTATATAAAGCCCTTTATCAGATGGATAGTCTTTCTTTGCAAGAAGCAAAGGAACATGCAAAGGCTATTACAAAAATGGACCTAAGTGGATATTACCGTACACAAGGGATTATTAAATATGTAGAGGGCAATATGGAAGCGTCCCGTACTTATATGAAGAAAGCCGATCAAGAATTAAAGAGCGCTGAGAAGAGTGAGATGGGATATTTACAATTAGAAAGAGAATGGTTTAAGCAGCTGAAAGAGAGGGTATCTTACGATGGGTGAGGTATCCTCTTTTTTATATGTCATCTTATGCCGTTCCATAAACAGCCTAGGGCGAGTAAAATGAGATAAGAAGAGCAAAGCTTGGAGGAAGTAAATATGGAAATCTTATCAATTATTTTGATAGTCTTGCTCATTTATGTTGTTTTTAAAGTGGCATATGTAGCATTAAAGATACTCGCGATCCTATTAATTATCTTTTTAATCGTAGAGTTCGGCAGTAAGTTGCTTGGGGGATAGGGTATGTTGTACGTTTTGGATGTCTAAGGTTGTCGTTAAATCGATATCTTGTGCCGAATCGTTGATATAATGAAAAAATCGTTGATATAAGTGGAGAAACGATCGATATATTTGAAAAATCGTTGATATATTTAAGTGAATACGAAGTGGGGTATGTGGAAAAGAAGTTGCCGTTGGGTAGCTTCTTTTTATTGTAGTGCCGGTGTATGCAAACCAACACAAAAAAGCTGGAAGAATTCCTTCCAGCTTAAGAGTTACTTTCAATTTGGCGACCGCTATCTTCTTCATTGTCTTGTAATAGGTTGAATACGTCTGCTAAGCAGAATGCAATGAACCAAGTCCATAGACCGTGGAAGAAAGCTGAGCTTAATTGAAGTGGTAATGTATAGTTTGTCATTGAGTAGGAAATACATCCACCAACGATTCCAATCATTGTTAATAACATTGTTTTCTGAGCATTTTCTTCTGGATTGAAGAGGAAGTAAATGTATCCGCCTAAAATTGAAGCGCTTACAAGTGTTTCGATTCCATTAAAAATGATATTCTCTCCAAGCTGTGTGTTTGTCCAGAAACAAATCGTACCGCCGATAATAGCAAACAGGACAGCTATTGTATATCGTATATATTGATTCATATGTTCATCTCCCTATGTAATAAGATGATTTGGAAGTCAAAAAGGTAGGTATAGTATATTGAAGTGAGTTTTAATTGTACGTATCTTTTTATAAAAAGATCATTGAAGAGTAACTAAGATGATCGGTTGTTTAAACCGTTACGTGTATGGTGTCTGAAATATACCCGACTGCTCGTTTCTTTTTGCTTGTAAAATAAGAGAAACTTCCAAGTCTATATACTCTTTTTTGTGAGTCTGCTTTCATTATAACACATTTAGGGACATAATAATAGAATTATCTGATTTTGTAATAAGTGTAAAAAATAAAAAGCGTAAGGAAATACCATTAACAATGCAGTTTAGTGGAAGAAGGATTTTAATTTATTATGATGAAATATGTAATCAAGGTGAGATCTAAGAAGGAGGCTTAAATACAATAAAAAATGTTTTGTAGCATGAATGTAAGGGAGGGGAGCTAACTTGGAGATCACAACAGAAAGATTAATAATTAGACCTTTTAAGAGTACTGATTTACAGGATGTATTTGCTATTTATAATAATGATGATACATGTAAGTCCCTATTACATAATAAGTGGACTCATGAAGACATGCAGAAAAGATTTAATAAGAAGCTAGCAAATAATGTACTTACTAAAGAATCAATATTAAGTTTGGCAGTTATATACAAGACTAAAGTAGTTGGTGATTTATCCGTATGGTACACAAATATGAAGGATACTGTTGAGATTGGTTATAGTTTTTCAAATGAAGTAGTTGGAAGAGGTTTGGCAACAGAAGCAGTAAGTAGTTTGGTATTTAAATTATTTAATGAATGTAATGTACATCGTATACAAGCTAATCTTGATGCACGTAATACAGCTTCAAAAAAATTGTGTGAACGAATAGGTATGAGAAAGGAAGCCCATTTCATACAAGATTTTTGGAATAAAAATGAATGGACAGATAGTTTTGTATATGGAATGCTATCCTCCGATTTGTAGTAATAAACTTCGTGATTTTATTATGCTAAAGGGTGCGTTAGTTGAATAACAAAGGGCATAACATAGTATATATGACTAATATGTTATGCCCTTTAATGTATTAACCTTTTTTATATACGTTTGAAACGGCCGACAATTTCAACTGTTTCAGTAATGTTCATAAATGCTTTGTTATCCACTTGACGGATAATACGTTTCATTTCGCCTAACTCATAGCGAGTCACGACAGTGTAAATCATTTTTTTCTTATGGTTTGTATAGCCGCCGACAGCGTCTACCATTGTCACCCCGCGTATGCCGTGATGTAGTAGTGCGCTTTTTATTTCCTCGCCTTTTTCTGTAATAGTCATTATCGTTAATTTAATATGTTTCGTATGCACAGCATCGATAACTTTGCTGACTACAAATCGACTAATTAACGTATAAAGTGTAATATCCCATCCGAAAATAAAACCTGCTGCGACAAGTAAGATTAAGTTGAATACAAATATGATTGCTCCAATTGAAACATCTCGATATTTTGCTACAATCAATCCAACAACATCAAAACCACCTGTTGAAGAAGCAAATCGGAATATAATTCCTGAAGCTGCTCCGCAGATAACACCACCGAATACAGAAGAAAGTAAAATATCGTCTGAAACTTGGTGTACCGGGATAATGTTCATCGCTAAAGATGACACAGCTACAAAGTACGCTGTTAAAAAGGTTGTCTTCTTGCCTAAGTAAAAGTGACTTAAAATAAGAAGAGGAATGTTTAGTAAAAAGATAAGTGCACCGATATTGTAGTGCATTAAATAACCGATAATCATCCCTACACCAGCGAATCCACCGCTAATCATATTATGCGGGATAAAAAACATATTCATAGAAATTGCATACAAAATAGAAGCTATAAAAATAACAACCAACTGTATCATAAATTCTAAATGAAATGTTTTAGCTGCTGGGAAGGATAAAAAGGCGGTGTCGGGAACGTAATCGGCGTCTCCTAGTTGACCCATAGTATGTTTCATCTCCATATTCATTTTTGATTACAAGAAGAGAATAAAGGTTTTTTCAAAAACTGGCAATAGTTTTATTATAATGCAAAAATTTTATAAATTTCTAATAAATCAAGCCTATTCATTGATGTGCGTGAATATACTAAAGAAAGCGAATACAACGTTTCTTAATTATTGTTTTCTTGAGAAAATATGCAAAATACTTTTTTTGAAAATAAAAGGAAATAGAGAATGTTTGCCTAATGTGCTAAAATGACCTTATTAAGGATGTGAAGCGATGGAATTTTTATTGCAGGATGCAATTTTATATATATCGTTTGTAACGACGGCACTTTGTTTATTAGAAGTTTTCTTCCTTGCTAATGTTTCTCGCTTTGTGCGTCAACAAGCATCAAGCGGTAGACAAAGAGCTTTTGCGTTAGTTGATACATGTGAAGATAGTGCGGGAAATGTACCGCTATTTTCTATTTTTTATAAATATGGAATGATTCGTTCTGTACGTAGACAAGAATCAAGTGAAGAGAATGATGAGGTCGGTCCGTATACACCAATGTTTCGCTAAATAATTACGAAACATTGGAGGAATGAACATGTTAAAATCATACCGAGCTGTGCTCGTTAGTTTATCATTATTACTTGTTTTTGTTTTATCTGGCTGCAGTAATGCAGTCCCAATTGATGCACATAGTACTGGGATTTGGGATCATTATTTCGTATATCCAATCTCGTTTATGATTCAATTTGTTGCTCATCATATACCTGGAGCTAGCTTTGGGATTGCAATCATTATTATGACGCTCGTTATTCGTTCAGCAATGATTCCATTAGCTGTTTCACAATATCGTAGCCAAGCGAAAATGAAGAAAATGCAACCTGAATTGCAGAAGCTAAAGAAAAAGTACGGTGATGTAGGCAAAGATCTTGAAAAACAAAAGCAGTATCAAAAAGAAATGTCAGAGCTAATGAAATCAGGCGGTTGGAATCCACTTGCTGGTTGCTGGCCAATTTTTATACAAATGCCGATTTTCTCTGCTTTGTATTATGCGATTAGCAGAACGGAAGAGATTCGCACATCTTCTTTTTTATGGGTGAACTTAGGACATGCAGATCCATATCATATATTACCGATTATTGCAGCGTTAACGACATTTATTCAGATGAAAGTTTTCCAATCTAATATTACACCTGGAGAACAAGTACAGATGCTAAAGATACAGCAAATTATGATGCCGGCAATGATTCTATTTATGGGGTTTGCGGCGCCATCAGGACTTGTATTGTACTGGATAACAGGTAACTTATTTACAATGACACAAACAATCGTATTAAGAAAAATAATGGAACGTGAAGAGTTACAATTACAAAAAGCATAGAGAAACACCGCTCATTATGAGCGGTGTTTTTTATTCGAAACGTTAAGGGAATTTTAAGAAACCAACATTACTATTGGCATTGTATACGAAAGTGTACATGCTTTAGAAATATGAAGGAGGAAATTTCCTATGAAGAAGAAAACAGTTGGGTATTTAGCGATTGCAGGTGCTTTATCATTCGGAATCATTGGAGGAGTCGGTATTCCGGCATTCGCGGCAACGAATACTCCAGCAGCTGAACAGTCTACAAAAACGGCGAAAAAGGATTTGGATGACGCTACAAAACAAAAAGTAAAAACAATTATGGACGATACAAAGAAACAGTTAGAGAAACTAGGTGTAAAGCTTCCGGAGAAAGAGAAGCGTAAAGACATGTTTGCAGGATTAGATGATCAGGCGAAAGCAAAAGCGAAGTCGATTTTAGAGCAAAAGAAATCTGGAAAATTAACGCATGAGCAAGCAAAAGAGGAATTAACAAAGCTAGGCGTGAAAATGCCGGAGAAAGGTAAACATGGAGACATGTTTGCTAACTTAGATGATCAGGCGAAAGCAAAAGCGAAGTCGATTTTAGAGCAAAAGAAATCTGGAAAATTAACGCATGAGCAAGCAAAAGAGGAATTAACAAAGTTAGGCGTGAAAATGCCGGAGAAAGGTAAGCATGGAGACATGTTTGCTAACTTAGATGAACAGGCGAAAGAGAAAGCGAAGTCGATTTTAGAGCAAAAGAAATCTGGAAAATTAACGCATGAGCAAGCAAAAGAAGAATTAACAAAATTAGGTGTGAAACTTCCAGAAAAAGAGAAGCGTGAAGACATCTTTGCGGGATTAGATGAAGCAACAAAAACAAAAGCAAAAGCGATTTTAGACAATGAAAAGAAACAATTAGAGGAATTAAATGTGGATCTTCCGCATCACAAGTTTTTTATGAAAAAAGAAGATAAATAATTGATTTATGTATCTTTCGTGGGGCAACCGGAAGGTACATGCGAGGACCGATTTCTACTTATAGAAATCGGTCTCTTTTAATGATTCAATAAGATTCTTTTCATTGTTAGTATGTATCCGAAGACGCAGTAGAAGATTGCAAAACCGATAAACACTTCCGTATATTGATATTTACCCAATACGTAGAAGGAAACAGCTGGTATAATAGCTACCGCTAAAATGCTATAACCAGGATACTTGTTTCGATACATGATAGCGAATAGAACAGAGAGAAACGTAGCGATGATACAAAAGACAGCAATCATTATTGGTACACCTCCTAAATGAATTATACCATTTTTAGGGAATTAGAGAAGTTTTGTATCTTCTGTTATAATATAAGAAGAGAAATATTTCCTATGTTATATAAAAAAATATATTGATTTTTTCTAACAATTCAATATAATGAACAATAACTACAAAATTCGACATCAAGAAGTGATGATGAGGACACGATTAATTTTTTACGATTCCCAGAGAGGGAAGCCTTTGGCTGTGAGCTTCCTAATACGGAAAAATAGATTACCACCTCTGAACTGCAGCAGTGAACGAACATCTAGTAATTGCTTGCCGGCAAAAACCGTTATTTAGACTTGAGAAATTGGTGAAGTGTGTTACTTTGCGAATTGAAACAAGGGTGGAACCACGAATACAACACTCGTCCCTTTTTTAGGGAGGAGTGTTTTTTTATTTCATTTTTGCATCACACTAGAATTGGAAGGAGGATACGCAGCATGCATCATGATGAGAAGAACAAAATTGGTTTAACAGTAGCACTTTCTATCGTAGTAGGAACGATTATCGGGTCTGGTGTATTTATGAAACCAGGAAGCGTATTAGATTACTCAGGGAGTTCTAATATGGCCATTCTTGCTTGGGTAATTGGTGGTCTGTTGACGTTAGCGAGTGGTTTAACAGTAGCCGAAATTGGAGCGCAAATCCCGAAAAATGGTGGGTTGTATACGTATTTAGAGGAGATTTACGGAAGTTTTTGGGGATATTTATCAGGCTGGATGCAAACAATTGTTTATGGACCAGCTATTATCGGAACATTAGGTTTATACTTTAGTTCTTTAATGATTAATTTTTTCTATTTAGATAAAGTGTGGAATTTACCAATCGCAATCGGAACAGTTGTGTTCCTTGGCTTTGTAAATAGTATGGGAACAAAATACGGAGGTATCGTTCAAACAATCACGACAATTGGGAAAATGATTCCGATTGTATTAATTGTCGTGTTAGGTTTTTGGAAAGGAAACAGTGATATTTTTAACGTAGTAGTGCCGATATCAGAAAATCAAAGTATCGGTATGGCAATTTTAGCAACGTTATTTGCTTATGACGGCTGGATTTTACTTGCTTCGATTGGTGGAGAAATGAAGAATCCAACAAAGTTATTACCGAAAGCAATGACAGTTGGGATTTTAATTGTAACAGCTGCATACGTATTAATTAACTTGGCGTTATTAAATGTATTACCAGCAGCGAAAATTGTAGACCTTGGAGAAAATGCAACAGCGACAGCTGCGGGCATGTTACTTGGAGAATATGGCGGGAAAATTATTAGTATCGGTATTATCGTTTCTATTTTCGGTTGTTTAAATGGAAAGATTTTAACATTCCCACGTATTCCAATGTCTATGGCGGAACGTGGACAACTTCCATTTTCTAAGTTTATTGCAAAGGAAAGTCCAAGATTTAAAACACCAGCAAATGCGATTACTGTTGAAATCATTTTAGGGATTATTTTAATGATTATTAGTGATCCGAATAAGCTATCTGAGATTTCCGTATTTATTATTTATATTTTCTATGTAATGACGTTTATTGGTGTCTTCATTTTAAGGAAACGTAATAAGAATAAAGAGCGTGCATATAGTGTACCGTTATTCCCAATCGTACCAATCGTTGCGATTTTAGGTTCGTTCTTTGTAATCGGTAGTGCGATTATTAATGATCCGGTAAGTTGTTTCTTATCAATTGGAATTGTCTTTACGGGACTTCCGGTGTATTGGTACTTGAATAAGAAGAAAGAAACAGAATGATGGAAGGGTAGGCGTATAATACGCCTACCTTTTTTACTGTAAAAAAATTGTACTTGCGTCCACTTTCTATTTTGGTTACTATAGTCGTAGTAACCAAAATAGAAAGCGTGGGGAAAGACTTGAATTTTCGTGTTTATATTTTAGCTATCGCGGCTTTCGTAGTCGGAACGGTTGAGCTAATTATAGGAGGAACGCTCGATTTAGTTGCCAATGATTTAGGGGTATCTATTAGCGCAGCTGGTCAGCTTATAACAATATTTTCGGTAGTATTTGCTTTGTCAGGTCCAGTTTTATTAGCTTTGACAGGGAAGTTTGAAAGAAAAACATTGTATGTTGGAGCATTATCGATTTTCTTAATCGGAAATATTATTTCGGCATTTAGTGTGAATTACGGAATGCTAATGTTCTCAAGGGTTATTTGTGCGGCGAGTGGTTCATTAATTATTGCACTATCGGTAACACTTGCTTCTAGTGTAGTAGAACCGCATTTTCGTGCGCGTGCAATTGGAATCATTTTTATGGGAATTAGTGGATCACTTGTACTTGGAGTACCGCTCGGTCTTGTACTCGGAAATGCATACGGATGGCGTGCGCCATTTGTATTGATTTCAGTATTAACAGTTATGGCAATTGCTTGTATTTCATTGTTCTTAACGAAAGTACCACCGACATCGGTATTATCAATAAAAGAACAACTTGCTACTTTAAAAGATAAAAAAATTGTAAGTGCACAGTTAACATCATTTTTGTTTTTAACGGGGCATTTAACATTGTATGCATATTTAACACCGTTTTTAAAAGATGTTATGCATGTTGAAGCAAATTGGATTAGTGTGTTTTACTTCATTTTCGGAATCGCAGCAGTAATCGGCGGTGGATTCGGTGGATGGCTTGCTGATAAATGGGGATCGAAGAAAAGTATTATCTCGATTATTATCGTATTTGCATGTGCAATCTTCATGTTGCCATTAATGACATTCTCATTCCCACTCTTCATCATTATGATGGGACTTTGGAGTATGCTGAGCTGGGCGATTTCACCAGCACAGCAAAATTATTTAATTGACATTGCACCGGAATCAGCTGGTATCCAGCAAGGTTTAAATAACTCTGCGCTTCATTTAGGAATTGCACTCGGTTCAACAGTAGGCGGAGTTGTTATTGAAAAATCATCTGTTATATATAACGCTTGGGTAGGCGGTGGCTTTATTATATTAGCACTGCTTTGCGCGATTTTCTCGATTACGAGAGGACGCTCTACTCAGTTTGCGAAAGAAGAATCTATCGTTTGATAGGTTTTTTTTTTATTTGTAAAAAATTGCAGGTTTTAGTAGAGAAATGGAGAAAGGGTGTATAGCGAGGTGAGGTATATGTATACGAATTTTTCAATTATTGGTCTTCTAATTTCAATGCTCCCTTTGTTTCTTATTATTCTTGCACTTAGATGGGTTCGTTTCATCTATAAAAATTCAGAGAAACAGGTAGAGCAAAATGAGAAAATCATTGAGCTGTTGATGGAGATAAAGGAACAAAACGAAAAGGAGTCTAAGTGAAAAACTAGACTCCTGTTTATTATTTAATTAGTATCTTAACTTCATCAACAAACTCTTAATTTCCTCATCTTCCATAAAGAGATCATGGTGTTTTTGAGTAATCTTTGCAAGTGCAACGTCGTGATAGAAAAATTCTGTAAAGAACTTTACGAAAGGTTGTGACATTGTTTTCATCGCTTGCCATGACTCTTGTTCTACGCCAGCAAATAAAATTTCACGATCGTCAACGATGAGTAGCAAGTAGCGCTCTAATGCATTAGGCTCTTCAGCTGGGATTAGAAAATGCATGTTTTCTAAGTCTGTTTCTACTTCTCCAACAATAAGGGATTCAATTTGAACACCTTGTTTTGCTTTTTGTTCTAGTAAAGGAAGATATTCTAAAAGAGTATCATTCCAAGCTGAAATACGGATTGATTCTTTTGCACTTTCAATGAGTTCTTTACTTTGAACTCGAATAGAAGATTGCATCTTTAAGCTCCAAACACGGTCATCTGTAAATGATTTTTTTGATATATTTGTTTCCAGTTCCTTAATATTTGATTGAAATTCTGTCGTTAATTTTTCAATTGCTAGCTTTAGTGGTAATGCTGTATACAATTTTTTCTTTTCTGAAACAGAATCCATTACCATTCCTTTATCGATTAGGCGTGCTAGTACTTCATATATTTTTGCTTTTGGAACACCTGAATGCTTCACAATTGTTGTAGCATCTAATGGTTCATTGCTTGATACGACAACTTCATAAGCTTGGCTTTCATATTGTGAGAAACCGAATTTTTGTAACATAGTTCCCTCCGAACGAATGAGATTATATTTTAAGGATAATGAACTATTTGTTTTTGCACAAGTGGTAGTCCGTTTTCTAATTGTATTAAGGTGAGAATTAATTTCAATTTTTTAATTTTATCTATTATACTTAATATAATGATTAATAATATTTCAATTTAATGCGAAGGGGATGCTGGGGGGAAGATGTTAAGAAGTTTACGTTTAAAAATTGCGGTAGTGTTTTCAGTACTTATTTCTATGATGTTCGTAATATTGGGTACAGCTGTGTATCAATTACAGAAAGAAAAGGAAGTGCGTTCCTTAGACGAGTATTCTCAAAATGCGATGGATCTTGTGACAGAGCAACTTACGACGTTTGTTCAAAGAACGGATGAAGATATGGGGTATTACGCGAACAGTGAGATGATTCGTAATATGCTTCAAGGTGGGGTTACTCCAGAAGAGGAAGCGTTTTTAACGAAAGAGTTTGCGGAGTATAAAAAGAATCATCCTGGTATTTTAGATTTATATATTGGTACGAAAGATAAAAAAACATTAAGTGCCAATCTTGCTGAAGGTGGGCAAGTGCCAGAAGGATATGATCCAACGACAAGACCATGGTATAAAGATTCAGAGGCTGATGTAAAAAAGGTCCATTGGGGACAACCTTCTTATGAAATTGCAACAGGAAAGTTAAGTGTAGGTGTTTCTAAAGCAATTACAGCTCAAGATGGATCTGTATTAGGCGTTGTTGCGATGGATGTATCGCTTGGGACGATTCAGAAGTTGCTTCACAATATTCAATATAATAATGACGGAGAAATGTTTATTATAAATGATAAAAATATGGCTCTTGTTTATCCAGAAAAGATAGGGAAAGATGTTTCTAAAGAGCCACTTATAAAGAGCTTAAATAAAGAGGTAACAAAATATGCGGTCACTACAATAAAAGGTGAAGATGTAGTTGTTTATAGTCAATCATTTGATACGATGAAATGGACGATAGGAATCTTTTATCCGAAAGAAACGATCGATGGGCTATTAAATAGTACGAGAAATACAGTCATTATGATGGCGTGTATTAGTTTATTAGTTGGAATCGTAGCTTCCTACTTGTTCTCAAGAAGATTAGCAAGACCACTGCAATTATTAAAGAATCACGTTCAAAAAGTAGCAGAAGGAGATTTAACGCTGCGAATGAAGGTGACAAGTAAAGATGAAGTTGGAGAGTTGACGAAGCACTTTAATGATATGGTTGAACAAATGAATGAAATGGTAAGTAAAATTAAAAACAGCGTATCAACAGTGCAACAATCAACGAATAGTTTACATTATTTAACGAACGAAACAGTAGCGGCTAGTAGAGAAGTTTCCGGAGCAATGGATGATGTGAGCGGGGGAGCTTCTACTCTTGCGAATAGTGTGGATGAAGTTTCAGCTCAGCTCGAGAATATGGCAGAGTCAGTGGAACAAATGAATAGCTCCGTTGGTGAAATAAAAGGAGTGACTGGCAAAGCGGAAGAGGCATCTAAGCAAGGATTAAATACAATGAGGAACTTAGTCCGTACGAGGGGACAATCATCTTCGATTGTTGTTCATACAGAAGAAGCATCGGATAAGTTAGAACAAAGAGTTGGATCGATTCAAAATGTTGTTGAGCTTATAAAAGGTATTTCGGATCAAACAAATTTACTTGCTTTAAATGCCTCGATTGAAGCTGCCCGTGCAGGTGAGCAAGGTAAGGGATTTGCGGTTGTTGCTGAAGAGGTTCGGAAATTAGCGGAACAATCAAAAGAGGCAACAGGAGAAATCACAACGATGATTGGTGATGTGCAATTAGAAGTAAAAAGGGTTGTAGAAGTTGTAAGTAAATTGAAAGACATTGCAGATGTGCAAAATAAAGTGACGACAGAGGCAGAAATGGAGTTCCGCACAATTATGTCAGTTGTAAATACGATTAGTACTTCAGTTGAAAAAATTGTAGAAGAGGTACATAACATAGGTTACGAGCAAGGAGAAATTACAGCGGTAATGCATACAATTGCTGGTACGAGTCAAGAAAGTGCAGCTGTTTCTGAAGAGGTACATGCTGCAACGGAATCACAGGTTAATCATCTAGAAAAGGTAGCCCACACGATGGAAAGTTTGACAGAGCATATGAAAGATTTAGAAAGATTAGTTGAGCAGTTTAAAGTGGAAGAGTAACATATTAGTAAAATGATGAGGATTTCGGTAAAATAGACAATGGATATATAAGAAGCGATTATAGGAGGAAGACTACTATGGCAATTGTTGACGTATCGATTATTCCGGTAGGAACAGGTAATCCAAGTGTTAGTGAATATGTAGCAGAAGTACAAAAGGTGCTAGAGAAAAATGCGGATCGCGTGAAGTATCAATTAACACCGATGAATACAATTATTGAAGGAGATCTTCCTGTCATTCTAGAAGTAATTCAACAAATGCATGAAGTTCCATATACGAAAGGTGCACAGCGTGTTGCAACAACGATTCGTATTGATGATCGTCGTGATAAAGTAAGCACAATGGAGAAAAAATTAAACTCTGTCCGATCAAAATTATAAGAAAAAGCAGCGATCTTCGCTGCTTTTTTCATATAGGAGGTAAATAAAATGAGTGAAAAGTTTAACGAGCAGTTTGACGGTTTACTAGAGAAATACACTGAGCTGTTACTTGGCGAGAGTAATGAAGAGCGAAAAGAACAGGTAAAGAAGTGGGCACTTTATTCTTACATAGCGAAGACGATGCCAGCTTTAGTGAAGCATTGGAATGAAACTTATCCAGATGCGAAAGAAGAGATGGTGCAGTTAATTACGGATATTAAAAGGCTGAATGAGGAGAAGCGAAATGAGAATTAAAAAACTTAGGTGATGCTACTTTAAGTTTTTCTTATTAATATCCTTATATAATTTACATGGAATATTAAGGGTTTTATAGGCATGTCGAATATTTTCGGTATGCCTATTTTTGCCCTAGTAAACCCGTTTTTTCTAAATGTCGAAAAATATTCCCTTCATATTTGCATGCGAGAATATAGGTTTTTAAATGTTTTTATAGTATTTTATAAATTATCTAAATAATTATTTGTATCCAATAATTTTAAACAGTGATATAATTTTGAAGAGGGGTAAAAAACAGATAAATTACAGTCATAGGGGTGAATTACATGGAACAATTAATGCGAAATTCGTTTCTTTTCTTATCTAAAAATAAAGCGCTAACAAAACTGGCTAAAAAGTACGGTTTACGCTTTGGTGCAGGTCGCTTCGTCGCAGGGGAGACGATTGAATTAGCGACAGCTGCCATTCAGGCATTAAATAAGCAAGGTCTTTGTGTAACAATCGATTATTTAGGTGAATTCGTTGATAATGAAGCGGAAGCAAATGAAATGGCTAACCAATCGATTGAAGCGATCCGTGCAATTGGAAGAGAAGGTCTTGATTCGCAGCTTTCTTTAAAGATGACTTCTATGGGATTAGATATCTCTGATGAAATCGTAATGAACAATATGCGCCGTATTTTAGAAGCTGCAAAAGAAAATGGTGTGTTCGTTACCATTGATATGGAAGACTATACACGCTGTGGTAAAACAATTGATATCTTTAAACAATTAAAATCTGAATACGATAATATTGGTACTGTTATTCAAGCTTACCTATATCGTACAGAAAAAGATATTGAAGATTTAAATGCTTATAATCCTAATTTACGTCTTGTAAAAGGTGCTTATAAAGAACCTGAAGAAGTGGCGTTCCCGGATAAGAAAGATGTAGATGACAATTATAAAAAAATTATTAAAATGCACTTATTAAATGGAAATTATACTGCAATTGCTTCACATGATGAAGCGATTATTGAATATACAAAAAAACTTGCTGAAGAACACAACATTCCAAGGGATCAATTTGAATTCCAAATGTTATATGGTATTCGTAATGAGCGTCAACTTGAGCTAGTAAAAGAAGGTTACAAAATGCGTGTTTACGTACCTTATGGAAACGACTGGTATGGCTACTTCATGCGTCGTCTAGCAGAGCGTCCAGCAAACGTTGCGTTCGTATTAAAAGGTATGGTTAAAAAATAACCAAGGAGAAAATACTCCTTGGTTATTTTAATTGCTGAAATGCATAATGTGCCATTTTCTTCGTATCAGGATATAGTTGCGCGCGAGTAGAAGATAATACGACGTTAATGACGCGTTTACCGTCTTTTTCATCGACTGTTACGACTGTATATTTGCCAAGTGCTGATAGACCACTTTTACTTCCAATCGCATATGGATCGTCATATAGTTCTTCTCGTCCATAGTTTGCGATGTTTGGAGAGCGTTCTGAAGTATGTAGAGTTGTACGTGTTGAATTCATATATTCTAAAACAACTGGATACTTTAATGCTTCTTTCGTAATAATAGCAATGTCATATGGTGATACTTTATTCCCAATTGCATCAGCACCACTTGCATTCTTGAAAGTCGCATGCTTTGTACCAAGTTCCTTCGCTCTAGCATTCATCATCTTCACAAATTCATTTTTTGATCCTGCGATATGTTCTGCAATTGATTCAGCTATTGGATCTGCACTAATGATAAGCATAAGTTTTAATGCCTCATCACGCTTTAATTTTTCCCCAGCACGAAGTTTAATTTTCTTACTTTGACTTTCTGTTTTAATTGCGTTTTCTGTAACTGTAATTTCTTCATCTTCTTTTACATTCTCTAGTAAAAGAAGGGTTGTCATCATTTTGGCTATACTAGCCGGATAAGAACGTTCGTCTTCGCGTTTCCCATATAAAATTTCACCTGTGTCTGCATCGATTGTAACGCCATATTGCCCAGTAATCTTAGGTTGATCAGCTCTTACAGCTTGTTGCCTCTGTGCATAAGAGAAGAAAATCATCCCTGTAAATAGTGTAGCAATCATTACAATCATAACTATTGTTCGTTTCATCATCGTTCCCTCTTTTGTTTTCCATATGTACAAATAAATTGGGCAGAAAAAGCAGCCATTAATCATTATGCCACGTTCTCTGCCCAAAAATATAGCGTTATTTTTCGCCCATATTATGCTTCTTATATTGTTGATTATTACCTTGGCGTCCTTTTTCAACACCGTGATTATGCGGACCTGCATTTCCAGTTACACTAGCTGCACTAATTCCAGCCTTAGAAGGGTTCTTCTTAAGTTTTGCCATATATATTCCTCCAGTTTCGTCAGATTATAAAAAGGAAAAGTGCATTTAAACAAAGAAAATACACATGTATAGCATAGCCAAATGAAAGAAAAATATTTATTTCAGAAAATTTTATCAATAAATATATTGCGAAAATTTAAACAGTATCATATATTTATTAGTAGAGGCTCACTCATTGATTGCGACTTATGTCGAAAAATTGAATGAGCATTCATTCAAGAATAGGGGGAGAATTGGATGTTCCAAATTAAAAAGGCTGCTGTTCTAGGTTCAGGCGTAATGGGTTCAGGGATTGCGGCACACTTAGCTAATATTGGTATTCCGACATTATTGCTTGATGTTGTACCACCTGCGCTAACAAAAGAAGAGGAAGCGAAGGGACTTACATTAGAACATAAAAGTGTGAGAAATCGTTTTAGTAATACGGCTGTGCAAAAATTATTAAAGCAAAAACCAGCTCCTCTGACAGTGAAAGGAAATTTAGCACTGATTGAAGCAGGTAACTTAGAAGATGATCTTGAGCGTCTAGCTGATGTAGATTGGATTATTGAAGTAGTAGTTGAAAACTTAGATATTAAAAAGAAATTATTTGAAAAAGTAGACGCTGTTCGTAAACCGGGTTCTATTGTAAGCTCGAATACGTCAGGCATCTCAGTTGAAAAAATGGCAGAAGGTCGTTCAGACGACTTCCAGAAACACTTCTTAGGCACACACTTTTTTAACCCACCACGATATTTAAAACTTCTAGAGGTAATACCGACGAAAGAAACAGATCCACAAGTATTAAGCTTCATGAAACTATTTGGCGAAGACGTTCTTGGAAAAGGCGTTGTTATCGCAAAAGACACACCAAACTTTATTGGAAACCGCATCGGTACGTACGGTTTATTAGTAACTCTTCAAGAGATGATAAAACGCGGCTATAGCATTGGGGAAGTTGATTCTGTAACAGGCCCACTTATTGGTCGTCCGAAGAGCGCGACGTTCCGTACATTAGATGTTGTCGGTTTAGATACATTCGTACACGTTGCAAATAACGTATATGAAAACGTACAAGAAGAAGAGCGTGATGTATTTAAAGTACCAGCTTTCATGCATGACATGCTTGAGAAAAAATGGCTTGGAAGTAAAACGGGTCAAGGATTCTTCTTAAAACAAGGAAAAGAAATTTTAGAATTAAATCCTGAAACGATGGAATACGAAGCGCGTAAAAAATTAAAAGCTGCATCCGTAGAGTTAAGTAAACAAGAAAAAGGATTAGCGAATAAATTGAAAGCGCTTGTATACGCGAAAGACCGTGCAGGAGAGTTGTTATGGAACATCATTACACCAACTCTTTTATACTCTGCAAAACTTCATAAAGAGATTGCTGACGATATCGTTGCAATTGACCAAGCGATGAAGTGGGGCTTCGGCTGGGAGCAAGGGCCATTTGAAGTGTGGGATGCAATTGGTGTTGAAAAATCTGTTCAAAAGATGGAAGAAAACGGCGTAGTTGTTCCTACTTGGGTGAAAGAAATGTTAGAGAAAGGTTTCACTACTTTCTATAAACATGATAACGGCGATAGCTACTATTACGATAATGGCGAATATAAGCGAATCGAGCGTAATAAAAAAGCAATTTCTCTTAAGCAATTAAAAGCGAAAAATGGTGTATTAAAGAAAAATAGCGGAGCGAGCTTAATTGATTTAGGCGACGGCATCCTTTGCTTAGAGTTCCATTCGAAGAGCAATGCAATCGGTATGGATATTACGCAAATGATTAACTACGCTGTTGATGAAGTAGAAAAGAATTATAAAGGTCTTGTTATCGGTAACCAATCGAAGAACTTCTGCGTTGGTGCGAACCTAGCAATGATCTTAATGGAAGCACAAGACGACAATTACTTTGAAATTGAGTTGGTTGTGAAAAACTTCCAAGATGCAATGACGAAAATTAAGTACTCTTCTAAGCCAGTTGTAGCAGCACCATACGGTATGACGCTTGGCGGAGGTACAGAAGTTTGCTTACCAGCAGCTAGCATTCAAGCTTCTAGTGAAACGTATATGGGCTTAGTAGAAGTTGGTGTTGGCTTAATCCCTGGCGGAGGCGGTAATAAAGAGCTATACATTAAACACTTAAATAAAATGCCAAACGGTGTAGAGTTTGATCTGCAAAAAGTTGCGAATAAAGTGTTCGAATCTGTAGCGATGGCGAAAGTTTCTACATCAGCACAAGAAGCTGTATCGAACAACTTCTTAGGCGATAAAGACGGTATTAGTGTGAATGGTGATCACTTACTATATGATGCGAAACAGAAAGCACTTGCTTTATATGAAGCTGGCTATAAAGCACCGATTCGTAAAAAGATACCAGTTGTTGGTGAAACAGGATATGCAACTCTTGTACTTGGTGCAGAAGCAATGCATTTATCAGGTTACATTTCTGAACATGATCTTCACATTGCGAAGAAACTTGCATATGTCATTGCGGGCGGAAAAGTGCCGTACGGAACAGAAGTTGATGAGCAGTATTTATTAGATGTAGAACGTGAAGCATTTATTAGCTTAGTAAGTGAGATGAAATCACAAGCAAGAATGCAGCACATGCTTGTAAAAGGAAAGCCATTACGTAACTAATAACGAGGGGAGATATCGTTCATGAGAGAAGCTGTCATTGTTGCGGGAGCAAGAACACCAATTGGAAAAGCAAAGAGGGGTTCATTAAAAACAGTTCGTCCTGACGATCTAGGGGCGTTAGTAGTAAAGGAAACGTTAAAGCGTGCAAATTATGAAGGACCAATCGATGATTTAATTTTCGGTTGTGCGATGCCAGAAGCAGAACAAGGTTTAAATATGGCTCGTAATATCGGCGGACTAGCAGGACTTTCTTACGATGTTCCAGCTATTACAATTAACCGTTACTGTTCTTCTGGTTTACAAAGTATCGCTTACGGAGCAGAGCGCATTATGCTTGGTCACTCTGAAGCTGTATTATCAGGCGGAGCGGAATCAATGAGTTTAGTTCCAATGATGGGACACGTTGTTCGTCCGAATAGTCGCCTTGTAGAAGCGGCTCCGGAATATTATATGGGTATGGGACATACAGCAGAGCAAGTTGCTGTGAAATATGGAATTTCTCGTGAAGAGCAAGATGCATTTGCAGTAAGAAGTCATCAACGTGCTGCCAAAGCATTAGCGGCAGGAAACTTTGCTGATGAAACAGTATCTGTAGATGTGACGTTACGCTCGGTTGGCTCAAACAATAAACTGCAAGAAGAAACAATCATTTTCGCACAAGATGAAGGTGTAAGAGCAGAGACGACGCTAGACATTTTAGGGAAATTACGTCCAGCATTTAACGTTCGCGGTTCTGTAACAGCTGGTAACTCTTCACAAATGAGTGACGGTGCAGCATCTGTACTATTAATGGATCGTGAAAAAGCAGTGAGCGATGGCATGAAGCCACTTGCGAAATTCCGTTCATTTGCAGCAGCTGGCGTACCACCAGAAGTAATGGGAATTGGCCCAATCGCTGCAATTCCAAAAGCGTTAAAACTAGCTGGCTTAGAGCTATCTGATATTGGCTTATTCGAACTAAACGAAGCATTTGCTTCTCAATCGATCCAAGTTATTCGTGAACTTGGTTTAGATGAAGAAAAAGTAAACGTAAACGGTGGTGCAATCGCACTTGGACATCCACTTGGCTGTACAGGAGCAAAACTAACACTATCTCTTATTCACGAAATGAAACGCCGCAACGAACAATTCGGTATCGTAACAATGTGTATTGGCGGCGGAATGGGAGCAGCGGGAGTGTTTGAATTACTATAAAAAAGTGGAAGCGGCTTGTTCAGAATGTGAGGGGGATGGAGCTTCAGACGTAGAGGCGCTCTTTGCCTCGTAGGAAGAAGCGAACCGAACATTCTAGCCGCTAACTGGATTATAAAAAAAGTGCAGGTGGCTCGCTCAGAACAGGAGGGCGTTGGAAGCCCTGACGAAGAGGCGCTTTTTGCCTCACAGGAAGGGGTGAAACGACCGACTGTTCTAGCCACTGGAACTGGATTATAAAAAAAGTGGAAGCGGTTCGCTCAGAACGAGACGACGCTAAAGCAAAGAATGGAAGCAACCAAGGTTTATAAAAAATAAAATTGAGAGCCAGCTTCTTTCAAAAAGAGAGAAGCGGCTCATGAAAATATGAAGGAGGAAATTTTCATGGAAAAAACAGTAGGAAATGCGGTTAAAGGCGGTAGCTTTTTAGTTGATGAGATTACGATTGATCAAGTGTTTACGCCAGAAGATTTTTCATCTGAGCATAAAATGATTGCAAAAACGACAGAGGACTTTATCGTAAATGAAGTTCTTCCAGAGCTTGAATATTTAGAACAACATGAGTTTGATCGTTCTGTTCGTCTTTTAAAAGAAGCTGGGGAGCTTGGTTTATTAGGCGCTGACGTACCAGAAGAGTACGGCGGAATTGGTCTTGATAAAGTAAGCTCAGCGTTAATCGCAGAGAAATTCTCTCGCGCTGGCGGCTTTGCAATTACTCACGGTGCTCACGTAGGTATCGGATCGTTACCAATCGTATTATTCGGTAACGAAGAGCAAAAGAAAAAGTATTTACCATTACTTGCAACTGGTGAGAAATTAGCTGCATACGCATTAACAGAGCCAGGTTCAGGATCTGACGCATTAGGTGCAAAAACAACTGCACGTTTAAATGCAGAAGGTACACATTATGTATTAAATGGTGAAAAACAATGGATTACAAACTCTGCATTCGCTGACGTATTTATCGTGTATGCAAAAATTGATGGAGAGCACTTCTCAGCATTTATCGTAGAGAAAGAATATGCTGGCGTATCTACAAGCCCAGAAGAAAAGAAAATGGGTATTAAATGTTCTTCAACTCGTACGTTAATTTTAGAAGATGCATTAGTACCGAAAGAAAACTTACTTGGTGAAATCGGTAAAGGTCATATTATCGCTTTCAACATTTTAAATATCGGCCGTTATAAATTAGGTGTTGGTACAGTTGGATCTGCGAAACGTGCAGTAGAAATTTCAGCACAATATGCAAACCAACGTCAACAGTTCAAGCAACCAATCGCTCGCTTCCCATTAATTCAAGAGAAACTTGCGAATATGGCAGCAAAAACATATGCAGCTGAAAGCTCTGTATATCGTACAGTAGGTTTATTCGAAAGCCGCATGAGCACATTATCTGAAGAAGAAGTAAAAGACGGTAAAGCAGTAGCAGCTTCTATCGCTGAATATGCAATCGAGTGCTCTTTAAATAAAGTATTCGGTTCTGAAGTACTAGATTATACAGTAGATGAAGGTGTTCAAATTCACGGTGGTTACGGGTTTATGGCAGAGTACGAGATTGAAAGAATGTACCGTGATTCTCGTATTAACCGTATTTTCGAAGGAACGAACGAAATTAATCGCCTAATCGTACCAGGTACGTTCTTACGTAAAGCGATGAAAGGTGAATTACCACTTCTTCAAAAAGCACAAAAATTACAAGAAGAGTTAATGATGATGATGCCAGAAGAAGTAGGCGATGAGCCATTAGCACTTCAAAAATATTTAGTAACTAACGCGAAGAAAATCGGCTTAATGGTAGCTGGATTAGCTGCTCAAAAATACGGTAAAGCATTAGATAAAGAGCAAGAAATTCTTGTGAATATCGCTGACATTGTAAGCAATCTATACGCAATGGAATCAGCTGTTCTTCGTACAGAAAAAGCAATCAAAACAACTGGTCTTGAAAAGAATAAACAAAAAGTGTTATACACTGAAGTATTCTGCCAAGAAGCATTTAACGAAATCGAAGCAGATGCGAAAGAAACACTTATCGCAGTTGAAAACGGCGACATGCTGCGCATGATGTTATCATCATTACGTAAATTAACTCGCCACACACCACTTAACGTAATTCCGAAGAAACGTGAAATCGCTGCGAAAATTTTAGAAGATGAGCGTTATACAGTTTAATATCTTTAAAGAACAGTAGTCGTTTATACGGCTACTGTTCTTTTTTCTGAAAAAATGAAATTTTTAGTGGTATAAAACTAATACCATTAGTATAATAAAACTAATGGTATTAGTTTTCGTGAAGAGGGAGATGGGAATATGAGAATGATGCATGAAAAAACGGTATATCAATTGTCATTTTTGCCAAGAGCGTTTCCTGTGAATTGTTACTTTGTGGAGGAAGAGGATGGTTTAACTTTAATTGATGCTGCTTTGCCATATAGCGCAAAAGGAATTTTACAGGCGGCTGAGAAAATAGGAAAACCAATTACGAATATTGTATTAACACATGCGCATGATGATCACATCGGTGCATTAGACGCATTAAAGGAAGTACTCCCTCATGTTCCAGTCTACATTTCTAAGCGGGACGCAAAGCTGTTAGAAGGAGATACGACGTTACAAAAGGATGAACCAAATACGCCAATAAAAGGCGGTGTACCTAAAAAGATAAAAACGGTACCTGATGTTTTATTGGAAGATGGCGACCGTGTTGGATCGCTTCTTGCGATTATGACACCGGGACATACGCCGGGCTCCATGTCGTTTCTTGATGTACGAAATAAAGCTCTTATTGTTGGGGATGCATTTCAAACAAGAGGAGGTATGGCTGTTTCGGGACAAATGAAATTTTGGTTTCCGTTTCCAGCGATGGCAACGTGGAGCAAAGAAATATCATTACAAAGTGCACAGAAGCTAAGCGAATATGAACCTTCCTTGCTTGCGGCAGGGCACGGAAAAATGATAAAGGATCCAGGGGCTGTCATAGAGCTTGCTATTCAGGAAGCGAAGCGGAATATAGAAAGTAAGAAAGAGGGTTAATTTATGTCACCTAGAATCGGACTTACATTACAGAAAATTGTAGAAACAGCTGCAGAAATTGCAGATACAAATGGAATACAAGAAGTAACGTTAGCTTCATTAGCGCAAAGATTAGGGATACGTTCGCCCTCACTATATAATCATGTAAAAGGGTTACAAGATGTACGGAAAAATCTTGGTATTTACGGAATACAACAGCTGCATAACAAACTGGAAGAAGCAGCCGAGGATAAACAGATGGATGAAGCAATTCATGCATTAGGAGAAGCATATGTAGCATTTGTCCGAAAACATCCTGGACTATATGAAGCAACTTTTTTACGAGATGAAGAAGTAAGAAAAGCAGGTGACGGAATTGTAAAGCTTTGTCTTCAGGTTTTACAACAGTATGGCTTAGAAGGAGAGAATGCACTTCATGCGACACGCGGATTCAGAAGTATTTGTCATGGATTTGCTTCGATTGAACAGCAGGGCGGATTTGGTTTGCCGTTAGATTTAGATATAAGTTTACATGTATTGTTGGAAACGTTTATTAAAGGGTTACGTGAATAAGAAGCGAGGCAAACAAAAACCTTAGAAGTGATTCTAAGGTTTTTTAGTGCATATAATTCGAAAAGAGCGGTAGGCTTTTTCTCATTACATGATATTATTTAGCAGGTTTGAAAAATGTGTATATAGCTACGGAAAGGCAAACGAAAATAAAAGCAATAGGATCTTGATATGGACTAGGCTCAGAGCCCTTCTGGATTTCTGTAAGGAAGTCATGTGTTTTCATGTTCATTGCTCCTTTAACTAATAAGTTTTATATGATGCGAGGGTTATGGTGGATAGATAAGAAATTTTTGGAATTTCATCTAATAATTATTCTATAGTAATCTAATTCCAAAAACTATATAATACAAAGCTTTCATGATATGTAAAATTGCATATTATTCTTTTTGAAAAATTTGTTATATTATCTATATATTTGTATTAAAGGGTTTTTGTTAAGGTAATGAAAACAAATGGAGGAATAGTATGAGAAAAACAGTATTAGACGCGTATAATGCAGAAAGAGAAGTAGATAACATAACATATAAAAATCTAGTTGTAACGATTGCAAGCATTCTAGGGTTCTCACTCTTAGGGGGATTATTCCTTGCTTTAGCCCTTGGGATTTTTGGAGAAGAGGTATTACGTGCTAATTTAGAGGGATATTATTTACTTCTATTTGATGCAGCTGTTGTTACTATTGTTTTATTTGCGTATAAACCAGTGCTTCATTTTATTAAGAACATATGGGATGTATCTATTTTAAAAAATGGGAAAACCTACTTGTATTTATTAATAGGTTTTATCATCATTGCATTAACTCAGTATGTAATGTTAGAGTTGTTTAGCTTTGAAAGTGCAGAGCAGCAACGAGATCAATTAGGGAGCTTAGGACTTCAAAATAGTCTACAAAGTATTATATATGTGTTAAGTGTTGCTATAATTACACCAATTAAAGAAGAAATTTTATATAGAGGTATTTTGTATCGATTTTTTGAAAAGAAATATAGTTTTCTAGTTGGTATCATTATTTCTTCCTTTATCTTTGGGATTCTTCATGGTGGTTTTCCAGTTACGGCAATGATTATGGGGATTGTATTTGCTATGTTATATAAGAAAACACAATCTATTTTACCTAGCATTATTTTACATATTGTATGGAACCTACTTGTGAGTATAAGTATGATTGTTTCTTTATAAAATTGAATGAATATTTAGCATAAAAGATGAATGGCCTAGCTATTCATCTTTTATTTTGTTTATATGTGCGAAAAGTTGATGAATACAATCCAAAAAGAACCAAATACTAATGATGAATGAACAAAGAAAGGCGGGTATGTTATATGCAAAATTTAACAGAGCTTGAAGTAGAAAACTTACGTCATTTAATTGGTGGACACGCAACAATTATTAACAAGTTGGAGCAGTATGCACAGACGTGTACAGATCCACAACTGAAACAAATGCTACAAAAAGATGCGCAAGATGCAAGAAATACGAAACAGCAATTAATGACTTTCCTAGGATAGGAGGAAGAGAAAGATGAATGAAAAAGATATGGTAAATGATTATTTAGCAGGATTAAATGCAAGTTTAACAAGTTATGCAAATTATATTGCTCAGTCTGATAATGAACAGTTACATCAAACGTTAATCCAAATTCGTAATCAAGATGAAATGCGTCAACGTAATATGTATGAGTACGCAAAGCAAAAGAGTTATTATAAACCAGCAGCACCTGCGAATCCGATGATTGTGCAGCAATTGAAAAGTCAGTTAAGTGCAGAATAATAGGATGAAAAAACGAGCGAAAATGAATTCGCTCGTTTTATTTTTTGTATGTCAATAAATACATAATAAATATTTTTCCAGTTGTAACAAATATGACGAAAATGGAATATAACAATTCACAAAAAGGACAAAAACTTTGTTCGATATTTCACAAAGTATCCATGGTTTCTATCGTGGGAACCTCTATAATTAAGAATGTAAAGAACAAAAGAAATAGATTATATGATCAATTAGGAGAGATTGCTATGAAAAGACATACAAGAAAAATTGCAATTATCGGTACTGGATTAGTTGGATCAAGTTGTGCGTATTCCATTGTAAATCAAGGGATTTGCGAAGAGCTATTATTAATTGATATAAATCATGAACGTGCAGTTGGGGAAGCAATGGATTTATCACATTGCATTAACTTTACAAATACAAGAACAAAAGTATATGCAGGAAGCTATGAAGACTGCAAAGATATGGACATTGTCATTATTACAGCAGGACCAGCACCAAAACCAGGGCAAAGTCGCTTAGATACTTTAGGAGCGAGTGCGAAGATTATGGAAAGTGTTGTTGGTGGCGTAATGGAAAGTGGATTTGATGGTATTTTCTTACTTGCATCGAACCCAGTTGATATTATTACATATCAAGTTTGGAAATTATCTGGATTACCTAGAAATCGCGTAATCGGTACTGGTACATCACTAGATTCTTCTCGCTTAAGAACAATTTTATCTGAAATGCTACATGTAGACCCTCGTAGTATTCATGGGTATTCATTAGGAGAACATGGTGATTCTCAAATGGTTGCTTGGTCTCACGTAACTGTTGGTGGAAAGCCAATTCTGCAAATTTTAGAAGAACAAAAAGAACGATTTGGTGAAATAGATTTAGATGAAATCGTTGAGAAGACTGCAAAAGCCGGATGGGAAATTTATAAACGTAAAGGAACTACTTATTACGGAATCGGAAATTCTCTAGCATATATTGCAAGCTCAATCTTTAATGATGATCACCGTGTCATTGCTGTATCAGCCATTTTAGATGGTGAGTATGGTGAATATGATATTTGTACAGGAGTACCAGCTATTATTACTAGAGACGGTATAAGAGAAGTTGTAGAACTCAATTTAACAGAGGATGAAGAATCTCGATTCGCAAAATCAAACGATATTTTACGTGATTATATGAAAACAATTGGTTACTAACTTATAGAAGAAGGTGAAACAAATGAAGGAATATATAATGTCTCGTGTATTTAAAGCATCTGCTGGAATCGCACAAGGTATTTTCGTATCCCTCGGAATTGGTTTACTGATCGAAAATATAGGAAGAATTGTTGATATACCATTACTTATTACAATCGGAGTTGTTGCAAAATCACTTATGGCACCAGCAATTGGTGCCGGAATTGCTTTTATGCTCGGTGCAAATGGCCTTGTAATTTTCTCGGCTATGGTGGCTGGAGCAATTGGTGCCGGATCCATTTCAATTACTGAAGCAGGTCTAATTATTAAAACAGGTGAGCCAATCGGTGCTTTATTAACAGCAACTTTAGCTGTATATATTGGTAAACGTTTAAGCGGAAAAACTGCGTTAGATATGATGCTCGTTCCATTTGCGGCAATATTAGGTTCTGGTTTAGTAGGTATTTGGTTATCTCATAATATTACTCCTGTTTTAAATACAGTTGGAGCATTTATTAAAGATAGCTCAGCTGGTAGCCCGTTTATCGCTTCTATCGTCATTGCAGTAGTTTGGGGATTATTACTTATCTCTCCAGCTTCATCAGCTGCGTTAGCGATCGCACTTAGCTTAGACGGTGTTGCAGGTGGTGCTGCTCTTGCAGGCTGCGTTGCTCAGTTTATCGGATTCTCTGTTATCTCAGCGAAAGAAAACAATTTAGGTGGCATATTAGCTCAAGCACTTTGTACTCCGAAAGTACAGTTACCAAATATCACTAAAAATCCAATGATTCTCGTCCCAACTGTCGTCGCCAGTGCTATAGTTGGTCCAGTATCCGCATTAATTTTCCAACTGGAAGCAGGAAAGGAAATTGCAGGTCTTGGATTAAGTTCTCTTATCGCACCAATTAATTTAATTTCTAGCGAAGGATGGGAAGTTGTCCCAGCGATGGTAATCACTTATATCATCATTCCAGTAGCTGTTTCTTATATACTTTACATTGCTCTTAAAAAAGCAGGTCGTATTCACTCTGGTGATATGACTGTACCGCAATCTTAAATTGAAAATCTCCTTAATAATAGATAAAAGCAGACTGAGCCACAGTCTGCTTTTTTATGTTACATTTTATGATTTTGTTTTACTGGAACTTTTATTGGTTCTTTTGCTAATAAGAGCTGAACGCCGAAGTATAGTATGCTTGCAAGTGTCATTCCAGAAACGGCATCTAAAAAGGCATGCTGCTTCGTAAATAGCGTTGATAAAATAATAAGTGTACCGAAGAAAGTAAGGATGTAATATTCAAAAGCATGTTGTTCTCTACGCTTAAAGGCAGCTAACATAATTACAAATGTAGTAAGAACGTGAATGCTAGGGAAACAGTTTACCGGTTGATCGATACTATAAATATAGCGAACTAGTTCAGAAAATACATCTGTTCCAACGACAGTCGGACGCGGTACAGTTGTTTGCCAAAAATAATAAATAGAAAAACAAGCAAGCTTTCCAAAAATAACACTACTTAAAGTGACATAATATTGCTTTCGGTCAGCGAAGCAGTAATAAATAAGTGCGCCGTATAAGTATGGAAACCAAAGTAAATAAGGAATAATAAATGCTTTTACAAATGGAATCCAATCATCTACTACAGTTGTAACGTCTACTGCGTGAACAGTCGATTTATTTAATACGTCGTAAAGGGGACTTACGAGTACGAGTAGAAGTATATAACTTAACGGAAGAAAAGATGAAAGTTTAAATTTCTTCATGTTGATCTCCTATGTTTAGTAATGTAAGTAAATTCAATTGATTATAATATAGAAACGTGAATTGGGCTATCGATTTTACTTACATTTTCTTGAATTAACCTTACGTTTTTGTCACTTGACTAAAAAGAAGGGGGAGGGTGCTAAATGAAGCGTTTATCGTATTTCTTATTTTTTATATTGATATGCCTAGTCGGTGCTGGGTGTGCAAAGGATAAAGAAGGAGAGAAATTAGAATATAACGGAAGAGCACTCGTAATTGGAGTTGTTGGAGAAAAGCCGAAAGATACGTTTAGGAATGTAAAGTTTGAAAGTATAAAGTTAGAAGAAATGCAGGAGAAATCAGCAAAAGTTGATAGTTTTTTCGTTATGAAAGAATACTTTAAAGAGGCATCAAAGGAGCAGTATACGGACTTATTTTTATCGCTAAAGAAGCCGGTATTTTTTATTGGTTTGCAAGATAGACCGTATTTAATTTTTACTAACAAGGATTTAGATTATGATAATACCCCAAAGGATAAAACGATGACGTATACGCAAGGGTTTGTAAATATGGGGAACCCTGAAGGTCAATATTGGGGTATGGGATTATATAATGATACTGTTTCCGATCGAAATATTCATAATATGTATATAGTAGTATTTCAAACCATTTCGGATTACTTAAGTCGATGATGAAGGAGCCTGTAAAAAAGGCTTCTTATTTTTTTAAAATAAACGTTTGTTTAAGCTGTATGTTCGGTAGAAAGAAACTCATGTAGTTCAAAGGTTAAGAAAGAAAAATAAGAAATTAATCAAACGTTTGTTTAAGCTGTATGTTCGGTAGGAAGAAACCGATGTAACTTAAGGGTTAAGAAAGAAAAATGGAGAATTAATCAAACGTTTGTTTAAGCTGTATGTTCGGTAGAAAGAAACTCATGTAGTTCAAAGGTTAACGAAGAAAAATGGAGAATTAATCAAACGCTTGTTTAAGATATATGTTTGGTGCAGAATCTAAAAAAATTTATATATTTATTTTTTTCTTAACAAATGGCGGAAAAATAAGAAAAATTCGCAGGATTATTAAAAATTATCACGAAATAAGTAAAAGTTTAGCGAATAATGGTTTGAAATAATAAAACGTTTTCTATATGATAAAGGTAAAGGTTAGTAAAAAAGTAGGTGAATTTATGACAGTAACATTTTATTCATATCCAAAGTGTGGCACATGTCAAAAGGCAAAGAAATGGTTTGAGGCAAACGATGTAGCATATGAGATGATTCATATTGTTGAAAATCCACCATCAAAAGAAGATTTACGTAATTTACATGAAAAAAGTGAATTACCATTAAAAAAATTCTTTAATACAAGTGGAATGCGTTACCGTGAACTTGGTCTGAAAGATAAGTTGAAAGATGCAAGCGAAGACGAAATGTATGAGCTTTTAGCATCTGATGGCATGTTGATTAAACGTCCAATTGTAACAGATGGAACGAATGTAACACTTGGTTTTAACGAAGAGCAGTTTGAAAGTGTGTGGAAAAAGTACCAATAAGGTATTTTTACATAATTAATACATTCACTGGAGGTACAGTCATGAGCATTCCAAATAATTTACGTTACTCTGAAGAACACGAATGGGTAAAAACTGAAGGTAATGAAGTTGTTATCGGTATCACTCACTTTGCACAAGGTGAGCTAGGCGATATCGTATTCGTTGAACTTCCTGAAGTAGGTGCAACAATCGAAGCTGACGAGCCATTCGGAAGCGTAGAATCTGTTAAAACAGTTTCTGAGTTATACGCACCTGTAAGCGGTAAAGTTGTAGCAGTAAACGAAGAATTAAGTGACCAACCAGAACTTGTTAACGAATCTCCATACGAGGGTGCATGGATGGTTAAAGTTGAACTTTCTGATGCAAGCCAAGTTGAGAAGTTATTAACTGCAGAAAAATATGCAGAAATGACAAACCAAGACTAATTATAGTCGACTAAAGGACAGCCTTTGTGCTGTCCTTTTTTATTTTATGTAAAATAATGAATGTAGAATCATATACTAATTATCGTGTAGGAGAACGTTTTTTGAAAAAAATTTTCGTTTAATCTTTATGCAGGTTTAGCCGTTTTTGCTTTTCGTTGTCTAGCTCCAGCGACTAGATTGTTCGGTGGCTTCGCTTCTTCCTACAAGGCAAAAAGCGCCTCTACGTCAGAAGCTCCATCCCCCTCACAATCTAAACGAGCCGCTTCCGCTTTTCATTGTCCATCTCCAGCGGCTAGATTGTTCGGTGGCTTCGCTTCTTCCTACAAGGCAAAAAGCGCCTTTACGTCAGAAGCTCCATCCCCCCTCACAATCTGAACGAGCCGCTTGCGCTTTTCATTGTCCATCTCCAGCGGCTAGCCCTTCATGTCTAAGAACCTTCCGCACGAGAAGACAAAAAGCGTCTTCTGTACGGAAGAACCTTAGCCAACAGGGCTAAACAGTCGGTTTCGCTTTTCTTTTGCAAAAATAAACAGGAAACAACATGAAAATAACGAATATACTATATACTAAGTTCAAGGTTATATAGTATATGGTGATCGGGTGATGACATATGATTTATGTAGAAAAAGTCATTATTGTAGAAGGTACATCAGATAGAAGAAAGATTGAATCTATTATTCGTGAACCGGTGGAAATTGTTTGTACAAATGGTACAATTGGTTTATCGAAAATGGATGAGCTCGTTGATCAGTTTTTTGATAAGGAAGTGTATGTACTAGTAGATGCTGATGATGCTGGAGAAAAGTTAAGGAAACAATTTCGAAAAGAATTTCCGCAAGCCGAGCATATCTATATTGATCGCTCGTACCGAGAAGTGGCAACTGCGCCATCTACACACTTAGCAAATGTATTATGGGGAGCCGACATTGACGTTTATACAGAATATTTACGGTAAGGAATGATAGAAGTGATTGATTGGACAGGAGCCGAAGCTACATCCCTAATAGAGAACGAAGAAAAAACAGTGTTATATGTATATACTCCAATGTGTGGAACATGCCAATTAGCAAAAAAGATGTTAACAGTCGTTGAGATGACAATTGAAGAGTTGAAAATTGGGATGTTAGATTTAAATTATGCTCCACATTTAGCAAAAGAGTATGGGATTGAAAGTGTACCTTGTTTACTTGTTTTTGAAAATGGGACACTGATGAAGAAGATATACGCATTTCATTCGGTTGAATATTTATATACGGAATTAAAGTAGGCGGCAAAATTTTTGCCGCCTCGACATATTTCTTGGGAAATATGTCGAGATGCAGGATGGATACAGTATTTGTCGAGCGAAAATAACAGGATTGCTCTTTAGTGAGAGGGAATGGTATGTAATAGAAAGTGATATGAAGGATGTGATTTAGGGTGAGATTATATTCTTTGCTTCAATCATTTGTAAATTACGCTAATGGTCAATATCATTTAGAGCCGCTTTTAAGACGAGAGGAAAAAACTGTTAATTTCCGTTTGGGAGATGAAAGTTGTTCGTTACAAATTTCAAGAGATTATATAGAGCTGGTACATGAGGAAAGAGGAACGGAACAAATCATTTGCTTAGACGAAAAGGATATAGAACAATTGGTTAATGGAAATGTACGATTGCAAATGTTAATGAACGATGGACGTGTACAATATTCGGGAACGTATCGAACGATGCTATTAGTCGAATCGATGTTTCATATATGTAAACCGATGTCAGTAGGTGCTTAAAATTCTGAAGGTTCATTTTTTGCGAAAATTTCTGTTGACATGGTGTTTGGATATTGATACAATTCAATTCATAAAATATAGACAATTTCATAAATTACAAATCAGACGAAAATTGAATCTGATTTCTCTTATCAAGAGAGGTGGAGGGACTGTGCCCTGTGAAGCCCGGCAACCGTCAACTTATGTTGAAATGGTGCCAATTCCTGCAAAGCAAATGCTTTGAGAGATGAGAGAGAGGGATAATGTTGTTATATACGCACATAAACCTTTCTGCTTCTCTAAAGCAGAAAGGTTTTTTTATTGTTTGAATGTGGAGGACATTCAAACAATAAAAGTAGTGATAACGGTGGACTACACACATTAAACATAAAAAATTGCGGAGTCGACCTAAACAAAAAAAGGGGTGATACATCATGATTCTATTAGAGAATGTAAAGAAAATATATAAAGCAAAAAGCGGTGATGTCACTGCTGTAGATAACGCCAATTTAAAAATAGAAAAAGGCGAAATATTTGGTGTTATCGGATATAGCGGCGCTGGGAAAAGTTCTTTAATCAGATTGTTTAATCAGTTAGAAAAACCGACTTCTGGCCAAATTACAATTGCGGATCGTGTTATATCAACAATTACAGGAAGTGAACTTCGTAAGGCAAGGCAAGAAATCGGAATGATTTTTCAACACTTCAACTTACTTTGGTCACGAACTGTACGTGAAAATATTGAGTTTCCACTTGAAATTGCAGGTGTTGATAAAACGAAGAGAAGAAAACGTGTTGATGAATTAATTCATCTTGTCGGATTAGAAGGAAGAGGAGACGCGTACCCATCTCAGCTGAGCGGGGGACAAAAACAACGCGTTGGGATTGCAAGAGCATTAGCTAACAACCCACAAGTACTTTTATGTGATGAAGCAACGTCGGCTCTTGATCCAGAAACGACAGATCAAATTTTGGATTTACTATTAGACATCAATAAGCGCCTTGGTTTAACAATTGTACTCATTACACATGAGATGCACGTAATTCGAAAGATTTGTAATCGAGTGGCGGTAATGGAGAGAGGAAAGATTGTAGAAACGGGTCCAGTACTTGATGTATTCCGTAATCCGAAGCAAGATATTACGAAACGATTTGTACAGCAGTTAACAGATTCTGAAGATACAAATGAAACGATTGAAAGTTTAATTGAAAAATATCCAGATGGAAAAGTAATTCGTTTGCAGTTTATTGGTGAGGCTGTAGAAAGACCAGTGCTTCAACGATTGATGCAACGCAGTGATATAGAAGTTAGCATTTTGCAAGGAAATATCGCACAAACGAATAACGGTTCTTACGGTAGTTTAGTTGTTCATTTAAATGGTGAGGAAACAGCGATCCAGCAAGCAATAGAAGGAATTCATCAAGATCAAGTAGAGCTGGAGGTGATTGCACATGGATAAGTTACTCGCAAATGTTGATTGGAATCAAATGTTAGAAGCAACGGGTGAAACGTTATATATGACGGCAATCGCAGCTCTTGCGACATTTGTTTTAGGACTAATTTTAGGATTGTTACTCTTCATGACAGCGAAAGATAATTTATGGGAAAACAAATCAATTAATACGGTGATTGGAGCATTCGTAAATATATTCCGTTCTATACCGTTCATCATTTTAATTATTTTATTAATCCCATTCACAAAGATTCTTCTTGGAACAATTCTTGGAGCAAGTGCAGCGCTGCCGGCTTTAATTATTGGAGCGGCACCATTCTACGCGAGAATGGTTGAAATCGCACTTCGCGAAATTGATAAAGGTGTAATTGAAGCTTCAAAAGCAATGGGAGCAAAAACAAGCACAATTATTTTGAAAGTGTTAATTCCAGAATCGTTACCAGCATTAGTATCTGGTATTACGGTTACGACAATTGCTTTAGTAGGATATACAGCAATGGCGGGAGTTGTTGGTGCTGGTGGCCTTGGAACACTTGCTTACTTAGAAGGATTCCAAAGAGGAAATAACGATGTAACAATCGTTGCGACAATTTGTGTATTACTAGTTGTATTTTTAATTCAGTGGATTGGTGATAGTTTAACGACTCGAATAGATAAACGATAATAAAAAACGGGAGGATGTTTCAAATGAAAAAATTATTACTTACGGCACTTATTTCAACTTCAATTTTTGGCTTAGCTGCTTGTGGCGGGAAAGATAAAGATGAAAAGAAGCTTGTTGTTGGTGCTTCTAACGTACCGCACGCTGAAATTTTAGAAAAGGCAAAACCGTTACTTGAGAAAAAAGGAATTGAATTAGAAGTGAAAAAATTCCAAGATTACGTGTTGCCAAATAAATCGTTAGCGGATAAGGATTTAGATGCAAACTACTTCCAGCACATTCCGTATTTAGAAAAAGAAATTAAAGATAAAAAGTATGACTTTGAAGTAGCAGGGAAAATTCATTTAGAGCCAATTGGTGTATATTCTCAAAAATATAAGAGCTTAAAAGAACTTCCGGACGGAGCGACAATTATTATGAGTAATTCTGTTGCTGACCATGGACGTGGTTTAGCAATTTTACAAAAAGAAGGTATTTTAAAAGTTAAAGATGGGGTAGATCCAGTTAAAGCAACTCCAAAAGATATTGCAGATAATCCGAAAAATCTAAAATTCAAAACGGATATCGAGCCTGGTTTATTGCCACAAGTGTATAACAATAAAGAAGGCGACGCTGTTTTAATTAACTCTAACTATGCAATTGATGCAAAGTTAAATCCGGAAAAAGATGCAATTGCAATTGAAGGAAATGATTCACCGTACGCAAACATAGTAGCTGTTCGTAAAGGCGATAAAGATAAGAAAGAGATTAAAGCTCTTGTAGAAGTATTACATTCTAAAGAAATTGAAGACTTCATTAATAAAGAATATAAAGGGGCAGTTGTTCCTGTAAAAGAATAATTGCTGAAAAGGGCTGGTGTATGCCAGCCTTTTTTATAACTACATAACTATAGGGGAGAAGGGGACATCATATGAGAAAGATTCTATTGTCAGTTGTTACAGCGCTGTCTGTATTTACATTAGCTGCTTGCGGAGGGAAAGAAGAGAATAAGCTTGTTGTTGGAGCTTCTAACGTGCCGCACGCTGTTATTTTGGAGAAAGCACAGCCAATCTTAGAGAAAAAAGGCATTAAGTTAGAGATTAAAAAGTTCCAGGATTATGTACTGCCAAATAAGGCGTTAGCGGATAAGGAAATTGATGCGAACTACTTCCAACACATTCCTTACTTAGATAAAGAAATTCAAGAAAAGGGATATAAAATTGTAAACGCAGGAAAAATCCATTTAGAGCCAATGGGGATTTATTCTAAGAAATATAAAAGTTTAAAAGAATTGCCAGATGGCGGAACAGTTATTATGAGTAATAACGTAGCGGAGCGTGGCCGTATGCTCGCATTGTTACAAAAAGGCGGCGTTATTAAATTAAAAGACGGTGTAGATGTTGTTAAAGCGACAGTAAAAGATGTTGTAGAAAATCCGAAAAACTTAAAGTTTAAAACAGATGTAGAGCCTGGATTGTCACCAAAGCTGTATGAAAATAATGAGGGAGATGCTTTATTTATTAATTCGAACTATGCAATTGATGCAAAATTAAATCCAACGAAGGATGCAATTGCGATTGAAGGATCAGACTCTCCGTATGCAAACATCATTGCAGTTCGTAAAGGTGACGAGAAGAAAAAAGAAATTAAAGAATTAGTAGAAGTATTGCATTCAAAAGAAATTCAAGACTTTATTAATAAAGAATATAAAGGTGCTGTACTTCCGATAAGTGAATAATTATAAGGAAAGGACTGGGAATTTACCGGTCCTTTTTTCTTTATATAAATAAGAAGAAAGGTGTATCATATAAAGGTGAAAAGGAAATACTTATATACATTTGTGAAAAAACGGTTACTTTTTTTCGTCGTTTGCGATATCATTTTATTTGATATAAAATTAGAATGAGAATAAAATGAGAATATGAACGTTTTAGGAATTTTTAAAATGTATATATAGGATTAATGGAGGTATTGAGATGGCTGGTTCTACATTAACGGTTAAAGACTTACACGTATCAATTGACGGCAAAGAAATTTTAAAGGGTGTAAACCTTGAAGTAAAAGGTGGAGAAATCCACGCAATTATGGGACCTAACGGAACAGGTAAATCAACTTTATCTTCTGCAATTATGGGTCACCCAAAGTATGAAGTAACAGAAGGTAGCATCATCATCGACGGTGAAGATGTATTAGAAATGGAAGTAGACGAGCGCGCACAAGCGGGTCTATTCCTAGCAATGCAATATCCAAGTGAAATTAGCGGAGTAACAAACGCTGACTTCTTACGTTCTGCAATTAACGCACGTCGTGAAGAAGGCGATGAAATTTCTCTTATGAAATTTATCCGTACATTAGATAAAAACATGGAATTCCTAGAAATGGATCCAGAAATGGCACAACGTTACTTAAACGAAGGTTTCTCTGGTGGAGAGAAAAAACGTAACGAAATTCTTCAATTAATGATGATTGAGCCAAAAATCGCAATCTTAGACGAAATCGACTCAGGTCTTGATATCGATGCATTAAAAGTTGTATCTAAAGGTATTAACCAAATGCGCGGCGAAGAGTTCGGTTGCCTAATGATTACGCATTACCAACGTTTATTAAACTACATCACTCCAGACTTCGTTCACGTTATGATGAACGGTCGTATTGTTAAATCTGGTGGCCCTGAGCTTGCACAACGTCTAGAAGCTGAAGGTTACGACTGGATTAAAAAAGAATTAGGTATTGAAGACGAAACAGCAGAGCAAGAAGCGTAAGAGAGGAGCATAAACATGACAATCGGTACATTACCTTTCGATCAAGAAACAATCCGTCAGCGCGCAAGCGAAGTAAACGAAGCTGCTTGGTTGACTGAGTTCCGCTTACAAGCTCTTGCACAAGCAACAGAACTTCCAATGCCAACGCCTGATAAAACGAAAATTGAAAAATGGGACTTTATCGGAAAAGGCGACGCTGCTAAGCAAGAGCCTGTAAGTTCTTTAACAGAGCTTCCAGAAGCAGTGAAAAACTTAATCGATGAAAATAACAGTGTATTAGTACAACGTACTGGTACAACTGCGTTCGTTTCTTTAGCAGACGAAGCAAAAGAAAAAGGTGTTATTTTTACAGACATCGTAACAGCTGCAACAGAGCATGCTGAACTATTACAAAAGTATTTAATGAAAGACGGCGTGAAGGTAGACGAGCATCGTTTAACTGCACTTCATGCTGCATTAATCAACGGCGGTGCATTCGTATATGTTCCGAAAAACGTTGTTCTTGAAACTCCACTTCAAGCTGTATTCTTAGTAGACGGCGAAGAAGCTAACGTATATAACCATGTATTATTCGTAGCTGATGCGAACAGTACTGCAACTTATGTAGAAAACTATGTTGCAAATGAAAATGCTAAAGGTATTGCAAATATCGTAGCAGAAGTAATCGTGGAACAAGGCGCACAAGTTAAATTTGGTGCGGTTGATCTATTAGCAAAAGACGTAACAACTTACGTTAACCGCCGCGGTGTTGTTGGACGCGACGGCCGCATTGATTGGGCTCTAGGCCTTATGAATGACGGAAATACAATTTCCGAGAACGTTACAAACTTAATGGGCGACGGTTCATATGCTGATACGAAAACAGTAACAATTGGCCGTGGTAACCAAACACAAAACTTTACAACTAAAGTTGTTCACTTCGGTAAACACTCTGAAGGTTGGATTTTAAAACACGGTGTACAAAAAGATAGTGCAACATCTATCTTTAACGGAATTGGTAAGATTGAACACGGTGCATCTAAATCAAACGCACAACAATCTTCTCGCGTTCTTATGTTAGATGAGAAAGCTCGTGGGGATGCAAACCCAATTCTTTTAATCGACGAAGATGATGTAATGGCAGGTCACGCAGCTTCAGTAGGCCGCGTAGATCCGTACCAATTATACTACTTGATGAGCCGTGGTATTCCAAAACGCGAAGCAGAACGTTTAGTCATCCATGGATTCTTAGCACCTGTAGTAAATGAGCTTCCAATTGAAGGAGTAAAAGCACAGCTTGTTGAGGTAATTGAAAGGAAAGTTCGCTAATGAATATTCATGAAATACGCAAACAGTTTCCAATTCTTGATCAAAAAGTGAACGGCAAACAACTTGTATATTTCGATAGTGCAGCAACTTCTCAAAAACCAATTCAAGTCATTGAAACGTTAGAACGTTACTATAAAGAATATAATTCTAACGTGCATCGCGGTGTTCATACGCTCGGTACGAAAGCTACCGACGCGTATGAAGGTGCACGCGAGAAAGTTCGCAAGTTTATTAACGCGAAATCAATGGAAGAGATTATTTTCACGCGCGGAACGACAACTGCATTAAATACAGTAGCGGCTAGCTATGGTCTTGAAAATGTAAAAGAAGGCGATGAAATCGTTATTTCTTACATGGAGCACCATAGTAACATCATTCCGTGGCAACAAGTTGCGAAGAAAACTGGTGCAACTTTAAAATACCTTCCGCTTCAACCAGACGGTACAATTTCTTTAGAAGATGTTCGTCAAACAGTTACACCGAATACAAAAATCGTTTCTATTATGCAAGTTTCAAACGTGCTTGGAACGATTAACCCTGTAAAAGAAATCGGAGCGATCGCACACGAAAATGGCGCAATTATGGTCGTTGACGGTGCACAAAGTACACCTCACATGAAAGTAGATGTACAAGATTTAAACTGTGATTTCTACGCATTATCTGCTCATAAGATGTGCGGACCTACAGGCATCGGCGTATTATATGGTAAAAAAGAATTGCTGAACAATATGGAGCCAATTGAATTTGGCGGTGAAATGATTGATTTCGTAGATTTACAAGAATCTACTTGGAAAGAGCTTCCGTGGAAGTTTGAAGCAGGTACACCGATTATCGGTAATGCAATCGGACTTGGTGCGGCAATTGATTTCCTAGAAGAAATCGGTCTTGATAATATTGAAAAGCATGAACATGAATTAGCGCAATACGCTTTAGAAAGACTATCAGAAGTAGATGGCGTTACAATTTATGGTCCAAAGCATCGCGCTGGTCTTGTTACATTTAATATTGAAGACGTACATCCTCACGATGTAGCGACTGTATTAGATGTAGAAGGCATTGCAGTTCGCGCAGGACATCACTGTGCACAACCGCTTATGAAGTGGCTAAAAGCTTCTTCAACAGCACGTGCGAGCTTCTATTTATATAATACAAAAGAAGAAATTGATACATTTGTTGAATCGCTAATCAAGACAAAGGAGTATTTCACAAATGTCATTTAATAATTTAGATACGTTATATCGTCAAGTTATTATGGATCATTATAAGAATCCTCGTAACAATGGCGTGTTAGAAGATAGTGTTACTGTTAACTTGAACAATCCAACTTGCGGCGATCGTATTCAACTTACGATGAAAGTAGAAGAAGGTATTGTGCAAGAGGCGAAGTTTGAAGGCGAAGGATGTTCAATCTCAATGTCTTCAGCTTCAATGATGACACAAGCAGTAAAAGGTAAGAAAATTGAAGAAGCACTTCAGCTTTCGAAAATTTTCTCTGACATGATGCTAGGAAAAGAGTACGATGACAGCATCGATTTAGGAGATATTGAAGCATTACAAGGCGTATGCAAGTTCCCTGCACGTATTAAATGTGCAACATTAGCGTGGAAAGCGTTAGAAAAGGGCTTAAACGAAGATAAGTAATGTTAAAGGTTCCTAAAAATGAGGTTATCTAAGGAGGGACACACCAACATGGCGAAGCAACTGCCAGATATCGGCGATTACAAATATGGTTTCAAAGACAAAGACGTTTCGATTTTCCGTGCTGGACGCGGTTTAACAAAAGAAATCGTTGAAGAGATTTCACGTATGAAAGAAGAACCACAGTGGATGTTAGACTTCCGTTTAAAATCACTGGATAAGTTCTATGAAATGCCAATGCCACAATGGGGCGGCGACTTAAATGACTTAGATTTCGATGAAATTACGTACTACGTAAAACCATCTGAGAAATCTGAGAAGTCTTGGGATGAAGTACCTGATGAAATTAAAGCAACATTTGATAAATTAGGTATTCCAGAAGCTGAGCAAAAATATTTAGCTGGTGTATCTGCACAGTACGAATCTGAAGTTGTATACCACAACATGAAAGAAGACCTAGAAGCTCTAGGAATCGTCTTCAAAGATACAGATAGCGCATTAAAAGAGAACGAAGATATTTTCCGTGAGCATTTCGGAAAAGTAATCCCACCAACAGACAACAAATTCTCTGCATTAAACTCTGCAGTTTGGTCTGGTGGATCATTCATCTACGTTCCAAAAGGTATTAAAGTTGATACACCACTTCAAGCGTATTTCCGTATTAACTCTGAAAATATGGGACAATTCGAGCGTACGCTTATCATCGTAGACGAAGGTGCACACGTACACTACGTAGAAGGTTGTACAGCACCTGTTTACACTACTAACTCACTTCACAGTGCGGTAGTAGAAATCATCATTAAAAAAGATGCGTATTGCCGTTATACAACAATCCAAAACTGGGCGAACAACGTATACAACCTAGTTACAAAACGTGCGGTTTGTGAAGAAAACGCGACGATGGAATGGATTGATGGTAACATCGGATCTAAATTAACGATGAAATACCCAGCAGTTATCTTAAAAGGCGAAGGTGCTCGTGGTTTAACATTATCAATCGCGATTGCTGGTAAAGGCCAACACCAAGATGCTGGTGCGAAAATGATTCACTTAGCACCAAACACGTCTTCAACAATCGTTTCTAAATCGATTGCGAAGCATGGTGGTAAAGTAACTTACCGTGGTATCGTACACTTCGGACCAAAAGCGAAAAACTCTCGCTCTAACATCGAGTGTGACACGTTAATCATGGATAACCAATCTACATCTGATACAATTCCTTACAACGAAATCAAAAACGATTACGTTTCACTTGAGCATGAAGCGAAAGTATCGAAAGTATCAGAAGAACAATTATTCTACCTAATGAGCCGCGGTATTTCTGAGCAAGAAGCTACAGAAATGATCGTAATGGGCTTCATCGAGCCATTCACTCGCGAACTTCCAATGGAATACGCAGTTGAAATGAACCGCCTAATCAAGTTTGAGATGGAAGGTTCTATTGGTTAAATAGAAATGCGGAGCCGACTGTTCAGACCCGTTGGCTAAGGTTCTTTCGCACAGAAGATGCTTTTTATCTTCTCGTGCGGAAGGTTCTTAGACATGAGGGTTTAGGAGGCAAAGCTGGACAATATTTAAAGTGGAAGCGGCTTGTTCAGAATGTGAGGGGGAAGAAGTGAAGCTACCGAACATTCTAGCCGCTAGAACTGGATAATATATGTATGAAGAAAGCGCCCTGCTGTGCAGGGCGCTTTTTTGTTTTGCGGATTTGTCTTGGCTTGGGAGAGGATACCCGGGTGGGTGTTCAGCTAAATATATCAACGATTTTTCAAATATATCGATCATAAACGGGAATATATCAACGATTATTTCAATATATCAACGTTTCGACAAGGAATATCGATTTGTCGACAAGATAAGACAAAAGAAAATTCTCACATACCCCAAACATTTTATAAGAACAGAGAACGACTAGGTTTAAGACAAAGAGACTGACAAATCCACTTGAACAATCAACCACTGAATTTTATATTAAACTTTTTGACAAATCCACCCCTCCCTCCACTATCTGGAATTCTTTCCTGCATTAGCAAAAGTTCCTCATATAAAAAAGGGCAATCTTTTGCTTTTTCTCACAATGCGAGTACAATGTAAAATAGCAAGAAAAGACGAAAAGTATTTACAGGATTATTGTGTGCGCATAGCGTAAATGGCAGTAAGGAACTGAGAGGAGGTTTTTTCTCTGAATATAAATAAGGAAACAATCATCCACCTTTATCATACAAACGATATACATAGTCATTTTGAAAATTGGCCGCAAATTTCTCGGTTTGTACAGGGAGAGAAAAAGCGAAGACAGGAAGCGGGAGAGACCGTTTTGACGGTTGATATCGGCGATCATGTGGATCGTTTTCATAGTATTTCGGAAGCGACGAATGGACTTGGCAATACGAAGCTTTTAAATGAGGCGTTATATGATTATGTAACGATCGGAAATAATGAAGGAATTACGTTAGCGAAGGAGCATTTGAATCGTCTATATGATGAGGCTGGATTTGAAGTGCTTGTCGCGAATTTATTTGAAAAAGAAGGTGTACGTCCGGAGTGGGCAAAGCCTTATAAATTACATACAACGACAGATGGGATTACGATTGCCTTTATCGGGTTAACGGTAGCTTATCCAGAGTTCTATCATATGCTCGATTGGCATATTGAAGATCCGCTTATCCATTTAGAGTCTATTTTAGAAGAAGTGCGAGATGAGGCTCATATTACAGTTGTCCTTTCTCACCTTGGAAAAAGCATGGATGAGTATATGGCAGAGCATTATGATATAGATGTGATTTTAGGTGCGCATACGCATCATTTATTTGAGCGTGGTGTTCTTATGAATAATACGTTACTTTGTTGTTGTGAAAAGTGGGGGCGTTACGTTGGTCACGTACAGCTTACTGTGGATATAGAGACGAAGAAACTACTGAAAAAAGACGGTAGAGCAATTAAGACGGAACGGTTAGGGGCTTATAGCGAGCCGTTATCCACAATTGAAATACTGCAGGAAGAAAGTAAGCATATAATGGCAGAGCCTGTCGTTCATTTAAAAGAGTCATTACCGGTTGATTGGTTTCATGAGGCGCCGTTTTCTCATATGTTAGCAAGTGCGCTGAAAACATGGTGCAGTGCAGAAGTTGGAATGGTGAATGCTGGTGTACTTCTTGAAGGATTAGAAGAGGGTGTTGTAACGCGCGGAGATATTCACAGAATTTGTCCACATCCAATTAATCCGTGTGCTTTGAAAGTTCCAGGAAAGATATTAAGAGAAGTTATTTTGAAAGCACGTAAACCGAATATGGAAAACCTTGAGGTAAAAGGATTCGGATTTCGTGGAAAAGTGATGGGGAAAATGATTTACGCTGGTGTAGAAGTAATTCCAGATACGATTCCTGGGAATAAAATTTTATTAGAAGATGTATTGATTAACGGCGAATCGCTGGAGTTAGACCGTATATATACAGTAGGAACAATTGATATGTTTACGTTTGGATACTTATACCCAGAGCTATCCACACTTTCTAGCAAACAATATTATATGCCAGAACTACTTAGAGATGTGTTAACAGATATGTTAATAACTTATACATCTTCCGTTAAACTATAGGCTAGTTAACTTGTAACACTCATTTTTCTCTTGTCATACAGATAAGAAAGAGAGGAGTGTGAACTATGGTTAATGTGGAGCCAATTATAATTGATAATTATACGTTTATTGCGGTTAGCGTCAAACTTCCAAAGACGAATTTGCTAGCTGTAATGAGCGATAAAGGATATATTATGTGTGGTGCATTAGATGTAGGTCTTTTAAATGAGAAGTTAGGTGATCGAGGAATTATTGCTGGCCGTGCGGTTGGTGTAAGAACGATTGAACAACTTCTTGAAGCGCCACTAGAATCGGTAACGACTGGAGCTGAAGCATTAGGCATTCCAGCAGGAACGATTGGAAAAGAAGCATTATTAAAAATGAGATAAGCATATATCGTCCCTCCTTCTTGCATAGAAATGATATAAGAAGGAGGTTTTTTTATGAGTATATTTCGCTCGAAAAACTCGCGGTTTCGAAAGGGACCTATCGCCTTTCGGTATATACTGCTTATGTCGTTTATTCTTTTTGTTATATTACTTACGCAAGGGCTGTGGATTGTGAATAATAGTATTCAGCCGACCTTAATTAAATATGGAGAAGTAGAGACAAAGAAAATGGCGACGGCAATTATGACGAAGGCGGTAAAGGATCGAATTAATGAAGGATTCGATGTCGATTCGTTAATGAAAGTACAAAATGATAAAAACGGGAAAGTATCCACAATTAATTTAAATACGAAGCAAGTAAATGAAATCGTAACGTCAACGACTACGTACATAGAAAAATATTTGCAGCAAGTAGAACAAGGGAAGTTGAAGGAGCTAGGTATTTCTGAAAAAAACGGGGCGACTATGGCAGTTCCTTTTGGGCGTGTAACTGATAATGCGCTTCTTGGTAATATAGGACCAGATATTCCGATTCAGTTCACGCCAATTGGGCATGTGAATACAGATATTAAACAAAAAATTGAGCCGCACGGGATCAACACTACAGCGATTCAAATTGTTATGGAAATGGAAGTAACGTTGCAAGTAATCATTCCATTTCATACGAAAGAGATAACGGTGAAACAAAATGTTCCGATTGCGACGCGTATCGTTCAAGGGGAAGTGCCTACGTATTATGGAAGCGGAAGTGTTGCTGTACCTGATAAAAAGAAAACAGATAGTTAATTGCATATAAAGTGAAACTTGAATCAATCGGGCTTTTACTGGATAAAAAATAACCGTAGCAATGCGCTACGGTTATCGTTTTGTATTTGCTCGTTCTTTGCGTTCCCAAAGGCTTAAATGCATATATGGATCGAAGGCCCATTCTGTATAGCCATTGTCTTTATATATGCCAAAATGTAAGTGGGGTGGGAATTTTCCGGCTGTACCAGGGGGGCCATAGCCAGTGCTACCAACAAACCCGATTACTTTTCCGGGCTCAACAATTTGTCCAAGCTGTATTTCTTTTGAGAACCCGCCTAAATGAGCGTAATAATGGTAATTGTTATGAAGGTCGCGAATACCAATGCGCCATCCACCAAGGCGGTTCCAACCTTTCGTTTCAATAATGCCATAGCAAGTCGATCTTACTGGCACGCCATATCCGGCAAAAATATCGGTTCCTTCATGAACTCGTCTGCCCCCAAAACTTCTTCCAGCACCGAAAGTACTACGGTAGCTATGGTCACTACGAATCGGAAGAGGAAAAGCATTTCCTTCTAAATTAATACGTCCATAATGTTTATAAATTTGGGCGTATTCGCTAATTAAATCAACTGTTTTTGCACGTCTATAATATTCCCAAAGCATAATTTTAATACGGTCTTCTGACGTTCCTTGTTTCCTTAAAATAGTCGCTGCGGTATGCAGAAGATCACGGTCGCTATTTGCATTTGCAAATCCATCTTTGTCACCATCTAAACCTATTCCGCCAAATAGAGAAATTGTATGGGGGAGAGTGTCGTTACTATTAACAGGTCCAGCCCATATTTCTGGTTTGAAATAAAGGGAAATGATGGCATCTGGTTTTTTTGGAATATCTTTTCTTACGCTCCGTATATTTCTTTCATATTGATCCATTGCAGCTAAGTAATACCATGGAATGCCTGAAGACTGCTCGGTTTCTTTATATAGTACCATGCGCTTTTCGTATATGCTTTGCTGATTATCTTCACCGTAGGCGATGTTTTGGTGGAGAAGAAAACAAATAGAAAGCAAAAGAGAAATTTTTCGAAGCATGAAATAGACTCCTTTCACAACATCACTCTTTTTAGTGTGGGATATACGGAGTATTTCATTATAGGGAACGATTGGAAAAAATCTTAGAATCTTCATTTGAGCAAATCGCTTTCATACGTTAGAATAGATATGTTACATTGAAAGAAGCGAACACGGTAAACTATTTCATATTGTGCGGAGTTGATAACCATGACAAAACAAACAGAATATAAGCGCAAGCCCGAATGGTTGAAAATTAAGTTAAACACGAATGAAAACTATACAGGCTTAAAGAAAATGATGCGTTCTAAGAATCTTCATACCGTTTGTGAAGAGGCAAAATGTCCGAATATTCATGAATGCTGGGCTGTAAGAAAAACAGCAACATTTATGATTTTAGGTGCGGTTTGTACACGCGCTTGTCGTTTTTGTGCGGTTAAAACAGGCTTACCAACTGAGCTTGATTTACAAGAACCAGAACGCGTAGCAGATTCAGTAGTACAAATGGGCTTAAAGCACGTTGTTATAACAGCGGTTGCACGTGATGATTTAAAGGACGGCGGAGCAGCTGTTTTTGCTGAAACAGTACGAGCAGTACGTCGTAAAAACCCATTCACGTCTATCGAAGTATTACCATCTGATATGGCTGGGGTAGAAGAAAACTTAAAAATGTTAATGGATGCAAAACCAGATATTTTAAACCATAACATTGAAACAGTACGTCGATTATCTAACCGAGTTCGCGCTAGAGCAAAATATGACCGTTCATTAGAGTTTTTACGTCGAGCAAAAGAAATGCAGCCTGATATTCCAACTAAATCGAGCATTATGGTCGGCTTAGGTGAAACAAGAGAAGATTTAATTGAAGCAATGGATGACTTACGTGCAAACAATGTGGATATTTTAACTCTTGGACAATATCTACAACCATCTAAGAAGCATTTACCAGTTATTAAATATTATCCACCAGCAGAATTTGCAGAGCTTAAAGAAATTGCACTTAGCAAAGGATTTAGCCACTGTGAAGCTGGCCCACTTGTGCGTTCTTCTTACCATGCGGACGAGCAAGTACGTTCTGCAAAAGAAAAAACAGCAGAAGCTAAATAATGAAAAAAGAGAGCTAACGATTAGCTCTCTTTTTGTTTGTACTCTAAAACGGTATTTGGACATGTTAATAAAATCTTTTTTAATTCTTCTGTGGATAATTCAATTGTAAATTCAGGAACACCAGGTGTAATTAAAATTTTATCGTACGTATAAACGGAACTGTCCACAATAATTGTTACATCTTGTGAATAACCAAAAGGAGCTACACATCCTGGAGTACAGCCAGTTTCCATTCTTAGTTCATCAGGAGAACAGAGCGATAAGCGTTCTCCAGTTATTTCTTTCATCTCTCCTCGGTTAAGCCGAGTTCCTTCTAACGTAAAAAACACGTAAAAATTTCCAGATGTTGATTTTAAAAATAAGCTTTTACTTGGAGTACCTTGTAAGCCAAGTCTCTCACGTACAATCCGATCTGTCTCATAATCGAGTACCGGTTCGTGTTCGAACTTTTCATAAGAAACATTTGTTTTATGTAGTAGAGCAAGTACGTCTTCGTACATATGAAATAATACCCCTTTCTATTGTTAGAACAGTCTCTTCTCGTGGCGTCAACTGAATGTTTTTGAAAGGGATATTACTTGGACGATGCTTTCCATAAGCGTGTTATGATACATTGTTCGTCGATTGTAATTTCGTAAATATCAGGATTCGTTAAAGCTCTCCATTCATTAAAGCCAATCGTATGATCAAAATGCTTTAAAATGAGTGTAAGTAAATTGCCGTGTGTAACAAGTAGTGTTGTCGTATGGTTTAATTGTAAAACATCTTGAATAAGCGATATGGCACGGTCTGTTGCTTGTTTTGTTGACTCTCCGCCTGAAAAGGCAATATCTATGTTCGTAAAAGTGGATTCTAGTTTTTGCATCCAATCATCCATTGGAACGTTGCTCAATATGCGTTCAGTTAATCGTTCATCTTCTTGGATAGATAAGCTAGCTTGGAGCGCATAGGGCCGAATGGAATCGATAGCTCGGACAAATGGGCTTGAAATAATATGATCGATTTGTAGATGATTTTCTAAGAGGAATGTAGCAAGGTTATTTGCTTGATCTTTCCCATCGGTCGTTAATTCAGCATCACGTTTTTGCCCAGTTGCTGAACAATGTCGTATTACAATAATTTTCTTCATAATTCATCCCCATCTTTCAAGTTGACGCTATATACTTCGACAAATGTGGAAATAATTCCTTTTTATTGGAAACGGCATATGGATTTAAATATGTGGAAAAGTAATGTGGATAATAAAAAATTGAGGTGCAATGATGAAAAAAATGATATGTATCATATTCATTATTTGTTTTCTTACGCAATTGTCCACAACATATGCAGAATCCAACCAAAAACTAAATTATCCAAGCAATCGAAATAAGTCATTTGTGAGTGAGGATGTTTTTTATAAACAGTTAGATAAGAAAATCTATAAAGAATATAAAAATGCAGCATATAGTGTTCGGAAAAAAATCTTATTTAAAGAAGTGCCTGATGAAGAATTTTCTTTCCTAAAAAAAACAGCTGTCGGTTGTCGAAGTAGAGTGGTGCTTCAAGATTTTTTTGTTCACCCTGATCGCCAAGTTTATTTTTTCGCTTCTTTTACTCAAAATGAAGTAGAAGAGTTTCATAAGTACATCGTTATAGATGCAGAAACAAAGAGGGAGCTAAAGGAGGGTAAAAGTTATCATCATTGTGATAGTCCTTATAAAAAATAACCCACCAACCGGTGGGTTATTTTTTTACTCTGGTACACTCATTAATTTCTCTTTCATTTTGCGAATAAGAACGACAGCACCAATTGTACACAGAAGTGTAATTCCTTCGGCAACAAAGATATTGATTGTCTTTGTTTGGTAAAGTGCCGCAAAGAAGTCTACAAATGCGTGGAATAGTATAGCGTATACTAGGAAGATATATTTCTTCTGTTTTACTGCGTATAAAACAAGCATTGTAAAGGCGATTTGAAGCACGAGTGCCATAATTCTTTCTACGCTACCAAGGAAGTATAAGTAGGCAGGTTGCTGAATTAACATGTCTTGTAAAATGCTGAGTTCGGGTTTTTGTTCAATCAGTTGAGCGAAGCTACCATCGTTAATAGAATTAGCAAAGATTAATGCTTGTAATGCAGAAAAACCGCCAATTAAAATAGATTCAATTCCGCCGTGACCAATTCCATAAGCGAAGCCATCTTTATATTCTAGATATTTTTTTAGTAAGAAGAAGAAGGCAACGAAGCGTCCTAATTCTTCAAAAATACCAGCAGTCAATCCGCCATAAATTGCGAAGGCAAACGGATTTTCTAAAAATGGAGCGATTGTTGGATTACCGCGCATAAATAGGTGGAATGGTGTTTCAAGAATTTGGGTAAATCCGATAAAGATAAGAACACCAATGCCGACCACTTTCCAATTAATATTATATTTTTTACGGAAATAAACGAGTACGATAATTGGGACCAGAATCGAGACAATGAGTTGAAAGATGATGCTGGCAATTACAGTATTTGAAACCATACTTTCACCGCTTTCTAATATATGTACATATCTATTATGCATGAAATACGGGAGAGATGAAACTTTTAGAAAGAAAATGAATTTACTTATTGACTCTAACGTTGCGTCATACTTTATCGTATGTACTAAGGGGGAGATACACATGACAATGAAGGTAAAAGAAGTAGCTGATTTAGTTGGAATTAGTGTGCGCACACTGCATCATTACGATGAAATTGGGTTGTTAACCCCAGACGAGACGACAGAGTCTGGATATCGTCTGTATTCCAATGAAAATCTAGAGACATTGCAGCAAATTTTGTTTTTTAAAGAGCTTGGCTTCCCTTTGAAGAAAATTAAAGAAATTATCATGAGTCCATCATTTGATCGCGAAGAGGCACTACAGCTTCATAAGAAAATGCTTATTGAAAAGCGTGCCAGATTAGATAAGGTGATTGCGACGATTGATAAAACAATTCAGCATACAAAAGGAGAGATTGAAATGACGAACAAAGAGAAATTTGAAGGATTCGATTTCAGCCATAACCCATATGAAGAAGAAGCACGTGAAAAATGGGGAGACGCAGCTGTAGATAAAGCGAACGAATATGCAAAAGGTATGTCAAAAGAGAACCAAGAAGAGTTTAATACTATTTATAGAAATTTAGCGGTACTGAGACACGGTGCACCAGATTCTAAAGAGGCGCAGGGAGCAATCAAAGTATGGTACGATTACTTGCAAAACTTTAGTCACTATTCATTAGACGCTTTTAAGGGACTCGGTCAAATGTATGTCGCTGATGAGCGCTTCACGAAAAATATCGATAAGTTTGGCGAGGGGTTAGCGCAGTTTATGTGTGATGCGATGGAAGTTTATGCGGATCGTAATAAAAAGTAAAACAGGTGGAGATTTTCTCCACCTGTTTTACTTTTTAATCATATCATTCAAGGTCTGATCCCCCGTATTGTTCAAATGAGGATTTTTACTCATTTCACGTTTTAACATATCGAGGCTTTGCGTATATTCTGTATCATTTAATGCGCCAGATTGAAGGCCTTGAATTTGGGAAATCAACTTTTGGTCTGTTGATACATATGCTTTATAATAGCGAGGGACGATGGACAAGGCAGCTCTATATACTTGATCCGCTACAAGTTTCGGATCCGTTGTGTTTGCACGGTATACAACGAACACTTCATCATCAGTAACGAGTGTAGCAGCGTTTGTAACGTCAGGAAGTTTGACGGTCATGCTTGTAATCATTTCAGCGACTTTCTCGCGATTAATGGCCCCTACTTGTTTGTTAGATACTTCATGCTTTTGTTTAGAAGAATAACCGACTCTTGTGAGTCTTGTATTTGTATTTTCCGTATGATACATGTCGTTTTTATTGGAAACAAGAACACGGCTTCCTTCTTCACGTTCCATTTCAGCTTTGTTCGCTGATTGGCACCCTGCAAATAAGGAAATAGTGAGAAGGGAAAGTAAAATTTGTTTTTTCACGATGTATCACCTCCTTCTCCATAGCATGCACTAATTTTCAATTTTTTGTATTTGAAATTGTTGGTTGGTATGCTTTGTGATACGATAAAAAGAAGAATGCTTAGAGAGGAAGTTAATGATGGAGCAAAAGCAAGAGCAAGAGATTCATGCTACGGTGAGCATTAATAATGTTCAGTACGAAGTAATTAAAAACTTTCGTGACGGTTTTAGTGAAGAAGCATTTAAAGAGCGCTATGCAGAAATTTTAAATAAATATGATTATATCGTTGGAGACTGGGGATATGAGCAACTTAGACTGCGAGGATTCTTTGATGATAGTAACCAACGTGCGACATATGATACGAAAATTAGTACGTTAACGGAGTATTTATACGAGTACTGTAACTTCGGTTGTGCACACTTCGTATTACGAAAAGTGAAGAAGTAAAAAAATCCTCTTACAATTGTAAGAGGATTTTTTACATATTCTCGCTTATAAACAAATCGAGATATGATCGCCTTCAGAAAGTATTGTATTTGGCTTCATTTGTTGTCCGTTCAATTGAATATCCCCATTTTTAATTTTATCCACAATGAGTGTACGGCTCCAGTCAGAAATATATGTGGATAAGGCTTTATCGATGCGGTGGGAACCGAAAATGAGGTCTAATACAATCGTGATTTCGGCTATGCCGTTTTCTTTATGTTGCATAATGGAAATAGTAGTACTTGTTTCCGTTTGATCTTGCTGGGTCATATCGACTGTTTCAACGTGATCAGTAAATGATTTATAAATACGCAGTTTTTGATTCCACGTATGATCTTTCGGACATTTATAAATAGCAAAGCGGTATATGTTTTTTCCATTGGCGTTATGCCTACGAATATTCGTATCAGTAAATAGGGTAGTACGTCCGCAATTTTTACAATACTTTTCGATTGTGTTTTGCTCGTTTTCATATAAACTCCAAGAAAGTTGTACTTTCTGCATTTTCCTTCACCTCTTATAGTAGTGGCAAAGAAACGTAATACAGCTATTTGGATGTCTTGTAGTATGAAGACATGAGAAAAAGACAAAAATAAAAGGAGGTTCCCCAAAGAGGAACCTCCGTAAACATCATACTACAGATGCAATACGTTCCTTTGTAATGGGAATGGGCAGACTACTCCCTTGAAAAAGCGTGGTGCTTTTTTGAGAGTAATGCTATCCAATTGCTGGTCCATTACAAAGTAAATGTTGGCATACGTAGATAACGTCCTTTCTATCCAAATAGATTTATTCTTCATTATAACATATAATACTGAAAATTCAAAATAATAAAGGCGGAAAAACACCAGCTAAAATAGCTGGTGCATACGATAAATTATATAAGTTCAAATAAAAATGAGCGTAACTCTTCTGCAATTTCTTCAGTCATAGAAAATGCGTGCTCTAAGTAGCCTGGTTCGTTTAAATCGTCAGCACCGATAATTGCAAATTTATTACTTTGCATATCAAGTACAATTGTTTTACCGTAATGACGATCGGAATATAAAAGCGCTAAATCATGACGCTCATTTTCTCCCATAAAGCTAACGAAACGAGTTTTTGTAGCGACAGTGTCGTCGTACAGAAAGAAACGTTCTTCCATACACATGGCTCCTTTTATTAAATATCTAAGTTTAAGTGTGGCTTATGATCTAAATGGTGATGCGTTTTAATGAATCGTACTGTTCTTGTTTTGTAACGCATTACGATAGAGTATGTTTCAGCTAAATCTCCGCCTAGGAATTTCACGCCGTCTAATAACTCACCAGCAGATACACCAGTTGCTGAGAAGATTGCATCATCACCAGATACTAAATCGTCTAACATAAGAAGTTGACGAGGATCTTCTAATCCCATTTCACGACAACGAGCTTCTTCTTCTTCGTTCATTGGAACTAAGCGAGCTTGCATTTCACCTTCAAGGCACTTTAATGCTGCTGCAGAAATAACACCTTCTGGAGCTCCGCCAATACCTACGAATAAGTCGATACCCGTTCCAGGTAGTGCTGTTGCGATTGACGCACCAACATCACCGTCACCAAATAATTTTACGCGTGCACCTTTTGCACGAACACGGTCAATAATATCTTGATGACGCTCACGTTCTTGAACGATAACTGTTAGATCACGAATCTTTTTATTGTTAGCTTCTGCTACAATTTCAATTGTTTTTTCAATTGGATCATCTAAGCTAATTTTACCAGCTGCTTTTGGACCAACCGCGATTTTTTCCATGTACATATCAGGAGCATGAAGAAGGTTCCCTTTGTCTGCGATTGCAATAACTGCCATTGCATTTGCAAGACCTTTTGCAACGATGTTTGTACCTTCTAATGGGTCAACGGCGATGTCTACTTCTGGACCGTTACCTGTTCCTAGTTCTTCACCAATATACAACATCGGTGCTTCATCAAGTTCTCCTTCACCGATTACAACTGTACCTGCCATGTTTACTGAATCAAACATATCACGCATTGCTGTAGTTGCTGCATCATCTGCTTCGTTCTTCTTTCCGCGGCCCATCCACTGTGCGGATGCTAATGCTGCTGCTTCTGTTACACGGACAATTTCTAGTGCGAGTTCACGTTCCAAGATTTCATTCCTCCAATTTCAAAAATCATACAAATATAACTATAACAAATAACGGAGAAAAGGTGAATTCGAAAAATTGTCGATTTTTTCAGAAGAAAGCGTTACAATTAAAATGTAAATGCTTTAATTTCCAGGTAGGTGACATTCATGTATTTTGTAGACAGAAAGAAAATAGAACAAATGCTAGTATGTTTAGAACGAGCAACAAGTACATTTCAAGAGAAAAAGATATATGAAACCGAGTTTGAATTTTACGCATTAGAGCGCATAGCCCATCTTATTATTGATACTGTATTAGATGTAGGAAATGCGATGATTGATGGATTTATTATGCGCGATCCAGGAAGCTATGAAGATATTATTGATATTTTAATGGATGAGCGAGTGATAAGTGAAGAAGATGGACAAGGGATGAAAGAAATTATCCTTCTTCGAAAAATGCTTACGCAAGATTATATTCAAATGAATCATGATGAATTATATAAGACGATTCAAAAACATATTGCAGTGGTAGAAAAATACCCAGCAAATATTCGCAGTTATTTAGAAAAGGAATTAGGACCTGTATCTGCATTTGTACCAGAATAATTATGCTTATAAGATCCCCAGAGAATGCCTTTTGGGGATCTTATATTGTATGTGAGAAAGAAAAGGGAGAAGGGTGAAGTATGGGGGAAGCACGTACTACGAAAGACGAGATTGTACAATTGTTGAAAGTAAAGGGAGAGCACACAGTAGCGGAACTAGCTGACGTTTTAGAGATTACAGAAATGGCAATCAGAAGACATTTAAGTAATCTTGAGAAAGATGGACTCATTTATTCTAAGATGGTAAGGCAACATGTCGGAAGACCAACTTATTTGTATGGATTAAGTGAAAAGGGAGAAGATACATTCCCGAAAGAGTATAAGCAATTTGCGATTGATATGCTAGAAGATTTAGCTCGGATGGGCGATGAAAAAATACTTCAATATGTTTTAAAAGAAAGAACGAAGCGTATGGAAGAACAGTTGCAAAAGAGAGTAAGTAATCAAAAGAATTTAGCATATAAAGTGCAAGAGATAGCAGCTATGCAAGAGAAAAATGGTTATATGGTTCAAATAAAGAGAGATGGAGAGAAATCTTTCGTAATTGAAAAACAAAACTGTCCGTTAAAAGAAATTGCAGAGAGATTCCCACAAGTATGTAAAGATGAAAAAGAGATGTATAAGCGTTTATTTACGAACGCAGATGTGAAAACGCTAGCAAACATGTGCGAGGGCGATTGTAGTTGTTCTTACCAAATAAAAGAGAAAAAATGAACGTTATGGGGCGCTTTAAGGTAAAGCGTTTTTTTCTTTTGGAAAAGCGGGTAATATAAGAGTGGTATGATAAGGTGAGAACGTTAGCATAAAAGGAGAGACATAATCGATGTATAAAGGTTACTTAATTGACTTAGACGGTACGATGTATCGCGGGGAAGAACAAATTGAAGAAGCAAGCGACTTCGTCAAAGCATTAGGAGAGCGCGGCATTCCATACTTATTCGTTACGAATAACTCAACTCGCAAACCAGAACAAGTGGCAGAAAAGCTTGTTCGTTTCGATATTCCAGCGAAAGCGGAGCAAGTATTCACAACGAGTATGGCGACTGCGAACTTCATTTATGAACGTAAACAAGATGCAACTGTATATATGATTGGTGAAGAAGGCTTACACGATGCACTTGTGGAAAAAGGATTTGAACTTGTGGATGAAAATCCTGATTTCGTTGTTGTTGGTTTAGATCGTGACATCACATATGAAAAATTAGCAAAAGCGTGTCTTGCTGTGCGTAACGGCGCGACGTTTATTTCTACAAATGGAGACATTGCCATTCCGACTGAGCGCGGATTGTTACCAGGTAACGGCTCATTAACATCAGTTGTAGCAGTATCAACAGGTGTGGATCCAATCTTTATCGGAAAACCAGAATCAATCATTATGGAACAAGCTTTAAAAGTTCTTGGCATAGAAAAAAATGAAGCATTAATGGTTGGGGATAACTATGATACAGACATTTTAGCAGGAATAAATGCTGGCATGCATACGCTTCTTGTCCACACTGGAGTCACAACTGTGGAGAAGTTAACAGAATATGAAGTACAACCAACGCAAGTTGTGCATAACTTGACGGAGTGGATTGAGAAGATGTAATGAAAAACAGGTAACCGAAGAGGTTACCTGTTTTTTTTATTAAAACGCACGATTCACAACATCTTTAACTTCTTCAAGATATTGTTTACGCACACCATCATCCACAGAAGGGACACTCGTATAGAATGTGTGCTCAATTGTTTCAATGCCTGTAAATTCAAAAATACCAACATCCACTGTTTTCTTCATTGCGTCAAACATCCCGCCTGCTGTGTATGCTTCTTTCGTATTGCCCATTGTAGATAATAACAATCCTTTTTTACCGCTTAATAACTTTTCAATGCCTTTTTCACCATAAGCATAAGCAAAGCCGTGGCTAAATACACGGTCAACGTATCCTTTTAAAATAGCAGGAAGTCCCGCCCACCAAACTGGATAAATGAATGTAATGCTATCAGCCCAAGAGATATGCTCTTGCTCTTCTTTAATATCTTCTGGTGTGTTTCCTTGAGAAAATGAGATGAAATCGGAAGCGCCTAATACTGGATTGAAGTTTAATTCGTATAGATCGCGAACGCGTACTTCATGACCTTTTTCTTCTAATTCACTTTTTACCGTTTCTAAAATTGCATGGTTGAAGCTTTCTGTATTTGGGTGTGCATAAACGATTACATGTTTCATTGTTCTTCCTCCTATTTTGTGGATATGTGAATAGTTATTTGTATATATGTAACCATTATGGTTACTCCTTTTATGGAAGTCAAGTAATACATATGTATAAAAAGACGCTCAAAAATCGCCTTTTTATACCCCGCTCATACAAAGTACAAAGAAGACAAATAAAATAATGACAAGACCAATGCCGAAGTTAAATACGAGAGTGCTATCCATATATGTAGCCTCCTTGTTTGAAAGTAAAAAGCACTCTAGTTAAGAGTGCTTTTTTATTTTGAATCTACTTTATAACTTTTAGAAAGTGATTCATGCTTGTAATGATTTACATTATTTTATGTATTTATACTTTGAAATGAGTAAGTCCTTGTGGGATATAGAAAAAAAGACACTCTTTCGAGTGTCTTTTAAGATGACAAAATGTGCCAATTGCTTGAGGTTGATAAGACGCTAATTTCCGTGTTAGCGCCTTTTCTTTAATCAAGAAGTGTAGCAACAGCGATTCAAATAAATTGTACCATTTGTTTAATTGTGGTGCGTATGCAATTGTGCATATTTTAATCATGAGGTAGGTAATGAACTGTGAATAATTTGAAGTGATTTATTTACGATTTCTTCTGCGGCATATATGCCGATTGCGTCTGTTTTTAAAATATAGGATTGTAAGTTATCATGCATTGCTCCTAACTCACCATGAAGTGGTGCGAAGGCATGGTTCGCCTTTTCAAGCATGCATAAATCAAGTAAAGAATCCCCAGCTGTAATAATCGTATCTATTTGCAAAATTTCTTTTATATATTGCACGGCATCCCATTTGTTAATTGGTTTTGGTACAAAGTATAGCTTCCTACCTTGAAGTGAATGATTCCAGCCTTGTTTGTCTAACCAGGAAGTGAAGGATGATAATTCATCATAAGGAATGTTCTCCCGTTTAATGATGCAATAATGGAATAGATCATCGGCTGTTTTTTGTGATATAACCCAATCTTTATGAGCAATTTGTCCAAACTCCTTTAGTATGTCGTTTCTCTCTATACATTCAACCGATAGTCTTTCTTTTACTGTCCTGTTCCAAGTACCATCTTGTTTACCGTTATGAAGGATATTACCGCCGTTACTTGTAATGGCGTATTCGGGAATGATTTCGTTTTGGAATAAAGTAATACGCTGAAACTGCTCAATAGTTCTTGTTGTAACTGGGATGAAATGTGAGTGCAGTTGTAATTTTTTTAGTAGTGAAATGGTTTTATGTGATATGAAAGAAATTTCTTTCCCATCTAAAGTTTCAATGAGTTGAATTGATTCATCTTCTATAGGGGCACGAAACGATTTCCGGGAATAAATAAGCGTTTGATCAAGATCACTGGCAAAAATCATAACGTTTCCCTCCTAAGAGGCTTAATGAGCCCGCAACATGAATAAGTCATATTCTCATAGATTTCAATAGGGACATTCTTTTCTTTAGCGAGAAGTAAAATATGCTTTAAATCGGGATTGTTTTGCTTACATATTAAAATTTTCCACGGTATTCTCCGGAGTAATACGCGAGTTGTTTCGCCGACTCCTGGTTTAATTAAGTTAATATCGTCAATTTCAAAGTGACTTTGGATAGACTGTATATCTTTTAATCCTTGCCAAGAGGGATCAGTGTAAGTTGAAGTAATATAACGTAATTGATTATCTATATGAGAATGAACAGAAGGGAATAAATCTGTCACCTCATCAACGAAGAAATTTGATAAGTCTTCTTGTTCTAGCTCTTTATAATATTTAACACCATGAAAATCATTTGGACCAATATAGGTATTATTTAGTACAGTGCGGCTAATGAGTCCAGAGACGGTTGCATTTAAGCAAGCGCTAGGAATAAGAAAATCTTCACGTGTACCGTAAATTGAAGTACAGTAACCGGGATCAGCAAGCACAGCCATACAATGAGAAATGTGTGTATTATTTCGTTCGTTAAATATGTGTACTGCATATTCTAATTCTTTTTTTATTGCACCTTTCCCAGTCCATCCATCAATGAATTGAATTGTTTCTTTAGGGTGATGTTCCAAAATATAATGGAGTGCATTTTCATCAATACCGCGTCCGCGAACAATAGAAATACAATAGTGAGGTACATCAAGGTTGTATTGATAGCGTATGTAGCGTTTTATAAGAATGCCAATAGGTGTACCAGCACGAGCTAATGAAACGAGGACAAGGTTAGTTCCTTTAGTCTGTATAATTTGTTCGGCGACAACTCCAACAGCGATGGCTAGTTTGTGTTTGTATTGTTGCAGAGAAGAAAAGAATAAATCCATATACGCTTTAGATGGTTTATATTCCATTGGTAACATTTCAGAATAATGTGTGCCAGCTTGAATTGCTTGTTCTCTAGTTTCTGTGGAACTTTCTTTCATTAAATCACTAATATCTTTTAATAGAAAAATAGCATCATTTGGATCATAACTACTAATGTGAGAATTTACTTTTACCATAATTATCAACCTTCCTTTTCTATGCTATTTGAAAATGAGACGATATGAATAAAAGGAATAACTGTTTGTAACTGCTGTAGAAGAGGAGATAGGGCTTCTTCTCCTAAATCACGTTCAATAAAAACAAATACTTCATCGTAATCATGAGGTGAAATATTATAAAAGTAATTTGTAATAGTAGAATCTTCAGGACTTGGATATGAGAAATGATTATGAATGGCGTAGTTCACATCATTTGAAACAGGATGGATAGGGCTTCTTGTTGTAGATTGATATAAAATATTATCACCCATTTCAGCAGCAATTTTCATTGGGATATACATAAATTCACCCGTTCCGAGGCAGAGTGTTCGTTTTCCAATTCTTTCTCTTTTTAAAGTTTTTCCTGCTTCTTGAGCGAAAGAATGAATGTGCTGTTGTTCATATGCTGAAATGCCAAATCGCCCAGTATATTTTATATAATTTGATGTATAGGGTAATTTTGGGCAGGTAAGGGTATGTTTTTTGAAATCAGGTTTTGTTTCTTCAATTTGAATATCTGTTTTGGCAATATTCAATGGTTGGCCAGTTGTATGAATACTGCCTTCTAATAAAGAAATAACATGAATCTTAATTTGAAGTTCGTCTTCTAATTGTTTAAATTGTCTTCTATTAGTATGAGAACGCCAGTCTAATAAAGAAGCAATAATATATTCTTCTCGTGGGAATTTATTTTGAATCGATCTAATAATATTTAATGCTGTTTTTCCTGTTGTCATCTCATCATCTACGAGAACAATAGGATTGCTGTTTTGAAAAAAGCTTTCATCCACATAACAACGGTGCGATGTTGCATGAGAATGTTCTTCCTCAAATGTAATGACAGATTCTAGGTGGGGTATCGATTCCCTAGTTGTATGTACATACTTTGCATTTTGAAAGCATTGAAACATAGAATGACCAAGTGCTGTCGCTGTCTCAGCGAATCCGATGAACAAAACTTCTTCTTGCAGAGGATATTGATAACGAAATACTTCCTCTGGGATTTCATGAATTTCTAATGAAATGAGATTTAAAATTTCTTTTTGAAATGGATGAGAAGTATTATGTAGCATTTCCATATATCTTGCAGCGAGAGCAAATCCACTTGATAGAGAGACTGCAGGTTTAATAGGAAGATGCTTTCCAAGGATTGTACTCACAAATAAAAAACTACGTTTCTTATTTATTCTAGCAGCCATTTGAAAAAGATTGTCTAGCGCTAAGTTATATGGATTATCACGTACTTCTACATGAACTTTTATATTATTTAAAACGTTATACGTGTTGCTTTGCGTTTGTAATAAGGAGATCGGTGAATTGTTTGTTTTCATGTAGCACCCCATAAATATTAGATTTTAAAATGGTTTTGCGAGCCCAGCCATAATGCGGCTTTACTTCATTCATTTTGTTAGAAAAACTGCTTTTTAACACTCCATTATACGTATCTGCATTTTGTAAAATTGACCTCGCATCTAAATAATCTTCCATTGTGACAATGTGCATTGCCTGTACAACTTTAATATGAGATGGGTGAATAACTGTCTTTCCGATTAAGCCATTTGCATGGTCAAGTGATACCTCTTGAATGAGCCCTTCTTCATGATCATTAGAAAAATATTCCCATACACATCCTGAAATAATATATTCATTTGTTGCCCTTGAGAAAACGTTAATAATGTCTGAAATACAATCACGGACAACAGTAATATGATAGATAGGTGTGTATTTATTGCGCCGAATACTAAATATACTTGAAAAATCAGTAGCACCAATACGTACATTTAAGATGTAATCGTGATAAGAATCTAGTAAATCTTTTATTTGTAATAATGATTCTGCCCGTGTTTCCTTATACATAATTTCTGGTGATTCTAAAATCGGCATGCCATATAGCGATAATGAGTATAACTCGTTTATACATGCAAGCTGATCGATATAAGTCTTTCCGTTAATCGGTGTGAATTTTGGAAAGACAAAACCACATAAACAATGAACAGCACTACCTAATTCAGTAACAATTGTCTTCATTTGACTTGGCTGTCGAACTCTAATAAAAAGAAGTGGGATGTCTGCTTGATTTAGTATGTTGGCACTGACTAAGTTGGCTATTTGCTGTATTTGAACGACGATGTTTTGCTCTGCAAGTTTTACTTCTTCATCGCTGATAGCGTCCTCTAGACAAAGAATAATTGAGGTAGCATCCACATGTTTCTTTCTAATTATATCTTCCGCAATCGTTTCTTTCGTGCCAGGAGTATATAGTGTAGCGCCTAGTGCGTAAGCTAGTTGTTCTTTTCCTATATTTTTTGAAAAACTAAGAGGTTCTTTATAGAAAAAATTTTGCCGTTCTTCTGAGGAGAGATAAGAAAAGTAATTCAAATTGTCACCACCTTATTTGTAATGATTCTGTTTAATCGTAACATAATAAGAAAAATCTTCCATAAAATGAAGCGAGAAATTAAAAAAATATATTGAGAAAGATGAATTATAAGATGAATATCGAATATTGTTAATAGAAATATAATAGGGGGAAAGAGAAAGTGGATATACATAAGTTAACAGAGGAAGAAGCAAATGAGATAAATACGTGGGCGTACGAGGAACCATATAATTTATATAGTTTTTCAGGCGAGAAAGAAGTAATAAGAGAATTATTAGATGGAACTTATTATGGCTGTTGTAACGATCAAGAAGAGTTCATCGGCTATTTTTGTTTTGGAGAAAATGCACAAGTACCAGGTGGAAGAGATGCTAATTTATATGGTGGAGAAGATGTGATTGATATCGGACTTGGCATGAAGCCAGATTTAACAGGGAAGGGAATGGGAGAAATGTTTTTTCAAGCTGGAATAGCGTTTGCTGCTAAGGAATTTAATTCGAAGATGTTTCGATTAAGTGTAGCAACATTTAATACAAGAGCGATTACGTTATATAAAAATATCGGATTTAAGCAAGGGTCTATTTTTTTGAGTCGTGGAAGAGAATTTATGCTTATGGAATACGAAAGACCGTCAGCATGAAACTGACGGTCTAGAAAACATTATTATTCCGAGTGATCAGCTCGGTGCGCTAAACGGCTTGAGGCAGCGGCAGCAATTCCGCCAACGATATCGTCAAGGAACGTGTGCACTTTTCCAGTTGATTTATCATTTAAGTATTCTAAAATACCAGGTTTTAATTTATCGATATATCCAAAGTTCGTGAAACCGATAGATCCGTATACATTCACGATAGAAAGTGCGATAACTTCATCAATTCCGTATAAGCCTTCATCACGTTTTACGATATCTTGTAACGGCTCACTTAGCATTCCTTTTTCAGCAAGAACATCGAGTTCGATACCTGTAATCAGTGCGTTTTGTACTTCACGTTTTGATAGTACACGTTCTACATTATAACGGCATTCTGACATCTCTAAATTTGGATGATATTTTTTTTGAAGAAAATGAACAAGTTCAGCAATATCGTCAATTGTTACACCGCGTTCTTGTAATAGTTGTAATGCTCTTTCTTGTAGTTGATTTGATTCTTTCATGTTTATCACCTTTTTTTCTTTTTAGTATTTGTATACGTTTCGTTGCTTTATCATGTGCATAGGAATGAAAGGCGAGCACAAGCTCATATATATAAAGAAAAACCATAGGTGGCGACTGCGATGATTCAGCATATTTATGAGCATTATCACATGCATGTTAAAGAATTAATCCCCCTTGGCCCCTATAAAAGCTTTTGGATTCGCAACAAAATTTATGTACTTGTTCCAATTGGAGAAATGGAGGAAGAAGTACTTGTAGAGATGAAAAAGCTCAGTGATTATATGAACCAGCAAGGGGATATAACTGTAGCGACTTTCGTTCCGACTATACACGGCTACTATGTAAGTGAGATAGAAGAACAAAATTACTGCTTATTAAAAGGTATGCGCACGTTAGAACGACATGCTATGTCATTAGGAAGTGAGCTTTCTATATTCCATAAACGAGGTGCATTCTTTCCAGAAGAAATTGAGCAATTAAGCCGTATTGGTGAATGGAAAGCGTTATGGGAAAAAAGGCTCGATCAATTAGAAAAGTTTTGGCAATCACAAGTGATGAACCACCCTTCAGATGTATTCGATCAATTGTTTATTGAATCCTTCCCGTATTACTTAGGAGTTGCAGAAAATGCAATTCAATATGTTGTCGATACAGAAATGGATGATACGCCGCAACTAACGGATGCAGCAACAATTTGCCAAGAACGATTCACACCTTTATTATGGCATCAAACGAAGCGGCTCAAACTTCCTTTTGATTGGGTGTATGATCACCCAACTCGAGATATGGCAGAATTAATTCGCTATATGATGATAGAAAAAAAGAAAGACTGGGAGCAAACAATAATTCAATTTGTTACAGATTATGAACGTAATTATTCGCTATCCTCATTTGGCTGGCGCTTATTATTTGCAAGGCTCTTGTTCCCGCTGCACTATTTTGAAACGGTCGAACGATATTACCAAACTGGAAACGAAGAACAAAAAAGCATATATAGAGATCGCTTAGAAGCCATTTTACACGATGTGAACCGCTCAGAGCAATTTATGAAGCATTTTTATGGCTCACTTCGTTTACCAGTAGATAAGCTTGGGATTAGAAAATTAGATTGGCTATCTTAAACGTATAAAAAAGAGACCGCTGGAGGTCTCTTTTTTATACCACAATTTTATGTAATACATTATGCCCCTACCTGTTGATCTGTACATATATTTAAAACGAATTGATGTTTTTCGAGTTTTTCATTTACTTTACCCAATAATTCTTGCTGGATTTCTTTAAATAAAAATTGATAGCTTGTATTCCATGTTGGTATAACGGATGAAAGGCCTAATAAATACTCTTTTTTCTTTTCTAGTTCTTGAATTGTTAAAAAAGTGTTCCCCATTTTTGGCATGTGTCATCCCCCTATGTTTTCTTACTGTATATGTGTGAACGATTCACTATATAGTATTAATTATCGCATTTTTTGAGAAGGATTTCCAATTTTGTTTTATGATGTTAACGGATAAATGTGATTTGAATAAAAAAAGGAGACCAAATTTGGTCTCCTTTTAGAAGGCGATTCTGAACGAGCCGCTTCCGCTTTTAATTATCCAGCTCCAGCGGCTAAAATGTTCGGTGGCTTCGCTTCTTCCGCCGAGGCAAAAAGCGCCTCTATGTCAGAAGCTCCATCCTCCTCACATTTTGAACGAGCCGCTTCTGCTTTTAATTATCCAGCTCCAGCGGCTAGAACAGTCGGCCATTTCGCGCCTTCCTGTGAGGCAAAAAGCGCCTCTTCGTCAGGAGCTCCAATGACCTCCTGTTCTGAACGAGCCGATTCCGCTTTTAGATTAAAATACTTGTTCTACTTCGATAACGCCTGGTACTTCTTCAAGTAACGCGCGCTCGATACCAGCTTTTAGTGTGATTGTAGAACTTGGGCAGCTTCCGCATGCACCCATAAGGCGTAGTTTTACGATACCTTCTTCAATGTCTACTAATTCAACGTCTCCGCCATCGCGAAGTAAGAATGGACGTAATTTATCTAATACTTCTAATACTTGTTCTTGCATATGTGGGTTTTCCATTTTTATCGACTCCTTTCATCAGTTTTATTATAATCAAGATAGAGGGGAAAATCTATTTTTTCTCTTCTTGTTTTATTGTCGAAATATTGTATCGTGTTTTTTCAGTATAGGGGTATGGAATAAGTTTGTAAAATGATGTGCTTATGTAATAAGACATCTGAATATACTGTTGGAACAAGAAGTGGGGGAGAAGAAATGGTTAATGTGCAAGTGTATGGGACGAAAGTAATTTGTGCGAGCTGCGTCGGAATGCCATCTTCAACAGAAACGTTTGAATGGTTACAAGCGGCAATTGGTCGTAAATATGAAGGACAAGAAAATAAATTTAATTTCGAGTATATCGATTTCCAAGAAGAACAAGAAGATGCAGATAAAAAAGCATTCGCAGAGCGCGTAGTGGAAGAAGATTTATTTTATCCGGTCGTTCTTGTAAATGGAGAAATTGTTGGAGAAGGAAATCCTCGTTTGAAGGATGTTTACGAAGAAATCGAGAAATATTTATAAAACAAGAAGTCTTTGCGAATTTGCAAAGGCTTTTTTTATTGGAGGGATAGATGTGAAAAATGGAGTGAAGCATGCGTTACCAACGGAAGTACAACAGTTAATGGAGCGGTACACAGTAGAATTAAAAGAAATTTTTTTAGATGAAAAAATAGTCGGGGTATATATTTACGGATCCATCGCACTAGGTGCATTTCATAAGGAAACGAGCGATGTTGATTTTGTTACAGTGATAAGTGATTCCGTGAATGAAGCTGAAAAACAGCAGCTTGTGGAACTACATAAGAAACTTAGTGATAATACGCTAGGTAAAAGAATGGACGGTATGTATATTCCGCTTGTTGATTTAGGGAAATACAATGATGAAATAAACGAGTATGTGTATTGTGCAGATGGTAAAGCTAATGTTGGTCATTGGGACATTAATGCGGTCACATGGTGGACGTTGAAAAATCAAGGCATTACAGTTACCGGAAAAGAAGCAGAAGATCTTCCGTTGCAAATACAATGGAATGATGTAGTAAATACGATGAAATATAACGTAGAACAGTACTGGAGTGAAAAGGCGAAACAACCATATTTATTCTTTGTAGAAGAGTGGGTAGAATCAGCTGTCGTTACGATGGGACGTATTTTATATACACTAGATTATAAAACAATCGTTTCAAAAGATAGAGGATTGCAATACTTGTTAGAAAGTTCAGCGGAAGAATGGGAGCTTTTATTAAAAGAAGTAGAGCGAATACGGCACAATCCAAAAGAAAAGCGAATGCTCTCAAGGTGGAGAAGGGCAGATATGACGAAGAGGTACTTACTGCATTTAATTGAGACGTGTAGAGAGAAATGGTAGTAGCTTTTTATTTTGCATAATTTCATTTGCAAAAATGTCCTATATAGTTGAGGTAGGACTTATAATAAGTCCTATTTTTTGAAAAATTAAAAATAGATTAACGAAATGTGGAATTAAAGTTATGAAATAACAAATTGTAACCCCCTGTTTTTATTTAACAAATCTAAAAATTAAATCATCCCCTAAACACCTTACTTCCTTGCGAATAATGAGTTACTATTAATATATCTATATAATACATTTAGTATTGAACAAGACAGAAGGAGACATGTTATGGGATTTTTAGAAGTCGTAGGGAGTTTGTTATTTTTTGCATCACTTGTTTTATTAGTAATTTCATTAGTAAGTAAAATTAGAAAAAAACCAGCAAAAATATGGATAAAAAGAGCTATTATTTCATTTGTATTAGCAATGGTAGTATTAGGATTTAATGTCTCATTTTTAGGTGGAATAGCGGTAATATTTTTCTTTATGGGCTTATATGGTTTAGCTAAAATCATTCAACTATTGGTTAAAAAGAAAGATGGTAAAAAGAAATTTGCTATTCTTATGGTCATAGGATTTGTAGGATACTCTATTTTTGATAGTTCTTTTTTATTAAATGCAACTTACAATAAGCCTGCTGAAAAAGTTGCAAATGCAAAACAAGAAGAAAAGAAAGAAGAAAAGAAAGAAAAGGTTACATACAAGAAATATGGTATCGAAGAAATAAAATCGATGTTTACAGTCGGAATGACTAAAGAAGATTTTTCTAATAAAAAAGAAGAAGCAAGTCTTAATAATCGCTCCTTTGAAGATTACGAAGGATATTCTGTATACACTTTCAATTCCTCTGAAGGTAAAATAGCGGCTGTTGTTTTAAATAAGACTGCTGTTACAAAGATTGAAGTTTTTGATAATGAGGATTCTATTGCAAACTTTATTAAAGAGGAAGAAGTTAGAATTAAAGAAGAGCAAAGGATTATTAAAGAAAAAGAGCAGGAAGAGTTAAAGAAAAAACTTGAAGAATCATACAATAATAGTAAACAAAAACTAGAAGGATCTGGAGATTCTGTTACAAGTAAAATTAATTTGAATTCAGGTTTAGCATTCTTTGAGTTTACCAATCAAGGTTCAAGAAACTTCATCGTTCATCTAAAAGATTCTTCGGGTACAGCTACTCAATTATTAGTAAATACTATTGGGAGCTATAAAGGAACAGTCCAAACAACGGTTCCTTCATCTGGAGAGTACTATTTAGAAGTGAAATCAAGTGGAGGTTGGAGTAGCTCGGTAACCCAAAAGGCTTCTCCAAATACAGAAAAAGCACCAGGCACAGTTAGCGGTCATGGGGACGATGTGGTATTTATCGAAGTACCAAGTGGTAACCACATAATTAAACTTAAACATACGGGCTTAAGAAACTTTATTATTAAAGTGAATGATAAAAACTTGCTTGTTAACAAAATTGGAAGTTATGAGGGCTCAGCTTCTCAAGTATTCCAAGACACAGGAATGTATAGCTTTGGTGTTAAAGCTGACGGAGATTGGAGCATTACAATAGAATAAAAAAAGCGGTCATAGGGATATGACCGCTTTTTTTATTTGAATGAGATTATAATCAATACAATTTATAGAAGTAATAAAGCATCGGAATTTCATTTGAAATTTCACCTTAAAAAAATCGTTTACTGTTATTTCATGTTGTTACATACCGTAAAAGTACTTTACAAGGAATGAGAATTCGACAGATAATATAAAAAAATATGTAGGCGGGGAAGCGGATGAGTAAATATAAATTACATATAGATAAAGAACAACTATGGAAAGGCTGCGTTTTAAATTCGATTGCCCATGCAATTAATGTAGCGCATTGTCCAGATTTCTCACATGAAAGTTCATGGGATGGATTTAACTATAGTATGCAAAATACTCAAGGCGGACAAGGGACAATTACGTTTCATCCGAATTACACGATCGTATGTCTTCAAGATGTGAATAGCGAGAGAATTGATGAGTGGATTGATGCGAAAGATTATTTTGAAGGGGCACCTTCGGAAGTAATAGATATTGCGAAAGAAGAAGCACTTCAATACGTATTAGAAGAAGTAGAAGGCGAAACAGTTCCTTTTATTACAACTGCATTTTGGATTGAGGATAGCGGTGCGTATTCAATTGATTCATTTGAAGAGATGGAAGAGCACGGCGGATTCTTATTAGAAATTCCATTACTTGATACAGAATCAGCAATGGAAAGACTGGAAGAAGAGTATGAACTGACAGAGGAACAAATAGAGCTTTTACAACTCGTGTATGAGAGAAAAATCAAAAATCCAAACGAGAAAATTATGTTGTCTAAAGAAGAAGTAGCGATGATTGGAACGGAAGATAGTGAAGGATTGGAAGTTAGTAAGGAGTCATTTGAAGAAATGATTATTACTTGGGAGTTGTAGGGGAGGATAACATGTTTCCGATTGGTGATCAGCCCAAGATTATGAAAGACTTAGCAAGTATAGCTGGTGATTTAGAAGAAGTAGCGATTGAGGGGAAAACAAAAAATATAGAACGACTAGCATCTTTGCAAGTTAAAAAGTTATGGGTGTTCACAGTAAATCAAAAGCAGTTTGATCATATTCTTACGTATGTTTGTCCCGATATATTATACGTTTACGAAATGAGGGTCGAGGATTTAAGTAGCCTTCAGAAATTGTCTAATTTACAACAGTTGTATATGTGCTGGAATACAAAAGCGAAGACGTTATGGGATATTGATTATAATAAAAAGCTCAAATCCTTACTAATTGATGATTTTTCTAAGTTAGAAGATTTAAGTGCTTTAAGTGCTTTAAGTAAGTGCACACAACTCAATACTTTCTATATGGGTGGTGGGATAAATACAGCGATGAAAGTACAAACTTTAAAACCACTCGCTGAATTACAGCAGTTGCAAAAGCTTACTTTGATGAATTTAAAGGTTAAAGATGATTCATTAGAACCGTTAATGCAATTGAAAAATTTAAAAGAGTTAAGCATATCTAATCAATTTAAGGTGGAAGAGTATGCAAAACTTTCTGTAGCATTGCCATATACGGTATGCGAGTCTTTTAAACCTTACGTATATATGAACGATGCAATAGATGGGAAAAATATAATGGTGACTGGGAGAAGAAGGCCAGTCCTTAATTCAAAAACGGATACTGTGAAGATGCAAAAATATGAAGAACAATTTAAAAAGTTACAAAAGGAATATAAAGCACTAGTAGAAAGCAAAATGTGAAATCATATTGCACTTTCTACTAGTTTTTTTATATACATATCAATTTCATGAAAGAATACGAGCTCTTTTTCCTCGGTATTCAGATGCACGGAGCAATGTAAATATTGCTGTAAATAGCGATTAGCTTGTTCGTACTGTTTTAATTTGGAGAAAGAAAAACAAGTAAGAAGCAGAAACGCTTTTTCTCGTAATATTGAAACGACAGCTAGTACCGGAGTAATGGAATGTATATTCATTTCCACTAGATTTTCATAAGACGCTCACGTTTGAAACCAGTCGAAAATAGTAGAAAGGTAATTCGGAATAGCGATAGTTTCATGTGAAACATTATGCAATAACTGGTTCTGTTTGATATGCATAGGCTCTATTCTCGTTTGTAGAATGCAATCGAATATTGAAATGTTTTCTTTTAATTGTAATTGGTCCGTAATAAGCTGCGGGAGACCGATAGGGTGGACTCCTATATTTATATAGAATTCATCTCCAAACTGGCTTTTTTGTATGTTAATGAGCTTATAAAATCCGTTTTCAGCTTTGAAAAATGTATGTCTTTTTTTCTTAAAGCCGAGTGGTTTTAAAGTGGCGTGTAAATTTGTAATGAAATCTTGATCCTTTTTAGAGCGAGACTTATTCCTCGTCATATTCATACGTAGTTAAGTTTTGTAAGAAACTTTCAAAGTTAGGTGCTAATTCAATAATTTCCTCAAACTCATTATCGATAAATATAACTGGAGGATTTTCAGCTACATTTCGATAGTCTAATGCAATCCATGTATGTCCATCACCAGATAAAAGTACGATATTATCAGGCATTTCCCATTCTCGAATTAAATAGCGACTCTCTAAAATACTAGATTCATTTTCATCAAAAGAAATACCATATAAACCAGATACATTAACGTGATCGTCTGCCCAAGAATTTGGCTTTGAAGTAGGGTGAGTATCAAGACGAAGAGTTCCCCCATTTTGTTCTTTTAGAAGGTTTATGTATGATTCTGGAAGCTTTACGTTCAGTACCTCTTCTGCTTTTTTGATTAGTTCGTCGTTAATGGGTGCTAGTTTTAAATAGTCATCTTCTGCCCAAATTGTACTCTTCATATTCGGTCACCTCAAATAATAGTTTTAAGAATCTTATGTCATATATTATAGTTAGTTTAGATAACGCGCAATAGAGGGAGAAAATAATGAAAAAGTTTCAAATCGAACTAAATAAACTGCCAACAGAAAATGTCGGAGAAATAGTACTTAGTATAGATGAGAGTATTGTATTTCAAGAAAAGACGGACATAATAGACCCGATTTGTCAGTTGTTTGATGCTTGTATCGAGGTTTTTAAATATGATGACGCTACAATTTTCTTAAATGAATATGAAAAAAAGATGGAATTTAAGAAGAAAGATGGGGAGTTTCTCATTATTAATCAGAGAGGCAAGAAGTTAGCTAGTGTTGATAGCGAGCAATTTTTACGAGTACTCTTTTCGTTTCTTAAAAAGGAGATAGGGCAGATTTACATGAGTGGAGTTGATTCTTTTCGAATCAAAGATGCTTACCATAGAATGTTAGGAATTGATCCATTTGTTCCTAAACTTGTAAATGGAAATGATGAAATTATGTATCGAACTTATCATTCTACAAGTGACAAGTATGAATTAAAATGGAAGTATTTAAAAGGGAGAGAGGTTGACCCGATATTTACTCCGGTACTATCTCATGATAAGAAGAGTATCTTTTATGTAGAGGGAAATAACCACAGAATTCGTAAACTCGATAGTGAAACGAAAGAAGAAATTTGGCAGTGCCATATTCCAATAGTAGAAGATTGTAATTGCATAACTGTGAATGGTGTCACAATTATTTGGCATGCGAATCGATTTGGAGAAAGTATGGCGAAATTGTACGCTATTTCATCAAGTTGTGGGGAGCTTCTATGGGATTTAGAAATAGAAGGGCATATTATACAAGATGTAAAAACTACGGGAGAAGAGTTACCACGTTTACTAGTTATTACACAAGAAGGCTACAATGTTTTATTAGAGCTTGAAAGTGGAGTGAAATTATGGGAAAAGAATGTCCGAGTTGGGGGAGAAATGGCGCAGTGTCATCTTGGCTCAGATTACTATGTGTTAGCAGGAAATTCTTTTGATGAAGATGGGGAAGCTGATGTATATAGTAACGTTGCAATTGCCATTCAATTATTAGACGCTTCTACACTATGGAAACAAATGATGGAAGATTGTAATCCAAATGAACCAGTTACTTTAACTAATGAACATTTTATATGTGTAGCAATAGATTCATTACAAAAGTGGGAATATGGAAAAGAAGGTTGTAACTTAATTTTTGAAAAAGCCTTTGATGAGGTACAGTACTCTTACATTGCATCAATGGAATCAAAAATACTATTAACAAGAACTGAGTATGAATATGAAGATGTAAGTAGACAAATACAATGTTATGACCATAAGAGCGGTCAAAAATTATATGAAGTAAATATGCCTTTTGAAATTGAATTACCTCCATTTCTTACTGGAGAGATGATGGTATTGTCCTTAGGAGAAGGCAGAATTTGCGGTATTAATATTCAAACAGGTAAAGTGATTTGGAACAATACGACTCTACATGATGTTACAAAGGTTCTGTTATATAAAGATGGAGAAATTTACATTGCTACTTCAAATTTAGAATTAATCATACTTGATGCTGAATGTGGCGAAGTGAAAGATATAATTAAACTCCCTAAAAATGTTGTTGTAATAGATTTTATTGTATCAATTGAGGAAGTTAATAATGGACTATTCATTAGTTGTGTAAGTGGAAATATGTTTGAAATAGTAGAAGGCTAATTTGTGAGTTTTCTTAAGTCGAGATGTTTGTTTTAAAATAGTAGTATATATTCACTAAAAAAGATGTATAAAAATGATTTTGATGCATCCTTTTTAGTGAATATATAAAATAATTAACTTGGTGTATTAAAGGTATGATACATGATTATTTTAATATATTTAAAAGTAAAATGAAATAAGAAACAGATAATTGTCGGAATATATTCGATTTCCGTTCATTTTTATGAAATATGTGTACTTTTTGTTAGATTCCTTTATTTTGTACATATACAATAAATGTATATAGAAATAAGAAAAGGATGATGTACGTGAAGGACACTGTTTTACAAGAAACAATTTCTCAGCAAGAATTACATAAAGTTGTTCAAAAAAATACAGCTTATTATGATTTTAAGTGGGGTAAAGTAGAAAATCCTGCGCAAGGGAATACATGGAATTGGGTAGCCTTTTTCTTCCCAACTTTTTGGTTAGCTTATCGTAAAATGTATAAGTTATTTATTATATTTGCGTTATTGGCTATACCTAGTATAGTTATACCCCCTTTTATAGATATTCCAGATGGGATTTATGTAACATTTAGTTTAGCTCTTCAATTAGGAATGATGATATTTACTGGATGGCAAGGAAACCGTTTATATTATAAGCATGCTGTTCGTGTTTTTCGTAAGGGAGAAGATGCGTCTGATCATGAGAAGGCGTATTTCTTACAATCAAAGGGCGGCGTTAGTGTAGCTGGTATGATTGGTTTACAGATTATAGTCGGGATTGTGTTTGGTTTAGTTGCGTTAGGGCTGTCCTTTTTACCAACTGAGCCGAATATTAAAAACGTTGTTCGTTCAAGTGATGAAGGGGTTACTTTAGAGATTATGACTGATAATCCAACTTGGAAGTTTGTGAAGAAAGAAAAAGAGTATGACGTAGTAGAGTTTACTGGTTATGATTATACAGAGAAGAAAAATGTGAAAATTAAATTTGCTGTTTATTTTGATGAAGATTATTTCGAGTGGCAAGAGGTATATGAAAATAATAAGAAGTTAAGTGAAGAAGAAGTAGAAGAATATCAAATTTATATTGAAGAAAATAATTGGGGTTTCTAGAGGGAACTCGTTCATTTTGAAAAGAAGAATCTTGTGAAGATTCTTCTTTTGTTTATTAGGGGAGAGAGAAATGATTTCAGCATTAATAGAAGCTCTAATAGGATCTATTAGTTTAAGTACGGGTTTACACACGAAAAAGATTGATGCTAACATACTTTACTTGCAGCAGTATGAGTGGTTTCGAATGATGTATGAAGACGAGAAGTATCGAAAGTTATTTATTACGAACTACAAAGTTCGCTCATATTTACAAAGTAAGCTGAGAGTTCGATTGCTGGTAAAAAATAAAAATGCACAACGAAGATTTTTAAAATTAGTAGAAGAGCAAATGGAAAAAAGGCATACGAATTGAAATTTTGTAAAATACAATAAAAAATGAGAATTTGAGGTAGGGTTGTCAATAACGTGAGACTATGGCACTATAAAGAAATGCTATACAAATTTTATTTATCGAGATGTAAACATCAATTTTGATTTTTACGTATAAATAATGAACGGAGGAAATGAATTTATGGCTACTTTACCAAATTGTCCAAAATGTAATTCAGAATATACGTATGAGGATGGCGTTCTTTTCGTATGTCCAGAATGTGCTCATGAGTGGGGCCAAGACGCAGAAGCTGAAAATAATGATGGTGCAAAAGTTGTAAAAGATGCGAACGGAAACGTTCTTCAAGATGGCGACGCTGTTACTGTTATTAAAGATTTAAAAGTAAAAGGAACTTCTTCAGTTGTGAAGATCGGTACGAAAGTAAAGAGTATCCGTCTAGTTGATGGCGATCACGATATCGATTGTAAAATCGACGGTTTCGGAGCTATGAAGTTAAAATCACAGTTCGTTAAGAAGGCGTAAGACAATAAAAAGAGGGGGCGAATAGCCTCCTCTTTTTATTATGTCACTTTTTGTCGGTAAATCGATATTTCGTGCAAAATCGTTGATATATTCTAAGTTATGATAGATATATTTGAAAAATCGTTGATATATTGCAAGTTATGATAGATATATTGAAAAAATCGTTGATATAATTTCACTCACCGAGAACAGGGCATCATTTACTGAGCGAAAGTTACGATTCACTTCGCATCATAGTCAACCTCTTTCAACTGACATCGCTTATTAAAGAACGTTTTATATCCAAGCTGTAAAAAGATAATGACAGCGAAAGCGGTACTTCCTGAAATACCGAGTATGATAGCGATTTGATATTGAATGGCTGTGAATGGTGATACACCGGATAATATTTGACCAGTCATCATGCCTGGTAAGCTTATAATTCCCATTCCGACCATAGAATTAATTGTTGGTAAAATAGCAGAATCAAAAGCGTCTCGAATGAGCGGAGCAGCTGCTTCTTTCGGTGTTGCGCCGAGCATAAGTGCACCTTCAATTTGACCTCTTTGCGATTTCATATTGTTTAAGAACGTATTTGCGCCGAGAGAAACACCAGTCATGGCATTACCGACTAACATTCCCGTAATAGGGACGATATATTGCGGAGCATACCAGGGGTCATGACCGATAATAACAAAGATAAATAGTAGAAGTGGCCCAATTGATCCAGCGACCATGGAAAGGGCGGCTACTCGTTTTAATTCTTTAGACATTGGGATATTAACTCGTTTATAAATATTAAAAATTGCAAAGGTAGTAATAGAAGTAATGAGAGCAATTGTATAAAATGGATTACTGTTTTCAAATACGTATGTAAGGACATATGCAACAAGTACGAGCTGAATCGTCATACGGAATGTTGCGAGCGCGATTTGTTTTTCACGAGGTATTCCTTTTAATTTTACAAGTCCAATTAAGATAAGGATAAAAATATAGGCAGCCGCCAGTTGCCAAATTTGGAGTTCAATAACGCCCTTCAATAGAGAGCACTTCCTTTCTAGTTGCACCGTTTGTTTTACTAATTTCAATAATGTCGTCTGCAATTTCTTTTGGAAGTTGTTGCGAGTGTGTGATGAAGATAACTGTTTTTTTCTTTTTTCGTGCTAGTTCAGTAAATTGTTTCATAACGCGGCGTTCTGTATCATTGTCTAGTGCTGAAGTGGGTTCATCTAATAAATAGACAGGCGGATCCATAAGTACAATACGAGCAAAGGCAAGTCTTTGTTTTTCACCGCCGGATAATGAGGAGGCGCTATCTTCTAATTGCTTGTCTAAGCTAACGGTTTGTAATGCACTCCGCAGGGCATCATCATTTGGAAATGGTTTTTCAGAAAGACGAAGTCCCGTTAATAGGTTTTCTTTAACGGTTCCATCAAAAATAGGTGGAGTTTGCCCAAGCATAACTACGTCACGACGTAATTGAATAGGCGGATAATCAGAAATTAACTTTCCGTTATATTCAATTGTACCGGATGTTGGAGATTGTAAATCGTTTAACATGCGAAGCAATGTGCTTTTTCCACTTCCACTTTCACCGATAATGCAAGTGATTTTTTCATTTTGAATCTGTAAATAAGGAATGTGTAGGATATCTTTATATATAACGTCTTTTAATATAAACATAAATCGCTCCTTTCTGATTCTATTTATATCGTATCAAAAAAGGGAGGATAAGGGTTATAAAGAGCAACGTTTTTTCTTCATCTTGAGTTTTATTAATAAGTTAAGTAAACGATCTAATTCTTGGCTGAAAGAAATCACTTTATTATGAGTTAATCCGTATCGTTCAACGAGATAGATTAACTCTTTCTTTTTCGCTTCTATTCGATTGTTTAGTTTCGATAAGTTCATAAGTTGAATGTAATGCCTCCTACAAAAGTATTTATCACATAAAAAATAAGACCGAATGAATTCGGTCTTAAAGGAAATAATAAGACAACTTACAAATAGCATACACTGTTTATCAATAGTTTTTAATATAAAAATGAAAAATAAATCATTATACATATTGAGAAAGAGGTGTCTGATAATTTTTAAAAACTGATGCAAAGAGGCTGTCTACATAGTAGACAGCCTGTAAGATATTAACCCTTATGATATTTGTACATCCAAAGTAGACCGGATTTTAATAATCTTGGTACACGTCCCATTAATGGTTGGTTTGCAAGTAAACCAAAGCCATGCTTCTTACCAAGAGAGCCGAGAACACCTTTTAATTTGATTATAGGTAGTTCGTCAGGAAGTGGTTCATTGTTCCAACGTTTTAATAATATTTGGACAATTTGCTCTCCTTGACCTTCAGCAAGTTGGGCAGATGGAGCGTGTGGAAGTGCTGCGCAATCTCCTACAACATACACGTGCTCGTTATTTGGAATATTATGATATTTAGTTAAGACAACCCGTCCGCTACCATCTTGTTCAACTGGAAGGTTTCGAACAACTTCATTTGCTTGAATACCAGCTGTCCAGACGATTGCATCACATTCAAGTGGTTCATCGTGGTTATACACAATATTTGGTTCCACTTTTGTAATGTTAGAGTTTCTTATAATAGTAACTTTATGTTTTACGAACCATTCTTCTACGTATCTACTTAATTTCTCTGGATACGGGAATAAAATTCTATCTTTTCGATCAAATAAATAGATTTTTAAATCAGAACGGCTTTCGCGAAGTTCACTGGCAACTTCCACACCACTTAAGCCAGCGCCAACGACAGCTACTGTTGCATTTGGTTCTAGACTATTTAATTGTTCATATGTCTTACGTGTTTGTTCAATCGATTGTAGGCTATGTGTATATTCTTTCGCCCCAGGAACGTTATGATATTTATCCTCACAGCCAAGACCGATAATTAAATCATCATATTGGATCGCTTCGCCGCCATCGAGATGAACAGCTTTTTCTTCGAGATCAATATTTGTTATTGTGCCGTATTGAATATTGAGTCGTGGGTGCTCGGGAAACGGTATACGAATATGTGTTTCTGAAATAGTACCCGCAACTAATGCATAATATTCAGTTTTGAAGCAATGATATGGTACTTTGTCGATTAATGTCACTTGTACATCATCTGGAAGTTGGTTGCTTGGAAGTAGCCTTTGTAGAATTCTCATTCCACCGTAGCCGCCACCTAGTATTACGAGGTGTTTCATGATGGATTACCCCTTTTCTGTTGAAATATCCCCTAATCATAAAATTTTATATTAATAAAATATTTTGACTTTACTCAATCAAATTATATCGAATTTGTGAACAAATAACAATGCATGAATGAATACTCTGTTGTACAATAAGAAGAAAAGTAAAGTAAACTGTTTTGCCTTTTTAGTTACTATTTTATTGCAAGTAGCATGTTATATAAAATAAAACCATCTACTTTGAAGTGAAATAGTGAAGTAACTAAATAGTTTAGGATGTATAACGAAAACAACAAGAGACAGCTTAGTTTTCTTCTTATAGATGGAGTCAGAAGGTAATTTGTTTTGTAGTACAGGGGGGAGAATTTTGATTAAACCATTAATTGAATTTTGTGTAGGTAACCTTGCAAGTGGTTCACAAGCAGCTTTAGAGAAATTAGAAAAAGATCCGAATTTAGATGTAATGGAGTATGGTTGTTTAGGATATTGTGGCATTTGTTTTGAAGGACCGTTTGCACTTGTAAATGGTGAAGTTGTACAAGGTGCTACAGTAGAAGAACTGGTCAATAATGTATATGATTATTTGGATGAAAATCCAATGTTTTAAGGTGTTGCAATCAGCAGCACCTTTTTCATTAGATAAAATGTTATTTCGTAGGGGAGTTTAATACTATAGATAAATAAAAAAAGGCCCTTTTTAGAAGGGCTTTTTTCTTACACAATGTGTGTAAGAGTGGCTCATCGCCAAACGTTGTCAAATATGAGAAACGGGGGACATTCATATTGTGTTCTAAAAGCATGCATTCTATACTTAAAATAACAAATTATTTTTGGAGTGAATATAAATGAGCCAATTTTCTTTTACAAAAATGCATGGTCTTGGCAATAGTTATATATATGTAAATATGTTTGAAGAACAAATTCCTGAAGAAGATTTAGTTCTTGTGGCGGAAAAGGTTTCAAATATTAATACTGGTATTGGAGCAGATGGGATGATTTTAATTTGTCCATCTGACGTAGCTCCGGTGAAAATGCGCATGTTTAATAATGATGGTTCAGAAGGAAAGAGTTGTGGTAACGGTTTACGATGCGTAGCGAAATATGCGTATGAGCATAAACTAGTAGAAGAAACAGTTTTCACAATTGAAACGTTAGCTGGTATTGTAACAGCGGAAGTAACGGTAGAAGAAGGGAAAGTTACATTAGCGAAAATCGATATGGGAGCACCGCGTTTAACACGTGCAGAAATACCGATGCTTGGTGAAGGTGAAACACCATTTATTCGTGAAAACTTCTTATACAATAATCATCGCTATGCATTTACAGCTGTTTCAATGGGGAATCCGCATGCGGTTATTTTTGTTGATGATGTAGAGCAAGCACCTCTTACAACACTTGGTCCAGTCCTGGAGACACATGAAATGTTCCCAGAGCGAGTAAATGTTGAATTCATCGAGATTTTGAATGATGCAGAGATGAATTTCCGCGTTTGGGAACGTGGATCTGGTGTAACGCAAGCTTGCGGAACAGGAGCGTGCGCTGCAGTTGTCGCTGCTATTTTAAATGGAAAGATGGAACGTGGTAAGGAAATTACAGTCCATTTAGCTGGCGGCGATTTAATGATTGCTTGGACTGAAGAAGGAAACGTGTTGATGAAAGGGCCTGCGGAAGTAATTTGCCGCGGAGTGTATGAGTACAAGATAGAAGCGTAAAGATGTATAATAGAATGAGAACAGAAAGGATGGTGTATTTCATGATTGAAGTAACAGAACAAGCAGCTTTTCAAATTAAAGATATGTTAAAAGATGCTGAAGATGGAGAGAAGTACGTGCGCCTTGCTGTACACGGCGGTGGATGTACTGGCCTTTCTTACGGCTTAGGATTTGAAGTAGAACCAAAAGAAGACGACACAGTTCTTGAGTTTTTCGGTGTTGAATTTGTTATCGATACAGAAAGTGCTCCAATTGTTAAAGGAGTAAAAATTGATTATAAACAATCGATGCTTGGCGGCGGATTCACAATCGACAATCCAAACGCAATCGCATCATGCGGATGCGGATCATCTTTCCGTACAGCGACGAATGCTGGTAAGCCAGAAGAGTGCTAAGTTTTTAGCCGAAATAGAAAAAGACCTTTTTAGCGATGGAATAAAATCGTTAAGGAGGTCTTTTCTTTTGCCGTAAAAGCCCGATTACCAAGGCTAATCAATATTTCACTTTATTTTTGCATAGATGCAAGTATCAGTTAGTTGTTTGCCGTCAGATGAAAAATCTTCATTACGTAATATCCCTTCAAGTTCAAAGCCTAGTTTTTCAGGGAGTGCACGACTTTTCGTGTTATTACATTCACATCGTATTTCAATCCTTCTAAATTTGAATAACTGAAATCCAAGGTTTGTTAACGCACTTACTGTTTCTGTCATATATCCACTGCCACTAAATTGCGTGTTAATCCAGTATCCAATTTCACATTTAGAAACCTTCCAATCAATTCGATGAAGGCTAGCTGTTCCAACAAAATCATTCGTCTCTTTATGATAGATAAGATAGCGAAAGCTTTCTCTTTTCAAAAAATCTATATGCGCATTTCTCAGAAGAATTTCCGTTTCTTCAACAGTAGGAATGGACTGGAATAAAGACAACCATGGCTTTAATTCACGAATTGAATCTTTAATAGCTTCATGTACTACATTCCCTTCACCTGCTTGAAGTGGTGCTCGAAGAATGAGTCTGTCTGTTTCTATTTGTAACGGAACATCTAATAAAATAGGATTCATATTATTTCTCCTCTCGAAACCTTTAAATTATGACAGAATGAAACTTATATCATAAAAAAACTTTCACCCAAAAGAAATAATTCTTGAGGACGAGAGTCGCAATTTATAATAAATGAATTGAAAAATACTTTATCTCACTAATAGAAAATCACGTCACAGCATCACTATTAGTTATTATAGAACTGTGTGAAGTACAGGAATATAGTAAAGCTTATCTTCCCATAAAGGAACCTCTCAAAAACGAGTAAACAATAAATATATATTCAATTCATCATTTAGAAATCCCTTTTCACATATTGAAAACTAAACTATCAGTTGGTACAGCAGCATTAGGTTGTTAAACTAATGCATATGTTAATTGAATAAGGAATTATTATTTTTTAACCTGCTTTAAATTGAACGCATAATTCAAGATTGATTATCTAAACACAATCGCATCATGCAGATTTGGATCATCTTTCCGTACAGCGACGAATGCTGGTAAGCCAGAAGAGTGCTAAGTTTTTAGCCAAAATAGGAAAGACCTTTTTAGCGATAGAATAAAATCGTTAGGAAGGTCTTTTATTTTGGCGTTAAAACAGAAAATGCATGTAAAGTTACTTTAGAATTTAATTTAAATGTTATTATATATGGGATATATGATTAATCGAGTTTCATATTGTTCGTTTTAAGATAAGATTATGCAACAGAAATGTAAATGAATAGGAGAAATATACTATTTATTAGTTATATTTAATGTTAATATTTGTAACGAAGATGATTGGTGACCATGTTTGGATTAGCTGTAGCTGCATCGGTTATGACTAATAGGTAGATTTATTCCATAAAAGCCCGATTGGTGAGGGCTGATTAAAGTTTCACTTTATATAAAAAAGGTGCATGAGGGAGAAGGCTATAGCAAATTGTATAGAACTGAATAGTTCCGTATTAATTAAAATACGTTGATTACTAAATATTAAAAAATACCGGGGGGATTAGAGTGAAGTCATTTAAGAGAGTACTTATAGTAGGGATGGCGTTGACTACAGTATCGATTTTGGGAGCTTGTTCTAGCGATACAGACGTATTAACAAAAGTAGGAGTAAAGCAACCAGCGAAGGCGGAAGGTGACGTACTAAAAGAACAGAAGAAAACACCTATGACTACGAGTAAACGTGAAAGTATTAAAAATGAGGACGCTCCATCATCACAGAAGCGTTACATTTCTCATGATGAATCTAAAAAGATTGAGGAAGGTATGATGTATACGGATATTCTTAATACGATTGACTACGGTGGTGAGAACATAAAACATTATAATAACAATGAAAAACGCGTATTTTATACTGAAAAAGATACGGATGGTACATATGAAATTATGGTTGAATTAAATACATATGGTTACGTTGTGAATATTGAACGTACTGCTATAAAGGATACAGAGAAAGATACAGAGAAAGATACAGAGAAAGATACAGAGAAAGATACAGAGAAAGATACAGAGAAAGATACAGAGAAAGATACAGAGAAAGGTAAAGAGAATCGGGTATCTACGAAACGTATTGAAGAGCCTGTAAAGGAATATGAAGAAAAAAACGATCGTGTACCGTGGTATAAAGATGTAAATAACAATTCGGCAGCAGTAAGTTACAATCACTATTTGAAAATCAAAAAAGGTATGCCTGCGAATCAGGTAAAAGCTGCAATTGGACAGCCACATGTGATTGAGAAATATAAATCTTATTCAGTATATGACTATACTGGTTATGGTGGAGAAGGATCATTACGTGTAATCTTTGAACCGAATGGAACTGTTACGGATGTAGTGGAAGACGGTTTACCACGATAATAAATTAGTTACGGGAAGAGTTGTAGTAAAGTTTTCGTTGATTTTATAAAGTTTTTGGGAGCATACCCGAATATAGATGGAAAGTGTTTTTATTAGCCATGTTAACTATAGTATCAGTATTTACCGAAGTTTCTTCCAAATTCAATAGCGTTATTGTGGATGTTGTTGTCGTATTATTCTTGTTGGTATATATCGCAGTAGGACAGCGGTTGTAACTGAACGTAAGAGGACGCGTAGTAGCAGCTTCCTTTTGAAAGAAGGAGGAAAATATGATGGAGGATATTCTTGAATTCATAGGGAGATACGTAATTAAACCTATTATTAGTTTAGTGAGATATCTTGTAATAGAGATTATAATTGAGGGCATAATAGAAGGCGTAATAAACGGTATAAGGAAATTACGTGATAAATGGCGAAATTGGCGTGAAAGACGTTATTGGCGGTAGTGTAGGTGATGAGTGTGCGAAACAAAAACGTTATACAGAAGTTATGAAGAAGTTTAATGAAATAATAGAAAACGACTTGCATTTAGAATCTGTACTCGTTCCAATTGGTGATGGAATGAAGATTTCTAAAGTGAAGAAATAATTATTATCTTACAAAAGTGTAATGTTCATGTCATGTTTTTGAATTTCTTCTTTAAGCTCTGCGCTTTAAGATAAGAATATAAGAAAAACATATGAGGTGAAGGAAATGAAAAGATACATTGCACTATTTAGTATTTTAGTTGTATTTGCAAGTCTGTTAGTTGGTTGTGATTTAAACCGTATGGGTAAAGATGAGTATTATGTTCAAATTACAGTAGATGGAAAAGAATTTGATAGTAAAGCTAGTGATGGGCAGAAATTTAAAGATTATGAATATAAGCTGACTGGCTTTGATAAAGACGGTAAAGAGAAAGAATTAGAATTCATAGCTCAAAAAAATCTTCGTAAAGAAGCATTCCTACGCGTATATCACTCAGATAAAAAAGGTGTAACAGCTTGGGAAGAAGTGAAGAAAGACGAGCTTCCAGCGAAAGTGAAAGAAAAATTAGGCGTGAAATAAGACAGATAGAAAAGGAATTGACGAACAGGGTCAATTCCTTTTTTTGCTTTCAAATTCTTCTTCTGAAAAGACTTTAAATCCGTATCTTTTAAATAAAGCAGTAGTTACCCCGTAACCAGTTTGCTTATTACCGTTAAATTCTCCAGTATAAATCGTAGAATTACCACAAGATGGACTACGTTCCTTTAAAATAATATATTCTGGTTGTAAATTTTTAATTTGTTCTAATGCTTTATAAGCGCCATTTACGAAAGCTTCTGTGACATCTTCACCATCTTTTGTCATCACTTTCGCTTTTCCGTCCAAAACGTCGTCGCCATTCCCGCCAATAATTTCAGCGGAAGGACGAGGCGTTGGTAGTCCCCCTAATACTTCAGGACAAATGAGGACGGTATCTTCTTTTTGCAGAAGCTCCTCTATTTTTGAAACGAGATTGTCATTTCCGTCATATCGACAAGCGATACCACCTAAACAAGCGCTAATTACGATCATATTTTCATCTCCATTAAAAAAATATTAAATTCCACGCCAAATTCTCTTCCTGCCTCTTACTTATAAATGAGGTGATATAAATGGGAAGCTTATATAATTTAATGAAACCATATAGTGAATTTCGAAGTAAAGAAGAGTTTAATACATATCAAAAACAAGTTTTGAAGTGCTACCGATTTCAATTGAATAAAACTGATTCTATCATTATTCATTTTTTAGGAAAGTATGCGGTGAATGAGAAACAAAAAACAGTAGGAGTCGCCTGTCCGTTAATGGAGACGATTGCGAAGAATGTTGGAAAGAGTATTCGTACAGTACGCCGTTCAATTGCAAAGTTAGAGGGACTAGGAATTATAAAGCGTGTTGCAACAAAAGAAAGACATAAGCGCGGCGGGTATAGTGCGAATTTATATATTTTTCTTATATCTGCAATTGACCGCATGGATGACCGTATGAAAATGTCCGCTTGTAAAAGTGAGGATTATGCAGCTGGCTGTAGCGGAAAGGAACAAAAAAACGAGAGGGAAACAATTCTTTCTAAAAACATTCCACAAATAAAAGAGAAAAGAAAAATAACGTACGAGCTTGATGAGACGTATTGCCGTCATGATATACCGAAGCCTTTTATATACGCACTTCTGCCGATGACGAGTAATCCGAAGAAGATTAATATATTTTGGAGTAAGGTAGAACTTGCATATAAAAAGAGCGGATTGCTAGAGCAAGGTGTTTTACTAGAGCAAATATTAGCTGATGAAGAAGTGTATGGAAATTTCATTTGGCGAGTGAAGAGTGTCGTGAGAGCTTATAAATACGGGGAAATCCGTAAAAATGTGAAGGCACTTTTATATAGTACAGTGCGAGATTTATTTTTAGAGGTTGGATTAGAATGGGGAGCAGCACTGAGAAGAAGTAAGGGGATAGCGTTATTTGATCCATTTAAAAAGGAGCCATGCGTATAATACATGACTCCAAGTAGCTAGTCGAACTTTCTTACAACTGGAACACGAATCGCTACAAATAGTACGAAGACGATAACAGCAATTGCACCGCTTTTCATAACGGTTACGATTGGAATTCCCAGTGCAAGTGCGATTGATGTGAATGCATAAGAGAGCGGGATAAAGCCCATTGATGATAGCATAAGTAAGCTCATTACGCGTCCCATCATTTCCTCTTTTACTGTCGATTGAATCATCGCCATAAGCGGAACGATAGCCATTGCAATTGTAATACCATAAAACATGCCGGCTAATAGTGCTTGCCAAAGTACGGTGCTAAAGTTGATGGCTAAGAAGAATACACCAGACAATAGCATCATGATAATACAAAAAAGACCGCGCCTACGATTAATATTTCTTAAACCGACAATGACAGCACCGATTGCCATTCCGCCGCCTACAGATGCTTCTAAGTAACTAAACTGGAGTGAATCACCATGCAGCACGTTTTTAACAAAAAGCGGGAAACCAACTTGCATCGGGCCGATCAAAAATAAGTTTAAAAAGGCGCTACAAATAAGGAAAGTTGAAAGGAATGGTGATTCCTTTACATATAAGATTCCTTCTTTAATGGAAGTGAACATACCTTTATCCGTATCTTTTAGTTCTGGCATCGTAAATTGTATTTTTTGAACGAGTATGGCCGCGACAATCAGTAATAAAATTGTAATAGAAAATATTGTCTCGTAGTTTGTGAATTTGATAAGAATTCCGCCAAGTACAGGGCCTAAGATGACCGATGCTTGGTTCGTCATTTGTGTAAGTGAATTCGCTTGTGTTAACCGGCTTTTTTCTACCAATTCCGGTAAGATAGATCCATCTGCTGACCAGAAGAAAGCATCGGCAAGTCCAAAGAATAAAGCGAATAAAGCAAATGTATATAGTGTTACATCACCAACGATAAACCATGTGAGAATGGTTGCAACAAGAATCGCTCGAATAATATTGGAGTAAAACATAATGTTTTTTTTCGGGAATTTATCAGCTACAGCGCCGCCGATAATCATAAAAATAAGCCTTGGAACACTAAGAGCTACGAAAACAACACCGAGTGAAGCTTCAAGGTTTAATGTTTTTGCTATGTACCACGTTTGTGAAAAAGTAAAAAAGGCTAAAGCAAAGCTTGAAAAAAGAGTAGCTGCCCAAAGAAAAAGGAAATTCGTATTTTTTAATAACGGTTTTCCGCTTCCTTCTAAAGCAGTTTTATTTTGTTGTAGTTCCTCCATATTGCTTCCTTTCTATGTGACAAATTTAAACTAAAAAAACAGTAAACGCCCGATTGGTGAGGGCTAATACTCAATGAGAGATGTCCCTCGCTGATTATAGTTTCACTTTATACAGTTTCTAATATTTCTATACTGCACTTTCTCATTGTAGACAATAATAATGAATTTGCACAGTGGCTATTTAACGACAAAAAAGAAGATACCAAATGGTATCTTCTTTTTTGTCGTTCAGGCTAATGCAATATAAATATCCAATTGTACGTTGGTTGGATCTGTTGCTTTTTCATCATAAAGCTCAAAGTCTGTTGTAAAAGCACGTTTATTTTCTTTCGACCATTTCCAAATATATTCCCAAGCTTCGCAAACGACTTCAGCAACTGGTCCCTTTCTCGTTGTAAATACCGCATACGTAGCGGCGGGTATTGTTAAAGTTGTCATATTTTCAGGAACTTCTTTTAGTGAAGAAACGGGCATACCGATTGTAAATGTATATGTACCAGTTTCATCTGATTCGTAGTTGGAGTAGAAAGCGAGTGTTTCTTTCGTTTGTTGATTTGGGATGTGATGCATCATTTGTTCTTGAAAGTATCGGTTCCAGAGCTCGGGAATTTTGCCTTCAGTAGATGCTTCTTTTTCATTAGTCGTCGTAACCGAAACGCCGATTGCTTGGAAAGCTTCTTTTTTTACGATAATAGGTTCTTTCATCTTTAAAATATCCCCCTTATTAAATAGAACGTTTGTTCTGTTTTATTGTAACATATTTTGGAAGGATACGGTAGCACAATAATAAAAAACTCCTTCGCGTAAAAGGAGTTCTTTTCATTGCTATATTAAAACATACTTGAGCTATGCATCGGTTGAAGTTTTGCATTTGGATCGAAGTAAGCTTTTGCATTGTTTACTGCTGTCGGTGCTTCGCCAAATCCACAAGCGATAAGTTTTACTTTTCCTTCATATGTACAAATGTCACCAGCAGCGTAAATGCCAGGAATATTCGTTTCCATTTTTGAATTCACAAGGATGCTATTTTTTTGTATATCTAAGCCCCAGTTTTTAATTGGACCAAGAGAAGAAACGAAGCCGTAGTTTACAATTACGTCATCAACATCGATGATAACTTTTTCTTCAGTTTTTACGTGCTGAAGAACGACTTGTTCAATTTTGTCATCACCAATGAGTTCAACTGGAACATACGGTGTACTTACTTCTGCACGAGAATTCATTAAGTTTTCGACGCTATGTTCATGTGCACGGAATTTATCACGGCGATGAACGATTGTAACTTTTTCAGCGATCGGTTCTAACATCATCGTCCAGTCTACTGCGGAGTCGCCACCGCCAAATACTACGACGCGCTTGCCAGCAAATTTATTCATATCATCAACGAAATAATGTAAGTTTTTCTTTTCGTATTTTGCTGTACCTTCTAATTCTAAGCGGCGTGGTTGGAAAGCACCATTGCCGGCAGTAATGATGACTGATTTAGAATAGTGAGTTTGTTTATTCGTAACAAGTTTAAATATACCATCAGCTTGTTTTTCAAGCGTATCAACCGCTTCTTCTAAGCAAACGGTTGGATCAAATTTCTTCATTTGCTCTTTTAAGTTATCGACTAATTCTTGTGCACGCACTTTTGGAAATCCAGCCACATCATAAATGTATTTTTCAGGGTAGAGTGCGGATAATTGTCCTCCAAGTTGAGGTAAGCTTTCAATGATTTTTACACTTGCTTGTCTCATACCGCCATAAAATGCTGTGAACAGTCCCGTTGGACCACCACCAATAATTGTTATGTCGTAAACTTTTTGATTTTCTGCCACTTTCATTCCCCCTATAGATGGAATTTTGATATTGATTTCATATATTGTTCATATGTACACGAAAATCCTGCAAATGATGACACTTTCAAATAAATGATAGCATATTTGAGTTCATAATACTTCTGAAAACGACTGAATTGTGTGTAAGTTTTCGCATAGGTTCTTTTTTATTGTATAAAATATACAGAAAGGAAAATACATGAAAAAAAGGCTGAAAAACCCTTGAAAACGCTATGTTATTTTAAAATATTGATAATTCGCCAGATGCTTGAATTCTGGAATAAAACCGACTAATATAGGGAAGTATTATGTTAAATTTCTATGACAAAATTCGTACGATTTTTTGACTGCGTTTTGTTATGATATAGAATGTGATAAATTCCACATTCTTGACAAATAGAGTTTTTAGTACTTGGTATTATTTCTCATTACTATTATATAAAGAAAAGGGTTGTGATTTGGTGAAGACTCCAAAAATCGTAGTTTTAGGTGCAGGTTATGGCGGGATGATTACGACTGTTCGTCTGCAAAAAGCATTATCTGTAAATGAAGCTGAAATTACGTTAGTAAACAACAACAGCTATCACTACCAAGCGACTTGGTTACACGAGAGCGCAGCTGGTACATTACAAGATGAAAAAATCTGTCTAGATATTCAAGACGTTATTGATACAAATAAAGTGAACTTTGTACAAGACACAGTAGTAGAAATTAAAGCTGCTGAAAAACGTATTATCTTAAAAGACGGCGAGTTAGAGTATGACTACTTAGTAATCGGTCTTGGTTTCGAATCAGAAACATTCGGAATTACAGGATTAAAAGAGCATGCATTCTCAATCGCTAACATTAATGCAACTCGTGAAATTCGTGAGCATATGGAAGCTAGTTTCGCTAAATATGCAGATGAGAAGCGCGATGAGTTAGTAACAATCGTTGTTGGTGGTGCTGGATTTACTGGTATCGAGTACGTAGGTGAGCTTGCAAACCGTGTTCCTGAACTTTGCAAACAGTACAATGTACCACGTGAAAAAGCACGTATCATTTGTGTAGAAGCGGCTCCAACAGCACTTCCAGGTTTCGATCCAGCATTAGTAGAATACGCTGTAAAACAACTTGAGAAAAAAGGCGTAGAATTCCGCATCGGTACAGCAATTAAAGAAGCAACTGAAGAAGGAATTATCGTTGCAAATGGCGATGATACGGAATTAATTAAGTCTGAAACAGTAGTTTGGGCTGCAGGTGTTCGTGGTAATGGTATTGTAGAAGAGTCTGGCTTTGAAGCAATGCGCGGACGTGTAAAAGTCGATGAGTACATGCACGCTCCAGGATACGAAGAGGTATTCATGGTTGGTGATGCCGCGTTAATTATTAACGAAGAAATTAACCGTCCATACCCACCAACAGCACAAATTGCAATTCAACAAGGTTACAACATTGCACACAACTTAACTGTATTAGTTCGTGGCAAGGGCGAAATGAAAAAATTCGCATTCGATAATAAAGGATCTGTATGTTCTTTAGGTCATGACGATGCAATGGGTGTTGTTATGGGTAAAAAGTTAACAGGTTGGAAAGCTTCCTTCATGAAGAAAGTAATCGATAACCGCTACCTGTTCTTATTAGGTGGACCTTTATTAGTTCTTAAAAAAGGTAAATTAAAGTTCTTTTAATATATAGTAGAAAAAGCAGAAACGGCTAAGCGCTGTTTCTGCTTTTTTCATATTAAAAATATAGTATAATATATAAAAAAGAAAGAATATTCTGTCCGTTATGATGGAGGAGGTTATTACATCATGGAGAAACGAGGGAAGGTATGGCTAGCTGTTAGCGGTCTAGTAGCTACAAAAGATGGCAGGTGGCTATTCGTTAAGAAGAAATACAGTGGATTAAAAGGGAAATGGTCTTTACCGGCTGGTTTTGTAAATGAAGGTGAGACAGTTGATGAAGCTGTGAAACGCGAAGTGTTAGAAGAGACAGGCATTGTCGCTCATGTGAAGGGGATCATTGGTGTTCGATCGGGTGTTATTCGTGATGAAATTAGTGATAATATGATTATTTTCCTTTTGGAGCCTGAAGGAGAAAATATTATTGTACAGGAGAAAGAATTGTCTGAAGTGGCGTTCTTACATCCAGATAAGATTGCGGACGATCCGAATACGTCTGTACTTATTAAATATTTGTTAGAAGGAAGATCAGAACTACATCTTGAAGTGGACAAAACATTAAATCCAGGAGAATCATTTGGTTATACAGCTTATCACGTATTTACGGCACGTGGGAAGGAGAGGGAAAAAGAGTGAGTATACCGGTACTACTTATTTCAATGATGTTATTCTTTATTTTGTTCTTTGGAATTGGATTTTTACTCAACATGATTTTGCGGGCTACATGGGTAATGGTTATTGTGTATCCGATTGTTTGTATGCTTATTATTAATAAAGCGAGTATGTGGGATTATTTTTCAAAGCCGAAAGAAACATTTTCTTCATTTGGGACAAGTGTATCGCACTTAGGACAAGCAGACTTATTTATTCTATCTACTGGATTAGTAGGGGCTGCTTTAGCAGGAGTCGTAATCAAGAAACTTCGGAAAAGCGGATATCAAATGTTTTAATCTCCAATTCATTTGGAGATTATTTTTTTGCATATTCCTTCATCGTATAGGGAATGATTAACGATGAAGGAGTGTGGAATATAAAAATGTTAAAACGATATTGTATTCGCATTATGATGACTTGTTTACTTGCAATTGCATTATGCGTAACATGGAATGCTTTCACAGGAGTTTCTCTATTAGAGATTGTAAAGAAATATGAGGGAACGAGTGCAAAAGAAGTACATGCAGCAGAAGTTAAGAGAAATGTTGCTCCGAGTAAAGAAGTGATAAATGCTTTAGAGCAGGCAAACGACTGGTCTAAATATCGTTCAATTGAAATGACTGCAACAGGTTATACATCGGGGATTGAGTCAACTGGTAAGAGGCCAGGGCATCCAGAGTATGGTATTACATATTCAGGTGTTAAAGTGAAAAGGGATTTATATTCCACAATTGCTGCGGACTTACGCGTATTCCCGATTGGAACGATTCTCTTCGTGCCAGGTTACGGGTATGGTGTAGTAGCTGATAAGGGCGGTGCAATAAAAGGAAACCGTCTTGATCTATATTATGATACGGTGAAAGATGTTTATAGCCAATGGGGTAAGAAAAAAGTAAATGTGTATGTAGTAAAAGTAGGAAATGGTAAGTTTACAGAAGAAGAGTTAACGATGTTAAATCAAGACGAAACGATGCAAGTGTTTCGTGGTCAATATTTAAAACAAAGATAGTCTAGTTGTAATTACGCTAGACTTTTTTTCTTGGCTTATTTCATAATAGAGGAGATTTTACACGTCATATAACTGTAGTTGGAATTGTCGCATTTTATAGAAAATAAAGTTATAATGGTGGTAGAGAAATTTAGGGGGTCTGAACATGTTTCAAGTACAAAAAGAATTAGCAGGTCATGAAGTAGTGATTGTTGCTCTATTTGAAGAAGAGAAAATGAGTAGTTTTGTACAAGAACTGGACAAAGCGTTTGAAGGACAATTACAAGTTTTACTAGAAGAGAAAGAATTATCTACGAAGAAAAAGGCCATTTCGAAAGTACATAGCTTAGGAAAAACAAATGTGAAACGTTATTACTTTGTTGGTTTAGGCAAGAAAGAGTCTTACACGACAGAAACGTTACGTGCGGCTCTTGGAAAAGCGTTTAAAACATTACAAGTAGCAAAAGTACAAGATGCAGCAATCTTACTTGATTCTTTCGTAACAGAGAAATTAGATGCGATTGATGTAGCTCATATTGCAGCAGAAGTACAAGGCCTTGGTACATATGAGTTACAAACGTATAAATCAGATAAAAAGGATCGTGAAGAGTTAGAGAAGTTCACGGCTATTACAGCGGAAGATGCACAAGAAATTGAAGCCGCATTAACAGTTGGCTACGTACATGGACGTGCAACAAACTCGGCTCGTACACTTGTAAATATGCCGCCAAACGTATTAACAGCGACAAAGCTTGCTGAGTATGCTGTTGAGTTAGCGGAGAAGTATGATATGGACTATAAAGTTCTTGAGAAAGAAGAGATGGAAGATCTTGGTATGGGTGCATTACTTGCAGTAAACCAAGGTAGTGTAGAGCCACCAAAAATGATCGCTCTTATTTATAAAGGAAAAGAAGAGTGGACGGATGTCATTGGATTCGTTGGAAAAGGTATTACATACGATACAGGTGGTTATTCTTTAAAACCACGTGAAGGCATGGTTGGTATGAAAGGTGATATGGGCGGTGCAGCTGCTGTATTAGGTGCGATGGAAATTATCGGAGAACTGCGCCCAGAACAAAATGTGATCGCTGTTATTCCTTCAACTGATAACGTTGTAAGTGGTACGGCATTTAAGCCAGACGATGTAATCACATCTATGAGCGGAAAGACAATTGAAGTATTAAATACGGATGCAGAAGGTCGTCTAGCTTTAGCTGATGGTATTACGTATGCGAAAAAACTTGGTGCAAACTACCTTGTTGATGTTGCAACATTAACAGGCGGTGTAATTGTTGCACTTGGAAACTATACGACAGGCGCAATGACAAATAATGAAGAGTTATTTGAGCAAGTGCTAGAGGCTTCTATGGAAACAGATGAGCCAATTTGGCAACTACCGATTTTTGATCGTGATAAAGAACGTGTGAGAAACAGTAAGTTTGCTGATTTAAATAACTCACCAGGCCGTGAAGGACATGCGGTTATGGCAGGTACATTCCTAGGCGAATTCGCTGAAGATACACCGTGGGTACACTTAGATATCGCTGGAACATCAGAAACAAAAGGCGCGCACGACTTAGGTCCAGCTGGAGCAACTGGTGCAATGGTACGTACACTTGCAACACTTGTGGAGCGTTTCGGAGAAGAATAAGAGTATAAGTGAAGACTGTTCCAATATTTTGGAACAGTCTTCTTTTTTATAGGTTTGTTTATCCAGCTATTTGCCGGGCAGTAAGACCCTGACCTCAAAAATTCAGCGGAAGCAAAGAAGTTAAGTGTGGATCGAGCTGCTCGTAAACTCTTGATTGGTGAGGGGTGATTAAAGTTTCACTTTATAAAGAAATCGTATACAAAATCCCATTTAAGGCAAAAGAAGTACGGCCCGTTTCTTCAGAGACAACTAATATAAGTGCATCACTCTTTTCTGATAAGCCAATTGCAGCTCTGTGCCGTGTTCCCAGCTCAGGATCAACTTCTGTACTTTTTGTTAAAGGAAGAATATTAGCAGCTGAGACAATATGATTATTTTTTACGAGAACGGCACCGTCATGAAGAGGGTTACCTGGATAAAATATTGATTCGAGTAATGGTGCAGTTAAGTGAGCGTTTAATGTCGTTCCAGTTTGAATGAAAGCTTCAAGCGTCTCGTTTCGTTCCACAACGATAAGAGCACCATGTTTTCTGGCGCTTAAATGTTGGATAGCTGTTGTAATAAAAGATGAACTTTCCGTATAAGGTGATAAATATGCCTGAATATAGTATGTAGCTGCCAATGTTTGTACATTTGCCAACATATGATGAATATCTTCCATTTTGCATAAAATGCATTCATCTTCTTTATCGATTGCGTTCCTCATAATCGATAGTTCTCTTTCAGCAATTTCAATCATTTGCTTTGTTTGTATTTTGAGCTCTTCTGACAAGCCCCATTCGTGCATAATCCTCATTCCCTTTAGTGGAGTATTTAACAATAGTGTATACAAATATTCCTAGTAAAATCCTGCTAGATTTTATAAAATATTGAGATACGGCATGTTTTTTTCATATAATAAAGGTATGACGAGCGAGAGGAGAGAGAAGAATGAATTGGAAACAAGAATTTAGTCGCTGGCTTTCTTACGCACAATTAGATGCAGAATTAAAAGAACAGCTAGAAAACATGAAGCAAGATGAGAAGAAAATCGAGGATAGCTTTTATAAAAACCTAGAGTTCGGCACAGGTGGTATGCGTGGTGAACTTGGTGCTGGTACGAACCGTTTAAACGTATATACAGTTCGTAAAGCAACAAAAGGATTAGCAAGCTTTATTGAAAAGTTAGGTGAGGAAGCGAAAAAACGAGGTGTTGTTGTAGCCTATGATTCTCGTCATAAATCACCTGAGTTTGCAATGGAAGTCGCTGCTACACTTGGTGCACGTGGTATCACAACATATGTGTTTGAAAGCTTACGTCCAACGCCAGTACTTTCTTTCGCAGTTCGTCATTTACATACAGTAAGTGGAATCGTTCTTACGGCAAGCCATAATCCGCCTGAATATAACGGATACAAAGTATACGGTGAAGATGGTGGACAGTTGCCGCCAAAAGAAGCGGATGAGTTAATTAGCTACGTAGATGCAATAGAAGATGAATTAACAGTTGAAGTCGCTGATGTAGAGCAATTAAAAGCTGACGGTTTATTACATATTATTGGACAAGAAGTAGATGATGCATATGCTGCAGAATTGAACAATGTCATCATTAATAAAGAAATGGTGGAAAAGGCCGGCAAAGACTTAAAAATCGTCTTTACACCATTACACGGAACATCAAATATTTCTGTACGCCGTGGTTTAGAAGAAGTTGGATTTACAGATGTAACAGTTGTAAAAGAGCAAGAGTTACCAGATCCAAACTTCTCTACAGTAAAATCACCGAACCCAGAAGAGCACGCCGCGTTTGAGTATGCAATTCGTGACGGTGAAAAGGTAGGCGCAGATGTATTAATCGCAACTGATCCTGACGCAGATCGCCTTGGTGTAGCTGTTCGTAATCATAATGGTGAGTTCCAAGTATTAACAGGTAACCAAACAGGTGCATTAATGCTTGATTACTTACTATCTCAAAAGAAAGAAAACGGAATACTTCCAGAGAACGGTGTCGTATTAAAAACAATCGTAACGTCTGAAATTGGCCGTACAATTGCAAAAGCATACGGTTTAGATACAGTTGATACGTTAACTGGATTTAAATTTATCGGTGAGAAAATTAGACAGTATGAAGAAAGCGGACAATACGAATTCCAATTCGGTTATGAGGAAAGCTATGGTTATTTAATCCGTCCATTCTGCCGTGATAAAGATGCAGTACAATCTGTCCTATTTGCATGTGAAGTAGCTGCATACTACAAATCACAAGGGAAAACGTTATATGATGGTCTATTAGAAGTATTTGAGAAGTATGGTTTCTTCCGTGAAGACCTTGTATCGTTAACGTTAAAAGGAAAAGATGGAGCGGAACAAATCCAAGAGATGATGGCGACGTTCCGTGAGAATCCTCCGAAAGAAGTAGCAGGCTTAACAGTCGTAGCAGTTGAAGATTATAAAGCAAGCATCATTACATCTTTACAAGATGGACATAAAGAAGAGATTCACTTACCGAAATCAAATGTGTTAAAATATCAATTAGAGGATGGTTCATGGTTCTGCCTACGTCCATCTGGAACTGAACCGAAGATTAAGTTCTACTTCGGTGTACAAGATAGTTCTTTACAAAATAGTGAACAAAAGTTACTTACTATTAAAGAAGACATTATGAATCGTTTATAATACAAAGTAATTTTAAGTAGTAAGGAACAAAAGGGAGCGAAATCTCCCTTTTGTTTTATGTAGGAAATGATTGCTATTAATTCCGACAGGAGAGAGGGTATTTTGTGATGAAAAAAGTAAGAAAAGCGATAATCCCAGCAGCTGGATTAGGAACACGTTTTTTACCAGCAACGAAAGCAATGCCGAAAGAAATGTTACCGATAGTAGATAAACCAACGATTCAATACATTGTAGAAGAAGCAGTGAAATCGGGAATCGAAGATATTATTATCGTTACTGGTAAAACAAAGCGCTCTATCGAAGATCATTTTGATAACGCATTTGAACTAGAACAAAACTTATTAGAGAAGAAAAAATATGAGTTGCTTGAAAAAGTACAAGCTTCTTCAAAAATGGTAGATATTCATTACATCCGTCAAAAAGAGCCGAAGGGACTAGGACATGCTGTTTGGTGTGCACGTAAATTCATTGGTGATGAGCCATTTGCAGTGTTACTAGGTGATGATATTGTCCAAGCTGAGAAACCATGTTTACGTCAATTAATGGATGAGTATGAAAAAACACTTTCTTCTGTTATTGGTGTACAAACTGTTCCAGAAACAGAAACACACCGTTACGGAATTATCGATCCATTAGAACAAGAAGGTCGTCGTTACCAAGTTCGCAATTTCGTTGAGAAACCAGCACAAGGTACAGCACCTTCAAACTTAGCGATTATGGGCCGTTACATTTTAACGCCTGAAATCTTTATGTTCTTAGAACAGCAACATGTCGGTGCTGGCGGTGAAATTCAGTTAACAGATGCAATCCAAAGCTTAAATGAAATCCAACGTGTATTTGCTTACGATTTCGAAGGAAAGCGCTACGATGTAGGTGAAAAGCTAGGATTCGTTCAAACGACAATTGAAATGGCCCTGCAACACCCAGAATTACGTGATGACATGGTTGCGATGATGAAGAAAATTTTAGAAGAACAAGCGAATCAAGAGTCTTAATATAAAAAAGAGTTATTTTGAAGTGACCCCTAAAAGTTAGACACGGTTATTTGATTAGGCAGCTTGATAAAAGTGAGTCCGGTATTGTACCGGGCTCATTTTTAATTTTGCCTTAATCCGTTTCGTATTATAATAATCTATATATTTTTCTAATTCTATTTTAAAGTGCTCTACATTTTCAAATTCTTTTATGTAGAGGAACTCCGATTTCATAATCCCAAAGAAATTTTCTATTACTGCGTTGTCGTAACAGTTGCCTTTTCGAGACATACTCTGGACGATAGCTCTTGATTCTAGTGTACGGACGTATTGTCTCATTTGATAATGCCATCCTTGATCCGAATGCATCAGTAGCTGGTGCGTTTCAGGTAAACGTTCCAATGCTTTCTCTAACATGTCTGAAACAAGCGAATACGTCGGTCTAGAACCAATTGTATAGGTAATAATTTCACCATTATACAAATCTAATACAGGTGATACATACAGTTTTTCTCCAAACAATTTAAACTCTGTGATGTCTGTTACCCACTTTTGATTCGGTGCATCTGTATGAAAATTACGCTCTAAAATATTAGGTGCAATTCTACCGACTTTTCCTTTATAGGATTTATATTTCTTCATACGCACAACACACTTTAACCCAAGCTCTTTCATAATGCGCTGAACCTTCTTGTGGTTCACTTTCTGGCCACGATTCGTTAATTCATCACGAATGCGACGGTAACCATAACGACCTTCATTTTCCTCATAAATCGCTTTAATCTCAGCTTTCAAATCGGCATCTACATCTGGACGATTCATTTTCTTTACTAAATCATAATACGTGCTTCGAGGAATAGTAGCTAGCTCCACGAGTGCCTTCACCGAATATTTATGCCTTAATTCATAGACTACTTGCGCTTTGTCTTGTTTTGTGATTTTTCCTTGTTTTGAACTAAGGCATTTAACTTTTTTAAGTACTCATTTTCCATCTCAAGCTGTTTAATGCGTGCTTCAAGTGCTTCGACTGACCCTTCAGCTAAATGTTGTTTTAATTGTTTATTTGAATCTTTTTTCATGGATGGACGCCCCTTTTTCTTAGATTGAAGGGCATCAATTCCTTGTGTTTCGAGCTGTTTTTTCCAAACAGAAATCGTTGAAGGGGCAGGAATATTAAAGATAGCTGCCGTCTCAAATAAGGACATACCGTTTTCAATCATAAAGTTTAGTACGTCTAGTTTAAATTGTTGTGTGTAATTTGTACATCGTTTTAGAAAAGCTTCCAGACCATTCTGTTTATATTGGTTTACCCAATTCAAAATGATTGTGTCACTTATACCGAGCGATCTACCCATTTCTCGATAACTTTCATTTCCGTTCAAATAACGTAGAACGATTTGTATTTTTTCATCAGCTGTAAATTTAGCCATAGAAAAACTGCACCTCCAATTGTTAGACTGTGTCTAACAATTGGGGTGCAGTTCATTTCAGCTTGTTGAAATAACTCTTTTTTTATTATGAAATCGTCGAATGAGAATGCTGATAAGCAGAACGACGCACAGCATAGTATATGCGAGGTGCGATAATAGCACCGATAATTGTAAATGCAATATCTTTTACTGCGAACCACATCATAATCATCCAAGCAGCTTTATAACTCATATTACCGCCCATAAAGAGATTGACTGCCCCGTACATGTAAGTAGTACCGATTATATAAGTTAAAATAATTCCTGTGAAAGAGGCAATAGCAAATGTAATGAATGTTGGTCTTTCTTTTTGTTCTACTAGTTTTCCCGATACGTAAGCAACGATAATAAATGCGATAATAAAACCACCAGTAGGATCTAAAAGTGCTCCAAATCCAGCTTTGAAGTTAGCAAAGATTGGTGCGCCGGCTACGCCAACGAGCATATATACAGTCATGGATAAGGCACCAAGTCTACTTCCAAGAAGAAGACCTGCTAAAATTGCGAAAAATGGTTGCATAGATAATGGGATGCCCGCTACTTGCAGGAATGGTGCCCAAGATACAATATTTGCACCAATGGCCATAAGAGCGACGAACATGGCAGCTAATGCTAAATCTAAAACATGAAATCTCCTCATAATGTTAACCTCCTGTTGTTTTTAGGTTAACATTATCGTAGCGAAAATATTTACTTGTTGTCAATCAAAATATTTTGATAAGAAGGCTTTAAATAGTCTCTTAGCAATGTATATGGAATACGAAATTGCGGAATTCCACTTGAATACGGAGCAATTTCATATAAAGGGAAATAAATGACGAGATTGTCTGGCTCTAAAAAGAAGTGAAACTTTTTCATACTCATTACCTTTTCAGTTGCATCAGGAAAATAAATACTTTCATTTTGTTTAATTTGTCTTACAATCTCTGCACGGATTACATCTTTATATTTATCTTTTTGTTGAAATAAATCGTCTAAGTGCAGTAGCTTTTTTTCGTTTAAATCAAATGTATTTGCCTTCCACGTATAAAGACCATGTGCTCCGCCAGTATATTGATAGTAATTCACATATAGGCTAAGAAAAGGTGGTTTGTTTAATGAGACTTTATAATCGACATTTGCTACGTACGGATGAAATGGTGTACTAGATCCTTCTGTCTCTTTATAATATTTTTTTGCTTCTTTTTCTAATTTGTTTTTAAATTTGTCAGTGGATTTTTTGTAATATAAATTGAGCTTATTTTGAAATTTAGAGTCAGAAAAGTTGTGAAAAGAAGGCCTATTTATTTGATATTCTATATAAGGTTTCTTACCTTTTTGCGTTACAGTCTTAACATCGATTGTCAGGTTAGATGCTTTGGCTGTTATTGCACAATTTGGTACAATAGTCAGCAAGGAGAACATAAGCAGTAATATACAAAATTTCTGTTTCATTTAGGTGAAGCCTCCTTATATAAGTGTTATAAGTAGTTTGAAAATAAATAGGTAAAATTATACATTTAATTAAAGTAAGAGAAGGAGGAAGCGATATGGCAAAAACTTTAATGGATTCACTTGGAATTGAGTTGTTAGAGATGACAGAAGAAAAGGTGGTTGCTACGATGCCTGTTGATGAGCGTACGCATCAGCCGTTTGGATTTTTACATGGTGGTGCATCGGTTGCATTAGCAGAAACAGTGGCAAGTGTTGGTTCATACAATTTGATTGATCAAGAAAAATGTATTTGTTTCGGATTAGAAATTAATGCAAACCACATTCGCTCAAAGAAAGATGGAATTGTAACAGCGATTGGGACACCGATACATAGAGGACAATCGACAATGGTTTGGGATGTTCGCATTATTGATGAAAATGATGATTTACTATGTATATCAAGATGTACAGTAGCAATTAAAGAAAAACGTGAAAAGTAAAAAAGAGGCGCTCTTATGAGCAGCCTCTTTTTCTTATAATTAGAACTGGATTTTCTTCTCTAAGAAACCTTTTAGTTCGCTAATTGGCATACGAACTTGTTCCATTGTGTCACGGTCACGTACTGTAACAGCTTTGTCTTCAACTGAGTCGAAGTCGTATGTGATACAGAATGGTGTACCGATTTCGTCTTGACGACGGTAACGTTTACCGATAGAACCAGTTTCATCAAAGTCTACCATGAAGTCTTTAGCTAATTCTGCAAATACTTCAGTAGCACCTTCAGATAGCTTTTTAGATAATGGTAAGATAGCTGCTTTGTATGGTGCTAAAGCAGGGTGGAAACGAAGAACTGTACGAGAATCGTTTTCTAATTGTTCTTCTTCATATGCATCACATAAGAATGCTAATGTTACGCGGTCTGCGCCTAAAGATGGCTCGATGCAGTATGGTACGTAACGCTCATTCGTTTGTGGATCGATATAGTTAAAGTCTTCGTTTGAGTGTTCCATGTGACGTTTTAAGTCGAAGTCTGTACGAGATGCAACGCCCCAAAGTTCGCCCCAACCGAATGGGAATTTGAATTCAATGTCAGTTGTTGCATTACTGTAGTGAGATAACTCTTCTTCACCGTGGTCACGAAGACGCATGCTCTCTTCAGTCATACCAAGTGAAAGTAACCAGTTTTTACAAGTTTCACGCCAGAATGCGAACCACTCTAAATCTTCACCAGGCTTACAGAAGAATTCAAGTTCCATTTGTTCGAATTCACGTGTACGGAATGTGAAGTTACCAGGCGTGATTTCGTTACGGAAACTCTTACCGATTTGGCCAATACCAAATGGAAGCTTTTTACGCATAGAGCGTTGAACGTTTTTGAAGTTTACGAAAATACCTTGTGCTGTTTCAGGACGAAGGAAAATTTCGTTTGTGCTAGACTCTGTAACACCTTGGAATGTTTTGAACATTAAGTTGAACTGACGGATTTCAGTGAATTCTTCACTACCGCAATCAGGACATTTTACTTCATGTTCTTTCATTAAGTCAGCCATTTGGTCGAAAGTAAGACCGTCAACAACCATTTCAATGCCTTTTGCATCTAAAGCATCCTCAATTAATTTGTCAGCACGGTGACGAGCTTTACATTTTTTACAGTCGATCATTGGATCGTTGAAGTTACCAACGTGACCAGAAGCGATCCAAGTTTTAGGGTTCATTAAAATAGCTGCGTCTAAACCAACGTTGTGTGGAGATTCTTGAATGAATTTTTTCCACCAAGCTTTTTTAACGTTATTTTTTAATTCGATTCCAAGTGGACCGTAATCCCAAGTGTTTGCAAGACCACCGTAAATTTCAGAACCAGGGAAAACAAAACCGCGATGTTTCGCTAAGTTTACAACTTGTTCCATTGAATACATAAGAAAATCCTCCTTTTGAAAGTTAACGTATTGGCGATGATATACTCTGATACTTTAGAAACGAGCAGTATATGCTAAAAAGAACATAAAAAAACGCTCATCCCAAGGCTTATTTGCCTAGGGACGAGCGTTTGCCCGCGGTTCCACCCTAGTTGATACACAAAAGGTGCATCCACTTTATCATGTATTGCTCGGGACTGCCGTTTCCTTGCGGCTTCAGGCTTTCACTATCCCTGAATCGCTTTTTATGCAAGTACTTATAAGTCCGTCATCGCTACTTATATTAATAATAATGAACATATTCTAACACGTTCTTTTTTAAATCTCAATAGAGGAACGTGTCTATCTATGATAGAGTCTCGCCTATTTTTTCATTATTTATTCCGTAATTTTGTTTAATATGCTTAATTGCTTCACGCTTACTTAATGGAGCGAGTTCATTGTTTTGCACGTATTCCCAAACTACATCCGGATTTGTTTTTGCATATTCACGAAGGACCCAGCCAATCGCTTTTTGAATGAAAAATTCTTTTGAAGAATGTAGTTGCCCAATAATCCAGAAAAGAAGTTCTTCATCCATCTTTTGTTTATATTTCAGTTGGAATAAAATAGCGGCACGTTGTAACCATATGTTATCTGATGCAATCCATTTTGGAATATACGCAGAAATTAATTCTGGGTGTTTTAAAAAGATAGTACCTAAGAATGTAGGGACGATGCTATCGACAGAGTCCCACCAAGATTTTGTGACAATAAGTTCTTCTAAGAAGGGGATATGAGTTTCGTTTATATGCTTTTTATATTTTTGCATGATATCAAGTGCGGCCGCTTGGAATTCACGTTCTGGTAAGTCCCAAAGCTCGCGTACAATAATTTGGAAGTCTTTTTTATCTGGGAGAGTATGTATTTGAATGACGTCTTTTAATAATTGGCGCCTTTCCGGTGTTTGAATACCTAGAAATGGGAAGTGATTTTTCATATAACGAGTCATAGGTTCTGCTTTTTCAGGATTTTGATGAGCTGTAAAATGCTCTTGTAATGCTTTTACAAATGGATGCATACGTGTTTCTCCTCTCTTATTCTCTTTCTTCTCTTATTATACAAAGAGTTTGGATAAATTTTAAAACATAACTTGCAATGTAATGAAATATGTTGAAAGTAGAGAGGAGAGGATAAGATGGAGGATCAAGGCGTACTAGCAGGTTTCTTTGCTCTTAGTTTTGCGTTTATTCTTGTTGTATTGATTTGGGCAATTATTGCGTATTTATTAACGGCTTTTGCACTGTATACGATGGCGAAAAATGATGGTGCAACGGATGGTGCTCTTGCGTTTATTCCTTTTTTAAATAGTAAGATATGGGGTGATTTAGCAAAAGACAAATTACCGGATTTCTTAAAAGAAGAAGCGGGATGGAAAGTATTCGGCATATATGTCGCATGTTTCATTTTTAACTTCGTACCAATTCTATATTTATTAGCAACAGCTGTATCGATTGTGCTGTCTATTTATCTTATCTACGCAATTTTAGATAGATACGGAACGAATTCTATATTGTTTACGATTATTCATACAATCACATTTTCGGTTTTCTTACCGATTCATTTATTTATTATTCGAAATGAACCGGTGAGATATAAAGAGTAGATTTTTCGTTTCTGTTGATAAGTCGATATATTTTAGATATAAGTAAAAAAGCGCCCTGATTATCAGGGCGCTTTTTCTACTACATAAGGTAGCGTAAATAAATATAAATGTGAGAAATGATTAATGAAACGATCATAATTGGGAAACCGACTTTTAGGAATTCCATGTAACTAAATTTATGCCCTTCGCGGCTCGCGATACCTGCAACGATTACGTTAGCAGAAGCTCCGATTAATGTTCCGTTTCCGCCGAGACAAGCACCTAGTGCTAATGCCCACCATAATACATCGATTTGTGCGTCAGATGGTGATAAGCCTAGCCCAACTGCCATATCGTTAATAAGTGGAATCATTGTTGCGACAAATGGGATGTTATCAATTGTTGCAGAGGCGATACCAGATACCCATAAAATAAGGATGGATGCGTAAGAAATATCTCCGCCTGTTATACCAATTACTTTTTGAGCTAACATTTTGATAAGACCGATATCGATAAGCCCTCCAACAAGTACGAATAGCCCTGCGAAGAAGAAGATTGTTACCCACTCTACGCTTGCAAATACTTCTTCAATTTCATGCTCTTTCACACCAATTAACATAAGTACAGTAGCACCAGTTAAGGCAATGATAGCCGCATCAATATGGAAAATAGAATGAGTCATGAAACCTACAATTGTAAGTCCAAGTACCGTTAAAGATTTTTTCATTAATACTGGATCTTTAATGTATTGTTTTTCATCTAAGCTCATTAATTTTTTGACTTGTACAGGATCGGCAATTAATTGTTTGCGGTACATGAAGTAAAGTATTGTTGCTGTAACTCCAATAATAATAATTACGATTGGTGCTAGATTCAATAGGAAAGCATTGAAGTCTAAATGTTTATTGGCAGAACCAATCATAATGTTAGGTGGATCACCAATTAATGTTGCCGTTCCCCCAATGTTTGAAAAAATAATTTCAGAAAGTAAATAAGGAACAGGATTTACTTGCAGTATGCGCGTAATAGATAAAGTAACTGGAACAACAAGAAGTACAGTTGTAACGTTATCTAAAAATGCGGAGCCAAGCGCAGTAAGTAGGGAAAGGGAAATTAAAATTTTAATTGGATTTCCTTGTGCCCTTTTTGCTGCTTTAATGGCAACGTATTGGAAAACACCTGATTTACTCGTAATGTTCACCAAAATCATCATACCGATGAGTAGCGTAATCGTTCCCCATTCAATATGTTTCGTAAAGGCGTTATGTAAATCGACGACCCCCACAATTACCATGAGTGCTGCACCAAGAAGTGCGATGACAGCGCGATTAATTTTTTCAGAAATAATAATGGCATATGTAATTAAAAAGACTGCGATAGCAAAATAATACTGCCAGTTAGCGAGTTCTTGCGTTGTTTCGTGCAAAAATCTCATCTCCTTTCATTCATTTTTCTTAGTGTGTCAAATATTAACTAGATGAAACACACATAACGTCATTATAAAGTAGAAAAACTGCGGATGTAAATGAAAGGAGGGATTTTGTCATATTTTCTGCATAGGTCATTTTTTCTTATTTTTTAAAATATTTGTGGGCATTTGACATATATATAAGATACATCCAATCTGAATATTTAAAATGGAATTAGCATTCGAGCTTGTTCGTGTAGGAGTGTCAAATAGAAAGGAATGACAAAAATGATAAGGAAGGGATCGTATGGATGAACAACGATTTTTATTTTTAGACTTTGAGTTTACGATGCCCCAGCATAGAAAAAAACCGAAAGGATTTTTTCCGGAAATTATTGAGGTAGGACTCGTTTCAGTTGCTGGCTGTAAGGTGGAAGATACGTATTCATCACATGTCAGGCCGAAAACATTTCCCTCCTTAACGGATCGATGTAAGAAGTTTTTAGGAATAAAACAAGAAGTCGTGGATAAAGGGATTTCATTTCCTGAACTCGTTAAGAAGCTTGCAGAATACGAAACGAAATGTAAACCGACAATTGTAACGTGGGGAAATATGGATATGAAAGTGCTGAAGCATAATTGTGAAATGGCAGGGATAGCTTTTCCATTCTTCGGGCAGTGTCGTGATTTATCGCTTGAGTATAAGAAGTTTTTTGGGGAAAGAAATCAAACAGGATTATGGAAAGCAATTGAGGCGTACGGAAAAGTAGGGACAGGGAAGCATCATTGTGCGCTTGATGATGCGATGACGACGTACAATATTTTTAAACTAGTAGAAAAAGATAAAGAGTATTTAGTAAAACCAGCACCACCAACATTAGGAGAACTCGTTGATTTTTCAAAAGTGTTAAAGAAAGTGAGCACACAGTAACGACCAAATTGCACATTATGTAATTTGGTCGTTTTGTTTTTTTAGAGTTTGTAGTCCTTCTTTAACTGTTCTAATGTTTCTAGACTACGCTCTGCAAAAGGTGAATCATCTTCAGAAAATGAATTCATTTGAGTTTCTAATGCTAATTTTAGTGACTCGGTATAATCAGGAATTTCTCCTTCATATTTCTTTACCATTTGCGGTGGAATGTTCGTTTGCTCACGAAAAGCTAAAGCGCGTCTTTCATGGAAAAATGGTACGTCAGCTTGTTTTACGTTATGTAAGTCACCTTGCACCGGATGTTTTAAAACAGCTAATACTTTTACGACATAACTACCAGGACGGCTATTTGTAATTTCGCCGATGTATTTTCCTGTTTTATAAATACCAGTAACGATTTCACCAATTTCAAATGTTTCTCTCATATTTTTCACCTCAAGTTTATAGTAAGGAAAGTAGGAGGAGGAGTCAAAGAAATCATTCACTTTCGGAACGCCTCTTGAGAATATGAACTGGTTCAACTATAATTTAAAGATATATAACAGAAAATTCTGATGTTTTTTTGAATCCTATAATTAAGGAGTGTTCGTTATGATGCCTTTATATTTTCCGGAAGATAAAACAGAATATATTATTCCAGGGATTGTGTGCGTTCTATTTATTATCGGTGCTATTGCCACGTGGCGCATGTTTATTCGTATATCAAAAAGAGAAGCAGAGCGATTACAGAAAGTTGAAGAAAAACTATTAGCTGAAAAGAAACAGTAACGCATTTTTGTATGTTTCCCTCTATGCTCGGACAATCTAAGGGCAGAATATATTTTGGAGGGAATGGAATGAAGAAACGGCTTTTTTTCAGTTGTTGTTTATTATTTCTGATGGCAGGTTGTGACCAAGGAAAGCCGAAAGAAATTGAAGTGAAATTACATAATGCTTCAGGAGATGAAGTAGGGACTGCGAAAGTAGTTCAGCAAACAAGTGGAGTGAAAATTACGATTAAAGGGGAAGGTTTCACGCCAGGACCACACGGACTACATGTACATGAAATCGGAGAGTGTAAGGCACCTCGTTTTGAATCATCCGGGAATCATTTTAATCCTGATGATAAAAAACATGGTCTTCTTAATCCGAAGGGTGCAGAAAACGGTGATTTACCGAACGTAATTGCAGACGGTTCTGGAAAGATCAAGGCAGAAATCGACGCGCCGCACATAACGCTTGAAGAAGGAAAAACAACGATTCATAGAAAAGATGGAGCGTCTATTATTATTACAGAAAACGCTGATGATGGTATGACACAACCGACAGGTAAATCAGGTGATCGAATTGCTTGTGGTGTCATTGTAAAAAAAGCATCGGATATGAAGAAAAAGTAAAAGCTACCGTGCATGGTAGCTTTTTTTGTGAAACGTAATTGAAAAGATATGGATAAAGGAGGTTGTCCTAAAATGATTTATGACAGCCTCTTTTCTTATTATGAAAACGTATGACGCAGTCTGTTCAAAATTTCTTCTAAAACAGATCGTGGACAGCCGATGTTAATTCGAATATGTTCTTCCCCACCTAACCCGTATTTCTCACCAGGTTCAACGATGATTTTTCCTTTTTCCTCAAGTAATGCAGTACGCTCGTTTTGAGAAAGCTTTAGACGAGAACAATCAATCCATAATAAAAAGCTACCTTCTGGCTTCGTTACGGAAAGAGCAGGTATGTGAGTTTTGATATATTCATAAGCAAATTGAGCATTATCTTCTATATATAATCGAATTTCGTTTAGCCAATCATTACATTCTGTATAGGCACTTTGCATCGCTGTGTAGGCGAAGATATTTAACCCGTGGAAGCCTTGTCTATATTGGATAGCTGTAAAGGCGTGACGGAGTTTTTCGTTTGGAATGATAATAATCGACGCTTGTAATCCAGCGATATTAAATGTTTTACTTGGAGCCATACAAGTGATAGTGCGTTCTGCTAATTCTTCAGATAAGGAAGCGAACGGTGTATGTGTATGGTCTGCATAAATGATATCGGAATGAATTTCATCCGCGACAACGATTACGTTATATTTAGTACATAACGATCCGAGCTGCACAAGTTCCTCTTTCGTCCAAACGCGTCCGATTGGATTATGAGGGCTACAAAGAAGCATGAGTTTGACGCCTTGCTGAAACTGCTTTTCTAAATGCTCGAAGTCTATCACATATGTATCATTTTGTTTCTGTAATGGACTCACGCATAACTGCCTATTATTTGTTGTGACCATTTCGAAAAATGGAGGATAAATAGGTGGTTGTACGAGAACGGATTCGTTTTCTTTTGTAAAAGCCTGTATGCTCGTACTAAGAGCTGGAACGATCCCTGCACTAAAGACGATCCATTCTTTTTGAATGTCCCAGTCGTATTGTTGTTTTGTCCAGTTACAAATAATATCCCCAATATTTTCAGGGGGAAGTGTGTAGCCAAAAATCGGATGTTCGATCCGTTGTTTTAAGGCAGTTTGAATTGGTTTTGGTACTTCAAAATCCATATCAGCAATCCAAGCATGGATAAGTTCTTCGTTTTTATATGTATCCCATTTTATACTATGCGTTCCACGTCGATTGATTGCTTTATGAAATAGTTGCATAAGTTTGCCCCCTTCTTCTGTAAAACCAATAAGTTACGAAAGTTCTCTCTCTTCTTATAGAATAGCTGATGTGATAGGATAAAGAAAAGTATTAAAAAGTGAAAAGGCGGGAAGCGAATGGGTACATATGAAAAGATGATAGAGGTTGTGAAGAATTGGGATCCGTTTCAAATGGGACCGGAGTTTTATGAAACAGAAGCGAGCGATGTTGTGAACGTCATAAGTGTGTTTGATGATCCAAAATACATCGCAAAGAAGATTCAACATATATACTTTATGTCTTTTGAGGAAGTACCTGCGCTTGAAAAATGTGAGAAGTTAGCTGTGGAATTACTTGTAATAAAAGAAGGCGGAAGTTGTTCATTATAGGCTGTCGGAATTTCCGACAGCCTTTTTTATATTATCCCGCTATTTGCTTGGTAGTAAGACCCCACCTCAAAATTCAGCGGAAGCAAAGAAGTTAGGTGGGGACTGATTAAAGTTTCACTTTATTGCGCAGAAAAAGCGATAATTTCTTCATAAACATGTTTAGGCTTTTCTTCAGGTAGTAAATGTCCTGTATTTTCGTAAGAAATAAATTTTGAATTCGGTAAATCTTTGTGTAGACGATGACCTACATGTACAGGGACGACGCGGTCTTTTTCACCCCAAATGAGCAAGATAGGTGTTTCGATTTTTTGTAATTCAGTTGAAGATAAGTCACCTTCACGGTCTCGTATCATGCGAGTTAAAGCGGGAAATATACGGTCGTCATAAAAAGGAGCGGAGTAACCTTTTTTCATTTCATCGTCAATTAATGAGTGATCATGAACGACATTCATTAAGTTATGAACAATACCGCGTCTAATAATCCAGTTCTTTACGTATAAATGAAAGAACGGTAAATAAGAAGAGTATAGTAAAGGTAAGGTTGCGCGTGCTAAATAGCTAGAGCTGCATAGTAAAATCGTTTTTGAAATGAGTTCAGGACGTATACGGTTTACATAGAGAGAAATTTGCCCACCCATAGAGTGCCCAACTAATACAATGTTTGAGAGAGATAAATGTTCAATTAAATCAATAATAATCGTTGCTAAATTGTGATAAGAATACTTAAACAGATGAGACTTATCACTTTTTCCGAACGGTGGTAAATCAAGAGCAATCACTGTTCCTGCTTTCGATAGTAAGGGAATGAGACGACGGTAACTAAATGAGGAAGATAAAAAGCCGTGAACGAGTACGAAAGTAGGACGTTCTGTTTTGTTATCGTGTTCATACAATTCGTAATGAATAGTAGTGCCGCGAGTGGAAAAAGTGAAATAAGGACAAGTATATTCGTGATTCATTTTTTGTCACTCCATTGATTTTTGTTCATATCATCTCCAAGGAAGAAGAAAATATGTTAACAAAAAAAGGCAAGATGACGATGTCATCTTGCCTTTCGTTTATTCAGTATTACCCGCGAACAATATTAGGCGGTGTTTTTCCTTGTAATCCTGCAACTAAATTTTCAGCGGCGGTCATAGCCATTTGCTGCCTAGTTTTTAATGTTGCAGATCCGATGTGTGGTAAAGTCACAACATTTTGTAATGATAAGAGTGGATTATCTTTTTGAATCGGCTCTTGTGTAAATGTATCGATACCTGCTGCAAAGATTTTCTTTTCTGTTAAAGCATGGATTAACGCTTCTTCATCTACTGTTTTCCCGCGAGAAGCATTAATGAAGATTGCTGTTTCTTTCATTAATGAAAATTCCTTTTCTCCGATAAGGTGATATGTTTCATCTGTTAATGGAGTAAGAAGAACAATAAAGTCAGACTGCTCCAGTAGCGTCTGTAAATCACAATATGTAGCATCGAATTTTTGTTCAGCTTCTTCTTTACGACGGCGGTTATAGTAAAGAACATTCATATCAAATCCGAATTTTGCTCGTTTTGCAACGGCTTCTCCAATTCGGCCCATACCGATAATACCAATTGTGCTATGGTGTACATCTAGTCCGAAGTGTTCTTTTCCAATTTCAGCGTTCCATTCACCATTTTTCACATAAGAATCGAGTTCGCAAACACGGCGCCCAGCAGATAACATAAGGGCGAAAACGAGATCAGCTACTGTATCATCTAATACGTATGGTGTATTCGTTCCGATAACATTTCGGTTTTTCATCGCTTGTAAATCAAAATTATCGTAACCGACAGAAATGTTGCTCACTACTTTTAAGTTAGGAGCCACTGTCAGTAATTCTTCATTAATAGCAGATCCGAAATTTAATAACCCATCTTTATCTTGTATTTTTTCTAATAGAACATCACGGGGTACTTTCTCATTTTGATCCCATTTTTCATAATCACAGTGTTCTGATAAATAGTTTTCTACAAATGTTGGAACTGGTTCAGCAATATAAACTTTTGGTTTCACGATTCCATCCCCTTTCGCTTTATCACGCATTTTTCCACTGATTAAAGTTTCACTTTACCCCGCATTAACGGACAGTAAGTCTCCCAGCTCAAAAAGCAGCTCAAGCAAAGAGGTTAGGTGGGAGAGCAACTGTCCGTAAAAGCCCGATTGGTGTGGGCTGATAATCAGTGGGGTGAAGCATTTCGCTGATTAAAGTTTCACTTTATTTTGACATAATTCAATAGAAAAATCTTCTTTTCAAACTGGAAAGGGTATTTGTATAATTTAAACACAAACGAAAAGGAAGGATGATTTATATGGTGACAGAAAAAGAATTAGAATTATTAGCTTGTCTTGAAAAGAGTAGTCGATTATCTGTAGATACATTAGCGAAGCTGTTAAATATAGAGGTAGAAGAAGTAAAGAAGATGGTTGCGAGGTTAGAAAATGAAAAGATTATTGTGGATTATGTAACACATATTGATTGGACGAAGGTGAAAGAACATACAGGTTTAACGGCAATGATCGATGTGAAAGTTACGCCAAAGCATGGCGTTGGGTTTGATGCGGTTGCTGAACAAATTTATCGTTATTCAGAAGTGAAATCCGTTTATTTAATGTCAGGGACATATGATCTTTCTATTACATTAGAAGGGAAAACGATGGGAGAAGTAGCGATGTTTGTTTCTGAGAAATTAGCAACAATTGAATCTGTTGTTTCTACAACTACTCATTTCATTTTGAAGAAGTATAAACATGAGGGCGTTATTTATGAAAAAGACGATGATGATAAGCGAATTGTGGTGACACCATGAAGCAATTTGAACTATCTAGATCAGCAGAATCTTTAAAACCATCTGGTATTCGAAAATTTTTTGATTTAGCAGCAAATATGAAAGGTGTTATTTCCCTCGGGGTAGGAGAGCCGGATTTTGTTACACCTTGGAATGTAAGGCAAGCATGTATTCGTTCTTTGGAACAAGGGTATACGTCATATACAGCAAATGCAGGATTATTGGAGCTCCGTCAAGAAATAGCAAAGTATCTAAAAAAACAATTTGCAGTATCTTATGATCCAAGTGATGAAATCATTGTTACAGTTGGAGCGAGCCAGGCGTTAGATGTAGCGATGCGCGCCATTATAAATCCTGATGATGAAGTGCTCATTATTGAACCGAGCTTCGTTTCTTATGCACCACTTGTGACATTAGCTGGAGGAGTTCCGGTTCCTGTGGCGACTACGTTAGAAAACGAGTTTAAAGTACAACCAGAACAAATTGAAGCAGCTATTACAGCGAAAACAAAGGCAATTTTGCTTTGTTCACCAAATAACCCGACAGGTGCAATGCTAAATAAATCCGAGCTTGAAGAAATAGCAGTGATTGTTGAGAAGTACAATCTAATCGTATTATCTGATGAAATTTATGCAGAACTTGTATACGACGAAGTATATACAAGTTTCGCGAGTATTAAAAATATGCGTGAGCATACGATTTTAATTTCAGGATTTTCAAAAGGATTTGCGATGACAGGATGGCGCCTCGGTATGATTGCAGCTCCTGTTCAATTTTCAGAATTAATGCTCAAAATCCATCAGTATTCAATGATGTGTGCACCGACGATGTCTCAGTTTGCAGCACTTGAGGCGTTACGCGCAGGGAACGATGAAGTAATTCGAATGAGAGATAGCTATAAGAAGCGTCGTAACTTCATGACGACATCTTTCAATGAAATGGGCTTAACGTGTCATGTGCCGGGCGGAGCATTTTATGTTTTTCCTGCTATATCTTCAACCGGATTATCTTCAGCGGAATTTGCAGAACAGTTATTGTTGGAAGAGAAAGTGGCCGTTGTCCCTGGTAGCGTATTTGGCGAAAGTGGTGAAGGATTTATTCGTTGTTCATATGCAACGTCGCTTGAACAACTTATGGAAGCGATGAAGAGAATGGAACGGTTTGTAGAAAATAAAAAAAGGACAAAACGTAATACGTTTTGTCCATAAAAGGGGGGGAATACTAGAAAGCCATGTGTTAGTAGTCTATCCCAATATTGGAGAATTATACTTCTTTAAGGGAAATTTTTCATGAATTTTGAATGAGTTCTGTCATAGTGGTATAATTTACTAATATAAGGTATACGCATTCTAGATAACGTTATCTAGAATGCGTACTAACCAATCGGATATTTAAAATAAATATATCTGCTTTGCTCTTTATAATTGTAGAGAGAATGGTAAACGTATGGGAGTGTTTCATATGTCAGAACAATATACAACAGGAGTGGTTGTAACAGGGAAAGTGACTGGAATTCAAGATTACGGTGCATTTGTAGCGTTAGATGCAGAAACACAAGGACTTGTGCATATATCTGAAATTACAAATGGATATGTAAAGGATATTCATGACTTTTTAAAAGTCGGCGATACAGTAGAAGTAAAGGTACTTTCAATTGATGAAGAGCACAGAAAAATGAGTTTATCGTTAAAAGCGGCGAAAAGAAAACAAGGAAGGATTCTTATACCGAACCCATCTGAAAACGGATTTAATACGCTGCGAGAAAAGTTGGCAGAATGGATTGAAGAGTCCGAGTTAACAAAGTAAAAGAGGAACGCATATGAGCGTTCCTCTTTTACTTTATCTTATGATATATATTTGCAAATATGATTGCATGCAATCATATTCGTATGTCGGAGGTGAAAGGACATACTGACTATCGAATTTCGTTTGTTTCTGGGTGTGTACCAAGATTTTCAGATGGTTTAAACAGTAAACCAAGATTGATAAGCCCAGATATACCAACGATGCCGTAAATAATACGTGCAAGAGCTGAATTTTGTCCACCGAAAATGGCTGCTACTAAGTCAAACTGGAAAAATCCGATTAGTCCCCAGTTCACAGCGCCAATTACAGTAAAGACTAATGCGATACGTTGCAAAGTACTCATGAAAAAGCCCCCCTTAATTGTGAAGCATGAGCAAGCGATGAGTTAATTAACTCTTTTATAGAATGGGGTAGTTATGTTGTTTTTATACATAAAAAATGTTCGAAAGATGATGTATATACATCTATACCGAAAAATACGAATTTTTATGCAAAAAATGAACTTTTTCTAAAAAATATATATTGGTTACGTTTACAATGGTTGAATCGCTTGATTTACAACTTCAGTTTCGCTAAAGTGAATACAGAAATACATATCCATAATTGGAGGGAAAAAGATGAGTACACATGTAACGTTCGACTATTCTAAAGCGTTATCCTTCATCGGTGAACATGAAATCACTTATTTACGTGATGCAGTGAAAGTAACACATCACGCAATCCACGAAAAAACTGGAGCTGGGAACGATTTCCTTGGGTGGGTAGACCTTCCGCTTCAATATGACAAAGAAGAATTCGCTCGCATTCAAAAATGCGCAGAAAAAATTAAAAATGACTCTGACATTTTACTTGTTGTAGGTATTGGTGGTTCTTACTTAGGGGCACGCGCAGCAATCGAAATGTTAAACCATTCTTTCTACAACACGCTTTCTAAAGAACAACGTAAAACTCCACAAGTGCTATTTGTTGGACAAAACATTAGCTCCACTTACATGAAAGATTTAATGGACGTATTAGAAGGTAAAGACTTCTCTATTAACGTTATTTCCAAATCAGGTACAACAACAGAGCCAGCACTAGCATTCCGTATCTTCCGTAAGTTATTAGAAGAAAAGTATGGAAAAGAAGAAGCTCGCAAACGTATTTATGCAACTACAGATAAAGCACGTGGTGCATTAAAAACACTAGCTGATAACGAAGGTTACGAAACATTTGTTATTCCAGATGATGTTGGAGGACGTTTCTCTGTATTAACGCCAGTTGGTTTATTACCAATCGCAGTAAGTGGCTTAAATATTGAAGAGATGATGAAAGGTGCAGCTGCTGGTCATGATGACTTCGGAACGTCAGAACTAGAAGAAAACCCAGCTTACCAATATGCAGTAGTTCGTAACGCTTTATACAATAAAGGAAAAACAATTGAAATGCTTGTTAACTATGAGCCAGCACTTCAATACTTCGCTGAGTGGTGGAAACAGTTATTTGGTGAAAGTGAAGGAAAAGATCAAAAAGGTATTTTCCCATCTTCAGCAAACTTCTCAACTGACTTACACTCATTAGGTCAATACGTTCAAGAAGGTCGTCGTGACTTATTTGAAACAGTTCTTAAAGTAGGTAAATCTACACATGAACTAACAATCGAATCAGAAGAAAACGATTTAGACGGATTAAATTACCTTGCTGGTGAAACTGTAGACTTTGTAAACACAAAAGCATACGAAGGTACATTACTTGCACATAGCGACGGGGGAGTACCAAACTTAATCGTCAATATTCCTGAATTAAATGAGTACACATTCGGTTACCTTGTATACTTCTTCGAAAAAGCATGTGCGATGAGCGGCTACTTACTAGGGGTAAATCCATTTGACCAACCTGGCGTAGAAGCATACAAGAAGAACATGTTTGCTTTACTTGGTAAACCAGGATTTGAAGAATTAAAAGCAGAATTAGAAGAGCGTTTAAAATAATAAAAAGCGACCGGAATCCGGTCGCTTTTTATTATTTTATCGAAAAGTCCATCAGTATATTCAAGCTAGAGTGGGTATGCTAAAGGAAAAGTCTTGGAGGGATGGACTTGATTCCAATTCAATCAAATTTAGAAGGACGTACATATGCGCTATTTAAGTTAGAAGAGATTATGAAACCACTTGGATATAGCATTGGTGGTAATTGGGATTATGATAAAGGATGCTTCGATTACAAAATCGATGAAGAAGATGGGTATCAATTTTTACGAGTGCCGTTTACAGCAGTAGATGGTGAACTGGATGTACCTGGTGTAGTAGTCCGTCTTGAAACGCCGTATATTCTTTCGCACGTATATCAAGACGAACTAGATGATAATGTGAATACTTTAACCGCTGGAACGAGTGGGATGGATCAATTTGCTGAACCGAAAGATCCAGATGGAGATGTAAAAAGAAAATATATCAATATTGGGAAAGTGCTCATGCAAGAACTAGAGCGTCATTTTATTAATGGTGAATAACAATGAGTATGTCGCTTTCGATAAGAATGAAGGTATGGACTGGATTAATCATATATTGATCATCACGCTTTATACCTAGTAAGAGAATGTTTTGTTTTAGAAGGGTATAGCTACAATTTGCAAAGGTTTGTCCGGTGCAGGACGGAGAAAGCTCCATCAGTTGTAATTTGTTATCAGAGATTTCATCGTAAAGTGAGAATAGTACACCTGAAATAGAAGGGAATAAAAGAGAAGCGGTAAATACATAACTCGTTAATTTATTTCCTTCTATAATTTCTGACGCGCCCGCTCTCGTTGCATTTTGAATTTGTTCAGTAGTAAGTAGTTCGGCGATGCAGTGAATGTTTGGATTGAGTCCTTTCGCAGTTAAAATATTTAAAATGGACTGTGTATCTGCTAAGCTTTCGTTCTTTTCTTTATCCGCTGTTATTAATATGGTGTGTGCCGTTGCAATATTAGCCTTTAATAAAGTTTGATCGTGATGCGGACAACCTTTTATAAATTCTAAATGATGAAAGGGTTTTGGGAGTAAAGAAAGTGTTTCATCAATTAAAACGATATCAAGGTTTGGTTGTAGTACATGCATTTGCTTTACAACATGTTTTGCACGCTCATTCCAGCCAACGATAATCATATGACCGTTAGAGGTAGCGGCTTCTTCACCTTTAACTTTCATGTATTGTTTACTAATCATCTCAGTAGCGAATAGAACCATATAATAAGAACAAAAGCCAGTTCCTAATAAAATAATACTTATACCTATTAGTTTTCCTATCGTTGTATGGGGAGCAAAGTCGCCATATCCAACTGTAAAAATGGTAACAATTGACCACCAAATTCCGTCAAACCATGTAGTGAAATGAGAGGGTTCTAATCTATGTATAAGAAAACCAGAAAAAGCAGTGAGTACAATAATAAAACAAATTAAACGAAAAATAATGGAATCACGAAATGTATCTACTAAATTCGGACGGGATTTCAATAGTAAATTCCTCCTTGTTTTGCAGGACTACATTCATTGTTACCATTATAGAAAAAAGAAAAACTCTCTAATTAAAGAGAGTTTATTTTATGCTACATACTTTCCACTTCAGTTTGTTGGACACTTTCAAGATGCTGGAGAGTATAGTAAACATCAGCGGTATGTCTTTTTTGATCAATGGACAGTTTAAGATGTAAATAGTGAGAACCGTTTTCTAACGTTTTAAGCTTCATATTTTTAACGTTTATATCCATTTCTTTTATCTCCTCGATTACAACCGGGATATTGTCCATATTTCGCACAACAAGTTTCACTGCAATATCACGTTGACGAAATGATCTAGGACCTACAAACTTCATTGTCAATGGTATAAGTTCGACACTAATCATAAGAAAACACATTCCGAAAATTGCCTCGATATAGAAACCAGCTCCAACGGCAATACCAATACCAGAAGCACCCCAAATCATAGCGGCAGTCGTGAGTCCTGCAATGCTATCGTTGTCTCTTCTTAAAATTACGCCAGCACCTAAAAAACCAATTCCT